>NZ_CP159996.1:1200000-2400000 GCF_040703035.1 Terribacillus aidingensis | reverse complement strand
TGCTTATTTGTGCACCGAATACAAAGCCGGCAGAAACGCCGCGTATCAAGCAGGAGCTTAGTGTATTCAAACATAAACAGGTGCTGCTGACGATAGCTATCATCATATTTGGCTACTCAGGTGTGTTTACTGCCTACACGTTCATTGAACCGCTGCTGCGGTCGGTTACTGGCTTTGGAGGCGTCGGAATCATGATCAGTCTCTTCTTCTTCGGAATGGGGAGCGTAATTGGTAATTTTTCAACGCCGCGGCTAGCTGCTGGCAATGTGACTAGAACGTTAATCTATGTATTTGCAACGCTGACTGTCATTCTCCTATTGTTCCCGCTGGCAACACCATATGCGATCACTGCTGTTTTAATTATTGGCCTGTTTGGTGCCGGTGCTTTTGGAACAACTCCTTTATTGCAGTCAAAAATCGTTATGGCAGCAAAAGAGGGCCCGACGATTGCAGCAGCAGCAAGTGTGTCAGCATTCAATCTGGCGAATGCTGGCGGTGCTTATATAGGCGGACTTGTGCTGGATGCAAATCTCGGCTATACATGGCTTTCTGTTATCGGAGCCGGTATTTCTATCATTGGAATTCTATTATCCGCAATATCTTATCGAGAAGAGAAAAAGCAACCAGAAGCAGCCTGAATAGTATTGCAAGGTCCAATACCTTCCTTCATACTAGAATAAATTTCTAGGAGGGGAAGCAGCGATGAATCCAATATTAAGAGATTTCAAGACTACTATTGAGACAGAGCGTCTTATCATCAGGCAGCCTAAAATCGGTGATGGCAAAGCTATGAACGAAGCTATCAAAGCATCTCTGCCGGAGCTGCAGCTCTGGATGCCATTTGCGCAGGAACTGCCGACTCCGGAAGAAACGGAGGAAAATATCCGGCAGTCGGTCGCAAATTGGATCAATCGGACCAATCTGCGAATGCTCATTTTCCGTAAGGATACTGGAGAATTCATTGCATCCAGCGGTTTTCACGGGATAGATTGGGATGTTCCAAAAGTAGAAATCGGATATTGGATGGACACACGTCATACGGGACAGGGATTTATGACGGAAGCCGTTGAAGCTCAAACGGAGTATGCCTTTACAGAGCTTGGTGTCCGGCGGGTTCAGATACTATGCGATGAAGAAAACAGTGCAAGCCGGGCTGTTCCGGAACGGCTCGGCTATAAGCTGGAGGGGATACATTATTCTGACAGCCTGCATGTAGATGGTAAGACTGTTCGCAATACGGTGTATTACAGCAAAACCAGATAATGGCTGGTAAACCAGAAATAGTTGCAGATTTACATGAAACGTTCAAATTTTGTTCACTACTTATTCTTATTCTCTCTTTTTGCCGGTGTTAGAATGAAAAATGAACTGTTTACTTACCAGGCAAGTCTGGTCTTTTTGGCTGCTTTGTATTACACTAGTTTCTGGATTGTTGTCAGACACTGTCTATTCGGCAGTGTGATTGTGTGTTTCCAGCTGAGTTTCTGCCACTCCTGCGGGAATGCGGAAGTTTCATTGTGAAATACTTATCAAAACCCTATTATAGCGGATATGGTTGTTTTCCTATGCAGAGGGAAAACAACCGTTCTCGTGAATTCAGGTAAAGAAAGGAAGGGAAGCAGGCGCATGCTTAAAAAATTGAAACCCTTAAGTCTTCTATTGTTCCTTGCCCTGCCGCTAATGCTCGCCGGCTGTTCTACACCGGAAGTGCTTGATCCGAAAGGACCAGTGGCAAGTCAGCAGAGTGACCTTATTATTCTATCAATCATCTTTATGCTTACAATCGTTGCGGTTGTATTCGTACTTTTGACGATTATCCTTGTCAAGTACAGAGAAAGAAAGGATCACGACAAGTACAGCCCTGAACTACACGGCAGCATGCTGCTCGAGACTATCTGGACGATCATCCCGATTATCATCGTAGTAATTTTGGCTGTCCCTACTGTCAGAACGATCTATTCACTAGAGGAAGCGCCTCAGCCTAAGACGGCTGAAGCAGCGCAAGAAGACCCTCTAGTAGTACATGCAACATCCATCAACTGGAAATGGGTATTTACCTATCCAGAAGAAGACATCGAAACAGTGAACTATCTGCATATTCCGATTCACCGTCCGGTGGAATTCAAATTGACATCTGCCGATTCCATGGCTGCTCTATGGATACCAAGCCTAGGCGGTCAGAAATATAACATGGCAGGCATGCAGACAACTCTTTATCTGCAAGCAGACCACGTTGGCACGTACGATGGACGAAACGCTAACTTCACAGGTGAAGGCTTCAACGAACAACGATTCAAAGTCTACGCCGATGAAGAAGCTGATTACCAACAGTGGGTGGAAGACGTACAAAACTCCGCTCCAGAACTGACACAATACGAGTATGACAATCTTTTGATTCCTGGTGTTTATGAGGACGGAACAGCTGAATTCAATGGTACGCACTTGCAATGGATTGACCATTCAAAAAATGCGGACTACACATTGGAAGCATGGGATCGCTTAGGCTATGAGCCGAAGAATCCGCATGCAAAAGACAAATCTCAAAATCTCTTGCGTGAAGACGAAATTCCGTACTATCAGCAAGACAATACTGTAGACAACTCGGATGAAGACATGGACTCTGAAGAACATGCACATGCGGGTCATGAGTAACAGAGAGAGGGGGAAGAGTTTTGGACTTAAAATGGAATGAGTTTATCATTACCGGCGATCCATTGATTTTGGGCGCACAGATCAGCATCTTGCTCGGTGGAATCGCCGTTGTAGCTGCCCTTACTTACTTTAAAAAATGGAGTTGGCTATGGAAAGAATGGCTGACTTCCGTTGACCATAAGAAACTGGGTATCATGTATATCCTTAGTGCCCTATTAATGCTTTTCCGCGGCGGTATCGATGGTTTGATGATCCGTACGCAGCTTGCGAAGCCAGGGATGGAATTCCTGGATCCGCAGCACTATAACGAGGTATTCTCGACACACGGTGTTATCATGATCCTTTTCATGGCGATGCCATTCTTGATCGGTTTGATCAACTACATCGTACCGTTGCAAATCGGTGCACGTGACGTTGCATTCCCGTATTTGAACAACTTGAGCTTCTGGACATTCTTTGTCGGTATGGCTCTATTCAATATTTCCTTCATCATCGGTGGTTCACCTGATGCCGGTTGGACTGGTTATACGCCGCTTGCGACGAATGAATTCAGCCCAGGCCCTGGTCAGAACTACTACTTGCTAGCAATCCAGATTGCTGGTATCGGTACATTGATGACAGGTATCAACTTCTTCGTTACCATCCTTAAGATGCGTACGAAAGGTATGACACTAATGAAAATGTCCATGTTCACATGGACATCATTGATCACAATGCTGATCATCATCTTTGCATTCCCAGTGCTTACAGTTGCACTTGCTATGCAGACATTTGACCGTTTATTCGGTTCCGTACTCTTCACCTTGCAAGGTGATGGTAACCCGATGCTTTGGGTCAACCTATTCTGGGTATGGGGTCACCCTGAAGTATATATCGTTATTCTTCCTGCGTTCGGGATCTTCTCTGAGATCATCTCGACATTTGCAAGAAAACAGCTATTCGCTTACAAAGCGATGGTTGTGTCCATTGTGACGATTTCTGTATTGAGCTTCCTTGTATGGGTTCACCACTTCTTCACAATGGGTAATAGTGCTGAAGCGAACAGTTTCTTCTCTATTACAACAATGGCTATCTCTATCCCGACCGGGGTTAAGATATTCAACTGGTTATTCACGATGTATCGAGGACGTATTACCTTTACGACTCCGATGCTTTGGTCCCTTGCTTTCATCCCGAACTTCGTAATTGGCGGGGTAACAGGGGTAATGCTTGCGATGGCAGCAGCTGACTATCAGTATCATAATACGTACTTCCTAGTATCTCACTTCCACTATGTGCTGATCTCGGGTACTGTATTTGCTTGTTTCGCAGGTCTGATTTACTGGTATCCGAAAATGTTCGGACATAAATTGAACGAAAAAATCGGTAAATGGGCATTCTGGATTTTCGTTATCGGCTTCAACGTATGTTTCTTCCCTCAGTATTTCCTAGGGTTGGACGGTATGCCAAGACGTATTTCCACTTATTTGCCAGAAGATGGCTGGACAGGATTGAACATGATCTCCACAATCGGTGCGTTCCTGATGGGTCTTGCATTCATCATCTTCGTATACAATATCTACTATAGCTGGAGATATTCACCAAGAGAGAAAACTGGTGACGCTTGGGGTCTTGGACGTAACTTGGAATGGGCGACTACATCGTCTATCCCACCGCATTACAACTTCGCTGTTCTTCCTGAAGTAACAGGTCTTGATCCTTACTGGGATATGAAGGAAAAAGGTCTTGATCAACAGAAGAACACGGATTATAAACCAATTCACATGCCTAGTAACTCATCTACACCGGCAATCATGTCTGCATTGATGGGTATGGCAGCATTCGGGCTTGTATTCCATTGGTACTGGATTGGAATCGTAGGTGCTGTCGGTATCTTCATCACTATGATTGTTCGTTCATTCGATTACAATGATGGTTACTATGTCAGCGTGGAAGAAATAAAAGAAACAGAAGCGAAAGCGAATAAATAAAGGAGGTTGTGAAGAAATGGCACATGATCACAATGTGAACCCCAACGCGCCATTGGAATACCAATCAGAAGCCGGCCGGTTAAACATCACCGGTTTCTGGACCTTCCTTGGTGCAGAGATCGCTTTGTTCTCGACACTATTCGCGTCTTATTTCGCGTTACAATCACGTGTAGGCGACGGACCAACATCCATCGAGATGTTCGAAGCTGGCCTAGTCATGATTATGACAATGCTGCTTCTTACAAGTAGCTTCACTTGCGGACTCGCGATTCACGAAATGCGTGCGAACAATGTAAAAGGTGTTATTGGCTGGATGATCATTACACTTATCCTAGGTGCAGGATTCATCGGCTATGAGCTATACGAATTCGTACATTATGTACACGAAGGTGTTACACTAGGAACTAGTGCACACTGGTCTATGTTCTTTATCTTGCTTGGTACACACGGTCTGCACGTATCGATCGGTATCGGCTGGATCATTCTTCTTCTGATCCAACTAGCAAGAAGAGGACTTACACCAAAAACGGCATCAAAGGTCTTTATCTCTAGTCTCTATTGGCACTTCTTAGATGTTGTGTGGATCTTTATCTTCACATGCGTTTACTTGATGGGGATGGTGAATTAATATGAGTCAACAAACGAAAAAAGGACATTTCCCTTGGAAGCACATCATCGGATTTTTGATCTCAATCGCGTTGACACTTGTAGCCTTCGCAACAGCGCTATGGACAGACTGGTCATCAACAACGATCTTCATCATTATCTTGATTTTCGCTGTGATTCAGGCTGCCTTGCAGCTCGTTATGTTCATGCACATGACTGAAGGAGAAGACGGCGGTTTGATTTCCGGGAATACACTTTTCGGATTCTTCATCGCTATCGTTATCATCGTCGGCACATACTGGCTGATGACTTCCGGTCACATGCACATGGGTATGAGTATGTAACACAGAAAACCCGCTCTCTTGAGCGGGTTTTTTTGTATTCTTTTCTTCTTTTCACTAAAATAGAGGGGATAAATGAGGAGGTTCGGCATGATTATTGCAAAGGAAGAACATATTCTTACTAAAGCGAAACAAGTAGCAGAGGTGGCAAAGAAATACAAACAGATTGGTGATGAACAGGCACAGCTGGCGCCACAAGTGGTGGAGGCCTTGCGGACATCAGCGTATACACTGCTGACTGTACCTAAAGCACAAGGAGGTGACGGAGCAAATCTGCATGATTTCTTAATGGCTCAGGAGATAGTTGCCGCCGGCGATGGAGCAGCTGCTCTATCCATAGGGTGGCACTTGAGTACCATGCAGGACTTATGCGAAAATGCAGATTGGCCAAATGGTATGTTCGAAAAGTTTCTGGAAGAAGTTGTTCAGGAGCGTAAAATTGTCAATCGCGCAGCATCTGAACCGAAAACAGGAAGTCCCACAAGAGGGGGGATTCCTGAAACGAAAGCTGTGCGGGAAGGCAATGGTTATATACTAACTGGCCGCAAGACATTCACATCCATGGCAGCTGACCTGGATTACTATTTAGTGACTGCTTACTTAGAAGAAGATAAGACCATCGGAAGCTTTTTAATTGCCAGGGAAATAAATGGGGTACGTGTCGAAAAGACTTGGAATCCAATGGGAATGCGTGCAACAGGCAGTGACGATTTAATTCTGGAACAGGTAAGAGTACCAGCAAATTGTTACGTGGAAAGAGCTAGGAAGAAATCTGGACCGAAGGGGTCGTTACTGCATATTCCTGCTTGTTACTTAGGCATTGCTAAAAGTGCACGTGATGAAGCTGTATCATTTGCTAAAGAGTTTCAGCCAAACACATTGGATAAACCGATTATCAGTGTGCCTCATATCCGGGAGAAAATAGGTGAGATGGATTTGGAGCTAATGCAAGCGAGACATTTTATGTATCATGTTGCCAGCTTGTGGGATAGCTATCCTGAGAAGCGGCAAATGATGGGACCAGAGCTTGCAGCAGTTAAAGTGAATGCAACAAAAGCTGCAGCTAAAGTAGTCGACTTGGCAATGCGGATTGCTGGCGGCCGAGGTCTCTCCAAGACGCAAGCTTTTGAGCAGCATTATCGGGACGTGCGTGCCGGCTTGCATAACCCGCCAATGGACGATGCTGTTTTAGAGCTGTTAGCTTCCCATGCCGAGAAAAAAGATAATTAAATTTCTCTTTTTAGTACCAGGTATTAAAACTAGATGGTATAATGGAGGCAGATGTGAAGGAGGCAGATAATATGGAATCCAAAGCACGCATAACAGCAATTGGAACATATATCCCGGAAAAGGTATTGACCAATGCAGATTTTGAAAAAATGGTCGATACTTCCGATGAATGGATTGTACAGCGAACTGGAATCAAAGAAAGAAGAATCGCTGCTGAAGACGAGTATGTAACAGATCTATGTGAAAATGCTGCAAGAAACCTTGCAAAGAACTTCAACAAGTCATTGGATGATGTGGACTTGATTCTGGTAGCTACGGTTACAGGTGAATACAAATTCCCTAGTGTATCCAGTCAGCTGCAAGCAAGACTTGGATTGAAAAACACAGGGGCACTCGATTTGGGAGGCGCATGTGCAGGCTTTGTTTACGGGCTGCATATGGCAAACGGATTGGTTTCATCCGGTTTGCATAAGAAAGTACTTGTTTTGGGCGGAGAAACTTTGTCCAAAATCACCGACTATACGGATCGTACAAGCTGTATTCTATTTGGTGACGGTGCAGGAGCTGCATTAGTCGAGTATGATGCTGAAAATCCGGGCTTTTTTGGTTTCCATATGGGAACTAAAGGTGAAGGCGGCCGTCATCTTTACCAAACTGGTCTGTCCACAAAACTGAACGGTGAAGAGCTTACTAACCCAGGGAAATTGGTTCAAAACGGGCGCGAAGTTTACAAATGGGCCGTTTCTGGTGTGCCAAAGGGCGTTAAGAAACTAGTTGAAGAAGCAAATATGTCACTAGATGATATTGATTGGTTCATCCCGCACAGCGCCAATATGCGGATGGTAGAATCTATCTGTGATCGTTTGGATTATCCAGTTGAAAAAACACTGACTAGCATGGCATATGCAGGAAATACATCTTCCGCAACAATCCCACTTGCGTTTGATTTCGCTTTACAGGAAAACAAAGTCAAAGATGGCGATACAATGCTGCTATACGGATTCGGCGGCGGTCTAACCGAATGCGGTATCATCATCAGATGGGATCCAAAAGCATAAAAAAAAGCCCGTGGAGTTATCTCCACGGGTTTTCTTCATGCATCGGCTTCAGGAATCCTTATGTGGACCGCGTATCGGCAGATCCCCAGCAATTTTTGCACGAAACTGATCCAGGAAAATGACATTATAATATTGATCTTTGCCATTTCGAATCACATATTTCCGTACGTAAGCATGCAAAAACGTCCCGTCCAACCATGCAAGAATCAAGCTTGCTGGTATCGCGCTTACTAATGGATGTACAGGACCATCAGTCGCTAGAACAATGAGCATCCAGCTGACAATGGTGAAGAATATACAATCAAGCCATCCTGTTGTCTTATTTGCTTTGCTGGGCAGTAATAGCATGTCGATCAAATAGCCTATTACAGTGAGGATCATTGTAAGCTGGAATACCTTGGTAAAGGATAATTGATAGATTAAACCTGCGAAAAGATAAAGGATCGCAAAGGCGAATATCCCTTTCAGAAGTATGGCTTTGACATGTTTCATCATTGTTCACCTGCTGCTTTTTTTATACAATATGTCCAGTTTTGATTACTGGTATACACAGCTGCAACGGTTCTAAAGAATATGGTATAATAACCTGCTGTAAGTCAAGAGATAGGAGTTTATGTCGTACATGATTACAAATATAAAAGAAGCATGGTTTTCTAATGTACCGAAGGATGTATTATCAGGAGTTTTAGTTGCCTTAGCACTTATTCCGGAAGCAATTGCTTTTTCTATTATTGCAGGCGTAGATCCGATGGTCGGATTATATGCCTCCTTCTGTATTGCCGTTGTCATCGCGTTTGCAGGCGGACGGCCAGCGATGATATCTGCTGCCACTGGTGCGATGGCACTTGTAATGGGGAGTCTTGTCGCTGATCATGGATTGCAGTATCTTTTCGCTACAACCATATTGACCGGGATCATCCAAATTTTATTCGGCGTCTTTAAAGTAGCAAGATTGATGATCTTTATTCCGCGGCCAGTCATGATAGGCTTCGTTAATAGTTTAGCCATTTTGATTTTCATCGCGCAGCTCGTTCATTTCGAGGGCGAGTCATGGCAAATCTACGCTTTCGTGGCTGGTGCACTAGTGATTATCTATGTGCTGCCGCGTTTTGTGAAAGCTATTCCATCTCCGCTTGTTGCGATTGTCGTTATGACCATAATCGCAGCACTTACGCATAGTTCCACAAAAACAGTCGGGGATATGGGTGAATTGAAGCAGGCTTTGCCTTCCTTCTTCATACCGGATGTTCCGTTCAATATGGAAACACTGCAAATCATTTTTCCATATGCTATTGCTTTAGCTATCGTGGGTCTGATGGAGACATTTCTGACGGCGCAGTTGCTGGATGATTATACAGATACAAACAGTAATAAAAACCGTGAAGCGCGCGGCCAGGGTATTGCTAATATTGCTGCTGGATTTTTCGGTGGGATGGCTGGCTGCGCCATGATTGGACAATCTGTCATCAATGTTAAAGCTGGCGGACGGACCCGTCTGTCTACCTTTATTGCTGGTGCGTTTCTAATGCTGCTTATAATCGTATTCAATGATGTTTTGGTCCAAATCCCGATGGGAGCACTTGTTGCGGTTATGTTCATGGTGAGTATCGGAACGTTTGACTGGTCATCGGTGCGTAATCTGCATCGGATGCCGCTGACGGATGCTGCAGTCATGATCGTGACAGTTGCAGCTGTGCTGTGGACGCACAACCTGTCTGTCGGTGTCATTATCGGGGTACTGATGAGCGCTGTGTTCTTTGCAGCCAAGATATCAAAAGTGAATGTCAAAGGAACGAAGCAAGAAGGACAGAAAGTCTATATGGTCAAAGGACAGCTGTTTTTCGTTTCGGTAACTGATTTTCTAGCTTCATTTGATCCGAAACGGGAGGATACGCAGCAAATCATCTTGGATTTTCAGGAAGCGAGATTGTGGGATGATTCAGCAGTAGGAGCATTGGACAAGCTAGTGCTGAAATATAGGGAATATGGCATTCAGGTGGATGTCCGTAATCTCGACCATGCTAGTCAAGCACTCGTTGATCGACGTGCGGCTTATATCCAGGCATGAAAATAGGCGTATACCGCATGGTATACGCCTATTTTTTTCTCTTGAACACAATGTACTTCATGAATAGGAAGCTGCTGGCCGAAGAGAGGAACATGGCTGCTCCTTTGGCTATATTATTATCAATATATGCCGGGAAGGATACAAACGTAATTGTTCGGAGGATAGCTAGACCCGCGATGAAAACAAGATTGCTGATTACTAATGCAACTAAAGCTTGCGCAAAGAACAGACTTTTCTCTGCTCTGCTTGATTTTTTCTGCTTACGGAACGTAAATCTCGTATTCCAATAATAACTGTTCCAAATACATACTAAATAACTGATGGTATTGAAAAGCAGCAGCAGGAGATTATTCTTCGTTGGCCAGATAAGTAGTAATATATTGAGTACGACTAGGTCAACTGCTGCGTTAAGTACGCCAATAGACGTAAATTGCAGGATTTGTGTGCGGGTCCTTTTTAACATGATTTATCACAGCCTTCAGGTAACATAGTTCGATCTTAACATCATTCCCTTATTTCCTTCCTTTTTAACGTTTCAATCAGCTTGTATGTGGTATGTAGTGCTATATGCTAGTTTTACTTTACTAAGCAAATTTGTAAGAGGAGTGATTGCAGTTTGTGTTACGCAAAGGACATGGAGAAACTCGCACAAAAAGCCAAGCGCCATCCTCAGAAAGTACTTAGCATGTATGTGAATACGGATCCCGCCAACCGTGATCAGACAGGTGGCGAATGGAAGATTCACGTAAAGAATGGATTGAAGAACTTCGAAACATATCTCAAGAACGACCCCCAGGAGCTGGAGCAATTCTTGAAAGTGAAGGATAAGGTGAAAGCGTTCCTGGAGGATAACGGTCAAAGCATGAAAAAAAGCTGTGTCGTGTTTGCATCTGCGGATGATATTTGGTTTGCGGAATGCCTCCAAATGCCAGTCACGACAGAATTTCACTGGGAAGATGAGCCGAAGCTGGATCAATTTCAGGCTCTGTATGAAAAATTTCCAGAGTCAGGCGTCATTCTGGTGCAAAGAAATCAAGTCAAAGTAATCGATGCCGTCCTAGGGAAGATAAATGACACAAAGATATATGAGATGGATTTAGACACCGAGAAATGGAAGGTGCAGGCTAGCCCGCAGCGGGCATTGTCCATTAAAGGGAAAGGCGGAAAAGGATCGAAGAAGGACACGATCGAGAACCGCTTGGAAGCTAACCAGAAGCGCTGGTACAAATCTCTTGCACCTGACCTTGATAAGCTCGCAAAAGATAGAGAATGGAAAAGCATCCACCTCGTCGGTAATAAAGAAGAAGCCAAATTGATCGAGAGTTATATGCAGAAGCAGGTCCAGCAGACGGAAGGTAAAAACCTCTTCGAGCTGGAGGAACGGAAAGTGCTGGAGGAAGTGATACTATAAAAAAAGCAGCATGCCAAACTGGCATGCTGCTTTTTCATTAGGATAGGCGCTTTCCTGCGACACCATAATTTGATTTGTTCATTTCCTCGATGATGATGGAAACTGCTTCTGCGCGAGCGCCAGTTGTCTCGACCATCACGTCGGTCATTTTCTTGATCATTTGTTCTTTTTGTTCATCCGTTCGGCCTTCCAGCATTTTAACTGTAATGATTGGCATATATATCGACTCCTTAACGATTGTGACACGTCGGGCAAAGACCATAAAGCTCGAAAGCGTGTGTATTTACATGATAATCCGCAAGTTCTTCTGTGTAAACTGGCAGCGGACATTTCTGGAGCGGTTTGGTCAGTCCGCAGCTTTCACAAATGAAATGATGGTGATGCGTGCCGCTTCTGCAAGCGATTTTAAACAGCTTTTCTCCGTTTTTTTCACGGGATTCGAGCAGCTCCAGCTGTTCGAAAAGACGGAGATTGCGGTAGATAGTATCCAAGCTGATACCAGCATAGCTAGTTTCCATGAAAGCAAGCAGTGCTTTTGCACTTCGATATCCTTTGGCATGGATAAAATAAGCTAGGATATCTGCGCGTTTATCCGTATATTTATGACCATTTTCCTTCAGAATCGCAATACCTTCGTCCACTTGCATATCAGGAAACTCCTTTCTCGAATGCCGCTTTTCGTTTGTTCGCAAGCAGCAGCTTTTGAATGATGAAACTCAACAGAAGAATCAGGATCGATACGACAACAATAGTACCCCCTGGCGGTATTTCAAAATAATAACCAGAGAAGAGGCCGACAATAACGGATGTCTCCCCGAAGAGGATAGCCAGTATCATTGCCCATTTAAAGCCCTTTGCCAGACGGATGGCTGCTGCTACAGGTATTGTCATCAAGGCAGAGACGAGCAGCACACCAACGATCCGGATGCTCGCTGCAATGACAAGGGCAGTCAGCAGCATGAAGATAAAATGGATTGCTCTTGCATGCAAGCCGCTGACACGCGCATGCTCTTCATCAAAGGAAAGCACAAGCAGCTGCTTGTACAAGAATCCGATGACTAGCAGGACAATAATTGAGATGATCACAATAACACGCAGGTCTTCACTGCTGACAGCAGATACAGATCCGAATAGATAAGAAAAAAGATCCGTTGTAAAACCATTAGCCAAAGATATGAAAATAACACTCAAGCCGACTCCTCCAGAAAGGATGATCGGAATAGCGATTTCTTGGAAGTTACGGAACATGCTGCGAAGCTTCTCGATTAGCAGTGATGCTGCAACCGAGAACCCAAGACCCGCATAAAACGGTGTTATCACAGGAGTTGCCAGCTTTTTCTCCAGCAACAGTCCGAATGCAATACCTGCTAAGGTTACATGCGATAGGGCATCCGCAATCAGAGACAGTCTGCGTACGACGATGAAGCAGCCGAGTAATGGAGCAATCAAGCCGATTAGCAGACCGGTATATAGTGTATTTCGTAAAAATTCAAATTGAAGAAAATCAGCAATCATGCATGAATACCTCGCAATACATGTAAATCGGTTTCAGGCAGGCTGAATTGTTCTGGGCTGCCTTCGTATTGGACTTGCTGATCCAAATAAACAAGTTTGGATGCATAATGCGCAATCCCAGCCAAATCATGCGTGATCATCACTAAGGTAAGTCCTTTTTCCTCATTCAGCCGCTGCAATAATTCATAGAAGCCTTTCACATTGGCGTGGTCGATTCCAACAGTCGGCTCATCGAGTATGATCAATTCCGGCTGGCTTACAAGCGCTCTGGCGATGAAAACGCGCTGCTGCTGGCCTCCGGACAAACTGCTGATATTTTCGTGCAGATAATCGCTCATATCCACTTGCGCAACAGCTTGCTTTACAGCGGCCCGGTGCTTAGCGGAGAATCTGCGGAAATAACCGATTTTCGGGGTAAGCCCCATTGCGACTACTTCGAAAACAGTAGCTGGGAAACCTTTATTGAAGGCATTCGCCTTTTGGGATACAAAGCTCACTTTATTCCAGTCCTTAAAGGAAGAAACAGACTGTCCAAAAAGCTGGATGGAGCCATTATTAGGCTGCAGCATTCCAAGTGCCAGCTTGATCAATGTTGTTTTACCCCCGCCGTTTGGACCGATCAAACCGAGGAAGTCACCTTTTTTTACTTGAAGGGAGACCTCGCGTAAGGCAGCCTTCTGTTCATATGAGAAATTAATAGTATCTATTTGAAGGATAGATGTCATTTTCTATCACCTTTCTAATCACGTACTTCTTCACAAAGACTTATTCTATCGTAATCATTTCGATTTGTAAATCATAATCGTTTCGATTTAAAATCAATTTATTGACATATACCTGGTGGGGGTATATTATATTTGTATACCTATAGGGGGTATAAAGGAGGTGTGCTATGGAACATTCAGATAAAAAGCCAGTCAAATCAAGGACTACGACAGAGAAGCAAGCGCTTGTTAATCGGCTCAAACGAATCGAGGGACAAGTTAGAGGACTTCAGAACATGGTCGAGGAAGATAGATATTGTGTGGATATCCTTGTTCAAATATCAGCTATTCAGGCGGCACTGAAAAAAACCGGAGCCGCAGTAACCGAAAGACATATGAAGCATTGTGTTTCCCATGCAATTCAGCATGGAGATGGGGAAGAGGCCATTGATGAATTGATGAAAGTACTGCAGCAATTCGGCAAATAGGAGGCGGTCCATATGAAGAAGAAGCAAGTAACAGTACCCATTACCGGTATGACTTGTGCTGCATGTGCCACCCGTATCGAAAAAGTGCTGAACAAGATGGATACGGTAGAGGCCAATGTCAATCTGGCAACAGAAAAGGCAGCAATCTCTTTTGATCCGAACCAGGTGGATGAAACAGATTTAACAGGTAAGCTTGAAAAGCTAGGCTACGGAGTGGAACCTGAGGAAGTTTCCCTTGATATAAAAGGAATGACTTGCGCTGCCTGTTCAGCAAGAATCGAGAAGGTGCTGAACAAGCAGGAGGGCATCCAGCAAGCTGTTGTCAACCTGGCTGGAGAGACGGCAGCCATCCGCTATAATCCGCTGCTTACAGGTACAGATGAATTTATCGAGCGCATCCGGAAATTAGGCTATGATGCAAGCCTGCGTAAATCCAGGGAAGAAAATGAGCAAGCCAGAGACAAAGGTATCCGGATGATGCAAATGAAACTACTGCTATCCGCTTTGCTATCTTTGCCGCTGCTCGCTACAATGGGCGGACATTTGGGCTTGTATGAAGTACCGCATATCCTCATGAATCCGTGGGTGCAGCTATTATTGGCTACACCAGTTCAATTTTTGATCGGCTGGCAATTTTACAGAGGAGCTTATCATAGCTTACGCAGCGGGTCAGCTAATATGGATGTGCTGGTTGCGCTCGGCACAAGTGCAGCATATTTCTACAGTTTATATGAAGTAATTCGTTTTCAAGGCAGCGGACATATGCCTGCGCTTTATTTTGAGACGAGTGCCATTTTGATCACCTTGATTCTTCTTGGTAAATATATGGAAAAGATGGCGAAAGGGCGAACTACTACAGCAATCACTTCCCTCATCGGCTTACAGGCGAAAGAAGCGACCGTATTGCGTGGGGAACAGGAAGAGAAAATTGCGGCTGCAGAGCTGGTGCAGGGTGATATCGTTATTGTACGCCCCGGAGAGAAACTTCCTGCAGATGGCATCATTGTGAAAGGCAGTACCCATGTTGACGAATCGATGCTCACTGGAGAAAGTATTCCAGTCAGCAAAGATATTGGCGATAAGGTAGCAGGTGCTACAGTCAATGGAAATGGAACAATCCAAGTAAAAGTGACACATTCAAATGAAGAGTCAGTTCTTGCGGAAATCATTCGTGCAGTAGAACGTGCTCAAGGATCCAAAGCACCTATCCAGCGCTTTGCCGATCGCGTTTCTTCGTTTTTCGTTCCGGCAGTTATAGTAATTAGTATACTTACATTTGCAGTATGGATCCTCCTGGTGAATCCAGGGGAGATGGCTCCAGCTTTGACAGCAGCTATCGCTGTATTGGTAATCGCATGCCCTTGTGCACTGGGACTCGCTACTCCGACAAGCATCATGGTCGGCACAGGCAAAGCAGCAGAAGCAGGCATCTTGTTCAAAGGCGGCGAACAACTGGAGACAGCATATAAGGTAGATGCTGTCGTCTTCGATAAAACTGGCACAATCACCCAAGGAAGACCGCAGGTGACAGATATTTTTGGTGACGCGCACCACTTGTCTGAAGCGATTGCGCTCGAAAAACAATCAGAGCATCCGCTTGCCCAATCCTTTGTTCAATACGGGGAAGAGCATAGTCTTCCAGTCAAGGAAGCGGAAACGTTTGAGAATATACCTGGCAGGGGTATCAAAGGAATAGTTGGAGGGACTCCTATTCTAATTGGGAATAGTGCACTCATGACAGAAAATAATGTGCCGCTTGAAGACTTTAAGCTCCAGGCTGATACGTTAGAAAAAGAAGGAAAGACTGTCATGTACCTTGCTGCAGAAAAAAAGATAGAATCGATCATCGCCGTCAGTGATGCCGTTAAACCAGATGCAGCAGAAGCTATTAAACAATTGAAATCACAAGGTATCCGGACAGTCATGCTGACAGGGGATAATCAGCGAACAGCTGACAGCATAGCGGCGAAAGTTGGGATCGACACCGTTTTTGCCAGTGTGCTTCCCACTGGAAAGGCAGATCGAATTGCGGCTCTGCAGGAGGAAGGCTTTACTGTCGCGATGGTAGGGGACGGCATCAATGATGCACCTGCATTGGCAGCCGCTGATATCGGAATTGCCATCGGCACCGGCACAGATGTTGCAATAGAAGCAGCAGGAGTGACCATCCTTGGCGGAGATCTCAAACTCGTACCAAAAGCATTAGGGTATAGTGCGAAAACAATACGCAACATCAAACAGAATTTATTTTGGGCACTTGCATATAACAGTGCGGGTATACCAGTCGCGGCAATCGGTCTGCTGGCACCATGGCTTGCTGGAGCAGCAATGGCCTTCAGTTCTGTCAGTGTGGTAGCAAATGCTTTACGATTGAAAAGACAATTAAAGGAGAGATGAGACATGGAAATGACATTACAAGTAAACGGGATGACTTGCGGACATTGTGAGAAAGCAGTCAAAGGAGCACTAGGAGAACTGGAAGGAATTCAAGGAGTGGACGTGGATTTGGCCAGCGGAAAAGTCGATGTTGTGTATGATGACACATTAGTGACGAAAGATGATATGAAAGAAGCAATCGAAGAACAAGGTTATGATGTAGTAGTATAAGAAAAACCTCCGCATTCTGCATGCGGAGGTTTCTTTTTATACTGCTGCAGCTTTTTCGTCTTTTTTAACAAACTGAACAGGCTGCTGTTTTTTCAGCATTAATGCTGCACATGTAAGTAAGAACGTGATAATCAAGATCAATCCAAGATGAAGGATAGTTGATGGTACACTTTCTCCAGCGTAAATTAGCTGAGTGAAGCCTTGCACCCCATTAGAAGCTGGCAGTGCAGCGCCTATTACACGGAATACAGGAGACAAAAGATCTGTCGGAATGATATTCCCGGCTGCCATCAATTGGAACGGAATCATAGCAACGTTGAATAAAGCACCAGCATTGCCGAAAATAGCAAAGCTCATCTGTGTGAAAGCGATGCAGGCAAAGACAACTAGCAGCTCGAATCCCCATAGCTGCATGTAGGAAGCAGCTGTATCGTTTGCAAGTGCATGAATCGTTACGATAATCGTCGTTACGACAAGACCGATAATCAGTAAAAGCAGCTGTTTATTCCAGAAGAGCTGCCATTTGCCAAATTTGCGACTCAGGATTTGTGTGACAATGTTCATTTGGATATTCATTGTCATGACAGCTATGAAGATGATGAAACCAAGGATCATCGGTACCATGCTGGTTGCGAAGTTATCAATGTGATTTTCTTTGATGATTTCTGCTTGTACATTGGAACCAGCTATAGAGTCCGTCATTTGTCTTGCTGTACTTTCAGCTGCCGATAAAGCAACCTGTGAGTTGGAGCTGTTCAAGTAGAATTGTAATGTCGTGTCACTCTGTTTGGCTAAGTTTTCGGTGAATGCTTCCGGAATGACAATCAGCATCGTAATATCATTTTTATCCAGCTGTTTCTTTGCTTCATCATAAGAAGCAAGATCCGCATCAAATGGCATATTATCCATCATTTTTTCTGCCAATGCATTGGCCTGTTCGCCATCTTCATTGACGACAGCAACATGCAAGCGGTCCAGATGATTTGTTGCATCATGATAGCCTGTCAGCCAGATGACGGAAAATAGTAATGGGACAAGTATGGCAAAAGCCATGCCCACTTTCGTATTCGGGATTTTAAGCATTTCCCGCAAAGGTTGTAAACGCAAAATAAAAACTCCATTCTATATTAGTTGCACGTGCATGTATTTAGCGAAAAAAATCACTGCAAATTCTGATGCAGCTTTCGAATCAGAGTATGCAGCAATTCTATATCCTTCCGTTGGAAACCTAAATAAGCATGATTTTCGATTTCTTCTATCTTCGGTTTGATATCTTTGACCAGATCCCGGCCTTCTGCTGTAATTTGCAAACGGATTGCCCTGCGGTCGTGGAGATCATGTCCGCGGGTGACCAGTCCCTTTTTGACAAGCTTATCGACTATCTTCGTAACGGTTGTCTGCTCTCTTTCCGTTAAGTCGGCAAGCTCTTTTTGGGTGATGTTATCCTGCTTGTCCAATTCCGCAATAAGGGAGAATTGTTCTGGTGTCAGTTCAAACTGTTGAAGCATGCGGGACGTTTCCCGTTTCAAGGATAAGTATGTCCGGGATAAAAGCAGTCCTAACTCGTCTTGTGTCCTGCTCATGGTCCGCTCCTTTCAGATAGCTCAAATAGTTGCACATGCAAGTATATTACGGGTTTGTATCCTCTGCGTCAATAATTTTTTTGGATTGTTTAAAAAAAGGACAATCAGCAGCTGATTGTCCGTCTGTGTCATGTATAGGGAAGTTCTTGACGTGTTTTGCTGAATTGCTGATAAGCCTGTTCCACTTTTTGCTGCGGAGCTTGCTCCAGGCTGTACCAACCATGCTGGAACATCAAGTTATACAAATTTCGCTGGGAGTCTTGTGTCTCCTTGAACATACGGGCTACTGTTTCATATAATGACTGATTGCTCATTTCGTTGAGTGCCGTGCTGTAAGAAGCTGTCATATACTTTTCGGTAGCAAGCAGATCAGTGACGTGATCCCGGTCATTCATGTTCTGCGTTGTCGGGACAGGTGTCTGGGGATTTTCTATCTTTTGATTCTCTGGCATAACGTTCCCTCCTTAATTGAGCGGTTTTGTCTTCAAATGCTCCAGTAACATATCATAATGGCGCTGATGCATCTGGCCGATAGTGTGCAGCGCTTCCTGGGCATCTGTCAGCTGCACTTCACCGGCAGCATGCTGTGCCTTTTTTGCGGCATTCAAGTTCCAGTTGAGCATATCGCTCAAATACAGTAAGTCTTTTTCTGAGATCATTTCTGGCGGCTGCAGCATAACATTTTGCTGATTTTCTGCTGGCATGGGATCCCTCCTTTTTCCTTTTTATCGTACCCGGGATCCTCGCGATTATTCTGTGCGAAAGATGCAAAGGACTATGCTAAAATAGCAGTATGAAAAGGAAGGAGATCTGTATGTTCCGATTTTATTGGTACCCGAATTGCAGTACATGTAAAAATGCAAAGAAATGGCTGGATGCGAATGACGTATCCTATGAAGCGATACATATCGTAGAGAACCCTCCAAGTCCGGAGATCTTGCAAGAGGTAGCGGATAAAAGCGGATTGCCGCTTACCAAACTGTTCAATACGAGCGGAAAGGTATACCGGGAGGGCGGATATAAAGAGAAAATCAAAGAGGCAGATGATGCCCAGCTCAAGTCATGGCTATCCGAAAACGGTATGCTTATCAAGCGACCGCTATTAGTTGGGGAGAAGGCGTCAGCGGTAGGTTTCAAACCGGAAGTGTACGAAACTGTGACTGCTTCGAATTAAGCAGAAACGGTGGTAATTTTATCTATTACCTCTTATAGTAAATATGTTAGCTATTCTTGTAGAAAATAGGTGGAGGAATAAAAATGAGCAACTTACCGAAAGATCTACGTTATACTGAGGAACATGAATGGATTAAAAAAGAAGAAGGCAATCAATATCGAATCGGTATTACCGACTTCGCCCAGGATGAACTCGGAGACATCGTGTTCGTGGAACTTCCATCAGTTGGTGACGAATTGAAAGCAGACGAGCCATTCGGCAGCGTCGAATCTGTTAAAACAGTTTCAGAGCTGTATGCTCCGATTAGCGGTAAAGTCGTAGCAGTGAACGAAGATTTGGACGACAGCCCCGAGTTCGTAAATGAATCCCCATACGAGAAAGCATGGATGATCGTAGTGGAAACAGACGATGAAGCAGCGTATGAGAGCTTGCTTTCTGTTGAGGATTACGAAGGACGGATTAAAGAGGATTAATTTTTTGGGTCCTTGTTGATATCTGTTAGCAAGGGCAGCGGTCTCTTTTCATATACTATGGCAAGCGTTCATTGCTAAGCTGCCTTTATTCGGGGGCTCGGGCAAGAAAGCAATCAAATATCGATCAGAATAGGTGATGCCAGTATGGGTGATGAAGAAAAAGTCATTATCGTAGAAGGACGCTCGGATAAAGAGCAGATAAGGAAGATCATCGATGAGGAAGTGACGATCATCTGCACCAATGGAACATTGGGCATCGAGCGGCTGGAACAGCTGTTGTATGACTATGACTTGGATCACAAGCAAGTATATATTATGGTGGATGAGGACAGCGCTGGTCATAAGCTGCGAAAACAGTTAGCACGAGAGCTGCCGCATGCCCAGCATATTTACGTAGACAGAACCTATCGAGAGGTAGCGGCGACCCCGGCCCCAGAATTGGCCACAGCCCTGCTTAGCAGAAGTATCATGGTGCATCCATTCTTCCTCGTCTGAAGAAAGAAGGGATGAATTATTAACATTATCAAAACGGAGGTCCAGTCCGTTATACACCAGGAGCAAGCAAGGATATTTGTGCACACGCCTTTTTGCGGCACATGTCAGCTTGCTGAAAAAATGCTCCTTGCGGTGGAGGCAATGATGGGCCAGGAATACTATCATAAACTGAACGCTTCTCTCTTTCCTGATTTCATGCAGGAACATCAGATTGAAAGTGTGCCTTGTCTCATTACCTTCAAACAAGGTGAAGTTCAGGAAAAAATATACGCTTTTCAATCCGTCCAGCATATGCTGGCCAAGATGCTGAGTGAATAAAAACAGCTTTCCTTTCCGGAAAGCTGTTTTTTCTTGCAGGAAATCAGAACGAGAAGAGCCAAATACAGTATATGGAGGGGATGGCGGATGATCATCGAAAAACTGACAAAGCTCAAGCATCAGATCGAGGTGAGGGAGGATTTGCTGCCTTTATGTAATGACAAGCGGCTGAAGGTCTTCATTGAATGGGAGGATGCCCATTTCGATTTGCATATAGATAGAAGCAGCCTCACGACACCAGCTTCCAAGCCTTATGGCATTTTACATATACGTACCGATGAGCAGACATTGCAGGAGCTCCTTAGCGGCGAGGTGCAGCTTCGCAGTATCCGTCACAGGCAAGTGGTGGAGGGGGATTATCAGCATATTTTACTTGTGGAGGCACTACTATTTCTGGGAGCTCAAGGAAGTATGTAAAATATGTTGACAAGATTATTAACTAGATGCTAAACTCCTTTTAGCAATCATATACCAAACTCTTATCAAGAGTGGCGGAGGGACTGGCCCGATGAAGCCCGGCAACCACAGGTTTTCCTGTATGGTGCCAATTCCTGCAGGGAAACCTGTACAGATGAGAGAACAATTATCGAACGCAGATGCGTCTTTTTGTTCTCAGGACAAGAAGACGCTTTTTTTATGGTTATAAAGCCACATGAGGAAGGAGGAGCGGATATTGATCACTATCAAAAACCTCTCCAAGACATATCGCACAAAAAAACAGAATATTACAGCGGTCGATCAGCTTAATCTTACGATTGAGTCGGGTGAAATCTTCGGCGTGATTGGCTACAGCGGTGCTGGAAAAAGTACTTTCGTACGCCTGCTGAATCGTCTCGAAGAACCGACCGCCGGCGAAATAATCATTAATGGCAAGGATATCGTTAAACAGCGAAAAAACGAGCTTCGTCTTGCCAGACAAGAAATCGGGATGATCTTCCAGCATTTCAACCTGCTGTGGTCCCGTTCTGTACACCAAAACATTGCTTTTCCATTAGAAATAGCTGGTGTGCCGAAAAAAGAAAGAAAAGCAAAAGTAGACCGGCTGATTGAGCTAGTCGGATTGAAAGGGCGCGAAAATGCCTATCCATCACAGCTGAGCGGCGGACAAAAGCAGCGTGTCGGCATTGCAAGGGCATTGGCTAATGACCCGAAAGTGCTGCTTTGTGATGAAGCAACATCCGCACTAGATCCGGAAACAACAGATTCCATTCTTGATTTGCTTGTGGACATCAACAAACGACTCGGTCTGACTATTGTATTGATTACGCATGAGATGAATGTTATCCGTAAAATCTGCCACCGTGTAGCTGTAATGGATACCGGTAAAGTGGTAGAAGAAGGCGATGCTGCTCATGTATTCCAAGACCCGCAGCAGGATATCACAAAGCGATTCGTCCAGCAGCTGGATGGAAGCGAGCAGTATGATTCCTTGTCTGCAGCAGTAGTGAAAGAAGGTACAGGTACGATCGTGAAACTTTCCTTCTCCGGCGAAAACGTCAATCAGACGGTTGTCAGCCAGACTGCGAAACAATTTGATGTTGATATTAACATCCTGCAAGGAAATGTACTGCAGACACAAACCGGAGCAGTCGGTAATTTGTTCCTGCAGCTGGTAGGCAGTGAACAGGAAGTGGAGAAGGCACTGAACTTCATCCGCGCAGCGAATGTGAGAGCGGAGGTGCAGGAACTTGTTTGAGAAGTGGTTCCCGAATGTAGATATTGCAGATTTGAATACGGCCATCTATGAGACATTCTATATGACAATCCTTTCTTTGATCGGTACATTCATCATCGGTATCATCCTTGGTCTTTTGCTTTACCTGACTAGTAAAGGGAAGCTGTGGGAAAATAAAGTTGTCTATGGAGTTGTAGCAGCTGTCGTCAACATATTCAGGGCAATACCTTTTATCATCCTAATATTACTTTTGTTCCCTTTCACCGATTTTGTAGTCGGCACCATCCGTGGTCCAGAGGCAGCATTGCCCGCGCTAATCATTGGATCAGCGCCTTTCTATGCACGGTTAGTCGAGATTGCATTGAAGGAAGTGGACAACGGGGTAGTGGAAGCCGCGAAGGCAATGGGTGCGAAGAACAGTACGATCATGTTCAAAGTACTGCTGAAAGAATCCATGCCAGCCCTTGTTTCTGGTCTTACAGTAACAGCAATTGCGCTGATCGGATCCACAGCGGTAGCAGGTGTTATCGGAGCAGGCGGATTAGGCGACTTTGCTTACTTTTATGGTTTCCAGCGACGTCAGTTTGATGTTGTATTTATCTGTACGCTATTAATCGTTATTGTTGTATTCGTCTTCCAATTCATTGGAGACTTGATTTCAAATAAACTAGATAAACGATAAAGGAGAGGGATTCATTTGAAAAAGGCATTATTAGTTATTTTATCAGCAGCTTTCATGATTTTCCTGGCAGCTTGCGGTTCATCTGGCAGCGGCTCGGGCGACGAAGAAACAACAACAATCAAAGTTGGTGCTTCCAGCACACCACACGCAGAGATTCTTAAAGAAGCGCAGCCTATCCTTGAAAAAGAGGGAGTCAATCTGGAGATTGAAGAATATCAGGATTATGTACTTCCGAATGATGACTTGGAAAGCGGCGACTTGGATGCGAACTACTTCCAGCACATCCCTTATTTAGAGACTTCCAATGCAGATACTGGCTACGATTTGATCAGCCTTGGAGCAGTTCACTTGGAGCCAATGGGTGTGTATTCTAAAAATATCAAGAACGTCGATGATATTAAAGATGGTACAGAAGTAATCATGGGTCGTAACGTAGCAGAGCAAGGCCGTATCCTATCTATTTTCCAAGAAGCTGGTCTTATCACGATCAAAGATGGCGTCGAACCTGTAGATGCAACTTTGGATGATATCGGCGACAACCCGAAAAACTTGAAATTCAGCATGGATGTTGACCCAGCATTCCTTCCGGATACGTATGAATCAGAAGAAGATGCACTTGTTGTCATCAACACGAACTATGCATTGCAAGCAGGTCTTACGCCTTCTAAAGACGCATTGATCCTTGAAGGTACAGATTCTCCATACGGCAACATCGTGGCTGCACGTGCAGAAAACAAAGACAATGAAGCATTGAAAAAATTGATGGATGTCCTTCATTCCGATGAAATCAAACAGTTCATTGAAGACAATTATGACGGAGCGATTCTTCCTGTCGATAAATAAGAAATACTATTCTCATGCCTTTGCTGGAATTCTCAGCAGAGGCTATATTTTTGGGTTGAAATGGATGTGTGATACAATAGGAGAAGATCATGTTAAAACTGTGTTTTTATCTAGTAAAAAAGTTGATAATGGTCTAATAATGCTTTAAGATTGTAATGAGAATAAATTGATAATGTGTTTAAATAACGTATTATCGAAACTTATAAAATAGCAGCTATCGGAGGGTTTATAAATGGCAGGTTCAGTTTTAGAAATCAAAGACCTACATGTTTCGATTGAAGATAAGGAAATTCTAAAAGGTGTAAACCTTACGATAAAGAGCGGAGAATTCCATGCAGTAATGGGACCGAATGGTACTGGTAAATCTACATTGGCATCCGCAATCATGGGACATCCTAAATACGAAGTGACTAGCGGAAGCATCACTTTGGACGGGGAAGATGTTTTGGAAATGGAAGTGGACGAGCGTGCTCGTGCGGGTCTGTTCCTTGCAATGCAGTATCCAAGTGAAATCAGCGGTGTAACAAACTCTGACTTCCTTCGTTCTTCCATCAACGCTCGCCGTGAAGAAGGTGACGAGATTCCATTGATGAAATTCATCAAAGAGATGGACGAAGCGATGGACTTCCTTGAAATGGATAAGAACATGGCACAGCGTTACTTGAATGAAGGTTTCTCCGGCGGGGAGAAAAAACGTAATGAAATCCTTCAGCTTCTTATGATGAAAGCTGAAATCGGTATCCTTGACGAGATCGACTCCGGTCTAGATATCGATGCGCTGAAAGTTGTTGCAAAAGGTATCAACAAACTGCGCGACGAAAACTTCGGTTGCCTAATTATTACCCACTACCAGCGTTTGCTAAACTACATCGAGCCTGATTTCGTACACGTTATGATGCAAGGCCGTGTTGTGAAATCCGGCGGATCCGAGCTTTCTCAGCGTTTGGAAGCAGAAGGTTACGATTGGATCAAACAAGAGCTTAACATCGAAGACGAAACAATTAACGCGTAAACTGGAGGAGGGATCTTATGACTGTTGAAACGAAGCAACAATATAATGATGAATATATCAGCCGTTTTTCCAGTTCCCGCAATGAGCCTGAATGGATGAAGGAACTTCGTCAGCAAGCTCTTTCCCAATCGGAATCTTTGGACATGCCAAAACCCGATAAAACTGGGATCAAGAACTGGGATTTCGATACGTATGTGCATGAAGTAGCAGGGGAGAAAATCAATACGTTGGAAAGCCTGCCAGCAAGTGTGGCGGCTTTGATTGATACGGATAATGCTCCAAACCTTTACGTTCAGCGTAATAATAGTGCAGCATACCTTGCTCTAAGCGAAAAATGGAGCGACCAAGGTGTTATCTTCACGGATATTTTCACTGCCCTGCAGCAGCACGGTGACTTGGTGAAGAGATTCTACATGAAGGATGCTGTGAATATTGATGAAAATCGTTTGACTGCTCTGCATGCAGCATTGATGAACGGCGGAGTGTTCGTCTATGTTCCGAAAAATGTTGTAGTGGACGAGCCGCTTCAAACTATCTTCTGGCAGGAAGATGATAAAGTAGCTTCCTTCAATCATATTTTGATCGTTGCGGAAGCGAATAGTGCTGTAACATATGTTGAAAACAGCATTTCACATAACGCTGACCAAGCAACATTCGCAAACGTTGTGACAGAAGTCATTGCAGCAGATAATGCCAACGTATCTTATGGTGCGGTTGATAACTATGCTGCAGGTACGACTGTCTATGCAAAACGCCGCGGTGTAGCTTACCGTGATGCTCGCATTGACTGGGCGATCGGTCAAATGAACGATGGTAACACAATCAGTGAGCATATTACACACTTGATCGGTGATAACTCCGGTTCCGAAGCGAAAAGTGTAGTTGTAGGACGCGGAAAGCAAATCCAGAACTTCACGACGAATATTGTTCACTTCGGTAAGAATTCTGTTGGAAGCATCTTGTCCCACGGTGTTATGAAAGACCAGGCAAGCTCTGTATTCAACGGTATCGGTAAAATCGAACATGGTGCCAGCAAATCTGATGCAACCCAAGAAACACGTGTTTTGATGCTTAGCCAAGGTGCACGCGGTGACGCGAACCCGATTCTTTTGATTGATGAAGATGATGTAGTGGCAGGACACGCAGCTTCTGTAGGCCGTGTAGATCCGCTTCAGCTTTATTACTTGATGAGCCGCGGAATCACGAAGCATGAAGCTGAACGTCTAATCATCCATGGATTCCTTGCACCTGTAGTTAACCAGCTGCCGATTGAAACGGTAAAAAATCAGCTGACTCAGGTAATTGAAGGGAAAGTAAACTAATGGATGCCCGCTCTATCCGTGAACAGTTCCCGATCCTGCATCAGGAAGTCAACGGACATCCGCTGGTCTACTTGGATTCCTCTGCAACTTCCCATAAGCCGATAAAAGTATTGGAAGCTGTGGATGCCTATTACCGGAACGACAACAGCAATGTACACCGTGGTGTGCATACACTTGGAACCCGGGCTACGGATAAATATGAAGGTGCTAGAGAAAAGGTGCAGCAATTCATCAATGCCAGAAGCACCAAGGAAGTAATCTTCACACGCGGTACAACGACAGCAATCAATACGGTTGCACACAGTTACGCCCGTGCGAACTTGGAACCTGGTGATGAAGTGATCATCACACCGATGGAGCACCATAGTAATATCATCCCGTGGCAGCAGGCGGTCAAAGCGACCGGAGCAACATTGAAATACTTTGAACTGAACGAAGATGGTACGTTGAACATGGAAGATGTGAAGAAATCGATCGGTCCGCAAACGAAGATCGTAGCTTTGACTCATGTCTCCAATGTTCTTGGAACCATTAATCCTATAAAAGAAATCGTCGAGCTTGCTCATCGGCAGAATGCTGTCGTTCTAGTTGATGGCGCACAAGGCGCACCGCACTTAAAGGTGGATGTGCAGGATCTTGATTGTGACTTCTATTGCTTCAGCGGTCATAAAATGTGCGGACCGACTGGAATCGGTGTCCTTTACGGAAAGCAGGAACTGCTTGAAAATATGGAACCGGTCGAATTCGGCGGTGAAATGATCGATTTCGTACATCTGTATGATTCAACATGGAAGGAGCTTCCTTGGAAGTTTGAGGGAGGTACTCCGATCATTGCAGGAGCAATCGGTCTTGGCGCTGCGATTGACTTCCTTACTGAAATCGGTCTGGATAATATCGAAGCACATGATCAGAAGCTGACTGCATATGCGATGGAACGGATGAGCGAAATCGAGGGGCTGACCATCTATGGTCCTTCGAAAGACAAACGCTCTGCAGTGGTCACTTTCAATATTGATGGTGTCCATCCGCATGATACAGCGACTGCTCTCGATACAGAAGGTATCGCTGTCCGTGCCGGACATCATTGTGCACAGCCGCTTATGCGCTGGCTGGACGTCACAGCTACTGCCCGTGCAAGCATGTACGTTTACAATACCGAAGACGATATCGACAAACTTGTCAGCGGACTGGCAAAAACGAAGGAGTTTTTCGGAAATGTCTTTTAATAACCTTGATACACTCTACCGACAAGTGATCATGGATCACTATAAACATCCGCGGAATCGTGGTAAGCTGGAAGAAGACGCTCTTGTGGTCGATATGAATAACCCGACGTGCGGGGACCGAATCCAGCTGCAGATCCAGGTGGAGGATGGCAAGGTGAAGGATGCGAAATTCGAAGGAGAGGGCTGCTCCATCAGCATGTCCTCTGCCTCCATGATGACACAAGCCATCAAAGGTAAATCCGTTGAAGATGCACTCCGGATGTCTCAGCTGTTCTCCGATATGATGCTAGGTAAGGAAATCGATCCTGGCAATCTGGAAATGGGCGATGTGGAAGCATTGCAGGGAGTTGCGAAATTCCCGGCACGCATTAAATGCGCAACACTCGCTTGGAAGGCAATGGAGCAAGGCGTCGAAAAGAACTAAAACGTGAACACTGTCGTGTGAAATAGATGTAATCCTATAAGGAGGTTTTACCATGGCTAAAAAAGCGCCTGAAATTGGAGATTACCGGTACGGCTTCAGCGATCGTGATGTATCCATTTTCCGTACGGAAAAAGGCCTTACACCTAGAATCGTTGAAGAAATCTCTAAATTGAAAGAAGAACCACAATGGATGCTGGACTTCCGTCTTAAATCCTTGGAGCAATTCTATAAGAAACCAATGCCGCAGTGGGGTGGTGACCTTGCTGAGCTTGACTTCGATGAAATCACTTACTACGTGAAACCATCTGAGCGTTCTGAGCGTTCATGGGACGAGGTACCGGAAGAAATCAAGAACACATTTGATAAGCTAGGTATTCCGGAAGCTGAACAGAAATACCTTGCTGGTGTTTCCGCACAGTACGAATCCGAGGTTGTTTACCATAACCTAAAAGAAGACCTAGAAGAAATGGGTATCATCTTCAAAGATACAGATACTGCCCTTAAAGAAAATGAAGACTTGTTCCGCGAATACTTCGGTAAGCTTATTCCGCCTTCCGATAATAAATTCGCAGCTTTGAACTCAGCAGTATGGTCCGGCGGTTCCTTCATCTATGTACCGAAGGGCGTTAAGACTGATACTCCGCTGCAAGCATATTTCCGAATCAACTCTGAAAACATGGGTCAGTTCGAGCGTACGCTTATCATCGTTGATGAAGGTGCGTCTGTACATTACGTAGAGGGCTGTACAGCTCCTGTATATACAACGAACTCCCTGCACAGTGCAGTAGTTGAGATCTTCGTTGCAAAAGATGCTTACTGCCGTTATACAACAATCCAGAACTGGGCGAACAACGTCTATAACCTGGTTACAAAACGAGCGACAGTAGATGCTAACGGTACGATGGAATGGATCGATGGTAACATCGGTTCCAAGCTTACAATGAAATACCCAGCTGTCATCCTTAAAGGTGAAGGCGCACGCGGTATGACATTGTCCATCGCACTTGCAGGTAAAGGACAGCATCAGGATGCTGGTGCAAAAATGCTTCACTTGGCACCAAATACTTCTTCTACGATCGTTTCTAAATCCATCTCTAAACAAGGTGGTAAAGTAACATATCGCGGAATCGTTCACTTCGGTAAGAAAGCAGACGGTGCTCGCTCCAACATCGAGTGTGATACGCTGATCCTGGATAACAAATCCACTTCCGATACGATTCCTTACAACGAGATCTTCAACGAGAACATCTCTTTGGAGCACGAAGCGAAAGTTTCCAAGGTATCCGAAGAGCAATTGTTCTACTTGATGAGCCGTGGTATCTCTCAAGAAGAAGCAACTGAAATGATCGTAATGGGCTTCATCGAGCCATTCACGAAAGAACTTCCAATGGAATATGCCGTTGAAATGAACCGTCTGATCAAGTTTGAAATGGAAGGTTCCATCGGTTAATAGCTTTACTATTAATATGAAAAAGACGAACTCTTGAAGTTCGTCTTTTTTTGTTGTGTAAAAATGTTTTTTTGAGAAGACAAGAGTTTCCTTTTTCTATTAGAATCAATATAAAATTTTCGTTTTTGAATAATTATTTATTGTAAAACGATAAATAATATATTAAGATCGTAATTAAGAAAAACAAGTGAGGTGCTTATAATGAAACGAGAAACACTCTTCTTAAAGCTAGCTGTCTTTCTAATGGCTTTACCGGTTCTTGCATTATGTATTTTTGCGATTCCGAATATAGCTTTTGGTTCGGCAGATTATTATCCGGAAGTGGAATTTTTAAAATATCCTGCTTTGGTTGGATTGTATGTAACAGCATTGGCATATTTCCTAGCTCTTTATCAGTCTTTTCGCCTGCTTGGTTATATTGACAAAAATGTAGCTTTTTCCGATTTGTCTGTCAAGGCATTAAAGAATATTAAACTCTGCGCTATAACTATAAGTATTGTTTACGTTATACTTCTGCCGCTAATTTATGTCGTTGCCGAGAGAGACGATGCTCCAGGACTTATTTTGGTAGGAATGGCGCTTATCTTCGCGCCGTTGGTAGTTGCAATTTTTGCTGCTGTCCTGCAAAAACTGCTGAAAAATGCCATTGATATTAAATCAGAAAATGACTTAACGGTCTGAGGTGAACAACATGGCGATAATTATAAATATTGATGTAATGCTCGCTAAAAGAAAAATGAGTGTTACAGAACTTTCAGAGAAGGTCGGAATTACAATGGCGAATCTGTCCATTTTGAAAAACGGAAAAGCAAAGGCGATTCGGGTCTCAACATTAGATGCTATTTGCAAAGCTTTGGATTGTCAGCCTGGAGATATCCTGGAATACCGAAGTGATGAAGAATAATGAATTAGCATACATGTGGTAAGCCGAAGAGAGTACCGGAGGGATATGGCTATGTATAGAAATCGAAACATTACTTACTATGCAGGACAGGAATTATTTCAAAAGAGAACGTTAGCTTCGAGAATGCTTGGAGCATTGACGCAGCTTGTTCGTTTTGGGTGGGAGCAGGCTTTATCCTGTTTGTTTCCCGTCGTTATCTTTGCTTCTTTGGCTTTGACTCAAGTTATTCCGCTCCCGTTTCTGCCGCGATATGACTGGCTGCTTATCATCTGCCTTTTGATGCAGTGGCTGATGCTGCGTTCCGGACTTGAAACACGGGATGAACTAAAGGTGATTACGGTGTTCCACTTTATCGGTCTTGCGCTTGAATTATTCAAGGTACATATGGGTTCCTGGTCTTATCCAGAAGAAGGCTATTTCAAAGTCTTCGGCGTTCCTTTGTATAGCGGCTTCATGTACGCAAGTGTTGCGAGTTACCTTTGCCAAGCATGGAGAAGGTTAAAAGTGGATCTCGTGAAGTGGCCGCCGTATCTTATTGTCGTTCCTCTTGCTGCTGCGATTTACTTGAATTTCTTTCTGCATCATTTCTGGATTGATATTCGGTGGATCCTATCTGGACTGGTACTCCTCGTCTTTTGGCGAGCATGGGTTACTTACGAGGTTGGCGGGATTCGTTACCGAATGCCGCTGGCGTTATCTTTTGTACTCATCGGCTTTTTTATCTGGGTAGCTGAGAACATAGCTACATTCTTCGGAGCTTGGGAATATCCGAACCAAACCGAAGCATGGAGCCTTGTTCATTTAGGCAAGGTGAGCTCGTGGCTATTATTAGTAATTGTCAGCTTTCTTATAGTAGCGACGCTGAAGCAGTTTAAGGGAAAGAACACAAATTATATGGCAAGCTGAGCATAGTAAAGCGAGAGATATAATGTTTGACTGTAACAACCTCTGGGAACATTTCCTTTATGTGAAGAAACGAAGGAGATGAAGTCCATGAGTTACAATTTAGATGGCAAAGTAGCAATCGTGACTGGTGCCAATGATGGTATCGGATTGGAGACGGTGAAAGCCTTCTTGAATGAAGGAGCGAAGGTTGTCGGTGTCAGCTTGACGGTGGAGGATGTGCAGGATATTGCAGACCGTTCTTCCTTTCTGCCGCTGGAGATGGATCTGACAGATGAAGGAGCTGCTGACAAAGTGGTCGAGGCGGCTGTTTCTCATTTCGGAAAGCTGGATATCCTTGCGAATGTTGCGGGGATTGCTACCTATAAAGATAGTTTCATGGATGTAACATTGGATATTTGGCGAGAGACTTTCGAAACGAATTTATTTGCTGTAGTAGCATTAACGAAAGCAGCTATTCCAGAACTGAAGAAACAGCCGGGTGCAAGCATCGTCAATGTTGCGTCAGAGAGCGGCCATGTACCTGATTCGTTTGCAATTGATTATAGCGGCAGTAAAGCAGCTATCCTGAATTTGACTCAAGCCTTGTCTGATGAGTTTGGCGGAGAGATTCGAGTGAATGTTGTATCCCCTGGTCCGACACGAACAACGATGTGGAACAAACCGGGCGGCATGGTCGATATGCTAAGCGATATGTTCGATAAAGAAGGCGAGGAAGCAGTCAGCTACTTCGCGAAGGAAGTCCGTCAGATCCCTCGCGGGGAGATAGGTAAGCCTGAGGAGATTGCCAATGTGATTGTCTTCTTGGCTTCTGACAAAGCGACGTATGTCACTGGAGCAGAATTCCCGGTGAACGGCGGGTCGGTCAAATACAAATGATTTCTGTTATAATGGTATGACTGCTGTATGCAGTCATACTTTTTTATTACAGTTGAAAAGATGGAAGGGATACACATGGTTTTTGCCGTAAGTTTACTAATAGGGCTCCTTGCAGCCGCGCTTGGCAGTTTGGTAGGTTTGGGAGGAGGAATCATCCTAGTACCGTCGCTGCTGATCTTGAGCAACTTCTGGAATGAATTCAGCTGGGCTACACCACAAGCAATCGTTGGTGTGTCTGTCATCTTTATGATCTTTACTGGCCTGACTTCTACGCTGACATATATGAAAAGCGGACGGGTTGATTATAAAAGCGGACTCATTTTCTTGGCAGGTGGATTGCCAGGAGCTATTCTTGGTTCATTCCTGAATCGTTTTATATCAGGTGATGGTTTTTCGTTATACTTTGGCATACTTGTACTGCTAGTTTTCTTTATGTTCTTCGTAAAACGTAAGGAACGTGAAGTGATTAATCCAAAAGGAATCATCGTTACAAAAGAGATTGACGGGACCACTTATACATATAGCTTCCGGTTCATAGCGGCGTTTGTGCTGTCTTTGTTCGTCGGACTGCTTTCTGGTATGTTCGGAATTGGCGGGGGCAGTTTCATGGTGCCTGCCATGATCCTTCTGTTCGGTTTTCCAGCACATGTTGCTGTTGCCACAAGTATGCTAATGGTCTTTTTCCTCAGTATCGTCAGTACCGTTATGCATATTTCCCTTGGGCATGTGGAATGGAACGTTGTATGGGCCTTTATTCCAGGTGCGATTATTGGTGGGTTCCTCGGCGCGAGGATTAACCAGATGCTGAAAGGAAATACTGTCGTTTGGATATTGCGTATCATGCTCGTATTAGTTGCTGTCCGTTTGATTTGGGACGGTTTGTCTTCATAAAGGAGTAGAGAAGGATGCAGGAAAAGCTGACTATCAACTACACAAATGATTTGCATAGCTATTTCGAGAACTGGCCGAAGATTGTCGGCTATCTGAAGGAAAATAAACAAAAGCTGAAGGAAGCGGGCGAGACGTGCTGGCTGATTGATATCGGTGATCATGTCGATCGCGCACGTCCGATTGCAGAAGCATTCCGAGGCAAGGCGAATATCAGCCTGCTGAACGAAGCTGGCTATGATTTCGCAACAATCGGCAATAATGAAGGGATCACACTAGATTATGATGACCTTTATCATTTGTACGATGAAGCGGAATTCCGTGTTGCAGTCGCAAACCTTCATTCACAGTCCGAGAGGGATCCGAGCTGGATGGAGTCGTCCTGGGTGGTCGAAACAGCTGGCGGTGTAAAAGTCGGTATGATCGGACTGACAGCGCCGTTTCCGGATTTCTATAATCTAATCGGCTGGAACGTCCAGGACCCGATGGAAGTTCTGAAGCGTGAAATTGCCCCGCTTCGCTCTTCTTGCGATGTGGTTGTTTTGCTTTCCCACCTCGGAATTTATGCAGACAGGGACATAGCTTCTGCTTTTCCGGAAATCGATGTGATTGTCGGCGGGCATACGCATCATTTGCTTCATGAAGGAGAATATGTGAACCAATGTCTGATTACGACTGCAGGCAAGCAGGGCTTTCATTTCGGTGAAGTGGAGATCACTTGGGACACAGAACAGGGATGTATTATCGACAAGCGAGCCAGGGCTATTCCTGTGGCAGATTTGAAGGATGACGCAGACACAGCGGAGCATGTCGCTGTTTATTCGGAAAATGCAGCAAAAGCAATGCATCGACCTGCCGTCGTTCTGCCAGATCCGATGCCTTGTGCTCCTTATGAGGATTCTCGTGCAATGGATCTGTTGACGGATTATCTGCGCAGATGGACGAAGGCAGATCTCGCTTTTCTGAACGCAGGGGTGCTGCTGGAAAGCTTTCCGGCAGGGGCGGTTTCTTATATGGATATTCACCGGATCTGCCCACATCCTATCAATCCGGCAACAGTTCCATTAACTGGAGAAGCGTTGGAGCAAATCGTAAATGCTGCATTGCAGCCTGATTTTGTTTCATTCCCTCTTAAAGGATTCGGCTTCCGTGGGAAGGTCATCGGAAAGATGATTTACAGCGGACTGACGTTCGACATTACAGGAACAGAAGCAAAACCAGTGGCTGTAAACATAAAGATACACGGTAAGCCGCTTGATCCTGCCAAGCTTTATTTAACCGCAATGGCGGATACCTTTACTTTCGGCAGCTTGCTGCCCAATATAAAGCAAGCAGAAGGCAAGACATATTTCATGCCGGAGATGCTCCGTGATTTACTTCTGGAAGCATTTCAGGAAATAGAAAAATGAGCAAACACCTCCGTTTCTCCTACATAGGATATAACGGAGGTGTTTTTAAATTGATGACTGTAGAACCTTTATTTCTAGATGGCAAGCCTTTTACCGCTGTAACCGTGGTATTGCCGAAAACAACCTTGCTTGTTGTGTCGAATGATGTCGGCTATATTATGTGCGGCGCATTGGACGTAGATTTGCTGAATGAAAAGCTGGCAGATCGCAACATTATATCTGGCAGGGCAGTCGGAGTTAAAACGATCGAGCAGCTGCTGGCAGCACCGCTTGAAAAGGTGACTGAAGCATCAGCGGCGTATGGCTGGAAACCTGGGATCATAGGTAAAGAAGCATTACTTCTACTGTCTTAAAAAAATTGTCGAAGCTTGCCTTGTCAATCTAGATTGTTTTCCGATTTTCTGGTACTATTTTATCAGAATGGAATGTCGGAGAAGATAAGGGGTACGTCAATGAGACTAGTTTCGACAAAATCGGTAAAGCCCGGCAGTAAGCTCGCTCAACCCGTATATAATGATAAAGGCAGTATTCTCATCCAGCGGGATGTGGAGTTGACAGTAAATATTATCGATCGCTTAAGAGAGCTGCGATATACCTACGTCTATATCCGAGACGACAGGCTGCAGGACATCGAGCTTTACTTCTCCACTTCCAATGAAAAACGGCTAAAGGCAATGCAGGTTATCCATAAGAGTTTTCAGGAAATCAAAAAGAGTGACAATGGACGTTATTTGACTGAAAAGATGACGGATAAAATTACGCATTCCATCCAGGAGATGGTTAGTAATCTGCGGCCAAAGCGTCAGACACTGACGATTCTTTCCGATATGCTCATATATGATGATTACATTTTCTCTCATTCAGTCAATGTAGCATTGTATGCGATGGCCATCGCCAATGAAATGAAGCTTCCGGTTTCCGTTGTGGAGGAGATTGGTTTCGGAGCAATCCTCCATGATGTAGGCAAGATGTTCGTTCCGCAGGAAGTATTGCAGAAAACCGGCAAATTAACTGACTCTGAATTCGAGCAGATTAAGGAACATACAACAAAGGGTTTCCATTATTTGCGCAAGATGAATAATATCCCTCTGGTAGTCGCGCATTGCGCATACCAGCATCATGAACGGATGAATGGCTCCGGCTATCCGCGAGGCATCAGCGGTTCCGATATTCACTTGTATGCGAAAATCATTGGCATTGCCGATGTCTTCGATGCCGTGACAAGCAACCGTGTTTACCGGGATGCCATGCTGCCGCATGAAGGTCTGGAAATACTGTTTGCGGGCGCGGGGGATCAGTTCGATATGGAGATGGTCGAGGCTTTCAAGCGAAGCGTGGCAATCTATCCTACTGGTCTGACTGTCCGTCTTAGTGATGGAAGAACGGGTATCGTGATTCGTCAAAATGAAGATATAAATACGAGACCAATTATCCGTATTCTTCAGGAAGCGGATGGTACAGAACCTGAACCGTATGAGGTAGACTTGTATGAACATTTGAATATAACAGTTGTAGCTTGTTCGACATCTGCTGAGATGAACTAGCTTATTCTAAGCCCCCTTGGTCAAGCATATGTTTGATTCGAGGGGGTTTTTTCCATGCGTCCATGGCAGCGTAGAGCTACTAAAGCATCACCTTCCTTTCGTCATGTACTCCTGATGACCTTGCTGCTATTCCTGCTATTTACTAGTTTAAGCCTTTGGCTTGTGAATAGGGGCCTGGAGCCGACGCTTATGGCAATTGCTGAAACAAAGACAGAGCAGTTTGCCAAACAGGCGATAAATCAGGCTGTACAGGCAGAGAAGGAAGCGGATTTGGACTTGAACGCATTTGTGCAAGTAGAGAAAGATACTAACGGAAATGTGACACATGCCAGCTGGGATGCAGCGACAGTGAACGAAGTGCTGCGGAAAGTGACCTTTCGCGTCCAAAACTATTTGCGGCTGATGGAGGATGGCGAAATGCCGGCAGTCAGCGAAGAACAGCTGGCTGAGGAAGCAGCGGCGGATGTTATTCAGGAGAAATTGGAGGAAGATCCGACACTTGTCGAGATACCGCTCGGTCAAGCAACCAATAATGCTTTGCTTGCAAATCTTGGTCCTCGGATCCCGGTGAAATTCGAAATGATCGGCTATGTAGAATCCGGTGTTGATGTAAAGGTGGAAGAATACGGTATAAATAACGCAATGTTCGTCTTCATGGTCGAAATAAAAGCGAATGTCCGAATCATCATTCCGTTTTCCACGAAGACGACAACCGTCACGCAGGATGTTCTGTTGGGAAGTACGGTAATTCAAGGGCAAGTGCCGGAATTCTATAACAATGGAGGAGAGTCCGGTTCATCTCCATCTTTCTCCATCCCAATGCAAAAGGAAGGCGAATAAACTCAGCCTTCCTTTTTTTGCTGTTTGGATTTTTGCTCCCATATCCGTAGATAAGGATATGGGTCAAAGGAAAACTCCGAGCGCCCGTTGTCCTTATACATGCCGTAATGCAAGTGGGGCGGAAATTTGCCGGATGTTCCAGGTGGTCCATAGCCGCTGGCACCTACATATCCGATCACATCACCAGGTTTGACAACATTCCCGACGGATACGCCTTTTTCGAATCCGTTTAAATGGGCATAGTAATGGTAGATATTATTGCTGTCACGAAGACCGATACGCCAGCCTCCATACAAATTCCAGCCTTTCAATTCAATGACGCCATACGTAGTCGCATATACCGGGACTCCGTAGTTAGCGAAGATGTCCGTACCTTCATGAATTCGCCTGCCTCCAAACCCTCTTGCATCTCCCCATGTGTTGCGGTAACTGTAATTATGATGGAGAGGAAGCGGGAAGGAGCGTTTATCCAGTTCGATTGTTCCGAATTTCTCATATAGCTTGGCAGTATTCATTATCGTCTGTACGGTGAGATCGCGCTCATAATAATGCCAAAGGGCGATTTTAATATCGTTCTTCGTTGTCCCGACCCGCTGGATAAATGAAGCCATCGTAAAGAGTACATCTTCTGGATTGTCCGGATCGGCTTTCTTGTCTCCATCTCCATCACGTCCTAATCCTTGAAACCATAAAATAGAAGCTTCGTCTGCCTGCTGTTCATGTGCAGCAGCCCCGAACCATTTTTCTTCCGGGATTTCGATTGCGATCAGCTTATCTTCTTTGGATTGTGACGGAAGATTATGCTCGTACTGGTCGATTGCAGCTAAATAATACCAAGGAAGACCTGTGGCAGCTGCTGTTTTTTTGTAAAGCGCCATGCGATCCTGCTTTGCTTTATTTACGTTTTCTTCTCCTTTTGCAGAGACGGAGAACGGGAAACTGCTTAGCAGGAGAATTAGCAGCATGGCAATGTGCATCTTTTTCATGTGCTGCTCACCTTTCCTTATACGTTTACTGTTAGTTTGTACAGAGATCAGAAATTCATGAGTCCCGATCAATAGTTGAAAGGAAGGAATGCGAAAATATAAAAGAAATATGCTACACTAGAAACAAGATAGGGGAGTCGATAGATGGTGAAAACAACAGTACAAGGCAAGCACTATGAAGTGGTGCAGGATGTAAAGGGAGCCTTTCAGGAACAGGCATTCCAAAACCGCTACAGCGAAATCCTGACGAAATATGATTACATTGTCGGTGACTGGGGATATGAGCAGCTTCGTCTGAAAGGTTTTTTTGATGACGACAACCCAAAAGCCACCTTCGATACGAAAATCAGCACTTTGGAAGATTATTTGTATGAGTATTGCAATTTTGGCTGTGCATACTTTGTCGTGAAAAAAGTTCCGGCAAAGTAAACGCGCAAGAGAGGGGCAAATACGATGTACTTTGTGGATAAACGAAAGATTGAAGCAATCCTTACATATATGGAAGAACTGCTGGCAGCAGAGGTATCTCATTCTGCCGGGCTGACAGATAAGCTTGCGGCTGAACGGCGGGCGCAGCTCTTGATTGAAGGTATACTGGATACGGGCAACAGTGTAATTGATGGATTTATTATGCGTGATCCGGGCAGTTATGATGATATTATCGATATCCTTGCAGATGAAAAGGTGATAGCCGAAGACACTGCACCAGCCTTTAAAGAAGTGATTGTGCTGCGTAAAATGCTCACTGCTGAATATCAGCAGGTGGATCACCAAAGACTTTCGGATACGATGGAGAAACATCACGATTTGCTTGGGCAATATGTAGAGTGGGTAAGAGCATATCTGGTGGATGAGACGCGGACAGCTTCCGCTTTTTCAAGGAGCAGCCAAGATGAAAGCTTATGATGGATATCTGATTGATTTAGATGGAACGATGTACCTCGGTAAGGAGCGGATCGAAGCCGCGCCAGGATTCATTCAGAGACTAAAGGCGGCCGGTAAAAAGCATCTTTTCGTAACGAACAATTCAACGCGCACCCAGGAGCAAGTAGCTTCTAAGCTCCGTCAAATGGATATCGCAGCAGAACCGGAAGATGTGTTCACGACGAGCATGGCGACCGCAGCATACATCCGTGAGCACAATCCAGCTGCCCGGGTATTTGCCATCGGTGAGGAAGGGCTGTTTGATGCCTTGTCGAAAGAAGAGCTCACCTTAGCAGAAGAAGATTGTGATTTTGTTGTTATTGGTCTTGATACATCGATCACATATGAGAAGCTGGCAAAGGCATGTCTGCTTGTTCGGGCAGGAGCAAAGTTCCTCTCCACAAACAGTGATCGAGCCCTGCCTACAGATGCTGGCTTAATGCCGGGAAACGGTGCGATGACAGCTGTCATTTCTGTCAGCACTGGTATTGAACCGACTTTTATCGGCAAACCAGAGAACATCATGATGGAGCAAGCAAGGAAGCTATTGGATATGGATAAGGAACAAGTTCTTATGGTTGGTGACAACTATTTAACAGATATAACAGCAGGTATCCGGGCAGGAATGGATACACTGATGGTTTGCACCGGATTTACAAGAAGGGAAGAGCTTCCTTCTTTAGACCCCAAACCAACATATACGATTGATACGTTAACGGAATGGGAATTCAAATAAGGAGCGGCCTCTATTGGAGGCTGCTCCTTATTAATTAAGCCCTTATATCAAGATGTCAGTAACCCATCTGCAGTGCTCTATTGGCATTTCTGATATCATTTTGCAGCAGACGCTCGAAGTTATATGCTGGGTAAAGGCCTCTTCTGTACATATAATCAAAGATTTTCGCATGCGTATCGATTGCCAGCTGTAACTGCTTTCTTAGCGTTTCGCGGAGAACAGGTGTAGCAGTTTCTGTGATAGCAATCGCATAATTCCGGACAGATGTCTTGGCGAAAAGAAGCAAATCACCGGCATAGAAAGCAGGACTGACTTGTCGTGTATCTGTTACTTCGTTGGGTCCGGGTGCATAAGGAAAAAACTGAAGCAGTTCATTCAAATTGTTCTCCAGACCTTTGATCGTCTGTTCATAAATGGAGCGAAGTTCACCGTCGTTGATATTCCCAATGAATTGTTTCATTTTCATCAAGGCAACAGCTTGTGAAGCGACAAGTTCATGCAGTTCAAGAGTTTCATGCCATGCTAAGTGGTTCGGATAGCCGGCTGTGGTATTTTCCAAAAGATTCCCTCCTCGTATACTAGACGTTTACACTATATTCGGGAATATACTGAATGGATACAGTTTTTATACAACAAAAAGAAGCAGCCAGAAAGCTGCTTCTTTGTTATCCATCAATATTTTCTTCGTCGTTCTGGCTGTGTGCAAGTCTGCTCGCTGCTGCAGCCGCGATTGCCCCTACAATGTCGTCCAGAAAGGTATGGCATTCCCCGCTGCTTTTGTCATTCAGCTTGGCCAAAATACCAGGTTTCTGTTTGTCGATATAGCCATAATTCGTAAATCCTATAGATCCATATAAGTTGATGATGGAAAGTGCAATCACTTCGTCGATACCATACAGGCTTTCATCTCTCGCCAGGTTATCTTGCAGCGGCTGTTCCAGTTTTCCTTGTTCCGTTAGTACATCAAGCTGGATCCCTGTGAGGATGGCGTTTTGAACTTCTCTTTTGGACAATACACGTTCTACATTATAAATACAACGGTCCATCGTAAGGCCAGGATAATATTTCTCTTGGAGAAAATGTACAAGCTCCGCGATATCTTTTACTTGCACACCGCGTTCGATGAGCCACTCCCGCGCTTTTTTCTCTAATTCAGCTGTCATAAGATCACTTCACTTTCCTATGTATGATTCTCTGTTTAGCAGTATACCCTTCTAGCCTATGCGCCAACCATCAGTACTGGAACATGTTTCTTACCTATGCATCATAAAATGAAATAGGAGGTGTTTGCTCGTGTTGCAGTTGATGCAGCAGTATATTCCAGGTTTCAGCGGCAAGCCGGTATCCTACCGGAATTATCACGCTTATCAGACAACGGATCGACTATATGTCATTATACCAGCAAGGACGGATCAAGACAGTTATTATGAATTGGCTGCTATCACTGTTTATATGCAAGAGGCAGGTTTTCCCCGTCTTGCGCAGCCAATGCTGACAACGGATGGACAGATATTGACGGTCTATGAAAATACGGCGTATCTCGTTGTGGAAATGCCGCCGCCTTATCCAAGGGGTCTTGATGCGCATGGGGCAGAGCTGGCAGCATTTCATCAGCTGGGTGCCGGATGTCCATTTGCGCCTGATACACTCTCCAGCTACGGAAAGTGGAGTGATCTTTGGACTGCTCGTCTGTCGCAGGCAGAACGGCTTTATTCAAACATGTATCAGAAACGGCCGCTTGTCCATGAAGAACGGGTATTTCTGGATACCTTTCACTATGTTATCGGCAGGACAGAGCTTGCCATTCAATATTTGAATGAAACAAGCAATGAGTTCCGTTTCACGGACTATGATCAGCCGACCACGGTATTCACCAAATACGGTTCTGAACTGGCAGATACATATGTGCTGCCTCATAACATCATTTATGACCATCCAGCTCGTGACTTGGCAGAATTCACAAGGACTGCCTTTTGTAAGAAGGAGGAAGGGGAAACGGCTGAATTTCTGCAGTCTTATATGCAGCAGCGGCCGCTCTCTGTTTTCGGAATGCGACTGCTGTATGCCAGATTGATCATGCCGCTTCATCTGTACGATCAGATGGAGAAAGGTCTGACTGGAAAAGCGTATGAAACTCTCATCATGCAGCAAAGCAAGTACGAGCAACGTCTCAGCGGATTATTCGACCGTATGCAAGTCGATGCGCATACTCTTGAGATACCGATATTGGAAAATTATTTGTAAAGTCGGTTGCGATAGTAGATTGATAGAGTTATAATGTCCTTTATATAAAAACATTTGTTTATTTGAGGTGGACAGGAGGCTGGGTGAGATGAAACAAAGGATACAAATCGGCTTATGCGGCCTTGGCACAGTTGGAAGCGGTGTGGTTCAAATTTTGCAGGATCACCAGGAACAGATTCGGTATAAGCTCGGCTGTGAAGTGGAAGTAGCGAAAGTGCTCGTCAAAGATAAGGAGAAGAAACGGGAGTATATCAGGGATGCTTCCATCCTTACGACGGAAGCCGCTGATATTACAGATAACCCGGACATTGATATCATTGTGGAAGTGATGGGCGGCATGGAAGATACATTTCAGCTGCTGGAACGTGGCATACGGAATCGAAAACATATCGTGACAGCCAATAAAGACTTGATGGCAGAGCATGGTGATAAGCTGTTTACACTATCCCAGGAATATGGTACCGATATTTATTACGAGGCTAGTGTGGCCGGCGGCATACCGATTCTTCGTTCACTCAGTGACGGTCTTGCTTCAGATAAAATTGAGAAAGTGATGGGAATAGTCAATGGAACGACGAATTTCATCCTTACGAAAATGACAGATGAAAACCTATCCTTTGAAACAGTGCTGGAGGAAGCGCAGGCACTTGGATTTGCCGAAGCTGATCCAACGTCGGATGTAGAAGGTCTGGATGCAGCCCGTAAGATGACATTGCTGGCGAACTTGGCCTTCAAGATGCCAGTGGCATATAGTGATGTCCAAGTTGCTGGTATCACTTCCATCTCTCAGGAAGATATCGAGTTTGCAGGAAAACTCGGCTATATTGTGAAGCTGATCGGTATCGCTGCAATTGATGAGGGAAAAGTCGAAGTCAGCGTCGAGCCCACTTTGCTGCCGGAAGCACATCCGCTGGCACAAGTGAAGAATGAGTTCAATGCCGTTTATGTGTATGGGCACGCTGTCGGGGAGACGATGTTTTATGGTCCGGGAGCTGGCGGTCTGCCAACAGCGACAGCAGTCGTATCAGATCTTATGGAGGTCATCAAGAATATTCGCTTAGGAGTCAGTGGAAAAGCATATGTGCAGCCGCAATATAAAACTGCTTTAAAGGATAATACAGAAAAGCACGCCAAGTATTTCATTCGTGTTGAAGCAGAGGATCAGACAGGTGCATTCCATGCCGTCACAAATGTCTTTGCAGGCCAGGATGTCTCGTTTGCGAAAATCCTCCAGCTGCCGCATTCCAAATCAAAAACAGCAGAAGTTGTCATGGTGACACATAAACACAGCAAGCAGCAAATCGAAAACAGCATACAGCAGCTGGAGCAATTAAACGTCGTGAAACGCGTCATCAGCTGCTATCGTGTAGACGGAGAGGATTGAGAAGCATGGGATGGAAAGGTCTTTTAGAAGCGTATAAGAATCATTTACCGATATCAGAGGAAACACCAGCATTAAGTTTAGGAGAAGGAAATACACCTTTAGTAAAACTTGAAAAGCTGTCAGCAGCGTATGGTATCGAGGCCTATGCGAAAATCGAAGGAGCGAACCCGACGGGAAGCTTCAAGGATCGCGGTATGGTCATGGCCATTGCCAAGGCAAAAGAAGCAGGGGCGAAAGCAGTCATCTGTGCTTCCACAGGCAATACATCTGCTTCAGCAGCTGCATATGCAGCCCGCGCTGGTATGCGCTGCTTCGTCGTCATTCCAGAAGGTAAAATTGCACAAGGGAAACTGGCACAGGCTGTTATGTACGGAGCGGAAATTTTCTCAATCGAAGGCAATTTTGATGATGCACTGCGTGTTGTACGGAATTTAAGTGAAACCGAGCCGGTAGCACTCGTAAATTCTGTCAATCCATATCGTCTCGAAGGACAGAAGACGGCGGCCTTCGAGCTGTGCGAACAACTGGGACAAGCGCCGGATTATCTCTTCATTCCGGTTGGCAATGCAGGTAACATTAGTGCTTACTGGAAAGGTTTCAAGGAATATGAACTAGAAAAAGGATACAGTCTTCCAGTACTGAAAGGCTACCAAGCAAGCGGAGCAGCTCCGATTGTGCATGATAGGGTGTTCGACAATCCGGAAACAGTCGGTACTGCCATACGTATTGGTAATCCTGCAAGCTGGCAGAAAGCAACCGCTGCAAGAGATGAATCAGGCGGAACAATCGATGAAGTGACAGATGAGCAGATTATCGCTGCTTATCAAAAAATCGCCCGTGAGGAAGGGATTTTCGCTGAACCAGGATCTTGTGCTTCATTCGCTGGGCTGCTGAAGGCGTTGGAGCAGGGTGAGGTGCCCAAAGGTGCAACAGTCGTTAGTGTACTGACTGGTAACGGATTGAAGGATCCTAATACAGCAATAGAATACAGTACTATCAAGCCGGTTGTGCTCCCGAACGAAGAACAGGTGATTGCAGACGCCATCAGGGAGCGGATGTAATGAAACGCTGGCAAATAAGCGTACCCGCAAGCACCGCCAATATCGGACCAGGATTCGATTCGGTTGGGATCGCTCTAGATCTGTATTTGGAGCTGGAAGTCCAGCCTGGATCAGAGTGGGAATTCATTCCGATGTCGGAAGCTGTACAAGGACTTCCGGCAGGTAAGGACAATATGATCTATGAAACGGCACTTTATGTTGCGGATCGCTATGGATATAGTGATCTGCCGGCATGTACAGTCCGAATGAGTAGTGATATTCCGCTGGCTAGAGGATTAGGCAGCAGTGCCACCGCTCTTGTCGCGGGAATTGAACTTGCTGATTGTCTTTTGGCGCTTCAATTGAGTGATGAAGAAAAGCTCGATATCGCTGTCAGTTTGGAAGGACATCCTGATAACGCAGCACCATCCATTTTAGGTGGGTGTGTAATCGGCTATTATGATGACAAAGTCCATTATGTGCAGACACCGATGAAGGATGTACGCTTCCTGGCAGTTATTCCTTCATTCGAGCTCGCAACAGCAGATGCCAGAGCAGTTCTTCCAGATCAGCTCCTGTATAAAGACGCTGTAAAGGCAAGTGGCATTGCGAATGTAGCCGTTGCTGCTTTGCTGCAGCAAAACTGGGAGCTGCTCGGAGAGATGTTGACGAAGGATCTTTTCCATCAGCCTTACAGGCAGTCAATGATTCCCCATTATAAGAAAATCTCGGACTCACTTCAGAAAGCAGCATATGGTGTCTATTTAAGCGGAGCTGGGCCGACAATGATAGCTTTAGTTGATGAAGCCCGAGCGGATGCGGTTCATTCACACTATCAGAAATTGTATCCTGAATTTGAATGGCTTTTGCTTTCTTGTGCTGCCAAAGGGAGCTGCGCAGTCGAGTTGGCTGTTGAAGCTTAACAAAACCCACAGAAACTGGATGATTTCTGTGGGTTTATCATTGTCGTTTATGGAATGTCTTGCGTATAAATAAAGAACCACGGGAAAGTTTTCACTTTTCCGTGGTTCTATCAATGTATTAGAATACTTGCTCGATCTCACGCACTCCAGGAACTTCTGCCATCAAGGCACGTTCAATTCCGGCTTTCAATGTGATCGTAGAGCTTGGGCAGTTGCCGCATGCTCCCATAAGACGCAGACGCACGATACCTTCATCAACATCGACTAGCTCGACGTCGCCGCCATCACGCAGCAAGAATGGACGCAATTTATTCAAAACTTCTTGTACTTGGTTTTCCATCATCCATTATCCCCCTTACGATTATATATTCATTATAAATCCTTTCGGGCAAAAAATCCACGCTGGCTAACTGAGAAATTCTATCAATTAAAAAATAAATTCCAACATCGTGATTGTTACGGTAAACTGAAGCTATCAGTATACGAGAGGATGGAGCCGAATGACCACGACTATTACCGTTTATGGAGCTGATATTATCTGTGCGAGCTGTGTGAATGCACCAAGCTCCAAGGACACGTATGAATGGCTGCAGGCCGCATTGGCAAGGAAGTTCGAAAACAAACAGTTTCAATTTGAGTACATTGACATCAATGAGCCGCCTGATGAAGAAAAGCACAAACAATTCGCTGCGAAGGTTATAGAAGAGGATTTGTTCTATCCAGTTGTTTTTGTCAATGATGAAATAGCTGGGGAAGGAATCATTTCCCTTAAGGCAGTCACTAAAGCTGTTGAAACAGTCAGCGCAACCTAGTTGTGCTGATATCCCGCCTTATGGTAGGATTATCACTTGATAGTGTTACATCCTAGAATAGGAGATGAGCGGGATGAATCCGATCATTGAATTTTGTGTTAATAATCTGGCCTCCGGCTCGCAGGCAGCTTTTGAGAAGCTTGACAGTGACCCAGGCCTTGATGTGATAGAATATGGCTGTACAAGCTTTTGCGGCATTTGTGCCCAGCACATGTTCGCACTCGTAAATGGCGAACCGGTGACAGCTGAGACACCTGATGAGCTTGTCGAAAATGTCTACAAGTTCATCGAAGAAAATCCGTTATTTTAATTGGCCGTGCGTCTGCATTTCGCAGGCCATGGCTTTTTTCATAGTAGAGGAGAAATGACAATGGACATACCTTTTGTAAAACTGCATGGCTTAAAAAACAGCTACATTTTCGTAAATCTCTTTCAATTCCAGCTCGAGGAGGAAATGCTCGCACCGCTTGCGATTGCTGTTGCAGACAGGAATACCGGAATCGGATCTGACGGCTTGATCCTCATCCATCCAAGCGAAACATGTGACGTAGGCATGCGTATTTTCAACCTGGACGGTTCTGAAGCGATGAATTGCGGTAACGGCCTGCGCTGTGTTGCCAAATATGCTTATGAAAACGGTCTGGTAGAAAATGATACATTCACGATTCAGACGAAGGCAGGCCAAGTAGAAGCGCAAGTCCATGGCACAAAAGAGCATGTGCATGAAGTTACAGTTGATATGGGAGCACCGATTTTACAGCGTGAATTGATTCCGATGCTAGGTGAGACTGGTCAGGAAGTCGTCAACGAAGCTTTTGAAGCAGGTGAAGAACAGCTTCAAGTCACAGCAGTGAGCATGGGCAATCCACACGCCGTATTCTTTGTCGATAACATTGAGGAAGCACCGCTTTATACGCAGGGTCCGGTTATTACGAATGATCCCAGATTCCCAGAAGGTGTTAACGTAGAGTTCATCGAAATGGTTTCCGAGAAAGAATTGCATTTCCGTGTATGGGAACGCGGCTCTGGTGTTACCCAGGCATGCGGTACTGGCGCTTGTGCAGCAGTTGTTGCAGCCATTCAAAATGGCAAAGCACCATACGGAGAAGAGGTAACCGTGCATCTTAGCGGCGGCGATCTGTTCATCCGCTGGGAAAAAGATGGTTCCGTCTGGATGCGCGGTGCTGCCGAGAAGACTGTATCTGGTATTTTTCACTGGGAGCACAGTGCTTGAGCATCAGCGTATAGGAGCGTATACTTACAGTAAGATTAGAATGGGGAGGTAACTTAACATGGTATTGAATATTACCGACAGTGCGAGCCTTCAGATCAAGGAAATGATGAAGGAAGAAGAAGCAGAAACTGTTTTGCTGCGCTTTGGCGTAAAAGGCGGCGGCTGCAGCGGCCTTTCCTACAGCCTCGGCTTTGAATACGAAAAGAATGAAGAGTTGGATACATTCGAAGAGGTCAACGATATCCCGGTCATCATCCGTTCTATGGACATCCCGGTCATCCAAGGCACGACGATCGATTTCAAACAGAATATGATGGGTGGAGGGTTCACGATCGATAACCCGAACGCCATCGTCAGCTGCGGGTGTGGTTCGTCATTTAAGACAGCGACGAATGCTGGTACGCCTGAGAATTGCTGATGCATAAATAAGCCTTCCTGCCGTTTGTTCTTACAAACGGCAGGAAGGCTTATTTTGATACGGAAGTCTTTTAATTTTGAAGAGCCGCTTTAATATGGCCATTTACTTGATAGCTGTTTAAAAGGCCGATGTGAGATACACCGTAGATTCGGATATTATCCGCACCAGATAGGATAGAAAGAGACGGGTTCACGATATAGTCACTTGTAGAATAGATAGAAGTAGTATCTATTCCAGCAGGTGCAGCGCTGGTTGTCAGTCTATTTGCCCCTCCAAGCGTTACCAGTTTATCTACTTTGTCACTTCCGCCTTTATTCAATATGTAATACAGACTGTTTGCTCCACCCATACTATGGGCTACGATATTAACTTTGTCACTGCCTGTTTCCTCTAGTACATCATCGACAAATCCTTTTATGGCAGTTGAATTCAATTCTTGGTGCCCTTGCTTGCTTGGAAGATCAATAGAATAAAGTTCATCTTCTGACCAGCCTTGCCCCTGCAGGTATCTCTCAATGAAATAAAAATTTGAATCGGAGCCAGTTAAACCGTGAACAAAGACAACAGGTGTGTTGTCAGTGGCCGCTTGGACTTTAGAAGGCTGCAGGTAGACAGATAATGCGAACACCATTGCGAGACTGATAAAAAAGAGCGTTAAGATTTTACTTTTCTTCATTTTATATTTCCTCCTATCAATAAATGAGTAATTCTATTAAATTGTAAAATATAAACTAGAATTCCGGTATTGGGAAAATAAAGGGAAGTTTCACTTGTTTATATAATATAAAGAAACAATTTTTATCACCTAATGGCTATCGAGTAAGTTTTTATTTCCCAACTCAGTGTAGTTTTCTGCTTTTCCATTTATCTGGGTAAATGTGTGTACTGGAATTCGACTGAAGTTCAAAAATTCATGTATGTCAACAAAGGAGGTCTATCATGATTACTTTGGCAACACCTGAGGATGCGTCCGAAATCTACCGCGTTATGCTCGCGGCATTTGAGGAATATAGAAATAAGGCGATTCCCTCCAGTGCTTTAAATGAAAAAGCGGACTCGATCAGAACTTCTTTAAATGAGAATGAAAAAGCCTTCTTATACTGGCGGGGTGAAACAGCTGTAGGAACGGTCCGTTTTAAAGAACAGGACGATGCTATATATTTCTTTCGCCTGTCTGTATTTCCAGAAGAAAGAGGCCGAGGAATAGCAGGACAGCTGCTTCAGGCATTAGAAGATTTTGCAGCAGCCTATAATTTTGCTGTGCTTTGCTGTAAGGTGAGGCTGACAGAAATAAGAAATATCAGTTTATACAAAAAGTATGGATTCCATATAATCGGCAGTGAAACAGTCGTAAAGCCCAATGGAATTCACGTGGAAACTGTAACAATGACCAAAAATCTATGATAAGTCTATAGAACTCTATAAGACCTCTTTCATGTACAAAACCAAATATTGTAATGTTTGAATGTGATTATATTAATAAAATACGGGTATATAACTCCTACCATATAAATCATGGGTGAAAGCATTGTTTGTTTGTGCAACAGACATATGCAAAAAATGGAGGAGAGAGAAAGATGGACAAACATGCTAACGGACAAGGGCAAGTCCCCCAAATGGAGGATGATGGCCGAAGTTCGAAACGAAGATTGAGACTGATCGCATTCATTTCCACTTTTGGTGGATTATTATTCGGTTATGATACAGGTGTAATCAATGGGGCATTGCCTTTCATGGGTCAGGAGGATCAGTTGAATCTGACACCGTTAACGGAAGGGATGGTAGCAAGTTCCTTGCTTCTAGGAGCTGCATTTGGTGCTGTATCCGGCGGGAACCTGGCAGATAAAATTGGCCGCCGTCGCGTCATTTTATATTTAGCTGTCTTATTCTTTATTGCAACTTTAGGATGTTCATTCGCACCAAATACGGAGACGATGATTGTCTTCCGCGTCCTGCTTGGTCTGGCTGTCGGTGGTGCATCTGTAACTGTTCCAGCTTATTTGGCAGAGGTTTCTCCATCTGAGTCACGCGGAAAAATGGTAACAATCAATGATTTGATGATCGTTACCGGTCAGTTGCTTGCTTATTCTTCTAACGCATTCCTTGGAAACATGTTCGGAGATACTGCTCATATTTGGCGTTATATGCTTGTAATTGCAACAATACCTGCACTTGTATTGTGGTTCGGAATGCTTGTTATGCCGGAAAGCCCTAGATGGTTGGCGCAGCAAGGCATGCTGAAGACCGCTTTTCAGATATTATTAAAGATTCGCCGTAAAAACCGCGCGAAACAGGAAATTGAACAAATTAAGAAAACTGTTGAAAGAGAGAAGAAGCTGGATAAAGCTTCCTTCAAAGACTTGACTATCCCATGGATCAGAAACATTGTGCTGATTGGTTTGGGTATTGGTGTCATCCAGCAAATAACTGGTGTAAACTCCATTATGTATTATGGTACGCAGATTTTAAGTGAAACCGGATTTGGCCGTGATGCGGCACTTATTGGTAATATCGCAAATGGTATCATTTCCGTTACAGCCGCTATTTTCGGTATTTGGTTATTAGGTAAGGTTCGCCGGAGACCGATGCTTACAATCGGGTTTATCGGAACAACAAGTGCATTGCTTTTGCTTACCATCGTCACAACCTTCTTTGAGGGTAGTCCTGCGCTGCCATATATGGTACTGGGACTTACGGTTACATTCTTAGGATTCCAGCAAGGTGCTGTTTCCCCGGTTACGTGGCTGATGCTATCTGAAATCTTCCCTTCCCGTATTCGTGGAATGGGTATGGGGATCGCTGTATTCTTCCACTGGATGACGAACTTCACTGTAAGTTTGACATTCCCGGTACTGCTTAGCGCAATTGGATTATCAAGTACTTTCCTTATCTTCGTTGTACTAGGTGTCTGTGCGATTATCTTTATCCGAAAATTCCTGCCAGAAACAAAAAACCGTACACTGGAGGAATTGGAACAAGACTTCCGTAATAAAAAGATCCGCAAAACTGTACCTAAACTGAATAAAAAAACTGAACTAAGTGAAAGAGTGTAAAGAGAAAGATCCCTTCCTGGCTGCTGTCAGGAGGGGATTTTCTTTTATAAAGAAAGATATTGTTATGCAATTTTCATGGGTGAAAATGCCAATTAATATGTTTGCTGTGGTACAACTGTACAATTGAAATAGAGTTGTAATATAACAAAAGTGATTATTTTGATAAAAGACGGGTATATAACTTCTACCACCCTCTACATACAAACAAGGGTAAAAGCATGATTCATGCAACAGTCAAATGCGTAAATGGAGGAGAAAAATATGGACAAACACGAGACTGAAAAAGGGCACGTCCCACAGAATGAGGATGATGGAAAACATTCGAAGCGAAGGCTGAGATGGATTGCCATCATATCTACTTTCGGAGGATTATTGTTTGGATATGATACAGGAGTCATCAATGGTGCTCTGCCGTTTATGCGGCAGACCGATCAGCTTAACCTGACCCCGCTTACAGAAGGTGTTGTTGCCAGCTCCCTGCTGTTAGGAGCAGCATTTGGTGCTGTATTCGGCGGGAAGCTTGCCGATAAGATTGGTCGTCGACGTATTATATTATATCTTGCTGTTTTATTCTTTATTGCGACATTGGGCTGTTCATTCGCTCCAAATACGGAGACGATGGTTATCTTCCGCGTACTGCTTGGTCTGGCCGTCGGTGGTGCTTCTGTAACAGTCCCGGCTTACCTTGCGGAGATGTCACCAGCAGCGAAACGCGGACGAATGGTAACGCAAAATGAATTGATGATCGTAACTGGTCAGCTGCTTGCTTATACTTCCAACGCTGCACTCGGGAATTTGTTCGGTGATACAGGTCATATCTGGCGCTATATGCTGGTTATTGCGACCTTGCCAGCTATCGTCCTTTGGTTCGGGATGCTAGTCATGCCGGAAAGCCCCAGATGGCTTGCACAGCAAGGTATGCTGAAAACAGCTTTCCAAATTCTTTCGAAGATACGCCGCAGAAACCAGGCGAAACAGGAAATGGCGGAAATTCGGAAGACAGTGGAAAAAGAGGAGAAGCAAGATAAGGCTACGTACAAAGACCTTGCAATACCATGGATCAGAAAAATTGTTTTTATTGGTATGGGTATTGGTATTATTCAGCAGATCACCGGGGTTAACTCCATTATGTATTACGGAACAGAGATTCTGAGTAATGCAGGATTTGGAACAAAAGCAGCATTAATCGGTAATATTGCTAATGGTGTCATTTCTGTACTTGCCACATTTGTTGGTATCTGGCTGCTAGGCAGAGTAGGGCGCAGGCAGATGCTGACAGTTGGTTTTATCGGTACAACTAGTGCGCTGCTGCTTATTACGATAGCTGCTACTTTCTTTGAAGGAACAACAGCACTTCCGTACATGGTGCTAGCTCTTACTGTCACATTCCTTGCCTTCCAGCAGGGAGCTGTTTCACCAGTCACATGGCTGATGCTGGCAGAGATTTTCCCTTCCAGACTGCGTGGAATGGGGATGGGAATCGCAGTATTCTTCCAATGGATGACGAACTTCACGATTAGTTTGACGTTCCCGGTACTGTTAAGTGCAATTGGTCTATCCAGCACTTTCCTGATTTTCGTTGTCCTGGGGATTGCTGCCATACTCTTTATCCAAAAGTTCCTTCCGGAAACAAAGGATCGGACACTAGAAGAATTGGAGCAGGATTTCCGTCAGATGACAATCCGCAAATCAGTACCAAAATTGAAGAAGAAAGCAGAATTAGGAGAAAGGGTATAATCCCTTCTCCTATTTTTTTGTTTCAGTTAGTTTCTTTAAGCCCGCTTCCAATTCCTCAAAAAATACAGGCATTCCATGTCCAGTACCTGCCGCTTGCGGATGCAGCTCTTGCAGCTTACGGATGGAGTGGAAGGACTCTTGCTCGTCCATTGTAAAGTAGCGGGGAGGACCATTGAATTCCTTTTGCTGCGTGAGCACTTTGTGCAGGGATTCCTGCTGCACAGTCGTAAACGCATCGCCCGCAATCAAGACTTTGTCTTCTGTATGGAATAAGCTGATATGTCCGGGAGTATGGCCAGGCGTATGGATCCATTCCCAGCCAGGAAGATGCGGTACTTGATGGTCGAGAGGAACGAGCCGTACATGCTTGCTTAAATCGATCCCGGCATTCGGAAACGTTTTGGACAGCTTGGTGATCATCCCGCCGCCAGCATCTGTCTTAGCTTCCGGGTAATCTAGCTGTCCAGTTAGATATGGAAGCTCGAGCTCATGCGCATATACAGGAACATCCCATTCCTTTACCAGCTCTATGATGCTGCCGACATGGTCAAAGTGACCATGTGTGAGGATGATGCATGCTGGTTTGGCGCCTTCTCCGAATAGTTCAGCAGCAGCTTTCTTGATATTGCCTGCTGTATCAGGGACTCCAGCATCGACAAGCACCCATTCTTTTGTAACAGGATTTTCGATGAAAAAAACATTCACTATTCTGTCAAGATAGCCATGAACAGTTGGGGAGACGGTTGTTTCTGTTCCGCTCTTTATTGAGGCAAGCGGAATTAAGCGATGTTCAAATTCGTTTTCCATACAGCTCCTCCTTTATCGATACTAGTGTGTGATAGACGGGCTTCCTTATACAAAAAGTATAAAAAAACACCGGTTTCCATAAAGGTAACCGGTGCGGTGTTATTTAAAACATGCTTGTGGAATGTTTAGGCTGTACACGTGCGTCTGGATCAATGTATGTTTTGGCATTGTTGATGGCAGTCGGGCCTTCGCCGAAACCAGAGGCGATCAGGTTAACCTTGCCAGGATATGTGCAAATATCACCTGCAGCGTAGATGCCGGGAATATTCGTTTCTTGTTTCGAATTTACAACAATGCTGTTTTTCTCGATTTCCAGATCCCATTGCTTGATCGGACCTAAGGAAGAAATGAAGCCGTAATTGACGAGTACTTCGTCCACATCGATCGTTTCAGTTTCTTCGCTTTTCACCTTCTGCAGAACAACCTGTTCGATGCGATCAGTACCAAGCATTTCAACTGGTGTATAAGGAGTCATGATTCTAACATTGGATTGCATGAGTCGTTCCACACTGTGCTCATGGGCACGGAATTCATCGCGGCGATGCACGAGAATGACTTCTTTGGCAATCGGTTCAAGCATCAGCGCCCAGTCTACAGCCGAATCGCCGCCACCTGCTAATAGAACACGCTTGCCAGCGTATTTCTGCATATTATCCACATAGTAATTAAGGTTGACACCCTCGAACTCGTCACATCGTTCAACAGTCAGGCGACGCGGCTGGAAGGCACCGTTTCCTGCTGTGATAATGATCGTTTTCGAGAAGTGTACGTCTTTATCTGTTTCGATGCGGAATGTATTATCTTCCAAACGCTCGACTTTATCTACAGACTCACCAAGAGCGATCGTTGGATCGAAGCGTTTAAGCTGTTCCATCAGGTTGTCCACTAATTCCTGCGCGCGGACTTGGGGGAAGCCTGCAATATCGTAGATGTATTTTTCTGGGTATAAAGCAGAAAGCTGTCCGCCCACTTGGGGAAGGCTTTCAATGATTTTGACACTTTGCTGACGCATCCCACCATAGAATGCGGTGAAAAGTCCGACTGGACCTGCACCGATGATGGTCACATCATATACTTGATCTGACATACCGGTTCCTCCTAGTATTTTTAAACGTAACACCTGGTATTTTATCATAGTTGCTGAAATATGAGTAAGAAGAAGGATTTTTAATGTATGGTAGTTGCCCTGGTACGTGATAAGCTTCCCCTTTTTCGGTTGATAAAAGGAAAGAAAACGTTTACCATAATATTGATGACGGTTTTGTGACAGTTTTATGTTTTCATCTGCTTTATAAAGTGAATAGTATCACAAACAAAAAAATTAATGTGTTGTTAGGTTGCTGAAGCTTAGGAAAAACCAAACTATGTTAATGGATGTGATCGAAGATGAGCAAACCCAAAATTGTGATTGCAGGTGCTGGTTACGGCGGCCTGATTACGACAGTGAAACTTCAGAAACTGATTGGAGCGGACGAGGCGAGCATTACACTCGTCAATAAGCATGATTACCATTATCAGACAACATGGCTCCATGAAAACGCAGCAGGGACGAGACATCATGATCAGACACGGATTGCCATCAAGGATGTTATCGATGCAAAAAAAGTCAATTTTGTACAGGATACGGTAACGAAGATCAAACCGGACGAAAAAAAGCTGGTGATGCAAAACGGCGAAATCTCCTATGATTATCTTGTTGTAGGCTTAGGTTTTGAACCAGCGAATTTCGGGATAGATGGACTGCTTGACCATGCGTACATGATTCGGAGCATCAATTCTTCCCGTTTGATTCGAGAGCATATCGAGCACAATTTCGCTGTGTATAACAATGAAACAGAAAAGAAAGAAGAGCGTCTTAATATCGTGATCGGCGGAGGCGGCTTCACGGGCATTGAATTTGCTGGAGAACTAGCAGAACGTATACCAGAACTGTGTAAGGAATATGATATCGACCGCGATAAAGTACGTGTTATCGTTGTGGAAGCAGGTGCTTCCGTCATGATGGGATTTGATCCGCAGCTTGTAGAATACGCCTTGAACTCACTGGAATCCCGCGGTATAGAATTCCAGACGAATGCTTTCCTTAAGGAAGTGACGGCCGACAGCATCGTTTATGAAAAAGCAGGCGAGAGGCATACGGTCAAAACCAATACAACTGTTTGGGCAGCCGGTGTCAAAGGAAATTCGATTTTGGAGGAATCTGGATTTGAAGTAAATCGCGGTAAGGTAATGGTCACAGACGATCTGCGAGACCCGCAACATGACGATATATTTATTGTCGGCGATTGTGCTGCTGTGATAAATGATGAAACCGGAAAACCATATCCGCCGACTGCACAAATAGCTACACAGATGGGCTACAACTGTGCCCAAAATCTAAAAGCACTCATCCGTAAAGAAAGAAACACTCAAAAATTCGTGCCAGAAATCAAAGGTACACTGGCTTCCTTGGGAGGCGGTGATGCCATGGGTATGGTAATGGGCAAGAAGCTGTTCGGAAAGCCTGCAGATGTGATGAAGAAGGCATCGGATAATCGCTATCTTTATCAGCTTGGCGGTGTAGGACTGGTTTTGAAAAAAGGGAAATTCAATATCTTCAGCTAAACAAAAAGCAGCCATATGGCTGCTTTTCTTTTGTATAGGGATATTCTCATTTGTCGATGCTGGTACCAGAGGTGAAAGATATGATACGACGATGGTGCATTAGAGCACTCCTTTGTACCCTCTGGCTTACAGCTATGTATGTGACATGGAGCCAGCTGACGAATTTAACTGCAGAGGACGTCATCCAATATGAACAGAGGCAGCTTCCTGTGCGTGATTTCGGAAGCAAGCAGCTGCATATGCAATTAAAACAGCAAATAGATGACTAGAGAAATACCAATGCCGGTCAGGGCGCCGAAAAAGACTTCAATCGGCTGATGTCCGAGCATCTCCCTGATTTCACGATTCTTTTCGAACTCTTGTTTACTGCCCCAGTGTTTTGCTTCGTCTACAAAGCGCTGGAAATCCTTCAATAGCAAATTAAGCAATACCGCTTGTTCACCAGCTTGTCTTCTTACACCAGATGCATCGAACATGATGATGATGCTAAAGACAAAGGATGCTGCAAAGATAGGGGAATCAAGTCCGCTTTCAATGCCGATCGAGGTTGTCAGGGCAGCCACTGCTGCTGAATGACTGCTTGGCATACCGCCCGTACTGAATGCAAGATCGGCCTGGATGCGCTTATCGGCAATCGCGCGGATGGGTACTTTTATTACTTGTGCGAAAACGATGGCAATCAACGCACTCCATAGTGGCATATTTTGTAACAATGACATGTACTGCTACATCCTTTCAGAGAAAAAGCTATAATATATGATGTACTCATTATAACTAAATTTCCCTGAGAAAATGTCATTTAAACGAAGTATTATATGTCACTTTTCCTTTTTTGAAAGCATGAGCCACTCTAGGGTAAAATAGGGCTGCAAGTATAGCGAAACAGAAATCTTTGATAAAGAATGGAATCATACTGATCCAAGCAGCTAAGTAGCTGATATCCACACCCATCCAAAGGTGCATGGCACCATACATATACGTGACACCCAAAAGATAATTTACAAATATACCAGCAATCACCGCCCCGAAAGCACGGTATCGTATAGATGTCTTTTCCATGATGAATCCAGCGATAAAGGCAATAGGTATGAAAGATAGCAAGAAACCGCCAGTGGGACCAGCAAAGACACCAAATCCTCCTGAGAGATCTGCGAATATCGGCAACCCCGTCAGACCAAGCAATACGTAACAGATCATACTGTAGGCTCCCCATTTATAGCCTAACAGCAATCCAGCAAGTAAAGCAAAGAACGGCTGCAATGATAATGGTACGGTTTGTCCTCCGATTGGTACAGCAAGAAACGGAAGCCAGACCGAAATGTTTGCTCCGACTGTCATCAAGCCAACAAACATCGCGCTTGCAGTCAATTTACCAGTACGACTCATAACTTATCAACTCCTTGCAGAAATAGTAAACGACACTACTATTATTGTCAACTTTAATTTTATTAAGGTTTACAATGTAGGCATAGAAAAAGGCATAGAAGCCTTCTTCTATGCCTGAATTGCTGCATCCAATGCAATTTCCATCATATCGCCAAAAGTAGTCTGACGTTCCTCGGCAGTTGTTTCTTCGCCAGTGAGGATGTGATCGCTGACTGTAAGAACAGATAGCGCTTGACAATCATGTTTCGCAGCTATCGTGTAGAGTGCAGTCGTTTCCATTTCGACAGCCAAGACTTTGTAATCTGCCAATTTTCCGTAGAATTCCAATGTGTTGTCACGATAGAAACGATCGCTTGTAAACACGTTGCCAACACGGATATTCAAGCCTTTTGCTTGTCCAGCCTGATAGGCTTTCAACAATAAATCAAAGTCAGCTGTAGGTGCAAAATCGACTGTGCCGAATTCCTGTCGGTTTATTTGGGAATCAGAGCTGGACGTGGATGCTAAGATTACATCACGAACTTTTACATCTTTCTGAATAGCGCCGGCAGTACCAACACGGATCAGTTTTTTCACACCGTAGCTTTGAATCAATTCATTTACATAGATGCTGATGGAAGGGACACCCATACCAGTACCTTGAACGGAGATTCTTTCTCCTTTGTATGTACCAGTATAGCCATACATTCCTCTTACTTCGTTATAAAGCTTTGCATCTTCTAAAAATGTTTCGGCGATGTATTTTGCGCGAAGTGGATCGCCAGGAAGCAGGATCTTGTCTGCAATCTGGCCAGCCTCTGCATTTATATGTACACTCATGACAGCACTCCTTTTTCTAGATGTGTCAAAATTACCATAAATACTGGAGAAACTCAATCTTATGCCAAGAAGCTATTTTTAAACTTAAAAAAGTGGCATATTTATTTAAAACCGCTTTCTTTTCTCCTATAATAATTATGTTACCACTTTCACATTTACATACATGAGCTATTTGCTTTGGAGGGAATTACGATGCAAGAGAAAACATTCACCATTACTAGCGAAACAGGAATCCATGCGAGACCTGCAACGCTGCTCGTTAATAAAGCCGGCCAGTTCAACTCTGAGATTGAGCTTGCATTCAAAGAAAGAAAAGTGAACTTGAAATCGATTATGGGTGTCATGTCACTAGGTGTACCGCAAGGAGCACAGGTTGTTATTACAGCAGACGGAAATGATGAGGAAGCAGCGTTAGAAGGTATCCAGGAAGTGTTGGAAAACCATTTGAGCTGATCGAAAAAGCTGGAGATTTTCTCCAGCTTTTTTTATACTTTTCTCAAGGAGTTTAATACACCGTAGGGGAGTCCTGGCTGATGAAATGTCATATATCACAGCTTCCTGGTATCGGAAGCAAAATTACGCTGCGCACTGGAGAAGAGGGTATGGTTGTCATCATCGTCCACCATTCTGGCAAACGGGAGCTGTATTTCTTCGAGGATGCTTCCAGTGATGAAGCGGATTTCGCAATGGATTTGACAGCAGATGAAACACGGGAACTAGGCGCACAGCTTCTAGGTGCAACGTATCAGCCAGTTGATACCGATCAGCTGAAGCTCTTTCGTAAGCAAATCATCGTAGATTACATTGAATTATCAGAATCATCAGAGATTGCGAATAAGACGCTAGGAGAAGCGGCGGTACGTTCTAAAACCGGGGTAACTGTTATCGGGATCATCCAAGGTGATGAGACAATTGCCATTCCCGAGCCGGATACAATTTTGCATCCTGGGGACGTACTGATGTCCATTGGAAAGAAAGTGCAAATAGATGCGATGATTGACCTTTGTGCAGGTAAGGATGAACAGACTTGAGTGTGCAGCTGCCAACGCTGCTTGGAGCTGGCCTTGTTTTGCTCGGCATTTTCTATTTAGGTTTTCTTTCCATCAAAATCCGTTTTCCTAATGTCATTCTGTATATCTTGTTTGGCATCATTCTTGCTGATCTTCTCGTTCATAATGAAATTCTTCACTTTTCCAGTGAGGTCGGAATCGTTTTGCTTTTCTTTGTGCTCGGTTTAGAATTCAGTATTTCGAGACTTGGCGGAATAGCTAAGAAAATCTGGTCAACCGGACTGCTGGATGTGGCCTTGAGTCTTGGTGTTACGATGGGGATATGCCTCATTTTGAAGGTTGATTTATTTACATCATTCCTTATTGGTGCGGTGGCATATGCTACAAGCTCCTCCATTACTGCTAAGCTGCTGGATGACAAAAGCAGAATGGCCAATATGGAGACAGAATTCATATTGGCACTCCTAATTTTCGAGGATATCATCGCGCCGATTTTAGTAGCTGTGCTAATTGGTATCAGCAGTTCGGGAAGCTTTGATCCGGTTAGTGCTGTGTATCTTGTGCTGAAAATACTTGCCCTAGCTGCAGGGGCAGTTGTTCTCAGCAAAACAGTCTTCCGCAGATTTGATACCTTCATGGATAAGCTTGAAGACGAGGACTTTAAAATTGTGCTGTTGATCGGGATAGCTTTGACATATGGCGGGCTTGCTGTCTACCTTGGATTATCCGAGGTGCTGGGTGCCTTCCTGGCCGGGATGATTTTAGCGGAATCAGGTAAAATCGAGCGTGTGGAACATGCTGTGATACCAATTCGAGATTTACTGCTGCCGACGTTTTTCATCTATTTTGGAACAACCATAGATTTCGGCGACGGTGTACCAATGCCGTTATTGCTATTGATTGTCCTGATCTGGACAATAGCAGCCAAAGTGATGACAGGCTACTTTGGAGGATTGATGTACGGATTGCCGAAGCGAGTCGCTTTTCGCGGCGGATTGTCTATATGTGCCAGAGGAGAATTCAGTGTTGTAATAGCCAGTATTGCAATGGGTACGGCAAAAGTATTTGCTGGCATCTACATTGTCCTGGCAGCCTTCATCGGTGTATTGCTGTTCGAATTTGCCCCGCAGGTAACAAACAAGATTTTTGGTAAGCCTATGACGAAAAAACGTAATCTGAAAGTGCCAGGCTCTTATGACTGAAAAAAGGCAGAAGCTAAGCTCCTGCCTTTTTTGTTTATTTGAAGTAATCCTTTTCCAGTGTATCAACGTTTGCAAGCGCGAGTTCTTGATAGCGCGAGGCGGATTGTTCCTCCAAGTCGTTTCTAAGCTGCTGAAGTGCAGTACGTAGAGAAGCGGAGTAGTCCGGTACTTCGTCTGCAAATTCTGATACAGCTGTTTTCGGTATATTCGCTTTTTCATGCTGAGCCAATGCGCGGCGTTCATGGAAGAAAACATCTTCTGTTTCCTTTGGGTGGTGCAGATCACCTTGTTGCGGATGCTTGAGAACGGCCAGTATCTCCACCAAATAGAACTTGCCGCGTTCCTCTTTGATTTTTCCGACATAGGAACCAGTTTTGTAGCGTGCTTTTACGACGCTGCCGATTTCCATAGTCATTTTGCTGCCTCGAATTCCTTAAGGCTGTTTGTCAGCCGCTGCAGGGCATCGCGCATCGTTTCAGGCGGACAGGCAATGTTCATCCGAACAAATCCAGCACCCGCTTCTCCGAACTGAATGCCATCATTGAATCCGAGCTTCGCTTTCTTGGCAAAGAAGTCCATCAATTCATTTTGTTCCAGCTGCATCTGGCGGCAATCCAGCCACATCAAATAGGTGCCTTCCAGAGGTGCAATTTGGATCAGGGAAGTATCTGCCAATGCTTCTTCCGTCAGCTTTCGATTGACGGCCAGTATGTCCAGCAGTCCTTCCAGCCATTCCTCACCGTCAGTATAAGCAGCTTCCATTGCGGCAACTGCCATCGCATTCAGCATATGGAAGCCTTGCTTCGAGAACGTCTCCTGCAGCTGCTGACGCATATCTTCCTGCTGAACGATGCTGTAAGATACCTGCAATCCTGCTAAGTTGAATGTTTTTGACGGAGAAAGGAATGTGATCGTCCGTTTGCCCATGTCCTCAGACAAGGAAGCAATGGGTATATGCTGATATCCTTCATGAATCAAATCAGCATGGATCTCATCTGACAGGAGCAAAACATCATACGTTTCGCACAGCTTTGCTAAGCGCTCCAGTTCTTCTTTCGTCCAGACGCGTCCAACTGGATTATGCGGGTTGCAAAGAATCATCGCCTTTGCTCCTTCTCGGAAACATGTCTCCAAGTGTTCGAAATCCATTTGATATGTACCATTATCTTCAAGCAGAGGGTTTTCGACGATTTCACGATCATGAGCTGTAACCACACTGTAAAAAGGAGCATAGACAGGTGTTTGAATCACAACTTGTTCACCAGGTTCGGTAAATGTCTGGATGGCCATATGCAAACTCGTCACGACGCCCGGGCTGTATAGAAGCCAGCTTGGCTTAATGCGCCAGCCATGACGTTTTTCAACCCAATTGGATACGGTCTTGGAAATACTCGCATCTGTGATTGTGTAACCATAGATGCCGTGTTCAGCTCTGCTCTTCAAGGCATCTATCACGGCTTGAGGCGCCTGGAAATCCATATCTGCGACCCACATCGGCAGAACATCTTCTCCTCCATATAATGCTTTGAGATTGTCCCATTTGACGGACCGCGTCTTTCTGCGGTCATGTACTATTTCGAAATTATGCATAGTCCGTACTCCTTCCATCATTTCTTTTCCCATTATATAAAGAAATGCTTCGAAAAGCGAAAGGCCTGATCATTCTATATACGAAACAATCGTTTCCGGTGTTTCTTCGGGTAAGAGATGACCGGCATCAGGCAGGATATGGAGCGTCGCATGGGGCAGCTCTGCAAGCAACCGATAGCCAATGGAAGGGGGCAGTAATGGGTCTTCTTTTCCCCAGAAAATGATTGTTTTTGCTTTTATTTGCTGCAGGCTGTCGTTCGGCAAATCGCCGCCTCGTGATCGGATAAAATGAGCCAGACTTGGAAAAAGTTCCTTGGCCATAAAGGGAATGCTGTATGCAATCACCATCCGAAGGGTGACCTTTTCAGGGTCTGCAACAAGGTGGCGGAGGAAACCGACGACGCTGGTAGCTTCGAATACGAGTTGCATAATCGCAGGAAAGATGCTGGCAGAAGCGATCATGCTTGAAAATGTGTCCGTTGGCAGCATATAGCTTGATGGTGCAAATAGAAATAGTTTATTAATACGTTCTGGGTAGCAATATGCGAGACGCATAGCAATTTGACCGCCCATTGAGTGACCGCCAATATCCAGATTTTTTATTTGCAAGTGATCAAGAAGAGATGCAGCAAGGTCGGTATAGTCTTCATAGGAAAAAGCTATTTCCGTTGATTTTTCACTATTTCCGAAGGGAGGGAAATCCAATGTTATTACCTGGTAACGTTGACGCAGCTCGGGTATCATGCGATGAAAGCAGCTTCCTGAGGCAAGGAAACCGTGAAGAAGAAGGATTGTACGGGATGAGTCAGTATTGTGAGAAGGGTAAATACGGTAATCGATAGCTATTTTTTTGTAATGGAAGGTATGGTTCGAGTAAAACATTCTAGCTGCCCCTTTGCCTGCAATTAGTTTTAGTCTCGGTCATTTCATACTTTATATGCAAAAAAAAATAGCAAAGCGATACGGATCGCTTTGCCTACAGGGGGAATACGAGAAAGTCTTACAGTACTATGTATTGCCCAAATTGCTCCTTTGCAAACCTGTTCCGATAAAAAAATCATACTTAGATAAATTTTTGCCGAAACCAACTTACTGTGATAGAATTATTTATTGCGTATAAAAGTAGAAAAAATCAGGAGTTGTTTAGTATGGCAGAGAAGTTCGAAACAGGACAAGTATTGACAGGTAAAGTAACAGGAATCCAGCCTTACGGTGCGTTTGTCGCATTGGATGAGCAGGTTCAAGGTTTGGTTCACATTTCCGAGGTGACTCACGGTTTCGTAAAAGACATCAATGAGCACCTATCCGTGGGCGATGAAGTTAAAGTTAGAATCCTTGATATCAACGAAGAAAGCGGTAAATATTCCCTTTCTATCCGTGCTACTGAAGAAGCACCTGCAAAACAGCAGCAAGATAGCAGCCAGAAGCAAGCTGTTTCTGAGGATGCTCCAGCAGGATTCAATACGTTGAAGGATAAACTTCAAGACTGGATCAAACAAACTGAAGGCAACCGCAAATAATTAGAAAGACCCCCATTGAAGGGGGTCTTTTTTGATTTATCCGTTTATGCCTTGGTAGTTGACGCTTCTTCCACTTCTTTGCGCTCTAGGAACAGAGCGGAAATCGACACAAGACCAGCCAAGCCGACAAGACTGTAAATGATCCGTGGAAAAGCAGCAGCTTGACTGCCGTTACCAAAGATACCTGCAACCAAGTCGTAGTTGAATAAACCGACTAGTCCCCAGTTAATCGCGCCGATTATGACAAGAACAAGAGCGATACGCTGTACCATATTCAACTGCATAACCTCCATTTCATGAAGCGGGATGATAAATCTTTCTTAGCATGCCTTTGTTGGCTGATTATATTCCTGCAACAATTCTTGCTTTACTTGTCCAGTTTCGGTAAAGTTGCAGTAGTAAGCAGTTTCAAGGAGGATGAATATGACACATATCGGATTCGATTATAAGAAAGCGATGCCATATATCGGGGAGCAGGAGCTTGATTACCTTGCACCGCTCGTACAGGCTGCGCATGACCAATTACATAATAAAACAGGTGCCGGCAATGATTTCCTTGGCTGGCTTGATTTGCCGACGGATTATGACAAAGAGGAATTCGCTCGTATCAAGCAGGCTGCAGCGAAGATCCAATCAGATTCGGATGTCCTGCTCGTTGTCGGAATCGGCGGTTCTTATCTTGGGGCCCGTGCGGCGATCGAGGCACTGACGCACAGCTTTTTCAACGTACTTTCCAAAGAAGACCGCAAAGCGCCGCAAGTATTCTTTGTCGGCAATAGCATCAGCGCCCCTTATTTGAATCAGCTGCTTGATGCAATCAAGGGCAAAGATGTCAGCGTGAATGTCATTTCCAAGAGCGGTACGACGACGGAACCAGCAATTGCCTTCCGTGTCTTTAAGAAGTACCTGGAAGAAAAATACGGAGTGGATGAAGCACGCAAACGTATTTATGCCACAACGGATAAGGCAAGAGGTGCTCTGAAAACACTTGCCAGCAAAGAAGGCTACGAGTCGTTCGTCATACCTGATGATGTTGGCGGCCGTTTCTCTGTCCTGACAGCCGTTGGACTATTGCCAATTGCGGCAGCTGGTGTCGATATCGACAGCATCATGTCAGGCGCACAAAAGGCGCAGGAAGAACTTTCTGTATCCGATTTGAAGGAGAACCCGGCATATCAGTATGCAGCTATTCGTAATGTCCTGTATAACAAAGGCAAGAATATCGAACTGCTTGTGAACTATGAACCGTCATTGCAGTACTTCAATGAATGGTGGAAGCAATTGTTCGGAGAGAGTGAAGGGAAGGATTTGAAAGGGTTGTTCCCGGCATCTGCTAACTTCTCTACCGATTTACATTCCCTTGGTCAATACGTACAGGAAGGCCGTCGTGACTTGTTCGAAACAGTCGTACATGTGAAACAGCCGGTCTCTGATGTGACGATAGAAGCGGAAGAGGAAGACTTAGATGGACTGAACTATCTTGCAGGTCAAACGGTTGATCAAGTGAACCATAAAGCCTTCCAGGGTACATTGCTTGCTCATACAGATGGTGACGTACCAAACTTAGTCGTAGAAGTTCCGGCACTCGATTCTTTCAGTTTCGGGTATCTTGTATACTTCTTCGAGAAAGCTTGTGCAATCAGCGGCTACTTGCTTGGTGTGAATCCGTTCGATCAGCCAGGAGTGGAAGCATATAAGAAGAACATGTTTGCGCTGCTTGGCAAACCTGGCTATGAAGAAGAAAAAGCAAAATTAGAAAAAAGATTATAATAAAAAATCCCTTCTTGCCTTAATGGCTGAAGGGATTTTTTATTCGATATGCTGTAAGGTAATGATGCAGTCCTCTTGATGCATCGGCTCCTGGAAGTCTGGGTTCATATCCATACTTTCTCCTCGCATATAGCCGATTACCGTTTTTTCCTTGCGGGCAAAATAACGACTAGCTTCAAAGTAGCTTTTACCCGCTAATTCATTGGGCAAGGAGATGATTCTGATTTCCTGTTCTCGCAGAAAATGCAAAAGAAGTTCCAAATGACTTTTCTTTTCTTTATGATACACTTCGTGGAAAAACAATGTACTCACAAAATCGTTAGATCGAATGACGACATCTGCTCCTGCGCGTCGGAGATTTTCCTTTTGACTAAATGTCAGAACTTCCGCTACGATGTGAAGCTTTGGATTGTTGCCCCGCAAGGCAATCGTCGTCAGAATCGTCATGTAATCAATTTGTTTCTCGTTTTTGCCAGCGTTGGCAGTGATGATAGCGGTCTTGGCATGCTGGATATTCGCTTTTTGAAGAGTCTTATCTTCAGAAGCGTCGCCGCGGATGAAGTGTAAAGGGTGTTCCCGGTAGGGGAGCATAGTCAATGACTGATCAATTAAGACGACAGATTGTTCAGGATGTTTTTCGGTTAGCTTTTCAAGCAGTGCTCTGGCCCGCTCATTCCAGCCGATAATGATTATATGATTGCTTCCTTTGAATTCGGTTAGTCCTTTCGAAAGATCCTGGGTATACTTTACAGTTCCAGCAGCAATAGTGGCCAAATAAAAAGTGACGAGACCCGCTCCTGAAAGGATAAGGACAATCGCAAGAATCTTGCCGGAAAATGTTTCAGGGATCAAATCCCCATAGCCGACTGTGGATGCGGTGACAAATGCCCACCAGACACCATCAAAATAGGTGGGAAACTGCTCCGGTTCTATGTGGCGCATGCATATTCCGAATATCACCATTACGATAAGTATAGTGGAGAAAAGACGGACAAATATGGGAAGGCGGAAATAGAAACGTCGCAAAAACTGCGTGACCATACTATCCCTCCTCATTTTTTTGTTAGTATATGTTTATTCACATTGTTTAAACGGACAGGAGGGGGAAGAGTTGGATAAAATGACAGCTGGATGGCTGGAAAGCTACTTGCAGGAAGCAATCTGGCATGTAGAAACTATTGATATGGGCTGGGATCATGACGTATATGTACTGAATAACAGCTGGGTATTACGAGTGCCGAAGAAGGGTGGAGCAATCAATCAGGAAGAGAAGAAGCTGCTCAAGGAATTACAAGTTAAAACAAACATTGCACTGCCAGCATTCACTATCTTAACGACTCCGAAGGGAAGCGATGCTGCACTTTATCCATACATACCGGGACATCCTCTATCTGCAAACATGTCAGATATAGTTCTTGAGGTGGCCGCGAGCCAGTTGGGTGCCTTTCTCTCGAAACTCCACCAACTGGACGCTTCCATGTACAGGTTACCGAAACGAGACAAATCTTATTATGATCGGCTTTTGGAAGGAATAAGCAGCTTTTATCCGAGTTTACCTGCTTTTGTCATTAATTACACGGAAAGATTGTTTGCGGAATTAGAACCAGTTTGTACCGCTGTTGTGCATGGAGATTTACGATCAGCGCATATTTTGTGGGAGGAATCGTCCTGCCAAGTCGGTATCATTGATTTCAGTGATATGCATGTCGGTGATCCAGCTATCGATTTTGCTGGAATCAGTGAGATAAGCAAGGTTTTCTTGCAACAAGTACTGTACGCGTATGATGCTGACGATAAGGAAATGATTTTTCGGCGGGCAGAGCAATTATCCAAACTAGGCTTATATTATGAGCTGCTTGAATATGGACCTAACAGTGAGCTATTAGCTGAAATGGAGAGCCGATTTGTTTAATATGGGATACTTATTTTGAATAGCAACTGTACCCCCGCAGTGATTTAATACAAAGCAAAAAACATCCGAGATGGATGTTTTTATGCTTCTTCAAGGCCTCTTTTCAAGCTTGCATAGACTCGCTGCCAGAAGTCTGTATTGTCACGATAGGATTTTGTAATAAAAGTGAGCATTTGGCTGCGTTTTTCCTCATATTCAGGTGCATCCTTATCTGGCAGACTGCTGAAGGATTCATCAATATAAACTTGCAGTTCTGGAGCTCGCGGACCCCATTTCGCAACTTCATCTCCATTTTGATTGATAAAGATGATGATCGGAATGGAACGGCTTTTACCATTAGTCAGATATTGATCCATCAATTCCAAGTTCTCATCACGGCGAAGGATGCGAACATCAATTGCTCCAGCTTGTGCGATATGATAAAAAATCGGCAAATTCAGCATGGCATCCCCGCACCAGTCTTCTGTCAGTACGATAGCTCGAAGTTTTTGGGAGCGGAGTGTGTTGAAAAACTCTGTGTCAGCTGGAAGCTCGTAGTGATCGTAGATATGCATTGTATTTTCTTTATGTGTTTGCATGGAGTCCAAATACGCATCGATATTAATACCTTTTTCAAACCATTCGTTTAATGTCGTCATGTGCCTCATCCTTTCTGATGTTTAGTTTACCCGAGCGGTAGGATAAACTAAACAAATAAGCCTCTGAATATGCTACAGTGATAGAAGACTACATAAAAAGGCGGATAGATATGCAACTAGAGAATCAGGGATTTTTAATGGAGCTGCTGCGGACGGCATCTCCGTCCAGCTATGAAATGGATATACAGAAGAAGTGGATGAAGGAATATGCTCCATACGCAGATGAGATGCGTACAGATGTGTCAGGTAATGCCATTGCAGTAGTGAATCCAGATGCAGAATTCAAAGTGCTGCTTGCTGGTCATTGTGATGAAATTGCGATGGTCGTAACGGGGATAGACCAGAACGGTTTCCTGCAGATTGATGAAATGGGACGCTTCAATGCAAAAGCTGCACTCGGTATGACCGTACAGGTCATAGGCTATAACAAGACGATTCCAGGTGTCGTAGGTGTAAATGCGATGCATCTCGGAGGCGTAAAGGGAGACTTTGAACTGCCAGATCTGTATATTGATTGCGGAGCTAAGTCTAAACAGGAAATGGAGCAATACGTGCAAGTAGGTGACTTGATCGTGTACCAGCGGCAGCCATCAGTGCTGATGGATCGTTATGTTACTGGGCGAGGTTTGGATAACCGTACAGGTTCATTCATCGTAGGAGAAGTTGTCCGACGGCTTAAGCAAGAGAACGTCAATGTTGGCGTATATGCAGTCAGCACAGTGAATGAAGAAACGAATATGGGAGGTGCGTACTTCGCAGCAGCTGGAATCCAGCCGGATTTAGCGATTGCCTGTGACGTTACATTTGCGACTGACCATCCAGGTGTCAATAAGCGTAAAGCAGTGGATGTCAGCTTGGACGGGGGTCCCGTGCTGGCGAAAGGCGCACCTATCAACCGTAAAGCAAATCTTTTGCTGGAGCAAGCAGCGAAGGAACTGGACATTCCGCTGCAATACGAATTGACGCCGCGAATCACCGGTACGGACGCAGATAAGATGCGCTATACAGGTAAAGGTGTGTCGACTGCGCTCGTATCCTTGCCGCTTCGCTATATGCACTCTCCGGTAGAAACAGTAAGTTTGCAGGTCATCCAGCAGGAAATCGATCTATTGGTAAAATTCCTGATAAACCTTACAGGTGAAGAAAGCTTGAATCCATTGGATCTGTGAGCATAGGGGTTGCAAATGCGCAGAAAGCAGTTATAATATAATAACAAAACTAAATCGATTCTATCTTCGGGGCAGGGTGCAATTCCCGACCGACGGTGACAGCAGGAAAACTGCTGAAGTCCGTGACCCGCAGAACGTAGTTCTGCGGCTGATCCGGTGCAAGTCCGGGACCGACAGTGAAAGTCTGGATGGGAGAAGATACGAAGCAGAAGAGGGATGCCGAACGGGCTATCCTTGTTTCCATACGGTATCCGTATGTTTAACATCTTCATGCTTATTTGCGTATATTCCAAGCCCCAGAGCATTATGCTCCGGGGCTTTTTAACGTAGATAGGCAGCTTCCCCTTCATCAAGAGTTAGAATCGATAAACAAGATGAAGGAGGAGAACGATTATGCGTTCATCCAAGTTAACTAAAACAATCACTTTCGCTTTATTGGGAGCGATCAGCATGGTGCTCATGCTGCTGAATTTCCCGCTTCCATTCCTGCCGCCTTACTTGAAGATAGACTTCAGTGAAATTCCGGTACTGATTGCAGCACTGCTGTTTTCACCACTTGCAGGTGTTGCTGTCGAGGCAATCAAGAACTTATTATATCTTATCTTTACAGGTGCTGGTGACCCGGTTGGCGTCGTAGCGAATTTCCTGGCAGGCATGCTTTTCGTAATGCCGGTAGCATACTTTTATCATAAATTCAAAGCAGGCAAGAAAACACTTATTTCAGGATTGGCTACGGGTACAGTTACCATGGCAGTCGGAATGGGTGTGTTGAATTACTTTGTTGTCCTGCCGTTATATAGCATCTTCTTAGGATCTCCTGTAATGAGCGCTGATGCAAAATGGGCAGCAGTCATTGCTGGTATCCTGCCGTTTAATCTTTTGAAAGGTATCATCATTGCGATTGTCTTCGTACCGCTATTTGCAAAATTGAAACCTTGGTTTGCGAAGCGTAAAAGAACAGCTGCAGCATAAGAGAAGCTCCCGGTTGGGAGCTTTTTTTATGACCTAAAAACAGTTGTTGCAAAGAAGGGTAGTCCATGCTACAATAGTCTAGCGATGAGCTGAATTGCATAAGTCGGTAAAGCGCGTCTTAGACACGTGCGGATGTGGCCGCACGGCTTTATACGCCGCAATTAACAAAGGCACCCTGCGAGGGTGCCTTTTCTTATGCTCTTTTTTAAGCTCTTCTGGCTTCTTCTAATTCAGCTTGTTCATCTACAAGTAAACGGGCAGTCGGTTCAGCCTTCAGCCGCTCCTCCGGAATAGGTTCGCCTGATTTCTCACTTACTCCGTAAGTGCCTTCTTCGATTCGATCTAGTGCATCTTCAATATCGCGAAGTCGTTCACGTGCAACTTCTTTCAATGTTTCGGCTGTCTCACGGTCATGCATCTCCGTGCCAAGGTCGCCTGGATGATTGACGATTGTCGAGAGTTCCCCGGTAGAATCATTAGGGAATTCCTTGGCGCTGTTATAGCTGTCATTCCCTTTCATTTGTTCCTCTGCTTCTTCCTTCATTGCAAGCAATTGCTTGCGGAAATAATCCAATTTATTTTTATCCATTTTCAATCCATCTCCTTTATTGCCTTTTCGTTTTCACGGCCAGCGTACAGCGGGCGATAGAGAGCAGGTCCTTATTCTCATCTGAAATCGTTATTTGCCATACCATCGTCGATTTTCCAATATGAATCGGAGAAGCGACCGCAGTTACGATACCGGACCGGACACTGCGAATATGGTTTGCATTGATCTCCAGTCCAAACACAGCCTGTGTTGATGGGTCTGCGTGCAGGTTGCCGCCGATACTTGCTGCTGTCTCTGCCAGAGCTACGCTGGCGCCTCCGTGCAAGAAACCCATTGGCTGCCGGTTATGCGGCCCGACGGGCATTTCCATCACAACCTGATCCTTGCTTGCTTCGACCACCCGCATTTGCAGCTGCTCCATTAATGTATCTGAGAAGTCCATAATAGTAACCTGCTTTCTGTATGTAATGTATTTCCCGTACTAGGCTGTATTAAACCTATATAAAAAAGCGGGCAGGATGCCCGCTTCTATAATTAGAATGAAAGTGGTACGAATTGCTGGATCAGTAAAGCAATCACAAGCAATAAACCATAAATCGTATTCGTTTGTCCCGTTGCTTTCATTGCAGGCATCATCTCAAGCGGCATTGTCTTGCCGATGAAACCGCGGTAAGCATCACGGGCTTTTTTAATGCTCAGGAAAGTAATGACAGCCCAAATTGGAAGTAATCCTACAGCAATGAACACAGCAGTAATAACATAGCTGACAATGAAACAAATACCAAGGAAGGTAACACCTTTTTTACGTCCGAGCAGGATAGCTACTGTTCTTCTGCCGTTCACTTTGTCCCCATCATGGTCACGCAGGTTATTGGCAAAATTGATACACGCGATGAAAATAGTCACTGGGATACTGATCAATACGACGTCTCCAGTAAGCGTCAACGTCTGAATGTAATAGGTGATGCAGATGATGATAGCACCCATAAAAACGCCAGATGTCAATTCACCAAAAGGTGTATAGGAAATCGGATATGGACCTCCTGTATACAAATAACCGCAAAGCATACATGCCAGTCCTATTAAGGCGATATACCAGCTGGATTCCATGCAAATATACACGCCTAACAGCATGCTGATAGCATAGAATGTCAGTGCAAGTGACAAAACGGTTTTCGGCTTGATACCGTCACGTACGATCGTACCGCCGATTCCGACAGACTGTTCATTATCCAGTCCGCGTACAAAATCATAATACTCATTGAACATATTTGTCGCACATTGAATGAGCATACAAGCAAGCAGCATAGCTCCGAAAAGCAGCCAGTTGATCTTGCCGTCCAATGCAGCAAGCATTGTTCCTATAAAGACAGGCACGAAGGAAGCTGTCAAAGTATGAGGACGCATGAGACGCCACCAAATTTGGAAGCCTTCGCGCTCATTAAGTGCTTGTCGCACGTTATCGTTACCGATGGATTGCATAATACTTTCTCTCCTTAAAAATGCAGGGCATTATATCATATTAATTTTAGGGAAACAAAGATAGCATGTCAACGCTAATTGCTTACTTAAAATAAGTTATCAAGTGCTACTCCTTGTTTATCGGCGAAAAAGGGAATAGAATAGGGAAGGACATCAGAAAATGAACGTAAACGAACTTAATTGTCCTTGCAGTAATGTGGAGGTCGGAAAATATGATTCAACAATATAAGACAGATTTCGAGTCTTTTCTTCGAAAAGCTGCTGTTAAGCAGCAACAGCAAATACTTGTCAGCTGGACTGAGAAAGTCGGAGCGATAGATCCTCTCCGTTTCTTTGCTAACGGTTCCTCTTTGGAAGGAAACCGCCATTTCTGGTACAGCCAAAAAGATGATTTTTGCTTGGTTGGTGCAGGACCAGCAATATTGGATATGCGCACTGCTGAAGAATGGGAGCATGTTATAGAAAGTGCAGTTGTTCACAATCTTTCTGCGATAGCTGGAACAGGCCCTGTTGCTTTCAGTGGAATGAACTTTCAGCAGGAGCGCGAACGTGAGCTGTGGCAGGACTTTCCTGACACACAATATCGCATACCTGCTTTTACTTTGACCAAAACGGAAAAAGAATATTATGTAACCATCAATCAATTAGTGGACAGCTCAAATATCGAGAGTCAAATCACAAGTATACTTGAGCAGCTTGAGCAGCTGTTCTCTGAAAATGATATTCCTGTACTGCAGACTGAGCTCATAAGTAAAGAAGAGCTTGAGTCACAAGCGTGGAAGCGATTAATTAAAGAAGCAACGGACACAATAAAGTCGACTGAATTGGATAAAGTCGTACTGGCACGGGCGATGAAACTTGTATTTGAAGAAAAGCTTCAGGCAGCGGGTGTGCTTCGGAATTTGCTGGACTCCCAAAAGGACAGTTTTATTTTTGCTGTCGAAAATGGCTCAGCATGTTTCCTTGGGGCAACGCCGGAGCGTCTGGTGCGTGTTGAGTCTGGCACACTGCATACAAGCTGTGTCGCTGGAACTGCTCCGCGCGGTAAAAATGAGACAGATGATAAAGTGATCGGAAATGCGCTGCTGCAAGATAGTAAAAATCGTGAAGAACATCAATACGTTGTGAAGATGATTACCGATGTAATCAGCAAATACAGCAAGGACTTGCTTGTACCTGAGGGACCGCAGCTATTGAAACTGCGGCAGCTTCAGCACTTGCATACTCCAGTTTCTGCCACACTCATGCCTGGAGCCTCGCTGCAGCAGATTGTACAGGAACTGCATCCAACACCTGCACTGGGCGGTTTGCCAAAGCAGGAAGCATTGGATTTCATTGAAAAGAAAGAACCACTTGAACGAGGCTGGTACGGTGCGCCGGTAGGCTGGATGGACAGCTATCGTAATGGTGATACAGCCGTTGCTATCCGTTCTGGTCTGCTGAACGGGAAGCAGGCTGTGCTATTTGCAGGCTGTGGTGTCGTGAAGGATTCAGATCCAGATATGGAATTCGAAGAGACGGCAATCAAATTCCGTCCGATGCTGGAAGCTTTGGAGGTATCAGAATGAGTCATATTGAAACATTGACCAAATATGTTGGACATTTTGTGGACGCACTTTGGCGAAGCGGTGTGGAGCAGGTCGTTATTTCTCCTGGTTCTCGTTCTACACCCTTAGCTCTTATGATGACCGAGCATCCACAAATGAAACAATGGGTGAATCTGGATGAGCGTTCCGCTGCTTTCTTCGCGCTCGGTCTTGCGAAAGAAAGCCAAAAGCCGGTAGCGCTTGTCTGCACATCAGGTACTGCTGCAGCGAACTATATGCCTGCAGTTGTCGAGGCTTTTTACAGTCGTATCCCATTGATTCTTTTGACAGCTGACCGCCCGCATGAACTGCGGGATGTAGGTGCGCCGCAGGCCATCAATCAAATCCAGATGTATGGCGGCTTCGTCAAATGGTTCCATGAGATGATGCTGCCCGAATCGAATCCGGCAGCACTGCGATATGTACAGCAGCAAGCGGGCAGAGCGATGCAGCAGGCATTGGAAGGAAATCCAGGTCCAGTGCATCTTAATTTTCCGTTCCGCGAGCCGCTTACACCTGATTTTACCATTGAGAACATATGGTCCTCAGGAGAAACAGCTGTAAAGCCTGCTCTGTATGGATCAGCACAATTGGACGCAACCCTTGTACAGCAGTTTGCGGAAATACTTGAAACCTCTAAAAAAGGCTTGATCGTAGTCGGTCCGCAGGAGGATAAAGGATTTGCTGATGCAGTCGTTGATTTTGCGGAGAAGTGGCAGCTGCCAATCCTGGCAGATCCGTTATCGCAATTACGAAGCGGTGCACATGCGAAGGATGTTATTATTGAAACATATGATACGATCCTGAAATCGGAATCAGTACGTGCAAAGCTGCAGCCAGACTTTATTATCCGGTTTGGTGCTATGCCTGTTTCCAAGCCATATCTATTTCTTATGAAAGAATATACTGGCAATAACCATATTGTAGTAGAAAAACACGCAGGCTACCGTGAACCAGTCGGGGTGAACACGCAATTTATTTATGCTGATCCGGCTAAGCTTTGTATGTCGTTAGCATTAATTCCTGCCGTTAAGAGGGAAACATGGCTGCCAACATGGCAGGAAATGAACCGCATCGCGCAGGACGTATTGCATAATGATATGGAAACAAAAGAGCTGACTGAGGGAATAGCTGTGCAGGACATGCTGCGTGAAACACCGGAGGATAGTCATGTGTTCGTTGGTAACAGTATGCCGATCCGTGATTTGGACAGCTTCTTCTTTGCAACAGATAAAGGAATACAGCCATGGTGCAACCGCGGAACAAATGGTATCGATGGTGTTGTTTCCACAGCATTGGGTGTTGCTGCCAGCGGTAAGCGCACTACACTCGTAATCGGGGATCTTTCCTTCTATCACGATATGAACGGGCTGATGCTAGGCCGCAATTATGATCTGGATCTCACCATTGTTGTGATCAACAATAATGGCGGAGGTATCTTCTCCTTCCTTCCGCAAGCGCAGGAGGCAGCTCATTTTGAGGCACTTTTCGGTACACCTACGAACTTGGACTTTGCGCATACAGCCCATTTATATCAGCTGCCTTATACACTGGCAGATGATCGTGCAGCATTTTCCAGTGCTTTGCAGGAGAGTTATAATAAAAAGGGCATGCATATCATCGAGGTGCGTACCGAGCGGGACGCTAATGTTAGCTGGCACCGTGAAATATGGCAAAAAGCTGAGCGGCAGCTGCTGGATTATTTGGATGCTGATCATGCCTAAGTTTCACTATATCGAAAGCGGCAGTGATTCAGCATCAGATACACTCCTGCTGTTTCATGGATTTACTGGCACGCATCAAACGTGGCTGCCTTTCCTGGAATCATGGAGTGAGAAACATCATGTGATCGCTGTGGATATGCCAGGCCATGGTAAGACTGCCATTCAGGATGACCTGACAATGGACCGGTTTACGGATGATGTTGCTGATTTTCTTGTCCAACAAGAAATTGCGGATGTAAAGCTGCTCGGGTATTCTATGGGAGGCAGGGCAGCACTTGCCTTTGCCTGCCATTATCCTGACAGAGTAAGTGAACTACTGTTGGAAAGTGCATCCCCCGGACTGCGAACAGAAGAAGAAAGGCTGGCCAGGCAAAAACAGGACGAACGGCTGGCCAGTCGGCTTGAAACGGATGGTTTAGAGCAGTTTGTAAACTTTTGGGAGAACATCCCGCTTTTTGATACACAAAAAAACTTGCCTGAGTTTATCCAGCAGATCATCAGGGAAGAACGCTTATCGCAGCAAGCAACCGGTTTGGCAAGTTCATTACGGACTATGGGAACGGGCAAACAAGACTCCTATTGGGACAAGCTGTCCTATTTGGATAAACCAGTCGTTTTAGTTGCTGGATCAATGGATCATAAATTCGTCGGTATCAATCAGGAGATGGAAAAACGGCTGTCTGCAGCAGAATTACACATCGTAGCATCGGCCGGTCATTGCATCCATGTTGAACAACCGCGAATCTTTGATAAAATAGTAAGAAGATACTTGCTTCATAATGAAGCGGATATATTGGAGGAATCATAATGGCAATTACATGGGAAGCTACCCGTACGTACGAAGATATTTTGTACGAAGAATACAATCAAATAGCAAAAATTTCAATCAACCGTCCGGAAGTTCGCAATGCGTTCCGTCCGCAAACGGTAAATGAACTGATTGATGCGTTTACATACGCACGTGACGACTCTAACATCGGCGTTATCGTACTTGCTGGTGTCGGTGATAAAGCATTCTGTTCCGGTGGTGACCAAAAGGTACGCGGTCATGGCGGCTATGTAGGAGAAGATCAAATTCCTCGCTTGAATGTACTGGATTTGCAGCGTTTGATTCGTGTTATTCCGAAACCAGTCGTTGCTGAAGTATCTGGTTATGCAATTGGCGGCGGACATGTGCTTCATGTTGTCTGTGACTTGACGATTGCTGCTGATAACGCAATCTTTGGCCAAACAGGTCCTCGTGTCGGAAGCTTTGACGCTGGTTATGGCGCTGGTCTTCTTGCACGTAACATCGGCCAGAAGAAAGCTCGCGAAATCTGGTTCCTATGCCGTCAGTACAATGCACAAGAAGCATTGGATATGGGCTTGGTCAACACAGTTGTTCCATTGGATCAGCTTGAAGCAGAAACAGTTAAATGGTGTGAAGAGATGCTTTCCATGTCTCCGACAGCATTGCGTTTCTTGAAAGCTTCTCTTAATGCGGATACAGATGGACTTGCTGGTTTGCAGCAAATGGGCGGAGATGCGACATTGCTTTACTATACAACGGATGAAGCGAAGGAAGGCCGCGATGCGTTCAAGGAAAAACGCACGCCTGACTTCAAGAAATTCCCGCGTTTCCCTTAATAGATATCACCAAGAACCTTTGCAGCATATTGCAAAGGTTCTTCTTTATGACAGAAAGGAATGGATGTAACATGACGGAAATCATCCCGCATTGGCTGCAGAAGCAGGCTGATCTTAGTCCAGGGCGTTTAGCTTTGGAGACGCCCGAGGGAACGACAATAACATTCGGTGATTTGCATAAAGCAGTCGATATCCGGGCTCGGAAGCTCACTTCGCTAGGTGTAAAGCAAGGATCCCGGGTCGCTGTGCTGTCCCATAACAGTGTGGAGATGGTGATGCTTGTCCATGCTATGAGCTATATCGGGGCAACATTGATCCTGCTTAATACGAGATTGACAACTGCTGAATGGTCATTCCAGCTGCAGGATAGTGAAGCTGAATTATTGCTCACTGAGGCAAGATTTGAAAAGCAGGCAAAAGATACTGGTGTTCCTTCAGTGACAATCGAAATGCTGCACAACCAGCCTGAAAAGGAGTATACATGCTGCACAGAGCTGCAATTAGATGATGTGTTCACTATCATCTATACTTCCGGCACAACAGGCAATCCGAAAGGCGTCGAGCATACTTATGGCAACCACTGGTGGAGTGCTATAGGGTCTGCCTTGAATCTCGGTCTTTCACAGGAGGATAAATGGCTGTCTCCTCTGCCGATGTTCCATGTAGGTGGATTATCGACCATTTTCAAAAGCGCCATTTACGGGATGCCATTATACGTGACCGAGAGCTTCGATGAAAAAGTCGTACAAACAGCGATCATGGAGCGGGGAGTGACCATCGTTTCTGTTGTGACGGTCATGCTTCAGCGCCTGCTGCGGCTGCAGGAGGAAGACGGCGTCACATATCCCGAGAAATTCCGCTGCATGCTTTTGGGCGGAGGACCTGCTCCGCTCCATTTGCTTGAGGAATCAAAAACGCGTGATATCCCTGTATTCCAATCGTATGGGATGACCGAAACTGCGTCACAAATCGTGACGTTAAGCCCTGAGGATAGTATTCGTAAGTTAGGATCTGCCGGAAAAGCACTAGTTCCTGCCCAGCTGCGCATCATGACCGAGTCCGGGTTTGCCAAGCCGGAAGAGCCCGGGGAAATCCAAGTGAAAGGTCCTATGATTACAAAAGGATATTATCGGAATCCAGACGCAACAGATGGAGCTTTCCGGGAAGGCTGGCTTGCGACAGGAGATATTGGCTACACAGATAAAGAGGGATACTTGTATGTGCTTGACCGGCGGAAAGACCTGATTATTTCCGGTGGTGAAAATATCTATCCTGCAGAAGTGGAAGGTGTTTTGACAAGTCACCCTGGCATAAAAGAGGCAGCTGTCATCGGGAAAGCTGATACGAATTGGGGATCTGTACCAGTAGCATTCCTTGTAAAAAGTGCAGAAGTGAGCGCCGATGAATTACAGGCGTATTGCCAGGAAAAACTGGCCCGCTATAAAATTCCAAAGTACTGGCACTTTGTGGATGAGCTTCCGCGTAACGCCAGTAATAAACTGATGCGCTATAAGCTGCAGCACCTGGTAGATGAGGGGAGTGCGTGATGGAACTTAGAAGCTATCGTCTATTCCGATACACGCTGCCGCTTAAACAGCCTTTCACGACTCATGCTGGTGCATTGCACGAAAGAGAAGGCATCATTGTCGAGCTTCAGGATCATGATGGGCGTTCTGGCTTTGGCGAGGGAGTTGCTTTTGCTGCTCCTTTTTATACGAGTGAAACAGTTTCATCCAGCTGGAGCTTGCTTCAGGAATCCTTACTTCCGTTTTTATTCGCCAATAAGCTAAATCATCCGACAGAAGTTCCGCAGCTGTTTGCCGGCATTGTCGGCAATCAAATGGCAAAGGCTGCTGTCGAAGGAGCGGTATGGGATTTATACGCGAAGCAGCAGGGTAAGAGCCTCGCTTCTTGCATCGGCGGTACAAGGACGAAAGTGAAAGCAGGAGCGGTCATCAGCTTGTCCGATGATCTTGAACAGACTATAGAGATGATACGCAGCCAAGGCTTTGAGCGTGCCAAGCTGAAAGTGACAAAATATAACGAGCGCAAGGCCATTGAGCTGGTCAAGGAAATTGATCCAGAGCTGCCGCTTATGATTGACGGTAATGGGATGTACAAGGAAGAGGATATCCCCTTGCTTGCCGAATTGGACAGTTTGAACTTACAGATGATCGAACAGCCATTTTTGCCTGGAGATGTAATTTTACATCATCGCTTGCAGCAGCGCATGGACACGCCTATTTGTCTTGATGAAACAGTGGAGAGCTTTTCGGATGCGTGGCAGGCTCTTGAAATGGGAGCGTGCCGTACCATCAATATCAAGATAGGCAGGGTAGGAGGCTTGACGGAAGCGATCCGAATTCATGATTTATGCCAGCAAGCTGGCTTAGCGGTCTGGTGCGGCGGAATGGTGGAAACTGGTATATCGAAGGCGCATAATCTGGCGCTTGCCTCCTTGCCTGGATTTTCAATTCCTGGTGATCTGTCTGGATCTGATCGCTATTTCGACCGAGACCTGCTGATAAAGCCGCTGCGAGTGGAACAAGGAAGCATCCAAGTTCCAGATGGACCTGGAATCGGGGTAGAGGTGGATTTGGATTACTTGCTGCACGTGTCCAAAGAGGTATCTGCTGGCGAATAGGTGTCAAAGGGAGCAGATAAGGGTACTTCTATAGTAATGCTGCTTAGAGGAGGAGTACCTAATGTTTATGTACCTGCTGGCAATTGTATTGCCGCCTGTTGCCGTTTTGTTCACGGGCAAGCCATTTAAAGCATTGCTTAATCTAGTATTGACGCTCTTCTTTTTCGTTCCGGGAGCCGTACATGCCGCCCTGGTAGTGAAAGATCATAAAAATAGTAAAAAACAGTATGCTTAAAAAGGCGCCCTCTAACTGGGCGCCTTTCTCTTACTTTTCTACTAAAAATACGTGGTATACTTGAGTTGACAGCTAATAGATGTTACATTCGTAACCATACACGAAGAGAGGGGTTTCTATTTTATGAAACGTATTACAACCCTATGCCTGATGCTGGTACTAGCTATCGTATTGGCTGCATGCGGGAATGATGAGGATAAATCATCTGACAATGCTTCCACAGCTGACCAGGAAGAAGCACAAAAGCAAATGGAAGAAATGCAGAAAAAGATGGAGGAACAGCAAGTAGATCCGGAAGAGACAGTTGCGACTGTTAACGGTACGGAGATTAAAGGCGAAGAGTATAATTCACTTCTTTCTTCTGCTCAACAGCAATCACAGGCAAACGGAGAGGATCCGACAACTGATGATGGTGCGAAGGAACTAAAGGACCAAGTGTTGAAAAGTCTTGTAGGAAATGAACTGCTTTTCCAGGAAGCGGAGAAGAAAAACTACGAGGTTTCTGATAAAGAAGTGGATGAGCAAATGCAATCTGCAAAAGAACAGTTCGAAAATGAAGACAAATTCAAGGAAGCTTTGGAAGCTGCCGGTACAACAGAAGATGAGTACAAACAGCGTTTGAAAGAAGGTTTGCTTGTAAATAAATATGTCGATGAAGAGCTGTCACCAAAAGAAGTGACAGAAGACGATATGAAGACATATTATGAAGAAATGGAAAAACAGGCTAAAGAAAGTGAACAGGAAGACAGCCTGCCAAAATATGATGACATCAAAGATCAGCTGAAAGCAACAATGGAACAGCAGAACCTGCAGACAGTCATGCTTGAAAAAGTGGACGAGCTCGAAAAAGATGCAGATGTGAAATATAATATTTAAAGTGAAAAGGCACCAGGGTATCCTGGTGCCTTTCTTGTTTAGTAAGTTGCAGCTGGTTGATCAGAGATGTCTACTGCGCTATCTGCTTCAGCTGGAATTTCGATGCTGTCTGCTGCATTGTAGTTTTCGTAATTCATATCCATCAATGCATTGACGGTCGCTTCGTCACCGGCTTCTTCCATCTTCATGACCATATCCAATTTGATATTCTTCGGATAATTTGTCTCTTTATCGATGGAGATCGTGTAATTGAACTTATCAAAAGTAAAGTTACCCATGCTCTCGAGGCTTTCGCCTGCTGCACCCATCTGTTCTTCCATAAAACTCATCATCTTATCTTCTGCTACTACAACATCAAGTACATACTCCGTATCCGTTTCGGATACTTTGATACTTTCTGCCAAATCTTTAACTTGCTGGATCTGCTCATCCAAAGGCTGTGCAACCTGATCGGTTCCAAGTGAAGCGCCGATCTCTGATTCAGCATCCATCTTCATCCACATATCGGATGCTGGCTCATACATATAAATCATATTGTCCTGGATGTACATATCGAATTGCTGTCCCATGGAATCCATGCTGAGTTTTGAGGAAAGTGGATCCATCACGATAGTACCGTCTGCTGTTGTAGTCATGGATTGATCCATTCCAGAAGCTTTAACGTCCATATCCATTGTCATATCCATATCATAGCTATTCAAGTTTTCATTGGCTTCGGCGGATTTTTGCAGGATTTCTTCCGGCGTCGGGCCTTTCTTTTCTTTGCCTTCCGCATCTGTAGAAGCGCTGTCTGTTCCGCATCCAGTCAAGAATAGAGCCAGTGCTAATACTAACCAGCCAAGGTGTTTTACCGATTTCATCTAATCCCTCCAAAATAATTTGCTTTTCACGGACCCCGTTACCTTATTACAAACGGAGTATGTCTTATTACAATAGATGTAAAAAATTAGTCCGTATGGAAAGCTTATCAATTCATTACGTATTTTACATGAATTTGCTTCACAATTTCCTACAAAATTCTACATTCAGTAATAAGTAACTACGATTTTTTTGGAAATGATTACAAAAGGGAAGCATAATACCTAGATGAGGAGTGAGACGTCAGCACTAGAGTCAGGTTAAATACTTACTTTAGGGAACAGCAGTTGTTAATACTCACGTCATTATAAAGCTGGCATCTAAACGAAGTCTGGATACATTAGAAGTCAGAGGATGTGTAAGCTGTTATGTCCGGGGTATTTCGAGCTTCGGCAGTATCTGAATCGGTTCCATACGATTGGAGTCTTCCTATGTTATAGCTGATCGATATCAATCGCAGCTGACTCTCCGTCTGCAGAAGCATCTATTACCATCTGTAAATTTATGTATTGTGGCAAGTGAGAGGCTTTATCGATGTAAGCTGCATAGATAAGTTTTCGAAACTTTATATCATCAGCCGAATTGTTTTATTCTGATCCGCTTCTGCTTCACTGGAAGAATCATCTGCACCACAGGATTGGAAATAGTGGTGGCTGACTAGTATAAACAAACTTAGATACCAGTGCTTCTTCAAGAATAACCATCCAATATAATTTTGTTGGCCAGATATTAGAAAGGATTTTGAGTTAAGCGTGTAGTATGTAATTCTTCATCAAGCCATTTGTAATTCATATGTCATTCCCTTTATTTTACAAATTAGGCGCGCATTCTTTTTAGGAACAACACTTTTTCAAATATAGCGTTTGAATACTAAATTGAAGTTAAGTGTCAGATGGCGACAAACAGTATGAAAATCCTACAAACATTCAGGGTTTTAAATGCTTACAGATGAGGAATACCTATAACATGACTACATAAGGAGGACTATTTATGCTTCAACCAACTTGGAAAAAAGCAATAGCTGCAATTATCATGCTCCTAGTCCCATTTACATTCGCGCTATCATACCAAACAGACAATATATCTGCAGTTACAGCTGAAAAAAATGAGACTGTCGAGAAGGCGGAACTGAATAAAGAACAAATAGTACAACTGACAGATGCATTTATGGATAAAGTCACACAGGACATTGATACAAATTACAAAGTTCTAAATTATAGTACTAAGGAAGATTTGCTAAAAAGTTTTGACGAAGTGGCTACTAGAGATGTAAGCGGGCCGATTGTCGATTTCTATTTCACAGAGGAAGCGGATGGCTTGTATATTTTGCCAACGGAGACACCTGCTTGGTTCAATCCTGATAATTCATACAAAGTGGAAACAGACTCCGATAAGTATGTTACAATTACACAAAGCAATACCGATGATTTGCACGGTAACTATACAATCGAGATCAAATTCTTGTATGACGGAGGCTGGAAGATAGCAGCAGTCAAATACTTGTAGGTTTGATGTGAAGAAGGCAGTGGGAAGATGATTACGTTCAGAGATTACTACAATAATGAAGTGAAGATGTCTTTTGCCGATCATCCATTTTCTGATCAGCCTAAACATGTGTGGGTGATTTGCCGATACGGCAGCAAATGGCTGCTCACTCGTCATAAGGATCGGGGATTGGAGTTCCCAGGCGGCAAGGTGGAAAAAGGAGAAACCGCTGAGCACGCTGCTTTGCGGGAGGTAATGGAGGAGACTGGCGGTGTGGTTCAGCAGCTGAAGTATGTCGGTCAGTACTTTGTAGCTGGCAAGGCTGGACATATCGTAAAGAATGTCTATTATGCCATCATCTCGGAACTGAAAAAGAAATCCAATTACTTGGAAACATATGGACCAGTACTGGTCGAGAAGTTCCCTTCCCATCTGGCACAGCATGCAGAATACAGCTTCATGATGAAAGATAAGGTGCTGCCTAGTGCATTGCACCATATAGATAAGTTTGAAAAGACAATGTAAAAGAACTGCCCCGATTGTGGGGCAGTTCTTTTTATCTGTATAGCGGTCCCGCTTGACGGACAGCTTCATCAATGAAATCGAATTTAGCAAAATTTTGATGGAATTTTACTGCAAGTTCTTGTGCCTTCGCTTTGTAAGCAGCTTTATCTTCCCATGCATTTTCCGGCATCAGCAGCTCTGCTGGTACATTTGCAATAGAAACAGGAACATGCAGGCCGAAGATCGGATCTTGCGTAGTCTCTGTATCATGCAGTTCTCCGCTGAGAGCAGCCTGAACCATCGCTCTTGTAAAGGCAAGCTTCATTCGGGAACCGGAGTGATAATCTCCACCCGTCCAGCCGGTATTGACTAGATATACCTCAGCTTGATGCTCACTGATTTTTTCTCCGAGCATATCAGCATAAACAGAAGGTGCCAGCGGCAGGAATGGAGCACCAAAGCAAGTCGAGAATGTTGCTTCAGGTTCTGTGACGCCTCGCTCTGTTCCGGCAAGCTTGCTCGTATAGCCGCTAAGGAAGTGATACATTGCCTGTTCAGTTGTCAGTTTACTGATTGGCGGCAGGACGCCGGTCGCATCTGCTGTCAGGAAGACGATTGTCTTTGGATGACCTGCCAAGCTCTTCGGCAGGCTGCCCTTGATGTAGTCAATCGGGTAAGCTGCACGTGTGTTTTCCGTAACAGATCCATCTTCATAATCACAAACACCAGCTTCATCAACTGCTACATTTTCAAGAATCGTACCAAATTTGATGGCACCATGAATTTCCGGCTCTTTTTCAGCGGAAAGATTGATGCACTTAGCGTAACAGCCGCCTTCGATATTGAAGATACCATCAGGTGACCAGCCGTGTTCGTCATCCCCGATCAAAGGTCTGTTCGGATCAGCTGATAGTGTCGTCTTACCTGTTCCGGATAAACCGAAGAAGAGGGCTGTATCACCATCCGGTCCGACGTTGGCAGAGCAGTGCATCGGAAGGATCTCCTGCTGCGGCAGGAGAAAATTCATTACGGAGAAAATGGATTTCTTCATTTCCCCAGCATATTCTGTACCGCCTATCACGATTACGCGCTGTTTGAAAGAGACGATTACAAATGCTTCTGAATTAGTGCCATCGACTAGCGGATCTGCTTTCACACCAGGAGCAGAGATGACAGTGAATGCAGGTTTATGTGCAGCCAGCTCTTCTTCATTAGGCCGGATGAACAATTGGTGGGCAAACAGGTTATGCCAAGCGTATTCATTGATTACCTGTATCGGAAGGTGGTAGCGTTCATCAGCTCCGGCAAAGCCTTGGAATGAGAAAACTTCTTCCTGTGCCTGCAGGTAGTCAACGACTTTACCTAATAAGTGTTCAAATATTTCTTCGCTGATAGGCTGGTTGACTTTTCCCCAATCCACTTTGTTTTCGGAAAGCTCGTCTTTGACGATGAATTTATCTTTTGGTGAGCGGCCGGTATATTTTCCTGTCGCAGCCCGCAGAGCACCAGTTTTTGTCAGACGTGCTTCCTGGCGGGACAATGCCGCCTCCGTCAGCTGAGCCGCGGATAGGTTTTTTCTTACATTGGATTGGGAGCGCATTTCTTCTAACGCTGTTAACGCGTGCATCATTCGCATCTGGATCCCGCCTTTTTTTAATTTTTGATTAGTATAACACATTAAAATATTAATACATACTATTTAAAAATGCAATCAATAAGTGCATGCTTTATTGATTAATAATTCCGAGGTTTTTAGTTGGTATTAACATGATTTTGTTGACTTCTGTAGGCTGTTCCGATAACATAGTTGCGAACGGAAAACACTCTTATTCAGAGTAGGCGGAGGGACAGGCCCTAAGAAACCCGGCAACCGTCACATTTGTGAAATGGTGCTCAACCTGAGCAAGGGATACCTTGAACGATAAGAGAGGGAATAAGCCATCCTTCTGTTATGATGGAAGGTTTTTTTTATGTAACGGCTTAATAACAGAAAAAGAGCAATACTATTGGTAGTGCTCTTTCAACCTTCACCCATTATCAAGTTTCTTAATAACATACTTGGAAAGAGTAAAACTTCCGTATTAATCGTAGTTGAAGGGGGATTTGGCAGAATGACTGCTAATCGTCGATTATTTACCTCAGAATCCGTTACTGAAGGCCATCCGGATAAAATCTGTGACCAGATTTCGGATGCTATATTAGATGAAATACTAGCTAAGGATCCGAATGCCCGTGTTGCTTGTGAGACGACTGTTACGACAGGTCTTGTACTTGTTGCAGGTGAAATCACAACAAGTGCTTATGTTGATATCCAAAGTATCGTCCGTAAAACAATCAAGGAAATTGGTTATACACGTGCGAAATATGGCTTTGATGCTGATACATGTGCTGTATTGACAGCAATCGATGAGCAATCTCCTGATATCGCAGGCGGTGTCGATCAGGCGCTTGAGGCTCGTGAAGGGCTGATGACGGACGAAGAAATCGATGCAATCGGCGCAGGTGACCAAGGCTTGATGTTTGGCTATGCAAGCAATGAAACACCAGAATACATGCCTCTGCCAATTTCACTGGCGCACCGTCTATCCAAGCAATTGGCGAAGATACGGAAAGATGAAACTGTGGATTACTTGCGCCCGGATGGGAAAACACAAGTAACAGTAGAATATGATGAAAACGATCAGCCAGTACGTATTGATACGATTGTCATCTCCACGCAGCATCATCCGGAAGTAGAGCAAGCTCAGATTCATACTGATTTGAAAGAGCTTGTTATCAAACCTGTTGTTCCAGCTGAATTGCTGGACGAAAATACGAAATACATCATCAACCCGACAGGTCGTTTCGTTATCGGCGGGCCGCAAGGTGATGCAGGTCTGACTGGCCGTAAAATCATCGTTGATACGTATGGCGGCTATGCTCGTCACGGCGGCGGAGCATTCAGCGGAAAAGATGCTACGAAAGTGGACCGTTCCGGTGCTTATGCAGCACGTTATGTGGCGAAGAACATTGTTGCAGCAGGTCTTGCTGATAAATGTGAAGTACAGCTTGCTTATGCAATCGGTGTTGCTGAACCAGTTTCCATCAGTATCGATACTTTCGGAACAAGCAAACAATCCGAAGAGGCATTGGTAAAAGCAGTACGCGATCTATTCGATCTTCGTCCTGCCGGCATCATCAAAATGCTGAACCTGCGTCAGCCAATCTACAAAGATACAGCTGCATACGGTCACTTCGGACGTACAGATAAAAACTTCCCTTGGGAGCAGACTGACAAAGCAGTACAGCTGGAAAGCTATACATTTGCATAATCTGCTTGAAAGGCAAGAGCGATAATTACGCTCTTGCTTTTTTTTGTGTCGGCGCCCATAATCTTCCTTCAAGAACCGAATTGTTTTATGCTATAATTAATGGCTAGAAGTAATGAAAGAGAGGCTAATAAGTAATGTGTGGTTTGATTGGCGTAATTAGAAAGAACGTAAAACAACTAACGCAAGCTGATAAGGATAAATTCAAACAACAGAACAACATCATCACGCACCGCGGTCCGGATGATGAAGGATATTACCATGACGAGCATGTATCATTCGGTTTCCGCCGCTTGAGTATTATTGATATCGAGGCTGGTGTTCAGCCATTAAGCTATGACGACGAAAAAATCTGGATGGTCTTCAACGGAGAAATCTACAACTACGTAGAGCTTCGTGAAGAATTGCTGAAAAAAGGCGCAGAGTTCAAAACTGAATCCGATACCGAGGTCATCGCTGCGATGTACCATACATACGGAACGGAAGCATTTAAAGAGCTTCGCGGTATGTTCAGCATCTTGCTATGGGATAAAGAAAAGAAAACACTTTTCGGAGCACGTGATCCATTCGGCATCAAACCGCTCTTTTATAAGGAGACAGAAGATGAGATTTTCTTCGCTTCTGAGAAGAAGAGCATCACACTTCTGGAAGAATCAGAAACAGTTGATACCGAAGCGCTGCAGCATTATTTGAGCTACCAGTATGTACCGGAGCCATTCACGATGACAGAAGGTATCAAGAAAGTGGAGCCTGGTCATTACTTCGTGAAGCGTGAAGGTGAACCGATAGAATTCCATCGATACTGGCATGCGACATTCTCGCCGAAGATCATGGACAAGCAAGCTTGGATCACGCGTATCCAGGATGTTCTTCATGATTCTGTGAGCAAGCATATGCGAAGTGATGTGCCGGTCGGTTCCTTCCTTTCCGGCGGAATTGATTCCAGCATCATTGTAGCCATTGCGAAGCAATTTAATCCGAATTTGAAAACATTCTCTGTAGGTTTTGAACGGGAAGGATTCTCCGAAGTTGATGTCGCGAAAGAAACGGCTGAAAAACTCGGAGTAGAAAACTATTCCCATATCATCACACCAGAAGAATATTTAGAGAAACTTCCGAAAATCATGTGGCATATGGATGATCCATTGGCTGATCCATCCGCTGTGGCCCTTTATTTTGTGGCAAGAGAAGCTAGCAAACATGTAACGGTTGTACTTTCTGGTGAAGGTTCCGATGAGCTATTCGGCGGTTACAATATTTACCGTGAGCCAGAATCCTTGCGCATGTTCGACAGCATTCCTGGACCTGCAAAAGCTTTGCTTGCAAGAGTGGCCAAAATCTTGCCAGAAGGTGTACGCGGTAAGAGCTTCCTAGAGCGTGGTACAATACCATTGAAGGATCGCTATATCGGAAATGCTAAAATGTTTGAAGATGCAGACAAGCAGAAGCTATTGAAAACATACAATGATGCAATTCATTATCAACAGATCACTGCCCCATTGTATGCGAATGTGAAAAACGAATCCCTTGTCGATCAGATGCAGTATATCGACATTCATACATGGATGCGCGGAGACATCCTATTGAAAGCGGATAAGATGACAATGGCACATTCACTTGAGCTTCGCGTACCATTCCTGGATAAAGAAGTATTCCGTGTTGCCCGTGAGATTCCGGAAGATCTGAAAATCGCTAACAACACAACAAAGAGCTTGCTTCGTGAAGCAGTAGAAGGCATTGTGCCGGATCATGTTTTACATCGTAAAAAACTTGGTTTCCCAGTACCAATGCGCCACTGGCTGAAAAACGAATTGAATGGCTGGGCGAAGACGCTCATCTATGAAAGCCAAACAGATCATCTTTTGCATAAGGACTATATCTTGAATCTGTTGGATGCACATTGTCAAGGCAAGGGAGACTACAGCCGTAAAATTTGGACTGTACTTGCCTTCATGCTATGGCACCAGATTTATGTTGAACGTAAGTATGACTTTGCGGAGTTCCAAAAAGTCGACAGAGTGGAAAGCAAGCTGCAGACCACATAATAAAAAAGCCGTTCCTGTGAAAGGGGCGGCTTTTTTTATGTTGTTTCTTTATACTGTTTACTTTTCTTGATATATTCCATTCGTATGCGCTCCATATCTTTGTAATCGGTTTCGGTCAAATCACGAATGACTTTAGCAGGTCTGCCGAATGCGAGCTTGCCGGAAGGAATCGTTTTGCCAGGAGGCACGAGTGACCCCGCACCTACATATGCGCCATCCTCGATGATCGCACCATCAAGGACGAGTGAGCCCATGCCTACAAGGGAATTTTTCCCTATTGTGCAAGAATGCAGCGTAACTTGATGACCAATCGTGGCTCCTTCCTTTATAATAAGAGGAAGGTCAGGGCTTTGATGAAGGACGCAAAGATCTTGGACATTGGCGCCTTCACCGATCACAACTGGAGCAACGTCTCCGCGTATAACTGTCTTAAACCATATACTGGCATCTTTTTCAATCGTAACTTCCCCTGTAATAACAGCATCAGGGGCAACATAAGCATCTTTGTGAACATGTGGACGTTTCTTGTCGTATTCGTATATCATTTGAATACTCCCTTCGTTTATGTTCTTATAGAATTAATAGATTTTTTGGAATGAAGACAATCCCGGATTCGAGGAGCGAAATCACATTATGACCCAACAAATACCAAAGTCATCGGTTTTACTTATGCATCAAGTATATCGGAAAATATTCCCGGAAGTACATAAAGAATTGGAACTATGGACACAGAGGGCAGAAGCGATACCGGATCCGGAACTGCGAAAGCAGGCGCTGGAGAGTATTCGGACCAAACGCTTCCATTGCCAGGGCGGAGCGGTGTACAGTCTGCTTGCTGGTGATGCTTGGAAGCAGGCAATCAAGTTCATTATTGCCTATCAGACTATCAGTGACTATCTCGATAATTTATGTGATCGCAGTACTTCACTCGATCCAGACGATTTTCGCCTGCTGCATCAATCAATGCTGGATGCATTGCAGCCAGGTGAAAAGCTGAAGGATTATTATGCATTGCGTGATGAAAAAGAAGACGGTGGATACTTGCACTCGCTTGTTTTCACGTGTCAGACTATCCTCGGCAAACAGCCCAATCTGCAAGTTCTGCAGCCGTATTTGCTGAAACTTTCTGGATTATACGGCGATTTGCAAGTGCACAAGCACGTAGCGAAGGAAGAGCGGATTGAAAGACTGACAAACTGGTTTGCCCTGCATCAAGAGGAACACCGGGATCTTACGTGGTATGAATTCTCGGCATGCAGCGGGTCGACACTCGGTATCTTCTGCTTTGTATCTTATGGAATGGGGATGGAAATCGACCAGCAATTGGCTGATGATATCTATCAAAGCTATTTTCCATATATGCAAGGACTTCACATTCTGCTGGATTACTATATTGATCAGATGGAGGATGAAGAGGAAGGCGATCTGAATTTCTGCCATTATTACCGAGACTCGGAGGAAATGAAGGAAAGACTCCTATACTTCATAGAACGGACGAACGAAAGTGTCCAGCGTCTACCGCATGCGTCATTCCATGAGATGGTCCATCACGGGCTTGTCGGACTGTACTTGGCAGATCGCAAAGTGAGTCTGCTTTCGGATAGTAAAGAGATGATCAAAACATTGCTCAAGGCAAGCGGCAACAAATCGAAGTTTTTCCATTTGAATATCAAGGCATACAATAAAATGAAAGAAGCGCGTACCCCGATTGGCTAGGGGCTCGCGCTTCTTTCATTTTTTCTCTCTGATGAACGGCTGCCAAAAACACATGAGCAGGTCGAACAACAGGAATTTCTGTACATACTCCGTTAACCGTTAAAATATTCTAAGATCATTTCTAATCCCCATTATATCAGGATGACACCATTCGGAAATTGCATTGTAACTGTGATAGGTGTATCTCGATCTGCTTCCATACCATCTCCCGGTGACAGTGCATGTAAATTTCAAAAAACATGTTGATAAATTAAACAACGGTATATATAATGAATTTATGAAAGCGTTATAAAAATGAATGGTGTTTAAATATTAAACATTAGATGTTTGAATGGAGCAGTATTAGCGGAATTTAAATAATAATGCCAGTGCTAGTGACACTATACTCCATTGCATTCATAAAAAGTGAAGGAAATGAGGTAATGACAATGCAAACGACAATGCAAAAGTTATATAAATTTCAAACAGCAGACCATATTATTGCCGGACCAAATTCTCTTGGTGATTTAGGAGAGCAACTTCATTTAGTAGGCACAAAAATACAGTCGGCTTTAATTATTACACAGCCACCAATGAAAGATTTAGGGTTTGTAGATCAAATAACAAACCAACTATCAGCAAAGGGTATAAAGGCGGAAGTTAATACGAACATCCTTCCTGAACCAACAGTTGAAAACATCGAAGAAGTATTTCAAAGTACATCCACTGAAAATTACGACGTATTAATTGGTATTGGAGGAGGTAGCGTTCTTGATACCACTAAAATTCTATCTGTATTAAGAACGAATGATAAATCAGTCCGTGAACTATTAGGAACAGATTTAGTTGAAAAACCTGGTACTCCAACAGTGTTAATCCCCACTACTTCAGGTACAGGAGCTGAAGTAACGCCAAATGCAATAGTTACATTGCCTGATGAAGAATTAAAAGTCGGAATAGTAAGCAAGCATCTTCTGCCGAACATTGTAATCCTTGATCCACTTTTAACTTTAGGGTTACCAAAGCCTATTACAGCTGCAACAGGAATGGATGCGTTTACCCATTCACTGGAATCATTTATCTCAAACAAAGCAAACTTAATCAGTGACATGGTTGCGTTAGAATCTATTCGCCTTATCTCGGCAAGTATCGTTGAAGCCTATCAAAATGGACAGTCTGTTGAAGCGAGAGAAAAAATGCTTGTTGGTTCTATGTATGGCGGGATGGCCCTGACGGCAGCGGGTACAGCAGCTGTACATGCACTGGCTTATCCATTGGGAGGAAAGTTCAAAATTCCTCATGGTGTAGCAAATTCAATGCTTTTACCTCATGTCATGGAATTTAATATGGATAGCATTATAGATCGATTGTACCTTGTAGCTGAACCAATGGACATTGAAATTCAAGGACTTTCAAAAGAAGAAGTGGCTCAAAATGTAGTGGACCGTATTGTAGAATGGACGAACATACTGGAAATTCCACAAAACTTGAAGGAATATGGCGTAACAGAAGAAGATATCCCGGAATTAGCTATTTCGGCTTCTAAAGTCACACGTTTGTTGGATAACAATCCAAAGGATGTAAGTGTAGAGGATATGGAAGCGATTTATCGCAAATTATTAGTTTAGTTGTTACTATAGCTTTCAGCATGGCTAAGAGAAAGTCATGTTGACAGGCCGAGTATGAAGTTCGTGGGAGGGAATATGATGAAGCCGATTATAGGGATTACCATGGGAGATGCCGCAGGTGTAGGTCCTGAAATTATTGTAAAAGCCTTGAGCCATACAGCTGTTTACGAAATATGCAGACCAATTGTGATCGGTGATGCGAAAATAATTGAAAGAGCCATCCGCATCACACAATCTCCATTAACCGTTGAGACTGTTTCATCTGTCTCAGATAGTAAATTTGAATTTGGCAGAATCGATTGTATTGATTTGGATTTATTGCCAGCTGATTTACCTTTTGGAGAGTTATCCCCAAAAGCAGGAGATGCTGCCTTCCAATATTTGAAAAAGGCAGTTGAGTTAGCTAAAAAGAAGGAGATTCAATCAATCTGTACCGCGCCATTAAATAAAGAAGCCCTTCACAAAGGAGGACATCTATATCCAGGACATACTGAAATTCTTGCAGAGTTAACGGAAACAGCTGATTATTCCATGATGTTATCTTCGCCAAAACTAAAAGTCATCCATTTAACCACACACGTTGGCTTGATTAAAGCAGTAGAGTCTATCACGCCAGAACGTACGTATAAGGTTGTAAAGCTTGCTCACGAAACGTTGACACGTGCAGGATATACAAATCCAAGCATCGCGGTTTGCGGAATTAATCCACACGCGGGTGAAAATGGGTTGTTTGGTGAAGGGGAAGAAGAAGAAAAACTAGTTCCTGGAATACAGGAAGCATTTTCTGAAGGCATAAATGTAAGCGGTCCGCATCCTGCAGACACTGTGTTTTTCCGAGCAGTTCGTGGTGATTTTGATCTGATCGTTGCCTGTTATCATGATCAAGGCCATGTTCCGATAAAGGTCTTAGGCTTGGAAGAGGGGGTCAATATCACGGTTGGTTTAAATGGCGGTGTTATTCGTACCTCTGTAGACCATGGTACTGCATTTGATATTGCCGGGAAAAATATTGCAGATGAAAGAAGTATGCTTGCAGCTATCCAATCGGCAGCTGACTTGTCTCCAAAGGAAGTTTTGAAATAAAAATTAAAATAGTCATTATGCAAAATGGGTGCTTGATCCCCAAAAATCTCAGTATGGGTGTCGAACCTAGAATCTTACTCAAGAAGTTTTCAAAGAAGCTTATGTGAAAAATGTAACCCCTTCTCTGGGGAAGAAGATAGCTCATAACGTTAATGCAGAAACGAGTGAATTGCGTGATTTTCGATGTAATAGAGAATTTGGATGAGTATAAATCCTTAAATCCAAAAATCGACAACGGTTTAAAGAAATTCAAAGAAGCAGAGATAGATTATAATAAGCGATTTGATTTTGATGGAGGCTATTTGTTCTTTCAGGAAGGATCTACGACTCCCATAGATGAAGGGACATTTGAAGCTCATAAAAAATATATCGATATTCAAATTGTATTGGATGGATCGGAATATCGGAATATGTAGCATGGGCACCCATTGATCAATTAGCAGTAGATGTTACATACAATGCCGAAAAAGATGTCGTTCGATTAAACGGCAGTCCGAAAATGACTATGAAAATCAATAAAGGCATGGCCTACATTTGTCTGCCTCACGATGGACATAAATCTCTAAAACATATAGATAAAGCGACGAGTTATAAAAAAGCAGTTATTAAAATCGAAATTTAAATAGAAAGATAAGGTGAATAGTATGAGTAATAAAATAGTAATTAACGAGTCAATTCCAAACGGTAAATTATATCATGATGCATATACAAATATTGATTTTTCTTTGATTCCATCTGGACCATTTTCAACTGCACATGCACCGACTGTTACAAAGTTGGAAAATGGTGATTTGCTATGTGCATGGTTTGCTGGTTCATTTGAAGGCAGCCCGGATATTTCAATTGTATTATCTAAATTCGATCATCTCTCCCAAGAGTGGAACGAACCGAAAATCATCTCACAGGACGATACGCGCAGTGAGCAAAACCCATCATTCTTCCATGCACCTGATAATTCCGTTTGGTTGATCTATACTTCCCAGGAAGGCAGACAGCCAGACAAAGATAATATGCAATTCACTTCCATTATTAAGTATCAAAAAACAAGTGACAATGGTGAAAGTTGGTCCGAGCCAGAAGTGTTGTTCAACCAGCAAGGTACTTTTGCACGACAAGCTATTCAAGTATTAAGTAATGGCAGATGGATTTTCAGCACGTGGGTATGTGAAGATTCCGAATTTGGTCTAACGAATGATCCCACAGTAATGCATGTGTCGGACGATGAAGGACTAACTTGGAAGGAAGTACGTATGCCTGATAGTAATGGACGAGTACATGCCAACGTCATAGAATTGGAGAATGGTCATCTAGTGGCATTTATGAGAAGCAGATTCGCAGATTATATATATAGAAGTGAGTCGACCGATTATGGAGATTCTTGGACAGCTCCCGAGCCAACAACCTTGCCAAATAACAATTCAAGTGTAAGCGCAATCAAATTGGATAACGGTGCAATTGCGATTGCATATAACGCTAATTCAGCTAATAACCCTGAAAAAGGCAAAGTAGCTTGGCCTGGATTAAGAAACCCTGTCGTAGTTTCAGTGTCGGAGGATGCAGGTAAAACTTGGCCGATTGGCCGGATTATTGAACACGCTGAAGGTTTCATTGGAGTGGAGAATAAAACGAACAATTCACAGTTCGAATATCCAACTATTTATCAAGATCCGCAAGGGTATCTACACCTAGTCTACGCGTATAAGAATAGAATGTGTGTAAAATATAATGGTTTTACAGTTGAGGACATTTATGGCGCAAAGCGCGAATACGAAGGGGTCTACAACCCAACTTCTGGAGAAATAAGCTAAGTAGAAAGGCGAGATGAATCTACCAACAAATGAATAGAGTGTGGAGCGACACATAGCGGCTGACTCCTAATACTCTAGCATCGGTGTGCTGCGTTTGCATAGCAGCCGCAGCACACTTTCATGCAACGCTGTCGCATATAGTTTAAACACATTGTTAGTAAAGGTGCGCAGTTTGATTGCAGCAGAGCAATCTGAGACATCGGTTTAACATGCTCCTATATAAAATTATCCGTTGGAGCGCCATATAATGTAACCGCTTCACCGGAAAGGATTAGCTCGGGATTATTAGGGAGTATGATGTACAACCCATAGAAGACTCTAGGAAGTCTTCAGATGACGGCAAAGTGTCATCGCTTAAGAGAGGAGTAACAAAAATGACAATGGATATGTATCTTGCACTTGGTATCTTGGTGCTGATGATTGTGATGATCATGTCAGATAAGTTTGCCTTCGGCGCACCACCACTCATAGCTTCCCTTTTGCTTGTAGTGACAGGTCTGGCCACAGTTCCCGAGGCTTTCGCCGGCTTTGTAAACTCAAGCGTTATCATGGTCGCCGGCTTTATGGTTGTCATGGCGGGACTAATGAAGACGAGTGTAATTGGTAAGGTTCAAAGTTCTATGCTTGCTTTGGTGAATAAGGGAGGATACAAAAGTTATGCTCTTTTGATTGTAGTGGTTATGTTTGGTGCCAGTTTAGCTGGACCTGGTTCCACTGGATACTACGTGCTTATTTTATCTTTGATATCTACTATCCCTTACAATAAAAAAATGCCTACGTCTAAATTAATGATGCCTTTGGGATTTGCGACTAACCATCCTTTGATTCCTTTTAATGTGGCGCTGTTTTATGGTGTTACTGTCAGTGTACTAGAAACAGCTGGATTTACCGGCGGGCTTTCTATGTCTAAGTTTGCAGTGGTGAATTTCATCTTGACCCTTGGTTTCTTGGCATGGGCTTTGGTTGCTTATCGTCTACTGCCGGATCATCCGATTTCGGAAGATTCTGGATTTGATGAGGTGGCAGTTGCTTCTGAGATCAATACCATGCCTCAATGGAAAGAATACGCTACGATAGCAGCTTTTGTCTTAAGTGTAGCAGGCATGATGCTCATGAATTTGTTTGGCGAAGCGGCTTATGTAATACCTGGCCTGGCTGGGGCATTCTTGCTGATAATTAATGTACTTGACTTCAAGGAAGTTCGAGATAATATGGGTGCACCCGTCATCCTGTTAATGGCTGGTGTTATAGGGGTTGCCAATGCGTTGGCTGAGACTGGATTCACAGCTATGGTAGGAGACTACGTGGCAAATTCATTAGGGACTAATATCAGTCCATTCATGCTGATCTTCATTTTTGCTCTTTTAACTAGTACATGTGCTACGTTTACTGGTTCAAATATGGGTTCTGTATATATCTTTGCACCGATCGCTATTGCAACAAGCCTGAGTTTGGGTCTTGATCCAACTGCTGCAGCAGTTGCAGTTGTAATATCTGCATGGAACGGCGGCTACATGCCAGTCGATGGTATGCCTGCTATGATCTTAGGTATGGGTAAGTATAAGCTGCCGCAGTTCTGGCTGTTCTCCGTTCCTATGTATGTGATTCGAATTTTCGCGCTAAGTGTTGGTGCGATGATTATGTTCCCTGTAAGTTGATTATGTAATAACAGGAACTGATGGGGATTAGCTTGTATAACGAGGATTAAGCTAGAGTCGTTTTTGTTTTAACCTGATAGAGACCTTGATTCCAAATCAGGATGAACCCTTCTTATCAACTAGGCGGTCTATAAAAGACTGAAATATATATTGGGAGGAAACGTGTATGGGACAACAGATTTCTAATGTAAAACCATTATGTCCGCCAGGCCGTCCGCCGCGCTACGAAGATATACCCTTTGCCGAGGTCGCGCTTGATACTGGTGAGTCATACACACTGAAAATGGACATTTATCAAGACCTTAACCAGAAAACTCCAGGTCCCTGCATCATTTACTATTTTGGTGGTGGGTGGATGTATGGAGAATACAAGCAGGTTACCCAGAAAGCAGTTTATTTCAGGGAACTTATAAAGTTGGTAGAACAAGGATACACCATTGTATCTCCATCCTATCGCTTGGCCAGTCAGTCTGTTTTCCCAGCGTGCATTCATGACTGCAAGGGAGTGGTGCGTTATTTGAAAGCGAATTCAAATAGATACCATATCGATCTTGAACGAATTGGCGTGTTGGGGAACTCTGCTGGAGGACATCTAGCAGCAATGGTCGCAATGAGCGCAAATTGCAGAGAAATGGAAGGGGATGTCGGCGGTAACCAAGAATATACAAGTGCGGTAAGGGCAGCAGCAATTTTTTATGCGCCATCCGACTTAGTAGAACTCATCAAAAATGATGCCAATACAGCATTAAAGAATCTGTCTGGAACAGAAGTTGATCATGCAGACAAGTCCATGGATACTGTTATAACCCAAATTCTTGGATATACTGAGCCTGGAAAATCGTTGTTGGATTTGAATGGATTGCTGGAAAGCGGTGATACGAGTGAACTGGATTGGAAGTATATAGAATTAGCCAAAAAATGCAGTCCGATTACATACGCAAGCGCCGATAGTCCACCGATGATGATTTTGCATGGGGGTAAAGACCCTCTGGTACCTATTGAGCAAAGCGAGAATCTTTATAAAGCCCTAGTGTCTTCAAATGCGGAGGCTATGTATCTATCTGCTTCCAAGGCTAATCACGGCCCCACAATGGGAGAGGAAGCTGATCAGATGGCGTATCAGTTTTTAAAAAACAGACTTTGAGTATATGTATAACGCCGAATATTATCAAGTTTCTATCTAAGACCCTATAAAAAAGAAGCGCGTACCCCGATTGGCCAGGGGCTCGCGCTTCTTTCACTTTTTCTTCTCGATTGCAATGATGAATGGAGGGGTATTCTTTTGGTTAAGGAAACGGTACTGCAAGACGGCGTAATGTTTTTGATCATAATCCTTTACGTGGGCAAGCAGTCCTTCTTTTTCAATGGCGCCTTCCGGATGGCCATGATAAACGACCAAAACGATTCTGCCGCCGGGTTTCATTGCATGACGGATTTTCTCAATTGCAGTAATCGTGCTTTCTGCATTGGTGGTAATAGCTTTACTGCTCCCTGGCAAATAGCCTAAATTGAAGATGGCTCCAGCAAGCTTCCCTTCATCTTCGGGAGTTATATAATGATCGACACGCTGGTGGCTGTCCAGAATCAAAGTCGTATTCGTGACATCATGCAGGCTTAAGTGCTTACTCGTCATTTCGATGGCCTGCTCCTGTATATCGAATGCCAGCACCTTTCCTTCTTCGCCGACATAACGGCTGAGTACGAGTGTATCGTTCCCATTTCCGCATGTTGCATCAATGACTGTATCTCCTGGCTGAATCACTTGCTCCATCAGTTCGTGTGCATAAGCGATAACGTGTTTTAGCATTTCTTGAATCCTCTCTCTGACAAATTGTTCTCTCTTATTTTTACGCTACATGCGCTTATTTAGCAAATCAAATCTCTTTAATGTAAAGGAAAATTTACAATTAATTTACCAAATATATGTAGAAACCTGTCGATGTAAGGACCATAGTATTAGTATGAAGAAAGAGAAAGGAGTATATCGACATGTATAAGTACATCCTAATACCTATTTGTGCCTTGATTCTATGTTATTTATCTGGGTGTGCGGCAAACCCGGCAGCAGCTAAATTGGATGAAGAAAAACGTATCGGTATCGTTTTGACAGAAGCAGGGCTCGGAGATCAGGAAGGGAATGATTTAGCGATCGAGGGACTGACAAAAGCGAGAGACCGACTTGATATCATTTATTCATATAAAGAGATCACTGCAGAATTAACCTATGAGAAAGCATTAAAGGAACTAGCAGATGAAGGAATGGACACGATTATCACGTTGGAAACAGCAGCGGAGGATGCGGTAACCAGTGAGTCGAAGGTCAATCCCGATATTACATACATAGCTTTTGAGACGGAGCTGAAAGGAGAAAATCTGTTCGGCTACTCATTTGATGCAAAGCAGGCAGGTTATTTGGCTGGGGTGGCGGCTGCCACTGTGACGCAGTCTGGTAAAGCAGGGTTCGTTGGTGAGTCGTCCAGTGCTTACCTGGAAGGTTTCGAACAAGGAATTGCAGATACGTCCAAGGATACCGAACTGCTCGTTCGGGAGACTTCGCCAGATGATAAGGCAGCGGGCAGCAAAGCGGCAAAGGAAATGATTGCTGAAGGAGCAGATATTCTTTTCGCTGAGCCTGGCGATGCTGGAAAGGCAATGCTGCAGCAAGCAGCACTCGCGAATGTATATGCGATCGGCGCTGGAGGTGACCAGAGCTATCTCGCTCCTGAAAATGTCGTCACGTCTGCTCAGGTGCAAATTGATCATATTATATTTGATTTTCTTGAACGGTTATCAAAAGGTAAAGAGTTGCCTGAAAATCATATGATCGGTTTAGAAGAGCAGGCTGTCGGGTTAAGTCCTATCGCTGTTGTCAGTATTACCGACACAGTTGAAGGGAAAGTCCATACAGCGACACAAAAGCTGTTAGAATCGGAGTGAGCTAAATGAAACTGACACGGAAACTATTCCTGCAGGCAGCAGGGACGAGTGCTTTGGCATTGGCGCTCATTGCTTTTATCATTTTCAGTATGATAAGGATCAATGCTTCGAGTTATGAGCAAGTTCAGCATCTCCTTCACCTCCAACAGCTTGACAGTCAGCTGAACAATGCCGGACAGGTACTGCGGAATACGACTACAATCCGCACGGATGCTTCCGCGGCTGATTTACGCTCTTACATGGAACAAAGCAATTCAAGCTTCAAGCAGCTTTTGCAATCATCGGAAGGGCAGTCAGCAGCATATCTTGAGGCGGGAAAGGAAAAATATGATGACTGGCAGGCAGAAGTAACGAGTCTGCTGACTAATGTGAATGAGATGGATGCGCTGCGGTTATCAAGCCGTGTCCAAGGACTGCTGAATGATATTTATATGGCGAACGCATACAGTACAGCAGCTTATGAGGATGAACAGCTTGCCCTGCAGAATCAGATTACATTTGTGATTGTGGTGTCTGTTATAGGCGTATTGCTGCTCATAGTTATCACAAACTACACATCTCGAAGAACGAGTAAGTCGATTGCAGATCCCCTATTGGCACTCGCATCCAGGACGAACCAAATTGCAGCGGGTGATCTAACGGTGGGACCGTTAGAGAAAACAGGTAGTCTGGAAATCAGTGAGATGAACCAAGCCTTCGGACAAATGACGGAGCAGTTGAAGAATTTGATTGGTTCCATTGAGAAGGCCAGTGATGAAGTAGCTGGAATGTCTGTTGAAATTGATAAAGACAACCAGAATCTACAGGGGCTCCATAAAGAAATTGCTGCTTCAGTTGGGGAAATCACTTCCGGATCGCAGCGTATTTCAGCAGATTTGCAGCAGACGGTGACGCTGATAGAGCAGATGGATAAGCAAGGCAGTGCAAACAGTGCGTTTGCTACAGAAACAGTCGCACTGGGTAAACTTGCGTCTGAGGCAGCGGTGCGCGGCAGGGAAACTGTACATAACCAGCAGCAGCTCATGGTCAAAAACGGAGAAAGCAGAGACTTGATGGAAGCATCGCTTCGAGGTTTCATCCAATACTCCCAGCAAATCGAGCAAATGGTAGCATCGGTATCCTCTGTAGCTGAACAGACCAATCTGCTTGCGCTAAACGCCGCAATTGAGGCTGCAAGAGCGGGTGAAGCGGGGAAAGGCTTTGCTGTCGTTGCAGATGAAATTAGAAAACTGGCGGATGAGTCCAAATCATCTGCAGATGCTATTTATCAGACGGTAGGGTCGATTCGACAGGGTACTATGAGTTTATCCGAAGCTGTGCAATTCGGCCATGAAATTGCCAAAGCGGAAACAGCTTCTATGGAAAGTATGGAAAGCTCATTCATGGAGATTGAAGAAAAGTTTCAGTCCATCTCGAATCGGCTGCAGCAAATCCAAAGCGGCAGCATCCAATCGGAGCGACTGGGAGCTGAGGTACTAGGCAGGGTAGAACAAATCAGCAGTACCCTTCAGGAAAATACTGCGAAGACCGATATCGTCCATCATTCCACCAATGCCCAGTATGGAGCATATGAGCAGCTGGCAATTACAGTCGGTCAGCTTGACCGTGTAACACGTGAACTGCAGGAGGCTGTTTCGGTGTTCCGGACGGAAGCTGCCGAATCTTGACAAATGCAGTCCAGTTCCGTACACTGGACACAACAATACTGTGAACGATGAGGAGAAGGAGTAGTAGCAAGCTCTGCTTGGTTTAAGAGAGACGGCATTCCGGTGCAAGCCGTCCCAGCATCTTGTGAACTCGCCTTCGTAATTGCAAAAGGGAACTGCCAGTACTTTTTGCCGTTTTCCGCGTTAAGGAATGTCGAGCGGGCGCAATTAGCGCTAAGTTGGGTGGTACCGCGGGAGAAGTCTCTCGTCCCATTATTGGGATGAGGGGCTTTTTTCTTTGCTTCACGGTCAGATTGTTCAAGTTGAAGAGAGTACAGGAGGCACACGATATGTCATTCAATCATCATGAAATCGAAAAGAAATGGCAAGCTTATTGGGAAGAAAATAAAACATTCAAAACAGATACTTCCTCTGAAAAACAAAAGTTTTATGCCCTGGATATGTTTCCTTATCCATCCGGTGCGGGTTTGCATGTAGGGCATCCTGAAGGCTATACAGCTACAGATATTCTGTCTCGCATGAAACGGATGCAAGGCTATGAAGTACTGCATCCAATCGGTTGGGATGCTTTCGGATTACCTGCAGAGCAGTACGCGCTCGACACTGGAAATGATCCGGAAGAATTCACGAAAAAGAATATCGCGACCTTCACAAGACAGATCAAGGAGCTTGGGTTCTCTTACGATTGGGATCGTGAAGTTAATACGACAGATCCAGAATACTATAAATGGACACAATGGATTTTCCTTCAATTGTATAAAAAGGGTCTTGCTTATGTGGATGAGGTAGCAGTGAACTGGTGTCCAGCTCTTGGTACTGTACTTTCCAATGAAGAAGTCATCGACGGAAAGAGTGAACGGGGCGGACATCCTGTCATCCGCAAGCCGATGAAGCAATGGGTGCTTCGTATTACTGCTTATGCCGATCGCCTGCTAGAAGACTTGGATGAACTTGACTGGCCGGAAAGCTTGAAAGAAATGCAGCGCAATTGGATTGGACGCTCGGAAGGTGCGGAAGTAACATTCCGTATAGAAGGCACTGATGAAAGTTTCGATGTGTTTACGACTCGTCCGGATACTTTGTTCGGTGCTACATTCGCGGTACTGTCCCCAGAGCACCCTTTAGTTGATAAAATTACTACTGAGGCACAACAGGAGGCTGTCGAAGCATACAAACAAGAAGTTGCTGCGAAAAGTGATTTGGAACGTACAGATCTTGCGAAAGAGAAAACTGGTGTCTTTACAGGAGCATATGCAATCAACCCGGTCAATGGCGAGAAAATGCCGATCTGGATTGCGGATTATGTACTTATGAGTTATGGTTCCGGAGCTATCATGGCTGTACCTGCTCATGATGAACGCGACTATGAATTTGCAAAGACTTTCGATTTGCCGATCAAGGCAGTTATCGAAGGTGCTGACATAGAAAATGAAGCTCATACTGGTGAGGGAGCACATATCAATTCTGATTTCCTTGATGGTATGAATAAACAAGATGCAATATCTGCAGCAATTGCTTGGCTGGAAGAAAACAAACAAGGTTCGAAAAAAATCAGCTACCGTCTGCGTGACTGGATTTTCAGCCGTCAGCGCTACTGGGGTGAGCCGATTCCAGTCATCCATTGGGAAGATGGCACAATGACAAGTGTGCCGGAGGAAGAGCTTCCACTTGTTTTGCCGAAAACAGATGAAATCAAATCATCCGGTACTGGTGAGTCCCCGCTTGCAAATATTACGGAATGGGTGAATGTCACTGATCCTGAAACAGGCAAGAAAGGGAAGCGCGAAACACATACAATGCCGCAATGGGCAGGAAGCTGCTGGTACTTCCTTCGTTATATCGATCCGAAGAACCCGGAGAAGCTTGCTGATTTTGAGACGCTGAAGAAATGGCTGCCGGTTGACGTCTATATCGGGGGAGCAGAGCATGCTGTGCTTCACTTGCTGTATGCACGTTTCTGGCACAAGTTCTTGTTTGATATCGGTGCTGTGCCGACAAAAGAACCTTTCCAAAAGTTATATAATCAAGGAATGATCCTTGGAGAAAATAATGAAAAGATGAGTAAATCCAAAGGTAACGTGGTGAACCCTGATGATGTTATCGATTCCCACGGTGCAGATACACTTCGTCTATACGAAATGTTCATGGGGCCGTTGGATGCTTCCATTGCTTGGTCTGAAAATGGATTGGATGGCTCCCGTCGATTCCTTGATCGTGTATGGCGATTGTTTATCACAGAAGCAGGAGAACTTTCGGAGAAAGTACAGGACACAGAGTCGGAAGATCTGCAAAAAACGTATCATGAGACTGTCAAAAAAGTGACAGAGGACTTTGAAGCTTTGCGCTTCAATACAGGTATCTCTCAATTGATGGTATTCATCAATGATTGTTACAAAGCTCCTGTCATCCCGCGCGAATTTGCGGAAGGATTCATGAAATTACTTTCACCGGTGGCACCGCATATTGCAGAGGAGCTATGGAGTAAACTTGGTCATGAAGATACGATAACGTTTGCAGAATGGCCGGTCCATGATGAGTCGAAGCTTGTTGAACAAGAAATCGAAATCGTATTACAGGCAATGGGTAAAGTGCGATCAAAAGTTATGGTGCCTCATGATGCTTCAAAAGAAGAACTTGAGAAAATAGCACTAAACGACGAACAAATGAAAAGCTGGCTGGAAGGAAAGACTGTCCGTAAAGTGATTGTCGTTCCAGGCAAGCTAGTCAATGTAGTAGCAAACTGATAAGCGAATCCCTTCTGTTTTACGGAAGGGATTCTATTTTAAGTAAAGGGGAACTGAACATGCGGAATATACAACCGGAAGAATTGGATCAACTAATTGAAAATGGCACCTCTTCCTATAAAGTGATTGATGTACGGGAAGATGAAGAAGTAGAGCAAGGTATGATTCCTGGAGCAATTCATATCCCGCTGCAGCAAATACCTGAGAAACTGCCTGAATTACCGATGGACGACACATATGTACTTGTCTGCCGCGGCGGTCACCGAAGCATGAATGCTGCTGCGTTTATGGAGAACCAAGGCTATGATGTGATCAATATGGATGGCGGAATGCTGGAATGGAAAGGCGAACTCGTCTTTAAATAGGTAAAAGCACTGCGAGGAAGACGGTTCGACGGCTTCCTCGCAGATATTCTATATTTCTTTTAAACTAGTATTGACAGTATCGAAACATGGTGATAGTATAGAGTTACTGTCGCAAGGCAGTCATTGATCTTTGAAAACTGAACAAAACAACCAATTACGAACTAAACGACATGATCGCAAGATCAACGTCAGCTCTAACGAGCAATGCATCAAAACTTTCATGGAGAGTTTGATCTTGGCTCAGGACGAACGCTGGCGGCGTGCCTAATACATGCAAGTCGAGCGCAGGAAACCAGTTGACCCCTTCGGGGTGATTCTGGCGGAATGAGCGGCGGACGGGTGAGTAACACGTGGGCAACCTGCCTGTAAGACTGGGATAACTTCGGGAAACCGGAGCTAATACCGGATAGTATTTCCTTTCTCCTGATTGGAAATGGAAAGACGGTTTCGGCTGTCACTTACAGATGGGCCCGCGGTGCATTAGCTAGTTGGCGGGGTAATGGCCCACCAAGGCGACGATGCATAGCCGACCTGAGAGGGTGATCGGCCACACTGGGACTGAGACACGGCCCAGACTCCTACGGGAGGCAGCAGTAGGGAATCTTCCGCAATGGACGAAAGTCTGACGGAGCAACGCCGCGTGAGCGATGAAGGCCTTCGGGTCGTAAAGCTCTGTTGTTAGGGAAGAACAAGTACGAGAGTAACTGCTCGTACCTTGACGGTACCTAACCAGAAAGCCCCGGCTAACTACGTGCCAGCAGCCGCGGTAATACGTAGGGGGCAAGCGTTGTCCGGAATTATTGGGCGTAAAGGGCTCGTAGGCGGTTTCTTAAGTCTGATGTGAAAGCCCACAGCTCAACTGTGGAGGGTCATTGGAAACTGGGGAACTTGAGTGCAGAAGAGGAGAGTGGAATTCCACGTGTAGCGGTGAAATGCGTAGATATGTGGAGGAACACCAGTGGCGAAGGCGACTCTCTGGTCTGTAACTGACGCTGAGGAGCGAAAGCGTGGGGAGCAAACAGGATTAGATACCCTGGTAGTCCACGCCGTAAACGATGAGTGCTAGGTGTTAGGGGGTTTCCGCCCCTTAGTGCTGAAGTTAACGCATTAAGCACTCCGCCTGGGGAGTACGGCCGCAAGGCTGAAACTCAAAAGAATTGACGGGGGCCCGCACAAGCGGTGGAGCATGTGGTTTAATTCGAAGCAACGCGAAGAACCTTACCAGGTCTTGACATCCGCTGACAACTCTGGAGACAGAGCGTTCCCTTCGGGGACAGCGTGACAGGTGGTGCATGGTTGTCGTCAGCTCGTGTCGTGAGATGTTGGGTTAAGTCCCGCAACGAGCGCAACCCTTGATTCTAGTTGCCAGCATTCAGTTGGGCACTCTAGAGTGACTGCCGGTGACAAACCGGAGGAAGGTGGGGATGACGTCAAATCATCATGCCCCTTATGACCTGGGCTACACACGTGCTACAATGGATGGTACAAAGGGCAGCAAAGCCGCGAGGCTAAGCGAATCCCATAAAACCATTCTCAGTTCGGATTGCAGGCTGCAACTCGCCTGCATGAAGCCGGAATCGCTAGTAATCGCGGATCAGCATGCCGCGGTGAATACGTTCCCGGGCCTTGTACACACCGCCCGTCACACCACGAGAGTTGGTAACACCCGAAGTCGGTGAGGTAACCTTTTGGAGCCAGCCGCCGAAGGTGGGATCAATGATTGGGGTGAAGTCGTAACAAGGTAGCCGTATCGGAAGGTGCGGCTGGATCACCTCCTTTCTAAGGATAATTGGAACTACTACTTCGTAGTAGACATCGTAATTGGTTGTTTGTTCAGTTTTGAGAGATCAATCTCTCTTGTGAACCTTGAAAACTAGATAAGAAACAACATGCCAGAACATCAAACTTTAAAGCCGACAATTTATTGTCGCGATTTATAGATTTATCATGCGTTATTAGTTAAGTGAAGAAGGGCGCACGGTGGATGCCTTGGCACTAGGAGCCGATGAAGGACGGGACTAACACCGATATGCTTCGGGGAGCTGTAAGTAAGCTTTGATCCGAAGATTTCCGAATGGGGGAACCCGCTATCCGTTATTGGATAGTACGTATCACTGAATACATAGGTGATACGAGGCAGACCCGGGGAACTGAAACATCTCATTACCCGGAGGAAGAGAAAGCAAATGCGATTTCCTGAGTAGCGGCGAGCGAAACGGAATTAGCCCAAACCAGAAGGCTTGCCTTCTGGGGTTGTAGGACACTCCTTTGGAGTTACAAAGAAACCATATAGACGAAGCGGCTTGGAATGGCCCGCCATAGAAGGTAAGAGCCCTGTACTTGAAATGTGGTTTCCTCCGGAGTGTATCCTGAGTACGGCGGAACACGTGAAATTCCGTCGGAATCCGGGAGGACCATCTCCCAAGGCTAAATACTCCCTAGTGACCGATAGTGAACCAGTACCGTGAGGGAAAGGTGAAAAGCACCCCGGAAGGGGAGTGAAATAGATCCTGAAACCGTGTGCCTACAAGTAGTCGAAGCCCGTTAATGGGTGACGGCGTACCTTTTGTAGAATGGACCGGCGAGTTACGATCCCCTGCAAGGTTAAGTTGTATAGACGGAGCCGCAGCGAAAGCGAGTCTGAATAGGGCGATATAGTAGGTGGTCGTAGACCCGAAACCGTGTGATCTACCCATGTCCAGGGTGAAGGTCAGGTAACACTGACTGGAGGCCCGAACCCACGCACGTTGAAAAGTGCGGGGATGAGGTGTGGGTAGGGGTGAAATGCCAATCGAACACGGAGATAGCTGGTTCTCTCCGAAATAGCTTTAGGGCTAGCCTCAAAGGATGATGGTTGGAGGTAGAGCACTGATTGGACTAGGGGCCCTCATCGGGTTACCGAATTCAGTCAAACTCCGAATGCCAATCAATCTACTTTGGGAGTCAGACTATGGGTGATAAGGTTCATGGTCGAAAGGGAAACAGCCCAGACCGCCAGCTAAGGTCCCAAAGTGTGTGTTAAGTGGAAAAGGATGTGGCGTTGCTTAGACAACCAGGATGTTGGCTTAGAAGCAGCCATCATTGAAAGAGTGCGTAATAGCTCACTGGTCGAGTGACGCTGCGCCGAAAATATACCGGGGCTAAACACACCACCGAAGCTGCGGATTGACATCTACGATGTCAGTGGTAGGAGAGCGTTCTAAGGGCAGTGAAGGTCGATCGTGAGGACGGCTGGAGCGCTTAGAAGTGAGAATGCCGGTATGAGTAGCGAAAAAAGAGTGAGAATCTCTTTCATCGAAAGCCCAAGGTTTCCTGAGGAAGGCTCGTCCGCTCAGGGTTAGTCGGGGCCTAAGCCGAGGCCGAAAGGCGTAGGCGATGGACAACAGGTTGATATTCCTGTACCACCTAAATCCGCTTGAACGATGGGGGGACGCAGGAGGATAGGGAAAGCGCGCTGCTGGTTATGCGCGTCCAAGCCGTGAGGAAGTTGAGCAGGCAAATCCACTCAACACTATTCCAGGCGGTTATGGGGAGGGAAATTTAGTACCGAAGTTCCTGATTTCACACTGCCAAGAAAAGCCTCTAGTGAGGAAATAGGTGCCCGTACCGCAAACCGACACAGGTAGGCACGGTGAGTAACCGAAGATGATCGGGAGAACTCTCGTTAAGGAACTCGGCAAAATGACCCCGTAACTTCGGGAGAAGGGGTGCTTCTTTTAAGGAGAAGCCGCAGTGAAAAGGCCCAAGCGACTGTTTAGCAAAAACACAGGTCTCTGCAAAGCCGTAAGGCGAAGTATAGGGGCTGACACCTGCCCGGTGCTGGAAGGTTAAGGGGAATGGTTAGGGACTTCGTCCCGAAGCTGTGAACCGAAGCCCCAGTAAACGGCGGCCGTAACTATAACGGTCCTAAGGTAGCGAAATTCCTTGTCGGGTAAGTTCCGACCCGCACGAAAGGTGCAACGACTTGGGCACTGTCTCAACGAGAGACCCGGTGAAATTATACTATGCGTGAAGATGCGCATTACCCGCGACAGGACGGAAAGACCCCGTGGAGCTTTACTGTAGCCTGATATGGAATGTTGGTACAGCTTGTACAGGATAGGTGGGAGCCTTAGAAGCCGGAGCGCCAGCTTCGGTGGAGGCATCCGTGGGATACCACCCTGGCTGTATTGACATTCTAACCCAGAACCGTTATCCGGTTCGGAGACAGTGTCAGGTGGGCAGTTTGACTGGGGCGGTCGCCTCCCAAAGAGTAACGGAGGCGCCCAAAGGTTCCCTCAGAATGGTTGGAAATCATTCGTAGCGTGCAAAGGCAGAAGGGAGCTTGACTGCGAGACCTACAAGTCGAGCAGGGACGAAAGTCGGGCTTAGTGATCCGGCGGTGCCGTATGGAAGGGCCGTCGCTCAACGGATAAAAGCTACCCCGGGGATAACAGGCTTATCTCCCCCAAGAGTCCACATCGACGGGGAGGTTTGGCACCTCGATGTCGGCTCATCGCATCCTGGGGCTGTAGTCGGTCCCAAGGGTTGGGCTGTTCGCCCATTAAAGCGGTACGCGAGCTGGGTTCAGAACGTCGTGAGACAGTTCGGTCCCTATCCGTCGTGGGCGTTAGAAGTTTGAGAGGAGCTGTCCTTAGTACGAGAGGACCGGGATGGACGCACCGCTGGTGCACCAGTTGTTCCGCCAGGAGCATAGCTGGGTAGCTACGTGCGGAAGGGATAAGTGCTGAAAGCATCTAAGCATGAAGCCCCCCTCAAGATGAGACTTCTCATCATTTTAAATGAGTAAGATCCCTCAGAGACGATGAGGTAGATAGGTTCGAGGTGGAAGCGTGGTGACACGTGCAGCTGACGAATACTAATCGATCGAGGACTTAACTAAAACGAAAAGCGGAGGGAACCGCATAGAAACGCAAGAATAAGTGAAAGGCCGGAAAGGGTGGTTTTACCCTTGCAGGGCTATCGCTTAGACTGGAGTTTCTGGTTCCCGGAGCTGGATCTGACGAGTAAGTCAACGCCAACAAAGTCCAAGCACTCCGGTGCTTGGCCGCATGAAATGTCTGGCAGGACATGTTTCTTATCTAGTTTTGAGGGTTCATTCAATTGAATTCTTGCATTGTCTGGTGGTAATAGCGAAGAGGTCACACCTGTTCCCATGCCGAACACAGCAGTTAAGCTCTTCAGCGCCGATGGTAGTTGGGTTCGCCCTGCGAGAGTAGGACGCTGCCAGGCAAGATGAAATCCCTGATCCTTATTGATTAGGGATTTTTTGTTGTAGAAAAGTGGGCTGGAGGGATGAGAGATGATACAAAGAGATAGTACCATCCGGGAAGCAGAGTTAAAAGATGCCGAAGCTTTAGCCCGGCTGAGAGTGAAAACAGATGGTGAAACAGAATATATGGATAGGGAAGAAGGAGAGGGATGTCTATATCCTAAAGATTTTGAAGATTTGATCTTGAAGGATCGAAAGGAAATGACCAATTTATGTCTTGTTGCTTGTGACAAAGAAAAAGTAATCGGTTATTGCAGATGTGAAGGAAATAATTTAAAACGGCTATCACATCAAGTTACATTCGGAATTGCTATATTGAAAGAATATTGGGGATGCGGTCTAGGCAGACAAATGCTTGAGAGGGTTATTTCGTGGTCGGAAAATCAAGGAATACATAAAATCAATTTATCAGTTCTTGCATCAAATGATAGAGCCATTCGTTTGTATGAAAAATACGGTTTTAAGACCGAAGGCTGCTTGAAAGATGATAAAAAATTAAGTGACGGCAAATATCATGATACTATACTCATGGCCAGGTTATCGAACAAGTAAATATATCAATAGCAAAAACCCTCCACCCGAAAGATGGAGGGTTTTATTTTAATTTGTAACAGAAGCAGCTTCCCAAGCTGCATGCATACCAGCTACTCTGCCAGTCACCATGGCAGAGGTTATGTTATAACCTCCGGTATATCCATGAATATCCAGGATTTCTCCGCAGAAATATAATCCATGCATAAACTTAGATTGCATCGTTGTCGGTACAACTTCCTTTACAGAAACGCCTCCTCCAGTAACGAAGGCCTTTTCTATAGGCTGTGAACCATTTACAGGGAAAGTAAAGCCTTTGATCAAGCTGACGAACTGTTGCACATTTTCCCGGGAAATATTTGCTGCTTTCGTATCCGGCACTATTGCAGCTTGTTCTAATAGAAAATCTAGATACCGCTCTGGTACGATACCTTTCACTAGGTTGCGAAAAGCCTTTTTAGGCTGATCCTCCAATAATTTAGTAATATCTTCCGTTAGCATATGTGCTTTCTTATCAGGAATTGCGTCAATATGAATATGGACTTCGTTCCTGCCTTTCATCAGCTCTTTTACAACATACTGCGAGCAGCGCAAAACAGCTGGACCCGAAATACCAAAGTGCGTAAAAAGCATGTCCATCTGATGTGTGATAATTGCTTTTCCCTTCTCGTTCAGTACACTGACCGCTACATCCCGCAGAGCAAGACCTTGCAGCTGTTTTTGCTTAATGAAGGCTGCTGAGGAAAGCAGAGGCACTTCAGTTGGATACAGAGTTGTAATAGTATGTCCTGCTTTCTTAGCCCATGCATAACCGTCTCCTGTACTTCCTGTATGTGGTACTGCTTTTCCGCCGACAGCAACAATAACAGCACCTGTGCTGATTTTTTCACCGTCTTTTAAGATTATCTCATGCCCATGGTCACCATAATGAATCGCTTTTACAGGTGTTTCTGTCCGGACACGGACATGAAGTGTGTCTAATCGATTGAGCAAGGCTTGTACAACAGACTTAGCTGAATTACTTACCGGAAACATGCGTCCATGGTCTTCTTCCTTCAGTTTCACTCCAAGATTCTCGAAGAAATCAATGATATCGTAATTGTCAAAGATAGAAAATGCACTATACAAAAATTTTCCGTTACCAGGAATGTGCTTAATTACTTCATCTTGTGGCAGTCTATTCGTAACGTTGCATCTTCCGCCTCCAGAGATCGCAAGTTTGTTGCCAAGTTTCTTCCCTTTATCAATCAAAAGTGTGGCAGCTCCATGCTCGGCTGCCGAAATGGCCGCCATTAGTCCGGATGGACCTCCGCCGATCACTACTACATCGTAATTCATACTTGTTCTTCCTTTCTGCTGATGGGATCCAAAGGAATTCTTCCATCAGGTCTACTTTATGATAAAATAGATTCATTGGATTTTAAAGAGGAGTTAGGTGAAATAATGGCTTTGTCGACAATGATTCGCGGGACATTGCTGCTGACTGCAGCTACATTCCTGTCGAAGTTACTCGGGATCATCTACGTTATCCCGTTCAATGCACTGGTAGGTGCGTCTGGGGGAGCTTTATTCAATTTTGCATATACCCCTTATAATATATTGATTAGTATCTCCACAATAGGTATTCCGTTGGGTGTATCGAAATTCGTTTCTAAGTATAATGGCCTCGGCGATTATAGGACAAGCCAGCGAGTCTTCAAGACGGGTTTCACCATTATGGGTGTGACAGGTGTCGTGGCATTCCTCATCATGTATTTCGGTGCAGATTGGATTGCGCAGTGGAGTGTAGGTGATGGAAAGTCTGGTTTTACGACAGAAACGGTTGCTTATGTTATTAAGCTAGTCAGCTTCGCCAATCTCATCATACCTGCAATGAGTATCGTTAGAGGGTTCTTCCAAGGGAATCAATCCATGGGTCCTTCTGCTATTTCCACTGTTGTGGAGCAAATTGCTCGTATCGTATTCTTATTGCTTAGTGTCTATCTTGCCCTGCATGTCTTCAATGAAAACATCGCAGTAGCAGTTGGATATGCTACATTCGCGGCATTTGTTGGAGCACTGGCTTCCTGCGCAGTGCTCTATGTCTATTGGCGTGCCCGCAAACCGCATCTTGAACTGATGATGAGACAGCAAACAGTTCGTCCAGCACCTATGTCGGATAGGACAATCATCAAAGAATTGCTTAGCTATGCAGGACCATTCGTCGTAACAGGGATTGCAACATCGCTGTATCAGTTCATCGATCAGTTTACGGTGCCGCGTGCACTGGAAGCTATCGGACAAGGTGATGTGGCCGTTGATATTTTCGGGGTAATCAACTTTTATGGTCAAAAGATCATCACTATTCCAATGACATTGTCGATCGGGTTGTCTTTGGCTGCAGTACCAGCCATTACGCGTGCATTTTTCGCCGATGATCGTAAATTATATTTACAGCAAATCAATCAGTCATTACAAATTGTTCTTTTCTTGATTTTGCCTGCGAGCATCGGTATTGCTTTACTGGGCAGTGAAGCTTATACAGCATTCTACGGTACAGAAGCAGTCCTAAATCCAGATATAGACGCAGGAACACTTATGGTCTGGTACGCACCAGTAGCGCTGTTATTTGCTTTATTCACGACAACGTCATCCATTTTGCAGGGTATAAATGAACAGCGATTTTCCGTCATCAGTTTGACAGCAGGATTATTAGTGAAGATATTCTTCAATATTCCGCTTGTACATGCGTTCGGAGCAAAAGGTGCCATCATTGGAACGGCTTTGGCAGTCGGTATTGCGACGGTATTGAATTTCCTTAAAATGAAGCATGTACTAAAATTTCCAATTCGTCAGCTTACCAAACGTACAATCCTGATTGTGATTTTTACAGCCATCATGTCGGTTGTCGTACTGCTCACTAAGTATTTGCTAGGATTCGCGATTTCGTTCCGAGATGGACAAATTGCGTCAGCAGTTATCATTCTTGTTTGTGCATTGGCTGGAGGAGCGGTTTATATGATTCTTTCGTATAAGTCTACGTTGCTCGAACGTGTACTCGGTAATCGTATTGGGTTCTTGGATCGTCTAAGAGAAGGAAGAAGGGTTAAATGATGAGAATGGATAAGCTGCTTGCCAATATGGGATATGGCAGCAGAAAAGAAGTGAAGACACTCCTTAAACAAGGAGCAATTACGGTGAATGGCTCCCAAGTCAAATCACCATCTATCCATGTGGATGTAAAGAAAGATATTGTACAAGTGAATGGGGAAACCGTCGAATACAGAGAATTCATCTATCTGATGATGCATAAGCCGCCGGGTCTGGTTTCGGCTACAGAAGATAAAAGAGATGAAACAGTTGTTGATATTCTGCAGCAGGAGGATCGGATATTCGAACCGTTTCCGGTCGGCAGATTGGATAAGGATACAGAAGGCCTGCTGCTATTGACGAATGATGGAACGCTTGCTCACCAGCTTTTATCGCCGAAGAAACATGTACCGAAACTTTACTATGCACGAATCGAAGGAGAGGTAACCGAGGAAACGATCAAGCAATTCCATCAAGGCGTAACACTTGATGACGGGTATGTGACGAAGCCTGCTATTCTGCAAATACTGGAGGCTGGTCCTATTTCAGAAATTGAAGTTACCATAACGGAAGGAAAGTTTCATCAGATCAAGCGCATGTTTGAGTCTGTGGGGATGGAGGTTGTCTATTTGAAGCGTCTGCGCATGGGCAGCCTTGCACTGGATGAAGATCTGGAGCTAGGTGAATACAGGGAACTTTCTGATGAAGAGCTAAGCAATCTGATTCAGGATACAAAAAAAAGCTGATCTGCGTACAGATCAGCTTGCCTTAAAGATAGGTAGGTATTACATAGGTTGTACGATTTGAATCAAGAGATTTTGACTTTTTTTGAGGTTGTTGACCAAACCCCCCGATGAGGACTTTGTACTAAACCGTTATACTCCAGCACGTTTAAATCGCGCTGTACCGTACGGTCCGTAATACCAAATTCTTCAGCCAATTCAGTAGTAGAAACTGTGTCCCTTTCCTTAATGTAAAGATAGACAGCTTTTACACGGTTTAGCATTCGGGATGTTGATTGATTCAAAAAACCACTCCTTAGTTTTACATAAGAATCGGTGGTGCTCTAAATCTCTTTCTACCCGTATTTTACAATAATTAAGCAAAGATGGCTAGGAGATAGGTTTAATTTTCTGTTAATTCTATTCTTAACAAGTAAATAAAATTATTGATAAGAAAATAGGAGGAGAAGGAAATGGAAAAAATCAATTGGTATGAGAAGGCATCTGCTTATAAGGATGACTATGTAGAAGTGCTGAAAGGACTTGTATCGATTCCGAGTGTGTATGATGAATCGACAAAAACGGACAAGCAGCCTTTTGGCAAAAAGATCGACGAAGCACTCCAGTATATATTGCAAGTAGGAAAGAACAATGGATTCCTTACTAAATATGTCGATGGCTATGCAGGTCATATCGAGTATGGGCAAGGAAAAGGCTTAGTAGGCGTACTTGGTCATTTGGATGTGGTTCCTGCTGATGGGGAATGGACATATGGAGCATTCAACCCGACGCTGGCTGAAGATCATCTATTCGGCAGAGGAACATTGGATGATAAGGGGCCCGTTGTAGCAGCTTATTTTGCGATTAAATTGCTAAAAGATTTAGGTTACGAGCCGAAGAAGCGTATCCGTCTGATTCTGGGAACCGATGAAGAGCGCGATTGGCAATGCATGACGTATTACTTCCAGCATGAAGAAATGCCGGATACCGGCTTTACACCAGATGCCGATTTTCCGCTTATCTACGCAGAAAAAGGTATCATCGATGGTTATATCTCGCTTCCTCCTGCAGCAGCACAAAGTGACATGCTTCGACTTGACCGTTTTGAGGGAGGAAAAGCTCTGAATATGGTTCCAGGACTTGCGGAGGCGCTTCTTTCCGGAGAAAGCTTGGTAAAGGTTGAAGAAGCTTTCAAGGCCTTCCTGGCTGCAGAAGGGTACAGTGGTAAAGCTGAAGCCAAAGAAAATGCTATTCTGCTAAGCCTAACCGGTAAAGCAGCTCATGGCTCTACACCTGAAAAAGGTATCAATGCAGTAGTGGCCTTGGCCAAATTCTTAGTAACCCTTCCATTACACGGTAATATGACAGACAAGCTAAGCTGGCTTATCGGAAAATTCGAAGATTATAATGGCAATGGCATTGATTTGGGACTGGCAGATGATGTATCAGGACCGTTGACACTCAATCTTGGGGAATTCAGCATGAAAGATGCGGAGGCGTGGAAAATTGGCGTCAATATCCGTTATCCAGTTACATCTGAATATGATACGGTCACTTCTAAATTGTTTGCACAGCTTGCAGAAGCAGGTGCCGGATTCCAGGAAACTTCTCACTTGGCTTCATTATATGTGGAGAAGGATGATCCACTAGTTGAGACATTGCTCGATGTATATCGTCGTCAAACAGGTGATCAAACCGATATCTTAGCAATCGGCGGCGGCACCTATGCACGAGCGATGAAAAAAGGTGTGGCATTCGGTCCACTGTTCCCAGGCGGATCAGACAGCGCCCATCAGCAGGATGAGCACATCTTAGTTGAAGATATGCTTCGTTCCATCGCCATTTATGCAGAAGCACTATATTTGCTGACAAAGGATGAGCGCGAGTAATGCAAGCAACGACTAAACAGACCTACAGATCTTTTCAGTACTTTTATTTAGCAGCTTTTCTTTCCAATGGATCATTGTTTCCGCTGCTTGCTGTTTTCCTCCAGGAAGAAAAACAATTAGATCCTGTGCTTGTTGGTCTGATAGTAGCGGCAATTCCATTGGTTAATACGGTAATGGAGCCTGTCTGGGGGCTTCTTAGCGATTATACCCAGAAACCATTGCGTCTCTTGGCTGCAGCATTACTTGCTGCAGCGGCGCTTGCATTCATTTATTTATTTTATGATCATTATGCATTGCTGCTGATCGGAATGCTGGCTATTGCCGTATTCCAAGCAGCTGTCATTCCTTTGTCCGACAGTATGGCGTTGAGCTTTGTTGAGCAGCACAAGCTTGTTTACGGGAACATCCGTCTATGGGGAGCTATAGGATTCGCGGTTGCTTCCTTCCTGTTAGGATACATAGCAGATTTCGCAGGTACAGTGGATGTCATTTTCATAGCATACGGTTTGTTTCTGCTTCTTGCACTGCCAGCATTGCGTAAATTTCCGCGGCAAGGTTATGACATAGCCAGAGTGTCAATGAAAGAAGGATTACGTACATTAAGGAAAAATAAACCATTCATGTTGTTCCTTGCATCTAATTTCCTTATTTTCGGCCCAATTCTCGCAAATAATTTCTATTTTGGGACATTCATTTTAGCGGCTGGAGGAACACTAAGCGCTGTCGGCATCGCTTTCTTCCTGGGAGCAGGCAGTGAAGCGCCGTTCATGAAACTGGCTCATCGGATCATTGGTAAGATGAGCATTCTGCATGTTGTCATATTAAGTGCAGCTGTATCAGGTGCAAGATGGATTTTGTATATGTTCGACCCATCTCTTACTGTTATCTTCATTACAACCATTGTCCAGGGATTGTCGATCGGACTCTATGTGCCAGCTGCCTTGCTTTACATCAGAAGTACTGCGCCATCATCTGTACAAGCTACTGCCATTGCGCTTTATTCCGCAGTCGGTACAGGACTGGGTAATGCGCTGTTCAACCTGATGGGCGGGATGATACTGGAGATAGCAACTGTTTACCACATGTATGCATTGTTTGCTGCAACGACTTTCATTGGTGTGGGTATTTTGTTTATCGTGAAGAGAATGATGGGTACTGCTAAAGGGAAAAGAGGAGTAGCATGAGTGCACATTATTTCATTGGTATAGGTTCTGATGAATCTATTCAGGCAGCATTGGCTGAATGGCAAGACGAGTTGAAAGCGTATGTTCCAATGAAGCTATGGCCAAGGCCGGAGGAATTGCATATTACACTTCAATTCCTGGGGCCTACAACAGATGAACAGCTGGATAAGATAAAGTTAGCTTGGCAGAAGCAGGATTTTGGTAATGCTTTTTCCTTGGAAGTAGCCGGTGTGGACACTTTCGGCAGTCCGAAGCAGCCTCGCGTTGTATGGGCTGGGTTAAAACCATTTGATCCGCTCCAAGCGCTGTATCAGCAAGTGACTGCAAGTACAATGACAGCTGGATTCCAGCGTGAGAACCGACCGTATCGGCCGCATATAACACTCGGGAAGAAATGGGGATCAGGCAAGGTGGAGGGTCCGCTTCCGCTTCTGGATAAACATTTGACCGTACCATTCTTTGTGGATAAGGTAACACTTTACCGTATTGAACCGGGTAAACGACCGAAATACGTTCCAGTACTGGTCAAAGATTTGGAAAAGGAGTGAATCTATGTGGCGCAATTGATCAAGCTGCATGAATATATATCTCGTTATGAACAGCATCCTTACCGATATCCTGGACAATTCATCAAATTGAAAAAAGAGAATTGGGAGAAAATGCACAGGGAATGGGAGCAGCAGCAAGCTGCTCCTGCTTCCTTTGTTACAGACGAAGCAAAGGAAGAAGACCAAAAGAAATCGTGGTATCATGTCTTCCGTAAAAAAGAGGAAGAAGTGGAACAGCCGAACCCTGCTCTCGCATATGTGGCTCCCACAGAAAAGATCCTGAAGCAGGATTTCTTGGAAGAGCTATTTGATTTTCAGCTAAAATGGGCTACAAGCACGCTTGGGGAATTTTCTTTCTTTGATCAAAAATTTAAAAAAGATCCGGTTCTCAGATACTTTCTGAAGCGATTTCCTGACACTTTCTTTGTAATGTATAAGCCTGTTTTTGAAGTGAAGCAGACCACAATGGAGGCAGAAACGATTTTAATCCATCCTTTGGGCATAGAGATCATTTCCGTTCTGGAGGACAAGCCGGATGTATTGTTTTGGGCTAGTGAGGAACGAACATGGAAGCGGGAATCTAAGGGGCAGTTTTCTACTTTCCTCAATCCAATGCTATCGTTGAATAGAACAGAAAAGCTGGTACAAGGTATCCTCAGAAAATATGATATCGATCTTCCTGTTCAAAAGGTAGTCTTGAGCAGGGAAAATCAAATTCGTTTTGCAAGCGAGCCAAGAAACACACAGTTTATCGGCAGTCAAAAGCATACAGCTTGGCTGATGGCCAAGCGAGAGGAGCAGTTAGCTCTTAAACATGTGCAGCTTCGTGCCAGTGAAGTGCTGCTGGACCACGCATATACGAAGGCTGTTGCCCGTCCGGAATGGGAAGAGGAAGAAAAGGAAGAATTTTTTAGTTAAATAAACGGTTTTATAGTCCTATCGTATTGATAAAACCATAGCAAATGTTGTAATCTTAAGTATGTCTGTCGAATTTGTTCGGGAATGTACTTGCCTTGTGTCACGCTGGGCTTGTTTACAGCTAGTAATGCAAAGCGATTGCACTAGGAAAGTAGGAATGAACGGTGAATTGGTTAGAACACATACTGGGAAATGAGTGGAAGATTGCTCCTGCCGGCGGTGTAACAGGAGAAGCATATTATGCAAAAAGCGGAGAGAGGCAGCTGTTTCTAAAGCGCAATTCTTCTCCTTTTTTGGCTGTACTTTCAGCAGAAGGGATTGTGCCGAAGCTGGTATGGACAAAAAGGATGGAAAACGGGGATGTCATTACGGCTCAGGAATGGCTGATGGGACGAGGTCTGACCTTCTCAGAAATGAGCGATCCTCGAGTGGCAAAGCTACTTAGCAAAATCCATCATTCCTCCGAGATGCTGAACTTGCTAATGCGTATGGGAAAGAAGCCGCTTCAGCCAGAGACGAAAATGGAAGAGCTGCGGGAGAAAGCAGCTGGCTTCCAAAATCGGCTGCCTGCTTTAAAACAGGTGCTTGCAAGTATGGAGCAATTCTTACCTGAAATGCCAGATCAGCTATTGGCAGTCTGTCATTTTGATATCGATCATAATAATTGGATGATAAGCCAGCATAATGAGCTGTATCTTGTAGACTGGGACAGTGCTCTCATTGCGGACCCGGCAGCTGACATTGGAATGCTGCTTAGGAAGTACGTTCCATATCCTGACTGGGAAGAATGGATGAAAGCATACGGCAAGCCACTGAATGATGCACTTTTAAAACGTATTTATTGGTATGAAGCTGCCCGTATCATCATGTCGCTCCGCGATGATAACATGAAACGCAAAAGTATAGAATTAGGACAGCTGCTTACGGAACTGCACCAGCTGTCCTGCTAGCCTTGAAAGCTGTTGATGGTCTCTACCCAATCCTCGAGATGTTCTCTGTTCGATGTGATGTGCGCATTGATATCTGCAGCTTTTTCACCGGCAGAACTGTACGAATGGATACCAGGAAGCAAAGCAAGAAGCTCTTGCTGATCGGTTGATTTATTAGATAAAATAGAACGTGCCAGGCGGGATATTTGCTCGTATTCGGATTTGCTGCCGCAGCAGGATTCGCAATGTTCGCTAAGTATATCCCGAAGAAGGCTAAGTTGGTTTTCAACGGAAAGTGACATCGATTTTCCCCTCCTTCCTGAGCATAGCGTGTGCGTTTTGGCATCAAACTATGCAGGCGGGTGGGCAGAAATAGGAGTGAGACATATGCGTGTGCGCCATAAACCCTGGGCAGACGATTATTTAAAAGAAAACGATCATATCGTGGTACAAGAACCGAAAAATTATAAAGGCAAATGGAGAGAGCTATTCGGTAACGATAAGCCGCTGCATGTTGAGATTGGATCTGGCAAAGGGCAGTTCATCACTGGCATGGCAGCCCAGCATCCGGAATACAATTTCATCGGAATTGAACAAGCGAAAAGTATTATTGTGACAGCTGTGGAAAAAGCAGCTGAAGCAGATCTTCCGAATGTAAGGCTATTGAATGAAAATGCAGCTGATTTCCGTGAATTATTTGAAGTGAATGAAGTGGATAGCATTTATCTGAATTTCTCTGATCCTTGGCCGAAGAATAAGCATGAAAAGCGTCGCTTAACATATAAAAGCTTTTTGAAGCAATATGAATCTGTATTAAAAGATGATGGAGAAGTGGTCTTCAAGACAGATAATCAGAAGCTATTTGAGTATAGTTTGTCTAGTTTCTCCCGATACGGCATGATTCTGCAGGAAGTGAAGCTTGATTTGCATGCAGAGAACGATCCGTTAAATGTGAAAACAGAATATGAGGAGAAATTCTCTTCACGCGGCTACCGCATCTATCGCAGTGTCGCTACATTCAAATAAAAAAACTCGGCTAGTTAAGTAGGGTGTAGAAAACAAGTTACTATATATTGCCAGTAGGCTGGCTTGAGGACGGTCTATTACCGAACTCAAGCCAGCTTTTTAAATGTGAATAACATAATTAAGCTGCAATAAGGATTAGGTTGATTGTTTGAAATCATAACCATATACCAATAAAAATATCCCGGAAGTTTATTTCAGACTTCCGGGATATTTTTATGTAGTGTAAATGGTCTTTGATTATATTTTTTTCTCCCCCGGCAAAGATGCCGCTGCGTACCTTTATGCTAATATTCTCCATCGATCGATTCAAAAGTTAGACTGTTTACTTATGTGATGGGTGGAATGAATACAAGTTCGGCTATGTATATATAATGATTCAATTTGTAGACAAGGGTTGTAACCGACTGACTTGGAAAGTAACAATCCGAATTCCACATTAGGGAAGAAATTAATTATACAAAGGTGATCATAAGAAGGGAGATTTGCTCTCGGATATCTACTCTATATTAAGAGTCAGAAAAGCCTGATTTCATTCAAAAAGTCCACAAAAAAACACCCCAAATGTTAAGTTACTAACTTTTGGGGTGCGGCTTTTTATTAGGATGCTGATTCGACAGCGTCGATAACTGATCCAGTTTCTGCATCTACGAAAAATTCGTATTGAGCAGGTTTTCCGTCGATCGTACGGGAGATACCGCCACGGTAAACAGTATACGTGAGGCCGTGCTTCACTTTTTCTTCCGGTTTCATATAGATCCAAGATCCACTGATCGGACCTTCTTTCTTGAACGCTTCTTTAGCGAATTTCAATGCTTTTTCCGGAGTCACTTTCTGTTGTTTCGCAATCTGCTTCTGGATCAAGTATCCAGCCGCAAGGCCAGCACCTACGATTGCTACTGTTTTCTTTACGCCCATTTTGGTCACCTCTTCAACTTAAGTTATGTTCTATTATATCTTATTACCTTAGAAATATAAAACGAAACAACCTTTATGGCATGTTGAGGAGCAATAGTTTACAATAGATATACAATAGTCTGACAAAAAGGGAGTACATATACATGAACCAAAAAACATTGGATTTATTTAAACAATTGACAGAGCTGCAGGCAGCGCCAGGTAACGAACAGCTGATGCGTGCTTTTATGAAGGAAAGGCTGAAGCCTTATGCGGATGAGATCATCCAGGATAAGCTTGGCGGTATTTTTGGTGTAAAGAAAGGCAGTGGACCTAAGGTAATGGCTGCTGGACATATGGATGAGGTCGGTTTCATGGTCACAGGCATTACACCCAATGGTCTGCTTCGTTTTCAGACCTTAGGCGGCTGGTGGAGTCAAGTTTTGCTTGCACAGCGCGTGCAGGTAATGACGGACGAAGGACCGATTCCGGGTGTCATCAGCTCTACACCTCCTCATTTGTTAACGCCTGAGCAGCGGAGTAAGCCTGCCAGTATCGACAGTATGCTGATTGATATCGGCGCAGATGATGAGCGTGATGCATATGAGCTTGGTGTGAAGCTGGGACAGCAAATTCTGCCGTACATGCCGTTTACACCAATGGCAAATGAGAAGAAGATTTTGGCCAAGGCTTGGGATAATCGTTATGGCTGTGGATTGGCGCTGGAATTAATGGAAGAAGTGGCTGGGGAAACATTGCCGAACCAGTTGTATGCTGGTGCGACGGTTCAGGAAGAAGTCGGTCTTCGCGGTGCCCAAGTAGCTGCAAATATGATTAATCCTGATATTTTCTATGCACTGGATGCTTCACCTGCTAATGATGTCAGCGGAGACAAGCAAGCCTTCGGTCATTTGGGGCAGGGAGCATTGCTTCGTATTTTTGACGGCACCATGATCATGAATCGTAATATGCGTGAATTCATTCTTGATACTGCGGAATCCAATAATATCAACTACCAATACTATGTTGGCAAAGGCGGAACGGATGCCGGACGTGTCCATTTAGCACACGAAGGTGTTCCATCAGCTGTAATCGGGATAGTTTCCCGCTATGTCCACACAAGTGCAAGCATCATTCATGTTGATGATTATGCAGCTGCAAAAGAGCTTCTGATCAAGCTTGTACGGGCGACGGATCAGTCGACAGTGGATCTTATTACTTCGAACGATTGATCTCGTCGGAAAGGAAGCGCAACTGATGAAAATGATAGTCGGATCTAAAAATCCTGCCAAAGTTCAGGCGGTTTCAGCAGTTTTCGGAGCTCGGTGGGAGCTTGAAAGTGCAGCGGTTGAATCCGGCGTGAGTGAACAGCCGATGAGCGATGCAGAGACACGCCAAGGAGCAATCCAACGTGCGATAGCATGCAGCAAGCTGGAAGGAGCAGCTGCTGGTATCGGTTTGGAGGGTGGCGTCACAAAGATGGATGACGGTCTGTATATATGTAACTGGGGTGCTTTAGCAGTCGGGGACAAGGTATGGAGCGCGAGCGGTGCAAAACTGCTTTTGCCTGACTTCATCGCCGAACCAGTGCTTGCAGGCGAAGAACTGGGACCAGTTATGCGGACATTTACAAGCAGGCAGGATATCTCGACGACAGAAGGAGCGGTCGGCGTCTTTACCAATGGGCATATGTCCCGCTCTGCTATGTTTGAGCATATTTGTTTGCTGTTGAAAGGGCAATATAGCTTTTATGAGTTAAACAAAAAGAAGGAAGCGGAATTTTAATATCCGCTTCCTTCTTTTTTATGATGTCTTTTTATATTCGGTCGAATCATCTTTATCATCACCGATGACAGGGGAATCTTGCTGATCTGCTTCGAAAAGCTCGTCAGCAATGCCTTCTGTTTCGGTGGCATCTGTTACAGTGGATTCGGATGTATTTGAATCTTCTACTCCGCTGGATTCAGCTGGATTATCCGAAGCATAGGCGAATTCGAATTGAGCTACCTCGACAGCCAATTCCTTTGCCAGCTGCTGCAGCTGGGCGGCTGCGTTTGTCAGGATATCAATCGATGCGGCCTGCGTATCACTTGAGGAAGCTACTTCCTGAGCTGTTGCGGCTGCTTCATCGGCAATCTGGTTGATATGGCCAAGCATGCTCGCAACAGTATCATTACTTGCGGCGACTTCTGAAACAGAAGCAGAAATGTCCTTCATTTTCGAATTACCTTGCTGCAGCTGTTTATGAATTCGATCAAATGCATTTGTCGTTTCTTCAACACTTGATGCTTGGACTTGCTGATAAGCATCAAAGGCTTTAGCTTCTTCTGCCAAATTGGTCATCTGCTGATTCATTGTGCCAACAAGCTTGTGGATCTGCTGTGCTTCTTGTTTGGAGCGTTCTGCCAGCTTCTTCACTTCATCTGCTACTACAGCAAATCCTCGGCCATGCTCACCTGCACGAGCAGATTCGATAGCAGCATTCAGCGCGAGCAGGTTTGTGCTTTCTGAAATCTCTTCAATTGTTTGGACGATGGAGCGAATTTGGTTTGCCTGCTGTACAGCACTTTGGATTTCTTCTGTCAGTTTTTGAGCGAGCGTCAAGAAGCTATCAGAGGTTTCATGCAGTTTTTGCATCTGATTGATACCATTGCTTCCTTCCCGCTCTGCTAGTTTCATCGCCTGACTGACTAGTGCTGTTTCATCCTTCATCATTGTAATAGCCTGGCGTACCTTATCCAGCATCATATTACTTTCTTCGAGTTGAGCAGCCTGAGCCTGCGCGCCGCCAGCCACCTGACCGATAGCTTGGTTCACTTCTTCATATTGAGCTGCTGTCTGCTGGGAAGCTGCAGCCAGATACGAAGAGGAATCATCCAATACTTCGGATGCTTCTTTCACTTTAATCATGGATTGCTCCATTTTCCCTGCCATCTGATTAAATGTTTCACCCAAATCTGCCATCTCGTCCTTTGTGGTAATTGGTACACGATAAGCCAGATTACCATTTCCGATAATTTCCGTAGCTTCTTTTAGCTGACGTATTGATTTTGCGATGGCGCGGATTAACGGCCAGCCGATACAAAGTACGAGCAGGAAACTAAGAATGATGACAGCAAGTAGGACGATGCCAAGAATGGTAGAGGTCCTTTCGTTTGATTGTTTTAAATTGTCAGTTTGTTCGATGGCTGTTTCGCCGACACTGTCCACAGTCGTTGTGACTTCCAAAGCGGCTGTTTCGAAATTCGCTGCCAGCTCAGTTGCCTGGGTGCGTGTGTTCGAAAGGGTGGACATTGCTGATGTGTATTTCAAAAGACTGGAGTTTATCTCACTAACCGCGTCACTATCCAAATCGGAATCGGAAATCGCTGTCTTGAATGCATCTACTGCTCCATCGAATGCATCTTTATCTGGAGCAGCACCATTTGGAGGCTGGATGATACCTTGTTCGGTCCGCGTAACGTTCTCCAAAGCAGCAGAGACATCATTTCCTGCATTTTCAGCAAGGCTGCGAAAATTCTCCGAGGCATCACTTATGATCTTTCGCAGTCCCTCATCGGAAGTGTAGCCGATTGTTTCATTCATACTCGTGACTTTTTCGAGTTCCTTTTCATAAGATGCTGCACCTTCCTTGATTTGCGTGAAGTACGCTTGCAAATCTTTTTCATCCTGGTATTTTGCTTCATATGTAGAAGCTTGTTTTTCAATGCCGGCTATAGCGCCTAGTACAGCTTCGGCGTTGGATACAGAAGGCTGGGCAAAGTATGTCTGTTGCTTCTCCAGTGTATCGAGCATATCATCCTTGATATACTGACTGGACACATAGGCTTCTTGGTATCGCTGCGTTTCCTCTGACATTTGATTCTGCTGGTAGAAATAATAAAAACTGAATGCTCCAAGTACCAGAATACTTGCCAGTGAAGAGAACATAATCAATCGGATTCTCTGTCGAATGGTGTGCATATATTTCCCCCCTAATGCTTTTGTGTGCTCCCTTTCATTATAGGTATAACCTACCATATTTACAATAAATTAATAAAAGTTTGATAATTTAACTGATTGATTCGACCCATATTTGCTGCTAGACCTGAATATTCCTATGTATAAATAGGAAGCAGGAAGATAAATGACAGCTGCTGCGCAGTATATTCGCTTTTGGTTCAGTGCTTTGATAAAATGAAGAAAAGATTAATGGGGGCATTTAAAAATGAAAAATCTAGAATCAGAAGCACAACTAAAAGAAGTACTTCAAAACGGCAAAACAATCTTGATGTTTTCTGCTGACTGGTGTCCGGACTGCCGAATCATCGAGCCGGAACTGCCGGAAATTGAAGCAAAATACAGCGAATTCGAATTCATTCATGTAGACCGTGACCAATTCATCGATGTTTGTCAGCAATATGACGTATTCGGTATTCCGAGTTTTGTTGCCTTCAACCAGGACGAAGAAATCGGACGATTCGTATCGAAGGATCGTAAGTCTAAAGAGGAAATCGAGTCTTTCATCGAATCCTTACCGCAATAATTGCAAGGAGCATAGCTTATGAAAATGACGGCTTTGAAAATGAAGAAAAAACTGGAGGAGCGTTTGCAGGATCCTTCCTGGCGCACTTCGTATGACCGGGATAAAAGTAAGTTCCGAGTAGAATGGCAGGATACGAACGAAGGCGTGACGCTGGCGCTTCCGAATATTATTGCAAAATATGAGACACGAGGCGAAAAAGCGCTGGATGAACTCGAACAGCATGTAAAAGAAGCTTTGCGTGTCATGCATGAAGAGCAGCATTTGGAAGGAAATGAACAGCATGTCTTTCCAGTGATACGAGCCACTTCTTTCCCTTCGAAAACGAAAGCCGGACTGAAGATGGTATATTCGGAGCATACGGCTGAAACGAGAATCTATTACGCACTTGACCTTGGTAAATCGTACCGCCTCATTGACGAACAAATGATGGAAGAGCAAGGCTGGACCATCGAACGTCTTCGGGAAATTGCTGCATTTAACGCTAGAAGTCTTTCCACAGAATTAAAGGAAGACAGGGTTGCAGGGAATTCCTTTTACTTTATTGCGACGCAGGATGGCTACGATGCCAGCCGCATACTGAACGAGTCTCTGCTGGAAGGATTCCGTGCCAATGCAAAGGGAGATGTCCTTGTTGCTGTTCCTCACCAGGATGTGCTGATATTGGCGGATATTGAAAATAAGACTGGTTATGATATATTAGCACAGGTAACCATGAAATATTTCGCAGAAGGCCGCGTACCAATTACATCTTTACCATTCATTTATGAAGAAAAGAAATTAGAGCCAGTTTTCATTATGGCTCGCAATAGACCGGAGTCTGCCAAGGGAGAGGAAAAGTAAGATGCAAGCATTCTATAACAAGCAAGGGATCGGTGACGTATTGCTGCTCGCCATTAAGCAAGGAGACCGTCATTCCATTAAAGAAGAGAGATTCGGAGATGTTGTCCGTATTACAGATAAGGATGAGCTAGTCGGTTATAATATCTTCCGCGCTTCCGAATACTTGAAAATCACAACAGCTGGCAAGGTGCAAATGGATGAGGATTTCGCGGGCAAGATTCGTGATATTTTCCGTCAGAACAACTTGGAAGATACGTTTGAGGTAGATCTTACACCTAAATTCGTTGTCGGCTTTGTTAAGGAAAAAGTAAAGCATAGCAACGCTGATAAATTAAGTGTCTGCCAAGTCGACCTTGGTGATGAAACAGTACAAATCGTTTGTGGTGCACCAAATGTAGATGCAGGCCAAAAAGTGGTCGTCGCGAAAGTGGGCGCAATCATGCCAAGCGGTTTGGAAATCAAAGCCGGCAATTTACGCGGTGAAGATAGTTTTGGAATGATCTGCTCTCAAAAAGAGCTAGGTCTGCCGAATGCACCGGAAGAAAAAGGGATTTATGTGCTGGATGATTCCTATAAAGTTGGCCAGGTATTTGACTTTTAATAGGGAAATGAACACCGGATACAAACGTATCCGGTGTTTTTTTAGGAAAATGGAACGGAAATGGCGAGTAACCGCCATATTTTTTAAGTTTTGATGGAATGTTTTTAGGGTAAAGCTATTCACGGTTTGTGAAAACCTGCTAAAATGAAGATATTATACTGAAAAAGGAAGATTTACTATGTGGGAGCGTCTTAAGCAAGCTCTAAGCAACTTTTTTATGACCGAAGTAGTAGTGGAAGAAGAACCAGAGCTGAAATCACGGAACGCTTCTGAACAGAAAGTACAGAAACAGTATCAGACAAATCAGCAGCCACAAGCAAAAATGGCTTATACATACCCAAAGGAACGCGCTTTCCGGTTTCCAATGATACCGGACGAGTCTGGAAGTGCAAAACCGCCAGCCTCAAACGTGCGGCCAGTACGTCGAGCCCAACCAGATACAAAGATACCAGAAAAGCGGCTGCCTCGTCAGCCTGAAAAACCGAAAATGCAAGAACGGCCTTCCAGTGTAAACTGGCAGCGCAAGCCAGAAATAAAGAATCCGGTACCAAAGGAAGAAAAGAAACCCTTCCAGCCGACAGAAGTTCCATCCCCTGTATACGGTTTCCGCAAGCGGAAAGAAGAGGTCGCTGATATTGTAACATTGGCTTCTATTCAAGACCGAGCAGATTGGAAAAGAATCGCAGCATCTGCTAATACGGTTAATCCTGAAGTACAGGAAGAAAAAAAGTTCGATATTCACGTTGAACAGGATCCAGTCGAAGAAATCACGCTTGAAGAGCCTGTAATAGAACGTAAAGAAAAAACGGACATTGCGGCAGCAGAATTAAGTAAGGAATCATTTTTAGAAAATAAAGATACGAGCGTTGCAGAGGGAGAGATGATCGAGGAGATATCTGTTCCTGAAACAACGGAAAATCATCAAGCTGAACCTATTCAGCTTGATGAGTCAGCTAGCATAGAAGAGACTGGTTTGGACCCATCGACCGTTATAGAGGAAACTGCTTCGATTGAAGCAGAAGATGACTTAACAGAAAAGTTTGATCCGGATCAATCGATTAATAGGATAGAAGAGACTCGTGTACCGGACTTAGCAGAGGATAGCACAGCTATGCGCAATGCGAATGATCCGACAGCAGAAGAAGCTGTTCCGGACGAAGTAGCATCTAGTGCAGCAGAAAGTAATACGTCTAGCCATGGTTCTGAAATGATCAGCGAGTCTATTGCGCAGCCTGATTCTTTTGATGTTGAAACAGTAAAATCATCAAAACAAACAGATGAAAAAGAAGTCCTGCAAGCGGAAGAGAGCACGGAAACAACAAATTCCCAAATTCGCGAAACTGGCAGTACAGTGAGGAAATCAGTGCCTTTCAACGTGTTCATGACGCCAAGAGATAAACGAAATCATCAGCAGGTGCCCACTCGCAAGGAGCCGGAGAAAACGGAGCCTGTTGTACAGGATATCCCGCAGCAGACAGAACCGAGCTTTGCCAAACCTCCGATGCATCTTCTGAATGATCCTGTCGAACAGACGATCGAAAATGATGCTTGGGTCGACCAGCAAAGTCAGCTTTTAGAGACTACTTTGGAACACTTCAACGTAAATGCTCACGTGGTCAATGCAATGCAAGGCCCGTCAGTCACACGTTTTGAGGTTCAGCCTGATCTTGGAGTCAAGGTTAGTAAAATCAAGAGCCTGACAGATGATATCAAGCTGAACATGGCAGCCAAGGACATCCGGATGGAAGCACCGATTCCAGGGAAGAATGCCATCGGAATTGAAGTGCCGAATGCCGTATCGAAGCAAGTCGGCTTACAGGAAATACTGGAGACCGAAGATTTTCAGGGAAACAGCTCGCCGCTTTCAGTCGGCTTAGGCTTGAATATTTCCGGCAATCCGATTGTGACGAACCTGCAGAAGATGCCGCACGGTCTAATAGCTGGAGCAACAGGTTCCGGAAAAAGTGTATGTATCAATACTATTCTGCTAAGTCTATTGTATAAGGCGAATCATAAGCAGGTGAAATTCCTGCTGATCGATCCGAAGATGGTGGAGCTTGCTCCTTACAACGACCTGCCTCATCTAGTCTCACCAGTTATTACCGACACTAAAGCAGCTACTGCAGCCTTGAAATGGGCGGTAAATGAAATGGAAGAACGCTACATGAAGTTCGTCGGCGAAGGAGTCCGCGATATCGGTCGTTACAATGAGAAACTCGATAAGCAAGGACGTTACGCTGATAAGATGCCATATTTGGTCATCGTCATCGACGAACTGGCTGATCTGATGATGGTAGCTCCTCAGGATGTTGAAGATTCCATCTGCCGGATTGCCCAAAAAGCGCGGGCAGCCGGAATCCATCTGCTGCTGGCGACACAGCGTCCGTCCGTGGATGTTATTACAGGCTTGATCAAAGCAAATATCCCGACACGAATTGCTTTCAGTGTTTCTTCTGCAATCGATTCCCGGACAATCATCGACAATAATGGTGCAGAGAAATTGCTTGGTAAAGGTGATATGCTCTTCATTGAAAATGGAGCACGGCAAGCTCAGCGTATCCAAGGTGCTTTTGTGTCTGATGAAGAGATCGAACGGGTTGTGCAGTATGTGAAACAGACAGCACCGCCTGAGTATCTTTTCCAGCATGAGGATCTGCTTGAGCGACGAGAGTCCGAGGAGGACGAAGACGAGTTGTATCGGGATGCAGTCGAGTTTGTTATCGAGCACAATAGTGCGAGTGCAAGCTTGCTGCAGCGCCGTTTCAAGATCGGTTACAATCGTGCTGCCAGATTGATTGATCATATGGAGATGAGAGGTGTCATCTCCGAACAGAAAGGGAGCAAGCCGCGTGACGTACTCGTCTCGCTGGCTCAGCTTCAAGCGGAATGAATGACAGCCTGGATGTTGTCCTATGGACCGTCCAGGCTGTATTGTTATCCGAGACACCAATAAAGGGTGCTATGTATATACTGTAAAAAGCGTAACAGAAGAGATTCTGCATTTATAAAATACCGACAAAATGCTATACTGTTGCTAGTATGCTTTTTTTCATGTATATGTGACACACAACGCTTTACATACTTATACTGACACCATACAAAAGCGATATATTACTATGTGGAGGTTCCTATTATGACAACTTACCATTTCGTTGGTATTAAAGGATCTGGTATGAGTGCATTGGCGCAGATCCTGCATGATGCAGGTGAGAAAGTCCAAGGCTCCGATGTGGAGAAAGTTTTCTTCACGGATCAGGCTCTGAAAGATAAAAACATTACAATCTTGCCATTTACTAAAGATAATATCAAACCTAATCTGACAATTATTGCAGGGAACGCGTTCTCTGATGAACACGAGGAAATCGTGGAAGCCAAACGACTTGGTCTCCCGATCTACCGCTATCATGACTTCCTAGGTGCATATGCTGATAAATTCCGCAGTATAGCAGTTACCGGAGCACATGGTAAAACATCTACTACAGGTCTCTTGGCGTATACACTGAAACAGTCTCACCCGATTTCCTATTTGATCGGAGATGGAACTGGAAGCGGACAGCCGAAGAGTGACTACTTTGTTTTTGAGGCATGTGAATATCGCCGCCACTTCCTGGCTTACAAGCCGGATTATGCGGTCATGCTGAATATCGATTTCGATCATCCTGATTATTTCCAGAATATCGAGGACGTTTTTCAGGCTTTTCAGCAATTAGCTGATCAAGTGAAGTACGGTATCATTGCTTGCGGTGATGATCCATATTTGCGTGACCTTCAAGCAAATGTACCAGTTCATTATTATGGATTTGATGCTTCTAATACGTACCAGGCCAAGAATGTACATGAAGAGCCGAATGGCACGACATTCGACGTATATATAGAAGGCAGCTTCTACCATACGTTTACCATTCCAGGATACGGGAACCACCAAGTTCTTAATGCACTGGCAGTGACAGCAGTATGTCATCAAGAAGGTATGACACCTGATCAAATCAAGGAAATGTATGGTTTCACAGGTGTGAAACGACGGTTCTCTGAAAAGAAAGCCGGCAGCCAAGTATTGGTGGATGACTATGCTCATCATCCGAAGGAGATCGAAGTAACAATCGAATCTGCTCAAAAGAAATACCCAGATAAGCAGATTGTTGCGGTATTCCAGCCTCATACCTTCTCAAGGACAAAGACTTTCCTGCAAGAGTTTGCAGATAGTCTGAAAAATGCAGATGTCGTTTATCTTTGTGATATTTTTGGCTCTGCACGGGAAGCAAAAGGAAATTTGTCTATCCAGGATCTCCAGGAGCTTATACCAGGCTGTGAGGTGCTGCAGCTTGAAGATGTAAACGTACTTAAGCAGTATGAAGACAGTGTCCTTCTATTCATGGGAGCCGGTGACATACAGAAATTCCAGGCTCGCTATGAAGAGTCGTTGCAAGCTGTCCAATAATCCATTACACTTAAAAAAGGGAGTAATACTCCCTTTTTTTATTTATACTTTTATGTTTAACGACGTACACCTGGGGAATAACGTAGTTAGACGAAGGAGTATAAAGCATGAGATGTGCTTCAACTACTCATACTACATACCAAGAAGGAGCTGACTAATCATTATGGAAATTCTAGGGTACATCGCTGCATTGATTGCAGCAATCGCATTCGCAGTCTTAGTAATCTACCTCGCAAAAACATTGAAAGCTGCTTCACGCACACTAAATGATGTAGCAAGCACATTGGAAGGTGTCGAAAAGCAAATGCAGGGTATTACGAGCGAAACAGCAGAACTGCTCAGCAAGACAAATCACCTTGCAGAAGACATCGGAGAGAAAGCGCAGAAGCTTAACACTCTTGTTGACGGAATTGAAGGCATCGGTGATACAGTACACAGCCTCAACAATTCTATTCGCAATGTGTCCAACAAAGTGGCTCTATCAGCAGAACAGCATACAGAACAAACTGGCCAAGTACTAAAATGGGGCTCAGTTATACTTGACTTATGGAAGAAAAAGAAGCAGAATGAAGCCAATGAGGTCGCCTCTGTACCTGCAGTGCAGCCAACAGAGCAGCCGCTACCAGTAAAAGAAACATCCCATTAAACCAAGCGACGCGATAGGAGGCAATGCAGTATGTCAACGAAAAAGACGAACGGAAGAGATTTTCTGATTGGTTCGATCATCGGCAGCGTAGTAGGAGCTGTGACAGCTCTAGTTCTTGCACCTAAATCCGGTAAAGAACTACGCAGTGATATTACGGAACAAGCTAGCTCCCTGAAAGGGCGCGCGGGCGAAATGAAAACACAGTACAGTGAAAAAGGTGCACAATGGAAAGATGTTGTCACTGAGAAATCCCGTGTAGTAGCTGATAAGGTGAAAGAATCCTCTCAGACTGTACAGGACAAAGTCAAAAACCTAACATCCAAAGACCAAGCAGATGACACAGCTTCAAACGATAAGGAAGCAGAAGATGCAGCGGAAGAAGTAGCACGCGCAATCGAGGAAGCTGCAAGGGAATTGGAAATGGAACAGCAAAAATCCACGATTGAACGTAATAAGGATCTTTAATTATAAGACTCCTAAGCATCTCGCTTAGGAGTCTGTTTATTTTCGAAGGGAGTTTTGACAAATGGAAGCAAAAGTCATTCAAAGCCAAGAGGAATTTCAAGATGTCCTGAACAGGGATGCATCATTTTACGTGCTCAAGCATAGTCTGACTTGCCCGATCAGTGCAAGGGCGAAGCAGGAATATGACCGATACAGTCTAGATACACAGATACCGATGTACACGTTATATGTCCAAGAAGCACGGGATCTATCCAATACGATTGCAGACCGCTATGAGGTGAGACACGAATCTCCGCAGGCATTGCTTTTTGCAAATAATCAAGTGATCTGGCATACATCACACCATGACATTACAGAGACCGTTTTACGGGAACAGGAAAAAAGATTCAATCAGTAGGTGGGTTATACATGAAACATGAACACAAATCGGGTAAAAATGAAGAAGTTCTCCGAGTGGGCGAATATGGTATCTTTTTCAAGCGTCCATATCAGATCCGTCTTGTCCACGATATTCACTATAAACGCTATAGTAAAAATCACTAAAAAGCTGTACGCTAATGCGTACAGCTTTTTTAAGTAGTCAGCTCGATTTTATCGTGTGGAGACAAAGCATCATGGAAGGAAGCTTTGTCTCCATTTTTTAATAATTGGAAGTTTCCGCTGATCTTTGTCAAATCTATATCAACAAAGCGAAAAATGTCCTGGATGATGAATTGATCTGTAGCTACACGCATTTGAAGTCGGGTACCACTTGGAATCCGCTCTTCCTGTTCCACCGGCTTATCTCCAATATATAGCTGTGCAGCTGGAGGTGTAAGCTTAAGTGTTTTTCCGTTGAATTCAACTGTCAAGGTCGCTTGGTTTTCCGTTTGCAGATGAGAAAGCAGCTCAGAGGCAGTAGGCAAGCTGCGTTCACGGATGCGGATGCTATCTCCATCTTTCACCTGATCACGTAATCGGGCTGGAATTTCATTAATGGTAAACACCTGACTGAACGAGTCAATGGATACAAGCTTATCATTTATGTAGACGTTATATTCCATGTCATCAGGCAAAGCTGGCAAAGGAAGCTGCTGTTCATGCAAGAAGCGTTCTACAGTTGTTGTTCGCTGTAAGTTTACTTCATCCCTGTCTTTGAGCTGATGCGCAGGATGGACGGGCTGTCCATTTACAAGCAGCTGCTGTTTCACCTGATAAGCTTTTCCATTATAAAAGACTGTAATCGGGTCTAAATCTCCCGTAATATCACTTACAGTCACTTGCGGCGGCGAGCCATCTACTCCAGCTTCTACATCCAGCTTGTCTCCATCCTGGATCGGTGAATCAAGATTAGCAGGCTGTTGGTTGAGCCTTATAACTGGCGCTTGTCCTAGTGTGCCAGGAAGGGTTAGCGGCTTTCCTTGGAAAGTGATCATACAGGCAGCCCCAGGTTTCCCATAAAGACGCGCTACCTGAATCCCGGCTGCCAGCAATGCATCACCTATTGTCAGTTTTTTCATGTCAAATAGACGTGTGACGCGTCCGTTAACCTGTATGCTTACGTAATGGACAGGATTTTGTTTTGCAGCTAAGGCAATGCCAATCGGAGTAATGAACGCAGGACCTGATGGTACATTATCTGTTTTCGCAAGCTGCTGTATTGCTTCTGTTCCTCGAATAGCGACTCTATTCTCTGGTAATTCAAGCTGTCTTGCCAGGTGTGCAGCCAGTCCCGGTGTCTGGCTTCCGCCACCGACGAGCATGACGGCTTTTGGTGCGACTGCATTCAACTGAATGATCGATCCTGCAATTGCTTCTGCAAGCTGATCCACCGCATGCCCTACGTCCTGTTTAACTTGTTCTGCTTCCAGCTGCTGTTCGAAGCCGAGTATATCCATTGTTGTGATAGTACCTTTTTCAGCCCAATCACGTTTTGCAGCTTCGGCTACATGGAAATCAAGCAAATAATGATCACTTATTGCTTCTGTAATTTCATCACCTGCTTTTGGAACCATACCATAAGCAGTAATTGTTCCTTCATTCGTAATGGCAATGTCGCTCGTACCAGCGCCGATATCAACTAATGCCACATTCAAACGACGCATAGATGGTGGGATTAAGACGCTGATTGCAGCAATTGGCTCCAATGTAAGAGCATCCATCTCCAAATCACTGCGTTTCAAAGCTGATATCAAAGATTCCACAACGACCTTCGGCAGGAAGGTGGCAATAATCTCTACACTTGCTTCATTACCTTGCTGATCTATCAGCGATCCAATTTCCTGCTCATCGAGCTGATAATGCAGAACAGAGTAACCGACACAATAATAATCGGTACTTTTATCTTTTGACTGGGCGATTTCATACTGTGCCTGCTGTACAGCACTTAGCTCCAGATGCTGCACTTGCTCTTTATCCAAAACTCCTCGTTCCGCTATCGAATGCTGTATCTTGGTACGTTTTGTCTGCAGCGAACGACCTGCAGCTGCGACACATACTTTATGCAGCTGCCCGTGTTTTTCCTCAAGTTTATGTTTCACTTCCGAGATAACTTGTGCGACGGCTACTACATCATGGATCTGGCCATCAAGCATGGAACGCTCATCATGTTCAACCATCTCGTAATCTATCAATGTATAAACACCAGCATCTTCTTCTAGAAGCATGCCGACAACGGATCTAGTTCCAATATCCAAAGCGAAAATTCTTTCCTTCAAAACGATATTCCTTTCTGCATTGAACTCTTAGCTTCACTGAACGCGAAGCCTGATGAAACTCCTACATATTATTCTACACTATTTGTGGATGACAGCGCGTAAACTTTTAGCTATAATGATTGCTAATTACCTGAGCTGGATATACTAGATAGAGAGTGGGAGAGAGCGATGAATATGGATGAATTAACGGTATTGCGACAGAAATTGGATGAAGTGAACCTTGAGCTGCTTGCTTTGATAAACGAACGAGGCAAACTAGTCCAGGAAATTGGCGAAGTGAAGAAAAAACAAGGCACGAAGCGCTTTGATCCGGTGCGGGAAAGAGATATGCTGAATGTCATATCCGATAACAATAAAGGGCCATTCCAGGATGCTACACTTCAGCATTTGTTCAAGGAAATTTTCAAAGCAAGCCTTGAGCTGCAGGAAGATGAGATGCATAAGGCACTGCTTGTATCACGGCGCCGCAAACCAGAAAACACCGTTATTACCATTAAAGGCACGAAAATCGGAGATGGAGAGCCGCAGTTCGTTTTCGGACCATGTTCTGTGGAGAGCTATCAGCAAACAGCCAAAGTTGCCGAATCGTTGCAGGAGAAGGGCCTGAAGCTCCTGCGTGGCGGGGCTTTCAAGCCGCGTACTTCACCTTATGATTTTCAAGGATTGGGTGAAGAAGGACTTCGGATATTGAAAAAGATTGCCGATACGTATGATTTGGCTGTCATCAGTGAGATTGTAGCACCCGAGGATATCGAAAAAGCAGCCGAGTATTTGGATGTCATCCAGATTGGTGCCCGAAATATGCAGAACTTCGAGCTCCTGAAAGCAGCTGGGGACATAAAGAAACCGATTCTCTTAAAGCGCGGCATGAGTTCTACCATTTCTGAGTTCATACATGCAGCAGAATATATCAGCTCCCGCGGAAATAATGACATTATCCTTTGTGAACGAGGTATCCGTACGTATGAGACTGCAACAAGGAACACGTTGGACATTACTGCTGTACCGATTCTGAAACAAGAAACGCATCTTCCGGTAATGGTTGACGTCACGCATTCCACTGGCCGGCGCGATTTGCTGCTTCCGGCAGCAAAAGCAGCTCTAGCAATCGGAGCTGACGGTATCATGGCAGAGGTTCATCCAGATCCGGCGGTTGCCCTTTCTGATGCAGCCCAGCAAATGGATTTACCGCGCTTTGATGCATTTTATCGTGATCTTATTGCCCATAGCAGTTATGCCAGTCGTGTCCCTTCCGGAAATTGACAGCTGGTATCGTAGCAATCCTATAGTATCAAGGGTTTTTTGAATCTCTTTCTACTGAAATGCTCTAAACTCTGGTATAATGGGTAAAGAATATGTGAATAAACATACAAATTGTTATTATCATCTTTAGGTGATTGGAATCGTGTAAGGTATATAGGAGGAAATGACACAATGAATGTAACCATATACGACGTTGCCCGCGAAGCGAACGTATCGATGGCAACTGTCTCCCGTGTGGTAAACGGCAACCCGAACGTAAAACCTGCAACTCGGAAAAAGGTACTTAGCACAATTGAACAGCTAGGTTATCGTCCGAATGCAGTAGCTAGGGGGCTTGCAAGCAAACGAACTACAACAGTCGGAGCAATCATACCGGATATCTCCAGTATTTTCTTCTCCGAGCTTGCGCGCGGGATCGAAGATATTGCAACCATGTATAAATACAATATGATCCTGAGCAATTCCGATCAAAACCCGGACAAAGAATTGACACTCTTCAACAGCATGCTGGAGAAACAAGTGGACGGTATCGTCTTTATGGGCGGTAAGATCAGCGATGAGCTGCTGCAGCAGTTCGATAAATCCCCTGTACCAATCGTCATTGCAGCAACTGGGCAAGGTACAGGCGAGATACCAACTGTCGCTATCGACTATGAACAAGCAGCTTATGAAGCAACTAAATTGCTTGTCGATCACAATCATAAGCATCCGGCATTCGTTGCAGGAACGGCAGAAGCTGAAACGAATAACCAAAAATACAAAGGTTATCTTCGCGCTGTAACGGAAAATAATGGCGAAGTGAAACAGGAATACATCGTAAAAGCTAACAATACGTACAATTCCGGTCTTGAAGCTGCGAAACAGCTGGCAGACTTGGCAGATCGTCCTTCTGCTGTATTCGTATCTTCTGATGAAATGGCGCTTGGTGTCATCCATGGCTTCCAGGATAATGGCTTGCGTGTACCAGAGGATATTGAAGTGGTAGGGTATGACAATACAAGACTTGCAACGATGGTCCGTCCGACACTTTCCACCGTTGTACAGCCTACTTACGATATAGGCGCGGTAGCAATGCGTCTATTGACGAAGCTTATGAATAAAGAGGAAGTATCAGAAAAGAACGTTATCCTTCCTCATCGCATCATCGAACGAAATTCCACAAAATAAAAACTAGCGTATCCAATCGGATACGCTAGTTTTTTTTATAGGGTAATTGTTTCGGATTCTTTGTCGTCCTTGCCAACAGCTTTGATTTGATAAGTGGAATCAGTGTCAGGAAGATTAAACGAGGATTGATCGCTGAATCCGATCTGCTTGAAATCATTTCCCTGCTTTTGCAGAATGCGATATCCTTTCACGTCATCAGTCTTTGACTGCGTCCACGTCAGCTTGTTCTCCGCTTTTGAGACATTTGTTGGCGGAAGCGGTGCACCGGAACTGGTCTTCACAGTGTCATTTGTATCATCCGATTTTTTTGCAGTGCTGCCGCTTGCAGCAGTTCCAATGAGTTTTTGAACTTTCTCATTGTTAGGGAAGAGCTGTTCGATGCTTACTCCCTGTAATTCGTTCTCTTTTACAAAATCAGGGTTGAGAACGATTTTACCGTTTTGTTTAATCAAGCTGTCATCTGCTTTGGCTGGTACATGATCTTTATCGAACAGATCGGTTTTAACCATTCCGGCTTGCTTACAAAGATCAGTTGGTTTCCCGCCGCCAATTGCGCAATAAGACGCCTTCGTCAATCCATCTGGCTGCTTGAATGATTGGCTTGGAGCCATTAGTTCGGAATCGATTTTGGTTGCACTGTTTACTAACTGTGTCCAAAGCAGCTGATTTCGCTGGCTATATCCCATTCCTGATGTTTGAATGGAATCTTGTTTATCATAACCCATCCATACACCGACAGTAACATTCGGATTGGTAGCAACGAACCAGGAATCATGATAATCCTGGGATGTACCAGTTTTACCTGCCCAATCGACATTCTTATTGGAGAGCTGTGATTTAGCATAGGTTGCTGTTCCGTTATCAAGAACGCCGCGCATCATATCTAGCATTAAATAATTTGTCTGCGGGCTGAATACTTTATTCGACTTGGACTCATGCTTGTATACTTCCTTGCCGTCCTTTGTCGTGATAGATTCAATCATATAAGCATCTGTGAATTCTCCGTTGTTACCAAATGTTGCATAGGCGTTTACGTTTTCCTCTACTGTTGTACCATAGTCCAAGCCGCCTAAGGAAGCAGCAAGTTGTGAGTGATCTCCTTCGGTCAAAGTTGTGATCCCCATTTTCTCTAAGTACTTGCTAGCAGGATCTAGGTTGACTATCGACTTATAGGCTTTAGCTGCAGGTACATTATAAGATTCCTCCAAAGCTTTTCGTGCAGTCACAAGTCCATGATATACACCACCGTAGTTTCCAGGGTTCCATGTTTTTGTCTGGCCTGGTACAGTGAATTTCTTACTTAAGTCACCCATTACACTCCCCGGCTGCAAAGTACCTTCTTCCATTGCTGGAGCATATACAAGCAGCGGTTTCATCGTACTGCCGTTTGAGCGCTTCGTATCAGTTGCATGATTGACTTGGTTTTTCTCATAATCACGTCCGCCGACAAAACTTAGTATTTTACCAGTCTTATTTTCAATCATGATGGATCCAGCTTCAATAGGCTCTGAAACAGTTTCTGTTTTCCCGTCACTATTCGTCCGTTCCACCCAGTGATCAGGCTGATAATACGCATAGTCTTTCGCTATTTTCTGCTGCGCCACATACATATCTTTATTAATTGTCGTATGGATTTGGTAACCTTTTTGGCGAATATCTCGTTCTGCTTTTTCAAGATATTCGTTTTTCAGGTCATTATCTTTGTTCAAGTCTTTCTCGGAATGACCATCCTGTTCAGCGAGCTGAATCGCAATAATATCTGCGGCACGCTGCTCGACCTCGGTAGTCAAATAGCCATAGTCGTCATCGGATGCAGGTTTCGCTTCTGCAAAATCTTTAGTTATATCATAACCAATTGCTTCGTCATATTCGTTCTGGTTGATATAGCCTTCATCCAGCATCCGGTTAAGCACTTGCTTCATCCTGTTCAAACCCGGCTGAAGGGCAGTTTCTTCCTTTATCTCTCCGCTATTCGTAAACGGTGAATAAGCCGTCGGACTTTGTGGCAATCCTGCTAAGAAAGCAGCTTGAGGCAGGGAGAGATCTTTTGCATCCACACCGAAGATACCTTGAGCGGCTGTCTGTACGCCGGCAATATTATGCCCGGAAAGATTTCTCCCGAACGGAACGATATTCATGTAAGCTTCCAGAATCTCATCCTTATTCATCACTTTTTCCAAGCGCATCGCCAGAATGATTTCCTTCGCTTTCCGTTCAAAGGATACTTCGTTGGTCAGTATCTGATTTTTGACAAGCTGCTGTGTCAGCGTACTGCCACCGGTTTTTGTTTCTGAATTCGTCGCTTCCTGCATCAGTGCACGGAGAATAGATTTCGGCACAACACCATCATGCGTTTCGAAATTATCATCCTCCGTTGCGATTATTCCATGGATGACATATGGAGAAATGTCATCCAGCTTCACATCTTCACGATAAAGGTCAGTTTTGATATCGCCGAGGAAAACATTATCAGCAAAGAAGATGGAAGAGGTCTCCTCGTAATTGTAGATATCTTCTTTCATAGAGTCATAGGAACGAACAGGCTCATTTTTCACAAGTGATGCAAAATAACCTGCACCGGCCCCAGCAGCAAAGAAAATTCCGACGCCAGCTATAAGCAGGAAAAAGAGGAATAAGTTCCAGATGACGTCATATGTGATACGAGAATTCCGCTGAATTCGGCCTGCTTTCCAAGCTTCCGCAATTCTTTTGCTAATTCTCGTCCATATTACTTTGATTTGCATATTTCACCCCCGAATTGGTTTGTCTATTATACCATAATAGTCAATTTCCGTAGTGAGTCCAAAATCCGTGTTGCATTTTAATCAAGCATATGGTAATAATGTAGGAACAGTCATTATAAAATATTGCGTTGAAGGTTATAGTAGCGGAACGATTCCCTGTTGCAGAGAGCTGACGGCCGGTGCGAGTCAGTATACAGTTGTTTTGCCAATTACAAGCTGGAGCTTCTCCTGTTCAAGCAGGGGACGGATGTATATCCGTTAGCAAACCGAGTGGCAGTTTACACTGCAACAAGGGTGGTACCGCGAGTTATTCCTCGTCCCTTTTTTTTAGGGATGGGGTTTTTTTTATTCTCAAATGTGAGTGAGGAGTGGTCAATATGTCTATTTTACAGGATTTGAAAGACAGAGGTCTGGTTCAGCAGACGAGTGATGATGCAGGATTGGAGAAGCATCTATCCAGCCAGCAGGTAAGTTTGTACTGTGGGTTTGACCCAACAGCCGACAGCTTGCATATCGGACATCTTGTTCCTATGCTTATGCTGAAACGATTCCAGCAAGCAGGTCACCGTCCGATAGCGCTTATCGGCGGAGGCACAGGAATGATCGGGGATCCAAGCGGACGTTCTGATGAACGCAACTTAAATGATGTCGCAACAGTAGAAAGCTTCAGCCAAGGTATCCAGAAACAGCTTGCCAGCATTTTGAACTTTGATGAAGGTGAAAATGCTGCCAAAGCAGTGAATAACGCAGACTGGCTCGGGGCTATGAGCATCATTGATTTCCTTCGCGATATCGGGAAACATTTTGGAGTCAATTATATGCTGGCGAAAGATTCAGTCGAGTCCAGATTGGCAAATGGTATTTCCTTTACCGAATTCACGTACATGATCTTACAATCCTTGGATTACCTGCGCTTGTACGAAAAAGAAAATGTGACGCTGCAAATTGGCGGAAGTGATCAATGGGGGAATATTACAGCTGGAATGGAATTGATCCGCCGGACTCACGCTGGCAATAATGAAGAAGAGCAGGATAAGGCATTTGCCCTAACTGTTCCGCTTATTACGAAAGCTGACGGGACAAAATTCGGTAAAACAGCTGGGGGAGCTGTGTGGCTAAGCCCAGAACGTACAACTCCTTATGAATTCTACCAATTCTGGTTCAACACAGATGATCGCGATGTAATCAAGTTCATGAAATATTTCACTTTCATGTCTCTTGAGGAAATAGCAGCGTATGAACAAAGCGTGGAAAATGAGCCGGAAAAACGTCTTGCTCAAACGAAGCTGGCGGAAGAGATGACAACGCTTGTACATGGTAAAGAAGCATTGGAGCAGGCAATCAAGATTTCACAGGCTCTATTCAGCGGAGATATTGCTTCCCTGAATGGTGCTGAAATCGAACAAGGATTCAAGGATGTCCCGTCTCATACGGCAGCCGACGAAGACAAACCGCTTGTTGATATGTTAGTGGAAGCAGGAATCTCTTCTTCAAAACGCCAGGCAAGAGAAGACATCTCTAATGGTGCAATCCGAATCAACGGTGAAAAAGAAGAAGACGTATCCCGTGTTCTCACAAAAGCGGATCGAATCGACGAACGATTCATCATCATCCGCCGCGGAAAGAAAAAGTATACATTATTGAAATTTGCTTAATATGAAAAGCACTGTCCCAGCCGGACAGTGCTTTTTATGTTTCATTAGAAGAGGAGCGGGAATGTAATAACCATCTAGTGCTTTCGCATTTACCAGAACGTAAATTAAATAGGAGGCAACAATAATGGTTAATACAAATACAATCGAAACATTCATCAATGAGAGCGATGCAATTGTACGAGTAAATGAATTGATCTCTGCTGGCGTACCGGAGGAGGATATCACGGTCATTGTAGATAAGAAACCTGATAATAGTATTCTAGGAAATAAGAGAGATGTTCATTATAAGGAAGCAAATGGTTCCTTTGGCACAAAATTCGCGTCCTTCTTTTCCAGTGAAGATCCAGAAGAGAAAGTCCTGAAGAACCTGAGTCTTTCAGAAACGGAGAAAGACCGTTATGCTGATGAACTAAAAGCAGGGAAAGTATTGCTGTATGCAGAAAATAAACCTGTAAACCCTACTACTGCTGCTGCCAGCACAGCAACTCCAAAGGATCGAAGTGACCATGCAACAGAAGGAGAAAAAGGCTTGACGGCAGATGGTCTATATGCAACCGATAAACCAAATGACGGTTTGCATGCAGAACCAAATACAAACGATCAGAACGCAAATGAACTGAATAGAACGAGAAGATAGTATTATTTAAAGGCTTCATCAGTGCCTAGGTGCTGATGAAGCCTTTTTATGTGCAATCAAATCAAATAAAGATGGGGTTCCGTCTCATGCTGTACATTCATTCTCCCATTGATGATAATGAAAGCGCATACACAAATATGTGGAACGCATGCTAAGCTATTTATAGAAAGGAGGATTTGATGAATCTTAATGAACGTAACGCAGCTATCCTGGATGCTTTACTCAGTAATCCAAGTGTATCGAGTAACTTAATCGAAAAAAGATTCGACCTTTCAAAAAGACAGTTAGGCTACACCATTAATAAGGTCAACAGCTGGCTCAATCAAATGGGCTTGCCATTGATCGAGCGAACTTCACAAGGCTATTTCCTTATCGACGAAAAAGTATTTACAACGCTAAACCATGTGAAGGAGTCTGTTGAGCAAAGTCATTCTTCTATATTGTCTGTCCGTCAACGTATGCATCTGCTTCTTTGTATGCTGGTAAGTAAGGACGACCTTTCACTGGATTATTTTTCTATTTCGTTGGATATCAGCAGAAATACAATTCTTCGAGATTTAAAAAGCCTGCAGAAGCAGCTTGAACCCTTCCAATTACAAATTCGATATTCACGAAAGCAAGGCTACCATATAGAGGGCAATGAAATGCAGATTCGGAATGCTTTAATGTCCACTCTGATGGAACTGATCGGGACGGACGGTGGACATTCCATTTTGATGGATGTTTTAGAATTGGAAGAAAATTGCTTGTATGACTTCCGCAGTAGAATTGAACAGGTAGAGCAAAAACTATCTATTAAATACACAGATGAGAAAATGAAGACGATGCCAATTACATTGTTCTTGATTCTAGAGCGGATTCGAAAAGGTAAGTGCTTAACTGATTCTCCTATTAGTAATAAGGAATTGGCAGGTACGAAAGAATATCAAGCTGCGGAGGAATTATTATTTGATCAAGAAGGGTTGCCAGAAGCAGAGAGACTTTTTATCACACTCCATCTGTTGTCTGCCAATGTGATAACAACTCATATGGAAGCGGCGGATACATTTCCAGACCTATATCCAGCTGTGGATAGTATGCTCAGTCTTTTTGAGAAAGTAGCTTGTATCCGTGTTCAGGAAAGGAAACAGTTGCTTCATAAATTGATGCAGCATATAAAGCCGGCCTATTACCGAATCAAATATCATCTTACAGACACTACGCCTGTTCCAGGTGTATTGAGTGGAGAGTTTCGAGCTTTGCATCAACTGGTTAAACGATCTCTTGAACCATTGGAGCTCTTTATCCATAGTGAGATACCAGAGAATGAGCAATTATATATTACATTACTTATCGGGGGATGGATTAGGCAGCAGGGAGAAAGTATCGGTGAAAAGGTGAAAGCAATAGTCGTGTGTCCGCATGGTGTTTCTGTATCCAAGCTGATGTTCCATGAATTGAGTGGCTTATTCCCAGAATTCATATTCTTGGATAGCATGTCTGTTCGCGAATTCACCACATACAATCTCGAATATGATCTTGTTTTTTCTCCGGTATTACTGGAAACTTCACGAAAGCTGTTCATTACGAAAACTATGCTGGATGTTCATGAGAAAAGACTTCTCCGGAAACAGGTTCTTTCTTATATACACGGATTTATTTCTAAAGAAGTGAGATCAAGTGACATTATGCAAATCATTAAAAATCATTCAATAGTGAAAAACGAGCAAGCATTGGAAGAGGAACTTCACGCATATCTCTGCCAAGTGGATCAGCATGTGGTTCCAACAACACCCGAAGAAACGCAGCCTCTGCAGCTAAGTGACTTTCTTACAGATAGGCATTTGAAAATGACATATCAATTAGGATCATGGGAAGATGCTGTTCGATCTTGTGCCAATATCTTGCTTGATAAAGGAATTATCGAAGAAAGATATATTGATGCCATGATTAAGGGCTGTGAAGAAGATCCGTATATCGTGATCGGACCTGGCATAGCTATCCCGCATGCTTCACCAGAAGATGGTGTCGTCCGTACTGGAATGAGCCTGTTGAAGATCAAAAATGGCGTACAGTATTTGAATCATCGTATCCATATTATCGTAGTCATCGCGGCAAAGGATAAGAAGGAGCATATCCATGCACTAATGCAGTTGATGAAGCTATCAAAGTCCGAAGCTGATATGAAAGCTTTGATAAATGGTACCACCATACCGGAGATGAAGCGGATCATTCAACAATATTCCGATGACATAGTAAAGGAGAAGGAGTTCCATTATGGCTGATTTTTATCTGGATGAGAATCTAGTATTCCTGCAAGCAAAAGGTACGCGAGAAGAGATATTACGAGAAATGGCAGAAAACCTTGTTAAAGAGGAACTCGTCAAAACTAGCTTTGTGACTGGAGTTATTGAGAGGGAGAAGGAATATCCAACAGGGCTGCCGACTTCATCCTCTCTATCAGTCGCTATTCCGCATACGGACATTGAGCATGTAAAAAAGGATGCAATTAGCATCGCCCTATTGAAGGAACCTGTTGCCTTCCGAGTGATGGGGGAAGCTTCCATGGATACACCTGTGAGCATCATTTTCATGCTGGCGATGAAGCAGTCGCATGCACAGCTGACATTATTAAGAGATTTGATGGACTTTCTCCAAAATGAAACGACGTTGCAAGCATTGTTTGATTCCAAATCAAAAGAAGATGTAGTCAAGCTGATAGATAGGAAGCTTAGCTTGTCTGCCACTAAAGGAGGTGACAGATAATGGCCAAAAAACAAGTATTGGTTGCCTGTGGTGCTGGTATTGCCACTTCAACTGTCGTGAATAGTGCGATTGAAGAGATGGCGAAAGAGAATAAGATTGATGTTAACCTGATCCAAATTAAAATTGCCGAAGTGAATACTTATGTGGATACGGCAGATTTACTAGTAACCACTGCCATGGTAAAAACAGCTTATCCATTCCCAGTGATCAATGCACGCTCATTCTTGACAGGAATCGGTTTGGAAGAAACGAAGGAAGAGATCTTAAAAGAACTGAAAAAATGAAAAGTGGGAGTCGGTTCCAATCTAACTGGGATCGACCTCATTTCAAGAAGTGGGGCTGAATGATGGATACATTTGTGAATTTTTTACAAGGATTTCTTGATTTGGGTGCTACCGTTATACTGCCGGTAGCAATCTTTCTTCTGGGACTTTTATTCGGTCAGAAGCCAGGGAAGGCATTCCGTTCTGGGCTTACAATCGGAGTCGCTTTTGTCGGTATATTCCTCGTCGTCGACTTGCTGACGCTGAACCTAGGACCTGCTGCACAGCAGATGGTTGATCGTTTGGGAGTAGATCTTAATGTAATCGATGTTGGATGGCCAGCCACTTCTTCTATAGCCTGGGCATCTGTCGTGGCTGCATTTATTATACCGCTTGGTCTTGTTGTCAATGTCATCATGCTCGTAACGAAGACGACAAAAACTATGAACGTGGATATTTGGAATTATTGGCACTATACATTTATGGCTGCAGTTGTATATACCGTTTCTGGAAGTGTAGTACAAGGGCTTATCGCAGCTGTCATTTTTCAGATTGTCTGTTTGAAAGTGGCGGATTGGACGCAGCCAATGGTAGAGGAGTTCTATGAGATGCCAGGCGTGACTGTTGCGACAGGCAGTACAATTTCTTATGCTCCGGGGATACTCATTGTTAAGCTGATTGAGAAGATACCAGGCCTGAATAAGATACATGCCGATCCTGAAACGATTCAAAAGAGATTCGGTATTTTCGGGGACTCGATGGTAATTGGATTATTACTAGGCGCTGCTATAGGTGCATTAGCCGGTTATGGAATTGGAGATATTATTGAAATCGGAATGGCAATGGCTGCTGTCATGGTTTTGATGCCTCGAATGGTGAAAATTCTTATGGAAGGGCTGATGCCAGTATCAGAGTCTGCCAGGAACTGGCTAAGTAAGCGATTCGGTAACAGTGAAATTAATATCGGGTTGGATGCAGCAGTATTATTGGGGCATCCAGCAGTCATCTCGACCGCTCTGATCTTAACGCCAATTACCGTTCTGCTGGCAGTTATCCTGCCTGGAAATGCCGTTTTGCCTTTTGCGGATTTGGCCACTATACCATTTATCGTTGCTTTCATCGTTGGAGCAGCCAAAGGAAACATTATCCATTCTGTAATAACTGGTACAATCATGATTGCCTTATCTCTGTATATGGCCACAGATATAGCTCCTATTTTCACAGACATGACAACTGCTGCCAATATTGAAATGCCAGAAGGCTCGGCGATGGTATCTAGCATTGATCAGGGAGGCAACTTAGTCAACTGGATTATATGGAAGGTTTTCGCAATATTCAATTAATGAATTAGGAGGAGCTCTACATGCATGCTTTAGTGAAAAAGGAGTTAGGCTTTGGCAACCTTATCATTGAAAATAAACCGGAGCCTTACCCAGAAGATGATCAAGTAAAAATAAAAGTTACTTATGCTGGCATATGCGGATCTGATATCCACACGTATGAAGGAAGCTACCGAGTAGCTGCTCCTGTCACATTAGGACATGAATTTGCTGGCGTCGTAGTCGATGTAGGGAGTAATGTAAGCCATCTGAAGCCAGGAGATCGGGTTACTTCCGAGACGACTTTCTATATATGCGGGCAATGCAGCTATTGTCAGCAGAAGGATTATAACTTATGCAAGTATCGAAAAGGACTTGGAACACAGCAGGATGGCGGCTTTGCAACTTATGTGATTGCAAGGGCTGAAAGCATTCACCATATTCCGGATAATGTTGATGATCAGTCAGCAGCAATGACAGAAGCGCTAGCTTGCACACATCATGCAGTAGCTAAAACAACGATTAGACCAAATGACATTGTAGTCGTTATAGGACCAGGGCCTATTGGTCTTTTGACCGCGCAAGTTGCTAAAAGCAAAGGGGCTACGGTACTTATCACCGGCTTGTCATCTGATACAGTTCGGTTGGAAAAAGCAAAGGAGCTTGGAATTGACTATGTGATCAACGTACAGGAAGAATCGCTGGAAGAGATTATTTCAGGACTGACAGATGGATATGGAGCGGATGTCGTTTTTGAATGTTCAGGTGCGATTCCAGCTGCGCGTCAGGGGTTGTCACTTCTTCGAAAAAAGGGACAGTACGCTCAAGTAGGTTTGTTTGCCGAGGCAGCCATTCCGTTTGATATGGAGCAGGTTATTCAAAAGGAATTGAAGATCATTGGCAGCAGGAGCCAGAAGCCCGCTGACTGGGAACCTTCGCTGCATCTGATGGAGAGCGGTGCCGTGGATGCAGCTGCGCTTGTCACCCACATTTTCGATATAACAGAATGGGAGAAGGCTTATCAATTAATCAAATCGGGAGAAGCAATTAAAGTCCTTCTGACACCAACGAAAGAAAGGTGAAAAATGATGGAAAAAGAAAAGCTGATTGAGTTGATCGATTACACACTGCTGTCTCCAGTTGCCAGTAAAGAGATTATAAAAACATTTTGTCTAGAAGCGATAACTCATGGATTCCGGACAGTCTTCGTAAATCCATGGTATGTCCCCTATGCTTATACAATCCTGTCACCCCATGGCATTAAAGTAGGAGCACCTATTGGCTTTTCGCTAGGCGGTGCCACTACAAGAGTTAAAGTAGAAGAAACGAAAGCGGCGATTGAAGATGGAGCTTCGGAAATCGATATGCTTGTGAACCTGGGAGCGGTGAAATCCAGAGAATTCAATGCTGTTTATCAGGATATCGATGCTGTGGTAAGAGCTGCGGGAGGATTGACAACGAAGGTCATCATCGAGACCTCTTTGTTAAACCTAGCTGAGAAACGAGAGGTGACGGAAATTGTCATGGCAGCAGGAGCGGATTTTGTTAAAACAGCGACCGGATTCAACGGTGGAGGTGCGACAGTAGAGGATATTGAACTTTTATCCAACATTTCACAAGGTAAGATAGGTGTAAAGGCTGCGGGAGGCATTAGAACCTATGAAGATACAGTCAAAATGATTGAGGCAGGTGCAACGCGAATCGGTGCAAGCGGGGCTGTAGCAATTATTCAGAACAGAAAATCAAAAGCCGACTACTAATTTGGAGGTGTAAAGATGGTAGATATGATGCTTGATTTTATGCTCGGATCCTTGAGGGAAGTAAGTGCCTTCTATTTTGCACATCAATTGATTTTTAATGGCCTAATTATAGGTGGCGTATGCCTGAAACTGTTCACGAAGAAGAGAACGAAGCAGACATAAAAGGATGGGACATGAATGAAGACGCTGAATCTGTATGGAGTTGAAGATATAAGGTTTGAACAATCTCCGCGCCCAACGATTGAAGCGGAAAACGATGTAATCATAAAAATCACTGCTGCAGGTATTTGCGGTTCCGATCTGTCGCGTTATAAAAAGCTTGGTCCCTATAGAGCTGGTATGACATTCGGTCATGAATTCTCAGGGGTGGTGGAGGAAACGGGAGCGGCTGTCACTAATGTAAAAAGAGGAGATAGAGTGGCTGCCTGTCCGACACATGCATGTGGAAACTGCTGCTATTGCAAGAGCGGTCAGCCTTCGCGATGTGAGGATTTAATGGTCATCGGATCCAAGGTACCTGGTGCTTTTGCAGAGTATGTAAAGCTGCCAGCAAATCATGTTATACCACTTCCTCCTGAAGTGAATGATGAGACGGCAGCACTTATTGAGCCTGCTGCTGTTGTAGCTCATGGTTTCTATCGGACACAAATCAAACCTGGAGCAACTGTTGCTGTAATGGGAGCCGGAAGTATCGGGCTGCTTGCGATACAATGGGCTAGAATCTTTGGAGCGAAGACAGTCATTGCCATCGATATCGATAAAAGAAAATTGGATATTGCTTTAGAAATTGGTGCCGATTATGTGATTGATGGTTCGGCAGCTGAACCTCATGAAGCGATACTGGCATACAAAGATGGAACTGGAGTTGACCTGGCAATCGAATCAGCCGGTTCACCAGTGACATCTGCACAAGTATTATCACTTCCTAAAAAAGGTGGAGAGATTGTCTATTTGGGTATCCCATACGCTGATATACGAATTGAGAGATTTTATTTTGAGAAAATCGTCAGAAATGAGCTTACAATTCACGGCTCTTGGAATGCTTTATCTGCTCCATTTCCTGGTCAAGAGTGGACAAATGCTATTCATTACATGAAAACTGGCCAAATAAATGGAGAGAAAATGATAAGTCATCACATACCTTTAAGTGAAGGTCCTGCAATTTTTAAGCAGCTTACCGATCGAAGTATTGATGCCGTGAAGGTGCTATTTCATCCGTAATATAACTAAGAAGATGTATGAGAATACATCTTCTTTTTTGTGCAATGAGGTCTGAAAATTAGAGGGCATGTTTATAAAATGCTATGCCGGGAATACAAAAAACATGAAACACTTCAAAACTATTTAGGAGGCATACAACATGTTAGCGCAAAATAAAATCGAAACCTTCCAAAATGAAAATGATGTGATTGTAAGAGTGAACGAATTGAAATCCAAAGGTATTCAAGAAAACAAAGTAACAGTCATTACAGACAAGAAACCTGAGTCTTCTATTCTGGCTGACAGATTGAGCGTGAACTATAAGGAGGCTAAAGGTTCCTTTGGCGATAAGGTATCTGCTTTGTTTTCCGGAGATGATCCAGAGGAGAAGGCATTAGAGGATCTTAACTTGAACCAAAAAGAAACTGACCGTTATGTAGATGAATTGAAGAGCGGAAAAATCCTGTTGTTTGTTCATCCCTCAGCACAGCAAAAATTGCAGGCAGATGTCTCAGCAACAAATAGTGACACATTAAGAGCACAAGAAAAAAATACAACACCTGGAAATAACACAACACAAACTGGCAATACTGCTTTTGCGGATTTGAATAGCGGTAAAACAGGACAACCTAATGCATCCCAGACAGAACAAATGGAATTGCATGAAGAGGTAGTCGATGTTGATACGAATACAGTGAAATCCGGTGAGGTTAATATTGATAAACGTACGGTGACGGATCAAGAAGAATTTGAGGTTCCTGTAACAAAACAGGAAGTGAGTATCGAACGCCGCCCAGTCAATAAAGTAAGTGAACGAGGTAAAACAGCTGAAGCTTACACAGAAAAAGATGAAATTCATGTGCCGGTATTCGAAGAAAAAGTAGATGTGGATAAGAAAGACGTCATTAAAGAAGAGATTGTCGTCAACAAGAAAGACGTCAAAGAAAATGTCCATGTACGTGAAAACGTAAGACGTGAAGAAGCAGAGATTAAAGATACTACAAATAAAAATAATGGTCTAAAATAATCCAAAAGCTCACCAGTATATGCTGGTGAGCTTTTTTGTCTTATCGATTCAAGTCACTTATTCCGGTGCTATGCTCATTTGGAAGTTCCGGCAATTCAGGTACAGGGTAGCCAGCTGGCGGTTGGGAAACTGAGAATTCCCCGCCATTTCTGCTAGGTACGGTTCCCTGGATAATTTCTGCGATACGGGTTTGATCAAGACGGAAATTGAATTGTGTATTATGGAAGCCCATATCTACGAATTTTTTACATTCGGGATATTTGTTGATGTCATAATTCGGCACCGGTAAGATTCTGCCCCAATCCACACCGAGTGTTTCCAATGCTTTTGCAAAAGCGTTCTGGTGTGCATTATCCCGAACGATAAGGAAAGCTAAAGTTTCCCGGAATGTAGCATTGGAACTCATTTCATATATACGTGTCTTCTGCAAAACGCCAGTTGATTCCAGCACGACGTTATTTAGCAGGTCAGCAATCAAGTTGCCATGGCTGTAAACCCATGAGCCATTCCATGGATTACCTGCCGCATCAAATGGAATAGAAGACTGTGCACCGATGATATAGTGATGCGGGTTTACGTTAGGCGTCTGTTCGATTGGACCATCAAGTGGAGCTCCATCGGGCGCAGTGTTTCCTGCTCCACCTTCACCAGACTCGTCCAGCAAGGCATTGATTGTATTTTGCACTAGCTCAACATGAGCTATTTCTTCCAGGAAGATACCGCGCAGAAGATCACGGAACTGTTTCTGTTTTCCGCGGAAGTTCGAGCTTTGGAAGAAGAATTGCATCATAGTACGCATTTCTCCATAATGACCGCCTAGGATTTCCTGCAATACTTTCGCAGCAGCGGGATCGGGCTTATCCGGTTTGATGATATTGATTAATTCCTCTTTGTAATAATACATTGAAGAGCACCTCAACTTCCTGTCGATTTAATCTTATTGTCCTCTGTCATGTTTCCCATTATTCATCTTAACTTAGGAAAATGGTATTATTTTTCCTTTATATCATCTGTTCTGTATAGATTTACATCAAAAAAAGATGCTATAGTAAAATGTGTTTAGATTACTTGAAGAAAGAAATAAGGAGCAGAGAAATGCTATATCAACAGGAATTACATCAGCACTATCTGGAAAATATAGATCACTTAGTAGAGAAGTGGTACGCTGCAGCTGACAAATCGAGCGGCGTATATTCGGTAACAGATCCGGACGCAATTGCACAGCTGAAAGCACAGAATAGAGGATTTCACGAGCAATTTTGTGAAGTTTTGAATCAGGATACCACTAATTCGTGTGATGCATTTGAGGATTGGATCGTTTCTATTGCCAAGGATGATCGGCACTTGGATACACCGATTGAAGCAATCATAAATGAATTTTATCGCAATCAGGCATTGTATCTCGAGGTTCTTCGGGAATTCTGCACGGAGAAGAAAGTAGATGCGCAGACAGCTTTGGATTATTATCAGAAAATAACCGATTCGTTTAGTCAGGTGATCGTCTGGTTCATCCGTGAAAATGCAAAGCAATCTGAGTTCAAATTACAGGCACAGCAGGATATGATACTGGAGCTTAGCACACCTGTAATTTCATTGACACCTACTGTGGCGCTATTGCCGCTTGTAGGAGAAATCGATACGAATCGAGCTCAGTATATGATGGATAACGTACTGCATAGCTGCTCGAAGCTGGGAGTCGATCATCTGTTCATTGATATGTCGGGTGTCGTCGTTATCGACACGATGGTGGCCCAGCGGATTTTCTCTATTATTGAATCGTTGAAGCTGCTCGGAGTCGAGACTATTATTTCCGGTATGCGTCCTGAAATCGCCCAAACTTCCACCCAGCTAGGTATTCCGTTCAACCAGCTGAAGACGACGCATTCCTTGAAGAATGCAGTAGAGAAGATTATGCTGCAGAAAATAAAGTGATTGAAAGAGAGCACTTCTAAAGTGCTCTTATTTTTTCGACAAAAGTCGACTTTCTTCATAATTTCAGGAGAAAGTAGTACAATAGTATTTGTATAGTTCAAACTATCTACTATCGGAGGGGTTACATATGAGTAAAGTAGCAATCATTACAGGGGCAGGCAGCGGTTTAGGCCAAGCTACGGCTGTACGACTTGCGGAAGAAGGCGTGAACATTGCTGTGGTTGACGTAAGTGAAAAAGGTGCTGGCGAGACTGTTGAATTAGTGAAACAAGCTGGAGCAGAAGCAATCTTCATCCAAGCAGATGTTTCCAAAGAAGCAGATGTTAAGAATTATGTAGATAAAACTGTCGAGCATTTCGGTTCTATCGATTACTTCTTCAATAATGCCGGGATTTCAGGAAGCGGTAAATATTTCTTGGATTCTGATGTTGCAGAAATTGAACGCATCGTTGCGATCAATTTGCTAGGTGCACTTTATGGTGTCCGTTATGTAGCAGAAGTAATGGTGAAAAATGGCGGAGGTTCCATCGTTAATACATCATCCAGTGCTGGTGTAATCGGTCAGGACTCTGTTGTGACGTATGCAGCGACAAAACATGCGATAGTCGGTATGACCAAAAGCTTGGTTGCAGAATATGCGAAGGATGGTTTGCGTGTAAACGCAATAGCGCCAGGTCCTACAGAAACGAAGATGGTGGCAGAGTTTTATGCTGCCAATCCGAAAATGAAAGAAAATGCGACTGGCGGCATCCCGCAGAAACGTCTTGGAACACCGGAAGAAGTAGCAGAACTTGTTACATTCCTTCTTACTTCTAAAGCACAGTACATCAATGGGGAAGTTATCCGTATTGATGGCGGTTTTACGAATACGAAATAATTTTATAAAAAGGAGGCGTCTTGCTTATAGTAAGGCGTCTTTTTTATACATAAAAAAACTCCGGAGATGCCTAAGGGCAATCCGGAGTCTTTCAAGCAATTAACGGGAGTAGAACTCTACGATAAGTGCTTCGTTGATTTCAGCTGGAAGCTCAGAACGCTCTGGGTAACGAGAGTAAGTTCCTTGCAAGCTGTTTGCATCGAATGTCAAGTAATCTGGTACGAAGTTATTCGCTTCAACAGAACTAGCGATGATATCAAGTTTAAGTGATTTCTCACGAACACCGATAACTTGACCAGGTTTTACGCGGTAAGATGGGATATCTACGCGTTTACCGTCTACAGTGATGTGGCCGTGGCCAACGATCTGACGAGCTTGTCTGCGAGTACGAGCCAAGCCTAGACGGAATACAAGGTTATCAAGACGAGACTCAAGAAGTGTCATGAAGTTCTCACCATGGATACCTTTCATTTTACCAGCTTCCTCGAATGCACGACGGAATTGGCGTTCGTTCATGTTGTACATGTAACGAAGTTTTTGTTTCTCAGCTTGCTGCAAACCGTATTCGGATTGCTTTCTGCGTTGGTTTGGACCGTGTTGTCCTGGTGGGTAAGGGCGTTTGTCAAGCTCTTTACCTGTTCCGCTTAGGGAGATACCAAGACGACGGGATTTTTTCCATAATGGACCTGTATAACGTGCCATGGATAAATTCCACCTTTATTATTTTATTTGCATAAAATAAAAACAGAGTGTGCTCGAATCACCTGTTGATTATGTTTTCATGTACCATCGCTCCGACAGCAGAGAGTTACACGATACACCTTCTGAAACAAGGAGAAACGAAGATTCGTCTCTTAGTACACCTTGCCAAGAAAGGAACAAAATCAGACAAATGGGAGTTCACATAGGCCGCCATTTATTTTACACAAAGAGTATTATAAGCTTTCTGTCTGGTTAAAGTCAAGGTAATTAGACAAAGGAGATATTATGAATATGATTGTAAGTAAAAAGAACTAGGATATCAATTGAGAATTGAGTCTATTATCTTATATAATAGAATAAAACTACCAAAATGTAGGGGAGATGCAAATGGAGCGGCTAACTGACAGTAATCTTGAACAAGCAAAGCTTTATTTCTACCAGCTCCTCGTATCGGGAGAAAGCTATAGTTACAGAGAGATACTTGCGCTTATGACCGAAAATATGAAGAATCTCCTGCAGGCAGACAGTATGGCGCTATATTTATATGATGAATGGCAGCAGCAATTGGACCGAATAAGCTACGCCGGGCCGAGGCAGAGCGGATTCCGTCTATCTATTGGTTATATTCGCCAGGGGGTTTGTATACCTGATATGTTAAGGGAATTCCCGCATGTATTGGATAGAGTCTTACCCTTACATCGTCCGAATGAAGAAGTCATCGGATTTCTGTATATCGGGGGAGGCGGAGAAAAGATTCCTGATTGCAGGGAACTTGCCTGGGAAATCGGTAGTTATGTTACGCACCTTATCCGTACGTTTCAAGCGAAAGAAGATGAAAAGCATACTGTACAATTATATGAAGCAACGACAAATCTGCATGCTTCTATTGATATGCATGATGTGCTGAGAGTGTTGATCACGACTTTGCAGCGCACTTATCCGCAATTTGTTTATGCACTTTTACTCGCCCAAGATTATCACGGTGATACAGATTTGCCAATCAAAAATTTGGTTTATGATTATTCTGTCCATGAAGCCAGTACGCGGGCATATATGACAGGTGAAGTGCAAGTGGAAGCGAGTGCAAATGGAGAAGTGGTCAATCGGTATGTGCCTTTGAACGGAAAGCAGGGTATATATGGTGTATTGCATATCTCGGTTCCAACAGCTATTGCATATACAAAAGCGGATCATAGTTTTATTACGAAGCTAGCTGATTCGGCAGGGAATGCACTTGAGAATGCCAGATTGTATCAACACTCCAAGAAACTGATAAGTGATCTGCAGCTAATTAATGAAACATCAAAGAAAATGAATGCCAACTTGCGTCTATCAGATACAATCAGTTTGATGCATCAGCAAATTCGAGATACGTTCGGCGGGGAAGAAATTGGATTCATCCTATATAGAGGAGATCAAGACGCAGGTGACATATTGAATGGCAGTACAGGTTTTTTCTTTGAAAAAAATTCCCGGGGTTTCCTGGAATGGATTGCACAGCATTGCCGGAATGCACAAGGAGAAGCGATGTTTATCAGCAATTTCCAGGAACGATATCCGAATGTGCCGCTTCCTTATCGGTCTTTACTGGCGATTCCGATGGTAAGGTCGGAACAGCTGCAAGGTGTAGTGCTTGTACTTCATCGCAACCCTAGCTTTTTCACTTTTGAATCATTCCGTTTGATCGAATCACTTGTGCAGCATTCTTCGTTGTCGATAGTCAATTCCATGCTTCGTGAGAGGCTTGAGAATTTAGTCATTACAGACTATCTTACGAATCTATTTTCAAGAAGTTATCTGGATGAACGGATGCGTGAGCATATACAGGAAGATGCGCAAGGCGGCTTTATCCTGATTGATGTGGATGACTTCAAAAAAGTGAATGATACGTATGGGCATAACACGGGTGATTATCTCCTGATCCAAGTGGCCAATCTTATCAAGGATTTGCTCGGCCCGTCAGATGTGGCAGCAAGATGGGGCGGAGAAGAGCTTGCAATCTACCTGCCACATGCGTCTTTTGATCAGACAATAAAGAAGGCAGAAAGAATCGTTCAAAGTATTGCGGGCTCGACACGTCCTGCAGTTACGGTTTCCTGCGGGGTATCTACATGGACAGATGAAGATCGTCCGGCCGTACATAACCTGTTCTCCAGAGCGGACCGTAAGCTTTATGATGCAAAAAGGCTCGGAAAAAACAGATATTGTATCTAAATGAAAAAACAGCTTCCTTTAGCGGAAGCTGTTTTTTATTTAGTCAAATGCTTGACGAGAACTTCGATGAATTTTTCTAAGTATTTCTGATCTGTTTCGTCGAATCGATTTTTGGACGGACTATCGATATCAAGCACTCCGTAAGATTTGCCATTTACAACGATAGGAACAACGATTTCGGACTGGCTTGCTGCGTCACATGCGATGTGACCAGGAAATTGATGTACATCGGCTACTAGCTGTGTTTTATTTTCTGCTACAGCTGTTCCGCATACACCTCTACCAATTTTAATGCGTACACACGCCGGAAGGCCTTGGAATGGACCTAGAATCAATTCTTCTCCTTTATGAAGATAAAAACCGACCCAGTTCACATCATCCAAAAACTGATTCAAAAGAGCAGAAGCATTTGCCAGATGAGCGATTTCGTCTTCTTCGCCAGTAAGCAACGCATCAAGCTGTTTGACGAGCAATTCATAGTCCTTTTCACGGGAACCGCTATAAGCCTTTGTTTCGAACATATTCATTTCCCCCATATAATTAATTTCTGTAATTCGACAGAAGGCGCGAGATTTGGCGAGCGAAAGTTGCAGGTATGCCTCTTTCGCTGTCGTATACAACAGATAAAGGAGCTGAGAAGATTGAAAAAAAATGACACGAAACAAAAAGTGATGGACGCCGCTTGTCAATTGTTCTACACAAAAGGCTACCATGGGACATCCGTCCGCGATATTGCGGGAAAAGCTTCGGTCAATGTCTCCTTGATCAACTATTATTATAAGAGCAAGCAAGGACTTCTGGAAGCATCCGTCGTGCTGTATTACGAAGAATATCTTGCTGTGCTGGAGAAAATAGCCCAAAAACGCGGGCAGGACTCTTCCAGTACCTATCTGAAACAGTTAATTGAAGCAATTATACATTATAAGCTCTCGCGGAATCAATTCACGGGTTTCATCCAAAGGGAGCTCATGCTGGATTCTGTCTTTGTCAGGGAAATGGCGGTGACGTATCTTGCGAAGGAGAATCATACGCTGAAGCAAGCCTTCCGTGATTACTTGGAAGCCAGTGGGATACGTGAACGGGAAGGAGTATATCTTTACATGCAGCTTTCCGGTATGCTGTCTGCGCCATTTACGATGAACAAAGAAATGAAAGGAATGTTGCTGACAGAGGAGTCACGCCGCTATTTTTGCAGCATGTACACGTCAAGTATCCACCATTGGATCGATACGTTGACAACGGTTTCGTCCGCTGCGCTCCGTGCAGTATCCGCCAATTGATGCATTACCAGGGGAAAAACATGGAAAATACCAGAGAAATTTGAAAAAATTTAGCCATATTTGCGGTTTACATGGTATCATATTAGTATTAAAAATAGATAACGATTATTAGGGTATTACTCCTTTTTCCCGAGTATTGGTTAGGAGGCTGGACATTGCCGTACATCATCGGAGGAATTATTTTAATCATCGCCCTGATCATCTTGGGCTTGATTATGAGAAAGCGAGTTTATGATGAAGTGGACCGGCTTGAGAGCTGGAAAATGGATATATCGAACCGCAACGTATCGGAAGAATTAGCGAAAGTGAAAGCGTTGAACCTGTCTGGAGAAACACAGGAAAAATTCGAATCGTGGAAGGAACGCTGGGATCATATCGTAACCAAAGAGCTTCCAGATACAGAAGAGGCTCTTTTTGATGCGGAGGAAGGTGCTGACCGCTATCGTTTCAAAAAAGCGAAACAGCATCTGCAGCAAGTGGAAGCGACACTTTCTCAAGTGGAGGATAAGATTGAAGCTATGTTCCGTGAGCTGGACGAGCTGCTTGCATCGGAAGAAGAAGCTCGCAAGCAGGCAGAGGCTTTACAGCCTGTACTGCAGACGCTGAAGCGTACGATTTCGCAGCATCGCCACCAATTCGGAAAAGCAGATGTGCGTTTTGAGACAGCTATTGCTGAGCAAATCACACAGCTGGCTACCTATCATTCACTCATCGAATCTGGCAACTACTTCGAAGCTAACCAACTCATTACAGATGTGAAAATGAAAACAGAGTCTCTGGAAGCTGAGATTGAGGCATTTCCTCAAGTGTACAAGCAGGTGAAGCAAGACCTGCCGGCGCAAGTCACGGATTTGCTGGGCGGTATCCGCGAGATGAAGCAAGATGGCTACCGGATCCATCATCTAGGTTTCGAAGACGAGCTGAAGGCTGAGAAGGAACGTTTGGATCTTCTGATAAAACATCTGGAAGCGGGCGATGCAGAAGAGACGAATTTGGTTATACCTGCTTTGGAAAACCGTATTAAAGAGATGTATCAACTGCTTGAGAACGAGGCTGTTGCCAAGAATTATGTCGATTCCAAATTCGAGCAATACGTCAATGCTGTCGAGAAGAAAACAGAGTCCTATATCAAGACAAAAGAAGAAGTTGACCTGCTTCGGGAATCTTATTTCTTTACTGACAATGATGTCGAATTCCATCTGAAGCTTGAAACAAAGATCTCCAGACTCGTCAAACAGCTTGAGACGCTGCAGCAAGAAGTCGATGATGAGCTCGTATCACATGCGAAGCTGAAGGAAGAGCTGGAAGCGGGCTTCCGTGAACTGAGTGCCATAGAAGAGGAACACGAGGCGATCCGTGAAAAGATCAAGACATTGCGTAAAGATGAATTGGAAGCTAAAGAAAAAATTGCTGACATGCGGCAGAAGCTGTACGATGTGAATCGGAAACTGCAAAAGAGCAATATTCCTGGTGTACCGCAGGATGTTTGGCAGATGGTCGAAGAGAGTCAGGAGAAAACCTCCCGCACAATGGAAGTTCTCGAAGCACATCCGCTAGATATGGCTGAGGTCCGTACACATCTGCAGCAGGCAGAGGAAGTCACCAGTACAACTATTGAACAAATTGAGCATTTACTTGAACAAGCTTATTTGGCAGAAGTAGTGATTCAGTATTCCAACCGTTACCGCAGCCAATATCCGATGCTTGCTGCCGAAATGGCAGAATCAGAGAAGCTTTTCCGTGAATATCAATATGAACAAGCCTTAGAACGGGCTGCACGTGCATTACAAGATATAGAGCCAAAAGCGCTGGAACGCTTGGAAAAACATATCAAGGTTCCCAGCTGATACATAAAGCAATCCCTTGCCACATGCGAGGGATTGCTTTATTTTAGTAAAAGATAGTTTTTGAACAGAGGGGAGACGGATATATGATTTACTTTGATAACAGTGCAACAACGAAGCCGCACCCTGACGTGCTTGTCAGTTACACAGAGGCAGCACAAGCGTATTTCGCCAATCCTTCTTCTCTGCATCGATTGGGCGGCAGTGCAGAACAGCTGTTGACTGCATGCCGGAAACAGGCTGCACAGCTTTTACATGTCGGGGAAAATGAGGTTTTTTTCACATCAGGCGGAACAGAAGGAAATAACCTGGCAATTAAAGGAACGGCATTTCAGAAAAAACGTATAGGGAATCATATTATTACGACGACCGTGGAACATCCTTCTGTCTTGGAGACTTGTGCGGAATTGGAGAACCAGGGCTTTAAGGTAACGTACGTTGATGTGGATAAGTATGGTTATGTGACAGCTGAAAAGATAAAAGCGGCCATAACAGATCAGACCATCCTTGTAAGTGTGATGCATGTGAATAATGAACTTGGCACCATCCAGCCAATTAAGACAATTGGCCAGATGCTGACCGAATTTCCTGCTATCACTTTCCACGTCGACCATGTCCAAGGAGCCGGGAAAGTAGCACTCAATCTCAAAGAGAGTCATATTCATCTTTGTACGCTATCAGCTCATAAATTTCATGGAGTGAAAGGCAGCGGTATACTGTATAAAGCTGCTGATACACGTATAGCTGCTCAGATGTCCGGTGGAGGACAGGAACAGGCACTTCGCTCCGGAACCGAAAATGTACCTGGAATAACGGCTATGGTTAAAGCGCTGCGGTTGGCGATGGAAGAGCTGCAGACGTATCCTGCTAAGCTTTTTGAATTGAGGGAGCGACTTTGGGCTGGACTGGAAAGAATGGAGGGCGTTGTACTTCATTCTCCTCCTGCTGGTGCTCCGCATATCGTGAACTTTTCTGTTCCAGGCTTGAAGCCGGAAGTATTGGTGCATGCTCTTGGTGAAAAGGATATTTATGTATCGACAAAATCAGCGTGCTCTTCCAAAAACAGCGACGCGAGTGCGGTGCTGCTCGCTTGCGGGGTGCCGGATGCACAGGCAGAATCTGCTATCCGTGTGAGTTTTTCTTATGATAATACACAGCAAGAAGTCGACTATTTCTTGGAGATACTTGAAAAGACATTAACACAATTAAAGAAAGTGATGAGGTAAGCTTATGCAGTATGATCATATATTGATACGTTATGGAGAAATGGCACTAAAAGGAAAGAATCGTAAGCATTTCACCAAACAACTGGAATATAACGTGAAGGACCAAATCAGATCTTACCCGAAAGCGAAAGTAGAACGTACTCGCGACCGGATGTATATTCATCTTCATGGGGAAGATCATGAACCGATCGTAGAAGCATGCCGGCATATATTCGGCATCCATAGCTTCAGTTTGGCTATCCGGACGGAAAATGAAGAACAGGCAATCAAGCAAGCTGCATTGCAGCTGCTGCTCGATAATCCAGCGGGAACGACATTCAAAATCTCTTGCCGACGAACAAACAAACGATTCCCGATTGATTCACAGGAGATGAATCAGCGTATTGGTGCGTACGTTCTTCAGAACAGTGAGGGCTATCCTGTTGATGTAAGGAAACCTGGTGTTGACATCATGGTGGAGATTCGCGAGCGAGCAACTTATGTAACTGGCCAAAAAATCAAGGGGCCGGGCGGCTTGCCAGCAGGCAGTTCAGGCAAAACTCTATTAATGCTATCAGGCGGTATCGACAGTCCTGTCGCAGGGTATCTGGCTATGAAGCGCGGTGTCGAGATAGAAGCAATCCATTTCCATTCACCGCCTTATACAAATGAACGTGCAAAACAGAAAGTGATCGACTTAGCGCAAACATTATCGAAATTCGGTGCTAAAGTGAAGATTCATGTTGTTCCATTCACAGATTTACAGGTGAAGGTGCATCAAGAAATACCCTTTGGCTATAGCATGACAGTCATGCGTCGGATGATGCTGCGTATCAGTGAACGAATTGCGGAAAAACACGGTATCATGTCGCTTACTTCCGGAGAAAGCCTTGGTCAAGTCGCGAGTCAGACGATGGAAAGTATGTTTGCAATTAACGAAGTGACGAATTATCCGATACTTCGTCCATTGATTACAATGGACAAGTCTGACATCATTGATATTGCAAAACAAATCGATACCTATGAAATTTCAACTCGTCCATATGATGACTGCTGTACAGTATTTGTACCAGAGGCACCAAAAACAAAGCCTCGCCGTGAAAAGGTCCATCTGTATGAAGGGACAATCGACTTCTCGGCTGAATTCGAACGAGCTATCGAAGGAACAGAGATTATCACTGCATTGCCAGAAGAAGATAAAGCGCCTTTTGCTGATTTATTGTAAGAACTTCCCATATAAATAGTCCGTATGTTAATCTCCTTGTCGGCGCATGCTACTTGTACAAGGAGGTGACACAAAATGGCTAACAACAACTCAAGCAATCAGCTAGTAGTACCTCAAGCACAACAAGCACTAGATCAAATGAAATATGAAATCGCACAAGAATTCGGTGTACAGCTTGGCGGAAACGAAACTTCTCGTGCCAACGGATCTGTTGGAGGAGAAATCACTAAACGTCTTGTACGCACAGCACAAGAGCAATTAAGCAGATAATTTAATAAGTATGGCATAAAGGGGCAGCGTTCGCTGCTCCTTTTCTGTGTAAAAATAAAGTGAATTGCTTATCCTATGCTGTGAGAGGGGCTGGAGAATATGTGGATAGCCATATTTGCGGTTTGTTTGCTGCTATTGATCACAGTGGCTCTGGCAGCTAAAGTGACGATACATATTCGTTATGATAAGAATCATTGGCATATTCAAATTCTGGTTTTCGGTATACGTGTGCATAAGCGCCAAATTAAACAGCAATCATCTATTGAACACACATCCACCGACGATATGAAGCAGCAGCTGAGCAATTTCATTACTGATCTGCAAAGAATTTGGAAGACCTTTCCCTATTTGCGGCAGATTACGAAAAGTGCAGAGCTGCAGCAATTTCGCTGGCATACGACGATCGGAATGTCTGATGCAGCTGCTACAGGTACAATTGTTGGTTTGGTGTGGGCTTTAAAAGGAATAGCCAATCAGATAATCCGATCGAATTTTCAAACCAAACAGCCTTTCGACATCCAAGTACAGCCAATTTTTCAAGCTTCCTTTTTTGATACGAGCTTTCAATGCATAGTGTCTATTCGTACCGGGAAAGCTATGCAGGCTATTATATCCAATGCCAGAGGAAGATAGGAGGAGCAATATGGCAGATCATCCGATTCAAGGCTTAATGAAAACCGCAATGGAAAACCTGAAAGAAATGATCGATGTCAATACGATTGTCGGCGATCCGGTGGAAACACCGGATGGAAGCATCATCTTGACTGTATCTCGTGTTGGTTTTGGTTTTGCAGCAGGAGGAAGCGAGTTTGACGCTGCTTCCGAAGGTAAGAGTGATCAGAAGGAATTGCCTTTTGGTGGGGGAAGCGGCGGCGGTGTGTCCATCACCCCGATAGCCTTTCTCATCGTAGGTCATAAAGGTGTCAAGATGATTCATCTGGATGAACAGACACATTTATATGAAAAGCTGATTGAAGCAGCACCGGCAGCAGTGGAGAAAATCCAAGAAATGCTCAAGCAAAATCCGAAGCAGAAAAAGCAGCAAAAATCGCAACGATTCGATGACGAGACGATATATTGACTAAAAGGCCGCCTGTTGGTGGTTTTTTTAGTTTATAATCCGGCATTATTCCGCTATAATTTAAAGATACTGAGCTTGTAACGGGAAAGCGAAAAGAGAGAAGGTTATACTTGAAACAGAAGATAAATCTGCGGACGCAGATGACTGCACTGGTATTCATAGTCGTAATTCTGGCTGTGACGACGACATTCGTCATGATTGGAATTGAGACGAGTAATAATATCAAATCCCAGGAACGGGATCGTGTGCTGCAAACTGCTAAGCTGATAGCGGTGGATCCAGTCGTCGTAAAAGCAGCAGATGAGCAAGATTCTGAGACACTGCAGAAGTTTACTACGCAGGCCATGGGAATTACAGATGCAGATTTTGTCGTAGTGATGAATATGGATAGCATTCGGCTGAGTCACCCGGATCCGGATGAGATCGGAAAACGATTTGCCGGCGGAGATGAAACTCCGGCTATACAAGGGAAAGAATTTGTCTCGAAAGCAAAAGGGACGCTTGGCCTAAGTTTGCGGGCATTTGCCCCAATTTACAATGAACAAGGACAGCAAGTCGGAGTTGTTGCTGTCGGAATAACGATGAATGAGCTGAATGAGATCATTCGTAACAACCGTTTGCCATTATATTTGGCTACGATACTTAGTTTAGTTATTGGTCTGATCGGAGCTGTCCTGCTGGCGCGGAAAATAAAGCAGATCATGCATGGGATGGAACCTGACGAGATTGCTGCTCTGTTGAGTGAGCGGATTGCAATGCTGGAATCGATAAAAGACGGGATGTTGGCTGTCGATACGAATGGAAAAATTCAAATGGTCAACAAGGAAGGAAAAAGATTGCTGGAAGAGATGGGGATCAAAGGAGAGCTGAAGAATCGTCACGTCGATGATGTGCTCCCAGTTACGAAGCTTCATCAAGTCATAGCATGGAATAAACCGTTGATTGGCCGACAGGTCGAGCATAATGGATTGACGCTGGTGATGAATGAAATCCCTATTCAAATCAAAGGAAAAACCGAAGGGGCAATTGCGACATTTCTCGACCGTACTGAATATAACCATTTAAACGAGAAGCTGACCGATACAATGCTGTACGCGGATGCTTTAAGAGCGCAGACACATGATTTCATGAACAAGCTGCATGTAATTCTTGGTTTATTGGAATTGGAAGATTACGATCAGCTGGAGCGCTATGTGAAAAACGTTGCTGGTAAAGAGAGATCTGCTACGATTGCCATGATTCACCATCTTAAGAATCCTATCCTGGCTGGTTTTCTGCTTGGGAAGAAAAGCTATATGGCGGAAAATGGTGTCCAGCTGGAAGTGGATTGCAGAGATACAATACCGAATACATCTGAAAAGATGAATCAGATGCTCATTACCATTCTAGGTAATTTAATGAACAATGCAGTGGATGCTGTCGATCAGCAGCCAGAGAAGCGCGTCCAGCTTTCCATGAAGTACAGCGATGGACAGCTCTTCTTAGAGCTGACAGACACAGGAAAAGGTATCAGTGAAGAGCAGCAGGAGAAAATATTCACACAAGGCTATTCCACAAAAGGAAACGACCGCGGCTTTGGCCTATATCAAGTGGAAGACTATGTGCAGAAGCTGGGCGGCTATCTTGTCCTGACAAGCGAGCCAGGCGAAGGAACCACTTTCAGCGTCCAGCTGCCGTATGATACACAGGAGGATGTAACAAATGATTAAAGTACTGATCGTGGAAGACGATCCGATGGTTAGTGAATTGAACAAACGCTATGTCAAACAAATGAGTGGATTTGCAGCAGTCGGAGCGGCTCAGAATTATAAAGAAGCCCTTGATTTCATTCAGCAGAATGAAGTCGACCTTCTTCTTTTGGATGTATATATGAAAGGTAAGAACGGAATAGAGTTGCTTAAAGAGATTCGTAAACGCGACCAGAAAGTGGATGCTATCATCATCTCTGCAGCAAGCGAGAAACCGATGATTCGCGAAGCGCTGCAATATGGAGCTGTCGATTACTTAATTAAGCCTTTCGAATTCGACCGCTTCCAGAATGCTTTAAGCGGCTATCGAAAACGTCAGCTTATCTTCAGCAACAAAGAAGAGATGACGCAGCAGGAATTAGACAGCCAGCTTCTGCAGCTGCCTGAACAGGAGCAAATGATGCAGCTGCCGAAAGGTCTGACAAGAAGTACCCTTAAGGTCGTTTGGAACAGTATCCTGACTTTCCGTTATAATTTCTTCACAACGGAGGATATCGCAAAGGAAACGGAAATGTCGCAAGTATCCGTACGGAAATATTTGAAGTTCCTGGAGGATGTGCAGCTGCTCGAAGTGGAAATGCATTACGGCAGCATTGGACGACCAGTCTTTAAATATCGTGTTAACGCAAATACCTCCCATCATATCAGTCAATATATCTGACAAAAAAAGAAGCCTTTTTATAGGCTTCTTTTTAATTTGGAATTGTGATGATAACCTTACCGTATGCGTGGTGCTGATCGAGATAAGTGAAGGCCTCTTTACATTCTTGGAATGGATATACTCGATCCACTAAGGGACGGACTTTATCTTCTTCTATTAGATTTGTCAGCTCTGCCAAGCCCTCTGTATTATGTTTTTTTAAGAAGTTACCCAGCTTTTTACTGCTTGCCAACGTGAAGATAGGGCCAAGCAGCATCGCTTCGAACATTTGGGCAACAGATCCGCCAACCATTACGTACACGCCATTCTTGTTAAGTAATTTCTTATAGGTAGCAAGCGGCTGATAGCCATTTATCGCCACAATTGCGTCAAAGGAGCGGTAATACTTGGTTAAATCGGTTTTTTCATAATCCAATATATAATCAGCGCCTAATAGCTTCATATTCTCCTTATGCTTCTTACTGCAAACGGCAGTGACGGTTGCTCCAAAAGCTTTGGCAATTTGGACGGCAAAAGTTCCGACACCTCCTGATGAACCATAAATCATGATGCGATGCCCTGGCTGTAATCGCACTGCATCCCGTAAAGCTTGTAATGCGGTCAAGGAAGCAAGAGGAACAGCAGCTGCTTGAAGATGGGAAAGGTTGGCCGGTTTCAAGGCCAGTGCCTCTTCTGGAACAGAAGCATATTCAGCCAGCGTGCCGAATCCATAATTGGACAAATCAGCATATACTTCATCGCCTGGTTTAAAGCGTTTTACTTGTTTGCCGACAGCTTTCACGACACCTGAAATATCGCTGCCAGGTATTATATGCTTCGGTTTCAATAACCCATAAGCAAAACGAGCGAGAAAGGGTTTGCCCTTCAGCAGTACTAAATTAGCTTGGTTGAGTGAGACGGCATGTACTTTAATCAGCAGTTCATCGTCTTTAGGCACTGGATCTGGGACTTCTTCAGCTTTGAGTACAGTAGGAGAACCATAACGCCGTGTCGTTATCGCCTTCATTATCAGCAACACCTTTCCGAGTGTTAATTACGCTATTGTATTCCAGCATTGCAGCTTACATGCCAGAAGAAACTGGTTAGAAAAGGTATGTATCCGCCATGTCTCAACTAGGAATGCTAAGGAAACTTGCATGTCGTTTTTTTAATTACAAAAGTTATATTATATTTAGTTTAGTTAAAAAATAACACAGTTAATTTTGGTTAAATTAGAATAGTCGTATCTACTTAGGGGGTGCATTACTATGGAAATGAAATCGCATACAAGCGATCCACAATCCAACAACCAAAAGCCATCAGGCTTTAACAAAATTATGGAATGGAAAGTCGGTGTTATGCCGCTTCCGGTGTATATCGTATTAGCAATCATCGTTCTTATTGCAGCATACACCAACCAATTGCCTACTGACATGATCGGCGGCTTCGCAGTCATCATGGTGCTAGGTGTGCTGCTAGGAGATATCGGTCAGCGCATACCTTACTTCAACAGCATCGGAGGACCAGCAATTTTATCCTTGTTCGTCCCATCCATGCTTGTATTCTTTGGCACATTGAGCTCTACAACTTTGGAAGCAGTCGATCAGCTGATGACATCAGACGGATCCAACTTCCTTTACTTCTACATCGCGTGTTTGGTTGTAGGTAGTATTCTTGGTATGAACCGGACAGTCCTTATCCAAGGCTTCATCCGTATGTTCATTCCATTGGTAACTGGTACGATTGCGGCAGTAACAGTAGGTACTTTAGTTGGTATGCTATTCGGTTACAGCGCACATCATACATTCTTCTACATTGTAGTTCCGATCATCGCAGGCGGTATTGGTGAGGGTATCCTGCCATTGTCTGCAGGTTATGCGGGTGTTCTCGGAGGAGATGCTTCAACTTATATCTCTCAGTTGGTTCCAGCTGCAATTATTGGTAACGTTTGTGCCATCATCATCGCTGGACTAATGAAGAAACTCGGTGAAAAACGCCCAGAGCTTGCAGGACATGATAAACTAGTTCGCTCCAACAAGGGCGATAAAGTATTGGAAGCTGCAAAAGAAAGCTCAACTAAAGCAATCGATTTCAGTTTGATGGGAGCGGGTCTCCTTGTTGCAATGAGTTTGTTCGTTCTTGGACGAGTTGTCGAGCATTGGATTCATGTAGTGGCTGGCTTCACACTTTCCGGCGCAATCATTATGATCATTGCTGCAACAATCATCAAGTCTGGTAACTTGTTGCCTGCAAAGCTTCAAACTGGTGCCCAGCAATTGTACAAATTCGTATCTACTGCGTTTACATGGCCTTTAATGGTTGGTTTGGGTATTGTCTTCATTCCGCTTGAAGATGTAGCAAGTGTCTTCACAATCGGATTTGCAGTAACATGTGCATCCGTTGTTATCGCAATGGCTGCTACTGGTTACTTTGTAGGTAAATTGATGAATATGTATCCTGTTGAAGCTTGTATCGTTACAGCTTGCCACAGCGGTCTTGGCGGTACTGGGGACGTTGCGATCCTTTCTGCTTCCGGCCGTATGGCGTTGATGCCGTTCGCACAGATCTCCACTCGTCTTGGTGGTGCTGCTACGGTTATCGGTGCAACAGCATTGATGCATTTCTTCGGCTAAAAAGCAAAGCTCAGCTTCGGCTGGGCTTTTTGCTTGCAGCAGAGCCTGTTCTCGCTTCTGTCCGCTGCTTTTGATACAATAAGGCAGATGCAGAGAAATGGAGGAAAAGATACGTGGAACAACAGAATGTCGAAAAGGTTTACCAAGCACTTGACCAAATGGCCGAGGCATTGGAAACACGTGAAAACATACCTTATCTTGATGCACTTGGTGCAGCAATGGAATATATATTGGATCGCGATACAGAAATTACAGAACAGCCATTATTAAAACAGCAGCTGGAGAAGCACGCGGCTGTTTTCGATGGTCAAAGCTATAAAAAAGAGGAGATCCGTAAAGGTATCCAGCTGTCTATCCTGAAAGGTATGAAAGGTGCAACCCAGCAGCAGCACATGCTGACACCGGATACTGTTGCGATGCTGATCGGTTACTTGACGAATAAACTTGTTGGGGAAAATGAAGATTTTCGTATATTCGATCCAGCTGTAGGTACAGGTAATCTGCTTACGGCAGTTTTGAATCAAGTAGAGGGGGAAGGGCAAGCTTACGGCAGTGATGTGGATCCGACATTGATTCAGCTTGCTGTCATGAATGCCAATATGCAGCAAAGGCAAATTGAATTTTTCCATCAGGACAGCCTGCGGCCATTCCTTCTCGAGCCAGTTGATTTGGTTGTGAGTGATTTGCCAGTCGGTTATTACCCTGATGATATTCAAGCGGCACAATTTGAACTAAAAGCGGAAGAGGGGCATTCTTACTCCCACCATCTGTTCATTGAACAGAGCCTTCATTATACAAGGGAAGGCGGTTATCTGCTATTTGTTGTGCCGAACTTCTTGTTTGAAAGTGATCAAGCTCGTTCGCTGCATACATTCCTGCAGCAGCATGCACATATCGTCGGATTACTTCAATTTCCTGAGAGCATGTTCAAAAATGAATCCCAAGCGAAAAGTGTTTTGATTCTGCAGAAAAAGGGGACGCTAACTAAAGCGCCGAAGCAAGCATTGCTCGTACAGCTTCCGTCCTTCAAGAATCCAAATGCGATGGCAAATGTCCTGAAACAGATCAACGATTGGTTCGATAATGAGCTATCTGGTTTAAAAAACTAAAAAAATTAATGAAAACTAAAACAAGTCCTCGACATATCTTGCAATGAGCTTGTCGAGACAGGTAAAATAGGGAAGTACGTAAAAGTTTACAAGGGGCTGAACATGTTGAGTAATATTTTAGCAATCAACGCTGGTAGTTCTTCACTAAAATTCCAGCTAATCCACATGCCTGAGGAAGATGTAAAGGCAGTGGGTCTCGTAGAACGTATCGGACTGAATGATTCCATCTTCACTATCAAATTCAATGGTGAAAAAGATGAAACAACTAAAGATATTGAAAATCATGAAGAAGCAGTAAAAATGTTGCTTGAAAAGCTGACTTCCACTGGCGTCATTTCTTCCTTGGATGAAATCGACGGCGTTGGCCACCGTGTTGTACACGGCGGAGAGAAATTCAGTGACTCTGTTCTTATCACAGACCAAGTGATGGAAGAGATTGCAGAAGTATCTGAGCTAGCACCATTACACAACCCAGCAAACTTAACAGGAATCCGTGCATTCAAGGAAATTCTGCCGAACATTCCGGCTGTTGCTGTTTTCGATACAGCTTTCCATCAAACAATGCCGCCTGAGTCTTATCTATACAGTCTTCCATATGACTATTATGAAAAATACGGCATCCGTAAATATGGTTTCCACGGAACAAGCCATAAATACGTATCTCAGCGTGCTGCTGAATTGATGGACCGACCAGTTGAACAGCTTCGCTTGATCTCTTGCCACCTTGGTAACGGGGCAAGTATTGCTGCTATTGAAGGCGGGAAATCAGTTGATACATCCATGGGCTTCACACCACTAGCTGGTGTAACGATGGGTACACGCTCTGGTAATATCGACCCTGCACTTATTCCGTTCATCATGCGTAAAACAGGCAAAACAGCTGATGAAGTATTGCATGTATTGAACAAAGAGAGCGGAATGCTTGCGCTATCTGGTTTCTCCAGTGACTTGCGTGACATTGAAAGCAAATCTGAAGCAGGCGATGAGCGTGCAGAGCTTGCACTTGATGTCTTTGCAGAAAGAATCCACAAATACCTTGGTTCTTATGCTGCGCGTATGAGCGGAGTAGACGCAATCATCTTCACTGCTGGTGTTGGTGAAAATAGTACGACTGTTCGTGAACGTGTTCTTAAAGGACTGGAATTCATGGGTGTCTATTATGATCCATCCTTGAATAATGTACGCGGGAAAGAACAATTCCTAACTTATCCGCACTCTCCAGTGAAGGTAATTGTTATCCCAACAAACGAAGAAGTTATGATTGCAAGAGACACAGTTCGCCTTTCTGAAACTGTAACAAAATAATTTAGCAGAAAAGCTAGTCCCAGACCTAATGGGACTAGCTTTTTTTGCGTTTTAATAAGCGGAAACAATGGTATACTTGGGACGAAAGGAAAGTCTTGTTACATATGAAATGGAGGCAAGCAGAATGAAGATTGGCGTACCGAAGGAAATAAAGAATAACGAAAACCGAGTTGCTATGGCACCTTCTGGCGTGACACTGTTGCATGAAGCAGGGCATGACGTGTTCATCGAGACAGGAGCAGGGCTCGGATCAGGCTTTACAGATGAACAATATGAGCAAGCTGGTGCTGTTATTGTCCCGACTGCGGCGGATGTCTGGAGTAAAGAAATGGTTATGAAAGTCAAGGAGCCGCTTCCGGAAGAATACGATTATTTCTATGAAGGTCTCATTCTTTTCACATATCTGCACCTCGCAGCAGAAGGGTCGTTGACGAATGCTTTAATCGAGAAGAAAGTCGTCGCTATCGCTTATGAAACAGTTCAGCTGGAGGATCGCTCCCTGCCGCTTCTTACACCGATGAGTGAAGTCGCTGGCCGCATGGCATCACAAATCGGTGCGCAATTCCTGGAAAAGCCGTATGGCGGCAGCGGTATCTTAATGTCCGGTATACCAGGAGTGAAGAGAGGTAAAGTCACGATTATAGGCGGCGGTGTTGTTGGAACCAATGCAGCAAAAATCGCTGTCGGTCTTGGTGCAGATGTCACGATTGTCGATTTGAGTCCGCAGCGTCTGCGTGAGCTTGACGATTTGTTCGGCAGCTCAATCAATACGGTTGTTTCCAATCCGCTTAATATCGCGGAGGCAGTAAAAGAATCGGATTTAGTTATTGGAGCTGTTCTCATACCGGGTGCCAAAGCGCCGAAGCTGGTGACTGAAGAGATGATTGCCAGTATGAAGCCAGGATCTGTTGTCGTCGATGTCGCAATTGATCAGGGAGGTATTTTTGCGACATCTGATAAAATTACGACACATGATAACCCGACGTACACCAAGCATGATGTGCTGCATTACGCAGTTGCCAATATGCCGGGTGCAGTTCCGCGTACCTCAACAATCGGGCTGACAAATGTAACCGTTCCTTATGCATTACAGCTTGCGAATAAAGGATATCAGCAAGCTTGTCTGAACAATCCATCGCTAGCAAAAGGAATCAACACATTGGATGGTTTTGTGACGTATCAGGCAGTAGCGGAAGCCCATGATCTAACGTTTGAAGCAGCTGACAAACTGCTGCAGAGATAAAAAAAAGAGCATCTGCCCTAAAGCAGATGCTCTTTTTTTAGTCGATAATTTGAAGATCGCGTGGATAAGCTGTAAGCACATCCGGACCGTTCTTTGTAAGGAAAATATCATCCTCGATACGTACGCCGCCGACACCAGGTAAATAAATACCAGGCTCGATGGTGTAGCACATGCCTTCCTGTAATGCTTGTGTATTGTTACTGGACAATGATGGAAATTCATGTACCCCGATTCCCAATCCGTGTCCGACACGGTGCGTAAAATACTCACCATAGCCAGCCTGTTCGATATGGCCGCGGGCAGCTCTATCAATTTCTGAGATGGCAGTTCCTACACGTGATGCTGCTGTCGCTTTTTCGAGCGCGATTCGCACAGTATCATGGATATGCTGCTGATCAGCTGTTACCTGCTTATAAGCAACAGTCCGGGTAATATCTGAGCAGTAGCCTTCGAAGATGACGCCTAAATCGAATAAAACGAGATCTCCTGGTGCAATCTGTTTGCCGTCCGGAGTTCCGTGCGGAGAGGCGGTCTTCGCACCGGACAAAACGGTTGTCGCAAATGACATGCTCGTTACTCCTTCTTGCTTCAATGCGTATTCAAGCTCCGCTGTAATCTGCAATTCACTCTTTCCGGCTGCGATTGCCTCGATGCCTTTCTTGACGCCGAAATCAGCAAGTACCGCTGCTTGTTTCAACAATGTGTATTCTTTTTTGTCTTTGATGTTGCGTTGATTCTGCAGGAGTTCCGTTGCATTCGTAAATGCCGTATCTGGCAGAATATGCTGCAGCATCTCTAATCGCATTACGGACATATGATCCTTTTCAATTCCCATGAAAGCTGGAATACGACCTCGTTCTTTCAAGTAATCCTTGAACAGCTGCCAGACATCCTCATGGTCGTGGTATGTAAGCATTTCTTCTTTCCAGCCGGCTTGTAGGGCGTCTTCTTTTTCCATTGCCGGAAGGATTAGCAGTGGTGCATCCTTTTGATCTGCAAAAACAGCGACGAGTCGTTCATGCGGATCTGTATAATAATTGCTCACATAATACACGTTCTCCATGGAGGTGATGAACACGCTGTCTGCCTGGTCACCTTTTAGCTGGTTTAATAATGTATCGATTCTGTGTTGCATGGTAAAACCTCCTTTCCCTAAGTATAGCAAAAAACGTATTGCGTTTCTTCCGTATATAACTGTGGTAAACTAAATGCGAAAAAATGAAAAGGGGTTGTAAACGTGAAAATCTCATTCCACGGACAAGCTGTAGTACAGATTATTACCGAAAAGCATACGATATTAATCGACCCGTTCATCACTGGAAATGCTACATGTGATTTGAATGCAGACGATGTGCAGCCAGATGTGATTCTGCTGACACACGGCCACAATGACCATGTCGGAGATACAATCTCGATAGCTAAAAGAACCGGTGCGCTAGTGGTAGCGCCGAACGAATTGGCAGTCTACTTGGAAGGCAAAGGATTGAACACACATCCAATGGGTATCGGCGGTGCACATGAATTTGAATTTGGACGTGTAAAGCTGACTCAGGCATTTCACAGCAGTGCTATTACAGATGAAGATGGCACCCACTACATGGGAATGCCTACAGGGATTCTGTTCACTGCTGAAGGAAAGACAATCTATCACGCCGGTGATACAGGATTGTTCTCGGATATGAAACTTATCGGAGATACGAACTCCATTGACGTTGCTTTGCTACCTATTGGAGATAATTTCACGATGGGTCCGGAGGATGCGCTGATTGCCGCTGAGTGGGTAAAGGCCAAACAAGTCGTTCCGATTCATTACAATACATTCCCATTGATTGAACAGGATGGCGCGGCATTTGCTGAAAAAGTGAAACCTGGTCAAGGTGTCCACCTTGAGCCTGGTCAATCCATTACAATCTAAAGAAAACAGCATCCTGTGATAGGGTGCTGTTTTTATCTGTTATAGTGATTGGAATGATTTTAGAATGTTATTTTCTAAGAAAAAGAGCAATTTCTCTTCTTAAATTGAAACCTTCACCTAAAAACTGTACAATAACAATAGATAAAAAAAGACTAGTACAGATAAGGACACGGTGAACGAATGTCGACAAAACACGATCAGATTATTAAATATATTGAGAACCTTCCGGTTGGCGGGAAAATATCCGTACGTGCAATTGCCAAGGAATTAAATGTAAGTGAAGGAACGGCTTACCGTGCTATCAAAGAGGCGGAGAATAAAGGGCTGGTCAGTACAATCGAGCGTGTCGGTACTGTGAGGATCGAAACAAAGATCAAAGATAATTTCGATCGCTTATCTTTTGCGGAAATTATTGGGATCGTGGATGGTCAAGTGCTTGGAGGCAGGGATGGCTTGCATAAAACGCTTAATAAATTCGTTATCGGTGCGATGGAACTTGATGCTATGATGCGCTATACCCAAAAGGATGCTCTTCTCATCGTCGGTAACCGTATTGAAGCGCATGAACTGGCCATCAAGGAAGGGGCGGCTGTGCTCATCACCGGTGGATTTGACACGGATGACCGTATTAAGCGGTTGGCAGATGAGAAGGAGCTTCCTGTCATCTCGACGAGCTATGATACATTTACGGTTGCAGAACTGATTAACCGAGCGATTTATGATCAGATGATCAAGAAAGAGATTATAGTAGTAGAGGATATTTACACACCATTGCAGCATACATATCATTTGCAGGAAACGGATACGCTTGAAAGATGGTATACGTTCAATGCGGAAACGACTCATACACGTTATCCAGTAACTAATGCTGCCCAAAAGGTAACAGGAATGGTCACCTCAAAGGATATCATCAATAAAGACAGACAGCTGTCAGTTGTAAAGGCAATGACAAAGAATCCGCTTACCGTTCAGAAGCATACGACCCTCGCATATGCTGCTCATATGATGGTTTGGGAAGGTATTGAGATTATTCCGGTTGTCGATCAGCAGCATAAACTGCAGGGTTTGATTTCCAGGCAGGATGTTTTAAAAGCGCTTCAGCAAATCCAACTGCAGCCGCAAATCGGTGAAACAATTGAGGATTTGGTAACGAGAGAGATAGATTTGCTGGAAGATGAGGCGCCAGACATCGTATTCCAAGGGAAAGTAACTCCGCAGATGACAAATCAGCTTGGCAGTCTTTCTACCGGGGTTCTGACAACGTTTGTCACGGAAGCAAGCCGACGTTTTGTCCGGAAGATGAAGAAGGGGGATATGGTAGTCGATAATATATCCGTCTATTTCCTGCGTCCCATTCAGCTGGACAGCACGATCCTCATCAAGCCGCGAATACTGGAAGTTGGTCGGAAGCTGGCGAAAATGGATGTGGAAGTGTATAGTAACAAGAAAACATTAGTTGCAAAAGCACTGCTTATGGCACAGTTATTGGATCGCTGAGGCAGATACATAGAGGGGGATATGATGCACGATAGAATCCTGGAAAGAATTAAAGAATATGAAACAATCATCATTCAGCGCCATGTCCGGCCGGATCCGGATGCGTATGGCTCACAGGTCGGATTGAGTGAAATCATAAGGGCATCATTTCCAAATAAACAGGTATGGGTTGTAGGTGATGCTGATCCATCACTGACATTCCTGGCAGAGATGGATACGATAGCTGACAGCGTATTTGAGCAAGCGCTTGTCATCATTTGCGATGCTGCTAATCAGCCGCGTATTTCTGACCAGCGGTATAAGCTAGCCAAAGAAATCATCAAGATAGATCATCATCCGGAAGTGGATCGATATGGAGATATTCAGTGGGTTGTTCCTACAGCCAGTTCAACAAGTGAAATGATTTACGAATTGTATACAGCGCATCCAGAGCTTCAGCTGACGACTCGGGGCGCAATGTTATTATATGCTGGTATTGTCGGTGACACGGGACGTTTCCTATTCCCCTCAACAAGCGAGAAGACATTCCACTATGCTGGTGAATTGATTAAGCATCCCTTTGACCGGACGGTGCTTTATGAAAAACTGTATGCTTCGAGGCTTGATGTCGCCAGACTTCAGGGATATATCCTCCAGCAACTGGAATTGCATGAAACCGGTGTTTGTGCAATCCGTATTACAAAGGATATTCTTGCATCCTACGGAGTGACTTCTTTGGAAACAAGTCAGCTTGTCGGCACAATTGCCAGTATAGAAGGCGTCAAAGCATGGCTGTTTTTCGTTGAAGAAGAAGAACAGATTCGAGTGCGGATCCGGTCGAAAGGGCCTGTGATCAATGGGTTGGCCGGGAAATACAATGGCGGCGGTCATGCGTTTGCTTCTGGTGCTACGGTGTACAGCTGGGATGAAGCTGCCAGACTCGAGCGGGATTTGCAAGATATTTGCCGTCAGTTTGAATCAAACTAAATGTCTGTCTCCACTGTCACTGTCAAGTAGAGGATCTCGGAAATGATCAGCTGCTTGACAGCGACTTTATAACGAAATCCATCCAGTTCATAAACCTTATTTTCAATCGCACCTAGCAATAGAGGGGTGCTTTGGACAGCTCCATTAACACTGCGGCCGATCATATGGCGTGCTTCTTCCTTAATCGCTTCCTTTAGTTCATGCTCAATTAATTTGTCCAGCTCCAGGCTGTCATCTGGTTCAATAGCAACCGTGATTTCATCAATAAGAAGACCTTCCTGCTGCAGTTCATTCATTTCTTCATTGTTGTCCTTCAATACTTCGATATCCCGTTCCAAGTCGTGTATCGTACCTTCCATTTCTACTTTTTCCTTCACCCAGTCTTCAAATAATGTGCCATACATGAACAGATAGACAAAATAGGAAATGATTCCCCCAAGGAAAAATCCGACCAAAAAGCGCTGCCACCCAGTCTGCTTATAAATCGGCGGTATGTGCATTAGGAGACATCCTCCTGGATGAACCAGCCGATGATCAAGAGTGCGGTTTTTACTCCTCCCATCGCAGCGATGATGATAAGAATTTGTTTGATGACATCAAAAGTCGCCCCTTGATAGATACCTTTTTCGAAATTAGTAATAGCATCGAATGTTCCGCCGATTGCCGCAATGATAGCCCAGATCCGAATACCGCTGGAAATACGCTTGATGGCGGTGAGTGGTGGTTCTCCAGTAGCAAAAGCACCAATACTGCCGATGAAACAGCCCCCGATCATAACGCCGAGTGCAATGAAATAACAATGCATCATTGAAATGATAACTCGTTCTTCCATGCTGAAACTCCTTTTCAAAGTCTTTTTCTACCCTATGGCAGCTCAGGACAAGTTATGTTAGTCATTTCAATGTCTGCAAGATTTCGTATATAATGGAGAGAGTGTAAAAAAGGACGGTAATGATGTATGGAGTTCTCGCATCTGCAAATCAGAAGCAGTTATAGCTTCTATCAGAGTACAATTAAAATTCCTCAATTAGTGAAGAAAGCCAAGGAAGCAGGTTTTGAAGCTTTGGCCCTGACGGATGACGTGGTAATGTACGGAGTTGTGCCGTTTTATCAGGCTTGTTTAGAGGCAGGCATAAAACCGATTATCGGAATCCATGTTCCAGTCGAGGCAGAAGGGCAAGTGATGAAAGTTCTCTTGCTTGCAGAAAATGATACTGGATATCAGCAGCTAGTAGAATTAAGTACATACTTGCAAACGAATGAAACAAATCATTTGCCAATTGCATTATTGGAAGCATATGCGAATGGAGTCATTGCAATAATTCCAACGCACACATTGATACAGCTTCAGATCGATCCATGGCGATCCATATTTGGTGAACGGCTGTATGCTGGTATCAGTCCGGAAGAAGTGCGTTACCTGGATGACCAGACCTTGACCAATTGGCAGCAGCAATACAATCTTCGATACGCGGCAACTGGAGACGTGCGCTATGTGCAGGAAGATGATATCGATGCATATCATTGTCTGCTTGCAATTGAAGAAGGAGCAACCTGGGAGCCACTAGTGCATGATGTACAACCGACGCATCATTTGCGTACAGGAGCAGAAATGGAACGGCTTTCCGATAGTGTATTATGGCGTGAAGCGCTGGCTGAGGCCGGCTCCATCGCTGAGCGATGTACGATTCAGCTGCAGCTTGGCGGTCGCCATTTGCCTGCATACCCAGTTCCTCAAGAAGAACAAGCTGATACATATTTGAGTCAACTATGCAGTATTCGGCTTCAGGAGCTATATGGGGATAGGAAGGATGCAAGAGATCGGCTGACATATGAGCTAAACGTAATAAAGGAAATGGGCTTTAGTGATTATTTCCTTATCGTTTGGGATTTCGTCCGATATGCAAAGGAACACGGCATCCGTGTCGGTCCTGGCCGCGGATCAGCCGCTGGTTCGCTCGTTGCCTATGTACTGGGCATTACAGCGGTGGATCCATTAGCTTATGGTCTTTTATTCGAACGTTTCCTCAATCCGGAACGAATCTCGATGCCGGATATTGATATTGACTTCTCTGACTACCGCAGGGATGAGGTCATCCGCTATGTACGGGATAAATATGGCGCAGACCATGTAGCACAAATCATAACATTCGGTACCTTTGCAGCCCGCTCCCTTTTGAGAGAGCTCATTAAAACGATGGAGATACCGCAGGCAGATGCTGCTTACTTGCTTAAGATGATTCCGAATAACGCAGCATCATTGTCTGCTGGTTTAAAGGCTTCGGAAGAACTTACTGCCTATGTAAAAGAATCCGAGCAGCTGAAGCGGTTATTCCGAATCGGCGTCAAGCTCGAGGGATTGCCGCGGCATGCATCGACGCATGCCGCTGGTGTCGTCATCAGTGCCGATCCGCTCGTGAAAACAGTCCCACTCGCTTCAGGGCATGACGAGGTAGCATTGACACAATTTTCTATGAAGGAGCTGGAGCAGCTTGGTCTGTTGAAAATGGATTTCCTTGGATTGCGAAACCTGACTCTGATGGATCATGTTCTGAACAGCTTGCCGAAACAACCAGATATAGAATCGGTTCCGCTGGATGACGAAATGACTTTCCGTTTATTCCGGGAAGGACGCACGAATGGTGTGTTCCAATTTGAATCAAGCGGTATGAAGCAAGTGCTGCGTCAGCTGAAGCCGTCATCATTTGAAGATATTGTCGCTGTCAATGCGTTGTACCGACCAGGTCCGATGAGTTATATCCCCGTCTTTGTCCGTCGTAAACACGGGGAAGAAGCTGTCAGCTATCCGCATGAAAGGCTTGCGCCGATTCTGGAGAAGACATATGGTGTTCTTGTATACCAGGAACAAATCATGCAAATAGCAGCCTCCATGGCTGGCTATAAGCTAGGGGAAGCGGATTTACTGCGCAGAGCAGTTAGTAAAAAAGATGCTGAGGTACTGGAAAAAGAAGAAAGCCGCTTTCTTTCAGGCTGTATAGAAAATGGATACACTACCGATACTGCCAAGGAAGTATTTTCCTGGATCGTGAAGTTCGCCAACTACGGATTCAACCGCAGTCATGCAGTCGCATACAGCTACCTGGCCTATCAGCTGGCTTACTTAAAAGCGCATTTTCCTGCTAACTTTTTTGCTGAATTGATGAGTGGCGCAGCGAATCAGCCAGATAAGATTCGGCAGTATATCCGTGAAGCATCTGACAGCGGAATCAAGGTCTTAGCTCCTTCCATCAATAAAAGCTTTGGCAAGTATACAGTGGAAAACAGAAATATTAGAATGGGCTTGCTGACAATCAAAGGTATCGGTGCCCAAGTGGTACGCCAGATTATTGATGCCAGGAAAGATGGACCATTCAAGCATCTTTTCGATTTCTGCATTCGAGTGTCCATCAGTAAGTCTGCACTGGAGCAGCTCATATTAGCCGGGGCTTTCGATACTATGCATAATAACAGAGCTGCAGTATTAGCCACGATTGATAAAGCAATTGAGCAGGCAGAATTGTTCAGAGAATTATACGATCAGCCATCGCTGCTTGGAGAAGTCGAATTTGAGGCCACCTATGAGAAGCAGGAGCCTTTTTCATCAATGACCACTCTAAAGCATGAAAAAGAAGTGCTTGGTTTGTATATTTCCAGTCATCCGCTCGCAAGCTATCGGGGTGATCTCCGCAGCAGCGGTTATATCGCAGTTCAGCAGCTCGAAGCACTACCGGCTAAAAAGCAGGTACGATTGGCCGCTGTTGTGCTCCAGCAGCGGACGATCCGGACAAAAAAAGGACAGCCTATGGCATTCCTGACACTTGGGGATGAGACTGGTGAGGTCGAAGCCGTCGTATTTCCTGATTTGCATCGGCAAATCGGTCGTTTTCTGGAAGAGGAGAAACTGCTCGATCTAGTAGGGAAGATCGAGGAAAGAAATGGGGAAAGACAGCTTATCCTGCAAGATGGCCAGCTCTTCCAGGAAGACAAGCTCGAGCCTGGTAAGGAACGGCTATTCATCCGCTACGATACTATCGCTGAAGAAGAAGTTCTCGATATTGTCCGCGATTGTGCCGCGCAATATCCCGGAAATGTACCTGTCATCGTTGTACACAAGGATACTCGGAAAAGCTATCAGCTGTCTGGTTCGTATCACCTCGAGCTAAGCCAGAAAAGCCTGGGTATCTTAAGGAAACATTTCGGAAAAGAAAACGTTGCCGTGTCAGGGCAGTGATGATCTGATTAACTTTCTTTACACCATGGTGGGATATGCCTATAATGTATAGTCGTCTGTACCGATCAAGTTATAAATTACACAAAGGATGATAAAATATGTCCAATTTAAGAGAAGATGCTCTGAAAATACACCGAGAAAATAAAGGGAAACTGACGATGAAGTCGAAGATTCCTGTCCGTAATGCAACGGATTTGAGCCTTGCTTATTCCCCGGGTGTAGCTGAGCCTTGTAAAGAAATCCACAAAAACAAGGATGACGTGTACGAATACACAATGAAAGGCAACATGGTTGCAGTTGTCAGTGACGGCTCTGCCGTGCTTGGCCTTGGAAACATCGGTCCAGAAGCATCGCTTCCGGTAATGGAAGGAAAATCTGTCCTATTCCAAAGCTTCGCAGGAGTTGACAGCTTCCCAATCGTGCTTGACACAAATGACGTGGACGAAATCGTTCGGACTGTGAAATTGATGGCACCAACATTCGGCGGCGTGAACCTAGAGGACATCTCCGCTCCTCGCTGCTTCGAAATCGAAGAGCGCTTGAAAGCGGAAACGGACATTCCAGTATTCCATGATGATCAGCATGGTACTGCAATCGTAACGGTTGCTGGGTTGCTGAACGCATTGAAATTGGTTGGCAAAAGCTTCGATAACATCAAAGTGGTAGCTAACGGTGCTGGCGCTGCAGGTATCGCAATCATCGAATTGCTGCACAGCCTTGGTGTGAACAACGTTATCATGTGTGACTCCAAAGGTATGATTTACGAAGGCCGTCCAGAAGGCATGAACAAAATGAAAGACCGCGTAGCGAAAATCACGAACCGTGACCGTCAGGAAGGTAGCCTATCTGATGCGATCAAGGATGCGGACGTGTTCATCGGTGTATCTTTGGCAAACCTATTGTCAAAAGACGACGTACGCACTATGGCGAAGGATCCTATCATCTTCGCAATGGCTAATCCTGATCCGGAAATCCTGCCAGCTGATGCAAAAGAAGCAGGCGCTCGCGTTATCGGTACTGGCCGCTCTGACTTCCCGAATCAGGTGAATAACGTACTTGCCTTCCCTGGTATCTTCCGTGGTGCGCTGGATGTTCGCGCAACTGGCATCAACGAGGAAATGAAGATTGCAGCTGCTAAAGCGATTGCTGAGCTAATCGACGAAAGTGATCTAAATGAAGATTACGTTATCCCAGCTCCATTCGATCCGCGCGTTGCACCAGCTGTTGCGAAAGCAGTAGCAAAAGCAGCGATGGATACTGGCGTCAACCGCATTACAGTTGATCCAGAAGAAGTAGCTGAGAAGACGCGTCAGCTTACACTCATCGACGAAGACTGACATGCAACCTGCACAGGCAGACGTTTCCATTGTTGGAAAATGTCTGTCTAGCGCGGGTTTTGTGTATTTACATAGATGAATTTAACGCGCACTCACATGGAAATGATGGTACAATAAATAGTTAGATGCGTTTGTTCAAAAGGAGGAATTACCTTGCTTAAAGATTTTTTTAGCAAGAAGAAACATGCTTCTAAGCCGAGTGAAGAGGCGAAGCAGGATATTCCTGAAGGACTCATGCTCAAATGCTCGGATTGTGGAAAGATCTACTACCGGGAAGAGATGAGAAAGCAATTGAATGTGTGTCCGAACTGCGGCCACCATCATCAATTGCCTTCTGACGAGCGAATTAACAACTTGTTCGACGAAGGTTCATTTATGGAATATGATACAGACTTAAAAACAGGCAATCCGCTTGGATTCCCAAGCTATACGCAGAAGTTGGAGAAAGACCAGCTGAAGACAGGCTTAAAGGAAGCAGTCGTAACTGGTGAAGGTACGATAAACGGTTTCCGTACAGCCTTTGCTGTCATGGACTCCCGCTTCCGAATGGCAAGCATGGGTTCTGTAGCCGGGGAAAAGATTGCTCGTGCAATTGAAAATGCACGTAAAGCGAACATTCCGTTCATCATTTTCACAGCATCTGGCGGCGCCAGAATGCAGGAGGGCGCTTTAAGCCTCATGCAGATGGCCAAGACATCTGCTGCTGTCCAGCGTTTCCGTGATGCTGGCGGACTGATGATTTCTGTCATGACGAATCCTACATATGGAGGAGTTTCTGCAAGTTTTGCGTCGCTCGGGGATTATAACTTTGCCGAGCCAGGAGCACTAATCGGCTTTGCGGGAAGACGCGTTGTAGAAGAAACAATTCGTGAGAAGCTTCCAGAGGACTTCCAGACCGCGGAATTCCTATTGGCACATGGGCAGCTGGACGATGTTATCAATCGCCATGATATGAAAAAATACCTGACCACGATCCTCGATATTCATCAAGCAGGAGGAAACGTATCATGAAACAAGTATTGGAATTCGAGAAGCCAGTCATCGCTCTGCGTGAAAAGATTGCAGAGCTGAAGACATTCACGAAGGAGAGCGACTTAGATTTAACGGAAGAAATCGTTAAGCTGGAGACGCGGCTTGAAAAGCTGGAAAATGATATTTATACGAACCTGAAGCCTTGGGATCGTGTGCAAATGGCACGACATGCTGAGCGTCCAACGACACTTGATTATGTGGAGCAGCTTTTCACTGATTTCCTGGAGTTCCATGGAGATCGTTACTATGGAGATGATGCTGCAATAGTTGCAGGTATCGCCAAGTACAAAGGTCGCCCAGTAACAATCGTAGGTCATCAGCGCGGTAAAACGACGAAAGAAAACATCCGCCGTAATTTCGGAATGCCGCATCCGGAAGGTTTCCGGAAAGCAGCCCGTCATATGCAGCAGGCTGCTAAATTTGGCCGTCCGATCATTTGCTTCATCGATACAAAGGGTGCATTCCCGGGTCGAGCAGCAGAAGAACGCGGACAAAGTGAAGCAATTGCCCGTAACCTAATGGAAATGTCCGGCTTTGAAGTACCGATTATATGCATCGTTATCGGAGAAGGCGGCAGCGGCGGCGCATTGGCTCTTGGTGTGGGTGATCGTCTGCTTATGCTGGAGAATTCTACGTTCTCTGTTATTTCACCAGAAGGTGCAGCTTCCATCCTGTGGAAAGACGGCGGGAAAGCGAAGGAAGCAGCAGAAAAACTCAAGATTACAGCACCTGACTTGAAAGAAATCGGTGTTATCGATGACATTATTCCGGAAATCCGCGGCGGTGCACATCGGGATCTCTCGGCGCAAGCAGAGCTTGTGGATCAGGCAATTACCGAGCATCTTTCTCAATTGGAAAAATTGGACAAGCAAGTATTACTGGAACAAAGATGGGAAAAATATAGTAATATTGGTTCGTTTGCTGAATAAGCACTCGTACAACTGACTTCATCTTCCGCTTCTGTAAACGATTTACATAGGCTTTTTTGCGGAATTCTTTCTCTTACTTTTTTTAATAAGAAAATTATATGTTTTTATTTGATAATAAGCTGGATAAGGATTATCTTTGAGAGGGTATAAAAGTTCTATAATCGAAATTGCTTAGAGGTGAGCGCATGAAAAAGATAGGTGTTCTAACAAGCGGAGGAGATTCTCCAGGCATGAACGCGGCAATCCGTTCTGTAGTAAGAAAGGCTATTTATCATGATTTGGAAGTGTATGGTATATATAACGGCTATCAAGGTTTGATTGATGGAAATATCAAACAACTGGATCTTGGATCAGTCGGCGATATCATTCAGCGCGGCGGTACGGTGCTCCATACGGCACGCTGTGAAGCATTCAAGACAGATGAAGGACAGAATAAAGGTATCGAGCAGCTGAAGCGTTTTGGCATCGAGGGACTTGTTGTCATTGGCGGTGACGGTTCATTCCGTGGAGCAGAGAAGCTGACGCAAAAAGGTTACCCATGCATTGGTGTACCAGGAACGATCGATAACGATATTCCAGGTACAGACTTTACCATCGGTTTTGATACAGCACTAAACACAGTTATCGAAGCAATTGATAAAGTGCGCGATACTGCTACGAGCCACGAGCGCACGTACGTAGTCGAGGTAATGGGGCGCCATGCAGGCGATATTGCCCTATGGGCAGGTCTTGCTGATGGAGCTGAAAGTATTCTCATTCCAGAACAGCCAACAGACTTCAATGACGTAATCGAGCGTCTGAAGCGCGGTCAGGAACGCGGAAAGAAACATAGTATCATCATCGTTGCAGAAGGAGTCGGCAGTGGTTTTGAGTTCGGCAAACGCATCGAGGAAGCAACGAATATGGATACTCGAGTAACTATTTTGGGCCATGTGCAAAGGGGCGGATCGCCTACAGCGAATGATCGCGTGCTTGCAAGCCGTTTAGGTGCGCACGCTGTTGATCTTCTGCTTGAAGGCAAATCCGGACGCATGGTAGGAATTCAAAATAATAAACTTGTAGATCATGACATTCTGGAAATTTTGGACCAGAGACACGAAATCGATCTGGATATGTATAAGCTATCCCAGGAATTATCGATTTAATAGATGTTGCACTACTGAAGGAGGATTCTCATAATGAGAAAAACAAAAATCGTATGTACAATTGGACCAGCTTCTGAGTCCGTAGAAACACTAGTTCAGCTAATCGAAGAAGGCATGAATGTTGCACGCCTTAACTTCTCTCACGGAGATTTCGAGGAGCATGGCGCCCGTATCAAGAATATCCGCGAAGCATCAAAACGCACTGGCAAAACAGTAGCTATCCTTTTGGATACAAAAGGACCTGAAATTCGTACTGGCGTTCTGCAAGGCGGCGAAGCGAACATCGAAAAAGGCGACGAAATCTTTGTCAGCATGACTGAGCTGGAAGGTACTAAAGAGAGATTCTCCGTAACGTATCCGGGCTTGATCAATGATGTTCATGTCGGCTCGAAGTTTCTATTGGATGACGGCTTGATCGAATTGGAAGTACTGGACATCGATAAAGCGAATAATGAAATCAAAACAAAAGCATTGAACTCCGGATTGCTTAAAAACAAAAAAGGTGTCAATGTGCCAGGTGTCAGCGTGAATCTTCCAGGTATTACAGACAAAGATGCAAGCGACATCCAGTTCGGTATCGAACAAGGCATTGATTTCATCGCTGCTTCCTTCGTAAGACGCCCATCTGATGTATTGGAGATCCGCGAATTGCTTGAGAAGCATGAAGCTGGTCATATCCAAATCATCCCGAAAATCGAAAACCAGGAAGGCTTTGACAACCTGGATTCCATTTTGCAGGTGAGTGACGGCCTAATGGTTGCACGTGGTGACCTTGGCGTTGAAATCCCGGCAGAAGATGTACCATTGGCACAAAAAGAGATGATCAAGCAATGTAACATCGCTGGTAAACCAGTTATCACTGCAACACAGATGCTGGACAGCATGCAGCGCAATCCGCGTCCGACACGTGCAGAAGCATCTGACGTTGCGAATGCGATTTTTGATGGCACAGATGCAATCATGCTTTCTGGTGAAACAGCTGCTGGTAACTACCCTGTCGAGGCTGTTCGCACGATGAACAATATCGCTCGCAAAGCAGAGACTGCACTTGACCATAAAGCGATTCTCGATGATCGTTCCAAAGCAAGTGATATGACAATTACAGATGCAATCAGCCAATCTGTTGGTCATACTGCCATCAACTTGAGTGTCAGCGCAATCGTTACAGCTACTTCAAGCGGTTATACTGCTAAGATGATATCCAAGTATCGTCCAAAAGCTCCTATCGTAGCAGTTACATTCGATGAAGCGACAAACCGCAGACTAGCCCTTGTATGGGGTGTACAAGCAGTTACAGGTGAACGTGTAGAATCCACAGATGATATGCTTGATCTTGCAGTGGATACAGGATTATCTACTGACTTGTTCAAGCGTGGAGACCGTATCATCATCGCTGCAGGTGTACCTGTGGGAGAAACTGGTACAACCAACCTGATGAAAGTACATGTTATCGGTGATATCCTTGCAAAAGGTCAAGGAATCGGAAAAGGCAGTGTCTACGGCAAAGCTATCGTTGCAAAGGATGCAGAAGAAGCGCAGCGTCTTCTTCAGCCAGGAGATATTCTCGTAACGTACGGAACAGATAAAGACATGATGCCAGCCATTGAGAAAGCTGGCGGTCTTATTGTAGAAGAAGGCGGTTTGACATCCCACGCAGCGGTTGTCGGCTTGAGCCTAGGTATCCCGGTCGTTGTTGGTGTAGCGGAAGCAACAACAAAAATCTCCAATGGCGCACTTGTAACAGTTGATGCAGCCAAAGGTGATATTTACGACGGTCATGCAAGTGTTCTTTAAGATATAAGTGAGACTAGGAGAGGGGATGAGACCCTCTCCTTTTTTCATTTTAAAAGGCTGTGGTACACTTGAATCATTCTAAGTTAATGGAGCGTTGTCTATGAAAAAAGCGTTACTTTTCCTTTTCATCTTGTTCCCGGCCATTGAAATAACATTTTTCATCTGGGCAGGTATGGAAATCGGTTTTCTATGGCTTTTCCTTCTCATCGTGGCAACAGGTCTGCTTGGAGTAGCTTTGGCACGCCGCGAAGGAATCCAAACATATAGGAGGGCAAGGGAGCAAATGCAAAATGGCCAGCCGCCGACAGATGAAGTTCTTAACGGTATTTGCATTCTGATTGGTGGATTCCTTTTACTGCTTCCTGGCTTTTTCAGTGATTTTATAGGTATTTTATTTTTACTGCCGTTTACCCGAAAAAGACTTCGGTACTGGGTGCAGGCGCTGCTCATGCGACTTATAGCGAAAAATACGATTCGTGTTTATCGCCGTTAAGTCTGGTTGCCAGATTTTATATATTGCCAGAGGACACGCAGAACACCAGTATGGTAAAGCGTATGGAGGATGACTAACAGTACCGGGCCGGCAAGCAGGCCGATAAAGCCTAACAGCTGGAATCCTGCAAAGACAGCAATCAATGTAGCGAGTGGGTTGAGCCCGATCTGGACCGATAATAGATTGGGTTCCATCAGCTGCCGCTGCAGCACAATTACAAGATAAAGCACAGCCAGTCCGATCGTTAAAGAGAAATTGCCACTCAAAAAGCTGTACAGAATCCAAGGAACGAAGACAATTCCTGTTCCAAGATAAGGCACAATATCAACCAGTGAAATGAAAAAAGCCGTGGCAATCGGATGCTCAATGCGAAGTACAGCGAAACCGATACACATGATCACGAATGTTAAACTCAAGAGCAAAGCCTGTGCTTTCAGGAATCCGAAGCATGCTTTTTTAAGTCCTTTGCCTACTTGTTTGGCGGAAGAGAGCAATAGTGAAGGTAGAAATCTATTTAAAAACGCAGAGATTTTTTCCCAGTCCTTACAGATGAAAAAAGTGCCTAGCAAGGCAAAAATACAAACACTTATATAGAGAGGTGCCTTGCCGAGCAACATAGGAACAGCCTCCAGTGCTACCTGAATGCCTTCTCCTAGTGTTGCAGACAGATGCTGAATGACTGCTTGCAGATTCTCATCAAGTGCCTTTTGCTGATCAGGATTCAATTCCTGTTGAAAAGACATCAATCGCTCATAATATGGCACAATATAAAGCTCCGCCAGTTTTTGTACATAACCTATAAAATCAGTGAAATGTACGGGTACAGTCTTAGCCAGATAAGCTGCACCTTGGGCAATTTCATTTACTGCCAACGCAAGGCCAGCAAGGCAGAAACCTAAAAATATCAATAGAATAAGTGCAACTGCCGCTGTCCTGTTCAAGGCTGTCTTCCGTTCGATCAGACGTACTGCTGGATTCATCAGAATAGCAAGGATGACGGAAATGATAAATGGATATACATAAGGAGCGGCCAGCAGAATGAGAGCGATACTGCCCGCTATCGATCCAAGGACGATACATAATCGCAGCAACTGGTGAAGTGTTGTCATTTGCATGAGCTCACATCCTTTCATTTTCTAGTGGAATAAGTTTGGAGGAAAAATTTTGTTAAACACATCATCATTATTTTTAGTAATCATTCTTATATTAGGAATCATCGGAAAAAACCAATCCATCACGATTGCCGCATATGTCCTGCTTGGCATTAAGGTACTGCAGCTGGATGACAAGGTGTTCCCATTTCTAGCTTCCAAAGGGTTAAGTATCGGAATCACCGTCCTTACAATTGCAGTACTTGTCCCAATTGCAAGCGGAGAAATTGGGTTCAAAGATTTATATGCAAGTGTGAAATCATATTATGCCTGGGTAGCATTGGCAGCTGGGATTCTTGTTGCGGTTTTAGGTAAATACGGCGTCAACCTCATGTCTTCAGATCCGCAGGTGACAGTGGCGCTTGTAATCGGCACAATCCTTGCTGTTGTGCTATTAAACGGTGTCGCGGTAGGTCCGCTGATAGGGGCGGGAATCGCTTATATGGTATTTCAGATTGTCGGACTATTTACTAAATAAAGAAAAATTGATATTATTCTAATAATAAAGAAAACAAAAAAATTAAAACGTTTTCATTTCACAAATAGTTATATTATGTTTATAATGAAAGTGCTTCACTCAAATATCTAGCAACTTGAAGTTTTTATTACACATGTTATGGATTTGACTTTTACTAAAGGGGAGAGATTAACATGGCAGTAGTTAAGGGGCTTGAAGGTGTTGTAGCGGCAGAATCAAAGATCAGCTCGATTATCGACGATCAACTGACTTATGCTGGCTATAGCATCGATGATCTTGCTAGTAATTCCAGTTTCGAGGAAGTAATTTATTTATTATGGCATGATGAGCTGCCGACTGAGGAGCAGCTTGCCCAGCTAAAAGGGGAATTGGCTGCGCAAGCTAAGCTTCCAGAACCGGTTATCGATCACTTGAAATCCTGTGATTTGAAAGCGGTTCATCCAATGGCTGCACTTCGCACTGCTGTTTCACTACTTGGTTTGTACGATGAGGATGCAGAAGTGAATACACCAGAAGCGAATGCTAAGAAGGCAATCCGTCTTCAGGCACAGATTGCAACACTAGTTGCTACTTTTTCTCGTATCCGTTCCGGTCAGGAACCAGTAACACCGCGGGAAGATTACAGCTATGCTGCGAATTTCCTGTATATGTTCAACGAGAAAGAACCAAGTGCCATTGAGATTGAAGCGATGAATAAGGCACTTGTGCTTCACGCTGACCATGAATTGAATGCATCTACATTTACTGCACGTGTCTGTGTCGGTACATTGTCTGATATGTATTCAGGTCTTACAGCAGCAATTGGTGCATTGAAAGGCCCGCTTCATGGAGGAGCAAACGAGGCAGTTATGGAGATGTTGTTCGACATTGGTGAAATTGACAACGTAGAACCGTATCTTGAAAAGAAATTTGCAAACAAAGAGAAGATCATGGGTATGGGACACCGTGTCTATAAATCTGGTGATCCGCGTGCAAAATTCCTGAAAGAAATGTCCCGTGAACTGACAGAGATATCCGGTCAGACAAAATGGTATGAAATGAGCGTAAAAGTAGAAGACATCGTCAAGCGGGAGAAAAACCTTCCGGCAAACGTTGATTTCTATTCTGCTACATGCTATTACAGCTTGGGAATCGATCATGATCTTTATACACCGATCTTTACGGTGAGCCGTTTCTCAGGATGGATCGCACATATCCTCGAACAGTATGCAGACAACCGTCTGATCCGTCCGCGTGCAGAATATGTCGGGGAAACACATCGTACGTATACACCATTAGAAGAAAGAGTCTAATATTTTTACAACCATAGAGGAAAATATTTGCTAAACTGATAGAGTATCAGATTTTATTTAGGAGGAATCGAACATGGCTGAAGCAAACAAAATCACAGTAACAAACGGAGCGCTGCAAGTACCAGACCGTCCGGTCATCCCTTTCATCGAAGGAGATGGAACAGGTCCTGATATTTGGGCTGCCGCAAGCCGTGTACTCGAGGCTGCTGTAGATAAGGCTTACAAAGGCGAGAAGTCCATTGAGTGGAAAGAAGTTTATGCAGGTCAGAAAGCATTCGATAAGACAGGCGAATGGCTCCCGGAAGAAACACTTGATGTAATCCGCGAATATAAGATTGCCATCAAGGGTCCATTGACAACGCCGGTTGGCGGCGGTATCCGTTCATTGAACGTAGCGCTAAGACAAGAGCTTGATTTGTTTACTTGCTTACGTCCGGTCCGCTACTTCAAAGGTGTTCCTTCACCAGTGAAGAAGCCTGAGGATACGGATATGGTCATTTTCCGCGAGAATACGGAAGATATCTATGCTGGTATCGAATGGCAGAAGGGTTCACCGGAAGTGAAAAAAGTCATCGATTTCCTTGAGAATGAAATGGGAGTACATAATATTCGCTTCCCTGAAACATCTGGTATCGGCATTAAGCCTGTATCGGAAGAAGGAACGCAGCGACTGGTGCGCGCAGCAATTGACTACGCAATCCAAGAAAACAGAAAAAGTGTGACACTGGTTCATAAAGGCAACATCATGAAATTCACCGAAGGAGCCTTCAAGAACTGGGGTTATGAACTTGCTGAAGCTGAATACGGCGACAAAGTATTCACATGGCAGCAGTATGATAAGATTGCCGAAGACCAAGGCCGTGAAGCTGCTGACAAAGCACAGCAGGAAGCGGAAGCAGCTGGTAAGATTATTATCAAAGATGCGATTGCAGATATCTTCCTTCAGCAGATCCTGACTCGCCCTGCAGAATTTGATGTAGTAGCGACGATGAACCTGAATGGAGATTACATTTCTGATGCTCTTGCTGCACAAGTTGGCGGTATCGGTATCGCTCCAGGAGCGAATATCAACTACGAAACAGGTCACGCCATCTTTGAAGCGACTCATGGTACAGCGCCGAAGTACGCTGGCCTGGATAAAGTGAACCCATCTTCTGTTATCCTTTCCGGAGTGCTATTGCTTGAGCACCTTGGCTGGAGAGAAGCAGCTGATTTGATTACAAAAGCTATGGACAAGACGATCGCTTCCAAAGTTGTCACATACGATTTCGCACGCTTGATGGACGGGGCAACAGAAGTGAAGACGTCCGAGTTCGGTGATGAATTGATCAAAAATATGGACTAATGTGTCGAAGGAGGAAACATCATGGCAATCAAACGCAGAAAAGTATCCGTAATCGGTAGTGGTTTTACAGGAGCGACAACAGCATTCCTGATTGCACAAAAAGAGCTTGCGGATGTCGTACTAGTCGACATTCCGGACATGGAGGATCCAACCAAGGGTAAAGCCTTGGATATGCTGGAGGCATCTCCGGTGCAGGGCTTCGATGCACATGTGAAAGGCACTTCAGACTATGCTGACACGAAGGATTCCGATGTGGTTGTCATCACTGCGGGTATCGCTCGTAAGCCTGGAATGAGCCGCGATGATCTTGTGAACACAAACAGCAAGATCATGAAATCTGTTACTGAACAAGTTGTGAAGTATTCTCCGGACAGCATCATTGTCGTATTGACCAACCCGGTTGATGCAATGACATACACAGTATACAAAACATCAGGTTTCCCGCGTAATCGTGTAATCGGACAGTCCGGTGTCCTTGATACAGCTCGTTTCCGTACATTTGTAGCGGAGGAGCTTAACCTTTCCATCAAGGATATCACTGGCTTTGTTCTAGGCGGACATGGAGACGACATGGTCCCGCTTATCCGTTATTCCTATGCTGGCGGAATTCCGCTTGAGACATTGATTCCGGAAGATCGCCTCAATGCGATTGTGGAACGTACACGAAAAGGCGGCGGTGAAATCGTCAATTTGCTCGGGAACGGCAGTGCGTATTACGCACCGGCGGCATCCCTGCTCGTGATGGTAGAAGCTATCCTGAAAGATCAGCGCCGTGTTATTCCTTCCATTGCTTATCTGGAAGGTGAATATGGCTACAACGATCTATTCCTTGGCGTTCCGACAATCATCGGCGGCAATGGCTTGGAGGACATCATCCAGCTGGAGCTGACAGATGACGAAAAATCACAGCTTGATAAATCCGTTGAATCTGTACGTAAAGTCATGACTGTATTGCAATAAATATAAGAAAACCTATCCTATAATTAGGATAGGTTTTCTTATATTTACAAACTCTTAACAGAGAAAGCGAATTGGCATGGTTCACTTTACAGTTGGAAAACGGTATGATGTTGCATAGAGGGGGCTAGTATCCATGGCACAAAAAGTACTTATTGTTGATGATGAAGAATCCATCGTAACTTTATTGCAATTCAATATAGAAAGAGCTGGGTTCGAAACGGAAACAGCCTTCGATGGCTTAACAGGACTGCAGAAGGCGCTGCAGAATACATATGATATGATCGTGCTCGATCTGATGCTTCCGGAGCTGGATGGAACAGAAGTGTGCAAGCAGCTGCGGCAGAAGCAGATTGATACGCCGATTCTTATGCTGACTGCTCGGGATGAGGAGTTGGACAAGGTTCTTGGTCTTGAGCTAGGCGCGGATGATTATCTGACAAAGCCTTTCAGCCCGAAAGAGGTAGTTGCACGGATCAAAGCTATTTTACGACGCACGAATAAAAGTGATAATTATATGGAAAGCGGCGAAATCAAAATTGCAGGCTTGTCCATTTTCCCAGATCAATACGAAGCGTCCATAAATGGAGAATCCTTGAGCTTCACCCGCAAGGAATTTGAACTTTTACTCTATCTTTCAAAAAATAAGGGGCGTGTCATGTCACGAGATCAGCTGCTGAGCTCGGTCTGGAATTATGACTTCGTCGGAGATACGCGTATCGTGGATGTACATATCAGTCATTTGCGCGAAAAAATTGAACCTGATTCCAAACATCCTGTCTATATCAAGACGATTCGCGGCTTGGGCTATAAGATGGAGGAGCCGCAATAATGCGTCGCAGTTCTTATGGGATTGCCGTTTATGGATCGCTCATCCTGCTGATCTTTGCGGCAATCGGTTTTATCCTTATGCAAATCACTTCTGAGTGGTTTATTCTTTGGAGCGCCCTGCTGATCGGAGCAGCATTGATCATTTCGGTGCTATACCGACTGCAGGAACGCTATATCAAGCCTGTTTCCATGACTGCCGAAGTAGCAGAGGAGCTTGTGAAAGGAAACTATAAGGCAAGGAATTACGAGAACTTCTATGGAGATGCCGGACGCTTGATTCGCTCTGTGAACCAGATTGCGCGCAATCTGCATGAGCTGGAGCTATTGGAGAAGATGCAGGAAGATCAGCTTGAAACGGTGATCGATAACATGGAAAGCGGTCTGATGCTAGTCGATGAACGCGGATATGTGCATCTGGTCAACAGGAAGTTCCTTTCCGTATTCGGAGGCAAGGACAAGGATTATATAGGTCACGTATATCATGACACCATATCCCAAACCAATATCCATCATGTTGTCTCGGAGGCCTTTCTTTATGAAGAGAAAGTTCGTGATGCTTTCACATTGCAGCGCGAAAAGGAAAAGCGATTCTTCGAAATTGTCGCTGCACCTATATTCAATGACTCCTACGATTTGAAGGGCGCTGTACTCGTTTTTTACGAGATTACAGATTTGAAGCGTGTGGAGGAGATGCGGAAGGATTTCGTGGCCAATGTGTCGCATGAACTGAAAACGCCGCTCACATCCATCCGTGGTTTTTCCGAAACATTGCTTGAAGAAGGGGCTTTGGATGATAAGGAGCTTACAGAGCGCTTTATTACGATTATCAATAATGAAAGTCAGCGCCTTCAGGCATTGGTGAAGGATTTACTAGAGCTTTCCCGTCTGGAGAAAGAAGAACTGCAGATGCGGATGGAGAGGCTCGACTTCAGCAGTATGGTTGATACCATCATGCCTATGATAGATCAGCATGCAGCCAATAAGAATATCGAAGTGGAACTGGAGCTTCCTGGCAGTGTTATCATGCGCGGAGACGAAGACCGCCTGAAGCAGCTTGTCATCAATTTACTGAATAATGCTGTGAACTATACACCGTCAAATGGCAAGGTGAAGCTCAAGGTAACACAATCGAATGATGCTGTGTTTGCCGAGATAACAGATACTGGTATTGGAATTCCGGAAGATTCAATAGATCGAGTATTTGAGCGTTTTTACCGCGTCGATAAAGCTCGCAGCCGTAATACTGGCGGAACCGGACTGGGTCTCGCGATCGTCAAGCATGTTGTTGAGGCGCATGGCGGAACGATAACAGTAAGCAGTGAAGTGAATAAAGGAACTACTTTTTCTATTCGATTGCCAAAGGCTCTTGGTTAAGATCGTCCACTGGACGATCTTTTTTGTTTCAGCAAGGAAACATGGTAAACTAATGAAAAGAGACAGGAACGATGATAAAGGAGTTTGATGTATGACGAATAAATTGGTATTGATCGATGGAAACAGCATCGCTTATCGTGCGTTTTTTGCACTGCCGCTGTTGAATAATGATAAAGGTATCCATACAAATGCTATCTATGGATTCACTACAATGCTCTTCCGTATTTTAGAGAATGAAAAACCGACGCATTTGCTAGTAGCCTTTGATGCTGGGAAGACGACTTTCCGTCATGAAACGTACAAAGAATACAAAGGCGGCCGTCAGAAGACACCATCTGAATTATCGGAGCAATTCCCGCTGCTGCGTGAATTGCTGGATGCATTCTCTATTAAGCATTATCAGCTGAATCAATATGAGGCGGATGATATCATCGGTACATTGACTAAGCAAGCAGAAGCGGAAGATTACGAGATAAAAGTCATTTCCGGGGACAAGGATTTATTGCAGCTTGTCAGTGATAAGACGACTATTCAGCTTACAAGAAAAGGTATCAGCGAAATTGATTCCTATACACCGGACTTTTTATTGGAAAACATGGAGGTCACACCTGATCAGATTATCGATATGAAAGCGCTCATGGGAGATAGCTCCGACAATATACCAGGAGTTCCTGGTGTTGGTCAAAAGACTGCTGTCAAATTGCTGAAGCAGTTCCAAACGCTCGATCGTATTTACGAACAGCTGGATGATGTATCAGGTAAAAGCATCAAGCAGAAGCTGACGGATAATAAAGAATCGGCATTCATGAGCCGGGAGCTCGCAACTATTGAAACGAAAGCGCCAATAGAAGTGAGTCTTGAAGAAATTAATTATGATGGATTTCAGCCTGCAGCAGTAAGTACGATATTTAAAGATCTCGGCTTCCAATCGCTGCTTGGGAGACTCGGTGAAGAAGGTGCACCAGAGGAAGTATCGCAAGAGCTTGCGCCGTTGGATGTAACAATCGTGGATAACATCACGGAGGACCTGTTCACTGGAGAAGATGCACTCGTCGTCGAGATGCTGACTGATAATTATCATACAGCTCAAATCGAAGGCTTTGGTCTTGCTAATGCAAATGGAGCTTATTTCATTCCTTCAGATGTTGCGTACGAATCGGATGTGTTCAAAGCGTGGGCAGAGGACAGTACAAAAGCAAAATGGGTTTTTGATGTCAAACGGTCTGTCGTAGCATTGCTGCATCATGGTATTACGATGGAAAATGCTGATTTTGACTTGTTATTGGCGTCTTACTTGATCAATCCATCTGAAAATCATCACGACATTCCAGCAATCGGGCATCGTTTAGGTAAAAAAGATGTCTTATATGATGAAGAAGTATACGGAAAAGGCGCGAAGATGAAGGTCCCGAACTTGGAAGCCTTTAGTGAGCACCTTGCCAGAAAAGCGATGGTCATATACCAGCTTAAGCCAGAGGCAGAAGCAAAGCTGTCGGAGAACGAGCAGCTTGAATTATTCCGTAACTTAGAACTGCCGCTTGCCACCATCCTCGGAGAAATGGAATACCTAGGTGTGCAGGTCGATGTAGAGCGTATCAAAGAAATGAAAGAAGAACTAGGCGGCAGATTATCGGAAATCGAACAAAAAGTGTACGAGCTTGCTGGCGAAGAATTTAATCTCAATTCACCGAAACAGCTGGGACCGATTCTTTTCGAAAAGCTAGGCTTACCGGTCATCAAGAAAACGAAAACAGGTTATTCCACATCAGCAGATGTACTGGAACAGCTTGCGGATCAGCATGAGATCATTCAGCAGCTGCTTTTGTACCGCCAATTAGGAAAGCTGCAATCTACGTACATTGAAGGGCTTTTGAAAGTAGTGGATAAAGACACGAACAAGATCCATACTCGTTTCAATCAAGCCTTGACGCAGACAGGCCGCTTGAGCTCAACGGAGCCGAACCTGCAGAACATACCGATCCGTCTGGAGGAAGGCCGTAAGATCAGACAGGCCTTTGTTCCGTCCAAGGAGAATTCCGTTATCTTTGCGGCAGACTATTCTCAGATTGAGCTCCGGGTTTTAGCGCATATCGCTCAAGATGAAAAATTGATCGAGGCATTCAATGAAGATATGGATATCCACAGCAGGACAGCAATGGACGTTTTCCATGTCGAAGAGAAAGATATTACCAGCAACATGCGCCGCCAAGCGAAGGCAGTCAATTTTGGTATCGTCTATGGAATCAGTGATTATGGGTTATCCCAAAGTCTTGGTATCACACGTAAGGAAGCGCAGCAGTTCATCGACCGCTATCTCAAGAGCTTCTCTGGTGTAAAAACGTATATGGAAGATATCGTCCAGGATGCCAAACAGAAAGGCTTTGTAACGACGCTCATGAATCGCAGGCGCTATCTGCCGGATCTGACCAGCCGGAACTTCAATGTGCGGAGCTTTGCTGAACGGACAGCGATGAATACTCCGATCCAGGGCAGTGCAGCTGATATCATCAAAAAAGCGATGATTGATTTGGCAGAACGCCTAGAAGCGGAACAGATGGAAGCGAAGCTTTTGCTTTCGGTGCACGATGAGCTGATTCTGGAAGCACCAGAATCGGAACTAGAGAAATTAAAAGAAGTTGTACCTGATGTCATGGAACACGCTGTGGAGCTGGATGTACCGCTGAAAGTGGAATACGCATACGGCAAAACATGGTACGACGCGAAATAAGCACGGAAAGAAGGACAAGGAATGCCGGAATTACCAGAGGTAGAAACAGCAAGAAGGACATTGGAACAGCTCGTCGTCGGCAAGACGATTAAAGATATCACGGTCCGCTGGCATAAAATCATTAAATTCGATGAAGGTGTGGAAGCCTTCATCGAGCGGCTGAAAGGGCAGACGTTTCGTTCAATAGGACGAAAAGGAAAGTTTCTCCTGTTTTACTTGGATGGGGATGTACTTGTATCCCATTTGCGGATGGAAGGGAAGTTCTCCGTCAAGCCCGAAGAAGAGCCTTCCGACAAGCATACCCACGTTATCTTCCAGCTGACGAATGGCGAACAGCTGCGTTATAACGATGTCCGCAAGTTCGGTACGATGCACCTGTTCACGGAAGGGCAGGAAAATGATACGCCTCCGCTTACCTTGGTTGGACCAGAGCCTTTTGATGAAAGCTTCACACTGGATTATTTCAAGGAAAAGGTACAGCGAAGCAGCAGGATGATCAAGAATATTTTGCTGGACCAGACGGTAGTTGCTGGTCTGGGTAATATTTATGTTGATGAGACATTGTTTAAAGCAGGAATACACCCAGAGCGACGAGGCAGTTCAATGCAAGACATGGAATTGGTTCGTATTCAGCAAGCAGCCGCTGAGACATTGCTGGAAGCAGTCGAAAAAGGCGGCAGCACTATCCGCAGCTATGTGAACAGCCAAGGAAAGATTGGGACGTTCCAGCAGCAGCTGCTCGTATATGGCCAGAACGGCACACCATGCCCGAATTGCGGAAGGGAAATCATCAAGATTAAAGTAGGCGGGAGAGGCACACATATCTGCACTTCCTGTCAGAAGTAAAGGAGGGCTTGATCTTGAGTACTGTGATTGGACTGACTGGCGGTATAGCATCTGGAAAAAGTACTGTGAGCGACTTGTTCAAGGAATATAATATCCCGGTTGTTGATGCGGATATAGTCGCTCGCGAAGTAGTTGAGCCTGGTGAGCCTGCTTTGGCTAGTATCGTTGAAGCATTCGGCAATGATATCCTGCTTGCTGACGGATCACTTGACCGGCAGAAGCTAGGCGGAATCATCTTTCAGGATCAAGAGAAGCGTGAGATTCTCAATGGTATCGTACATCCTGTTGTCAGGGAAAGGATGACAGCTGAGCGAGATCGTCTTAAAGTCGATCATCCAGCCGTTGTCCTTGATATACCATTATTATTTGAAGGCAATCAATTGCATTTAGTTGAAAAGATAGTTGTTGTGCATGTCGATCCGCAAATACAGCTGCATAGACTGATGCAGCGAAATGATTTAACTGAGCAAGCAGCATTGGATCGGATCAACAGTCAAATGTCTTTGGCAGCCAAAGCTGCCAGAGCGGATGCAATCATTGATAATAATGGCAGCAGGGAAGAAACGAGAGCGCAGCTGGAGCAGCTTTTAGTATCTTGGAACATTAAGGAAGGAGCCTGACAGAAAGGGCTCCTTTTTTTATTCGCATTTATCTTTTAATATGTTATACTAATATCAATAAATTAATATATAGTGTGACACATTAGAGGAGGCAGTATAATGACAACACGTATCGCGATTAATGGATTTGGCAGAATTGGCAGATTGGTTTGCAGACGAGCAATGGAAATGCCTGATTTGGAAATTGTGGCAGTGAATGCTTCTTATCCAGCGGAAACACTGGCCCATCTTCTCCGCTATGACAGTGTGCACGGTAATTTAGATGCTGACATTTCCGCAGAAGCAGGTTCAATTGTTTATGAAGGAAAAACGATACGCGTCATAGGGGAACGGAATCCAGCACAGCTCCCATGGAAAGAACTTGAGGTTGATGTCGTCATCGAAGCAACGGGGAAGTTCTGTTCACAGGAATCAGCATCTCTGCACTTGGATGCAGGTGCGAAAAAGGTTGTCATTACAGCTCCAGGAAAAAATGTGGATGCAACGATCGTGATGGGTGTAAATGATCGGATATATGAAAGTGAATTGCATCATGTCGTTTCCAATGCTTCCTGTACGACGAACTGCCTGGCACCTGTTGTTAAAGTACTGGATGAACGGTTCACGATTAAAAACGGTCTGATGACGACGGTTCATAGCTTCACGAATGATCAGAAGAATATCGACAATCCGCACAAAGATTTGCGCAGAGCCAGAGGCTGTACACAATCGATCATTCCGACGACAACAGGAGCTGCTAAAGCACTCGCGGAAGTACTGCCGCATCTGAAGGGGAAGCTACACGGCATGGCATTGCGTGTTCCGACTCCAAATGTCTCGCTTGTTGATCTTGTGGTGGATGTGGAAGAATCCGTAACTGCAGAACAAGTCAATGATGCGTTCCGAACAGCGGCAGAAACTGACATGAGAGGTATTATCTCTTATAATGAAGAGCCATTGGTCAGTATCGATTATACGACGACAGCGCAATCGGCTACAATTGATGGCTTATCTACGATCGTTATGGAAGAAAAGAAAATAAAAGTTATTGCTTGGTACGATAATGAATGGGGTTATTCCTGCCGCGTCGTCGATTTGGCACAGCTTGTCGGCAGCAGTCTTCTAAAGGCAGATGGAGCAGAAGTCATCTAAGTAAAACTCCCGCTTTGAATTATTTTGGACGTATGCTTGCCAAACAAGTACAAACACTATATACTACTTTTTGCATGCATTCTTTACTGCATACAAGCATGATGTCAAAACTGTTTTCCTAAAGAATCTATGCAGCAAGTGACTGCTTAAAGGGTTAGGACCTCTTTGGACTAACTTTCCCCCGTGGCAATTCACGCATTTATTTTTTAGGTAAATATTCAAAGGGGGAAACACATTGGATACAATGGGAAGACATGTTATAGCGGAACTATGGGATTGTAATACAGAAAAACTGAACGACATGCAGCTGATCGAGCAAATCTTCGTAGATGCAGCATTGAAATCAGGAGCTGAAGTACGGGAGGTAGCCTTCCACAAATTTGCGCCGCATGGCGTAAGCGGAGTGGTCATCATCTCTGAGTCGCATCTGACAATTCACAGTTTTCCGGAACATGGCTATGCCAGCATTGATGTTTACACTTGCGGTAACATCATTGACCCGAACGTAGCGACTGATTATATCATTGACGCGCTTGAAGCTAAAACTTGTGAAAAAGCAGAGCTTCCGCGGGGCATGGGTCCTGTGGCAGTACAGCCTAAATCACATTAATACCAAGATAACCAACCCTGTTCCTTTTAGGATCAGGGTTTTTTTAATGTTGTATCTCAAGCCTACATAAGGGAAACATAGCTTATGGTCGCATTTTAGTTTCACTTCCGATATAATAGCAGGTACTAATAGTTACTGCTAGAAAGAAGGTATGTTTTTGAATAGACGTGTCGTAGTTACAGGATATGGTGCTGTTACACCGCTTGGCTCGGATGTAGAGACATTCTGGAATAATATTAAAGCTGGGGAATCCGGTATCAAAAAGCTGGATCCGGAGAAATTTGCCGGGATAGCTTCACAAATCGGCGGAACTGCCAGCGGATTTGATCCGGAGCAGTATTTGGACAAAAAAGAAATTGAACGCTATGACTTGTATAGTCAGTTTGCTTATGGTGCTGCTGTACAGGCGATGGAGCAAGCCAATCTGTCAGCGGAGACCGTAAATCCTGAACGTGTCGGTATTTACATCGGTTCTGGTATTGGCGGCGTAAACACAATATTGAACAATCATGCAACGATGCTTGAAAAAGGTCCCAGACGTGTTTCACCATTCATGGTACCGATGATGATCAGCAACATGGCTGCAGGAATTGTTTCGATCAAGACGGGCTTCAGTGGCCCTAGCTTTGCACCTGTATCTGCTTGTGCAACTGGGAATCATGCAATCGGGGAAGCATTCCTGAATATTAAGCATGGTTATGCGGATGCCATTCTTGCTGGAGGAGCAGAAGCATCTATTACACCTTTCGCTTATGCCGGATTTACGAAAATGCGGGCAATGAGTACGCAAAATGATTCACCTCTAACTGCAAGCTCGCCATTCGATGCAAACCGCGATGGGTTCGTCATGTCAGAAGGTGCGGGTATTCTTGTACTGGAAGAGCTGGAGCATGCACAAAAGCGTGGCGCAGTCATCCTTGGCGAAATTGTTGGATACGGGTCGACTACGGATGCGCATCACATTACATCGCCTAACTATCTTGGTCCTGCACGCGCAATGAAGCTGGCGATGCAAATGGCTGACTTAGAGCTTGGAGACGTGGATTACATAAATGCGCACGCTACAAGCACTCCTGAGGGAGATAAAACAGAAACGAAAGCAATCAAGGAAGTATTTGGAGATAACGCAAGTGACTTGCTGATCAGTTCGACAAAATCAATGACTGGGCATCTGTTTGGTGCTGCAGGAGCTGTAGAAGCGATCATCACCTTGAAAGCCCTGCAAGATGGCATTGTACCTCCAACGATTAATTATCGGGATGCTGATCCTGATTGCGATTTGTCTTATGTTCCGAACGAAGCAGTTGAAAAGGAACTGTCAGTTGCTCTGTCGAATGGTTTCGGTTTCGGCGGACATAATGCGGTGCTTGCACTGCAAAAATGGAAAGGGTAGCCCTCGGCTGCCTTTTTTTGTTGGGTCCAAGAACGCTTCGATTTTTCTCTTGAATCATGGTAGAATAGGAAAAAGACGATGCAAAAGTGTCGCAAATGCGCGAAGCCTGTCGAGGTTCGCGGAAGTAATGGGGTGGATCGGCATGAGATGTCCAAACTGCCAATATAAAAGCACAAAAGTACTAGACTCCCGTCCCATCGAGGAAGGGCGTTCCATCCGGCGACGCAGGGAATGCGAAGACTGCGCTTTTCGCTTCACAACGTTCGAACGTATTGAAGCAACACCATTGATTGTTGTTAAAAAAGAAGGAACGCGGGAAGAATTCAGTAAAGAGAAGCTTTTGCGCGGGTTGATCAAGGCGTGTGAGAAACGCCCGGTTGCGCTGGAGCAGATTGAACATATTGTAGCAGAAGTTGAGAAGGAACTGCGTAACAGCGGAACATCTGAAGTACAAAGCAAAGAAATCGGCGAGATGGTCATGGAACGTCTGTCTGAAGTGGATGAAGTGGCGTATGTACGTTTCGCATCTGTTTACCGGCAATTCAAAGATATCAGTGTCTTCCTGGAAGAATTGAAGGACTTGATCAAAACCGATAAGAAAGAGTAATAGTTTGCAAGAAGGAAAGGACAGATAGTATGAACAGTCAGCATATCGGGAAACTTCTGCCAGCTGATGGTTATCAGCTCCGGATGAGAGCAGTACTTCCGGAAACATATTCAGCAGCCCTGACGCATCTGTATCAGCCGCTGCTCGGGATACGGGCAGTGACCTTATATCAGACACTGGTCAATGATTATCTCCTGCATCATGGCACATGTGAACCGCAGACCCATCATATGCTTATGACGCTGCTGGACATGCCGATGGATCAATTATATGAAGCAAGACTGCAGCTGGAAGCAATCGGGCTCATCCGGACGTATCAAAATTCTGGGGAACAGAATTTGTATACATACGATTTGTATGCACCGTTTACACCAGATGCATTTTTCCAAGATGACATGCTATCCCAGCTGCTGTATCACGAATTAGGCGAAAGCAGATTCCAGCAAATGAAAGCTCTCTTTATTAAAGAAGAAGATTTGCCTGAGACGATGGAGGAAGTTACGGCATCGTTTGAAGCTGTTTTTTCAGCGAAGAATTTGACTAAGCATGCTGTTCAGCCAAGAAAGACAGCCGCAAAGCCGGTTGCGGATGCAAAGCGAGGACCTTCCATTGAAACAGAAGTAGTCGATTTTGACTGGCTTCGCCAATCATTGAAGCAGCGTATGCTAGATCCGGAAGTGATTCTTACTCCTCGAAACCAAAAGCTGCTCGAATCGATGGCTGTCTTGTACAGCCTCACCTCACCGGAACTTGACAAAGCATTGCTTTGGGCTGTCTCGGATGAGCATGAGCTGAATCCGGCAGAATTCAAATCTGCTTGTCACGATTTATTTTTAGCACGTCCAAAAACTAACGACACAAAGGTTATGGAACTTGTGCAAAAGGAATCCAAACAGGAAACGGACAAACAGGCTACCACCAAGCAGGAGCAGCTCATTCAGATACTTGAGACCATATCACCGAAACAGCTATTAGAGGATATATCCGGAAACGGGACAGCAGCTGCTTCAGACTTGAAGGTGATCCGTGACGTCATGTCTGAACAGGGGATGTCACCTGGCATCATGAATGTGCTGGTGTACTATGTGCTGCTCAAATCTGATATGAAGCTGTCGAAAGCATATATGGAGAAGATTGCAGCCCATTGGGCTCGTAAAAAAGTAAGTACAGTAAGAGAAGCGATGGAGCTTGCCAAAAGCAGCAATCAGCCATGGAATACGACAAACAGCACGAATCAATCGGGAGCAAGAAGAAAAACTTCAGGCCGTGCGGAGGTTGTACCGGAATGGTTCGATCAAAAGGGCAAGGCAGAAGCTCCCAGCGCTGCAGCTGTGCCTGATGCGGATGTAGCGCAATTGCTCAAACAGTTCAATGAAAATAAGCGGCATGTTTGACTGATAGCAGGAAGGGGGTGCACGTATGGAACCCATTCAAGCATCTTTACGGAAATGGATGCAGGAAAACAGTAATTTTAAAGAAAACTTCGAGCGCATGCAGCAGCAGGTAAGACAGGATCCGGAAGTCAAAGCGGTGTTGGAAGCAAATCCGCAGCTGACAGAGCAGGATATCCAGAGGAATCTGATGCGTCTTTACGAATATACAACACAATCAAAGCAATGCCAGGACTGTCCTTCACTTGGGGAATGCCGGAATATCCTTAATGGCTATACGCCGTCGCTTGAGGTGGATGGAAATGTCATCCGTCTGGCATATGATAAATGCCATACCCGCCTTCAGCAGGAGGAACGGGAGAAGCAGCAGTCACGGATCAACAGCTTGTACATGCCAAAGGATATACTGGAAGCGTCGACAGAAATGCTTGATCATGGCGATGCAGAACGTCAGCAGGCAATTTTGAAGACATTGCAGTTCCTGCAGCAGACAGGCGATACCATTCCTGAAAAAGGGTTGTATTTCTATGGGCCGTTCGGCGTAGGAAAGACCTATTTCCTTGGTGCCATTGCTAACTATCTGGCCGAAAGAAATATTTCCAGTATGCTTATCTATATGCCTGAGTTTGTAAGGGAAATGAAAGCTTCCCTGAAAGATGATTCGGTGAATGAGAAAGTCGAGCTGTTCAAGAAGACTCCAGTGCTCATGCTGGACGATATTGGCGCCGAATCCCAATCCGCTTGGTTCAGGGACGAGATACTCGGTTCCATCCTTCATTACCGTATGATGGAAAGGCTGCCAGTCTTCTTTACGTCCAACTATTCCATTGCCCAGCTGGAGCAGCAGATTGCCACGACTAATCGGGGTGATGTGGAACGAGTGAAAGCAGGCAGAATCATGGAGCGTATTAAGCGTGTTGCCACCGAAGTACCGTTGTTCGGCAAAAATAGAAGAAACGATTGATCTGAAAGACAAGCCTGAGAACGGCTTGTCTTTTTTTCAACTCATATTTCCATTCTCCGCCCATATAATGTAACAGTTGATAGTGGCGAGGGTGGTTGATATTGCGTAAAGTGTTTATCAAATCAAAAAAAGAAATGGATACATTCTGTTCGTGCCTGGCTATGCTGGAGGGAACGAAACAGGTGTATGTGGATGAAGATGACCGTTGGGGCTTTGAAGCGACAATTCATGATGGCTATCACCGGCGGATTGCAATCGCCTTAGTAGAAACGTTTCTTCATCATCGAGAGACAGAATGGATCGAGCAAATTGTGAAAGAAGTTTATTATTATAAGGACGAAGAAGCGATAAAACGTATAGCAGAATTAACACATACGATTCTCGTAGGTGACATGTATGAAGAAGCAAAAGAGCCGAGTTTGCCTCGACAGCAAATTACTCAGAGTTTCCAAGAAATTGCTGCCAAGCACATCAGGATTTTCTATGACGCTGTCATCCAATTCCGCAGCACTGCATACAGAGAAGCATTGATGGACGTAGTCGGTGAAGCGATAGATGAGTACAAGCGTGAAGAAGAATATCAGCTATACGTGGAATCTCTGCGGGAATATGTTGGCAAAAAGCCAATAGGAATGGAAGCGATCCATGTCATACAAGGACGTGATTTCTCCTTCTACAAGGAAGACGGAACCTGCTATTCTGCTGAGGAAATCCATTCGCTTGCTGAGGAAGAACCGCTGTTCTTGGCTGGTATCGGCAAACAAGAAAAAAATCTGACACCATTGATTGCCATGTCACCACGGCGAATTTACTTGTATGGTGACTACCCATCTGAACCGAAGACACTGACTGTCATCAATATTTTCCAGGAAAGAGCCACATACCTTCCTTTACATCAATTTCCTTTCTCCATGTTTTAGCATGTCCTTGCATTTTCCCGATTCAGCGCTTATACTTACCTTATATGAAAAAGCGACAATAAAGGACATGATAGTAAAATCCGTTTGCACTGAAGAGAGGGGAGCCTAGGCTGGAAGCTTCCTGCATACGCTTTACTGTTACCACCTTTTACAGCTCTGTCGGGGGACGAAAGAAAACCGGCAGCGTCTTATCTACGTTACAGATTCTTGAGTCGGTATTTTTACCGGGAATTAGGGTGGAACCACGAGACAAACGCTCGTCCCTTTGCACAAACTTTGTGCAAAGGGACGGGCTTTTTATAATTTAGGAGGAAAGAATAATGGCAGATGTATTAGAAATCATTTTCCCGGATGGAGCAAAGAAAGAGTTCCCTGCTGGAACAACTGGCGAGGATATCGCAGCTTCCATTTCATCAGGTTTGAAGAAGCAGGCTATCGCAGTCAATGTTGACGGCGTTGCATATGATCTGCGTACACCGCTTCCTAATGGCGGTGCAATCGAAATCGTCACACTTAAGCAGGAGCAAGGTGTAGAAATTATGCGCCACTCTGCTGCGCATTTGCTTGCACAGGCAGTAAAACGCTTGTACGGCAAAGTGCAATTCGGTGTAGGTCCCGTAATTGAAAATGGCTTCTATTATGATATGGACTTGGAGGCTAGCATCACACCCGAGGATCTTCCGAAGATTGAAAAAGAGATGCAGCGAATCGTTGATGCCAACCTTCCGATCGTCCGTAAAGTTGTCAGCCGTGATGAAGCAAAAGCTATGTTCTCTGAAATTGGCGATGAGTTGAAATTGGAATTAATCGATGCCATTCCAGAAGATCAAGATGTAACAATCTACGAGCAAGGCGAATTCTTCGATCTTTGCCGCGGTATCCACGTACCATCTACAGGCAAAATCAAAGTGTTCAAGCTGCTTAGCATTTCAGGGGCCTACTGGAGAGGCAACAGTGACAACCAAATGCTACAGCGTATTTATGGTACTGCTTTTGAAAAGAAAAATGAATTGGATCATCATTTGAAAATGCTTGAGGAAGCAAAAGAACGTGACCACCGTAAACTAGGAAAAGAATTGGAATTGTTCACAGTATCCCAGAAAGTCGGACAAGGTCTGCCGCTTTGGCTGCCAAAAGGTGCGACAATCCGCCGAACAATTGAACGCTACATCGTCGACTTGGAAGAAAAACTTGGCTATGATCATGTGTATACTCCAGTCCTGGGCAGTGTAGAGCTTTATAAAACTAGCGGACACTGGGACCATTATAAAGATGATATGTTCCCGCCGATGGAAATGGATAATGAAGACCTAGTTCTTCGTCCGATGAACTGCCCGCACCATATGATGGTGTATAAAAATGAATTGCACAGCTACCGCAGCCTGCCGATCCGTATCGCAGAGCTCGGAACAATGCATCGCCATGAAATGTCTGGTGCTCTTGCCGGCTTGCAGCGTGTTCGTGCGATGACATTGAATGATGCACATATTTTCGCGCGTCCGGATCAATTGAAAGATGAGTTCATCCGCGTTGTGAAACTTGTACAAGCTGTGTACAAAGACTTCGGTATCGATGATTATTCCTTCCGTCTTTCTTATCGTGATCCTGAAGACAAAGAAAAATATGTTGACAATGATGCAATGTGGGATAAAGCACAAGCGATGCTGAAAGAAACAATGGAAGATCTTGAACTTGACTATGTGGAAGCAGAAGGCGAAGCAGCATTCTATGGTCCGAAGCTGGACGTACAGGTGAAGACTGCTCTTGGTAAAGATGAAACATTGTCTACTGTTCAATTGGACTTCCACTTGCCAGAGCGTTTTGATCTGACTTATATCGGTGAAGATGGTAAAGAACATCGTCCAGTCGTTATCCACCGTGGTGTTGTATCGACTATGGAACGTTTCGTTGCTTTCTTGATCGAAGAGTACAAAGGTGCCTTCCCAACATGGCTTGCACCAGTCCAAGCGAAAATCATCCCGGTTTCTCCTGAAGCACACTTGGCATACGCACGCCAAGTAGAGGATGCTTTGCGTATGGAAGGTATCCGTGTACAAGTGGATGAGCGTGACGAAAAGATGGGTTATAAGATCCGCGAAGCACAAGTACAGAAGATTCCGTTCCAGATTGTCGTCGGTGACCAGGAAGTGAGCGACCAAGCCGTAAACATCCGCCGTTATGGAGAGAAACAATCTGATACGAAAGATCTGAAAGCTTTCGTTGCGGATATAAAAGAAGAAGTAGCTCAGCGCATACTGCGTAAATAACAGAAAAAATCCTTTCATCACTAAAGTGGTGGAAGGATTTTTTTGTTTACTAAGGTATATGGAGCGACTAAATAGGCATAGAGGAAAAGGTTTTCACTTTTCATGACTGTCATTATTAGTACAGGAATGGCTTTTTATTTGGCCAAGACACTTTCCTGATATGCTTGATAGAGTTCACTTTATTTTACGCTGCTTCAACATACCCTCTACGATAGGATATAAAACAGCGAGCAAGATGATGATCAATATCCAGGCGTGACCATCATCAATCCAGCCTAAAGCGATCATACTGAATTCCAATTCAATGAAGCAAAAGACCAGTACACAAATATTCTTCACCCTATTGAGCATTTTTTGGCTAAGCTGATAAAATGCTGCCGCGTTATCTTCATTCAGTCGTTTCGGGTAATTGTGTATATGAGGATATTTCCCCAATTGGTGTAAAAGAGTGAACATAATGATACTGAGTGCGGGGAGGAGAAGCAGGCTTTCTTTTGCCGCCCAGTCGTCAACGTGACCGGTCAGACCCATATGGAGAGGCACTTGTTCAGGCAGCTGGCGCCAGATTATGATCAAGAAAAGGACGGTAGCAATATATCCGCTGATTCCGATGATATCCCAGGCTTTTTCGCCGCGGGTTTTCGGTATGTTGAGCTGTTTTTGCATATATTTATCACCCCTTAGTTTATGTACGGAACAGTGGGGGAATAAGTTCCAGCTATATTATTTTAAAAGGGGAGGTTGTCAGCATCTGAAGAATATGTTACATTAGTTGAGCAGGATTACTGGGCTTCAATATGATTGACAGCATTCATCAGCTATGATAAGATTGTAAAAGTGAAATAAATATTGATCTGAGACAAGCAGAAGTACCCACTTCTCACCTGATTGACGCCGCTTGGCAGTTGGCAGGTATGAAAACAGTGTTCTAGGACAAATGTGGGTGCCGTATGCGTACCGGCATTTTTTTTATGCTTTTTTACAACCATGTTTAACTGATAAGCGGCGGATATCTTGTCCCCGATCATAAGTTTCCCAAAATATCCTGGAGGTGGATGATTATTAGCAAAGATACGAATATCAATGAGAAAATTCGCGCACGTGAGGTTCGACTCATTGATTCAAACGGTGACCAGCTTGGCGTAAAATCCCGTCAAGAAGCATTAGAAATCGCACAAACAAGAAATCTTGATTTGGTGCTTGTGGCTGCAAACGCAAAACCACCCGTGTGCCGGATTATGGATTATGGTAAATTCCGCTTCGAGCAACAGAAGAAAGAAAAAGAAGCGCGTAAAAACCAGAAAATAATCAACGTAAAAGAAGTTCGTTTGAGCCCTGGTATTGAGGATCATGACTTCAACACGAAGCTTCGCAATGCGCGCAAGTTTCTTGAAAAAGGCGATAAAGTAAAGGCTTCTGTTCGTTTCCGCGGACGTGCCATTACGCATAAAGAATTAGGCCAAGAAGTTCTCGAAAAGCTAGCTGGAGAGTGCAAGGATGTTGCAACGGTTGAAATGAAACCGAAAATGGAAGGCCGCAGCATGTTCCTAATGCTAGCTCCTATAGCTGAGAAACAGTAAGCCGAAGGATATAAGGAGGAAATACGATGCCAAAAATGAAAACCCACAAAGGGTCCGCTAAACGTTTCAAGAAAACAGGTACTGGAAAAGTAGTTCGTAACCACGGTTACACAAGCCACTTGGCTGCTAATAAATCTACTAAACAGAAACGTAAACTTCGTAAAGATGCACTTGTTTCTGCTGGTGACTTCAAACGTATCAAACAAATGCTACCTAAATAATAAAATTAAAGATTTTTTTGTCCTATAGGAGGGAATACTATGCCACGTGTAAAAGGTGGAACAGTAACGCGTCAGCGTCGTAAACGCGTTCTTAAGCTAGCTAAAGGTTATTATGGTGCGAAACATGCACTATTCAAAACTGCAAAACAACAAGTAATCAAATCCGGTCAGTATGCATACCGTGACCGCAGACAGAAAAAACGTGACTTCCGTAAACTTTGGATCGCACGTATCAATGCTGCTGCACGTATGAACGAACTTTCTTACAGCCGTTTGATGCACGGTCTTAAACTTGCTGGTATCGAAGTAAACCGTAAAATGCTTTCAGAGCTTGCAATCTCTGACGAAAAAGCATTCGCGCAACTTGCTACTAAAGCAAAAGACGCATTGAAATAAGCCAAAAAGCCGCTATCCTTTGATAGCGGCTTTTTGTATAGAAAGGGGTAGGAATATGTGGCTGGTCATTAGTCTCTATCTGCTAGTTATCAATATCGTGCTTTTCAGCTGGATGGGAATCGATAAACAAAGAGCAAAGAAGCACGAGTGGCGCATAAGTGAAAGAAGGCTGTGGATCACAGCAATCATCGGGGGCGCACTAGGCGGCTGGCTCGGGATGCAAGCATTTCGACATAAAACGAAGCATACCGCGTTCGTTATCGGCTTTCCTTGCCTTGTCGCCATGCATGTCCTGCTGATTCTTTATTTGCTGTAAGATAAATGCTGTGTGCTTGTCATAAAGGCTCGTCTCCTGTCATATATATTAGAGACATCTGAGAGGGAGTGAGCAGCAATGGACCAGGTTGGCGTAAGTCTCTTGACGGTCGTCGCGACAGGTGGATTGTTTGCACCGCTTTTGTTCATCCTCCTGTACCTGCTTCGACCTGCTTTATTTCTGCCTGTCGTTTTCCTATGTATCTCTGGAGGGATCCTGTTTGGTGCTGTAGCCGGTACAATATTGTCTATTATCGGCATTACCGCATCCAGTATGCTGTTTTATGGTGTAGCCCAGCGTTTCCCGCGGTCGGCAAACAGGATTCTCATGTTGAAACAAAAGCTGATTGGCAGGCACACGAGCTTTACAACGGGTCAAGTCGCCTTAATGCGGCTAGTACCATTTATTCACTTCCACATCTTAAGCGTCTGCTTGATGGAAACCAACCGCAGTTGGAGGTCATATGGGAAAGCCTCGTTTCTATCAAGTATCCCGCTTGCCGCAGCCTATTCTTTTGCTGGGACATGGCTGCGCTACTTGCCGCCAGCAGCGATAGCTGGGGTCTTGGTCGTCCTTCTGGTATGTATTTATCTGATGCGGAAAAAAGAATTTACAATCAAATGGGAAGAATTTTTCAAAGAAAGTGCATAAAACACTGGCGCTTCTATAAGCTCCAGTGCTTTATCATATTTCTGTCAGGACGAGCTCCTTTATCGGATGCTTCCATTCAATCGAAGCATAAGGAAAATGGCTCAGGATGCATTCTTCCATCTTATATAAATCATTTCGGGAAAATCCGGTTAATCGATCCGGCTGTACAGCATTCATCACGACCTTGGTCACTTCAATGCTGTCTTCCCTTGGCTGGAGATATTTCTTACCAATCATCCGATAGCCGCGATAGCTTAATGAGAAATAATGATCATACTGTTCGCGGTATTCCACTTCCTCTGCATTGAGGTGTGAGGGATCATCCAATTGGTTTTTCCTTGCTTTCATGACGGTGTAGAACAAAAGAATTGCTGCACCTGCCAGCAACAGGAGAAAAAGAATCTTCATAGCGAGCAGGCCTCCTTTACTTTTTGTATAGATACGATTACGCTAAAGAAGAAGTTTCATCCGTTTTACTATACCCTCACTACATAGGAATAACGCAAGAAGGAGTCTTATATATGGATTACGAATATCTATTCAATAAACAGCGGGAGCTGGATGCTTACATCGAAGACAAGCTGGAATCAACTGATCGTGACGATCTTTTCCGCAAGAAAATATTAGCGCTTCAGGTTGAAATCGGGGAATTGGCCAATGAAACCCGCTGCTTCAAATTTTGGAGCAGAAAAGGTCCAAGCGAGCAAAGTGTCATTTTAGAGGAATATGTGGATGGTCTGCATTTCATTTTGTCACTCGGACTTGATAAAGGCCTTACATATACCTCTGGGCCGTTAGCTGCCACCGAAATGGATCAAACCGATGCATTTTTGGAATTGTACCGTAGCATCGGTGCCTTTTACAGCGAACCAGTACAGGGAATGTATGAAAAGCTTTTCCAAAGCTTCCTGGAGCTAGGCCGGCAGCTAGGATTCACGGAAGCCTCGATACTGGAGGCTTACCAGCAAAAAAACGAAGTGAATCATACGAGACAGGACGAAGGCTATTAAACGGAGGAGGACTACCTAATGAATGACAAATTGAATATGCTGAAAGGTTTGACTGATGCACCAGGTGTTTCCGGAGATGAGGCAGGTATCCGCAAGGTAATGCGCGAGTATATATCCCCATTTGCCGATGAGGTAACAACAGATAATCTCGGCAGTTTGATTGCCATGCAAAAAGGCAGTAAGGCAGATGGTCCGAAAGTGATGGTTGCCGGTCATCTTGATGAAATCGGCTTTATGGTGACACGTATTGATGCAAATGGTTATCTGTACTTCCAGACGCTCGGCGGCTGGTGGAGTCAAGTCATGCTGGCACAGCGTGTAACTGTTCATACGAGAAAGGGTGAGCTTGTCGGCATCATCGGTTCCAAGCCCCCGCATCTGCTTTCACTTGAAAAACGGAAAAAACCGGCTTCTATAGAGGAAATGTTCATTGATATCGGTGCAAGCAGTAAGGAAGAAGCAGAAGAATTCGGCGTTCGTCCTGGTGATTCGGTTGTGCCTTATTTCGAGTTTACGAAGATGAAGAATGAAAAACTGCTTCTAGCCAAAGCTTGGGATAATCGCATAGGATGTGCAGTAGCCATTGATATTTTGAAGAATTTGCATGATACCGACAAGGAAGCGACTGTCTATGGTGTCGGTACTGTTCAAGAAGAAGTAAGAAGACGAGGTGCTACTACTTCTGCCAATAAAATCGGACCGGATATTGCTTTTGCAGTCGATACAGGTATTGCAGGTGACACACCAGGCATCAGCGACAGAGAAGCAACAGGCAAGCTAGGAGCTGGACCGCAGATCGTTTTATATGACGCTGCACACATTGCCCATATAGGTCTGCGTGATCTTGTAATCGAAACAGCAGAAGAGCTGAAGATTCCTTATCAGTTTGACACAATCAAAGGCGGAGCAACGGATGCGGGCAGTATTCATCTGACTGGCAATGGTGTCCCTGCATTGACAATCGGTATTCCGACGCGCTATATCCATACACATGCGGCAATGCTGCATGAAGATGATTATGATAATACCGTGAAACTTCTGACTGCAGTCATCCAGAAATTGGACAAAGAAACAGTCGAGAAAATCACTTATAGCTAAATAAAAAACCAGCTTCCAAGCGGAAGCTGGTTTTTTATGCTAGGTAGCTGCCCATTATCTTTCGGACATAATTCGTCGTTTCATTGAATGGCGGGATGCCATTATATTTATCGACATTTCCCGGGCCGGCGTTATACGCTGCCAAAGCTAGGCTGGTGTTGCCGTCATAGCGGTCCAGCATCTGTTTTAAATATTTTGTGCCTGCCATCACGTTCTGCTCCGGATCGAAGCTGTTGGTCACCCCGAGTCCAGCTGCTGTAGCTGGCATAAGCTGCATAAGACCTTGTGCACCTACGCCGCTTTCAGCCAATGGATCGAAGTTTGACTCCATCTGAATGACAGAGCGGATGAGTTTCTCATCGACTCCGTATCTGGAAGCAGCATCAGAGATGATACCATCAATCGTCTCGTTACCAGAACTCTTGGCAGTACTATCTGTAACAGATTGAACAGAGGGTACGTTTTGCGTTTGAGTCATGGAACTGAGCGTTACATAAGGATTCAGTCTAACCGAAGAACCGGTATTCATTGTCTGCATAAGCAGCTCGCTGAAAGAATGACTGGAACTTGATGTCGGCGAAAAGGCTACCCGTTGCTGATAAGATGCGAGCATCGTCGGACTAAGTGTGGAAAGCAGATAAGATGTATCCAAAAAACATATCTCCTGTCACATATTGTTAGTCCAATTGTAGCTCAAAAGAACCAGGGGTACAAGACCTATTTCAGCAGAGTTTTATCCTTGTGTTTGGACGCCCTTAGCTAGTGCATCAACCATTTCCTGCTTCTCCTGATCGCCTGCGTTTTTCCAGATCAATTCGAATAAAACTCCTAATCCAGGCAGAAGAACTTCTCTTCCATCGATGGAATCTGTGATCGTCGCTTGCAGCTGTTCCTCATTGTTGTCCTTGATATTGGCCAAGATAGCACGTCGGATATCTAAATCCATGCATGAGCACCTCCTAAACTTTTTTATAGTTTGACCTCTGTTCGTAAAACTATGTATGATAGAGGATATGTCAAGAAAGAGGAAGTGAACGTGCGTTGATTACATCAACTCAAAATGCCCAGGTGAAACAGTGGCAGAAATTAAAAAGGAAGAAAGAACGGACAAAATCGAATACATTCCTGGTAGAGGGATTCCATCTTACAGAAGAAGCAATCAAAGCTGGCTGGACGATTGACCAGCTTATATTGCGTGAGGAAACGGAACAGCCGGAATGGGCATCGGAATTGGAGCCAGTGCGTGTATCGGACCATGTTTTCAAAGCCATTACGGAGACGGAAACACCGCAAGGGATTGCAGCAGTGGTACAGATGCAGGATAAGAAACTGAAACGGCACAATCGTATCCTTCTATTGGATGCTGTCCAGGATCCCGGTAATTTAGGTACCATCATTCGTACGGCAGATGCAGCCGGGTATGATGCTGTTTACTTGGGAGAGGGTTCGGCTGATCGGTATAATGACAAGGTTATCCGTGCTACGCAAGGCTCTATCTTCCATTTACCGGTACTAACTGCCGATTTGGCACTTCTATTGCCGGAACTGCAGGAAAGCGGGTATACCGTGTGGGCAGCAGCATTAGAAGGTGCTGTCGATTACAGAGATTTGACTGCACCGAAAAAAACGGCATTACTCGTCGGTAATGAAGGGGCAGGAATCGACAAACGGCTGATCGCCCAGAGCGATATGGCTGTAAAGATCCCCATTTTCGGTAAAGCAGAATCACTGAATGTGAGTATTGCTGCGGGTATTTTGCTATATCACACGGTAAATAGGTAAAAGCGGGTTGCAAGAAGTTCCGGTATTTTCTATAATGAAACAAGATTAATATTGAGATGCGTGGAAAGAGTCAGTAATCCCTGCGGATCGCAACAACAGGAAGGCATGCCTAAGACTGAGAGCATGCCGGTTGCGGCAGCGGATGAACCTTCACTCTGGAGCAGGCACCGGGACCTTGTCGATGACAAGTAAAGGTGTATCCGGATTGCTAAATCCGTTATCAAGCTTCAAGTTGGGTATACATGTATACCAACAAGGGTGGTACCGCGAATGAAAGCTCGTCCCTTTTCGGAGGGAGGGGCTTTTTTTATGCTCAAAAATCATAGGAGGCAAAAGCATGAGAGAAAAGCTCGTAGCATTACAAGCAGAAGCCATCGAGAAAGTACAGCAAGCAGACAACCTGCAGAGCTTGCAGGATGTACGTGTCGCTTATTTAGGGAAAAAAGGTCCGATTACAGAAGTACTTCGCGGAATGGGAAAACTTTCTCCTGAAGAACGTCCGGTTATTGGTGAATTGGCAAACAAAGTCCGTGAGGCAATTGCGACTGCGTTAGATAATAAAAAGAATCTGCTGGAAGAAGCAGCACTGAATGAACAGCTTCAAAAAGAGGCAATCGATGTCACATTGCCAGGACGACCTGTCAAAACAGGCGGGCCTCATCTTTTGACTAGCATCATTGAAGAAGTGGAAGATCTTTTCCTCGGGATGGGATTTGAGATAAAAGAAGGTCCGGAAGTGGAAACGGATTATTTCAACTTTGAAGCATTGAACCTGCCGCAGGACCACCCTGCACGGGATATGCAGGACAGCTTCTATGTTACAGATAACTTGCTTTTACGCACGCAGACTTCTCCGGTTCAAGCGCGTACGATGCGTGAATACGACGGCAACAAAGCAATCAAAATGATTTGCCCAGGTATTGTGTACCGACGTGATACAGATGATGCAACGCATTCCCATCAGTTCACCCAAATCGAAGGACTGCTAGTCGACAAAAATGTACGCATGAGTGACTTGAAAGGTGTTCTGCTGGAATTCTCCCGTAAATTGTTCGGAGCCGACCGCGAAATCCGATTGCGTCCAAGCTTCTTCCCGTTCACAGAGCCCTCTGTTGAGGTCGATGTAACATGTAAGGTTTGTGACGGTAAAGGCTGTAACGTGTGTAAGCATACTGGCTGGATCGAAATCCTAGGTGCTGGTATGGTGCATTCCAATGTACTGCGCATGAGCGGCTATGATCCGGAAGAATATTCAGGCTTCGCATTCGGTATGGGTGTTGAGCGGATTGCAATGCTTAGGTACGGTGTTGATGATATCCGTCACTTCTATACAAATGATGTACGATTCCTATCGCAATACCATAAGGCATAACGGGAGGCAAAAACGATGTATGTATCTTTGAATTGGCTGAAGCAATATGTAGACATAGATAATATTACCCCGGAGGAGCTGGCTGAAAGAATCACGCGCTCCGGAATTGAAGTAGAAAGTATTGAACGCGTGGCACCAGAAAGCACGAATGTTGTTGTGGGATACGTGGAGAGCTGTGAACAGCATCCTAATGCTGACAAACTGAATCTTTGCCAAATCAATGTTGGCACAGAGACATACCAGATCATCTGCGGTGCTCCGAATGTCGCTCAAGGACAAAAGATTGCTGCAGCATTGCCAGGAGCACGTCTTCCAGGCGGCGTAAAAATCAAAAAAGCCAAGCTTCGCGGAGTGGAATCGAACGGTATGGTCTGCTCACTGCAGGAGCTTGGAATCGATGAGAAATTCGTACCGAAGGAATTCGCAGAAGGAATCTTTGTTTTCCCGGAAGAAACGGAAGTTGGTACGCCAGTAGCAGAACTGCTTAACTTGGATGATGTCATCTTGGAGCTTGGATTGACTCCAAACCGTGCTGATGCAATGAGCATGCTGGGCGTTGCTTATGAAGTGGCAGCTATCCTTGATAAGGAAGTCAAGCAGCCGGAAGAGACGTATCCGACAAGCGGCAGCAAGGCAGCTGACCTTGTATCAGTGAAAGTGGAAGATGGCGAGCTTAACCCATATTACGGCGCGTTCGTCATTGAAGACGTTACAATTGCTCCTTCACCGCTTTGGATGCGCAATTACTTAATAGCAGCAGGCATTCGTCCAATCAATAATGTTGTAGATATTACGAACTATGTACTGCTCGTTTACGGACAGCCGCTACACGCGTTTGATTATGACAAAGTGGCAACAAAGGAAATCGTAGTTCGAACTGCAAAAGAGGGCGAAACAATCCAAACACTAGATGATCAGGAGCGCACTTTAAAGGGTGATGAAATTGTCATTACAAACGGTGCTGAGCCAATCGCGCTCGCTGGTGTGATGGGTGGCGCAAACTCCGAGGTTTCCGTAGATACGAAAACGGTATTGCTTGAGGCGGCATATTTCGATGCACGTGCTATCCGCCGCTCCAGCAAGCATCATAACTTGCGCAGTGAAGCGAGTGCACGCTATGAAAAAGGCATCGACCCAAATCGTGTGGAACGAGCAGGTGCATATGCAGCTCGTCTTCTTGCTGAGTATGCTGGCGGCAAGATTGCACAGGGTATTGTGGCATTCGACGAGCTGGATCGTGAAGAGAAGCAAGTCAAGATCGATACAGCAAGTGTGAATAATCGCCTAGGCACAACAATTTCTAATGAAGAAATCGCGTCCATCCTGACAAGATTGCAGTTCGGTTTTGAACAAGACAACAGTCAGTTCACTGTGTCTGTACCAACAAGACGCGGGGACATCAGCTTGTTCGAGGATATGCTGGAGGAAATCGCTCGTATTTACGGTTATGATAATATTCCTTATACATTGCCAGAAGGTGAAGCCTTCGCAGGTAAGCTGACGACAAAACAATATTTGAAACGTCAGCTGAAGCAGTACTTGCAAGGTGCCGGACTGATGGAAACCATCACATACTCGCTTACAAGCAAAGCGCGCACAGAAATGCTTGTAAGTCCTGATGTATTGGAACAGACAGTGTACCCTGTTAAATTGAAAATGCCGATGAGTGAAGATCACAGTCATTTGCGCCTTAGCATTATTCCAGAGCTTGTTGATACACTTTCCTATAACGTGGCTCGTAAGCAAGAGAACCTAGGCTACTTCGAATTTGGCCGTGTATTCCTGTCCAAAGAAGAACAGATTACCGAGCAGCCGAACGAAACAGCTCGTCTTGCTGGTGCTTTAACTGGTACTTGGATGGAACAGCCGTGGCAGCAGGAGAAGAAACCTGTCGATTTTTATGTAGCGAAAGGAATCGTGGAAGGAATCTTTACACAGCTTGATCTTGAACCTGTATTCCAGCAATCAGAGGTTGTTGGCTACCATCCAGGACGTACGGCAAAAGTTTCCCTTAACGGCAAAGTTGTCGGCGTAGTCGGCCAGCTGCACCCGACAGTTCAAAAAGCTTTTGATCTTAAGGAAACATATGTGTTCGATTTGGACATCGCTTATTTGATGGATCAGTATGAAGAAGTACCAAGCTTCCGCACGATTCCGCGTCATCCTTCCGTTACAAGGGATATCGCACTAGTTGTGGATGAAGCAGCACATGCAGGCGACATCCAGCGCACAATCCAGGAAGCAGGCGGAGAGCTTGTTCAGCAAGTGCAGATCTTCGATGTGTATCAAGGCGAGCACATGGAAGCAGGCAAGAAGTCAATTGCCTACACGGTGCTTTACCAGGATCCGACACGCACGCTGACAGATGAAGAAGTAGAAGCATCTTATAACAGCATCATTGAAGCTGTGAAAGAGAAGCACGAAGCAGAATTGAGAAGCTAAGTTAAAGGGATAGCAGAATCGTGAGATTCTAGCTATCCTTTTTTCATTGGGTGAATAAATCATGGGGGAAACGCAAGTGTCGCTTCACTATTATCGGGAATTATAACGTTAAAAGGCATAATTCCTGTCTATACTGGTAGTAAGCGAGGGGATAGAGATGGCGAAACAGCAAACAGGCAGATGTGCGCTCTGCGGCAGGGACGAGGTCACCTTGACAGAGCATCATCTGATCCCGAAGGAAATGGGAGGCACATTTCTGGATACAGCCATGATATGTATTCCATGCCATAAGCAAATCCATGCTTTATATACAAATGAGGAGCTTGCTGCAAGGCTGCCTAGTATCGAAGACTTGCGAGCGGATGAGAAACTTTCCAAATATATCAAATGGATCCGAAAACAGCCTGCGGGCAGGCTTGTTCGGACAAGGAAATCAAACAGCCGCCGCGGATACGGCCGTTAGATATACTTTTCTGCTTTTGCACTATTAGCAAAATGCATTTTCGTAAACACAGGCAATGCCTGTCGGCCGTGTGTACGGATAAGGCGTCCTGCGGCTTGATCGACAGCAGCGCTGGCTCCTTTTGGAATCGTGAAGCCTGCCTGTTTGGACAGTTTATCCATTTCCCTAACAAAGCTAGCTCGGGAAATAATTGATGCAGCAGCAACGGCAAGTGAATGGCTTTCTGCCTTTGTCATAAAGCTCACGTTCTGCTGAAGCCTCTCCCCTTCTGTAGCAAGGTGTTTGATATAAGTTGATGGCAGCTGGAATTGGTCAATCAAGATTCCCTCTGGCTTGGTCGGGGCAATTTTGGCCAGCAGTTTCTGTATGGCGTGATGATGCAGCATCGTTTTCATCTTCCCTTGGGACCAGCCGCGCTGCTGGAGTTGATTGTATCTTTCATTGCGCATGACGAGCAGGGAATAAGGAAGGTCAACATGCATCAGATCCTTGGCGATTCGCTGGATTGCATCATCCTTTAAAAGCTTGGAGTCTTTGACGCCGAGCTCTTTCAGTAGGGCGAATTGACTTTGGTCTACATACACACTCGCAACCGTAATCGGCCCGAAGAAGTCACCCGTGCCTGCTTCATCTGAACCGATATGGGAAGAAGCGAATAAGGCCGGGGCAGGGGCGTATCTGTGATCATTGACACTTGGTTTCGGGCCTGCGGTTCCTTTTGGAGCAGGATGTTTGAGATCTTTGACACCTGATTTCGGGACTGGTTTTTTCGGACCAGCTGGTGCACTTCCCCATTTGTCGGCCTCCGCTTCTGGTGCTTTACCCTGGAAGAGTACTTTTCCGGATTTGTAAGCGGTAATGGCACAGCTAGGTGTCTTCGCCGAAAAGATGGCTCCTGGAGGTGCTGGTTTCTCATTACGGCTGTAAGTTGCTTTCATCTGCTGGATTGTGTCCAGCGGCAATTGTAAAACAATTTGTCCCACGTTCATCTCTCCAATCTGACAATTAGTATAGCACGCCGTTTGTCTATACAGAATAGTTTCCTAAATCGACACCTTCATGTTACTATAAAGACTAGTATTATAAGAGAAGTGAGGGGAGATAACGTGTCCCAATCTGATAAAACACGTGTTACGGTTGAGATACATAACCGGTCCTATACAATCGTCGGACAAGAGCCAGCTCATCGCATGCGGATGGTGGCAAGCCTTGTCGATCAGAAGATGTCGGAGATCCATCAAGCAAATCCGAATCTTGATACCGCGAAATTGGCCGTCCTGACGGCTGTGAATACAACTAACGATTATTTAAAACTGAAAGAAGAGTATGCACAATTGCTAGGCTCTATTACAAGGAAAGAGGCTAGAAAGGATAATGATTGATTTACTTATCATCGCCATGCTCCTGTTCGGCGTACTCGTCGGCTTAAAGCGTGGCTTCATCATGCAGCTGTTCCATTTAGCAAGCTTTGTCGTATCATTCATAGTTGCAGCTATATATTATGATCAGCTCGCACCAAAGCTCGAACTTTGGATTCCGTATCCGGATATATCTTCCGATAGCGCTTGGTCCGATATATTCGGAGCAGTACCGCTCGATCAGGTATTTTACAATGCAATTGCGTTCGCAATTTTGTTCTTTGCGACGAAAATCATCCTGCATATCATCGGATCCATGCTGGATTTCATTGCAGACTTGCCGATTTTGCGCTCTGTGAATAAGCTACTCGGCGGCGTTCTCGGCTTCGTTGAAATCTATCTGCTCGTATTCGTGATATTGTATCTATCGGTATTGCTGCCGATCACATCAGTGCAGGAAGCGCTGGACAGGTCAATACTCGCAGCATGGATCGTGGAACATACACCATATATTTCTGGTGAGATCAAGGATCTATGGCTGAATCATGTTGCAAATAAATTACCCACTGAATTGATGGGATGAAATGCTTAACCCTTGCGGCATCGTGCGCAAGGGTTTTCTACCTTGTTTTGAAAGGATGAGAGGTATGGCTATCAATAAAAAGGACGTAGTCAAACTGCTTGAGACAATTGCAATTTATCTTGAGCTAAAAGGGGAAAATACATTCAAGGTGTCCGCTTACCGGAAAGCTGCAGCGGCATTGGAAGCAAATGACCAATCCATAGATGAAATTGAGGATTTCACGTCGCTGAACGGAATCGGAAAGGGTACGGCGGCGGTTATAGAGGAATATATCAAAGACGAACAGTCTGATACATTACGTCAGCTGCAGGAGGAAGTTCCAGAAGGGCTGGTGCCGCTCCTTGATCTGCCGGGTCTTGGAGGCAAAAAGCTGGCTAAGCTGTATCAGGAGCTTGGCGTTATCGATGCGGCTAGCTTGAAAGAAGCTGTGGAATCGGGTAAAGTCGCATCGTTAAGCGGGTTCGGCAAGAAATCTGCTGAAAAGATACTCGATGGCCTTGCAAATGTCGGATCCAGACCAGAACGTATTCCAATTGCAATGATGCTGCCGCTAGCGGAACGAATCGAGTCCTTCCTCGAATCATTAGAAGGAATCGAACAGTTTGCCCGTGCAGGCAGCCTGCGGCGGATGCAGGAAACAGTGAAGGATTTGGATTTCATCATTGCAACCAACGATCCAAAAACTGTTCAAGAGCAGCTGCTTACGATAGACAACTTGAAAGAAGTCATCGCCAAAGGTGACACGAAAGTATCCGTTACCTTGGAAGAAGGCTACGACATCAATGTAGACTTCCGGATGATCGAACCAGCAGCCTTTGCAACGACGCTTCACCATTTCACGGGCTCTGCCGACCATAATGTAGCGCTGCGTCAGCTGGCGAAAAAACGTGGGGAGCGCATCAGTGAATACGGTGTTGAGAATGTAGAAACAGGGGAATTAACTACCTTCCAATCTGAAAAGGAATTTTTCGGTCACTTCGGTTTGTCCTTTATTCCTCCTGAAGTAAGGGAAGCACAAGGCGAACTGGATAGCTTCAAACAAGAAATACCGCTTGTTCAGCTATCAGATATCCAGGGAGATTTGCATATGCACTCAACTTGGAGTGATGGTGCCCAATCGATAGAGCAAATGGCTAAGCAGGCGATGGAGCTTGGTTACTCTTATATAGCAATAACGGATCACTCGAAGTATCTTAAAGTGGCTAATGGTCTGGATGAGAAACGGCTGCGCAAACAAAGGGAAGAAATAGAGCGCATCAATGCGTTGTATCCTGACTTTCACATATTTGCTGGCGTTGAAATGGATATTCTGCCAGATGCTCGTTTGGATTTTGACGATGACTTCCTGCAAGAGATGGATTATGTCATTGGTGCAATTCACTCCAGCTTCTCGCAATCAGCCGATCAAATCAAAGAACGTCTGACAGCAGCGCTTGAGCATCCGAATGTGAATGTCATCGCTCACCCAACCGGCCGTCTGATCGGAAGAAGAGCCGGCTATGCAGCAGATCCGGACTGGCTCATCGAAAAGGCTGCGGAGACAGGTACGGTCATCGAGCTGAACGCCAACCCTAACCGGCTGGATTTATCATGGACATATTTGAAAAAAGCCCAAGAGCTTGGCGTAAAGATTGCTGTTAATACCGATGCGCATAGTTATGCAACATTATCATTCATGGAAGTCGGTGTGGCGATGGCTCGTAAAGGCTGGCTCAAACCAGAGACGGTCATCAACACCTGGTCCAAGCAGCAATTGATGGAGCTTTTTAAGCGCAGCTAACAGCGTAAAAAGTGGGGGGAAAACATGAATAAACGAATATTCCGTGTACTGGAATTCGATAAAATCATACAGAAGCTAAGTGAACAAGCAGCATCGTCACTTGGCAAAAAAAGAGTCATGAAAATAGAGCCGGCGACGGAGCTTGCAGAAGTAGAACAGCTACAGGCTGAAACGGATGAAGCAGCTTCTGTCATCCGGCTTCGCGGCGGTATACCGCTTGGCGGCATTTATGATATCCATGCAAGCGTCAAGCGTGCTGTGATCGGCGGTATTTTAAATGCGAACGAATGCCTTGATATTGCCAGTACGATTTATGGCGGTAAGAACTTGAAACATTTCATCGAAGAGCTGGAAGAACCGGAGATACCGATCATTCGCAGTCTTGTTGATCAGCTTGTTTCATTGAGTGATTTGGAACGTCATATCAAGAGTGCAATCGATGATCATGGTCGAGTAATGGATGGCGCCTCCGAACGACTCCGCGGTATCCGTTCCCGCATCCGTACGAACGAAAGCCGAGTGCGGGAAAAGCTTGAATCGTATACTAGATCGAAAAGCAAGATGCTGTCAGATTCCATCATCACAATCCGGAATGACCGCTATGTGCTGCCTGTCAAACAAGAATACCGCGGGGCAATCGGCGGTATCGTCCATGACCAGTCTTCCTCTGGGCAGACTTTATTCATGGAACCACAAGCGGTAGTGGATTTGAACAACCAGCTGCAAGAAGCAAGGGCACAGGAAAAGGCGGAAATTGAACGGATCCTCAAGGAAATTAGTATGCGAGTTGCCGAGGATGAAGCAATTTTGCTGGCGAATATCGAAATCCTTGGTCAAATCGATTTCATTGCAGCACGTGCCAAGCTAGGTGCAGTTATGCGATGCTCTATGCCTAAAATGAATGACAAAGGTATCATTCATTTAAAGCAGGCTAGACATCCGCTGATTGATCCAGAGCAGGTAGTGGCAAATGATATCGATCTTGGAGAAGATTACTCTACCATTGTCATCACTGGTCCGAATACTGGTGGTAAGACCGTTACGATCAAAACGATTGGGTTATTTACACTGATGGCCCAATCAGGTCTTCAGGTGCCAGCGCTTGATGGCGGTGAAATGGCAGTCTTCACGGAAGTGTTCGCAGATATCGGTGATGAACAATCCATTGAACAGAGCTTGAGTACGTTCAGCTCTCATATGGTCAATATCGTTGATATCCTGAAGCAAGTCGATCATCAGTCACTTGTACTATTTGATGAGCTCGGTGCCGGTACGGATCCGCAGGAAGGTGCGGCACTGGCGATGAGCATACTTGATGAGACGATCAAACGCGGCGCTTCTGTTGTTGCGACGACACATTATCCTGAGCTCAAGGCATACGGCTACAACCGCGACCGCGTGGTGAATGCGAGCGTGGAGTTCGATGTGGAAACACTAAGACCGACATATCGCTTGCTGATCGGTGTTCCTGGCCGCAGTAATGCATTCGAGATTTCCAGACGACTTGGCTTGAAGGAATCCATCATTGATAGTGCCAAGGAATTGATCGGTACCGATTCGAAGAGCGTAGAAAACATGATCGCTTCACTGGAAACATCCCGCAGAGAAGCGGAGCACGATTATGAAACAGCTCGAGCACAGCTTGAAGAAGCAGAAACGCTGAAGCGTGAGTTGGAGAAGCAGTGGCAGGAATTCGATGCCAAGCGTGAACGCTTGTACCAAAAGGCTGAAGAAAAGGCTGCTAAGGCTGTCGAGCAGGCTAGGGAAGAAGCTGAAGAGATTGTTGCTTCTCTTCGCACAATGAAAAATCAAGCCAGTGTAAAAGAGCATGAAATCATCGAAGCCCGCAAACGACTGGAAGGCGCTTCACCGGAGCTTGCGAAAAAGGGCACAAAAGCAGCACCGCAAACGAAGGAAAACAAGCAGCTTATGCCTGGGGATGAAGTCCTTCTTTTGACATTGGGTCAAAAAGGAACAGTTGTCGAGAAGGTAAGTGACAAAGAATATTTGCTCCAAATTGGAATTATGAAAATAAAAGCGAAACGAAAAGACATCGAATTCGTAAAGAGACAGGACGTATTAAAAGAAAAGCCGGTTGCAACAGTAAAAGGCTCCGCCTATCATGTGAGCACAGAACTGGATTTGCGAGGGGAACGCTACGAGGATGCACTGCGCCGCGTCGAGAAGTATGTGGATGATGCGCTTCTAGCTGGATATCCTCATGTATCGATCATCCATGGTAAAGGAACGGGTGCCCTGCGTACAGGTGTGCAGGAATTTGCCAAACGCCACCGAGCAGTGAAGAATTATCGTTCTGGGGGCATGAATGAAGGCGGAACCGGTGTAACCGTGCTTGAATTTCAGTAAACAGCGGGGAGTACGGGGTTATGGAGTCATTTTGGGAAAATACGATCGTCCTGACAGCTGCGCGCTATAGCGTAGCAGTACTGAGCATCATCGTGTTTATGGCTATTTTTGAGCTGGTGACTTCCTATAAGAACTGGGAAGAAATCCGCCGGGGTAATTTATCTGTTGCAATGGCAACAGGCGGTAAGATGTTCGGTATAGCGAACGTGCTTCGCTTCTCCTATGAACATAATGATGGTATCCTCCAGAGCATCATGTGGAGTTCCATTGGTTTTGTTATGCTGCTGATAGGCTATTTTATTTTCGAATTCCTGACGCCGACGTACAAAATCGACACGGAAATCGCTAATGATAACCGTGCGGTCGGATTTATTTCGCTTGTTATTTCAGTGGGATTATCTTATGTTATAGGAGCAAGTATTTAGTGCGATGTTTAGGAATGAACGCTTCTAAGCAAACTAGTAGCGTTACGGACTTCAGCAGTGCTATACTCGATGAAAGCTTTTATTTAGGAGGAATGTAATATGGCAATTGTAAATGCAACTGATTCAAACTTTAATACAGAAACAAGCCAAGGACTTGTCCTTGCTGACTTTTGGGCAACTTGGTGCGGACCTTGTAAAATGATCGCACCTGTATTGGAAGAAATCGACGGAGAAATGAGCGATAAAGTTAAAATCGTGAAACTTGACGTAGATGAAAACCAAGCTACTGCTGGTAAATTCGGCGTAATGAGCATCCCGACATTGCTTCTTTTCAAAGATGGCGAAGTTGTGGATCAAGTAATTGGTTACCAGCCAAAAGAAGCTCTTGTTGAGCTTGTTAACAAACACGCGTAAGCAATAGACATGAGATCCCTTGTTACAACCTTGTAGCAAGGGTTCCTTTATGTAAAGCACTAGAAAAAGGGGAAAGCGAATGAACAAGACGATAACGGATAAACTCGCTGTTCTGCCGCCGCAGCCTGGCTGTTATTTGATGAAGGATAAAAATGGGACGGTCATTTATGTCGGAAAGTCCAAGCTCCTCCGCAACCGGGTCAGATCCTATTTCACCGGTGCGCACGACCGCAAGACACAGCGACTCGTCGCGGAAATTGTGGATTTCGAATATATTGTTACCTCCTCCGAAATTGAAGCACTCATTCTTGAAATGAACCTAATCAAGAAATATGACCCTAAATATAACATCCTCCTGAAGGATGATAAAACATATCCATATTTGAAAATCACAGCAGAAGAACAGCCGCGTTTGCTGGTGACACGAAAAGTGAAAAAAGATAAAGGCAAGTACTTCGGACCATATCCGAACGTAATCGCTGCACGGGAGACAAAGAAGCTGCTGGACAGACTATACCCGCTGCGCAAATGTAATACGATGCCGGACCGCGTCTGCTTGTATTACCACATGCACCAATGTCTTGGTCCTTGTGTTTATCCTGTCTCGCAGGAGACGAACCGTAATATCGTACAGAATATCACGACATTCTTAAACGGGGGACACCATCAGATCAAGAAGGATTTACAGCAGAAGATGCAGGAAGCAGCTGAAGAGCTCGATTTCGAGCGTGCGAAAGAGCTGCGCGACCAAATCCAGCATATTGAATCTGTCATGGAGCAGCAGAAGATGACATTGACGGATCAGACAGACCGCGATGTTTTCGGCTTCGCATACGACAAAGGCTGGATGTGTGTGCAAGTATTCTTCATCCGCCAAGGCAAGCTGATCGAACGCGATGTAAGTATGTTCCCGTTCTTCGATGAACCCGAGGAAACATTCCTTACTTTTGTCGGGCGTTTCTATCTGCACCAAAACCATTTGCTGCCAAAGCAAGTGCTCGTCCCGATCGGTACAAACGTTGAGGGATTGCAGCAGCTTTTGGAAACGGATGTAGCCATTCCATATCGCGGCCGAAAGAAAGAGCTTGTCGAGCTTGCAGGAAAGAATGCGAAAATCGCCATCAAGGAGAAATTCTCACTTATCGAGCGTGATGAGGACCGGACAATCAAGGCGGTTGAATCTCTCGGAGAGAAGCTCAATATAGCGACACCGCACCGTATCGAAGCATTCGATAACTCCAATATCCAAGGAAGCGATCCGGTATCTGCAATGATCGTCTTTACCGATGGCCGTCCGGATAAGAAGGAATATCGCAAGTACAAGATACGTGATGTAAAAGGTCCTGATGATTACGATACGATGCGAGAAGTCATTCGCAGGCGATATAAGCGGGTGCTGCAGGATAATTTGCCTTTGCCTGACCTGATTGTCATTGACGGCGGAAAAGGACAAATGAGCGCAGCAATCGAAGTGCTGGAGGACGAACTTGGACTTGATATACCAGTTTGCGGCCTTGCTAAGGATGACAAGCACAGGACAAGTGAATTGCTGTACGGAACACCGCCAGTCGTTGTAGATTTCGAACGGAACGCCCAAGATTTCTATTTGGTGCAGCGTATCCAGGATGAAGTGCACCGTTTCGCCATCAGCTTCCATCGCCAGCTGCGCGGGAAGAGTGCGATCAAATCGAAGCTGGACGATATTCCAGGAGTCGGCGAGAAGCGCAGAAGACTGCTCATGCGTCACTTTAAATCAGTGACAGCAATTCAAGAAGCAAGCGTAGAAGAAATTACTAAGCTAGGAATTCCGGCACCGACCGCTCAAGTTATTTTGAACCATTTGAATAATCCTGAGGAAGTTGCAGAAGAATAGCAAGATGAAAACCAGGCCTAAGATAGGCCTGGTTTTGTTGTGAGCAATTATTGTTTGATACTTTGTGATCTATGCTATACTCAATTTAACATTAATTACCAATCCCCTGCTGAACACAAGTCCAAAAAATCCTCCAAGAGAATGCCCAGGACAAAGCCTTTATAGGATTATTTGCTTCAAAACGAAATGAAGCATGTCATAAAAGGTATGATTTTAAAGATTATGCACCTAATATGACATGTATGTTTAAAGTTATTTCCAGATAAATAAGTACATAGTTAATAAATTTATTGTTTAAATGTAACAATAATGTTAGACCAAATGAAATGAGGAGATATATGAAGGATGATAAATATATTACCATGACCACGTCATATCATCGACAGCTTGTACGGACTGTTGTTCGGGAAAGATGGACAAAAACGGTAGATGAACTTTTAGCACTTCGTTTAATGAAGCCGTTTCCTAATACGGAATTGCAGCGAATGATAGCACATAACACAATGATGGAGGAGTTGGATTTAGCAGACTGGAATACGCATTGGATGGAAATTGCAGGAGCTGTATATCATCTGGGAAGAGGTAATCTTCCTGAAAGGGGACTAATCTATTGGTGCAGCTTGAACTTCTTTTTACGTCATCCGGAGTGGGGTAACCAGAACGACATCTTATTAAAAGAATATCCTGTGTTTCATCGTGAATTTATAGAATACGAGCGTGCTAGATTTTATGTATTGTTCTTTTATTATCAATGGACAGCTGGAAGGAAGTACTTGAATAGATAGTTCTAAACAGCCTGTATAAAGCGAGAAAAGCATTAAAAATGACGTGCAAGAAACACACGTCATTCTCCATTATATGTTGTATCCATCAATCTTCCTTAGCAAAGTACACATTGAATTGAACATGTTCTTTTTTAGGTACATTTTCGTCTACACATTCACAGGCAAGTTCCTTGATCTGCTCGATGCTTGCAGCGAGGAAGCCTGCTTCCATTCGGTATTCTTTTCCGACTCCGACCTTCCATCTATGTAAGACTGGTGCTCCAGAGAGTTCGAATGTCATTTCTTGTCGTTTCTGTTTGATAAGGCTCAAGTTCCCCCAGCCCATCTGGATGAAGAAGTCCTCAACTTGTTCCATGGATGTCGGGTTTACTTTTCGTGCCAGTTTTTTTCCCATCACATAAAGGATGGAGGAAGCGTCCTCACCTAATAAGTCTGGTAAACTGACAAAACGCAATATATCGTGACCGGCACCATGAGTGATGAGCTGTTCCATATAATCCTTGTCGAATTCTTGCATTTTCTTTTGCATGCATGTCTTCCTTTCCCGCCTGGTTGCAATTACAAAGTATCTTTACTCACTTTACCATGAAAACTAGGTAAACTGCCAATGTCTTTTGGCTGAATTGACAATGTTTATGAAACTGACAAAATTCATCGTTAATCGATTGATTTATATAAAATAAAAAAAGAGATTAGTAAATTTTTTAAAGCGTTTTCTTGACGCCTAAATTTGATAGTTATACAATAATATTGTTAAGAACGGATTCAGTTTTCAATCGGTTTTATTTTTAATCGAATATGAAAACGCAATCATTCTGTTAATTCAGAGAGCTACTGAGGGGGTACGTATGAACGAGAATCGAGAGTTTTTCTACCGCAGGCTTCATTCGTTGTTAGGAGTGCTTCCAATCGGAATCTTCCTTATCCAGCACTTGGTCATTAACCACTTTGCTGCATACGGAAGCGGCAGCTTCAATACTGCTGCCGGTTTCATGCACAATCTTCCATTCCGATTCGTGCTGGAATGGGTCGTCATCTACATACCGATCCTGTATCATGCCATTCTCGGTGTGTACATCGTACTGACAGGCAAGAACAATACGAGAAGATATGGATACTTCCGAAACCTGATGTTTCTGCTGCAGCGGATCACTGGTATCGTGACACTGATATTCATCGCATGGCATGTGTATCAGACTCGCGTTATCACGATCTTCACGCAAGAATCAATTGATTTCGATTTCATGGAAGCGATTTTGACACAGCCATTCTTCTTCTGGTTCTACTTGATTGGCGTCATTTCCACAACGTTCCATTTCGCGAACGGCTTATGGAGCTTCCTGGTTACATGGGGAATCACTGTTTCTCCGCGTTCCCAGCGAATTGCAACATATGCGACGCTGCTTGTGTTCCTAGGCGTAACGTATTTGGGGATACGCTCTTTGCTGGCATTCGGTATGGGCGTATAAGATAGCGGCTTTAAGAGAGGGGACTTAAAGAAATGAGTAAACGAAATATAGTTGTTGTCGGCGGGGGTCTTGCAGGCTTGATGGCAACCATCAAAGCAGCAGAAGCCGGCGTTCATGTAGATTTATTATCCATTGTTCCGGTAAAACGCTCCCACTCCGTTTGTGCACAGGGAGGCATCAACGGAGCGGTCAATACGAAGGGGGAGGGTGACTCCACTTGGGAGCATTTCGATGATACGGTTTACGGTGGCGATTTCCTTGCCAACCAAGGTCCTGTAAAAGGAATGTGCGATGCAGCACCAAGTATAATCCATATGCTCGACCGGATGGGAGTTATGTTCAACCGGACACCAGAGGGACTGCTTGATTTCCGTCGTTTCGGGGGTACGCAATATCACCGGACAGCTTATGCTGGTGCAACGACTGGTCAACAGCTGCTTTATGCACTTGATGAGCAGGTGAGACGCTTTGAAACAGCAGGTCTGGTAACAAAATATGAAGGCTGGGAATTCGTTCATGCCATCATTGATGAGGAAGGTGTCGGACGCGGTATCCTGACACAGAATATCCAATCCCATGAATTGCGCGCGTTAAGGGCAGATGCAGTCATCATGGCGACAGGCGGTCCTGGTATCATCTTCGGAAAATCGACGAACTCCATCATCAACACGGGTTCTGCTGCTGGAGCTTTGTATGAGCAAGGCGCAATTTATGCGAATGGAGAGTTCATTCAGATTCATCCTACAGCCATACCTGGTGACGATAAGCTCCGTCTCATGAGTGAATCCGCTCGCGGAGAAGGCGGTCGTGTTTGGACGTACAAAGATGGTGAGCCTTGGTACTTCCTTGAAGAGAAATACCCAGCGTACGGAAACTTGGTACCACGTGATATTGCAACGCGTGAAATCTTCGATGTATGTGTTAACCAAAAGCTTGGTATCAACGGCGAGAACATGGTTTATCTTGATCTTTCCCATAAGGATCCAAAAGAGCTGGATGTCAAACTGGGCGGTATCATTGAAATTTATGAAAAATTCGCTGGTGATGATCCACGTAAGGTTCCAATGAAGATCTTCCCGGCAGTCCATTATTCTATGGGCGGTCTTTGGATCAGTGATGATCAGATGACAAACATTCCGGGAATCTTTGCAGCTGGAGAATGTGATTACTCCCAGCATGGTGCAAACCGTCTTGGTGCGAACTCCCTTCTGTCCGCAATATACGGCGGAATGGTTGCCGGACCGAATGCAATCAAATATATCGACGGACTGGATAAGCATGCTGCTGACATCTCCAGCAAATTATTCGATGATGCACTTGCAAAAGAGCAGGCAAACTTCGATAAGATGATAAAGATGGACGGGAAAGAAAATGCATACAAGCTGCATCGTGAGCTAGGCGAATGGATGACGGATAACGTGACAGTAGTTCGTGAAAACAGCAAATTGCTGAAAACGGATGACAAATTGCAGGAGCTGCAAGAGCGCTGGAACAATATCAACATCCATGATACATCCCTTTGGAGCAACCAAGGTGTTATGTTCACCCGCCAGCTGAAAAACATGCTGCATTTAGCTCGTGTTATGACAATTGGAGCGTATATGCGGAATGAAAGCCGGGGCGCCCATTACAAACCAGAGTTCCCAGAACGTAACGATGAAGAATTCTTGAAGACTACAATGGCTAGATATGATGAATCTTCCAACTCACCAGACATCTATTATGAAGAAGTAGACACTTCCTATATCGTGCCGAGAAAACGTGACTACAGCCAAGCGAAAGCGAAGGAGGCAAAAGCATAATGGAAGCGACGAAAACGAAGCAAGAGACGATAACAATTATTGTGACACGTCAGAATGATCCGAGTAGCGCCCCTTATGAAGAAACCTTCCACGTACCATACAGGGAGAATATGAACGTCATCTCTGCTTTGATGGAGATCCGGAGAAACCCGGTGAATGCGGAAGGCAAGGAAACGACCCCTATCTATTGGGATATGAACTGTCTGGAAGAGGTTTGCGGAGCATGTTCCATGGTTATCAACGGTACGCCAAGACAGTCTTGTGCGGCACTTATCGATAAACTGGAGCAGCCAATTCGTCTAGAGCCAATGTCTACGTTCCCAATCATCCGTGATTTGGCTGTGGACCGCTCTCAAATGTTCGACAGCCTGAAAAAAGTCAAAGCTTGGGTACCGATTGATGGTACGTACGATCTAGGACCTGGTCCGCGTATGCCAGAGAAGAAACGCCAATGGGCATATGAGCTTTCCAAATGCATGACTTGCGGCGTGTGTTTGGAAGCATGCCCGAACGTAAACGATAAATCAGATTTCATCGGCCCAGCACCGATTTCCCAGGTTCGTTTGTTCAATGCCCATCCAACTGGTGCAATGAACAAAGGGGAACGTCTGGAAGCATTGATGGGTGAAGGCGGTATCGGCAGCTGCGGTAACTCTCAGAACTGTGTTCAGGTCTGCCCGAAAGGTATTCCGTTGACAACATCCATCGCCGAGATGAACCGTGCGACGAATATCCAGTCGTTCAAGAACTTCTTTGGAAGTGACACGAACTACTAAAATAAAAGCCACCAGATCATTATCTGGTGGCTTTGTTTATGATTTTATACCTCGTTCAAATATTCCAACCATATGTTCAAGTGATCTCTCCAAATCAACATCAAGTTTAAATCCAGCATGTTTATTTAAATCAATGAAGCCGTGCAGCATGCTGCGAAATCCTCTGATAGCATGGATTTCTTCTGTTTCATCTAATGAGAATGCTGTTAAACCATCAGCTATAAGCTGTACAAGCTTTTCACCAACTTCTCCGGTTCCGCCTGGCAGGGAGGAGGCATACAGACCTGGATGAGACGAACCGAAATGGACATAGGCCTTTGCTAGTGACAATAATGGCTGTGCTGTTTGTTCTGTTCCTTTTAAAGCGTCATACAGTTGAATTTGAGCCATTTCAGCCATTTCATGCTTGATTTCTTCTAAGTTTTTGAAGTGATTATACAAAGAAGGCGGCTTAATAGATAAGGAGCGGGCGATATTTGCCATTGTGACTGCTTCGTATCCTTGTTGTTCTGCTAAGGATAGAGCGGTGTCGATAATCATTGTTTTCGTAAGCTGCATTCTAGGCATGTATTCTTTCTCCTTTTTCGGCACGCAGAATAGCTTGTTGCATATGCGCCAACGGTTCATGAAGCAAATCTCCATGTCCAACAGCTAAGATTTTAGGTTCTAAGTCGGCTAGCTTCTTAGCAGTTTGAACGGAGATTTGTTTATGCCAGGTAGCCCAGCTGGGAAATGGAAACTGCCATCTTAAATCACCGGATACTGCTATTCCGCCTCGAAGCTGAAACGCGTCTCCCACAAGAAGGGCACCATCTCGATGGTCGAACAATGCCAGCATACCTGGTGTGTGCCCTGGCGCTGCTATCACTTCAAGTGACCCGACACGATCACCATCGCTTAAGAACCTATCTGGCTTAGTCTTAATATTTTTTGGGTAACCGCCCTTGATGGCATGGCCAGCTTCCATTTTCTTTTCGTTTTGAAGTATATCCCACTCCATCTGAGATAACATGACTTCTGCATCAGGTAAAGCATCTTTCAAGCTGTCTAAAGCGCCAATATGATCTGAATGGGCATGAGTTAATACGATTTTTGTTATCGGTTTACCAATCGTACGGGCTGCCGAGAGAATAGAAGATGCTGAAGATGCTAGAGCTGCATCGACCAATGTTAGTCCGTCTTCTTCTTCAATTAAATAACAGTTCACCGGGAATAGTCTTGGCATAAAAGTGAGTTGGTATAGATTGCTTTGTTTTTGTATACGCATAAAATCATCCTCCAAACTAATGATATTAGTTAAACTATAAACTAATGCCATTAGTTTCGCAATGATTTATTTCCCATTATATTGAAAATACATCTACGGGTTAACTAAACGTACCCTACCTATATAGCTGAGGTTTCCCTTGCCTTGCTGTTGGCCAGGGTATATTGCATGATAAGGAGGAAAATACGATGAAAAGACAGATTATCGCTCTTGGCGGCGGCGGTTTTTCAATGGACCCGGATAACTTGGCTCTTGATCGATATATACTTTCTCAAAGCGCTAAAGACGAGCCGCGTGTTTGTTTCATTCCAACAGCCAGTGGAGATAGTGAGGGTTATATTCAACGTTTTTATAAGGCTTTTCATCAACTGCCATGAAAGCCTAGACATCTATCTTTATTCGAGCCGTCGTTTCTAAGTTTGCGTGATTTTGTAATGGAGCAGGATATCCTGTATGTCGGAGGGGGAAGCACCCGAAATATGCTCGTACTGTGGCGTGAATGGAAGCTGGATAATTTATTAGCTGAAGCTTATCAGAAGGGAGTTATCTTGGCAGGACTAAGTGCAGGGGCCAATTGCTGGTTTGAAGAGGGGCTCACCGACTCTTTGAACGGGCCGCTCTATACATTAAATGGACTTGGTTTTCTATCAGGCAGTGTTTGCCCTCATTTTGATGGAGAAGCGAAACGCAGACCAAGTTACTTTGAAGCTGTCGGTGAAGGAAGTATGAAAGAAGGTTATGGAATGGATGATTATGCTGCCTTGCATTTTGTGAATGAACAGCTGAGCCGTGCTGTTTGCTCTCGGAAAGGTGCTGCTGTGTATAAAATAAACAGGCAAGAAGACGGAAGTTCTGAAGAAGCGATTCCGACTGCTTACCTGAATTAGATTCAGCAGTTACATTTCAACAATAAACCAGTGAATATGGGAAGCAGTTTCGGAGATCAGCTGCTTTTTCATCAATTCAGCTTCCTCCAACGTATCGAATAACTTGCACATCGTACTGCCTGTCTCTTTCAGGCAGCGAATGTCATCCTTCTCTTCACGCATGATCACATACGCCAATATCCATCCCTCATTTATAGTTTTCTAAGATGTGTTTAGAAGATTATATATCGAAGAGAATCTGTTGTATAGCAGTTTTCTGTAAAAAATTGATAAAAATAAGGAAAATTATACTAGGTAAATTAAAATAACCTTACAGCTAAAATGCTGCAAGGTTATCTTATTACTTAGCGGAAGAAGGGAAGGTCTGTTGCCTCGACTAAACGAGCATAAATGAACAACTGTCCTTTGTGATGCAGTTCATGATCATACATAGCTTGAAGATAAAGTTCCTTCTTACCTTGCATACCCGGTATCTTCGCTTCGTTTTCTAATGCCAGTTCTTCATCAGTGATAGTGTCAAAGGCTTGAGCTGTTTCATCTGTAAATTGCTTAACAGCTTGCTTAAGATCTTCCATCGTATGTACTTCAGGGAGATCCGGAGGTGTCATAGCTTCCGTTTTCACCATATTTACGAACATATTGCTCGAGCCAGCTACATGAAGTACCAGTTCGCGAAGCGTCATTGCATCTTCCCATGGTTTAAAATCCAGATGGCCATCTTCGATTCGGTCAATCAGTTGGATTAATACATTGCGATGCTGCAGCCAATTTTCTTTCCAGTGCGTTGTTTTACTCATGATGTATGCCCCTTTTATGTGGTTTCTTCTACACTATAAACAAAAAAGTTATGTGCTGTCATTTGTTAGAGTCTGCGTGAAATTATAAGTGCTGTTTAATCGTCCATTTATTATTCACAAGCATAATCATCCTTATCCCGGTCAAACTTACGTTGGTAGGCAGGGTGAGTGCTTGGTACACCGTCTGGATATGTTTTTCTCAGTTCCGTACAATTGGCAAACTGTGTTGATTGAGTCGGTTCATTTGATGAGCTGTCTACTGGTGTTTCTGAAGTGTCCTGACTAGTGGCACAGCCGTCGAATCCGCGATCTGTCACATAGCCATTTTGATCCCAAACTGCCTCAGCATCTTTTTTAGCAGTTGCTTGTGCTTTCTCGAAATTGTCAAGGTATCTTGTATTTGGCGGGTACACATAAGCTACACGTGCCAATCCTTCTTCCAGTAATGTCTGCTGCACGCTCACTCCATCAGCATATACATAGGCAAGTAAACGACCATACTTGTCCGTTCTTGAACCAACATCGAATTCCAGCTCCAGTTTGTCAGCATCCGCCACTAGTTCTTGATTACGTTTGCTGGCATCCTTTCCATAGGGCTGAACACATTTGTTCGGCGCTTTCGTCTCAGGAGTATCTACAAGCAAGTAGCGGACAGTTTCTTCCTGTCCGTTGTAGTTCACTTTGATTGTGTCACCATCCACTATTCGGATTAATGAAACTTCTACTTTGTCAGTTGTACCTGACGTGATCGTGGGTTTGGATTTCGTATCGGTCTGTTCTGTTTGGATTACACCGCAGCCACTGATTAACAGCAGTACAATGGTCAGCCAAACAATATGGTTTATTTTTCTCATGATGTACGATAACTCCTTCTAGCTGCATTATATTTATAATAAGAGGGAAGATATCGTTTCACAAGGGCAAAAAGCAGGGCATCGGATAGATGCCCTGCTTTTTTATTCTGGTATATAAGGAAGATCCAATGCATTCGGCATATTGATGACGTGTGTTTCGGCGTATGCAAGCAAACCTTCTTTGCCATACTCGCGGCCAATACCGGATTGTTTTACGCCGCCAAATGGAAAGCGGACGTCCAAGCCTTGGATGGCAGCAGTATTGATCATCGTCGTTCCAGCTTGAATCCGCTTGGCTACTTTAACCGCATGCTCTTGCTTGCCCCAAACCGAACTAGTCAGGCCATAGATGCTTTTGTTGGCAAGATGAATCGCATGCTCATCATCCTTGAATGGTAAGATGGGGACAGTCGGTCCAAACTGTTCTTGTTCGACAATCGGATCATCATAATCCGCACCAAGTACAAGCGTTGGCTGCATAAAGTATCCTTGTTTGAATAGGTCTTCATCCATTATTTTGCCGAGTTTGATGACTTCAGCCCCTTTTTGTTTGCTGTCATCAATCAGACCCTGGACAAATTCCATCTGCTTTTTATTATTTACCGGACCAATCGTAACGTCTTCGGCGAAGGGATTACCAACGCGAATCCACTTATCAGCAGCTTCCCGATATTTTTCAATAAACGCTTCGAAAATAGACTCATGTACGTAAACACGTTTGGCAATCATACAAATCTGGCCTGCCGTCAGGAAGTTCGAAATGACAATCCGGCGCATTGCTTTTTCATCATTCACATCAAAGTCTTCCAGTACCACGGCAGCGTCATTGCCGCCAAGCTCCAATGTCATATGCTTGATTGTATCGGCCGCTGCTTTCATAATGTGCTTTGCTGTTTCTGTTCCGCCAGTGAATGCAATCTTAGCTACTTTCGGGTTGGAAGTCAGTTCGACGCCAACTTCAGCTTCGCCATGCACAAGATTCAAAACGCCTGGTGGAAACTCGCCTGCAATTATCTCGGCAACTCTGCTGACTGCCAGTGGAGCAAGAGGGCTTGGCTTCAGGACCATCGTATTGCCTGCTAGTAAGGCAGGCGCAATCTTGATAGTTGAGAGCGAAATCGGATAGTTCCAAGGAGAAATAGCGCTGATCACCCCGATTGCATCACGAGCAATGATTGTTTTACCGACGTCATGCTCGTTCACTTCATCTTTTAGTACTTCCATGACATTATCACAGGCAAACTCCATCCACATCAGGGACACTGCGATTTCGCCCTTCGCATCATATAATGCCTTCCCATGTTCCCTGGATAGGAGAGCTGCGATGTCGGATGTGTTATCTTGTATCTTTTGGATAGCTCGGCGCATGCGCGTGATTCGATCCTCGAATGAAGATTGCCGCCACTCGGTGAACGCTTGATCAGCGGCATCGATTGCCTGGATTGTTTCGTCTTTCGTATTAAGCGGGGCGTAGCCAACAACTTCTTTAGGATTTGCCGGGTTTTCTCTGGGAGCTTGTTTTTCAGCTTTATGCTTTTTTCCATTAATGATGCTATCAATCACAATTGGTTCCACAGACATGTCAAGCACTCCGTTTCTATTAATTTGGTTTTACTATACCCAAAAGAGAAGACAATCATTATACGCAGTGGTTATGCGTTACAAAGAGAGGGAATGCTATGGGGTAGTTATATTAGCAACAGGAGGTCCTTTATATGGATTTACAGGGTAATAAAATATTGATTACCGGCGGAGCATCCGGTATTGGCTTTGCTTTTGCGGAACGTTTTTTGCAGGCGGGCAATGAAGTATTGTATGCGGCAGAAGAGAAAGCAAGCTGCAGGAAGCCAGAGACAAGCATCCGGAACTGATTACGCGTGTATGTGATGTTACGGTTGAATCCGAACGTACTGCGCTATTTGAATGGGTAAAACAAGAGCATCCAAATGTAAATGTACTAGTCAATAATGCAGGAATCCAGCAGCGCTTCAATGTTTTAGAAACAGATGTGGTGAATGACTGGGCATATTTCAATAAAGAAATATCCGCCAATATCGAGGCGCCTTTCCATCTATCCATGCTGTTTGCACCGTTCTTTGCTTCCAGCGGGAAGAAAGCAGCCATTATAAATGTGACCTCAGGTCTTGCGTTCACGCCAATGGCCATAGCACCAATCTATTCAGCAACAAAAGCCGCATTGCATTCCTTCACAATGAGTCTGCGCTTGCAGCTAGCTAAAACTGAAGTAGAAGTGATTGAAGTGGCTCCGCCAGCTGTAAACACAGATCTTGGAGGAGTAGGCATCCATACATTTGGGGAACCAGTCGTTGCGTTTGCTGAAGGGATATTCAAAGGGCTGGCCGAAGGTAAGGAAGAAATAGGTTACGATACTTCAGCCAAGGCCTTGCGAATGTCACGTGATGAAATTGATGAAGCAGTAAAGAATATATATAGCAGGGAGAAGTAAAGAGAAGAAGAGCTGATCACAAGGACCAGCTCTTTTTTGATGATTTATTTCAATTTACCGTATCCTAGATGATACAAGGCATTTTTTAGATTCGATACTGTAGTTATCGACTTGAAATCTAAACCAAGTGAGACCATCGTCTGTGCGATTTCTGGACGGATTCCCGTAATGATGGTTTTAATCCCGCTTACACGAAGGGATTGAACAATTTGAACAATCTGATTGGCCACCATCGTATCGATCATCAATACGCCAGAAACATCCAAGACTAGGTAATCCAATTCCAAAGCATTGCCTTGTGTCAATGCAGTCTCCATGATCAATTTGGCCCGATGTGTGTCGATCTCGCCGACAATGGGTATAACAGCTAATCCTTCATAAATCGGAACTACCGGCACTGACAATTCTTCCAGCGCACTATAGGCAATGCTAACCATCTTCTTATTATGTTTCTCAAACTGTCTTCCAATTTCGAAGCTGACTACCTCCAGCATTGGATCGATGATTTTTGATACATCTAGCATGGTAATCGCAGCAAAATGCCGCTCCTCCAGTTCAACCGTGAATATATCCCAAATAACACTGCGGAAGCTGGAAACATATTGCAACGTAGCAGTCAAGGAAACATTCATCTCCGTAGCCGCTTGTCCGGCCCACGATCCCCAAGCCAAAAAGTTTCTTTCCACTTCTTCTTTGTTATCTTCAGCAAAAAGGATGGCACCGATATTAGATACAAGTCTAGCATTGAATTTGGATAATTGCTCTTTCGGAAGAGATAAGATACGAAGCTCTTTATTTAATGTCGAATCGAGGTTTAGAAGTACAGACTCGGCAATAATATCCTGGTTCTTCTGTATCTTCTCCCCTATATATCTCAATTCGTCTTTCATACTGATGTCCCCTTTTATGTTGTGTACTACTTTAAGAATAATCTAAGAGCGAGAGGAATGGAAGTTATAAGTGGTATAATTAATACTCCTTTTATTAGAAATTACCGCTAACTATCTTCATCTGAAATTATTATGTACATATGCGATTTGTCTTATTAGGTACCACAGTGAGGGAGTGGTTAAACAGAAAAAATAATAAAAAATAAACGTATTCCGGTATAACTCGAATACGCTCATAGTTTCTATCCCTTATAGTTTGAAGCTTGTATATCTATAATACTATTCACTGGATAAAAGCAGTAAAGCCCCACGAAGTACCATAGAAAGGTAGGCTAATTCAAATATAGATTCAAAGTGCATGTTTTGATGTGTTTTATTTTTTTACAGCATGAATGTAATGAATGGTCTCAAAGGCTGATAGGTAATCTTCTCGATTGTTAAAATACAATTCATTAATTTTATCAGGTGATAAATGTTCATAAATGAGTAAGCCTGATTTCTCTAACACTTTTTCGATTTCAAAGTAAGAAAAACATGATTTCATTGGTTCCCCGCCTATTGATGCCATTTTCACCATATTTTCAACTCTATTAGAGGTTCCTTTTTCTTCGAATAGTTTTTCGTCTGCATAATCAAGAACGATCGAACTTCCTGGTGGAACCTTGGTGAATATATAATCTATTAAGCTTTTAACTTCCTCTTTAGTTAAATAGTAGGAAACACCTAAAAGACTAAAGAACGTCTTTTTGTTTTCAAATCCTTTACCTATTAGGTTTTGATAGGACAACTTTTTGGTAAAGTCCATAGAAACAAAATGAAGATTACTTGGGATTTTTAAATTAGCCTCGTCCAATCTTTGCTTTTTAAATTCCTGTGTAGTGGGATGATCAATTTCGAATATTTCTAAGCTGTTTTCCAATTCTGGATGCCGGAAACTGAAAGTATCTAATCCAGCGCCAAGTATGACATATTGTCTTAATCCTAACGCTACCTCATTAAGTAATACTTTTTCGCAATACGCAGCACGTGATAAGGTTATAGGAGAAAGTTGGACTTGTGTAATCCATTTTAATATTTCTTCTGTATTTCCCTCGAATTTTTGTGCGATATCTTCGTCGAAGAAATGTATGCCTTGAACCATATTCTCTTTGATGTTATTGAATTCTTTATCAGAAATTAAGTCTTTAGCTATATAATCATTAAAGATTTTAGGGGTATCAAATTGACTATGGTAGGATCTGCCGAAAGCTGATATTAACGAAGTTACACTTGACTCATCTTTCTTCATACAAACACACTCCTTTATTTAGAACAAAAAAAATAGGATTCCCCTGGCCAGGAGAATCCTATTATATACATTAAAAATATAAAAGTAAATTTTAGCATAAATAAATTATTTTGTCAAGTTAAAATCATTAATCACAGCTTTTTTCGTACAAATATCGACACCTAGCAAGCGTTACATGGATAAAGAGACTTTTTTTTAAGTGGCTCAAAAAAGAAGGAATTCTTACCCCGTACCCATTATATATACAGGAAGTTTTCCACGGGAGAGTAAAAATGAATATATGGTAAAAGTGAAGTACATGGACAATAAGAGACCTGGGAGAGTAGATATAGGTGATATAGATAATATCGCTCATTGAGCTCTCGGGAGAGACAATGAGGAAACTTCCAAGACTAATGAAGAAATTCTCCAAAATTTAAGGATCTAATATAGGGGGATAGTACATAAAAGTGTAAATAAATGCGTCAGAGGGCTTTCTAGCAACACAGGAAAGTCCTTTTTTATGTTTTTAAACATAAAAATCCCCAATTAAGGGGATTAAACAATCCCTTTTTCAAAGGAAGATATCCGTAAATACCCCTTGCTAGTGAGGTTCCGATACTTAACTGTTCCTTGAAGTCCAGGATACATATATATGAAGTCCTTTGTTTCCTTTGATACGTGCTGCCGATACTCATCATAAAGTCTCTTCTTGTCTCCAAGCCTCATGAACTCCAATATCCCTGCAGGAGATCCATCCTGGAAGGACAGTAGCAAACCAAACTTATTCTTCCAGTTACCCGTAATAAAGACATTCTTATATTGATAGTTAAACGCTTTCAGCCAGTCGTGTGACCTGGTGCCTGGCTTAAAGAAACTTTTTGGGGGGGCACTTAGCCCATTGTAGGCTCTTAAAAAACATTAATCTTCGTGGTACTTGTCATAAAGATCCGGGTATTTGTTTTTCTTCGTCAGCCCATGTTCTAACGCGTCATCTGGATCTAAAGAGTTTACACCTGATGATGTTGTAGCAGCTTTCCAGGATGCCGGTCTTGAAGCTGAGAAACCTACGGAAATGACCCGCCCACAATACCCCCGTCACCCATCTCAGCCCAATTCATTTCAACAGAGATTATTAAGCAAAATTAAATTCAACGTTCATAACTACATAATAATCCTACTCATCAAAAAGAAAAATAATAACAGCATACAAAGATAGCTGTTATTTCGCACTTTGTGGGGATCAAAAGTAGTACTTAGGTTCTTTTAATATCTACTACTTTTCCAGTCGTTATAAAAATCTATAAGTGTTGAATGTATTGCATGTAAAGCAATTAAGATTAAATACAACATCATAAAGGTGGCAAGTTCACCTGTGAAATAGGAAATAATTGCAATTACTACTAGCCAGAAGTATAAAATTATCTTATTCGCATTCATTTTTTGTAAACCTCCATTATCCTCTTTATTTTAACGTAAGATAGAATGATTTCATATAAATTCCTCAAATTCCAGAATAATAACAGAATCAAAGTATAAAATAAATAAATTGGCCAAGAGCATAAAAAAACGCCAAACCCCGTGGTTGACGTTTTCTTACTCTTTTTATCATTCGCAACGTACATGTATACTGTGTTTGATACGATTAACTCCAAAAAATTAAACTCAGCGTTCATATCTGCATATAATCAGAACGAAAAAAATAATAGCAGCATACAAATATAGCTGTTATCTCATAATATTTCACTCTTATCTTATATGAATTCTTACTGGTTTTGCCAATTGTAATATGTCTCCGGCTTTAGTATGTCTATTATAATGCCATTGACGTTTAAACTATCATCATCTAACCAGCTTACTTTTGGCGTTTCGCTTTCAGCGTGTATTTCCCAATATACTGTTTCTTCACTTAACAGGTTATAGTCTGCATTTATAGCGGAAATGCTAACTGTTTGTTGTATTGGTGTTGTAGCATTGCCGTTTTTGTCTATCAATCGAATCTCTGCAACATAGCTATTGTCAGGTGAATTGATTGTTGAAACAATACGTCCTTCTCCATTTAAATCACTTAGATTTATATTAATAATGTTATACAAGATAATGCCGTTTATAATAACAAATGGGAAAACGATAGCTAACAACCAAAATTTAAGTCTTTTCATAGTATTCTCCTTTAACACAAGACCAGAAATTATCTTACACATCCTACCTCATATATGTGTAATTATTGTGTCCGGTTTAATTAACCCTTCTGAGATCAAGTGACCTCTTCATGGATAGTTCGTTTATGAAATTTAAATACTCAATACCGTAACTCCTCCGCCAACAATCGTTAACAATTCGCGAATTCCGTTCACGCTCCGTCTCTGGTTTACATAAGCTACATGGACTAAATAAATACCTGACGCAGCAACCCTGAAGAGAGCAAGGAGGGGTTAACTTTTGAAGGATAATGACTACAGGCCAAAACAATTACTCACCAAACGAGAAAAAGAAGTCTTTGAACTATTGGTTCAAGATAAGACAACCAAGGAAATCGCGCAAGATCTGTTTATTTCAGAAAAAACAGTGCGGAACCACATATCGAATACGGTGCAGACCATTTGCGAACAATTCAATACTTGTACCCTTACATAATTAGAAACAACTGGGTTAAAGGGGATTTCCAAGATGTTGGGAAGGGGAGCGGGGTGGTGTAATGAACGGTTACATCATATTGCAAAAAAAGAAGAGGGTCCGAGTTGGCCCTCTAAATTGTTTTGGATCTTATAGGTTCTTAATATTAGCTTAAATTCATTCCTGATTCTGTACATAGCTAGAAAGGAAAACAGTTTAATCTCTTATTTTCCCATAACCTAAATGTAAAAGAGCTTGTCTTAAATTAGAAAAAGTAGTAATCGATTTAAAATCTAGACCTAATGAAACCATCGTTTGCGCAATTTCTGGTCTAATACCCGTGATGATAGTAGTAATACCACTTAACTTAAGTGTTTTAACAATATTGAAAATCTGATCAGCTACCATTGTATCAATCATGAGTACACCTGATACATCAATGATCAAACAATCTAATTGCAGATGGTTGCCTTGCTCTAATGCAGTCTCCATGATCAGCTTGGCCCTATAGGTATCTATTTCTCCGATAATAGGAAGAACTGCTACACCTTCGTAAATAGGAACAACTGGAACTGAAAGCTCCTCTAATGCACTATAAGCAATGTCCATCATTTTTTTGTTATATAATTCATATTCTTCTCCTATAGCGAAACTAATCTTTTCAAGCATAGGATCGATTATTTTTGAAACATCTAGCATGGTTATAGCAGCAAAATGTCGCTGTACCAATTCTTCAGTGAAGATCTCCCAGATAACTGATCGGAAGCTAGAGACAAACTGTAAAGTTGCTGTTAGAGAGATATTCTTTTGGGTAGCAAATTCAGCTGCATTTTTAGCCCAGTTAAGTAAATTTTGTTGAACCTCATATGGGTCCTCTTCAACAAATAATAAAGCACCTATGTTATTAATTAAATCAACATTAAAAGCATGTAACTTGTCGTTTGGAAAGGATAGAATTTTCAACTCCGTTTTTAAATTCTCATCTAAGGAGTCAATAACAGAGTCTGCAATTATTTCTTTATTAGCCCTGATTTTATCCCCAATGTACTTTAATTCATCCTTCATAATCAACTAATCCCCTTTTAAAGACGTAAACTAAGCATAAACCACTTCCTAGTCAGATGATAGTAATAAGGTTGATTAAGAAATTTAGTATCTTTACAAATAAAAGAAGAGAGCATACTTGCTCTCCTCTTAAAGACTTTCCAAAGCCTCTTTGTACTTATTGAATTCTTCTTCCTCCATATCGCCATTAACCTGTACCAGTATGTTCTTGTGCTTTGCAGTCCAGGAGAATAACATGGCACTTTCTTCACCCATGGAGTCATAGTATTCCTTCATCTCATCTAAATCAGCTTCAGCTTCATAGCTAATAATACGAGCATTACAATCGCTGCAGACCTGAGGAACAGTTACACGAACACCTTCTTTGGACTTCATAGGACCGACACCATAGTCATCCTTCGTCATTTCAGAAGGATTCTCAGCATGAAGGCCGGCGTCCTGGAAGGCTACTACAACATCATCCGGTGTAATCTCTTTGGATCCGGAAGATGCGTTAGAACATGCGCTCATAAAGATAACGAGAAACAGAGTGAGGGAGAAGATAAGCTTTTTCAAATGACAATCCTTCTTTCGCGTTTAATTATATACAAATAATACGAGTATTCAGTGCAATGGTTTCATGTAATATAAGAAACTATAATTGAAAAAAGGCTGACAATGAATCAGCCTCTAAACTGAAATAAATAATATATATTAAATTTAAGAGACGACTAACTCTTTCTGCTTCTCTAACTCGACAGTCTGTCTATAATCCTCAGCAGCGGCTGTCTTTGTAAATGTAACTGTTTTATTATGGTTTTCAGTTACTACTTTTTCAATCTCATCTAAGCTAACTCTAAAGAATTCCTTCCGTTCATTAATTCTGTTCACCCTCCGTTTCTCAAAAGCTTTGTGTAAAGCTTTCTCTAAGCTCGGAGCATCATCACTAAAGATCATACCGTGAACATCAAACAAAAAAGGAACTGATGCGTCGCCTAATTCACGTACTCTATCTAGTGGCTCTAACCGTCTAGTCATACCAATTTTATAGACATTTTCACCGAACGATCCAATGTTAGAGATAATGTATACATAGCCAGCGCGAGTATTCTGTACTCGGAATAGAACATCTTCCTTGTTCTTTTTAGTTTCTTCTAACTGTCCTTCTAGTTCGGCCAATTTATCCAATAGTTTTTGGTTATTTCTTTGAGCGTCTTCATTTAATTGCAATTTTAATTTTTCGATGGCTTGTTCGAAGTGTTTTTCTTCTTTTTCAACTTTTTGTTGTGCCTTTTCCAATTCCTTAAGAGCTTTAGCTTCTTCTCTCATTTGTTCTCTTATTTCCATTTGTTCTTCTTTTTCTTGTTGCTTCATTAGCTCATAGCCGTATTTAAGATGTAGTTGTTCTATTTTTAAATCCATATATTTTGGACTAATTGCAACGGTCTGCATATCCGTTAATTTATTAAGGTCTTGATAGACTTTTTGGATCTTATTTTCACTAGCTTCAACATTGTTGAACTTGACTCTATTAATGATGTTATCACATTCATTGTTAAAAGCTCGAAGGGTCAGTTTGATAGTGTCTAATATGAATTCTCTACCTCTTTTACGGTCATCTCCAATTGTCCAGTCTAAGTTGTGATATGTAGCACGTTTTTCTTTAATAAGAGCTTTTTGTCTGGCAATTGTTTCATTGAGTTTAACTTTGTATGCTTCTGAATTTCCTAAGTCAAATGGAGACTTAAAAACTCCAAAACTATGCATTGTAAGTTCGTCTTCAAATAAACCAATCTCACTCTTAATTTCTTTTAATTTATCGTACTCAAGTTGCTGCTGCGATTCGATTTTCTTGATATTTTCTTTTAATTCATCCTTCATTAACACTAAGTCTGAGATTGGCTTATATGACTCAATAATATTAGCCAATAATTGCTTCTCGTGAGATAGTTTTTTTATATCCTCTTTTAAGTTAGAAAGTTTTTCATTGTCGACGATTATATTTTCAATGTCATAAGTTTTCATTAAAGTGTTGTGTTTACTGATAACTTTATGTCTATTGATTATAAGTACAATAGCAATAAGTGGAGGTATTCCAATCGGCCAGAAGGCAAATAACAAACCAATAAACCAAGGTGAGTGATAAAACTTTTCTTTGTACATTTTCTTCTCCTTTAAATGTTAAGTAATTGCTTTTTCTTTGCTGCAAATTCATCTTCTGTCAATATTCCTTCATCATAAAGTTCCTTGTATTTCCTAATTTCTTCAATGATGTCATCTGTAGGTCTACTAGAGCATATGTATACTGTGATTATTGTTTAGAGTGTTATCCTTTTCTGCAACTCGCTTCTTCAAATAGGCAACCATTGTATGTGCATTTCCTTCTGATACGTTTTTAAATTCTAAAGTTGATCCGTTTACTATAAACGAAATAGAGTCACTAAGGGTGTGCGTATCTACAGATGGCTTTTTTATTTCTGAATATGATCATTGTATTTGTCTGCTACAAAAAGAAGTCTGTCTTTAGCCGCTATTAGTAGTCCGTACTCTGAATTAAATAAGCTTCCAAAGTTTCCAAAAATGACTTCCATCATTATTTCATTATTGTTATCAACAATATCTTTAACTACTTTATACAACTTAATAAAACCCTTACTGGCTTTCCTTTTCTTTTTATAAGCATGACTATAAATCATCTCACCTTCAAAAGTGAATAGCATTCGCACCCCTCCAAAGTATTTGAAACCCAAGTAAAACATTTCCATTTAATAATACAAAAGAATCACTATTTTTACTATCCAATAATAAAAATGCCCACTACCTAATTGTAATGGGCTAACTGGATCAATTAATTTGAGCCATCATCCATTTGCTTCTCGTTACTTTGAACAGACTGACTGTCTACAGCATCACGCCTCTATACGTGTATTTAGAGTTCTGTAAGAAATCAAAGGCGAATGAGTCTAATGGTTCTTGTTCGCTATCTTCAAACGCACTATCGACGACCTGTGCTTTGAAAATGTTTTTTAACATATATTCGTGGTTTGTAATGTCAGAAAGATAAGTGCCATTTTTGTACTCATTTACAATGTCATCACCAAAAGTTTCAAGCTCTTCATCAGTAGGAGAGTAGTCCATAGCAAGTGAAGATACTTGATCAAATTTTTCGGTTTCTGATCCGTCGCCATTTGCAATTTCAGTTACTGGAGTACCCCAGTCAATAGTAGTTTCTTCCTCAATAGTAGCTGTTTCAGTTTCTTGAGTAGTCATAAAATTATAGATCGGGAAAGTATACTGTTAAGGGAAGATCATATACTGTAGATAAAAAGGATATGGAACATATACTAACTAGACATCATCCAAAATATTGGGATGGAAGCACTAAAAAAACGCAGACTTTCTTGGATCCGGATTTAAGTGTAAACGAAGTTAAAAATATAGTCCTTGCAATAGCCAAGAAACATAGTTTTACACTAGGGAAGAAATCAATGAATACAACTGATCAAGTTGAAGCGAAGGTTGACGGCGTTACTTATGTTCTCGGAATATCCAAAGGGTATATGAAACAACTTTATCCAAAATATTAGGAGTAAATTAATGCTACAAATTAAACAATTTATAGTAACTAAACCAATTGAGAGTTTAGAAAATGCCTCTTTAAAACCTGAAGACTACGTTTGTTTCTTTGAAAACTATAAAGATAGATGTGTTGAGTTTGTAAAAACAAACATAGGCGAGCTACTGAACGATAACCTCTTAAGTCTTGAGGGGGAATTTCATTTAAATATCAGTATAAAGAGTATCTGGGTGTCGAGTATTGGGATGACCTTCCCATGCTTTGGGCATTTATATTTAATACTTTAGAAAAATGCTTGGAATCCGGTGAAGGTAAGTGCCTTTTTCCAGGGCAACCGGTAGAAATAGCGATGAAAGACAAAGGTACTAACATTCAAATCCAATTCGATCATCAGACTGTAACAGTAGATAAAAAGTTAGTGGTAAAAGAGTTACTAATACATGGTAAATTATTCTATGAAACTCTTGTGAAAGATCTGAATCTAACTGCTTACAAGTATGACCTCAATAGGGTAAATCGATTGGCGTCTGTATTATAGATCTATTACTCATGAACCAATTAAATTAACTAAAGGATTTCCTTCGTTAGTTAAGAAGATGTAAAAAAACAAACCCTCCTTAATCGGAGGGTTTTAATCATTCACCAAACATTGCAGTTGTATCCTTCTTGAATATCTCCTCAAATACATCGAGTTCACCTTGAGTATATTTGTGTAGCAGTGGATTGTTAGGCGTAAATTCATAATTTATATCCTCATCTTAATCAAGTTCAAGCGCCACGAAAAGAGTTAACCCATCAACAATCTGCTGCCTCGCCAATACATACTCAGAATATAAATTCCCTTTACTCCTATAATCGGATAAAGGAGAGAATAAGTGTGGTTATTTACTCATTCATAATAAAACTCATTGGAAAATGATCACCTTTCTGTGAACACAGTTAATATAAGGGTTCTACTTTCTATAAAAAATGGTGGGTCCTCCGCGCCAGCTCTAATTGAAAAGTTGTAAGTGCCCGGTTCAACATCAGACATCCATAGTAATTCCAATGTCTCATATTGTTCATAGGTCTCATCTATATTCTTTGCTCGGAAGCCTTGTTCCACTTGATAGATAATAAATGGTTCACTTGCTTCAATAAGAGACAATTGGACGATACCATTTGCTTCAGCAGCAGGTGTATGAGGAAGAAAAAAATAGACATTACCTTCAATCTTTATCTTTGAATTTTTAGTAATGGTGACCGGTTGAAAATTATATATAGTTGTTGCTGCCGACTGATTAATGTCAATTTCTTGTATCTCAGTAATATTAAAACCGTCACTGGGGCAGTTTCTTTGGCTAAACCACAAGTTAACAGCAATAGACAATCCTTACGGATCATGTAGAGCAATATTGAACGGAAAGTGCCCTTATGCTGAGGAGCCTCCTTGCTTAACATATAATGGTGGAAGTCCTTGTAAAGACCTGGCGGTAGGTCTTTCAGAGATGGATGTAGCAAAGTATGAAATTCACATACAATCTACTTCAAAGATGGTAGAAGTAGCCAAACAGTATGGACGTGAGGAAATAGCACAAAAAAACCAGAAGAATTTAGATAGACTCAAGGATATCTATAATACTATTAAACTAGGAAATATAATCTTTGGACGAAGTGGAAGTATAAAACAAAAACAAGGTGTAACAAATGACTAAATACGACCGTAATGCTCATTTGAAGTATATTCATGCTCAACGAAAAGCAGCTACGTACCAAAAGGTAGATGAAGCAATAAAAGGCTAATAAGATCAAATAGGGTTATCAATTCTAACAGTGTATCAAATGAATCTCATGTATCGAAAGCAACTCTATACAATAATTTAGATATTCGTGAAAGCATTAAAACATTAAGGTTGCAACAATCAAATGCACCCACCTCAAAACAAGTTGGCGAGATATGAATGATAGTAATAAGGATGCCCTCATTGCCTCCCTAAAAAGAAAAAATCAAAAGCTGGAACAAGTAAATAAGCAATTAAGAGAGCAGCTGAAAATTGCTTATGGAGATGTCTACAAAGAGTTATGAGGAGAACAAGGTTCTCACCCTTATAATATGGCAGGTTAATCATATTAGCTATGATAATAGTCAATCAAGGACTAAAAGGATGTGTTGAGTTAAATCAACACATCCTTTTAATTTTTAAGTCCTGGTAAGATTAAATCAATTGCTGCCTTGTACAGATTTTTTTGCTCTTGATTTGAACGATAGCCATATAATTCTGCATTTGTTAAGGAAGTGATGAAATTATATATAAGTACGGATACTTCATCGATTTGTAAGTCTTTTTTAAATTCGCCACTATTGATTCCGTCCTCTAAAATACGGTTCACGATTCGAAATTCAGGCTCATAAAGTTCAACTACGGCATCGTAATTGTCTTTATTTGTGGAAATGAAATATTCATGAACCGTATTCATTATAGGCTTTTGCAGCATTATATTATTTAAGTTAGCCCAAATATATAATTTCTTTTCAGCGGACTTCTCATTTTTAGAAGTAATCTCCCAGTTACGAATAAATTCGTTAGATACCCGCTGGATACAATATAAGTACAATTCTTCTTTATTTTTAAAGTGATAATAAATAGTGCCTTTACTAAAGTTCGTTTCATTTTTGATGTCTGCCATCGATGTGGAACTATAACCTTTAAGTTCAAATATCTTTGTTGCGACATCTACAATAAATTGTTTTGTGTCTTCGCTATTTACTCCTGTTGGTCTGCTCATACTTCCTCCAACTGTTTTTTCTTAATTTTAGCTCATTGTAACATAATATGCTAATTAATAGAATGATTGTCCAATTATTTATTTTATGAAACTTGAATTTATTTGTTTTTTAAATTAAATAATTGACCGTTCGTCCGAATAGTGATATTGTGTCTTCGAAGGGAGTGATTGATATGAAGGACAAAGTAATCATTATTGGTGGAGGCATTGCCGGTTTAGCTATGTCGTTATTTTTGAAAAAGGCAAATATCGAAAGTGTGGTTTATGAGCAAGCGGAAGCGTATGGCAAAGTAGGTGGACATTTTGTAATTCACCCAAGTGGTGTACAAATGCTGGAGCTATTAGGACTAGGGGAAGAAATCAAACAAAACAGTCATCAAATAGTTGATTTTGCGGTACTTGATCAAAACAATAAGCCATTATTTGAAGAAATGGGAGAAGAACAAGAATTAGAAGGAATGCCGCATTTAATCAACATTGCACGTTTCCATTTAATCGATGTGTTATATAAAAAAGCGATGGAGTTAGGTATTGACATCCAGTTTGGTAAGCGCCTAAAAGGATTTACACAAAACGAGCAAAGTGTACATGTGACTTTCGAAGATGGTACAGAAGAAGTCGGGTCAATTTTAATCGGTGCTGATGGCGTGCGTTCGAAGACGCGGGAGCTATTATTCCCGTTCCCGTCAAACCCGTTAAAATATCTTGGGAAAACTGGTGTGTACGGTATGATTGAAACAGAAAAGTTAGGGGCGTTAAAGAAGTACTTCACGACAGAGACATCACTGATGTATTTCCATGATAACTTTAATTTCTTCGTGTCAAAACATCACCCAACTGATACGGAAATTTCATGGTCTCTTATTACCACAGAGCCGCGCAAAGTTGCAAAAAAGATATTTGAAGGAAAGCCATTAGAGCAGTTGAAGGCTGATTTAGCGGCACGCTTTGAAGGTTGGGAAATGCCAATTCAGCATTTAATCCAAGCAACGGATCATATTATTGCAAAGCAACTCTATCGTATCGATTTAATGGAGAACTACTCACATGGACGTATTGTTTTAATCGGTGACGCATTGCATACAGCGGATCCCAATGCAGGAATGGGAACAACGCTAGCTTTTGAAGATGCAATGTATTTAGCAAAAATGCTGCGTGATCACGATTACGAAGATGCATTCTATTATTTCGAGCATGACCGTAAACCACGAGCAAAAAAGGTGTTTCATAGTGCAAATCTATTAGACAACTTGGAATTTGATAATGTGGAGGACTATGCGTTCTTTAATGATGGAATAAATGCTAGCTGGGAAAAGTAAAGATGAATAATTTTAACCATGAAGTTACCTTTTTTACAAAACATCCTTATCTTGTTCACCTTGCATTTCGAGCTGCTTATTTTGGTGATAGCATATATCTTTATGTACCAGATGAACAGACATTTATTCAGTTAGAGAAAGAGCTAGCTAATGCAAGTAAGTTCTTTCAAGACTACTACGGCAACCATAGCAAAACAATAGATGCTTTCAATAGAGTCTTTTTTATTGAGGATGCTACGGAAGCTGTACAAAACAAAGATATTATCGTGACATCGGAAGAAAATAAAGCATTTTACAAGCAAGTATTACAATGTGCATATTCTAATACGGTTTTTATCACAACCGTGACAGGTCCTGTTTCGAATAAAGTGATGAATTCTTCAAGTAATATTGTAGCGTGCCGATTTTCTAATGCGAATTGGGAGGCAGATGTTGTCGAGGTCATGCCGAAAATCAATACATCTCAGACGGTACTAAAAAAAACAATGTGCTGGTGTAAAGGAATGTCACTTACACCACTATTACTAAAAAAAGCAAATGAGCAGTTTGTCTTTGATGCATTTCGAAATACGTTAACACAGGTTGCTATTGATCTGTATAAAAGCGGTGTTGCGGATAAAGAGACAATAGATGCTTGCTTAACAGAACAAACCGGAGCTTATGTTGGACCTTTTGGCATGATGAATGCTGAGAAGCAGTATAAGCATTAAATTATTCAATCAGTAGCCTTTAAGTGTGATGACACCTTAAAGGCTACGTTATTTTAGGAGGACAAATCATGGAAACAATGCAGCAAGAGCTCATGAATAAACCGGTTAAAAAGGTTTTCTTTCATTTCTTTTTCCCAGCAGTTATCGGCATGCTACTCATGTCAGTAAATATGCTGTTAGATGGTATTTTTGTAGGACGTGGCGTTGGAGAATTCGGTTTAGCAGGTGTTAATCTAGCAGCACCAATTTTTACAGTCATTCTCGCCATTAGTCTATGGATAGGCATTGGTGGAGCGACATACTTTTCAACAGCTGTTGGCGAAGGTGATATACAAAAATCACGAAGCAGTTTTACATTGGCACTTGCAATTTTTATTGGGTTGCTTGGTGTGATTAGCGTTGTTGGTTATCTAAATATAAACACAGTAGCAACATGGCTTGGAGCTAATGAAGATACAATTACACCAACAATAGAGTATTTACGCATCTTGTTCTCGTTAGGGTGGATTTTAGGTTTACAGCAGCTGTTTGGGGTTTTCATCCGTAATGACGGTAGACCAGTGCTAGGAATGGTTTCGTTAGGGGTAACGTCCATTGTTAATATATTGTTGAATTACATTTTTATTTTCATATTTGACTTAGGAGTATTCGGGGCAGGATTAGCGACAGTAATCGGAGGAGCTGTTGGAGTTGCAATTTTTATCCCGCACTTCTTTAAAAAACAAGTAGTATTAAATAAATTGGAATTTAATTGGTCTAAGCAATTAATCAGACGAATTTTAGCAATAGGTTTACCTAGTCTATTAGCAGAATCCGGAGCATTTGTTTTAGTTGTAGGGTACAACTTAAGCGTTGTTGCAGCATTAGGAACAGAAGGGGTCACAGCTTTCTCAGTTATCAACTATTTACACGGTTTCATGTTCTTGGCGTTTTTTGGTATAGAGACTGCGATGCAGCCAATGATTAGCTATTATCAAGGTGCACAAAAAAAAGTACAAATGCGCGATACAATTAAATTAGGAGAAACAACGGCAATAGCACTCGGGTTACTATTATTTGTTATCGGCTTCGCCTTTGCTCCTATGTTAGTTAGTTTATTTGGGATTAACGATCAAAGCATTATTGACATAGCTGTTAACGGCATTCGCTTATTCTTCATTGGTTATCTATTTATTGGAATCAGCTTCGTCTATATGACATATTTCCAATCAGTGGGGAAAGTATGGTTTGCAACTCTTATTACCGTCTGCAGAAGCTACGTATTATTTTTTGTATATTTACTTGTTTTACCGAAATTTTTAGGAGTAAATGGAATATGGCTGTCGATGCCGATAGCAGAGTTAACAATGGCGATTCTTATTATGTTATTTGTTAGAAAAAGAGTAAAACAGCAATTTAATAAAGACAAGATTAATGAAGGGAAAGAAGAAGTCACTTCTACTACCTTATGAGAAGCAGTGACTTACACAATAAGGGTCATATGTATTATATATGTCTAATATGTTTGAACCCTTATTTTATCTATATTATTTCATTTTTAGTCTTGATAAAACAGTTCCATCCAGTATATCTATATCTAGCAGTTCCTTGAACCGATTGGTTACTTCATTTTTATGGCGTGTATATAACTTAACTGTTGCGTTTCATTTAGAAAGGGTTAATCGTATACCGTCATAGTCCCTTAACCTTTCATAATAATGAATCAATCGTATATGTGAGCTCCGATGTATTAAACGTTGTTACAGTTGATGACGTGAAAGTTAAGAAATTTAAAAACAAATACCCGGATCTTTATGACAAGTACTACGAAGATTAATGTCTTTTAAGAGCCTACAATAGGCTAAATGACCCCAAAAAATCATTTGGCAACGCTCTAGGCATGAGTCAGGTATTGTGCCGGTCTTATGCCTTTTAATTTTGTTTTATTCGTTATTATTCGCATCTGTACTTTGCATTAGTTCGTCGTAAAAAGAAGCTTCACTTTCAAAGAATGGATCTGTTGCTTACAAATATTAATCCTCTATTTCTGCTTCAATTATCTATATTTGATTCTTCTCTAATAAGAGTGGATTTTTGTACTTAAAATTTCGCAAGAGACTTAACAATAAGAGACTTTACATGGTTTGTAAGCAAGACGCTGCAAATCGAGAGTTAATTAACCCATCTGAGATCAAGTGGCCTCTTCATGGATAGTTCGTTTATGAAATTTAAATACCCAATACCGTAACTCCTCCGCCAACAATCGTTAACAATTCGCGAATTCCGTTCACGCTCCGTCTTTGGTTTACATAAGCTACATGGACTAAATAAATACCTGACGCAGCAACCCTGAAGAGAGCAAGGAGGGGTTAACTTTTGAAGGATAATGACTACAGGCCAAAACAATTACTCACCAAACGAGAAAAAGAAGTCTTTGAACTATTGGTTCAAGATAAGACAACCAAGGAAATCGCGCAAGATCTGTTTATTTCAGAAAAAACAGTGCGGAACCACATATCAAATACGATGCAGAAACTGGGAGTAAAGGGACGGTCTCAGGCTGTAGTGGAGCTCCTTCGCATGGGGGAACTGAAGCTCTGACAGGCACGAGCTCTGCCTGTTGACTGACATAGCTGTTGTAAGCGGATAGAGAGTACTGGCTTGCTGTGACGGCTATTAAAACCGACTGTAATGGTCGGTTTTTTGTCTTTGTAAAAAAAGTTTTGAACATAAAACATTTGCTGAATTACTAACGCATACTTGTGTAAATCGCTTACAATGTTATTAAGATGCATAAACGAAGGAGATTGTCATGATGAACTATATAGAGAGAATCAGCTATAAAGAAGTACCTGCACCTGCCGATACAACGGCAGAGACACCAGTGGATCTGATTGATGAAACGATGCAGCTTCACAAAGAGAAAATGATTGAGCAGATGAATGACGCAGAACTAGACGTTCTTCTTGTATATGGCGACCGTGAACACGGCACTAACTTTGGGTATCTAACAGGTTTCGAACCAAGGTTTGAGGAAGCGCTCTTGGTTTTACATAGCAATGGGCGGGCTTATTTATTATTAGGTAATGAATCTCTTCGAATGAACCAATACAGCCGTATAGAAGCAGATGCTATCCTTGTACCATACTTTTCACTGCCGAATCAGCCGATGCCTACTGATAAGACATTTGCAGAACTTATTGCATCTGCAGGTATTAAAGAAGGTATGCGTGTTGGTATTGCAGGATGGAAAATGTTTACGAGTTCTTATGAAGACAATCAGCAGCTGTTTGATACGCCGTATTTTATAGTTAACGCTGTAAATGAGTTAGTGAAAGATTCCGGCAGTGTTTTAAATGCCACTTCATTATTCATTCATCCAGGTACGGGTGCTCGTAGTTTAATGAATGCAAATGAAATCGCTCACTATGAATTTGGAGCTTCACTTGCATCGTCCCGAATTTTGCGAGTGCTAAATCAATTAGAACCTGGAAAAACAGAGATGGAGCTTGCAGATGGACTAGCTGCCTATGGGCAGCCGAATAATGTCCAGACGATTTGTGCTACGGGTGATCGCTTTACGAACGCAGTAGTGGCTCCAAGAGCAAAGAAAGTAGAAGTAGGTGATAAGTTTACAGTCACTGTAGGATACAGAGGGGGTCTTACCAACCGATCTGCCTATGTTGTATCATCTGCTGAAGAACTGCCTGCGGATGTATCTGATTATATAGATGCAGTTGCTAAGCCTTATTACGCAGCAAGTGTTGCTTGGTATGAGAATGTGAGAATTGGTATGACAGGTGGGGAGATGTATGAATTAATTGAATCTGTCCTGCCTAAATCAAGATATGGATGGAAGCTTAACCCGGGTCATTTGACGGCTGGTGAAGAATGGATGTCTTCTCCTATGTATCCCAATTCAGAAATCCAACTTGCCAGCGGCATGATGTTCCAGATGGATATTATCCCTAGTATTCCAGGATACGGCGGAGCGAATGCGGAAGATGGTATTGTTCTAGCGGACGAAAAACTACGTGCAGAGTTGTCCGAACGCTATCCAGAACTATGGGGAAGAATCCAACAACGCAGAGAGTATATGATCCAAACATTGGGTATTCAGCTTCATCCGGAAGTACTTCCAATGTCTACAATCAACGGGTATTACCGCCCTTATTTATTAAATAAGAAGTATGCATTTGCAGTAAATAAACAGTAGTTAAATACAATTTTAGTCTTCTATTAAGAACTTTCTAAAAAGGAAGTTCTTTTTAATTTGGATTTTATTGCTCAGGACCAGATAGAATTATAGTGAGAAACATATCACTTTTTTACTGTAGGGGTTAAAGAAAATGAATTTATGTTATCCTGTAAATTCAAGAAAATTTTATCTGGTAGGAACTGCTATTTATTTCTTTTTAGGGAGTGAAGTACTAATGAATGAAATAACGATCGACAATAGTATTGCAATTAATATCTTTATAGGCGTAATTATTGTATTGATAGCAGCTGTAGTAATTGCTTTAATAGCGATCCGTAAGAAGAAGCGAGATGAAGATCAAGGTCACATGCAATCTAAAAATCACGCCCAATCCAAGAGTAAATCAGATAGCGATGGAAACTCGGCCTTATATACGCATACGCCATTGATGGGCGCGGATTCAGACAATGATAGCAATCACAAACGATACCACGACACAGATATAAGTTCCCAGTCCTATGATTCCGGTCCAAGCAGTCCTTCCTATGATGGTGGAGGCTCTGATGGCGGTGGGGGCGGAGGAGGAGAATAACTACATATTGTTTTCCCCTCTATATTAAAACCGGCTAACGTGCCGGTTTTTTTGATGGCTGCAGGTTTCTTCGTTATTTGTCGAAACTGCTCAACGAATTGGCTGTTTGTGGTAAAAGTGTAAGAGAGAAGCAGAGCGTTTCGGACCATTTACTGAGGAGGCATAATATGAATGGAAATAGGAAAGTGTTTCTCATAAATGCTGTTATAAGCAGTTTCTTTGCTTTTTTCATTGCTGATTTTTGTGCTGCAGGTACGATCGGTGAAAATCCTACCGACCAAAAGTACGTAGCCCCAGAGTTTTTTGTAATATTAGTGATATGGGCTATTGGCATCATATTTGGATTGGTAACCTCAATTAAAATTCCCTCTGAGCAACTCCGTGTTTTTGCTATTGTCACGATGTGGGTATCCATACCGCTTGGCTTCGCAATTGGAATGCAATGGGCTATATGGGGCTAATGAATTGAGTGCCGGTATTTTCAATTTATAAAGTTATGGTTGATTGATAATGTATCATTTTATATCACGGATCTTAATTCGGATTTTTCTTACAAAAGCAGGTATCCCTCCAAAACTGTCGAAACTGTTCAGAAAAGGAGGGTTTTCCATGGAAATTGTGAAAAGTCCGTCTGTCGCTCCAGTCATTTCGTCGCTGCCGAGTTTGCAGCAGCAGATTTACAGGGATGTTCGAGAAGCTTTCGTTCGGGTGACCGAAGCAGGGGAATATTATATGGCTGATGAAGATGATGAGATTGTGATGATGCCGTTCGCCGAGATGCATCACTTGACGCTCACCGAAGTAGCTGCATATTATAGCGGGGCGGAGTGCAGCATTGCACAATTTCAGGCAGCGAAGCTTGGAAGCTCTCCGCCAGCGGATTTTGAGAAGTGGGCGATGAAGAAGGGGAATACGGTTGTCAGCCGCTACGATGATGTTCAGAACTGCATAATGGTCAGCATCAATGGGTGCAAAACCATACCTTATCATGAATTACCGCTTTCCTCCTTCTCTGAGTTGTTTCGATCGTATACATTCAGTTCTTTGTTCAAATAAATAGTAGTAAAAAGCCGACTCTCATGAGTCGGTTTTTTGATATGGTCAGCTCTGGCGAGGGCTAATTACATGCAGTACAGCGTTTTTAACTGTATCATTAAGGATAGGATAGAAAAGTCAGATATCGATCGACACCTTGTAGGGGGATGTTCATGCACGATTATATGGTAACGAATCAATTCATTTTTCTCTTCGCGCTGCTGCTTGTTGTAAGTGTAGTGGTGACGAAGTTTTCGACGAGGCTGGGTGTCCCGGCACTTGTTTTGTTCATCGCGGTCGGAATGATTGTCGGAAGTGATGGGTTTGGACTTGTTTATTTTGATAATGCCCATTTGGCAGAGGCAATTGGTATCTTTGCGCTGATTGTCATTTTATTTGAAGGTGGTCTTCATGCGAATTGGCATTCGATGAAGCCGGCAATTGCTCCGGCAATCACCATGGCGACAGTAGGGGTGCTGCTGACAGCGGCAATCGTCGCTGTTGCTGCGCACTATATCTTCGATTTGACATGGCTTGAATCTGTTTTGATTGGATCGATCGTTGGTTCGACGGATGCAGCTGCAGTTTTCTCTGTCTTGAAAGGGCAGAATGTCAAAGAAAAGCTTGCTGCGACATTAGAGGCTGAATCAGGTACGAATGATCCGATGGCTATGTTCCTGACAATCACTTGTATTGAACTCATCAGCGGCCATGGCTCGAGCGTGCTTTCCATGATCGGCAGCTTTATATGGGAAATGGGAGCAGGAGCAGCGATGGGACTGCTGATCGGATTCATAGCTGTCACAGCGATCAATCGAATCAATCTCGATACAAGCGGTCTTTATCCGCTATTCGCGCTCTCATTCGCTTTGGTGAGCTACGGATTAACATCTATTATTCATGCTTCTGGACTATTGGCGGTTTATGTCAGCGCCCTTTATATCGGGAATGCTGAAATCACGTATCGTCGTTCCATTATTCGGTTCAATGAGGGTTTTGGCTGGCTTATGCAGATTTGTATGTTCGTCTTGCTTGGGTTGTTTGTTTTCCCTTCCGAATTGTTTACACCGAGTCTGATGATCAAAGGATTCTTGCTGTCGCTCGTACTGATTTTCTTGGCACGGCCGCTCGCAACGTTCCTGTCGCTGATTCGTTTCAAGTATTCTGCAAAAGAGAAGCTGTTCATTTCCTGGGCAGGCCTGAAAGGTGCCGTACCAATCGTGCTGGCACTCTTCCCGCTCATTGCAGGTATCGAAAATAGTCAGCTCATCTTTAATGCCGTTTTCTTCGTCGTCCTCTTATCAACTGTTCTGCAGGGCTCGACGGTCACGGCACTTGCGGCCAAGCTTAAATTGGTGGAACCGCCGACAACGAATGAAATTGAGACACTTGAATTGATCAGTATAGGACGGAACAATCTCGAGATGGTAGAATATAAACCAACGGAACTTAATGAGATTTCCGGCAAACGGCTGGAGGATCTCAGCTTTCCTGAGACGACGTTGATCAATGCTATACTCCGGAGCGGTGAGATAATCTCACCAAACGGACAGACCGTCATCAAAGCAGGTGACACACTGTATATCATGGTTTCCTTACAATTTAAAAAACAACTTGCAAAATATTTGCGCAGGAATAAACTATCGGAAGAATAGCAGGAGGAATGAATGGTGCACGACACACTGACAGCTGAAAGAATTGCAGCGATCGAAAAAGAGCTGCGACATATTGCCGCAATCATCAAGCAAAAAGGACGTGAGATCCTCCTGCAGTATCCGATTACGGCACCGCAGTTCGTCGCGCTGCAATGGCTGGCGGACAAAGGAGATATGACGACTGGCGACCTTTCCCAGACAATCAGGCTTGCAATCAGTACGACGACTGATATCGTAGACAGGCTCGAGAAGAATGAGCTTGTGAAACGCGTGCGTGATGAAAAGGACCGGCGCATCGTACGAGTGCATATCCTGGAAAAGGGAGAACTGATCATCTCGGAAGTGATCAAAAAGCGTCAAGCATATCTGCAAGAGCTGCTGGAAACTTTTTCTTTGGAAGAGGCAGACCAGCTGCAGTTGCTCTTACATAAGTTACACGGTAAAATGAATGATTACGAACAGCTAGAGGCTAAAACAGAGAAGAAAAAGAGGAGATAAACGTGGATTATCCGATTGGTGTCATTGATTCAGGAGTAGGCGGCTTGACCGTTGCAAGGGAGCTGATGCGTCAGCTGCCGAAGGAAAACCTCATCTATGTCGGGGATACACTGCGCTGTCCTTACGGTCCTAGACCGGAAGAAGAAGTGGTGGAATTTACATGGGACATGGTGAATTTCCTCCTGGAAAAGAACATCAAGATGCTCGTCATCGCCTGCAATACAGCGACTGCTTTTACATTGGAAGAGCTGAAGCAGAAGCTTGATATACCGGTTGTCGGTGTTATTGAGCCAGGCGCACGCGCAGCTATCAAGACGACTAAAACAAATCATATCGGTGTACTCGGAACAGAAGGAACGATTCGCAGCCATGCGTACCGTAAGGCACTTAAAAATATCAATAGTGATCTAGAAATCGAAGGGCTCGCTTGTCCAACATTCGTTCCGATGGTGGAAAAAGGTGTTGTGTCCGGCCCATTGGCTCGACAGGTCGTCCAAGACGCATTAACTCCATTAAAGGATTGGAAAGAGATGGACACACTCATTCTAGGATGCACGCATTATCCGATCATCAAACCAGTGATTGAAGAAGTGGTCGGTGAATCGGTGGAAGTAATCAGCTCTGGCGACGAGACAGCTCGTGAAGTAAGTGCAATTTTAGGCTTCAAACGGAAGCTGTATGAAGGAGATCGTCCTGTTAATCATCAATTCTATGCATCAGGAGATACGCATCTTTTCATGAAGATAGCAAATATGTGGCTGCAGCGCCCAGTTAATGAAGTCGGAAGGATCCAGCTCGGCAGCAAACAGTCTATTTAAATAAAGATGGTCTAAAACCTTTGATGGCTCGTATACATGATAGTACAAACCATCAAGGGGGAAGAAGTGCGTATGAACAAAAAGATTGCAGGTCTTTTCACTAGCGTAATAGGCCTTTCCATTTTATTGGCCGGATGCTCCTTGAAAGGAGAACAGGCTGTGGATGAAGTGGACGTGCCGCAGGATACAACTTATGTGGACGAGCTGGAGAAAAATGCGCTTGAGCCTGGCGCAGCAGAAGCACCAGCCGAAGGAGAAACACCGGCTGAAGGAGAAGCACCAGCAGAGGGTGAGGAAGAAAAGCCTGAAGAGGGTGCTAAAGAAGGCGAATCCGCTACTGCAAAACGTCAGCTGTTTCTGATGGATGCCAATGGAATGGTCGTACCGATGACATTTGAACTGCCGCAGACAAATGAAGTAGCCAAAGAAACATTGGAATACCTCGTGAAGGATGGTCCAGTGACGGACATGCTTCCTAACGGCTTCCAAGCAGTATTGCCAGCAGGAACAACCATCAATGGAATTGATGCACAGAAAGACGGCACACTGATCGTTGACTTCTCAAAGGAATTCAACGAATACGAAGCAGCCAGTGAGAAGAAGATTCTTGAATCCATCACGTACACATTGACACAGTTTGAGAATGTGAAAAATGTAGCTATCCGCGTAGAAGGACAAGACCTGGCAAAAATGCCGGTTGATGGAACACCTATCGGGAAAAGCTATTCTCGTGCGGATGGCATCAACTTGATGGATAATGGCATCACTACGGTGAACAGCCAATCTGTCACGCTCTACTTCCCGGCAGAAGCAGTAGATGGCACACCTTATGAAGTGCCGGTCACTGAGCGAATGAACAGCAATGCAGAAAACAGCTATGAAGAGATCGTGAATGCATTGATTGATGGACCAGCCATGGACAGCAATTTGTCGAACGTCTTCAACACAGGCTCTGCACTAGCTTCAGAGCCAACACTGAAAGATGGCGTGCTAAACCTGGAATTCAACACAGAAGTGTTGAGCAACGTGGATGAAGCCGCGATCACAGATCAGCTTATGGAAACACTTGTCATGAGCTTGACAGAGCTTGAAGAGGTCGAAGCTGTTTCCGTGAAAGTAGAAGGTGTGGAAGAAGTGTTCAACGAGCACGGTGAAGCATATGCTGAGCCAGTCTCAAGAGAACAGTACGTGCCAGCAGAAAAATTGTAAAATGAGAAAGCCCGGTCAAATGACCGGGCTTTTTTATTGCAGGGAAAAGGATGCTTTCTGTTGATATCAGTTGGGGGGATACATATTTTAATGACCGGATTATCCAAGAGGGAACAAAAGATGTTCCATCAGAAGAAGTGGAGCAACTAAGAAGCAGGCTGGGGTAATAGTACCATCCTGCAGGGGGATTTCGTATCAATTGTTGGTTGCAAACATTATCGATTTGGTTGTTAATCATCTCATCGTGATCGGGAAATCGATAAGCAGTTATCGTTTGACAGGTAAAGTCTAAGTGGTTATCATAGATACGTAAAGTCTATGATTGGAGTGCGGCAAATGAAATTCACCAAAGCGACGAATTACGCTCTGCATACGATGCTCTATTTAGCCAAAGAAGGAGCGAGTCAGCAGCCGATCGGAGTACAGCAGCTTGCCGATCATCAGCAGGTTTCACCGACTTATTTGTCTAAGATACTCACCAAGCTGGTGAAAGAAGGCCTTATTACATCTTCTTCGGGAGCAAATGGTGGATATAAGCTCAGAAACGGATGGCAGCAACTCTCCTTTTTTGATATTATCCAAGCGATAGAAGGGAAAGCCTCGATCTTTGAATGCAGCTTGCATGATGAGCCTGCTTGTGTCGTGAAGCGAGTAATGGAAAAAGCAGAGGAGCAGATGGAGCAGGAGCTTCGTCAGACAACTATAGCGTCATTGCTAGAGGGTAAAAGCAGCAAATAAAAGCTGTTTTTTCTTTCATACAATCATAGATATTATAAGTCTTTTAAATCTGCGAAGGAGTGTGGACAATGGAAAAATGGGATTGCGGTATAGTTGGCGGCGGTGCAGCAGGGATGAGTGCAGCGCTTCAACTTGTGAGAGCCAGAAAGAATGTGATTATTTTTGATAATGATACCAACCGTAACCAGGTGACTCAAGAATCTCATGGATTCTTAACGAGAGATGGTATCACACCAGCTCAATTCAGGGAAGAAGCCAGACGTGATCTGGCAAAATATCCGAATGTCACATTTGTTTCAGCTGAAGTGACTCGAATCAAGCAAGAGGACGCAGCTAGTTTTGTGATAGAAACACATGACAGCCCTTACTTAATAAAAAAGGCTTTACTGGCGACTGGTATTAAAGAGTCTTTCCCGGCAATCCCTTCCATTGCTTCATTTTATGGTAAGAGCATTTTCTCCTGCCCATATTGCGACGGGTATGAACGAAAAGATGAGCCGCTGATTCTGTTTGCTGAAACAGAGTCTGGTATTCGCCATATGGGGAAATTGCTGCTGAACTGGACAGGGGATCTTGTCATTGCATCGAATGGATATGAACTTGATCAAAATACTTTTTCTTTGTTCGAAAAGCATGGTGTAATAATCGAGGAGGCAAAGATAGTGGATCTTATTGGAGAGAATGGGATCCTAAAAGAAGTTGTCTTTGAAAACGATAATCGAATGAAAAGGACAGGTGGCTTTGTTGTCCCGGAATTCGTCCGAAAAGACAGACTGGCTGCCGGTTTGGGGTGCTCATTTGATGAACAAGGCAGACTGATGGTGAACGAATTCGGACAAACAAGCGTGCCGCATATCTATGCCGCTGGTGAATATGTAAATCAAGCACCTTCTTCTCTTTTGCTGGCAGCAGCTGACGGTGCAAGAGTGGCGGCAAATATGAATATGCATTTTGTTGAGTCCCGTTTTAGCTGATCTTTGAAAAACGTTGAAAGGCGAGCTATACTTTAATAGAAGCTCGCCTTTTTACATACATATTAATATTTAGGTACTATCTAGGGTATTAGACATACATAAGATTTGAATGGAGTGATTACAATGGATAAAATCATCATCGCAACAAAAAACGCAGGAAAACTGAAGGAATTCAAAGCCTTTTTAGGAGAATACGATATTACAGCTTACGGACTTGATGAATTATCAGAGCAATTCGATGATATCGAAGAAACAGGCACGACATTCGAAGAAAATGCAGCGCTGAAGGCAGAAACAATGGCAGGCCACTTGCAAGTTCCTGTACTTGCAGATGATTCTGGTCTGGAAATTGATGCACTCGAAGGTCGCCCGGGCGTCTACTCAGCTCGTTATGCCGGCGAAGAAAAAAGTGATCAAGCAAATATGGATAAAGTCCTGGAAGAGCTGAAAGATGTACCGAAAGGGAAGCGTACGGCTCGATTCGTTTGTGTATTGGCACTTGCACAGCCGGGTGAGGAAACATTCTATGCGAGAGGCCATGTGGAAGGTACGATCACGGAAGAACCAAGCGGCGAACATGGCTTTGGCTACGATCCCGTCTTTCAGCCAGAAGGCTATGATAAAACGATGGCCGAGCTAAAGCCGGAAGAGAAGAATCAGATTAGCCACCGGAAACAGGCGATGGTTCACTTGGAAAAATGGCTGAATGACCAAGCGAAGTGAGGAGATAGGATGAAGATACTGATAACGAGCGATAGCCATGGATTGACAGCAGAAGTAAGCAAGCTGAAGCGGCGACATGAGGATGAAGTTGCAGCATATATTCACTGTGGTGATTCTGAATTGCCTTTCGATGCCCCAGAGATGGAAGGCTATTATCGAGTCGCTGGAAACTGTGATTATGACAGTGCTTATCCAGAAGTGGAGGAGTTGACAGCATCTGAACTGCCGATTCTTATTACGCATGGTCATCTTTATGGAGTGAAATCGAGTCTACGTCTTTTGGAAAAGCTGGCAGCTGAGAAAGATGCGAAAATTGTTTGCTACGGTCATTCACATGTGGCGAGAGCGGACGTAATCGACGGCAGGCTTTATATCAATCCAGGCAGCATCCGATTGCCGAAGCAGTCGCCATATCCGACTTATTGCATTTTGTCCTACGAAGATGGAATTGCAACGATTCGATACTATACATTGGGTGGTGAAGAAGTACCGGAACTGGAGAAATCCGTCACCTTCAATTAAGTCCGGACAAAAATTTGTAACGTTTTTATTGCCGAATCACCTCACACATACGTTATACTAGTGTTTGAATGAATTGAGGTGATTTAGTATGAATGAAGCCGATTTCGGTTACAAACCAAATCATAAAAAACGCAATTATCGTCCGCTAGTTATTTGGCTGACCATCATCATTGATGGACTGGTTGTCGTACTGAGCGGCTTACCGCCTGTCGAAGGCTTTGACCTGTTCGACGTACACATCCTGCCAATGCTGAACGCTATCTTCAACAGCTTTACGTTCATCTTCCTGCTGTTGGCACTGATCTTCATCATGAAGAAGAATATTATCTGGCATAAGCGTTTCATCTATTCAGCTTTTGTCACAACAACACTATTCCTGATATCTTATGTGGCTTATCACTATCTATCAGGAGATACAAGTTTCGGAGGCGAAGGTATCGTACGTCCGATATATTTCTTTATCCTGATCACGCACATCGTGCTGGCAGCAGTCATTGTACCACTGGCCCTTGCATCGATTACACGTGCTTGGAATATGGACGTGCCAAGGCACCGAAAGATTGCCCGCTGGACAATGCCATTATGGCTTTATGTCAGCCTTACAGGCGTCATCGTTTACCTAATGATCCGCCCGTATTATTAAGGAGTATTGCTCCGGGAAACCGGAGCAATTTCTTAATTTCAAAAAAACTGTTGACTATACATTGAATATCATGTAGAATAAATCTTGTCCTTAAGAGAGGACAGCATACATAAAAGAAACACGCGGGTGTAGTTTAGTGGTAAAACCTCAGCCTTCCAAGCTGATGTCGAGGGTTCGATTCCCTTCACCCGCTCCATGTCCCAATAGCTCAGCTGGATAGAGCAACAGCCTTCTAAGCTGTGGGTCGGGGGTTCGAATCCCTCTTGGGACGCTAAAGAGAAAAGCGCTAAAAACCTGGAAGATAAAGGTTTTAGCGCTTTTTCTATTGTTGAAGGATCCTTGTACCAGATTAGTTAAACAACCGAGCGTATATACTCTCCTATATGTATCTTTGCGTAAGAATAAAAGTGGTGATATTCTGTTTTTAGTATAAGTAACAGAATATAAAAGGCGCTAGAATTCCTAATAGAAAGGATTCTAGCGCCTTATTTACGTAATAACGTTATTTTGAATCAAGTCCTTTTAGTAACATTGCTGAATGGCTAAAATCAGTTCAAAACTAAAAGAAGGTGCAGAGTAGCATGTCCCAAGAGATAGCCAGTCATCTTACTATGAATCACATTACGCAGATTCTCGAACAATCAACTCTGGCTCTAGAATCACCCGCTGCTGCTCGTGGCTATCATTGGACATCTGCTGGTGTAAAAGCTTTGCGGCTTCTACACCCGTAAGCCTAGGAAATGATGAGACCGTAGTTAATGGGGGATGATAGACATCTGATTCAGGAATATTATCAAATCCTACAATATCTATGTCCTGCCCGGGGTTAAAACCTTCCTTTCTTAACCCTTGCATTACTCCGAAGGCAACTAAATCATTGAAACAAAAAATAGCTGTTGGAGGATCAGGATTACGAAGAACTTGTAATACAGCCTCTAACCCGCCTTCTCGGGTAGGAGGACTGTCTACAACTAAGTCATTGTCTATAATCAATCCGGCGTTATCATGAGCATACTGATATCCGTCCATACGTTCGATCCAGGTCGAGGATGTTCGAACGCCTCCTAAAAACGCGATCCTTTTATGTCCCTTATCTATTAAGTGATTAGTAGCCATCAGGGACCCTTTCCTATAGTTTATGCCAACATAGTCACTTTTAACTTCCGGTAATTCTCTGACAGCAAGAACCATTGGTGTGTTCATCTGGTTTAACCGATTAACTGTTTCTGCATTACTCCCTGAGACAGGATCGAGAATTAAACCACCGACTCTATGTTCCAACATGGTAGAAAGGAGATGGTCTTGCTTGGCAAGAGAATCAAAAGACGTTCCCAATAACACCGTATATCCAACTTCTTCTAGTGTTTCGTGTACACCTACCAAAAATTCAGAAATGAACTTATTTGAGATATCGGTGATAATCACACCCACTGTATTAGAGCTTTGTGACCTTAGATTTGCAGCGACTCTGTCGTATACATATCCTAATTCTTTCATTGAATTCATCACTATTTTTCGCGTTTTATCAGATATTCTGGGATTGTTACGAACAACAAGGGAGGCGGTGGCAGTTGATACTCCAGCATGCTTTGCGACCTCTTGTAATGTGACTCGCTTCTTTTTAGGATGTTTCATTGTTGAATCACCATCTTGAATAGAATTTTAATTTCTTAAAAGAAAACTAATTGTCGCAAATCATGCATTTCATATTATTTTTCCTTTTGATAAGACGCAGGATTTCTCCAATAATGTTTCTCTCTTTATAGTACCTTTTTTTCATATAACCTACAATAACGGGCCATTTCATCGCAGGATAGGTTAAGATTTTTTGCAGTAACTTTTATTCTTTCTATGTATGAGTTATGTCCTCTATATTTATAATTTAACGAAAGTCTGAAAACAATATTTATGTTATTGATACCTGTCAAGTGCATTGTGAAAAAAATCACAATTGTAATAAAGTGAAGTCATAGGTTTGACACAATATTAGTGTAGCAGTATAATGGCTGAGGCGCACTTATTTTAGTTTATTTTCTGCGCAGATTAATAGAAAAATAAGTGGAATAGATAGGGTAAAAAAGTTTTAATGTACTTTTCAATATGATGAGGTATACGTAAATACGGCACCTTATAATTTCAATGCCAATATGCACTTTTTTAAGTAATAACTTAAAAAAGTGTTATAAAAGAAATAACTTGTTGCAGCATATGTTAAAGGATATTCAACATGGAAGATTTTGAACATATTACTATGACTGCAAGAGTTGTCACTATGTCCCCAATCTAATGCGAAGGCCAAATGTGTGAATTACATTGCACAATTAGTAGAACGATATACCAAATTAAAATGGCCCTGCTGTAGTTGTCACTATAATCTCCATATATTGAGGAGCCAATGCTTGAGTTACTTTGCCTTTTGGTAGAACGATATACTAAATTAAAATGCGGTATAGACCCTGCTGTAGTTGTCACTATGATCTCCATATATTGAGAAGCCAATGAGTGAGTTGAGTTATTTTACGCATATAGTAGAACGATATACCAAATAAAAGATGCGGTATATATACAGTTGTGGCGGGTCACTGTGACGATAGTTCCAATCTAATACGAAGGTCAAATATGTGAGGTAACTTGCACTATTAGTAGAACGATATACTAAATTAAACGATGTGGTATAGATACGGTTGTAATTGTCACTGTGACGATAGTTCCAATCTAATGCAAAGTCCAAATGTGTGAAGTACCTTACACATTTAGTAGAACGATATACCAATCTGCGTTATGTAACCGCATGATTGTATGGAGAACTAATTAAAATCTTAAAGTTAAAGCCCAATATATATGAAGTGGTTACTGATGACACACATCCAAGGAATTAATTAATCAGTGTTTATTGAGAGGAAGTGATAGATGAAAAGGTTGAAGGGGCGTACAAATATACTAATTTAATGTTTATTTTTTTATAGAGGGGATGGAGGATTTTTTATGAAAAGTCCATATATAACAGCTGCTGGCGGAATGTATCTTAACTTTTTCATTTTAGGCATGGTTAATATAATATTTGCATCAAATATGAGCAGTTTAACAGAACAATTAAATACAAGTACTTCAGGAATTAGTCTTCTTTTATCTGCTTTCGGGATTGGGAAGCTTCTTACTTACGCTTTAAACGGATATCTATCAGACAAATTAGGCAGAAAACCGTTAGTTGCTTTTTCAAGTATCTTAATGGCTATATTCTTAATCGGATTTCCTATGGCACCTAATTATCAAATAGCCTTTGTTTTAGCCGTCTTGATGGGAATTGCAAACTCAGCGATGGATTCAGGTACGTATCCAGCGCTTACTGAGTCTTTTCCAAAATCTGCAGGCACAGCTAATGTTTTAGCAAAAGCATCTAATTCTGTTGGGGCAATCCTTCTTCCAATACTTATTACTTTTTTAGCTACCAATAATATAAGCTATAAATTTTCATTCTATATTCCTGCAATTGTAACAATAGTTGCGTTGATCTTAATCCTTATTGCACGATTTCCGAACCATAAAAATGAAGAATCTGTTAAAGGAAGCGTGAAACAGTCTGAGGAAAACGCATTTCTATCTCAGCCGAAATTTTGGGTGGAAGGTCTTGCTCTTATCATCTTCGGTTTTACCTCTTTAGGACTGATCATGATCGCGCCATTGTGGCTGCCTACTTTAGGACAAGAAGTATTAGGTATGACTGATACCCAATCCGTCACAATGCTTAGCTATTATAGTACAGGAGCATTTGTATCGGTTATCTTGCTAGCTATTGCACTGAAAAAGATTCGTCCTGTGACAATTATGGTTGTATACCCGATTATTACAGTTATTTCTTTGATAGTTCTATTGTCAGTAAATTCATTGAGTGTAGCAATCATCAGTTCTTTCTTTGTCGGTTTATCTATCTCTGGAGTACTACAGTTAGCCATTACGGTGATCACTCAATTATTCTGGCAGAAGAAAGGCACGATGACGGGGATCATATCAACATCGGGAAGTATCGCAGTTATTTCTTTACCGGCTTTAACAGGTATGATGGCAAATACGACTAGCATCACTGCGATTATCTGGCTTGAGGTGGCCATTGCTGTAGTAGAGATTTTGGCTGCACTGGTAGTGATGTATCGATTTAATCTATTAACAAGGAAAAGTTGAGTCATTAAATAGCAAACGTTCTAGATTTAATAGGATTAAAAATATCTAGAAATAAAGATTTTAGTAGGAGGATCACTTAGTGAATACAGTAACAATTAAAAACACCACAATTGGAGAAGGTACTCCAAAAATTATTGTTCCACTAGTAGCGACTAAAGAAGAACAAATACTTCAAGAAGTTGAAACAGTAAAATTATCGAAGCCGGATATTGTTGAGTGGCGAGTAGATTGCTATGAGCTTGTTGAAAGCTTAGAGGCTGTTTCAAATATGATTACAAAACTTAGACAGGCTTTGCCAGATACACTTCTTCTTTTCACTTTTAGAAGTTTTAAAGAAGGTGGCAATAAAGAAATTTCAGATCGTTATTATTTTGAATTGCTGCACACAGCTATTCAAACGAAGCAAATAGATCTTGTTGATGTTGAATTGTTTTTTGCAGAATCCGAAGTAAAAGCAACAGTGAAGTTAGCGAAGGAAAATGGTGTTTATGTCATCATGTGTAATCATGATTTTCATAAGACTCCACCTAAAGAAGAGATAATCTATCGTCTTCGCAAAATGCAAGAGTTTGGTGCTGATATACCGAAAATCGCTGTTATGCCCCAAAGTGCAGAGGATGTTCTAATTTTATTAGAAGCGACTAATGCAATGAAAACAATGTATGCGGATCGACCGTTCATTACTATGTCCATGTCTGGTACAGGCCTTGTTAGTCGATTAGCTGGTTCAGTATTTGGTTCAGCTTGTACATTTGGTGCTGGTATAGAAGCATCTGCGCCAGGTCAAATTCCTGTTGACCAGTTAAGAAATGTTTTAGAAGTAATTAGTTAAACCCAGTAAGTTGTATGGTTATTCTTACTTATTTGATTGTGAAGTAAGGTTATTCAATATAAATGAAACTTTTTATAGATAATTTATAAGGGAGATTTTAATATGGAAAACTTGGAAAAAAACTTAGAAAAAATTGATGGAAAAACAAAATTAGTTGGATTACTTGCTACACCAATCGGACACAGTTTATCACCGAGAATGCATAATTTAGGATATACATTAAAAGGTTTAAATTACGCATATCTTGCATTTGAAGTGGGCAATGAAACGTTGGAAAAAGCTGTAGAAGGGATGAAAGCTCTTGATGTGGCTGGTTTCAATGTATCGATGCCAAATAAAATGGAAGTTATTAAATATCTAGATGAATTAGATGAGAGTGCTAAGTATATTGGAGCTGTCAATACGGTCGTCAATAGAGATGGAAAATTAATTGGTTATAACACTGATGGAAAAGGTTATGTAAACAACCTTAAAGAACACGGAGTCGATTTACAAGGGAAAAAGGTAACACTAGTAGGGTCAGGTGGTGCGGCAACACCAATTGCAGTTGAATTGGCACTTGCAGGGATTTCAGAGATTAGTATCTTTGCACGCAATGATCAGTATTTCCACCAAGCTGAATTGAATGCTGAGAAAATCAACAATGACATGAAGGATTATAATGTAAAAGCAAATATATTTCCACTAGAGGATAAAGATGCCTTTCGCCGGGAAGTAGCAGAAAGTGCAATACTGGCAAATGGTACAAGTTTAGGGATGAAACCTTTAGATCACTTAAGTATATTGGATGATAATTTAGACGTATTACGTAAAGACTTAATTGTGACAGACGTTGTTTATAATCCAGCGAAATCTAAATTATTAGCTCAAGCAGAAGAAGCTGGTGCAACTATCATCAATGGTTTGGGTATGATGCTAGGACAAGGTGCATTAGGATTCAAACTATTTACTGGTGAAGAAATGCCTAAAGATGAAATTAAAAAAATTATGTTTGAATAAAAAGTACCTTTAAGTACATGTAAATGTGAAGATAAAACCTCTAAATAGGATTGCTTTATCGTTTTATAGTGTGAATGCTATAGTTCGCATCTAATTAATGAATGAAGGATCGGAACTAAGAAAAACAGGAGATTACTCCATGTTTTTCTTAGTTTTTTTGAGGATTCTATTTTAAGGAGTATAAAATAGCTTTTACTTTTTTACACTGTATTTTTCTATGGGGAGAACAATTGCAGGATGTTTTACATTGTAGGGGGAAACTAATGAAGTATCAGTACTTTATATCGGCGTTTGGGATGTATATTAATTACTTTTTATTAGGTATGGTAAATATTATCCTAGCTTCAAATATGTCTTCTTTAACAAATCAATTGGATACAGATGCTACAGGTGTCAGTTATTTGATCGCTGCGATAGGTATAGGAAGATTGATAACTTACAGCATTGCAGGGGCATTGTCGGATAAGTTCGGTAGGAAACCTTTAATTATTGTTTCCGCAGTTGCAATGGTCATCTTTTTGGTGGGAATTCCATTTTCACCTAATTATGAGATAGCGATTGTCTTAGCTTTATTTGCAGGTATTTCAAACTCTGCTATGGATGCTGGTACATATCCAGCTCTCACTGAGATGTTTCCGAAATCCGCTAGCTCAGCAAGTGTCATGATAAAAGGGTTTGTATCGCTGGGTGCTACATTTCTGCCATTTATCATCCTGCTTCTATCCGAAAATAATATATTTTATGGGTTTTCCTTTTTCATACCAGCAATTATTTACATTGTGAATATGATTTTTTTATTTTTTGCTATTCCGAAGTCTCAATCCGGACAAGCAAGGGAGGAAGATGATTCTCAAGTAAGTCAGTTCTTAACTGAACCTGAATTTTGGAAAGAAGGGCTTGCGCTTATTGTTATAGGTTTTACATCAACCGCATTATTGACAGTTTCACAAATTTGGTTACCTAGTTACGGAGAAGAAGTTGCTGGGATGTCTGCTTCCAATTCGGTTCAGTTGCTGAGCTATTATAGTATCGGTTCACTAATTTCAGTTCTCTTATTAACTATTCTGTTGAAAAAAATTCTAAAACCTGTTACGGTGATCCTACTTTATCCAATGATTACTTTGATTGCTGTCATTGTTATTCTTAGCGTCCACATTCCACTTGTTTTAAGTATAACTTGCTTTTTCCTAGGATTCTCAACAGCTGGAATCTTACAGCTCGCTATTTCAATGATGACGCAGTTTTTCTGGAAGAGAAAGGGGATTGTTACAGGGTTTGTTTCCACTGCTTCTAGTGTAGCAAGCGTTGTTTTACCTGTAGCAACTGGATTAATTGCTAAGAACGGAGATATGGCACATATATTTATGTTCGATTGTGTTGTGGCATTTATTGGCATTATCGCCGCAGCATTTCTATACTATCGTTTTCAAAAGCTGACTAAACCACGGGTGAGAAATGAACATGCACGATAGGCAAAATACTTCGAGGCTTCTAATTAGCTCGGAGTTTTTTTGTATTAAAGAAGTGTGATGTAAAGTGACAATATCTAAAATAACATCTAAGAAGTTCCGTTGCAGAATTCCCTTTTTATACTGATGGAAAAAAAGAATACGATATTATCGATTCTGAGAAAGTGTTTTACACGTTTTTTTAAACATTTACCCCTGTTTTCTATATATCCTCTATTCCCATCCTTTTGGTAAAATCATTAATGTAATCGCTTACATTAAGCCTGGGGGGATTGGATATGAAAAGAAAATCGCTTCTGTTGGTTTTTGGAATGATTTTGGTTTTATTGCTTGCTGCTTGCAGCAATGAAGAAAGCAGCTCTGGTTCGGATGACGGGAAGGTGAAGCTGCGGATTGCGTGGTGGGGAGATCAGCCGCGAAATGATTATACGACGAAGGTTATTGAGATGTATGAGGAACAAAATCCTAATGTGCAGATCGATGCGGAGTATGCGAGCTGGGATGATTATTGGCAGAAGCTTTCTCCTCAAGCGGCAGCGAATGAATTGCCGGATATCGTTCAAATGGACGTTTCCTACCTTGCACAATATGCGCAAGGTAATAAATTAGCCGATTTGACTCCGTTTTTAGGTGATCAAATCGACACGAGTAATATGACGGAGGATTATGTGAATGGCGGAAAAATAGATGACGGTATCTATGGAATGAACACGGGAGTAAACGCGGTTGGATTCCATTACAATCCTGAGCTATTGGAAGAACTGGGTCTTGGAAGTGAAATTCCGGAAGACTGGACGTGGGAAGATTATAAGAGCATGTCTGACAAGGCTGTTGCACAAGGAGTATATTTCGATACACATCTAAGACCTGATGTATTCTTCGATTACTACCTTCGCAGTCAAGGCGCTCGTCTGTATGCAGAGGATGGCAGCGGCTTAGGTTATGAGGACGATAAATTATTCGTGGATTACTGGAGCATGATCGCAGAGCAAGTGGAAAAAGGAGCTACTCCGACGCCGGATACTCTTGCGCAGATTACAGGGATAGAAGATGACCCAGTAGTTAAGGGAGAAGCAATAGGAATCTTCCAATGGTCCAACCAGTTTGTAGGATTGAAGCAGGTGGCAGAGAAGCCACTGGAGATCGCGCCAATGCCCGGCCCTGGAACCTCTGATGGTCTTTATTTGAAGCCTGGTATGTTCTTCTCTGTGTCACAAAACTCCGAGCAGAAAGAAGCTGCTGCTGACTTCTTGGATTTCTTTATGAACGATGTAGAAGCGAATAAATTGATTCTCGGTGACCGTGGTGTGCCAGGGTCTTCTGAAGTAAAAGATGCATTGAAAGATGAAGTTTCTGAAGCACAGAAGCAAGTCTTTGAATATGTGGAATGGGCTGAAACAAACAGTTCTCCAATGGGAGCTCCAGATCCAGCTGGTGCCGGAGAGGTCATTGAATTACTAGAAACGTTAGCAGAACAAATCAGTTATGGTCAGCTTGCTCCTGAAGAAGCTGCTGAAAGCTTCAGAACGCAAGCAGAAGGCATGCTTGGACAATAGGAGAAAAGATAGTCAAGACGGCAGCTGAGCAGCTGTCGTTTTGATTACACCTGCAAAAGGAGAGGAGTAAAGTCATTGAGCTCACGTCTAAGAAGCAATCTGTGGGGATATCTTTTCATTGGACCGTTCATCATCGGCTTTTTAGCCTTTACGATCGTACCCATGCTAGCTTCCTTATATTTTTCATTTACAGAGTACGGTTTATTTGATGCCCCAAAATGGATCGGCTTTGAGAACTATATAAAAATGTTCACAGAAGACCCTCGCTATATCAATTCATTGAAAGTCACCATCATTTACGTATTCGCTGGCGTCCCATTGCGGCTTGCTTTTGCCTTACTGGTGGCCATGCTGTTGAATGTCGGATCACGAGCTGTCGGCTGGTACCGGACGCTCTATTATTTGCCTTCCCTTATCGGCGGAAGTGTTGCAGTCGCAATCATGTGGCGCAATATCTTTGGTGATGATGGAATCGTGAATTTAGCTCTTAAGAGTATGGGGATTGATTCGATTCGTTGGTTTGGTGAACCAACAGCGGCATTGTGGATGCTGATTTTTCTTTCCATCTGGCAGTTTGGGTCATCGATGCTGATCTTCCTGGCTGGTTTGAAATCCATTCCGGCAAGCTTTTATGAAGCAGCCAGTGTGGATGGGGCAAACTTCTTCCAGAAATTCTTCCGTATCACATTGCCTATGCTTAGTCCTGTTTTGCTGTTCAACATCATCATGCAGACAATCTCTGCTTTTATGACCTTTGTTCCTGCCTTCATCATTTCCAAAGGGACTGGTGGTCCATTGGATGGTACACTTCTTTATTCTCTGTACTTGTTCAAGCAAGGATTTGAGTACTTCAATATGGGCTATGCGTCGGCGATGGCTTGGGTCATGCTGCTTATTGTAGCCATTTTGACAGGAATCATCTTCTTGACGTCCAAGTATTGGGTGCATTACGAGTCGGAGGGGAAGTAGAATGACTAAAAAACGACCTCGTTATTATCTCTATCACATTCTTGTTGGAGGCTTTGCCATCCTATTGCTTTACCCGGTCATTTGGCTGTTTGTCAGCTCTTTCAAAGAGAGTGGCGATATTTTTATTACAGCTGGATCACTTATTCCGAATCCCTTTACGTTACTGAATTACGCGCAAGGGTGGGAAGGATTTGGAGGATACGGGTTTGGTACGTTCATAAAAAATACGCTTGTTTTTGTTATCTGGATGCTGCTTGGTCATTTGATTTCTTGTTCACTGATTGCATATGGCTTTGCCAGACTTAAGTTCGTCGGACGAGGGTTTTGGTTCATGATCATGCTCGTTACATTGATGCTGCCGTATGAAGTCGTCATGATTCCACAGTACATCATTTTCTCTGAGCTTGGCTGGCTGAATTCATTGAAACCATTAGTTGTACCAGCATTCTTTGGACATCCATTCTTCATTTTCTTGCTCGTCCAATTCATCCGAACGATACCGAGGGAACTGGATGAGGCAGCGACAATCGATGGGGCAAATACATTCCAGATCTTTTATAAAGTAATATTGCCGCTTATCGTTCCTGCTTTAGCAACAACTGCAATTTTCACTTTCTATTGGACTTGGGATAACTTGCTTGGGCCAGTTCTCTATTTGAATAGTCCAGAAAAATATACAGTCTCGATGGCGCTGAATATGTTCTTGAGCAATGAAACGGTATCCAACTGGGGAGCGATGTTCGCCATGTCGATTGTCACACTCGTACCAGTGTTTGTTATCTTCTTCATCTTCCAGCGCTATGTTGTGGAAGGGATCAGTACGACAGGTCTAAAAGGATAGAGAGGAGGAGCTTTTATGGTTGCTATAAATAAAGGTCTTGAATGGATTACAAGAATGGCGTATGCAAATATTCTATGGCTCGTTTTCTTGCTGCCGGGGCTTGTGGTCTTCGGAGTTTTCCCCGCTACCACTGCCCTGCTGCATGTGATGCACCAATGGCTGCAAGGAAAAACGGACTTTCCTATTTTTCGGACTTTTTTACAAACGTATAAAAGGGAGTTCATGAACAGCAATAAGCTGGGATATATCTTTGTGCTGTTAGGATATATCCTCTATCTGGACTTCCTCTTCATCACTTCTGCTGCGAACGCTGCTTTGTACTTCACGATTCCGTACCTCATTGTCACATCTATTGCTTTTTCTGCAAGTTTATATGCATTTCCGATGCTTGTGCATTATGATATGAAGCCGTTTCAAATCGTGAAGCGTTCTTTCTTCATCATGATGCTGAACCCAAGTCAAACGTTTGTCATGTTGATCGGAACGATTGGAGTAGGTTCAATTTTATGGTATTTCCAGGGTCTGGCGTTATTTTTCAGCTTCAGTATTCTTGCATTGATCGTGATGATGCCAGCTGCTAAGGCATTTGAGAGGACAGAAAAGAGATCATCCAAACTCCTGGCCAGGGACATCAACTCTGTCCCAGCGAACTGAGATCACAACAATGGGAGGTTATGCTATGAAAAGGTATGTGCTCGTGGGAACAGGCGGCCGGGCGGAATTTTATTATGGAGCTATGGCAAGGGATTTTAAAGATACATGTGAACTAGCTGCTTTTTGTGACATAAACGAAACAAGGACGGCTTACGCAAACAAGCTGCTGGAAGAAAGGTATCAGCATGCTGCAATACCGTCGTATCCTGCGGCAGATTTTGAAAAGATGATTCAGCAGGAAAAGCCCGATATTGTCATTGTCACGACTATCGATCGAACGCATCACACGTATATCCTCAAGGCATTGGAGCTTGGTTGCGATGTTATTACCGAGAAACCAATGACGACGGATGAAAATAAGTGTCAGGAGATCTTGGATGCTATAGAACGGACAGGAAGAGAAGTCCGGGTGACATTCAACTACCGATATGCCCCGCATAATACAAAAATAAAGGAATTGCTAAGCTCTGGTGTCATAGGGAAAGTAAATTCGGTACATTTTGAATGGGCACTCGATACGACGCATGGTGCCGATTATTTCCGTCGATGGCATCGCGACAAACGAAATAGCGGCGGCCTGCTCGTTCACAAGTCTACTCACCACTTTGACTTGGTGAACTTCTGGCTGGATACAACGCCTGAGCGTGTGTATGCTTCTGGCGATCTGCTTTTCTACGGAAGGGAAAATGCCGAACAAAGAGGAGAAACAAAGTTCTATCAGCGAGCTTATCAAAGTGAACAAGCAAAAAACGATCCATTCGCTCTTGACTTGGAAAACAATGAACATCTGAAAGCGATGTACCTTGATGCGGAGAAAGAAGATGGCTATCAAAGGGATCAAAGCGTATTTGGAGATGGAATAAGTATCGAGGATACTTTGGCTGTGCTGGTGAACTATAAAAGTAAAGCAATCCTGACATACAGTTTGAATGCCTACTTGCCGTGGGAAGGTTTTATCGTCTCCTTTAATGGAACAAAAGGGAGGATCGATGCGCGCATTATAGAGAAGTCCTATGTGAATTCGGGAGGGAGCAAGGCAGAGGAAGGACAGCTGGAGCAATTATCAATCGTTGTCAGTCCTATGTTCGATGTTCCATATGAGGTACAGGTGGATAGTGGAATCGGAGGACACGGCGGAGGAGATACGCTGCTGCTGGAAGATTTATTCGGTAATCCAAACCCAGACCCATTCAACCGTGCAGCTTCTCACATAGACGGAGCAATGTCCATTATGACCGGCATTGCAGGTAATCATTCCTTAAAATCAGGAAATGCAGTGAACATAAAAGAATTGATAGATCTATAAAAACGGTTTGCTTGAATGGAGGATATGTTGGTGGAGAAGACGGCCATCATTTCTGGCGGAGCCTCTGGAATCGGAAAGGCAGCTGCGCTGAAGCTTGCCGATGCCGGTTTCCGGGTTTGCCTGCTGGATGTGAATGAAGCAAAATTGCGAGAAGTTAAATCGGAGATGGAAGAAAAGAAATTCGAGGTAATTACCATCCCCTGTAATATGTCCGACTACAATCAAGTTGAGGCAGCTGCTAAAACAATGATGGAGCAGTGGGGAAGGATCGATGCAGTATTCGCCAATGCCGGAATAGTTGGTGAGACATCATCGATTGAGTCGATGAGTGTGGACAACTGGAGCCAGGTTCTCAGCATCAATTTGAACGGTACATTCTTCCTCGTGAAAGCAGCTATTCCTTACATGAAGCAGCAAGGCGGGAGCATCATCATTACAAGCTCCGTCAGTGGAAACAGAGTCTTTTCTCAAGCCGGATTCTCAGCTTACTCCACCTCTAAAGCAGCACAAGCAGCATTCGCTAAAATGGCCGCATTGGAGCTGGCAAAATACCATATCCGTGTAAATGTCATCTGCCCCGGCGGAATAGAAACAAATTTCAGTGAGTCGATAAAACGATCTCCTGATTTGGATGAAATCAAAGTGCCGGTTGAATTTCCGGAAGGAAGCAAACCATTGGATAAACGATCTGGTAAGCCTGAGGAAGTAGCGGATTTGGTGAAGTTTTTAGCTTCTGATGAATCTAGTCATATTACAGGAACGGAAATATTTATAGATGGAGCAGAGTCCTTATTGATTGGATAAGATATCTGATTTGCGACAAACACCATGAGCTAAGTCATGGTGTTTGTCTGGCATTTCGAGGTCACTAATGAAAGGAGAGCAGATATATGATCATAGATGCTCACCAACATTTCTGGCATAAAACGCATGCTGAAGTTGATTACGGACCAGGCAGCAGGAGCCGCTCTTATTTACCTGAAGATTTAGGGCTAATTCTACATGAACAAAACATAAACAAAACGATAGCTGTGCAAGCTTCACCCACAATAGAAGAAAATGAGTTTCTGTTGGATATAGCTAATACAAGAAAAGAAGTAATCGGAGTTGTAGGCTGGGTTGAATTGAATGATGCCCATGCTGTAGATACTTTCGCTGCCTATAAAAAAGATCCTTACTTTGTAGGAATACGGCCAATGATTCAAGATTTGCCTTCAGAGTGGCTGTTACAAAATACGGTGATCCATAACCTTAGAAAGTTAGCCGACGAGGGTTTTCCGATTGATTTACAGGCAAACCCAAGACATTTACCTGCAATTATTGAGCTGCTAAAAAAGCTGCCTCATATACACTGTGTTATAGACCATATAGCAAAACCTCTTATCGATACCGGACAAATGGAGCCGTGGGCCAGTCATATGCGGAAAATTGCGGAATACCCTAATATCATGTGTAAGGTGTCTGGTCTTGTTCCGGAAAAAGTCGGTTCCAGCTGGACAACTGAAAGTATTTCTCCTTATGCAGAGCTCGTTTTAGAGGTCTTCGGTCCAAATCGGATCTTATTCGGCAGCGATTGGCCAGTATGCTTAAAATCTGCTTCTTACTCAGAGGTTGTCCAGCTGTTTGAGGATACAGTGACAAGTCAATTATCTGCTGGTGAGAAGGAAAATGTTTATTTCCATAATGCAAAACGGTTTTATAGATTAGAAGATATGATGTGAAGTTACTCGAAAATATAGAGGATATCATTTCAAGTGTAGAGAAATTACATTGTTAATAGTGAATTCTTAGCTTGGATATTTGAGAGGGAGTGGCAGCATGAAAAAACTCAAAAGCTTATTTTCCAATCTGAAAATGAAATATAAACTAGTTTGCTTACTCTCTCTCATTCTTATTTCTTTTAGCATAGGTGGATTGGTCCTCCTGCAATATGCCCTCGTTGCATACAATGATGAGATCCATCGTCAGTCTGCGCAGTCATTGAAGGTATCGTCTGCTTTGATCGAAAACGAGATCGAAAAAATGAAAGGGTTTTCATATAGATTAGCTACTGATCCTTACCTGCAGTCTTATCTCTACAATCTAAAAGAAACGGACGATGATTATGAGGCATATCTAATCGGAGTCACGATTAAAAAGAGGCTCGTTGAGTTAGGTGCCTTCGAAGATTCGATAGATTCCATTCAGCTGTACGATACGACAGACCGAGGCTATAGTGCAGGAAACCGTGTCATCACAATCGGGAATGAGCGGCTGCTTCAATATAAACAAGGGACGAATCAAAAAGATGGAGGAGCTGAATGGTTTGCGCCTGATAAAAACGACAAATCATTTGTCGTGGCACGGGAAGTAAATGCTTATCCAGACCTTTCGTTCGAGAGACTGGGCATGATCGTTGTGCGATTTGATATGCAGGATATTGTCTCTTCTTTTGAAAGAAGTCTGGTTGAAAAAGAGATGCAGCTGCTGATCTCCGATTCAGATGGGGAAGTTATCTTCCCGCAGGAAACGACGAAGAAGGAAACGTTTTTAATGGCCAATGTGCAAGGAAGCGATGGATATCAGGTAGTGAATTATGATGCTGATAGATATTTTGTGACGTATTCTTCAGCTGCTTATACAAACTGGACGTATATGATAGCCTCTCCCTACAATCAATTATTCCAGGCAGTAAAGTTGGTGAAAAGCACAGTATTAACGATCTATCTTCTGTTATTTGTGATACTTCTGTTTCTTGGCATTCGCTTCATTAAAGGAATTACCAATCCGATCGAGGCATTGAATAGAAAGATGAAAAGAGTGCAAAAAGGGGAGGTCGAGGACTTTAAGGTGGAAAGTCACGTAAGGTTCTCAAAGGATGAAGCAGGTCAGATGCATGAAAACTTCAATAAAATGATGAACCAGATCCATTCATTGATTGAAGAAAATTATAAGAAGCAGCTCGTGATCAAAGACGCTGAATTCAAAACACTCCAAGCACAAATTAATCCTCATTTTTTATATAACACATTGGAATCGATCAATTGGTCGGCAAGACTAGGTAAACATCAGGAGACGTCACGTATGGCAACGTCACTTGGCTTTATTTTACGATCGTCATTGGAAACCAAAGAAGCTCTCATTCCGCTTGCTGATGAACTGGAAATTGTGAATCACTATATCACGATTCAATCGTATCGTTTTCAGGAACGTCTGCGTTTTCACACCGATATACCTGACTATCTTCTCTCTTGCAAGGTACCTAAATTCAGTCTTCAGCCTTTGGTTGAAAATGCAATAAGATATGGCTTGCAGGAGATTATTGGTGTTTGTACGATAACAATTGAAGCAGTAGAGGAAGGGGAAAATACGTTTATTTCTGTAACAGATGACGGACCTGGAATGGAAAAGGAACTCATTAATAAACTAGTAAGCGGGCATTACCGGCCAAAAGGCACGGGCTTGGGCATCAGAAATATAGATAATCGATTAAAAATCTTGTTTGGTCCGCTATACGGAATTCAAGTGTTGAGTGAGCCAAACGCGGGAACGAAAATCTTGCTGAAGATTCCTTATGAAGGAGGAAGTGATAGTGTTCAAAGTTCTGCTGGTAGATGATGAGCCGATGCTTCTGGAAGGAATATCTTCTATTGTAGAATGGGAACAGCAGGGAACTGTCTTACATGGTACCGCCAGAAATGGATTGGAAGCGTTGGACTTTATTAAAGAACAGACGCCAGACATCGTGATTACCGATATCACCATGCCTGGTCTGGATGGAATGGGATTAATCGAACAAGGGAGAAAAATCTCTCCTTTGATCAAATGGATACTGCTTTCCGGTTATAACGAATTTGAATATGCGCAAAAAGCGATGCGATTTGGTGTGAAGCATTACCTGCTGAAGCCATCTAGCGAAGAAGATATCCATGAAGCTTTAGAAGAAGTCGTCCAAGAACTGGCGGAAGAGAATAAGGAAAAAATGACTGGCAGCCACGCAGAAAAATCTACCAGCTATTCTGCCGTCGTAAATAAAATAATTGCCAGCATAAGAGAGAATATCGAAAACCCTGATCTATCCTTGCAATGGATAGCCAATGAAGTCTTATATATGAACACAGATTACTTAGGGAAATTATTCAAAAAAGAAGTAGGAGAGAAATTTTCTGCTTATGTAATGAAAAGCAAAATTGATAAAGCAGTAGAAATTATGGGTAGTCAGAAGGATATCAAAGTTTTCGAACTTGCAGAGCAATTAGGATATGGAAATAACCCGCAATATTTCAGTCAAATTTTTAAGAAAAGTAAAGGATGCAGCCCGACTGACTGGATAAAAAACAGGTAAGCACGCTGGTATTTAAAAAGGAGGTTTCTAGATGAGTCAAAAATGGGTTTTTATCGGAGACAGTATAACCGAATGCGGAAGGTTCGAGGATCCTCAAGACATAGGCGATGGTTATGTAAAAATGATTCAGGATGAACTGATGCAGAAAAAAGAGGTTGAAATCGTCAATAGAGGAGTAGGAGGCAATCGAGTTACCGATTTGGCGGCTAGATGGGAGGAAGATGTGCTCTCGTTAAAGCCTGACTTAATTTCTATTTCAATTGGAATCAATGACGTATGGAGACAGCTGGATCAGCCTAAAATGGAACAGGTTTATCCGGGTGAATTCAGAGAAGTTTTCGATAAGATCCTGGCTGGAACAAAACATACTGGTGCGGAGCTCTACCTTATGGAGCCGACCATTATCGAGGAAAATAACGAATCAAAAGGAAATCAAATGTTGATTCCTTATGTAGAAATTGTAAGGGAGTTGGCTGCAAAGTATGGCGCGACACTCGTCCCGACTCATACCGCCTTTTTGCAAACAGCGCAAACGGATTTGACAACAGACGGTGTGCATATGACGGACGCCGGTAATAGACTGATGGCTGATACGTGGCTGGAAGCCTTTTTTGCAGCAGAACATAATTGATTGTATCTAAAAAAATGGATCTTCCACACATATGACTAAGCCCTCCTCTAATACAATGACATGAAAGCGGGTCTTTTTCATATGCTGTATGTGGGGTGATAACATGGCAAGAGTACAATACAATAGTTCTGATATCGACTTGATGGCTAGAATGATGCGTGCTGAAGCCGAAGGGGAAGGGCAGCTGGGAATGCTGTTTGTTGGGAATGTCATTGTAAATCGTGCGGTTGCTGACTGTTTGGATTTTGCAGATGTAAGATCGATCAATGATGTTATCTTCCAAGTACAAGGCGGGAATTTCTCATTTGAAGCTGTTCAAAAAGGAAATGTGTTTTACCAGCGAGCGCGTGAACAGGAAAGAAGATTGGCAGAAAGGAATTTGAAGTCCTGGAGACAACAGCCTGCTGCGTATGCACTTTGGTACTTTAATCCATATGCACCATGTCCTCCAACATGGTATGGCCAGCCGTTTGCGGGTCAATTTAAAGACCATTGTTTTTATGAGCCGCAGGCTGGGACGTGTGATAGCGTTTATATGGGTTAACATGAATTGTGAAAAAGGGAATAACCTTATTATAAGGTGTTCCTTTTTTTATTTATCTAATTTAATACATATTATTACATTTAAACTATGGTAAGGTTATCCTATAATAATAATTATATTTTTTATAACTGCAGATTGAATGTGGTAATTGAAAAGAGGCTGATTAAACTGTTTCAAAAGTTGTTTGGTAAAAGTTCTAAGTCACAGAAATCAAATGTAAAATTGGAAAAGCCTAAAACTGAACCAAAAGCAAAGAAACCTAAAATAAATTCAACCAGAATTGGCGAACTTGGAGAGTATAAAATCAATATACAGCTTGATCAACTTCCTAAGGACAGCCGTTATTTAAGTGACGTATTAATCCCTAATTCTCGTGCTAAATCAGGATATTCACAAATTGATCACGTCATTTTTACTTCTAGGGCAATATTTGTAGTTGAAACAAAAAATTACGCCGGAACAATATATGGTGATCGAAATAGAGAGAAGTGGAGTGTGAATGGAAAGTTTCCGATGATGAATCCTTTCCATCAAAATTATGGACATGTCCAAGCACTAAAATCGATTCTATCACTAGAAGAGGAAACGAATATTGTTTCCATTGTCTCATTTACTAGAAGATGTACGTTTAAAGTGAATGAAGAACTGAGAAAAGTTCAATCGAATGATCTCATCGTTTATGATACGGAATTATCGGAGTACATAAACAGAAAAATGAATGTTTTAAGAGTGCAGAGCAATTCTCCTATATTATCTGATGAAGATATTTCACGTATGCACAGTATATTAAGTGAAAAGAACATAAAGGATCCTAATATTAGAAAAGAGCATATTGAAGCGTTGAAACAGAAGAAACATAAAGAGACATCTGCTGTACAGTCTACCAATGCCAAATGTTACATCTGTAATGTCGCAGTCTCTAAAAAGGTAGAGGCCTTCTGCAAGGCTAATCACAATCGATTTAGCGGGAAGGTCTATTGTTATGAACATCAAAGAGGATAGTGGGCTCGAGCAATGTTAGCAGTCGCCAAATATATAACTAGCTATAGTTAATTTTCTTGAACTGTTAAGTGGTTTTACTATATAGTATTAGTTAACAGAATATTCTCTTATCAAGAGAGGTGGAGGGACTGGCCCAATGAAGCCTCAGCAACAGACTATATGTACTGTGCTAATTCCAGACTAGATAAGAATCGGACTACATAATGTAGCAAACCTCTTCTTATTTAGGAGAGGTTTTTTGTGTTCTCTTAAACTATTTATATGAGGTGATAGTTTATGTCAAACGAATTGAATAAAGCGTTGGAAGTATTAAGAGAAAAGAAGTGGGTAGATCTGACGCATACATTTGGTCCTGAGTCTCCGCATTTCTCGGCATTCAATTCTGCAAAGTTCGAAACACTATTCTCCCATGATGATGGCTTCTTCGCCCAGAGCTTTACTTTTCCGGGACAATACGGTACGCATCTGGATGCACCGATCCACTTTGTGCGGGATACACGATATTTAGAAGAACTCGATCTGAAAGAATTGGTATTACCGCTTGTTGTAATTGATAAATCCAAAGAAGCTGCTGCAGATCATGACTATTCATTGTCTGTGGATGATATTCTCGCGTTTGAGTCAGAATATGGCAAGATTGAGCCAGACACGTTTGTTGCTTTACGCACGGACTGGAGCACACGCTGGCCAAACCAGCAACAGATGGATAATAAAGATGAACAGGGAAACAGTCATTCCCCTGGCTGGTCACTGGATAGTCTGAAATTCCTGTATGAAGAACGTAATATCAAAGCGGTAGGACATGAGACATTTGATACGGATGCTGCAGTCGATTTTCAGAAAAACGGTGCGTTGCTTGGTGAATATTATGTGCTGGAACAGGATTCCTATCAAGTGGAGCTGCTGACGAACTTGGATCAGCTGCCAGAAAAAGGTGCGTTCATCTTTAATATCGTTCCGAAAGCAGGAAAAGCGTCAGGATTTCCTGTTCGTTCATTTGCGGTATTGCCATAAAGTTGCTCTCGATATGATTAAGCTGTTTCCAATTCGGTTAATGGGTAAAATACTCACGAAAAGGAGGCGGCAGGATGGATAAGGAACAGAAGTTACCAGCTGTATTCAGTCAACTGGCAGAAAAGCTTCGAGACATAAGCCGAACAAGCAATCATTTAGATGAAAAGTTAAAGTCAGCTTATACAATAGTAGCAACCGATCACCCGCTGGTCAGAGCGGATGGAAGACATGATGATGCAAAAGGTATTCAGCAGCTGTTGAACTTGGCTGATCGAAAGAAGGGCATACATATTGTCTTTCCACCAGGACTTTACACACTGCGCCGTCCTTTACGTCTCAAGCCAAACACGTTCTTTGAGGCGGATGATAATTCTATATTCCGAAAAAAGCATCATGGACCGATGCTGCTGAATTTACGCAGGCGGAATCGAATGCGTGCTTATCGCGGCAATGGCAATCTGATCATTCGAGGCGGAACGTGGGATACAAACTACCCAGCCTACCGTGGCGGCACTAGCTTTGTGCTGGCGCATGCGGAGAATGTGATTATCGAACAGCTGCGGCTGGTGGAGCATGGCGGAGGGCATGCAATCGAATTGAATGCTGTACGTCATATCGAAGTGCGCCATTGTCAGTTCCTCGGCTATGATGACCGTGGGGGAAAGCGCACATACAGTGAAGCAATTCAGCTTGATTTAGCTAAAGCACGCAGGGTTTTCCCGTGGGGAGGATCTGTGTTCGACCAAACAACATGTCAGGATATTTGGGTTCATCACAATAGTTTTGGGCCGTCTGAGACAAAAGGAAGCTGGGGAAGGGCAATTGGATCACACTCTGCAACAGCAGACAGATGGCATGAACGTATTTTCGTGACAGACAATGTAATGAAGGAAACGCTCCAATGGGCTGTCCGTGCTTATTCATGGCGGAATGTTGTTCTTTACAATAATCGAATAGAATCATGCGGTGGTGGGATTGCTATTCATCCAAATCATGTAGACGGCAGAAATGACACGGACAGCAAGAACCGTCCTACTGGGCGCAGCAACCCTATCAAGAATTTCCTGGTCATACAGAACACCATCTGCGGCGGCGGAAATTATGCCTCAGCGATAAGGCTGAAAGGTGATGAGCAGTCACCTATAACTGGTGCATACCTGCGTGGTAATCATGTAGAATCTTATACCGGAAGAGGGGTTCTTGTTACAGGTACAGCGGACGAACGGAGCCGCTCCTTCTAGGTAGTCACCTTGATTATATATAGTTAATTAAATGTAAGTTTTCTGTATATTATGGAGAAAATATGCATATGGGAGTCGATACATGCTACACTTTTGTTGGAGGTGGCCTATGTATTTAGATGAGACGAAACGTTATCGGTTTATTGGATCCGTTCCTTTCGGGAAATACTTCATGGTCCGCATCTATGACCTGGAACTGCAACAGGAATATACATTATCTGATCGGCTTCTGAGTCAATATACAGATAAGCCCTTGAAGGAATTTTACCTTCAGATCAAGCGCAATATCTATGACCTGGAAGGTGATGAAAGTGGTACGGCCTCTGAGCTGGGTGATATGCAGCAGCGGTTGTTTGATTTTCTCGATGAAGAAGAGGAAGACGATGCTACACCTCTCCGCATGGACAATGTTATACCCTTCAGAAGACCTCGGTCTGAGGATCCCAAAGAAAAGTAGGGAATAGTATTAAGAGGCTGTGGATGCATGGATTCACAGCTTTTTGCCATTTTTAAGTTGCAATCTGCGTTTTCTTTGTTACATTTAAGGGTATAGCTGTTATTGGGTCTCTAACTGAAAATCTAATGAGGATGTTGCCGATGGATAAAGAGAATAATGTTGTCCTGTTCCCGGGTCTGAAGACGCGGCTGGAGCGGGAAGGGATGAAGGAGCTGCAGGAGAAGAATTATACCGATGCGATTGGGAAGTTTGAACAGCTCCTCGATTATGGTTACCGTCAGCCGGAAATTCTGACAGGGCGCCTGATATGTTTAATGGAGCTGGGCAGACATGAAGAGGCGGAAGAGATGTCCTTGCAGCTACTGGCTGCCAGGGATAAGGATTACCTGCAATACTTACATATTCATTTGACACTGCTGTTCCAGCTTGGGCGCTACGACGAAGTAGTGGAGCTGCTGGACGAGGTGTATGCAACAGAGAAAATACCGGCGCCGCTTAAGACATCGTTTGACCAGCTGCAGAAGGTAAGCCGTAAAATGGCAGAAGATAAAAGTCAAACGACTGCAGATCAGCTTATACATAATTTCGAAAAAGCACGCAAAGACCAGGATGTTGCCCTGCAATGGCAGCTCATCCAGAAATGCCATTCGTTTGATGTCAGTCCGCATGTACAGAAGATGGAAGCATTCCTGCTTGATGAGGAATCAGATCCGGTTGTACAGACTGCCGTACTGGAGTGGCTAGTCAAGCAGGAAATCGAATTCCCAGTCACGATACATAAGATGAAAGAAACGATGACAGTTGTCCCGGAAAAGCTGGCAACGGTCGATAAATCGGAAGGGATGGAACAGGTACTGCAGCATTTGCATCTTCTTGAGCAGCAGAATCCATCACTTTACGACCTGGTGTATAAGCTATTGCAACGTTATATGTATGTACGATATCCAATGGTTCCATCAGAAGAAGACGGTGCAGTTCTGGCTGCTGCGCTGCAGAAGCTGGCAAGCAGTTATCTGCAAATCGATCAGCCTGCTGTTACCGAGGAGGAAGCACAGAGAATCGCTTCCATGATGGAAGAGATCATTACATTGGAAGCGAAATATCTGACTGTCGCCGAGGAATGACAGAGTTCGTATCGTTAGTGTTGAAAGCGACTATGAATATGTTATAATAAGATGGTTGTAAACCAGTACTAGTTAATAACTTATATTATGCTAGAATTGAGAACGATTAACATGTAACAAACGATAGATGTTGGAGGGAATATTATGTCAGCAAAATTCGAAAGAACAGAAGGCAAGAACGAGGGTATCTTAACAATCACCCTATCTCCTGAGGAATTGGACGCAGCGCTTGATCAAGCGTTTCAAAAAGTAGTTAAACAAGTTCAGGTACCAGGTTTCCGTAAAGGAAGAGTACCACGTAAAATCTTCGAACAACGCTTCGGTGTAGAATCTTTGTACCAAGATGCGATTGATATCGTTCTTCCAGGTGCTTACATGAACGCTGTTGAAGAGACTGGCATCGAGCCTGTTGCACAGCCGGATGTAGATCTTGAGCAGATCGAACAAGGCAAAGAGCTTATCTTCAAAGCTACTGTAACTGTTAAACCAGAAGTAGAGCTTGGCGACTACAAAGGTCTTGAAGTAGAAGCAGAAGATACTACTGTGACTGACGAAGATGTTGAAAAAGAAATCGATGCACTTCGCAACAGACAAGCTGAATTGGTTGTCAAAGAAGAAGGTACTGCAGCAGAAGGCGACACAGTCGTTATCGATTTCGAAGGTTTCGTTGATGGCGAAGCATTCGAAGGCGGCAAAGCAGAAAACCATTCCTTGGAAATCGGTTCTGGCAGCTTCATCCCTGGATTCGAAGAACAGCTAGTAGGTAAAGAATCCGGCAGTGAGTCCGATATCAACGTGACATTCCCTGAAGAATATCATGCTGCGGAGCTTGCTGGTAAAGAAGCAGTCTTCAAAGTGAAAATCCATGAAATCAAAGCAAAGGAACTTCCTGAGCTTGATGATGAATTCGCAAAAGACGTAGACGAAGAAGTAGAATCTTTGGATGCGCTTCGTGAAAAAACGAAAAACCGTCTGCAAGAAGAAAAAACAAATGCAGCGGAAAACAACAAACGTGAGCAGCTGATCAACCTTGCTACTGATAACGCGAAAGTTGACGTTCCAGATGCAATGGTAGATACAGAGCTGGATCGCATGGTTCGTGAATTCGAACAACGCCTTCAAATGCAAGGCATGACTCTTGAAATGTACTCTCAGTTCTCCGGTCAGGACGAAGCTGCACTTCGCGAGCAAATGAAAGAAGATGCTGGCAAACGTGTGAAAACGAACTTGACACTTGAAGCGATCGCGCAAGCTGAAAACGTTGAAGTAACTGACGAAGACGTTAACGCTGAGCTTGAAAAAATGGCTGAAATGTACCAAACAGACAAAGAGCAATTGACTCAAATGCTTGGCGGCAACACAGACGCTATCAAAGATGATCTGAAGTTCCAAAAAGCTATCGATGTATTGGTAGACAACAGCAAAACTGCATAAGACATAATAGAAAAACAAGGCAGCAATCACTGTGCCTTGTTTTTCTAAAAAATAAAACGTATTTTCAGAAGGTATTGTTAACCCTTCTGTGGAATTACGTGCATGAACGGCTTTTTCGTTTACATATACTACATACATATGATTTGACTTTTACAAAAAAAACTCCATAATAAAACGTACCTCTTTTTTCGCGTATGCAGGATTTGCCAAATTGATTCGGAGAGAAATCTTCCTTTGCAGGGTTTACCTGCGTTCATTTAGCTAATACTGTTGGAAAAAGTGTTTTGCTTTTTAATACTGCTGTTATCTGATATGATTGGCTAAAGGAAGGCTGGGCGCATCCAGAATGTGTTTGATCTTTCGAGATATCATATATAGATATTACATTCGAGGGGTGAAATGATGTTTAAATTTAATGAAGAAAAAGGGCAGCTTAAATGCTCCTTCTGCGGCAAAAGCCAAGACCAAGTACGTAAATTAGTAGCCGGACCAGGCGTCTATATATGTGATGAGTGCATCGATTTGTGCACTGAAATCGTGGAAGAAGAACTTGGAAACGAAGAAGAAGTTGAGTTCAAAGAAATTCCGAAGCCACAGGAAATCCGCGATATCCTAAACGATTACGTCATCGGACAGGATAAAGCGAAGAAAAATCTTGCTGTAGCGGTTTACAACCACTACAAGCGTATCAATTCCGGTAAGAGTTCAGATGATGTGGAATTGTCTAAGAGTAATATTGCCATGATCGGACCGACTGGTAGTGGTAAGACATTACTAGCTCAAACATTGGCGCGTATCCTGAACGTACCATTCGCGATTGCGGATGCAACTTCTTTAACAGAAGCTGGTTATGTTGGGGAAGATGTAGAAAACATCTTGCTTAAATTGATTCAAGCTGCTGACTACGATGTTGAAAAAGCTGAAAAAGGTATCATCTACATTGATGAAATCGATAAAGTAGCACGTAAATCCGAAAACCCATCCATCACTCGTGATGTTTCCGGTGAAGGTGTGCAGCAGGCACTTCTTAAAATCCTGGAAGGTACGGTGGCAAGCGTTCCGCCACAAGGCGGCCGTAAGCATCCGCATCAAGAATTCATCCAAATTGATACGACTAATGTCCTATTCATCTGTGGTGGTGCCTTCGATGGAATCGAGCAAATCATCAAACGCCGTCTTGGCAACAAGGTTATCGGTTTTGGTGCTAATGAAGGCAACCAAACACTTGATAAAGGCGAGTATCTTTCCAAAGTATTGCCGGAGGATCTATTGAAATTCGGTTTGATTCCAGAGTTCATCGGCCGTCTGCCTGTTATCGGCAGCCTGGAGCCGCTTGATGAGGAAGCTTTGGTTGAAATTTTGACTAAACCTAAAAATGCATTGGTGAAACAATATCAGAAGCTCTTCCAGATGGACCAGGTTGAATTGGTTATCGAGGAAGATGCACTTAGTGAGATTGCCAAATTGGCTATCGAACGCAAAACTGGTGCACGGGGTCTGCGCTCCATCATGGAAGGTATCATGCTTGACGTTATGTATGAGCTTCCATCCCGTGATGATATCAAGCAATGCATCATAACAAAAGATACAGTACTGCTTGAGAATGGCCGTCCGAAGTTTGTACTGCATGATGGTACCGTAACAGATGAGAATCAGCAATCTCCGAAAGAGAGTGCATAATCTCTATCTGACAAGCAGATGATCATGTACAGCAAATCCCTTGTTACAGTTGGTGGCAAGGGATTTTTTTCTTGATTTTCACAAAGTATGGGTACAGTACTGTGGTTGTGTATATACTTTAAGAAGAACTGAAGAAGACAGACATTTGGAGGTGTCACGATGGAAAAAGAGAAGACACTGGTAACGCCTCTTTTACCCTTAAGGGGTTTGCTAATTTTTCCGACGATGGTTCTACATTTGGATGTAGGCAGGGAAAAATCCGTTCATGCATTGGAACGAGCGATGCTTGAAGGAGAAACAATCTTTTTGGCTGCGCAAAAAGAAGTGGATTTGGATGAACCTAAGAAAGAGGAAATCCATCATATAGGTACGGTAGCAAAAGTCAATCAGATGATGAAGCTTCCGAATGGGACGATGCGTGTATTGGTAGAAGGATTATACCGTGCTGAAATCATCCGCTTCCTGGAGGATGACAAGCAGTTCATGGTTGAAATCGAAGAAAGACCAGACATGCATGGTACGAAAAATGAGGAAGAAGCATTGATGCGTGCGCTTTTGGAGCAGTTTGAGCAATACATAAAGGTTTCAAAGAAAATTGGTCAAGAGACGTTTGCTACCTTGACGGATATTACGGAACCGGGACGCATGGCAGACATGATAACCTCTCATCTAACACTGCGATTGGATGACAAGCAGGAGATTCTTGAGATGCAAGATGTGAAAGAACGTTTGCGTCATATCATCACAATCATTACGAATGAGCGGGAAGTGCTGGATCTTGAGAAGAAAATCGGCCTCCGTGTCAAACAATCCGTTGAGAAGACGCAGAAGGAATATTATTTGCGCGAGCAAATGAAGGCGATTCAGAAGGAGCTTGGTGATCGTGATGGCAAGTCCGGAGAGATTGAGCAGTTCCGGGCTGATATCGAAGCCTCCGATATGACAGATCATATGAAGGAAGTCGCTGAAAAGGAATTGCGCCGCTATGAGCGTGTACCGCAGAGCTCTGCAGAAAGCTCTGTTATTCGCAACTATTTGGAATGGCTGATTGCTTTGCCTTGGAAGAAGCAGACAGAAGATAATCTGGATATTCCTCATGCTGAAGAGACACTGAACGAGGATCATTACGGACTGGATAAAGTGAAGGAACGGATATTGGAATATTTGGCCGTTCAAAAACTGACTAATTCCTTGAAAGGTCCGATTCTGTGCCTTGCTGGGCCTCCAGGGGTCGGGAAGACATCCTTGGCTACAAGCATTGCTAAAGCAATCAATCGGAAATTTGTCCGTATTTCATTGGGCGGCGTGCGAGATGAAGCGGAAATCCGGGGACATCGCCGGACATATGTCGGCGCGATGCCAGGACGAATTATGCAAGGCATGCGCCGGGCTGGAACGACGAATCCAATCTTTCTTCTTGATGAAATCGATAAGATGTCCAATGACTTCCGAGGCGATCCATCATCAGCTATGCTCGAAGTGCTTGATCCGGAACAAAACAGCTCCTTCAGTGATCATTTCATCGAAGAGACGTACGATCTTTCCAATGTCATGTTCATTGCAACAGCGAATAACTTAGGCTCAATTCCAGGACCGCTTCTAGACCGGATGGAGATCATCAGCATTGCTGGTTATACAGAAGTGGAAAAACTGCATATTGCCAAGGAACATCTGCTGCCGAAGCAGATCAAAGAAAATGGCTTGAAGAAAGGCAACATTCTCGTGAAGGATGAAGCACTGGAGCATATCGTCCGTCGTTATACAAGAGAAGCTGGGGTACGCGGTTTGGAGCGGCAGCTGGCAGCAGTTTGCCGTAAAGTTGCTCGTATCATCGTTTCCGAAGATAAGAAACGGGTGACAGTAAGCGCGAAGAAAGTGGAAGAATTGCTTGGACGTCCACGGTTCCGGTATGGTTTAATGGAAGAGGAGAATCAAGTTGGCGCAGCGACAGGTCTTGCTTATACGACTGCTGGCGGAGATACATTATCAATAGAAGTCTCCTTGTCTCCAGGTAAAGGGAAACTGACCCTTACCGGGAAGCTAGGCGATGTTATGAAGGAATCAGCTCAGGCTGCATTCAGCTATATCCGTTCCAATGCCGAAGAACTCGGCGTTGATCCATCGTTCCATGAGCACTATGATATCCATATCCATGTGCCGGAAGGAGCAACACCGAAGGATGGTCCATCTGCCGGTATTACGATTGCCACTGCCTTGACGAGTGCACTGACTGGCAGACCGGTACGGAAGGAAGTCGGGATGACAGGTGAAATCACCCTTCGCGGACGTGTCCTGCCGATCGGCGGACTGAAGGAGAAGAGCTTGAGTGCTCACCGGGCAGGTATTACAACAATCCTCTTCCCAGCTGATAATGACAGGGATTTGGAAGAGATACCGGATACAATCAAGCAAGACATGACGTTTATTAAAGTCAGCCATCTTGATGAGGTATTAAAATACGCATTGGTGGAAGATAAACATGAAAGTAACTGAAGCAGAAATAGTAATCAGCGCGGTATCGAAAAAGCAATATCCGGAGACACATATGCCGGAGATTGCTTTAGCAGGCCGCTCGAATGTAGGAAAATCATCTTTTATCAATAAGATGATCAACCGGAAGAACTTGGTCCGCACATCCCAGAAGCCGGGGAAGACGCAGACATTGAATTTTTATAAAATCAATGATCGCTTCCATTTCGTGGATGTGCCAGGCTATGGCTATGCCAAAGTCTCGAAGAAGGAACGTAATGCTTGGGGCAAAATGCTGGAGGAATACTTCACGGAGCGTGAAAACCTGAAGGCGGTTGTACTGCTTGTCGATATTCGGCATGAACCGACGAAGGATGATGTCACGATGTATGATTTCTTGAAGCATTATGAATTGCCGGTTATTGTAGTGGCAACGAAGCTGGATAAGATTCCGAAAGGGAAACGTGTACAGCATATCAAGCGGGCTGCAGATAAATTGCAGCTGTTACAAGAAGATATCATCCTTCCATTTTCCTCTGAAACAGGTGAAGGAAAAGAGGAAGCATGGGGAGTATTGAAACAATTCCTATGAAAAATAACCGTACAAGCCTAGGCTTGTACGGTTATTTTTTTCGGAAAAGAAGATAAGCACCAGCGAGGATGAGCAGAACAGGCCAATAATTACTAATAAAGCCTGCTGTCCTATCGAGCCATCCAAACCAGGCAGGCTGCTGAGGTGCTGCAATGGCAAAAACGCCGAGAGCAAGCAGCAAGATTGCCCATACATAACCTTTTTTCGTTTTAAGTGCCGAAATGAACAAAGCAGCGCCGGCTAAGAAGGGATAAGCTCCCCAACTATCGGTCCAGAAGCTGTAGTGCCTCAGTCCATGGAAATGAATACCCAAGCCTAGAATAAAGTATCCGGCGAATAAGTTTTTATGATCTTTCGTAAGATAAGCATGCAATAATAGTGCGGCGCCAATGATGATTAATAAAGTCGGCCACGAATAAAAGTCAACAAACAAGGGTACTCGTAACTGGCGTAACAGGAAATAAGCTCCGATTCCTAGTAAAAGGAATCCCGCAAAAGCGTTTTTCTTCGTCATAACATCTCTCCACATAATAATTATTATTAAATAAGATTAAATCGTTGATTATCATGACTAGCTGTGTTAACTTGTTATATGTACTTATGAAATCATTCACAAACATTCAAATAAACACACACTCTATCCTAACACAATTGTTTACGATTCTGTTCACAAATTTGAATAGGACAGAAATACCATAGTGTTATACTAGTAAGAGCGACAGGTTTTCAAGGGGGAAAAAGGGAATGTACATGTTAGTTGCTGGAATCAATTATCGCACAGCCCCGATTGAAATAAGAGAAAAACTAAGTTTCAAGGAAGAAGAGCTTGGCTTAGCGATGCAAGCACTCTCCAACCAGAAAAGCATGCTCGAGAACGTTATTGTTTCGACATGCAACCGTACGGAGATCTATGCAGTGGTCGACCAGATGCATACTGGCCGCTATTATATAAAGAAATTCTTGTCTGAATGGTTCGGCATCGAAAAAGACGAGATTGCATCTTATCTTACATTTCACGAGGACGAAAGAGCTGTGGAGCATCTGTTCAAGGTAGCAAGCGGACTGGACTCCATGGTTGTAGGGGAAACTCAGATCCTTGGTCAGCTGAAACGGGCTTTCCAAAAAGCACAGGAGCTGCATACATCCGGAACGATTTATAATGAATTGTTCAAACAGGCTGTTACCGTAGCGAAACGTGCGCATACAGAGACAGGAATCGGAGAAAATGCTGTCTCTGTCAGCTATGCAGCGGTTGAGTTGTCCAAGAAGATCTTCGGTGATATCTCTTCTAAACGAATCGTCATCCTAGGCGCTGGTAAAATGGGGGAACTGGCTGCAAAGAATTTGCACGGTTCAGGCGTCAAAGATGTTACGGTAGTCAATCGGACGAAAGAAAAAGCAGAACAGCTGGCAGCTTTGTTCAATGGCAAAGCTGCTGGTTGGGATGAACTGGACAGTGCTTTGCATGATGCAGATATTGTCATCAGCTCTACTGGTGCACCAGGATATGTACTCGATAAGGAAATGCTTCAAGCCGTTCACAAGGAACGCAAAGGCCAGCCATTATTCTTAGTCGATATTGCTGTGCCGCGTGATATTAATCCAGACGTGGATGAATTGGAAAGCACGTTCTTATATGATATCGATGACTTGCAGGATGTTGTCGATGCAAACCTGGCTGCACGTCAGGAAGCGGTTGAGAAAATCGAAATCATGATCGAAGGCGGCATCGTAGATTTTAAAGTATGGCTGCAGACATTAGGTGTTGTACCAGTCATCTCTGAGCTTCGCCGTAAAGCAGCATCTATCCAGGCTGAGACTATGAAGAGTTTGGAACGGAAGCTGCCTGACCTTAGCGAACGTGATATGCGAGTGCTGAACAAGCATACGAAAAGTATCATCAATCAGCTGCTCAAACAGCCGATTACGCAGGCGAAAGAGCTTGCCGGCCGCGAGAACAGTGAAGAACTGATTCAGCAGTTCGCAGAGATCTTTGGAATCGAAAAAGCGGTGCTGGATAAACAGAATAATCTTATCAAACTGGAGCGCACAGAGTCACATAAGCTTCAGTCTGTCCCAAGTGCTTCCACAACCAGATAAAAAGAAGGGCTTATAGATGCAGGTACCCGCTTATCTTTACGAAATCATTTTACTTCTATATGCAGCCAGCATTTTCAGCTATTTTATCGATTTTATACAAAAGAATCGGAAGGCGAATGTTTTCGCCTTCCGTTTGCTTACTTTGGTATGGTTCTTCCAGAGCCTTTTTTTATTGCAGGAAATGATTGCACATGCCGGATTGCCGGTAAAGGACGTTTATGAAGGGTTATACTTCTATGCATGGGTCCTCGTGTCGCTTTCCTTATTCATCAACCGCATCTACAAAGTCGATTTTCTCACCTTCTTCTTGAATGTGGTCGGCTTTTTTATGATGTTATTATATATTGCAAGCTCAGCTTATGAGCGGCAATGGACGCAGACGATTCCTTTTATGGATGAAGTGCTGATCGCACATATTACGCTGGCTATTCTGGCGTATGGATTTTTCACCCTGTCCTTTGTCTTCGCTGTTATGTACTTATTTCAATTCCAGCTTCTGAAGCGGAAAAAAGGATATAGATGGTGGACAAGGCTTGGTGAATTGGGCAAGCTAGAAACATATATCTTCACTTCCATCACAATCGGGACGCCTTTATTATTGCTATCCATTGTGATGGGGATTGTATGGGCTTATACGACAACAGCCGTTTTCTATTGGTATGATTGGAAGACAATCGGTTCGCTGACGGTGCTTGCCGTCTATGCAGTTTATCTGTTCCTGCGTTTGGCAAGAGGTGTCAGAGGGAAAGGGCTGGCAATATATACTATTGCAGCCTTTCTGATCCTCATCATCAATTTCTTCTTGCTTAGCACGTATTCATCATTTCATTTTACTGGGTAAATCTGAAGTTCCTTAGGAGGAGAGCAATGCGAAAAATTATCGTTGGTTCAAGAAAAAGTAATTTGGCACTCACACAGACAAAGTGGGTTATCGAGCAATTGAAACAAGCTGGAGCGCCATATGAATTCGAAATCAAGAAAATCGAAACAAAGGGAGACAAAATCCTGGACGTTACACTTTCAAAGGTTGGAGGAAAAGGGTTGTTCGTCAAGGAAATAGAGCAAGCTATGTATGACGAGGAAATCGATATGGCCGTACATAGTATGAAGGATATGCCATCCGAGCTTCCTGTCGGTCTGACGATTGCAAGTGTTCCAGTTCGGGAGGACTACCGGGATGCATTTATTTCAAAGAATAACGTTTCCTTGAGAGAATTGCCGGAGGGTGCGATTGTCGGAACAAGCAGCCTGCGTCGCGCATCACAGATTCTTGCGATTCGACCGGATATAGAAATCAAACCAATACGCGGAAACATCGACACGCGCCTGAAAAAGCTAGAAAACGAAGATTTTGATGCAATTGTTCTAGCTGCTGCTGGTTTGAAGCGGATGGGATGGAGTGATGATATCGTTACTGAATTCCTTGAAACAGACCTTTGCCTGCCAGCTATCGGCCAAGGCGCACTTGCCATCGAGTGCCGTGATACAGATATGGAATTAATTGAGCTTTTGGCGAAGATCAACGATTCTTACACGCAGCAGACGGTAGCTGCTGAACGTACTTTCCTTTATTTGATGAATGGAAGCTGCCAAGTACCGATTGCCGGAGTAGCCCATATGGAAGAAGACGATGTTGTCTTGACAGCTTTGATAGCTTCTGCTGACGGGAAACAAGTATTCAAAGAAGAAGTGCGTGGAGCTGATCCACAGGAAGTCGGTAAGCTTGCCGCTGAAAGGATGCAGGAACAAGGCGCGCAGGACATCATCACCAAAGCGATTCAGGAGTCGGAATCCAATTGAGCCGGCTGCCGGCCGTGAAGGTGCTCGTAACGCGCCCGAAGCAGCAGGCTGTCCAATTAGCTGAACAGCTTGATCAAGCAGGCGCGAGACCAATTATGGTGCCTTTACTGACATTTCGAACGAGAACAAATACGGAAAATCAAATGCTTAGCCAGAAAGCTTATCGCTTTGACTGGCTGTTCTTCTCCAGCATGAATGGAGTAGAGCACTTCCATGCACTGGTGAGCAAGTATTCCAATATGGAGAACTGGAAGCATTGCCATATTGCTGCAGTCGGACAAAAGACTGCTGAGGCTGTAGAAAGAGTGCTTGGCAGGAAGGCAGATTTAGTACCGGCTGCTTATACTGCAGATTGCTTAGCGGAAACTTTCAGCGCAATATATGATCCTTCTAGCCGGATACTGCTGATACAAGGGAATTTATCAAGGCCGGCATTAGCAAACGGATTGAGACAGAATGGCTATGACTTCGAGAAAATGGTCGTCTATGATACGGTAGAAGAGAGATGTAACCAAGAGCTTCTGAATATGGTCCTGCAAAAGGACAAACCGGAAGTATTGACGTTTACAAGTCCATCGTCGATCAAGGCCTTTCTTTCTTTTATTTCCCAGCCTGAAGTGGAAAAGGATCAGTTGGATAAACCTTGTCTCGTTATTGGACCGACAACAGAGGAAGCTGCCAAGCGGCATGGCTTCCGGAATATTTTGCTGCCTGCTCAGTACACGGCAGAAGCAATGATCGATGCGTTATTACATTACTATGAACAAAGGACAGGTGAATGACAATGGCAGAATTCAAACGCCACCGCCGTTTGCGTACATCAGCTAACATGCGGGCATTAGTAAGAGAAACAGAAGTAACAGTGGATGACTTGATTTACCCAGTTTTCGTTGTTGAGGGCGAAAATGTACGTAATGAAGTTTCCTCCATGCCAGGTGTATTCCAGCTGTCTTTAGATAATTTATCAGCTGAAATGAAGGAAGTAAGCGAATTAGGCATCAAATCGGTGCTGTTTTTCGGTATACCTGCTGAAAAAGATGAAGTCGGAACTGGTGCTTTTCATGACCACGGCATCGTACAGCGTGCAATCAGCCAGACTAAACAGGAAGTCCCTGAGCTTCTTTTGATTGCTGATACTTGCCTTTGCGAATATACATCCCATGGACACTGCGGCATCGTGCATGACGGAATAATCGATAATGATGAATCATTAGGCTATTTAGTAGATACTGCAGTGAGCCAGGCAAAAGCAGGAGCTGATATCATTGCCCCTTCTAATATGATGGACGGCTATGTACAAGCCATCCGCAAGGGACTGGATGAAGCCGGCTTTACGAACATTCCGATTATGGCTTATTCTGTCAAATACGCCTCTGCTTTTTACGGTCCTTTCCGCGAAGCAGCTGAAGGCGCGCCGCAATTCGGGGACCGCAAAACGTATCAAATGGATCCTTCAAACAGAAGAGAAGCACTGCGCGAAGCAACATCTGATATCGAAGAAAATGCAGACTTCCTTATCGTGAAACCAGCTCTTGCTTACTTGGATATCATCCGTGATGTGCGTAATCAATTCAATGCTCCGATTGTTGCATACAATGTCAGCGGCGAATACAGCATGGTAAAAGCTGCTGCTTTGAACGGCTGGATCGATGAGAAAGCAATTGTTATGGAAAAAATGATCGGTATGAAACGTGCGGGTGCTGATTTGATCATGACTTACTTTGCGAAAGATGTGGCAAGATGGCTGAAGGAAGATAACTGAACGAGGAGGAATTCAGATGAAAAGCTTTGAAAAGTCGATAGCAGCATTCGAAGAAGCGAAACAGCATATGCCAGGCGGAGTTAACTCCCCGGTTCGTGCATTCCGTTCCGTAGGGATGGATCCTATTTTCATGGATAGCGGTAAGGGTTCAAAAATTACAGATATCGATGGCAATACGTACATCGACTATGTCCTAAGCTGGGGACCTCTCATTTTGGGACATGCCGATGACCGAGTTGTAGAAGGTCTGAAGAAAATCACGGAGAAAGGGACAAGCTTCGGTGCGCCGACTGTGATGGAGAACAAGATGGCAGCTTTGGTGAAAGAGCGGATTCCATCGATGGATATCGTTCGCATGGTCAACTCCGGTACAGAAGCGACAATGAGTGCCCTTCGTTTGGCACGTGGATTCACTGGACGTGACAAGATCCTGAAATTCGTCGGCAGCTATCATGGGCATGGAGATTCCCTCTTGATCAAAGCAGGTTCTGGTGTGGCGACACTAGGACTTCCTGATAGCCCAGGTGTACCGGAAACAATTGCCCGTAATACGATTACCGTACCGTACAATGATTTGGAAAGCGTTCAATATGCTTTTGAACAGTATGGAGATGATATTGCAGCTGTTATTGCTGAGCCAGTCTGCGGGAATATGGGTGTTGTCCCACCTCAGCCAGGATTCCTTGAAGGACTTCGTGATATCACAAAGCAGCATGGCGCTTTGCTCATTTTCGATGAAGTCATGACTGGTTTCCGAGTCGGCTATCATTCTGCGCAAGGTCACTTCGGCGTTGAACCAGACTTGACTTGCCTTGGTAAAATCATCGGCGGTGGTCTTCCTGTCGGTGCTTATGGCGGCCGTAAGGAAATCATGGATCGTGTTGCTCCAGCGGGTGATATTTACCAAGCAGGAACACTTTCAGGAAATCCGCTTGCGATGACTGCTGGTTACGAAACATTGGCAGCAATGGATAAAGCGGCGTATGAGCGCATCAATGCGCACGCTGACCGTCTTGCAGAAGGATACAAAGCAGCTGCAGAGGAATTCGGAATTCCGTTACAAGTGAATCGTGCCGGTTCGATGGTGGGTGTCTTCTTTACGGATACTCCTGTCATCAACTTTGACACAGCGAAGACATCCAATTTGGATCACTTCTCCACGTACTATCGGGAAATGATCGAAGCTGGCATCTTCCTGCCTCCTTCTCAATTCGAGGGGTTGTTCTTATCAGCTGCTCATACGGATGAAGATATTGAAGCTACAATCGAAGCAGCAAGACAGGCATTCAAGAAAATAGCAGCATCTTAAACGTAAAAGCCCAAGCATATGCTTGGGCTTTTTTTCATGAGGACAAAGGATTTTCTTTACATATGTGATTGGGCGTAAGCATAGGTTTTAGTACAGAGGAACGCTTAAATCTTGGAAGGAGGATTCCACATGTCTTCAAATGAGACAACACCTTTTATGTTTGATATACAAGAATCACTCAGTTTCCGTGCCGACGCACAGCTGCAAGATTTAATTGGAATCGCATTGGAGCCGGAGATCAGTATCCAGGAGTTTGAGCATGAAATTTCTGTTCGAGGTGTCATCGAACTTACAGGTGAATATTACCCTCTTCAGGAGGTTGTCGAAGGAAGTGCAGTCGCTGTCAGCCCTGGTACAAGAGAAATGGAAAACGTCGAGAAACAGGAAGCAGGAACGAATACATTTTATCATCGTTTCCCGGTTGAAATATCTGTTCCGAAAAATCGTATCAAGCAGCTGAATGACGTGTATGTCACAATTGACAACTTTGATTATGAAGTTCCTGGCAGTAATGTGCTTGAACTGCATGCGACGGTTGCCATTTACGGTGTCTTGGAAGAGAGAAGACAATCGCAGCCACAAGCACCGCAGCAGCCTTATTTCCCTCCTGCAGCATTCCCGCAAGGAGAACAGGCAAAATCTTATACAGACGAAATTGCAAATCAGATCGAAGCCCAAGCACGTGATGATCAGGAATATGAGCAGCAAGGCTATCAGTTTGCGAAAGAAGAACCAGCTGTAAGTAAGCTGGAAGAATCAACAGCAGATGCAAGAGAAGAACATGGTACGGAGGAGCCAGGGTATCAGTTCTCTCAAGATGTAAATGCAGCGGAAGAAGAGGTAGAAGTGAATCGAGAGGAAACAGAAGCAGATGTTTCCGCGGAACAGAAAATCGAGGAACAAGGGTATCAGTTCTCTCAAGAGGAGTATGCAGGGGAAGAAGAAATAGAAGTGAATCGAGAGGAAACAGAAGCAGATAGCAGTAACAATCAGGAGCCTGAGGTGCAAGGGTATAAGTTTGCTAAGGGAAATGTGGAGTCAACAGAGGTAGAAGCGCAAGCAGAAGCACGTGAAGAACAAAATGCTGAGGTGCAGAGCTACCAGTTTGCTCAGGAATATGTGGAGTCAACAGAGGTAGAAGCGCAAGCAGAAGCACGTGAGGAACAAGATATTGAGAAGCAGAGCTACCAATTTGCTCAAGAATATGTGGAGTCAACAGAGGTAGAAGCGCAAGCAGAAGCACGTGAGGAACAAGATATTGAGAAGCAGAGCTACCAATTTGCTCAAGAATATGTGGAGTCGACTGAGGTAGGAGCAAAAGCAGAAGCACGTGAGGAACAAGATATTGAGAAGCAGAGCTACCAGTTTGCTCAAGAATATGTGGAGTCGAAAGAGCCAGAAGCGCAAGCAGAGGCTCGTGAGGAAAAAGAAGCCAAAGCGCAGGGCTATGAGTTTTCTAAGGAATATACGGAAAATGAGATAGAAGCTGAATTAAGAGCAGAAACCCGCGATCAGAAGACAGAGGAGCAAAGCATCTCATTTGCACAGCATTATACAGAACAAACGCCATCACAGGCAGAAACAGTACTGGAGGCTTCAGCTGCTCCAGCAGATTATACAGAACATCGTCCTGCTGATGAGGAGGAACAGGAAGAACCTCAGGCTTATGCACAAGAGCGAGCACCTGCATCACCAAGGGTTAATATTCAAGCGGAGAGGACAGCTCCGCAATCACGCGAAGAAGCAGTCTATAAATCAGAAGAACAACAGTACGTACAAAATGACTATCAGATTCCAGCAGCTGGCAAGCTGCCAGAAGAATTCTTCGTGCTACCGGATGAGCTGGAGGATGCTTATCAAGCGGCTGATTTCCGACAGGCGCTTGATCAGGATGATGACGTATATTATCTGGATCGGGAACTGCCTCATGAAGAACCAGCCGAAGCACCGGATTTCACCTTTACGTATCAAGCAAAGCAACCAGAAGAAGCGCCTCCTGAGCCAATCAGATTCGAAGCACCTCCTCTTTTGACCCCAGAAGAGGATGACAGATGGAAATATAAAGAGACGAAGACATTCAGTGAGTTTTTCGGCAGTAAGCCAGTCGAGCCTACGGAAGTGCCGCAAGCAGATATAACTGCAGAAGAGATTGATACGGAAGAATCATACGAGGATGCTTATAACGACGTATCTCTGCAGTCAGTCCCAATCAATCAGGAACTGCAGCCGGAGGATTTGCAGGAAGTGGCTGAAGCAGACGAAGTGACAGAAACAAAAGAAGCAGCAGCCGAGCGCAGTGACAGCAGCAATTTCCTTGTCCACATGTTTGGTGCTAGGGAAGAAACATATACGAAGGTCCGTGTCTGCATCGTTCAGGAGCGGGACACATTGGAGAAGATTGCGAATCGATATGATGTGCCTGTCAGTACAATTGCCAGCTCCAATAATCTGGAGGAAGAAACAGTATCGGAAGGTCAGCTGCTAGTCATTCCGCAGCGTCGTCCAAGAAAGAATTAATAAAAATGAACGGGGTGTGCTAGATGGAAAATATCGATCGAATACTAGCTGCCTATGGCATCACGCCAGCCTCGGTTCAAGCTATTACCAGCCGCCTGTCTAAAGTGCAAACGCACCAGGCGGCTTTTGCTTTAAAAAGGTCATCCCTCCATCCGGAGCGGCTCGACCGCTGGCTGATGGTCGTCCAAGGCAAGCATAATTTTTATCGGGAAGGTGTTCCGCCGGTCTATCAAACATTGCAGGAGAATTTCTATGTGGTGGATGAAGGGGAAGTGTATTATCTGATGCCGTGGCTGGAGCGGCATCGAACAGATGAACCAGATCATCCTTATGAGATGCTGTTCACTACTCTTGGGAAGATACATGCCTCCTCCAGCAAACGGTATCCAATAGATTATGAAGCGTATGCATTGGCCATTCGGAAGCAAAAAGAAAAGCTCCAGCAGGACAGAGAGGAGCTGCTCGGTTTGGTGGAGCGTTTCGAATCCCAAACATACATGGGGGTTGTGCCCTTGCTCGTTTGCACGCATTATAAGGATTTGGAGCATGTGTCTGCAATGCTGGATAAATGGTATGACCATTATGATGCAGATCTTAAAGCAGATCCCGAGATGGAGCATAGTGTTTTGCATGGCAGCTTACGACCTTCCCATGTACAGGATGGCAGTCCGCTGCATTTGCTGAATTGGGAAAAGACCAAGCTCGGCAATCCTAGCTTGGACCTGGCTGCTTACTATAAGGAAGAATGGCGTTTCGTCGATAGCAATGTAATAAATGCACCATTTTATTTGCATACGTATGAAGAGCATCGGCAAATGAAAAAAAATGAAGAGAGCCTGTTCATGCTGCATTTGCTTCATCCGGGCCGGTATTTGCAGCAGGTCAGAGAGTATGTAAGTGCTCCGCAAAAGGCGGATACCCCTGCTGTCGTATTGGAATTGACCCAGACGCATCGGCAACTGATACAGGCTCTCCAGGCACAATCCTATTTTCAGGATCTGCGTGATCAGGAAGAACAGGAAGGCGCAGAGGCTTGATTAGATTGATTTTGTCTGGAAGCTGAAGTAAAGGGCAATCAAGCCGCCAAGTATAAGGATATCCAAAATCGATGGAAACAAGAGCGTTCTGATGAACTGGAAGACGATCAGTGGAATTACCGCCTTCTCGGTGACATTGACCCAATACTTGAGGAACCCCGGCATGTTGTTGCGGTTGAATTTACTCATTGTCATCCCTCCTATAAGCAGTATATGAACGGGAAAAGCTAGGCGTTTCCCCTTTTTTGAAAAAAATATGCCTCTTCATTGACTTTTTTACTGTCAAGTGGATACAATAAGCTATACATGATACAAATGCTTTGACAGGGAAGAGTATAGTGTAAGGGTCCATACTAGAGAGGGAAGCAAACTGGTGGAAGTTTCCCGGATACCTGCAGTAGAAGGTCGCCCTGTATGCAGCGACCCCGAATGTGACTTTTTAGTCAGTAGGGGGAGCCGGTGAAGAGCCGTTATCTCCCTCGAGTGTGCGACACGTATAAGTAGTGTCGTAAATGAAGGTGGTACCACGGAAACTAACCCTTTTCGTCCTTTTGGATGAGAAGGGTTTTTATATGTCACCAAAAGCATTGAAGGAGGAACCAGGCATGACAACAGACAAATCACAAGAAACGAACTCACTGCCATCCAAATACGATCCGGCCAGCATCGAAGCAGGCCGCTACCAATTCTGGCTTGATGGCAAATATTTCGAAGCAACCGGGGATGAAAGCAAAGAGCCATATTCAATCGTCATTCCGCCGCCAAACGTAACAGGTAAGCTGCACTTAGGGCACGCTTGGGATACAACATTACAAGATATCCTGACACGTATGAAACGTATGCAAGGCTATGATGTGCTTTGGCTTCCAGGAATGGACCATGCCGGTATCGCGACACAGGCAAAAGTAGATGCGAAACTGCGCGAACAGGGCATCAACCGCTACGATCTTGGCCGCGAAGGCTTCTTAGAGAAGAGCTGGGAATGGAAAGAAGAATATGCAAACTTCATCCGCAAGCAATGGTCGAAGATGGGACTTGGTCTTGACTATTCACGTGAGCGATTCACATTGGATGAAGGGTTATCTGAAGCAGTTAAGGAAGTATTCGTTACATTGTATGAAAAAGGTTTGCTTTACCGTGGCGAGTATATCATCAACTGGGATCCGGCAGCTAAAACGGCTCTTTCTGATATTGAAGTAATCCATAAGGACGTACAAGGACACTTCTATCATATGCGTTACCCGCTTGCTGATGGAACAGGACATATCGAAATAGCGACTACTCGTCCAGAAACATTCCTAGGGGATACGGCAGTAGCTGTACATCCGGATGATGAGCGCTACCAGCACTTGATCGGTAAAACGGTCATCCTGCCGGAAGTAAATCGTGAAATTCCGATTGTGGCCGATGATTATGTTGACATGGAATTCGGTTCCGGAGCTGTGAAAATCACTCCTGCGCATGACCCGAATGACTTTGAAGTAGGTAACCGCCACAATCTTGAACGCATCCTTGTTATGAATGAGGATGGCAGCATGAATGAAAATGCTGGAAAATATAATGGCTTAGATCGTTTTGAAGCACGTAAGCAAATCGTGAAGGATCTGCAGGAACAAGGCATCCTATTCAAAATCGAAGATCATATGCATAGCGTTGGTCATTCCGAGCGCAGCGGTGCAGTGGTAGAACCTTATCTATCCACACAATGGTTCGTAAACATGGAGCCGTTAGCGAAACAAGCTTTGGAATTGCAAGCAGGCGAAGACAAAATCAACTTCGTACCAGAACGATTCGAAAGAACCTATTCATACTGGATGGAAAACATCCGTGACTGGTGTGTTTCCCGTCAGCTATGGTGGGGACATCGTATTCCGGCTTGGTATCATAAAGAAACAGGCGAAGTGTATGTTGGCAAAGAAGCGCCAGCAGACATCGAGAACTGGGAGCAAGATCAAGACGTACTTGATACATGGTTCTCTTCCGCATTATGGCCGTTTTCCACAATGGATTGGCCGAACACGGAAGCAGCTGATTTTAAACGCTACTTCCCGACTGATGTACTCGTAACAGGATATGATATCATTGCCTTCTGGGTAAGCCGGATGATCTTCCAATCCAAAGAGTTCACAGGCGAACGTCCATTCAAGGATGTACTCATTCACGGTCTTGTACGTGACGGAGAAGGTCGTAAGATGAGTAAATCACTTGGCAACGGTGTTGATCCGATGGATGTTATCGAGAAGTATGGTGCAGACTCCTTGCGCTACTTCCTATCTACTGGTTCATCACCAGGTCAGGATCTGCGCTTCCAGTGGGAGAAAGTTGAGTCTACTTGGAACTTTGCCAACAAAATCTGGAACGCTTCCCGATTCGCTTTGATGAATATGGAAGGCTTACAGTACAGCGACATTGATTTGTCCAAAGAGAAGAGTCTTGCAGATAAATGGATTCTTACTCGCCTGAACGAAACAATTGAAGCTGTCACATATAATGCAGAGAAATATGAATTCGGAGAAGCTGGACGTCATTTGTACAACTTCATCTGGGATGATGTATGTGACTGGTATATCGAAATGGCGAAGCTTCCGCTGTATGGCGAAGATGAGGCTGCGAAGCAAATGACACGTTCTGTGCTTGCACATGTACTGGATCAGACAATGCGCATGCTGCATCCATTCATGCCATTCATTACTGAGGAAATCTGGCAGCAGCTTCCGCATGAAGGGGAATCCATCACGGTTGCTGCTTGGCCGACAGTCAACAAAGATTTGCATGATGAACAAGCAGCAGAAGAGATGAAACGTTTGGTTAGCATCATCCGCTCTGTTCGTAACATCCGTGCAGAAGTGGATACACCGATGTCCAAACAAATCCAGCTGCTTATCCAAGCAGAAGACAATACAATCGAAGCAGAACTTAAGGCGCAGCAGCACTATATCGAACGCTTCTGTAATCCAAGTGAGCTGACGATTGCAACAAGTATTCAAGCACCAGATAAAGCGATGTCAGCTGTTCTTACTGGCGTAGAGCTTTACTTGCCGCTTGAAGGCTTGATCGATATCTCTAAAGAAATCGAACGCTTGGAGAAAGAACTCGACAAATGGACAAAAGAAGTCGATCGTGTTGTGAAGAAGCTTTCCAACCAAGGCTTCATCAGCAAGGCACCAGAAAAGATCGTCGAAGAGGAACGTGCTAAGCAAGCAGATTATGAAGATAAACGCGCACGCGTACAGCAGCGCATCAACGAACTAAAAGGCTAAACACACCACAAGACGCACTAGAATTTTGCTAGTGCGTCTTTTTTACATAAGGAGAGGAATACAATGCTGACATTCCAGAAGCTAGAAACCGAACGGATAGTATTGGATGAAGTGAAGATGCAGGATGCTCCATACGTATTTGCTGCTTTGTCCGACCGCAGTGTAACGAAGTTCTACGGCATGGAGCCGCTCCAATCCATTGAAGAAGCAGAGCGGGTTATTTCCTCTTTCCGATGCGGCTTGCAAGAGGGACGGGTAATTCGGTGGGGCATGTATTGTAAGGAAGCAGGACGATTTCTTGGAACAATCGGTCTGCATCAAGTAAACCGCAGCAACCGACGAGCGGAAATCGGGTACGAATTGCATCCGGACCATTGGAAGAAAGGATTTGCTAGTGAAGCAATGAAAGCAGTTCTGGGTTATTGCTTTGAACAACTCGACCTGCTGCGTGTTGGGGCTATGGTCTACCCAGAGAATACGGCATCAGCATCCCTTGTGGAGAAGCATGGTTTCAAGCGAGAAGGGCTTTTGCGCAGTTATTATTATCATGGTGGCAAAACGTATGATGCAACTGTATATGCACTGCTGCGAGAAGATTGGAAGAAAGCTCGGGATAGCTCTGCAAGCTAATATGCTTGTTTCAATAGATTTTTAAGTCAGGTTCTAATGTTTCGAATCTATGTGACAAATAGAAGTGTAAAAGGTCTGCGTTCTATACAGAACGCAGACCTTTTTGTTTTATCATTCACTTGTTTCAGTTGATATACATGTCAATGACACGCCGTACTTAATACTAGTCTTTGAGTAAATTATTCGCCTCAAGGAAGTCCTTGGCTACACGTTCTACACTTTTTTGTTCAATATCCACTTGATAGTTCAATTCCCGTAAGGAATCCGCGGTCAATGCATTCTGGAGCGGCTCAAGTAACTTTGTTAATTCGGGGTGCTCATCCAAAGTGTCTTGATTGATGGAGGCAGCCAGATTGTAAGACGGGAAGAATTCCTGATCATCTTCAAGAATCTTTAATTCTAGTGATTTGATTTGCGGATCGGTGGAAAACCCTTCGGTCACATCGATTTCATCATTATTAAGCGCGGAATAGTAAAGACCAATCTCCATTTCCCGGATGTTGGTATCAGGAACCTGGAAGCCGTAATGCTCCTCCAAACCCGGCATCCCATCCTGACGATTAGCGAATTCGGTTTCCATCCCAAAGCTGAGTTCATCTGGGTTATCCTTCACATAAGCAGCCAAATCACTGATTGTATCAATGCCCAGCTCATCCGCTTTCTCTTGTTTCATTGCCAGTACATAGACGTTATTGGCATCGGTCAAGTTTGTCCAGGCTACACCGTTTTCCTTATCCAGCTCTTGAATGGTTTTCATCGCTTCATTTTTATCGACGACCGGATCCACACCTAGATAGGATACTAGCGCAGTACCTACATATTCCCAAGTCATATCTACTTGCTGCGTTTCAATTGCTTGGCGCATCGCTGAAGAACCGAGATTCTGGATTTCTTCCACGTTATACCCGTTATCCTCCAATATGAAGGTTGTCATCTTGGCTAGAAGCAGCTGCTCGGTAAAGGTCTTAGCTCCGACAGTGATATTTTTCCCGCCGGGACTACAGGAGCTTAGAACAAGCAATAAAGCTGCTAATAAGGCAAATAGGGATAATCGTTTTTTCATAAACTCTGGTATCCTTTCTTTACGCATTTTGTGCTTTTTTGGCTAGACGGAGACCTTTTGGGACCAAAGCAAATTGCAGCCATTTGAACAAGTAATCAATTAGGATGGCAAGCAAGGTGACAGGTACCGCTCCAGACATCAGGAAGGCATTGTCAAATAGACGGATACCAGTGAAAATCCACACGCCGAGACCTCCTGCACCGACTAAATAAGCAAGTGCAGCGGTTCCGATATTGATGACCAATGCTGTCCGTACGCCTGCAATAATCGAAGTGAGTGCATTCGGCAGCTCGATCTTCCAAAGGATTTGAGCATTTGTCAGACCCATCCCTTTTGCTGCATCGATCATGTCATCATTAACGGAATCCAGGCCAGCAATCGTATTCTGCAAAATTGGCAGCAGGGAATAAACGAAAAGGGCAACGACAGCTGCACTGATTCCAATCCCTAGAAAGCCCATAGCTAAGGCAAGCACTGCCAGACTCGGGATTGTTTGTCCAAGATTGGCAATTCCTACAATCAGCCATTCTGATTTGCGGAATTTAGGTCTGGTCACAAAAATACCTAGCGGTACTGCAAGCAGCACAGCGGCAGCACCAGAAAGCAGCACGATTGTGACATGCTCTCCAAGCAGACGTAAGAAGGTATCTGGCTGTTCAGCTATTTTGCTAAACATATTATTGGTGAAAGCCCACACAAAAAAGGCAATGAGCAGGGCCCAGAAGACAACCTTGATAATCAAGGCAATTGTTTTGTTTGTCCGTTCCATGATTACAGCCCCCTCAGACGCTCTCCTTGATCTCACGGTGCAGGAACTGCTCGATCAAGTCCAAAGTGATACTTCCTTTGCTTGTACCATTGTCAGTTTCTACAATCAGCTGATCTGCTTCTTGATTTAAAAGCTTCGATATAGCCACTCGCAAGGAGAGGTTCTCATTGATATTTTGAAAGTCAGGAGATTCAAAGACTGGTTTTAGTGACAAAGCGTTTGCCAAGTCTTTCACTGTGTATAGACTCATGCTTTTAAGCACACGGTCTTGCCCGACGAATTCAGCAACAAAGCTGTTGGCTGGTTTGTTCAGCATTTTGGCCGGCTCCGCGTATTGCATCATCTTGCCGCCTTTAAGCAGGGCGATTTTATCTGCCATCTTGACCGCTTCGTCAATGTCATGGCTGACAAACAGGATCGTTTTCTTTAGCTCTTTTTGAATTTGCAGGAATTCCTCTTGAAGATGGGTGCGGATAATCGGATCCAGTGCACCGAAAGGTTCATCCATCAACATGACCGGTGGATCGGCAGCTAATGCACGGGCTACACCAACACGCTGCTGCTGACCTCCGGAAAGCTCATGCGGAAATCGTTTGCGATATTGGTCAGGATTCAGACCGACCAGCTCCATTAATGTATTGAAACGGTCGCGCATCTTTTTGCGGTCCCAGCCGAGAAGGTTAGGAACAATCATGGCGTTATCCTCAATATTCATATTCGGAAACAAGCCATTCGATTGAATGACATAACCGATGTTCCGACGCATCTCTATTTTATTGGAATGTCGGACGCTCTTGCCATTGAGCATGATATCACCGTCTGTAATACTCTCCAGCTGGTTCACCATACGAAGTAAAGTTGTTTTACCGCAGCCGGAAGGACCTAGCATGATGACCAGTTCGCCTTGCTCAACTGTAAAATTCATATTTTCGATTGCTTTGACGTTGCCATTGTATATTTTTGTCACATCGTTGAAATGTATCATATTCTCACCCTTATTATTTTTTTACACCCTTTGGCGTAAATAGATTTTCGATCAAGCGCAAGAACAAATCAGCAATCAATGCCAAAACAGCAACCGCGATTGCACCTGCAAGGATCATTGTGTTATTGGTACGCAGAATCCCTTGATAGATGATGCCGCCAAGGCCTCCTGCGCCGATTAGCGTAGCAATGGCACCGACACCGATATTCAGTACCGTTGCAGTACGGATACCAGCCATGATCAAAGGCATGGCATTTGGGAGCTCTACCTTATAAAGGCGTTGAAAGGTTGTCAGACCAATCCCTTTTGCTGCATCGCGTATATCGGGATCGACATTGCTGATCGCAGTGTACGTATTCCGGATAATCGGCAGCTGTGAGTACAGTACAAGAGCGATAATAGCTGGCAACGTACCGATTCCTTCGTTGATGAGTGAAAGAACTGGAATCATGATTCCAAATAAAGCGAGACTTGGAATAGTCATCATGATAGAAGCAATTTGGAGAATGGTGGAGGCTGCGTATTTATTGACGGAACAATAAATACCTAATGGTACACCGATCACGATAGCGATGATAATTGCTAAACCAACAAGCTTGATGTGATCCCATGTGTATCCAAGTATAAATGTGAAATTACTGATGAAATATTCGATTAAAGCTGTAATGGGAGGGTACCTCCTGTTTTTTTTGTCATGCAGAAGTTCTTGTCAGACTTTTGCTATCAACTTATACCCAAATGAATGAGCATCCTAACATGAAAAAATAACCAGTATAAAGCTGGGATCAACGTATGGCACAAAGTATGGAGTAAAAAGGGGTAGCTTTTGAGGGTGGCTAGGCATCAGTTAAGAAGGCTGAAATTAAAAATTGCGCTAATACAAAGATATTCCGTATATTCGTTGATTAAAAAAGGACCTCCACGGATTATCCGTGGAGGTCCTTTTTAGTGATTTTAATGTAATTGAGGGAATTACATTGATACAAGATGTCACCTAAAATTAGGTGCATCAATATTAAAACGTTCTTCAACTAAAGTTTTTACATCAGAAGAGGCTTGATCATATGAAATATTCTTTATTTCTTGAATCTCTCCAATAAGAAACTCTTCTGCATTTTTATATACTTTTTTGTCTGATTGAGATAAACGACCATCTGTTGTATGGAAGTGCATTAGATCTCTTATTATCTGACTGATTTCTAACGTAGTACCTAATTTCATCTTACTGTCCAAGACTTTAGATCGTTCACTTACTGAAGAAGGCAAAGGAACACCATTGTCATAGAAATCTAATTTTACTTGCTCTAATTGTTCTAAAGAAATGATTGGGCGTAGACCATTCTGGTTTTCGCTTTGACTCGGTACAAACACATGTAACTTTTTATAAGGAAAGAATATCTTGAAATATTCTCTTTCCCTCATAAATTCTGTTGATTCTATGGTCCCTGTTCCGTGAAAAGGATAGAATACACTATCTCCGCCTTTAAGCAAATTAACAATCTCCCTTCAAAGATACTTCTATTATAACACAAACTGGTCCGGTGCATTTTTTGCTTGTAGGATTATTGTTTAGTGAGGTCATCTTTTCTATTCAAAATGTATTGGGAAGCTCAATGATTAAGCGGATAAAATCATACAAGGTAACTATTGCTGTTACGCTAATGAGTATTGTCTTTGGATTATATGTGAGCTGAATGAAATAAAATAACAAAAAAATGTTGATTTTTTGTAATGTTTCCTGTAGGATACTCATTATATTAATAATTGAGCGTTGAACGGATTACAGTAATGTGTGTTCTCCCTGTTAAAGAGAGCTGACGGTTGGTGCAAGTCAGTACAAAGAGCAGCATGAATTACAGTCCAGGAGCATCTTCTTCGAACCGGTTGGTGAGGGGAAGACGGTGAAGAGCCGTTATGATGAAATGAGAGATTGACATAGTAGCTGTGTCAATAATTAGGGTGGTACCGCGTAAAATCACGTCCCTGCTGATATACTTCAGCAGGGATTTTTTTGTTTTAAAAGCTAAATATAATGATAAGTGATGAATGGATTGAAGTAGTGTATGTTCTCCCTGACACAGAGAGCTGACGGATGGTGCGAGTCAGTGCAAAGAACAGCATGAATTACGATCCAGGAGCTTTCTTCTTCGAACCGGTTGGCGATAAGAAGACGGTTTATAGCCGTTATGAGGAATGAGATATTGACATAGCGTATATGTCGATAATTAGGGTGGTACCGCGTAAAATCACGTCCCTGCTGATAAACTTCAGCAGGGATTTTTTGTTTTAAATAGCTAAATAACAAGCAATGAATGAATTGAAGTAGTGTATGTTCTCCCTGATACAGAGAGCTGACGGATGGTGCGAGTCAGTACAAAGAACAGCATGAATTACGATCCAGGAGCTTTCTTCTTCGAACCGGCTGGCGAGGGGAAGACGGTTTATAGCCGTTATCTTAAATGAGAGATTGATATAGTTAATATGTCGATAATTAGGGTGGTACCGCGTAAATCACGTCCCTGCTGATACATTTCAGCAGGGATTTTTTGTTTGGTTGGACAGTTAAGGAGGTGGTTAACCATGGATGATGATTATTATTATACAAAATTAATCAGAACAGGATTTGATATAGAAAGAGGAGAAGAAGATGAGTCAGAATGGTTTGCGGAAAGAGCTTTTACCTAGGCACGTACAGTTTTTAGCATTAGCGGGTATGATCGGTACCGGTATTTTCAAAGGAAGTGGTGAGACATTAGGGATTGCGGGACCTGGTGTAGTCGTTTCTTACTTGTTGGGCGGGGCCCTGCTGCTGATAGTTATGGTTGCTTTAGCTGAAATGGCCGTCGTGTATCCGAATCATAATGTGCAGCACTTAGTTCATAAGGCATTTGGTTTTCATATATCCTTTATCGTTGGATGGCTGTACTGGATTAACTGGACACTTGTCACGGTAGTAGAAATATTAGCGGCAGGCTCATTCTTGCAGTTTTGGTTTTCTGATACGCCGCTTTGGCTGTTAAGTGCAATCTGTGCAGCGCTTATCATTGGAATAAACAGCTTACAAGTTAAATTCTACGGAGAAATGGAATTTTGGTTTGCTAGTATTAAGATTATTGCTCTTGTACTATTTATACTATTAGGCGGTGCAGTGCTGCTAGGTTTGACGGATTTTGCCCCAGACACACCAACACAGCATCTATTCGGCCATGGCGGCTTCTTCCCGAATGGCATGCAAGGAGTATTTGCTGCCTGCTTGATAGTCATGTTTTCCTTCGGGGGATCTGAGTTAATCGGGGTAGCGATTTCTGAAACAAAAGATGTGAAGAAGGTATTGCCTAAAGTAATCAAAGGCGTCGTTTGGCGAGTATTGCTGTTTTACATTCTGCCAATTACAATCATTGCGGGACTAATTCCTTGGAACCAGGTCGCTGGAACAGAAAGTCCATTCATTCAAGTCATGGATGCTATCGGCATACCAGGCGTTGCGCACGTTATGAATTTCATACTTTTGACCGCAGTTCTATCTGCTGCTAACTCTGGTATGTTTGCCACTTCCAGAACGATGTTTTCACTGGCTGAAAAAGGTGAAGCACCAAAACTTTTAACGAAGACTTTAAAATCAGGTGCACCGATCAACGCTATATCTTTAAATGGTGTGCTATTGTTGGTAGGTGCAGGACTTGCTTATTTTGCGCCTGAAAGTATCATTGGAACGATGATGACAATTCCTGGCTTCACTATGCTGCTGCTATGGCTTAGTATTTGTGCAGCGCAGCTGAAATTGCGTCCAGAATATGCAGAAATGCCGCATTTCAGAATGAAGCTGTTTCCTGCGACGACAATTGTCGGGATTGCAGGGCTGGGAATCATTCTGATAGGTTCGACATTCAGTAAAGGGATTTCAGTAGGAACGGTTGTATGTTTTACAGCTTTAGCAGTTCTGACCGTATTGGCAGTAATTATGGGTCGGAAAAGAAGAGAAAAAGAAACCGAATTAAAAAATGCTCAATGAAATTAAATAGACAAGGCCGAAAGAGTCACTACAAGTGGCTCTTTTTTCAATGAATGAAAGCGGAAATTTATCAAGGTGAAAACATAATACGTCAATTTTCACCAAATAGTCTAAAAAGTAGTAAAAAAGCCTTGATTAATTAATATAACTAATTGTATATTGATAATGAGAACCAATATCAATTAGAAAGGGTTACCCATTACATACTGATTCTTGAAGAGAGTTCCTAACTTAAGCGATACAGTTCAGCACAAATAGATATCTTACATAAATAAGGGGAGAAATAACAAATGGTCAAAAAGCATAAATCGATATTAAAACTAGCAATCTTTTCTGCATTGTTCCTATTAGTACTTTCAGCGTGTTCAAGTCAGTCAAATACGGAGGAAAATTCTGAAGGAAGTAATTCATCCGGCGGAGATTCTGCTTCCACTGAAGGTTATCCGATCACGATTAAGCACGCTTTCGGGGAAACGGTTATCGAATCTAAGCCTGAGCGAGTAGCAACTGTTCAATGGGGTAACCAGGATGTTGCGCTTGCACTTGGTGTGGTGCCAGTAGGTTTTTCCGCAGCCAACTTCGGTGTGCAAGATGACAGCGGTCTCCTTCCTTGGACTGCCGAGAAATTAGAAGAATTAGGCGAAAGTGATCCTAATGTCTTTCAAGATACAGATGGACTGGATTTTGAGGCTATTGCAGACTCAGCTCCAGATGTCATTCTTGCGGCTTATTCAGGTTTGACAGAAGAGGATTATAATACATTAAGCGAAATTGCGCCTGTGGTTGCTTACCCGACTTCTCCTTGGACGACGTCTTGGCGTGATCAAGTTACGATGAACGCAAAAGGTATGGGAATGGAAGAAGAAGGCGAGCAGCTTATTGCTGATACCGAGAGTACAATTGAAGAAAAAGTAAATGAACATCCTGAAATCAAAGGTAAAAAAGTTGCTTGGGTCAACTTCACAGCAACAGATTTATCCGAGTTCCATCTATATACACCAGCTGATTCCCGAGTTGCTTTCTTAGAAGAGTTGGGAATGGAATATCCGGAAAGTATCTCTGAATTGATCGAAGATGATGCTGCCTACTCGCTAAACTTGAGTGCGGAGAATGCAGACGTCCTAAATGACGCAGATATCATAATTGGATACGGTGATGACAGTACGTACGAAGCAGTTAAAAATGATGCACGTCTAGGACAAATTAAAGCGATTCAAAACGGTTCTGTCGTATTTATCGCTAATAACTCCGATCTAGCAGCAGCGGGAACTCCAAATCCGCTTGCAATCGAGTATACCATCGATAATTATGTTACTCAGATCGATGATGCGTTAAGTAACAATGAACAGTAATGTAGCAAAAAGACCAGTGGGACATAAACGTAGCTACTATGCAATCATCATGTTCTTCTTCTTCCTACTGCTGTGTGTAAGTGTAGTAGCTTCACTGGTTTTCGGATCAAGATCTGTGACGATGGATGACTTAATGGCAGGGTTGTTATTATTCAGCTCGGATTCTTACGCTGCAGCTGTTGTCAGTGAAAGGATACCGCGAACGGTATTTAGTTTGCTTTGCGGGGGAGCGCTAGGTGTGTCTGGCGCTCTCATGCAAGCGGTGACCCGCAATCCACTGGCGGATCCCAGTATACTAGGGGTTAATACAGGTGCATCGTTATTTGTCGTATTAGGTATAGCATTTTTTAATATCAGTACAGCTGGTCAGTATATTTGGCTTTCTATATTGGGAGCAATCCTTACGGCTATCATCGTATATGGAATTGGTTCAATGGGGCGTACTGGCAATACGCCTCTTAAGCTTGTACTGGCTGGCGCAGCAACCAGTGCTATACTATCTTCCCTGATCAGTGCTATCATGCTGCCTAGATCTTTTGTGATGGATCAGTTCAGGTTTTGGCAAGTGGGTAGTGTGGGTGCTGCAAATTGGGATTTCATCGTAATATTTTTACCTTTTTTGGTTTCCGGGATCCTGCTGGCATTCATAATGGCACCCTCACTTAATGCTTTGCTGCTTGGAGACGAAATTGCAACTGGACAAGGAGTCCGCACGGGATTGCTGACATTGGTTTCAGCTTTTACCGGCGTCATCTTGTGCGGTGCGGTAACAGCATTAGCTGGTCCTATTGGGTTTATTGGTCTGCTGGCGACGCATTTGATGCGGCTCATCTTTGGGCCTGATCTACGCCTTATCATCCCCATGTCAGCTATTTCGGGGGCAGCTATACTAACAATTGCTGATGTACTTGGCAGATTAATAGGGAGTCCTGGTGAAGTGGAAGCCGGGATTATTACTGCTTTTATTGGTGCTCCTGTATTGATACTGCTCGCAACTAAACTGAAAGTGCGGTCACTATGATAAATAGCTCAACTACTATTATTAAACAAGGCAGAAAACGTCGATTCAGAAAATGGCTGATCATTAACATCCTGCTTGCAGCACTTGCTGTTGGACTTTGTATGGCCATGCTTCTATTGGGTAATACAATATACCCGATTACAGAGGTTTTTCAAGTGCTAATGGGTGAGAGAATCCCAGGTGCTTATTTTGCCGTTAATACGATAAGGCTCCCCAGGATGATAGCAGGTCTTTTTGCAGGCCTGGCTTTTGGAATGGGAGGACATATATTCCAAACAATGCTGCGTAATCCACTGGCCAATCCGGATGTACTGGGAATTACAACTGGTTCAAGTGCTGCAGCTTTGTTCAGTATACTTATTTTGCAAACGAGCAACACAGTTGTTTCTTTAGCTTCAGTAATAGCGGGACTAGTTACTGTCTTACTCATTTACCTGCTGTCATCAGGCAGTCATTTCTCCATTGGCAGGCTTATCTTGATAGGAATTGGTATTCAAGCTGCTCTTAGTGCTGTCATTTCCTATTTATTAATGGTTGGAAGTCAACAAGATTTGTCTGCTGCACTTCGTTGGCTAAGCGGGAGCCTGAATGGAGCTAAGATGGAGACATTATATCCGCTTATTTGTACAGTAGTGATTTTCGCTCCACTTTTAATTGTTTTAGGAAAGCATTTAGACATATTGGAGCTTGGGGAAGAGTCAGCGCTATCACTTGGACTGAGTACAAACAAAATAAGACTGCTTTTCATAGTCGGTGCTGTTCTTATGATTGCTTTTGCAACTGCTACTACAGGCCCAATAGCATTCGTAGCTTTCCTTTCAGGACCGATTGCAAAAAGATTAGTGGGAACCGGGTTTTCAAACGTTCTGCCTGCTGGTCTTATTGGCATCAACCTGGTTCTTGGAGCAGATTTGATAGGGCAATTTGCTTTTGAGGTCAGATATCCAGTTGGTATAATAACAGGATTGGTTGGGGCACCTTATCTGCTTTATTTACTAATTAGGATGAATCGGAAGGGATATTTATGATGAAATCAAATCACAAACTCCAAACGGAGCAAATTGCTGCAGGTTATGAAAATAAAAAGATTCTCCATGGGATTGATGTAGAAATTCCCAACAATCAGATTAACGTCATTATTGGGCCTAACGCATGCGGCAAATCGACATTGCTAAAGACGATGGCAAGACTGATCAAGCCAATAGCAGGAGAAGTCATTTTAGACGGAAAATCAATTCACAAGATCCCTCCAAAGAAACTCGCAAAAGTATTAGGCGTGCTGCCTCAGTCACCGATTGCACCGGAAGGTATTTCAGTAGCTGACTTAGTCGGCAGAGGCAGATTCCCGCATCAATCATTGTTAAGCGGATGGTCGGAAAAGGATTATCAAGCGGTCGAGGAAGCAATGGACATGATGGGAATCACTGAGCTTGCCAATAGACATATAGATGAATTGTCAGGCGGCCAAAGACAGCGCGTTTGGATTGCTATGGCATTGGCTCAGCAGACAGATATATTGTTCCTGGATGAACCAACAACGTTTCTCGATATCACGTATCAAGTTGAGATTCTGGACTTGCTTACCGATCTAAATAGAAGATTTGGGACGACGATTGTGATGGTTCTTCATGATATCAATCTAGCTGCTCGCTATGCAGATTATATCTTTGCACTGCGTAAAGGAGAACTAATAGCAGAAGGACGGCCATCTGATATCATTACAGATGAATTGATCAAAGAGATATTCGAACTTGACTGTACTGTTATTGAAGATCCGGTGTCTAAGTCTCCTATGATTGTGCCGCGTGGACGTTATCACGTGTTTAGTTAACCGTTTTTTTATAAATATGAGAAGAAAGGAGCACGCAATTACGCTGCTCCTTTCTATGTGTTTGTGTGTTAGTTTCAGCTTCATACATCCATCATGGAAGGTACAAGGGGATTGGACATTATCTTCTCTAGCAGCTGTGCTATTTGTCATCATTTTCGGTACAATTGTTGCTTTTTATTTCTATCTGGAAGGTACAACATACATTGCAGCATACAAAGTGAGTCTGCTGGCTTCTGTGGAACCATTGTCTGCAACATTTCTTTCTATCTTATGGTTTCATATTCCATTTGGATTAGCCGAGTGGATAGGCACGATATTAATTTTAAGTACTATTATGATCTTATCGATAGTGAAGGATGACAGGAAGTAGCAAGCATAAATTGCGTAAGCTAAAATCCGGAAAAGTGAGGAAATCACTTTGGAATAGTTTGGATTATTTGGTTCTACACGAGATTAATGGATAGTTCTGCGTAATTTTGTGACGAAATTAAGAGTGGAGAATGGCTTTTGGTTATCTAATAAGTGTATCTATTAGAGTATAATAGGCAATTGCTGTGACAAATGATAGAATGAAGTGTCGTACATATAAAAATCAGGGAGACGTTTCTATGGCAAATGAGAAAAAACTGCAAGTAGCTGCAGATAAAGAATTATATAACTTTCTTTGCGATAATATAGATAAATTGAATGATGCTTGGTTTGCAGGACTTAAAAAAACAGAGGGGGTTTATGGTTCTGATGATCAAGCAGTTATTGATGTATTAAAAGAACAAAATAAAGGTTTCCATACCCGTTTCTGTGAGTTATTTGATCCGGAAAATCCTCTATCTTACGAGCTATTCGAGGAATGGATAGTGGAGATATCAAAAGATGAGCAGCATTTAAATACATCGATAGATGATATTATTGATGAATTCAATAGAACGGAATCATTATATTTGGAGCTATTGGAAGACTTTGTGGCAGAACATGATTTATGCGGTAAGGAAACACTTAGTTATACGAGAAAGATTACAAGTGCTTTTAATCAAATCATTGTTTGGTTTACTAGAGAGAATGCAAAACAGGCTGAATTCAAGCTGGCTGCACAGCAAGCGATGATCCTGGAGCTTAGTACCCCAGTTATTTCATTGACTCCAGAAGTTGCACTGCTTCCCCTTGTAGGTGATATTGATACAAACAGGGCTAAGTATATGATGGATAATGTTCTATCGCAATGTGCGAAATTGGGAGTAGGTTACTTATTCATTGACATGTCAGGTGTGGTAATTATCGATACAATGGTTGCTCACCGTATATTTAATATAGTCAACTCTTTGAAGCTTCTGGGAGTAGAAACTATTTTATCTGGAATAAGACCTGAAATAGCGCAGACTGCAACGCAATTAGGAATTGGTTTTGATGTTAAAACTACGCATTCTTTAAAAGCTGCCGTAGATCGATATATATTGAAGTAAGACAGAAAGAAACTCTCCATTTTTCGTTTAATATAAATGGAGAGTTATTTTTTTGCTTTATATTGAATTGCTTCTTTTAAAAGTGCTATGTCTTGGTTTATATGTTTTTTTATAGATTCATCTGGACATCTTTCGAAATCATGCATTAGATTGGCAAGCTCTCTGTAGATTAATTTCTTTTCATTTAAGCGCATTTCTTGCCTTCCCCCCAACCTTAATACTTTGCCCTTTATTTGATTACCTCAAACCTTTATTTCTAATTGAGGGAAACTTTACATATTCCATTCCCCATCTTTTATTTATTTAAAATAAAAGCAATCCAATCTCCTATTTTATAAGATTGGATTGCTGCTTTAATAAATATTTAGTTAGGCCCAACTATGGAATGTGGTACATAAGGTTCTTCGAGAAAGGCGATATCTGCAGCTGTTAGCTTAAGTGATAAAGAACCTACAGCATCTTCAAGATGGGATATTTTCGTAGCACCGATAATCGGGGCTGTAATGTTTTCTTTTGAAAGCAGCCAAGCCAGCGCAATGTGGATACGAGGAACACTATGTTTCTCTGCCAGTGAGGCTACTCGTTCTGCCACCAATCTGTCTGCATCAGCAGTTGCATCATATTTGGATTTTTGGATTTGGTCCGTTTTGGAGCGATATGTTGTTTCTGCCCAATCACGTGTCAATCTTCCGGAGGCAAGCGGGCTGTAAGGAGTCACTCCTATTTTTTCTTCTTTGCAGAGAGGAAGCATTTCCCGTTCTTCTTCACGGTATAAGAGGTTGTAGTGATTCTGCATCGATACAAAGCGTGTCCAATTATTTTTCTCTGCTACGTGTAATGCTTTTTGGAATTGCCAAGCGTACATGGCAGAAGCACCGATATATCTTGCTTTTCCAGCTTTCACGACATCGTGCAATGCTTCCATTGTTTCTTCGATAGGGGTATTGTAGTCCCAGCGATGGATGATATAAAGGTCTATATAATCTGTGCCGACTCTTTTAAGGCTTTTATCAATTTCACTCATGATGGCTTTTCGGGAAAGCCCTGCACCGTTTGGACCTTTATGCATACGTCCGTGAACCTTTGTTGCTAACACAACTTCGTCGCGATTGGCATAATCCTTTAAAGCACGACCTAGGAATTCTTCACTGGTTCCCATCGAATACACATTAGCTGTATCAAAAAAATTGATTCCAAGATCAAGAGCTTTTTTTATGATAGTGCGACTTTGCTCTTCGTTAAGAACCCACTGATGAATCCACTTTTCTGCTTCACCAAAACTCATACACCCGAGACAGAATCTAGAGACATCCAAACCCGTATTTCCTAGTTTTATATATTCCATTTATATAATCCTCCTTTTATATTTTGTTCATTACTGTCTCTTAGATTGTCTCATATAGACTAATTAAACATGAAACCCATTCATATCAAGTTTTTGCCTGATCCTCTCAAAAGCCTTTCAAAGTAAAAAAATATCAATTAAAATGAACACATCTAAAATAGAAGGGATTGCAAATAAGACATGAGTAAGGATTCTGAAAAGCAGCAAGTACTGAGCAGACTTATCAGCAGACAAACCGGTCAAGATGGTGTTCATGCTACTTCTATCGAATCGTTATTTCTCATCCGCGAATCCTTGATCAGCGAACCTATAGCTAGAGTTAACGAAACTTCTTTTTGCATTATTGTCCAAGGAGAAAAAGAGGTGTGGCTGGGGGAAGAATGCTTTAGATATGGATCAGGCAATTATATCGTGGCATCTGTAGAGCTGCCAGTAACAGGGCAAGTCATTCATGCATCAAATGATTATCCCTATTTGGCCCTCAAACTTGAATTTACACCAAAAGAAATCTTAGAGATCCTTAATGAAACAGACACAAAATCCGGGAAGAAACGTGATACAAAACGAGCCATGTTTATCGGTAATTCAGACTCCTCTTTGTTAGATGCGGTAATTAGGCTAGCTAGTTTGTTAGACAGCCCGAAGCATATCCCGATACTCGCTCCATTATGTAAGAAGGAAATACTGTACTGGGTTTTGCAGGGACCAAATGGGGACGCACTTGAACAAATGGCTTTAGAAGGCAGCAATGCTGTCCGAATTAGTAATGTAATTGAATATATCATTTCTGACTTTGATAAATCTTTCCGAATAGAAGGTTTAGCGGAGATAGCGAATATGAGTATCTCTTCTCTTCATCGGCATTTTAAAGAAGTAACTTCAATGAGTCCGATTCAGTTTCAAAAGCAGTTGAGGTTGCAGGAAGCCAGGCGTTTGTTATTAGCTGAGTTACCGGATATAGCGGAAGCGGCTTTCCGAGTGGGATATGAAAGTCAATCTCAATTCACCCGCGAATATGCCCGGATGTTTGGTTTTTCACCTAGAGAAGATATAAAGAGACTTAGGGAGGATTCGGTGGAAAAAGTCTGAGGGTTGAAGAGAAAATACAAGCTGTCGAGGTCTTTCCGACAGCCTGTTTATCTAGTTAGTGTCTAATCCATACCTTACCAAGGCTGGCTGGTTGGTCCGACTGTGAATTCTTTATTCCTCCTTTGTGAATACGTTGAGTCTACACCCTAGAGTCAGCTCTAAAGCAAGAGAGAGGATTTCATATTTTTAAGAGAGCATTTGTTTAATCTGTTTTTGCTCTTAAGTTTTATGATGTCAGAAGGGAGCATTAGTTATATAAAAAAGAGCCATCTGTATTTAACAATACGGACGGCTCGTTCTATTAAGGAGCAGCTGGAATTTCAATTTTGTCGTTTTTATGTATATCTTCCGTTCCAGCTTCTAAGGCAGTTTTGTAATAAAAGCATTTATGCTCGATGAGTTTCATTGTTTCTTTTAATTCTTCCATTTGTTTTTCCACCACGGATTTTCGTTCCATAAACATGTCAAATCTCTGCTGCAACGTAACATCTCCATCTGTACACCAATCAATGAAGGTCTTTATTTCCTTTATCGGCATACCAGTTGATTTCAAGCATTCAATGATATTTAAATCTGCAATATCGGATTCTTTAAATAGACGCTGGCCACTTGCTGTACGTTCAACAAAAGGCATCAATCCTTCCTTGTCATAGTAACGCAAGGTGTATGCTGTAACATTTAATTCCTTTGCCGCTTCACTGATCGTATATGTCTTCATCGTAGCTCTCCTTTTCCATAAATATATAGACCTCGAGTTCACTCTATGAATAGGAAGGATTCTATCACAGGATTTCATGAACGTCAAAGTGAAGGAGGGTTGAATATATATAAAGTGATGAAAATATTTACTCAGATGCTTGACTTAGAGTTGACTCTAAAGATTACAATTGTTTACAAGAGAAGAAAGGATAAAGTCTGTCCATGTTATTCTCTGAAACTATAAACTTTATTGGAGGATTTCTAAATGGTTATCGCTAAAGCACGCGCTGTTGACGGTCCAGACAAACCCTTTAGAGCTGCTGAAATTGAAAGACGTGATCTTGATTTACATGACGTTTTAATCGAAATCAAGTTTGCCGGAATTTGCCACTCTGACATACATACTGCTCATGGAGAGTGGGGACCAGTAAACTATCCGCTTGTACCTGGACATGAAATCGCAGGGATCGTTACAGATGTCGGTTCAGAAGTTACTAAATATAAGATCGGTGACAGAGTAGGCGTCGGATGCATGGTTGACTCATGCGGAGAATGTGAAAATTGCGTAAAAGGGGAAGAGCAATATTGCCATAAAGGAAATATCCCAACTTACGCTGGCGTGGATAAATATGGGGAACCTACACAGGGAGGCTATTCTTCCCACATCGTTGTAACGGAAGAATTCGTTGTAAGTATCCCTGATAATATTGAACTTGATGCTGCTGCTCCGTTGCTTTGCGCTGGTATCACGACATTTTCTCCACTAAATCACTGGGGAGCTGGACCAGGTAAAAAAATTGCGGTCGTTGGTTTAGGTGGTCTAGGCCATATGGCTGTCAAAATTGCACATGCAATGGGTGCAGAAGTGACTGTTCTATCACAATCATTGAAGAAAAAAGAAGATGGTCTGCAATTTGGTGCGAGCAACTACTATGCCACAAGTGATCCAGAAACATTCGACAAACTTGCGGGATCTTTTGACTTAATTATTAACACAGTTAGTGCAAAGATCGATCTGAATGCATATCTCTCCTTACTAAATCTTGATGGCACTATGATTAATGTCGGCGCTCCAGCTGATCCGTTGTCATTAAACGTACAGTCTCTCATCGGTCATCGTCGCTCGTTTGCAGGTTCCTTGATAGGAGGAATCCGCGAGACACAAGAAATGTTGGATTTCTGTGCAGAACATAATATTGCTCCGGAAATTGAAGTGATAGCAGCTGACCAAATCGACGAAGCCTATCAACGAGTTCTGGCTTCAGATGTAAAGTATCGCTTTGTTATCGACAACAGTACGTTGTAACATTTGTAACTTTTAATCTTAAGGATGTCCCGTTGTACTGCTCTGGGACATCCTATTTTGATATGAAGCTAGTACAGGTAGTGATGAAACTTACGAAAAGTTCCTGAGGAAGGTGTAACTTATGCTGGTCACTAAAATAACAGTAAAACTTCACCGAGGATTACAGGCAAGGAACACTGCAATATTTGTTGATAAAGCATGTTCCTTTACTAGTGATGTAATCCTTTCTAAAAACGGGATGTCCAGTGATGGAAAGAAGCTCATGAGAGTGATGGATTTGAATGTTAAGGATGGTGATGAAATCACGCTTATGGTGAATGGGTGTGATGAGCATATTACTTTTGATACCTTAAAAAGCTTCCTTATAGATAAATAGAAATACCGGGCACATAATTTTGGGCTGAGTCAAAATGCAAATCAAACTGTGTCCTCAATAGAGATTCTCCAAGGTAAAAATAAAGACATCCGGATATAGCTTGCCTCAAACACAGCTGCAAGAGTTGACAAGCTAATGAATGTATATAAAAAGAACGATTTGAAACTAAGAAGTATTCGAAGCGTTCTTTTTTTATGTCTTCATGAAAGGAAGTCTCAGCAAGAAAGAATTGCTGTCACCTGCCAAAAAATCATGGAAGAAGATAAGGAAGTTGTTTTAGCCGTCTCTCATGGTGCGGCTTGCAGGAACCTTTATGAGGGATTGGGAACATAAAAGCGCTATTGTGCAGCAATATAAAGAATCAGGAATTGCTGTATTTTGAAATTGGGAAATCAGAATAGAGAATTTAAAACTAGTTGAAATCATGAATTATGATTTTAGTGACTTCAAAAATAAGCCGCTTCCTATTTAGGAAACGGCTTATTTAACGTTCTCCGTGTGTATTCTCATTGAAAAAGCTGCACTATGGCAGCATGGTTGACATTTATTATAAGTAAGCTTCGTTTGGGTCAGAAAGCTCTTCTATAGCTAGAAAATCAAAACGCACAGTCTGATCCTTACCTTGGGGGCTGCATGCAAATAATCCAGCTGCAATGGGGGAATCATCTGGAAGATCTAAATGAGCGATGCGCATTTGCATCCATTCTTCGCCATCCCAGGAAAAGTCGACATAACAATTTAGATTGATCCTCGATAAACGTAAGTATAAGTCAATCTCTTTATCCTTTACATATTGTGTTGACCAATCGGAATACCCTCTATTTGTAACTACTGCGCCAAGCTTACTCAAATTAGGTGTTATATATTCTAAGGAGGTTTTAACCCAGGTGTTTTTTGAGTGGCGAATCATTAATCCTGCATGGTCATACTTTGAATTTGGCATAGCTTTAACTTTTGTGGTCATTCTAAAGTTCTTATTTGTTTTTATATATAGAAAATGCCCGTTATCATTTTCAAAGCCATAATGTGTTTTTTGCCAGAAATCAGTTTCCTCATCGGTTTCTAAAACTAATTGGGAACTAGTAGTATCTATAGACCACTTACTCGGTTCATTATGCCATCGGAGTAAATTACTTAATTCTCTACTTTTGAATTTCTCATCTAAAAGAACTGATTTCACCATCTTGATTCCCCCAAATTTTTCATTTTTTAGCATCTTATTATGATTATACTTTCCCTGTCTCCAAGTTAGAATAGGGTAATATACTCTATTAACTGACCTGTCCATTTGATTCAATTATGACTTGATTTCTTAAGTAAGACCTTATACAATGTAGTGAATTGAATATTGCTAAATGTTTTCTAGGGTTCCGCAGCTTGGTTGGTCTGGTCCGAGAGAAAACTCACAGTATTCACTGTGTCACGGAAGGATAAAAGCCTGGGAGAAACTGTTTAACAGTTACTCCCAGGCTTTTTTCTTTTCATGGACAAACTAAAATTCGGAGGTGGAAGAATTGAACAAACATTGGTTCATGGTAATCATTGCGGCAGTTTTTGAAGTCTTATGGGTTATTGGATTAAAGCATGCAAGTGGTGTCTTGGAATGGATTGGAACTATAATAGCGATCGTGGTTAGCTTTTATCTGATGATTAGGGCTGGGCGCTATATACCTGTCGGGACGGTTTATGCTGTATTTGTAGGACTTGGAACAGCAGGTACCTTTTTCTCGGAAATTCTCTTCTTTGAGCAGCCATTCGTTCTTAATAAGTTCTTGCTTGTAGCTTTATTACTTGCAGGGGTCATTGGATTGAAACTAGTAACGAAGAGTCATGAAGCAGAGGGGGCAGAACAGTAATGGCGTGGACATTTTTAATTTTAGCAGGACTGTTTGAAATGTTTGGTGTAGCAATGATAAATAAACTGCATGAGGATAAAAGCTGGAAACCAGCAGTCTTCCTGATTCTTGGATTCGGTGCTAGCTTTCTCTTTCTTTCTATAGCGATGGAAAGCCTGCCTATGGGCACAGCCTATGCCGTGTGGACAGGAATTGGTGCTTCTGGCGGAGCGATTGTGGGGATGTTATTCTTTAATGAATCAAAGGATTGGAAAAGGATTTTGTTTATTGCCATGGTATTGGGGGCAGCAGTAGGATTAAAACTGGTTTCTTAAAAAGTCAGCTCCAAATTGGCATCCTCCCAGTTTGGAGTGGACTGCTTATTGTTGGGGATTTAATTAGGGAAGCCTGCGATGTACCGTTAACTTAGTATGAAATAAAACTACTCAAGCGGAATCCTGCTTTGGGAATTTTTTTATAAGTGTTATCATACAGGTAGGATTCATAATTGACGGTTGACGTAGGAAGAACTCATGTCATATCTCATCAGGAGCAGGTGATACATTGGAAGACCTAATTCATAGATTGCAAACCAAAGCATTCGAACTAACAGAAGCACAGCGGAGAATTGCTGATTATGTTGTACAGCATCCCATGGAAGTTGCATTTCTTACTGTTGACAAATTAGCTTCAACTGTAGGAACAAGTACAGCTACTATAATGAGATTTTCGGCAGCAGTTGGCTATTCCGGCTTTTCAGAACTACAGAGGGAACTTCAAGCAAACATGAAGCATAAAGCTGCTCCTCAAACTAGGTTAGAGGCCAATTTGAAGGATGCCGATAAAAGCGATCTTTTGCAGCAGCATGCTGAATTGCAATTAGAAAATATCCAATATTCCTTAGACAATATAGCTGAGAGTACTTTACAGGAAATAATAGAAAAGATAGCGGCATCAGATAATATTATATGTACAAGTGTGCGGAGCGGAAGACCGGTAGGAGAATACATATCATTTGGGATAAACAGGATTTTAGGGAATTGCAGGTATATTGATGCGGATAAAAGTGAATGGGTTGATGAATCCGTCAGTCTTACTTCGTCGGATTTAATAATAGCCGTGAGCTATCCGCGGTATGCTGAACGAATCGCAAATATGTTAGAAGTAGCTAAGTCCTGTGGTACTGAAATCATTCTGATTACCGATGGTTATTCTTCTCCAATGACAAAGTATGCTGATTTGATTTTACCTTGTTCTTCAGCGAGTGCAGCTTCTCATAATTCCATAGTGTCAGCCATTTTCATCGTAGACTACATTCTAAGTGCTTTAGCTATTAATTATCCTGAAAGAACCAAGCCTAGACTTGATAAAATCAATGAAATCCTTACAAAAATGAGTTACCACACAAAACGTTAATTGTGCGGTAACTCATTTTATTTTGAATGTTTTTTCGTGAAAGCGCTTTACCAAAATGGGATAGAATGGTATGATCGCGTTATCGGAGTAATATATATTACCTTAATTTTAATTTAAGTAATATTCGTTACGGAGGGGGAGCTTAGATATGGAAAGTGTATCGTTATTACCAAATGAACTGATCGAGCGAGCAAAAAAGTTGAATACAACACTTCTTGCCGATGTGATGGGCTGTACAGGTTCGATGGATTACCGCATCAAACCAGTAAGCTCTGGTATGGAATTTGTAGGAACAGCTATGACAGTGAGCTTAAGACCCGGAGATAATTTATTTCTGCATGAAGCTATCTATTCGGCAAGGAAGGGACTTGTATTGGTAGTCGATGGAAAAGGACACACAAATAATGCTTACTTAGGAGAACTTATGGCTAGTTCAGCCCAAGCCATTGGAGTAGAAGGTATTGTGATTGATGGACTTGTAAGAGATAAAAAAGCACTGGAAGAGCTGAAATTTCCTATATACAGTAAGGGGTTTAATCCGAATGGTCCTTTCAAAGATGGTCCAGGGGAGATAAATGAAGTCATCTCTTGCGGGGGTGTCCGTGTTGCGCCAGGTGATTTAGTTGTAGCGGATGATGATGGTGTAGTTATCGTACCAGTCGATAAAATTGACGAAGTACTTATGAAGGCGTCAGAAAAATTGTCTTATGAAAAAAAACGCCTGGAAGCAATTGTCCAGTATTCTTATCAGGAATACCCTGATCCAAAGTCTTTAGCACCGAAATGGCTGGAAAGTAAGATGAAACAATACCAAGAATAGGGGTTGAGAGATATGAAGTTAGGTTTTGTCGGGTTTGGAGAAGCTGCTTATGAAATGGCATCCGGACTGCATAGTGAAGGCATTGATAGATTCTATGCATTTGATCCACTTTTAGATGAATCGAATCTTTCCGAACGTATAAGAGAGAGAGCTTCCAAAGCAAATGTAGAGCTGCTGGCAAGTACTAATGAAGTATTGGATATATGTACAATTGTTATTGCTGCAGTACCTGCCAACAAGACGTTAGAAGCAGCACAATCACTAACCGATAGCTTTAAGGATGATTTGATTTATGTAGATGTATCTGCTGCGACACCAGAAATTAAGAAACAGGTGGCCAGTGTAGTAGAGGGTGGAGGCTCTTTGTTTGTAGATGCAGCGATGCTAGGGCCATTACCTGTTTATAAACATAAGGTACCAATCTCGGCAAGTGGAAACGGGACAGATTCATTTATAAAAAATTTAGCGGGATACGGCATGCAAATCACTAAAATAAGTGATAATCCTGGAGATGCTTCAGCTCTTAAACTTATAAGAAGCATCTATATGAAAGGTGTCGTTGGTTTGATGGTTGAATTTTTAGAAGCGGCTAAGACATATGGAGTAGAAGAACCGGCCATTCGTTCTATTAACGAAACAATGAATGCCAAGACTTTTATTGAAACAATGAATCGGCTTGTAACAGGAAGTGCACTTCACGCGCAAAGACGAGCAGTGGAATTGAGCGGTTCAATCGAGATGCTGCAGGAATCGAATTTAGATGCGAGTATGTCGATTGCTGCACAGAAGAAATTGGAACGTCTAGCTGATTTAAATATTTCCGAAAAATATAAAGGAAAAAAGCCAGACACTTGGGAAGAAGTCCTTGCGTTGCTAATGAAGGAAAACGAAGTATATCACACTTAGAATGTAAGCGTTTTAAAAAACAGAGACCAAAGGGGAGGGAGACCAAATGACGGGTTTTATCGCACTGGTTGTGTTTATAGCAGTTATTATCATCTGGAATGTAATAGTAAAGCGCAACATGGGTGAAGCGATGTTTCTAGGATTCGTTGCCACTGTTTTGTTTGGAGGAACTGAGGCTCCAAGATTATTTTGGGAAGGTTTAGTATTTGCCTCTACTTATGAAGTATTATACGCTGCTGTTGCCTTTGTTTTCATGGCTTTCTTAGTTGATCAGCTCAACTTGATTCAAGCTCTTTTACGTATATTCAACTCACTCATAGGAAAGCTGCCAGGTGGTGCAGCCTACATGAGTACGGTAGGTTCTGCTATTCTTGGCGCTCTTTCAGGATCCAATTCAGCCAATACCGCTACAACTGGATCAATTACTGCACAATGGATGATTAGATCCGGATGGAGCCGTGAGACGACAGCGACTATCCTGGCTGGTAATGGCGGTTTAGGCGCTGCATTGCCACCGAATTCTTCCATGTTCATCATGCTTGGATTTGCACCGATAGGAGCAGTGGTTGCCGAGGGTGACTTGTATATTGCTCTTTTGATCGGTGGTGCTTACCAAGTTATTTACCGGATGATTTTAGTATTCTTGCTCGTTAAGAAAAATGGTATCAAGGCTCTTCCATCAGAGGATATCGTTGGGTTCAGGGAAGCTCTTAAACAAGGATGGAAATCCATTTTTATATTCTTCGGTGCGTTGATTCCTATACTTGTCACTGTTGGTCCGCTTGCGGAAGCGATAGAAAACAACCCTAATATTGGACCAGAGGCAATGGATCAGATTTCATTGATTACTTGGATACCTATACTTATCATGATTATAAGTTTGATCATCGGCTGGAACAAAACACCTGGTTCGCTTGTGAATTGGTCACGGATGTTATCATCTGCTATACCTCAGTTTACGACGATTGGCGCGCTCATGTTATTCGCAGTAGCAGCCAGTGAAGTCCTCTCGCAATTAGGACTTGCGAATGATCTTAGTCAAATTACTTCTTCTCTTGATATACCAAAATGGCTGATGGTCCTTATGGTAGGTATATTGGTTACATTAGTAGCAGGACCGCTATCCTCTACAGCCACGCTTACAGCAGTTGGTTTAGTATCATTCTCTGCTTTAACTTCTGCCGGAGTAGACCCATTGGTGGCAGTAGTAGCCATACTGGCCTTCTCTTCAACTGAAGGGGCCTCACCTCCAGCTTCAGGATCGATATTCATTGCCTCCGGACTAGCAGGAGCAAGACCGGAAAAAACTTTCATACCATTAATCGTATATTACATGCTGCCAATAGTAGGAATCGGCTGGCTGATCGGCATGGAGATATTACCAGTATAAAAGGGATAGGAGTTGGTATAGATGCGTAAGCTTGCAGAACTGTTGTTTAAACTATTTCTTGTAGCATTCCTGGCATGCGGTACACTGCTGGTGTTTGGGCAGATTCTGGGCTTAATCCTGCAAAATGGAGACATGATCATCCAGAGCGCAGAATGGTTTAAGAATCCAACTATTATTTTGAGTGCCATATTCAGCCTTGTCGGCTTCACTTTGAACTACTTGCCGAAAGAGAAAAATATTGATGACCAAGATAAAAGTATGTCTGGCAGTTGATCCATGATACAGCAAAAAAGACCTGAGCTATAATGACTCAGGTCTTATTATTATTTGATGTGTATACCTGGGGAAGAATGGAAGCCTTCTTTCCCATTGATCTTTACTTCCTCAGTAGCACCTGGTCAATGATACCATAATCCTTCGCTTCCTTTGCACTCATAAAATAATCCCTGTCGGTATCGGCAGCTACCTTCTCAATCGGCTGGCCGGTAAAATCTGCAATCATCTGGTTGATATGCTGTCTTTGTTTGATTATCCTCTTGGCAGTGATTTCAATATCAGCTGCTTGACCTCTGGCTCCACCAAGCGGCTGATGAATCATGATCTCACTATTTGGCAGTGCATATCTTTTCCCAGGAGTGCCTGCAAGCAGCAGCATTGCACCAAAAGAAGCAGCCATGCCTGTGCAAATCGTTTGCACATCCGGTTTGATAAACTGCATTGTATCCAGTATAGAAAAACCTGCGGATATCGAACCACCAGGACTGTTGATGTACAGTGAAATGTCTTTCTCAGGATCATCTGCAGCTAAGAATAACAGCTGTGCCACAATAGCATTTGCCATACTATCATTAATTTCCTCACTGGCCATAATGATCCGATCCTTTAACAGTCTGGAATAAATATCATAGGATCGTTCTCCCATATTCGATTGCTCCACTACATAAGGTATTGCTGTCATTGCTTACACTCTCCTTTCGTTCTTCATAATTAGAACGAATCCAGAATGACATACGATACGGGCAAAAAAAATAACTGCAACCTCAGGCTGCAGCCATGTATGGATTCGTATTTGTTTGAAGGTAGGGCTTGGAGATATGAAACAACCTAGGAAGAATTCGAATAATATCTGCTGGATCACCTTTGTTGAGAGACAATTCTACCAGCTCAAAAAACTCTTCCTGTTTTACATTATCCCACGAGCTCTGGACGAGGGGATGCATCGTCTCCGCTTGAATATTCATGCGTCCTCGATGCAGGAGCGCTTTTACAGCTGATTCTTTTAGTTCAAGCAGATCTGCAATTTCGGCAGATTGAAAATGAAAAGCTTCCTTTAAAACAAACACAATCAACTGCTTTGGAGTGAGCTTTCGCAATTGTTCCATTTGCTGTTCATTGTCCTGTCTTACAGCTGGCGTTTCATCCTGAATTTCAGGCACAAGCTCTTCTTTCTTTTGTTTACGTATTCTGTCTATCCAGGCGTGATAAGCAATCTTTTTCAATAGACTGACCGGGGGCGGAAAAGTTTCTTCAGGATAGTTCGTCAGCGTCTTTAAGACTGCCTCTTGCGTTATTTCTTCGCTATCCCATTTATTCTTCGTTAGATACAAACAGTAATGCGTTAACTTCTCCATAGTTTCCTCTATCTGTGATTGACGATCTATTTGTTTGGGCTGCGCCATATATTCACCCCTTTTATTGCTAATACGTTTTTAACTTCTATAAAGATATGGGTATTCATTTATTTTACTATAAAAGATTTCTTACAAGCGGCAACACTTCGATATGCAATAGAATCTGTCAGAAAAGGGACTCCGTCTTAAGGCGGATACAAGTCCATTCCCCAGGATGTTTTCTTGTTATTTCCAGTCGTTTATACTTAAGGTAACAAATGGAAAGAAGGTTGGGAGAATGGTAGAAGAAGCAACAGTAAGCAAATGGCAGCTGTTTCGGAATCGCAATTTTAGACTCGTTTTTATCAGTATGTTATTTTCTGCTCCAGGTTATTATGTGTACTTAATGGGAGCGGAGTGGCTGATGCTGTCCATCACGGAAAATCGCTTTTATTTTGGAATGCTCTTTTTTGCAGCCTCGGTTCCTCGGCTATTATTCATTGTTATTGGCGGTATAACTGCCGATCGTTTTTCAAAGAAGATAATCCTGCTGCTATCGGACGGCTCCAGGGCAGTGTTGGTAGGTATTGTCATCGGACTGTTGCTGACAGATGTACTGCAGCCTTGGCACTTACTTGTACTCTCCGCGCTTTTCGGTGTTTCGGATGCTTTTTCTTACCCGGCGGCAGGATCGTTATTGCCGGAAGTACTTAAACCGGAAAACTTGCAGCAAGGGAATGCCATGGTACAGATGACGAATATGATCAGTCCTATTCTGGGCCCGGCAATTGGTGGAAGTCTCATTGTGTTAGGTGGCTTTTCAGCAGTATTCACTCTTGCTGTTGTCATGTTATGTGCAGCCACGTTATCTATATCCTTGCTGCGAATCTCTTCTAAGGACGAGGCAACTGCAGAAGAAAGAAAATCCCCATTAGAAAACGTAAAAGCAGGTTTTCACTATGTTAAACATAATCCACTGATCCGTACAATTATGACAGTAAGTTTCTTTATCAATTTTTTCCTGACAGGTCCTGTCTCTTTATCTGTAGCTTTGCTGGCAAAGGACGTTTTCCAGACAAATGCGCTAGGTCTGACAATTTTGGAAGGTGCATTGGGAATTGGATCTCTTACTGCTGCTCTTAGTCTTGTATTATTGAAAAATCTTAAAAGTCCAGGTCATACAGTGATATTCAGCTTGATCATCATGAGTGCATTTTTCATCCTATACGGTTCTGCGCTTCATTTCTGGTCTTCGGCTGCAGCTATATTCGTTATTGGTGTATGTCTGCAATTTACCAATATCCCGATTTCAACTATGCTGCAGCAAACAACCGATCGGCGGATGATCGGCAGGGTAATGAGCATTATGGCACTTGCTTCGACTGGCTTGATACCAGTGTCTTATATGGTTACATCAGCACTGCTTGGAATGGGAATTAGTATTCAAGTTCTTTGTATAACCGGAGGAATACTCGTGATGATTACTGGAATTTTATGTCTGCGAAATAAACAACTTACTGCATTTAACAGTTATAATAAGGTAGAACAACAAGAAACGGTATAAGCAGGTGGGTTATTATGAAACGTTTATGGAGCAATCTTTTTGCTATCGCAATAATAGTGATCGGTCTGGTGCTAATTTTATCTAACATTGGTGCAATTGACTGGAATTACAGCCAAAGCTGGCATTATCTATACCCTGTATTCATCCTGTTATTAGGGCTGAAATTATTGATTGATTTCTTAAGGGGCGAAGGTGGATTCTGGTTTGGTATATTCTGCATACTGTTTGGCGGACTGCTGATCCTTGATCGGTTTGAAGTACTTACATTTGAATTTAATGATATTTTCAAGCTTTGGCCGCTTCTTATCATTTACTTTGGATTCAGTCTGCTTCGCTCAGGCAAGAAGGGGAAGAGGCGTCAAGCTGGAGTGAATATGGAATGGGAAACTGGAAGTCAAAAGAAGAAGGGCAAAAGAGCTTATAAAAACTATCATAATTATGCAGTGGGAGAGCACCGGTTTGATAGTGAGGGCTGGACAGTTGAACCTACCCAGGTGAAGAATGCGGTAGGCGAGTATTATGTGGACTTTACAAAAGCCTTTATACCGAACGACGAAATACCATTTCATCTTAAAGGCTGGGCCGGGGAAGTACGGATCATTCTCCCCGATAATGTGGAATTCCGCTTGGAAGCTTTGATTAAGGCTGGAGAGATAAATGTTTTTGGAGAACTTTCAGAAGGCATAAATCGACGAACGTATTACGAAACCCCCGGATATGCAGATGCAACCCGCAAGCTGGATATTTTTATCGATTATAAGGCTGGACAAATAAGAGTGGACCGGATATGAGGTGGCAGTGATGCTGAAAAAACTTAATAGTATTCGATACTCGTATATCAAAACAAACATACGCACAATGTTCCTGAATGCAATTCTGCTTCTTGGCGTCCTGCTGTCTATGTACGTTTTGCTGGAGCCGATGTGGCTTAGTGTACAAGCAATCTTTACATTTTTGCTCCTATATATCATGTTTCATTTCCTTACATCCATATTTGTTGGATTTCAAGACAGCAAAGAAATAAAGGATCGAATGGATTATATATCTTTGTTTATTACAATGGTTGCCAATGGAAATTATCAGGCGAAGATTGTAGACAACAGCAACGATGAAATTGCTCGGATAGGTAAGGATTTAAATGAATTGACAGATAAGATGCATACGCAGGTCAAATCACTTCAGCGTTTGGCTGATGAAAAGGCAGAGCTTGCCGAGGGTGCACATCGAGCAGCTGCAATGGAAGAGCGCCAGCGCCTTGCAAGGGATTTACATGATGCGGTCAGCCAGCAATTATTTGCGCTTACGATGATGTCAAAAGCAGGCATGAAGCTATTTGATAAAAATTCGGAAGCTGCCAGGGACAAATTCGCAGAAGTTTCACAAATTGCGCAGCAGGCTCAGACAGAAATGCGTGCATTGCTTTTGCATTTGCGACCTGTTCATCTTTCTGGTGACTCTTTAAGCAGCGGAGTGAGGAAGCTGATCGATGAGTTGAAACAACGTACCCAACTTGTTTTTCATATACATATTGAAGATACGATGCAGTTGTCGAAATCGGTGGAAGAGCATCTGTTTCGTATCATTCAGGAAGCTTTGTCGAATACACTGCGTCATGCTGAAGCGAGTGAAGTGACGGTCGAGTTGCTGACAAGAGGAATGGATGTGGCAGTTACTATCCAGGACAATGGAAAAGGCTTCGATACAGCAGCTATGCAGCAGCGTAAAACATCGCTTGGGTTAAGGACCATGCAAGAACGCTGCGAAGAATTAGGAGGAACATTTATGCTGCGGGCGAGCGTAGGTGTTGGTACACAAATAGGTCTCCGAATACCAACTAAGTGAAGGAGTAGGCAGGATGATAAATATAGCAGTCATAGATGATCATGATATCGTAAGAAAAGGACTGATAGCGTACTTAGAAACAGAAGATGGTTTCAATATCATTGGCCAAGCGAGCAGCGGCCGGGAAGGCATCCACTTGGTTCTAACGGAGAAGCCAGATGTCGTACTTATGGATTTGATCATGGAAGATGGTACAGGGATAGAGGCCACTAAAGAAATAATGGCAGCGGGATCTGCTGCTAAAATTATCATTCTCACTAGCTTCTATGATGATGAACAGGTGTTTCCAGCCTTGGAGGCAGGTGCATTCAGTTATATGTTGAAAACTTCAACAGCTGAACAAATTGCTGAAGCCATCAGGAAAGCAGCCATGGGTGAAACGGTAATGGAAGCAGCTGTTGCAGCGAAAGTAATGAACAGCTTTCGCCAAAAAAAACAGCTCCTGCATGATCAATTGACCGAAAGAGAATTCGAAGTATTATGCTGTATCGGCCAAGGAATGACGAACCAGGAAATTGCAGATAAGCTTTACATAGGCATCAAAACAGTTAAAACACATGTGAGTAATACGCTGGCAAAACTGCAAGTGAATGATCGCACGCAGGCAGCGGTGTATGTGCATCAGAATAAATTGCTTTAGCATGCTGATACGTTTGGGTTTACCTCATAGAAACTATACTTTTGTGCCAATGGAAAAGAATGCTATATGCAGCATTCTTTTTTCTAATATGCTTCTGACTTCTTTTCAAATAGATGTTACTTTCTATATCTCCTACACGTTATAGCTGTTTGAAGTTTCATATAGTTATAGATAGTTTGTGCATGTCGTCCTTCTTGTGTACGAGAATTGATTAAAGGACGAAGCCGTTTCAAAAACATCTGGTCGCATTCACATCGATTACCATGTTTTCGATAGCATATATCATGCTGTTTACATGCAGCATCTACCCTATTTACGGGAGCGCCAGGGCCGCTGCAGCCGGGACCGCACCAGTTATATCCCGGGAAAATACAGAAACGTGGCATTATTATTCCTCCTTATAAGAAACTCTACAGTCCAACCTATTCATAATGCATATAAAATGTATATGCGATTATCATTTTAAGATAAAAAAGGGGTAGCTCTTTGTTGGAAGAGAAGGCAATAGAGGAGTATTAGGTAAATGCAAATATATTTTTGGGTGTGGTTAGTGTTATTACTCAACTGCAATTACATGCATAAAAAAAACCGCTTATCAGCAGCTTTTTTACTAGTCGAATATTTAGTCATTGAAGTATCTTAAGGGACTAATCCAAGATTACCGGATATAGCAAGAGCATATTTTCACTCTAATGATTAGCCAACTCTACTTATTTGCCATATACGCCCTAGAAAGTACTGGACGGCTCTGGTCCCACATTACGTTGACTGGAATCCCGAAGAAATCTGAAAGCCGTTCATTGGAAATCATGTTAGATGTACATCCAGAGGCAAATACTTTCCCGTCCTTAAGCAGAAGTGTTTGATCAAATATAGGCAATATCTCTTCAATATGATGCGTTACATAGATAATAGTAGGTGCATCAGGTTTCTTACTGATTCTTTCAATGGATTCCAATAATGACTCACGTGCTAAAAAGTCCAATCCGTTGGCGGGTTCATCTAATATGAGCAGAGGCGGATCGGCCATTAAGGCTCTGGCAATTAAAACACGCTGTTTTTCTCCAAGTGAAAGTGTTTCGTATCGTCTATTTGCATAAGCGAAACAGCCCAGATCATGCAGCAGCTGTGCGGCTCTTGTTCTCATTTCATCTGTAGGTGTTTCATAGAGTCCGATGGATGCAAAAGCACCGCTAAGTACAACTTCAAAAGCATTATAACTAGAGTCGAATTTTTGCTGAAGAGAAGAGGAAACAAAGCCAATTTGTATCCGCAGTTTTTCGGCAAGATAAGTCTTTCCAAATTCCATCCCCAGAACACGCATATTCCCGGTAGTGGGGAAGGTGTAGGCATTCAGTAAACTCAACAGAGATGTTTTGCCAGAGCCATTCAGACCTAATAATACCCAATTTTGCCCCCTTTCCACCTTCCAGTTCAAATCTTTTAAAATCCAGTTACCGCCTCTTTTAAGAGAAACATCCTTCAATTCAACTATCACTTCTATTACCTCCTGCAGGCTGTTATCTATTAGGCTAATTAAATCAGATCAAACAATCATTTTCAAAACATTAAGACAATTGAGTGTATGAGGGACTGCTTTACTAGCAAGCAGCTTCCTATAATGAAAAGATCTGTAATTCAATTACTTCTCGTTCAGTAATTTGTATAATTGCTAATTTGGTCAAGGTTCCTGAAAAAGGATACATCCTCTGCTGTGCCAGCTGCTGAACAGCTGACTGTTGATCTGGGTTAAGATGGTTGGCAATTGTCATATGCGGAATCCAATTTTCCAGTGTGTAAAGAGAAGGTACAGCTTGCAAGTTACAGATTTCCCGGTGTAACTCTGTTAATGCGCTGCTCGGATCGGGAAGCAGCAGAAACGAATCACTTCTCATAAAGCTGCCAAATAGTCTAAAACGTAAGGTAAGGGCTTCGTAGAAATTCGTAACCGCTCAATCTTTTGTGACAAACCTGGGCTAAGTTCAGTGAAGGATGAGAAGGTAAGGTGGGGGCAGTGTCCCTTACGCCGAAAAGGATAATCAGTGATTTCTTTTTCACGCAATTCTTCCCACAACTTCACTATGTTATTTTCGGTTAAGCCGTCAAAATAACCTATTATCGCATACAACGTCATCCCTCCATACGCTGCTGTATATATTCCAAATAAAGTCGGACGATATTCAGATCGCTTACTGCACTTAATGTTCTGCTTCCGACAACATCCTCAATCTCATTGAACAATAAGCCACCATTTTCATCGAATAGAAAATCGATGCCGACAAAGCCAAAGTCGTAATGATCGACAATGCGTTGGACAAGCTTTTGCTCTGATGTATTCAATGTATAAAGAGAAGCGCTTCCTCCCAGAGTATAGTTTGCTCGGAAATCCTGCTTACTGCTGCGGAGTACAGCAGCTATGATTTCCTTTCCGATCACAAAAACACGTACATCTTTTCCTGGTCTTGGTGCTAACTGCTGCATGAGGACAGACTGAACTGTATATTGCAGCTGTAAATCGTTATACTGTGCTTCATTTTCAACTAAATGAACTTCTTTTCCGCCACGGCCACTGGCTGTTTTCCATACAAAAGGAAAGTCTAGCGGCGGCTGAGGTAGAGGGGCATTAGTCTGAAAGTGCATGTCCACCATCGGGATATCCAGTTTTGCAAGTTCGAGATGAGTTTTAATTTTGTCGTTAGTAAGAGCTGCAATCTCGTTATTATTAAAGCAGGCAATACCCGCTTGCTCCAGCTGTGCGGTCAACAACGGATCGATAGTCCGCACGATACTGAAGTCTGGGGGCTCCTGTGTTTCTTTTGTATGTACAACTACTTGTCCATTTTGGAGTACCACATGAATGTCGTCTGTGTAGATGACCTGTAAATCTATGTTCAGCAAATCACTTTCCTCAAGGAACCAATCAATAAAAGTCGAATTACGTTCTGCATTCACTCGATCGTATATCAGCCAACCTCTCATGAAAGCACCTCTTTAATGTAAGAGATGATTGATTCCGTTACATCTACACCTGTACAGTCGTAGATAGAACGAATATGCGCATTGGAATTCACTTCACATACAAGCGGTTCTCCTCCGGGACCAAATAGCAAATCTACCCCGGCGAAATCAGTTCCAACGGCTGTGGCAGCTGCAATAGCAAGCTCGGACTCTTTTTCTGTTGGTGTATACTGCTGCATACTGCCTCCGCGTGAAACATTGGCTCTAAAATCCGTCTCCGATGTACGAATCATGGAAGCGACAATCTTGCCGCCGACGATATTGATTCGTATATCTCTGCCGTGGCTTGTTTGGATATATTCCTGTAAGACGAATGGGTTAGTGCCAATTTCGGTGATTTTCTGATGTAATGCCTCTTTATTATGAATCAGATATACTTGTTCTCCGAAGGACCCGAAAGCTTCCTTAACGACCATTGGAAAGCCAAGTTCCTTCATTGCAGGTTCAAAAGAATCCAATTGTATTGGCATTGTACCAGGGAAAATTTTCGGTGCGATAATCGTTTTTGGTATTCTAATGCTTGCTTCAGCTAATGCTTGATACATAAGGATCTTATTGTCACATACGGCGATCGATTTGCTGGAATTATATAGTGGAATTCCCATTGCTTCAAGCTGCTGAGCAAGCGGAATATCCTTGTCGCTGAAAACGACAAAGTCCGGCAGCTGCTGTTCTTCCTTAAGCAGGCTGTTGTCTGCTCCAACCATACCTAGCAACGCATTATTTTTAATGATTTTCATGTCAATATTCTGGGCATTGGCAGCGCGCTGTATCCATTCCGCAAAATCGAGAAACTTCTTACCGCCAAGATGGCCGTTATAAATGACCCAGCCAAGTTTCGGTGTAGCCATAACTGTAGTTCCTTTCTTTAGGTGATGCCCAACAAATGAAGAAATTATTTCTATAGTGGCAGCACAAACTAGTTTGATATAATAGTCAATTATACATGGAAGGAGATGCTTTATGTTTGCAAACCTAGCACAAGCGGAAGCTTTTTTAGCCAGCCGCAGACATCTTGGCATCAAACCGGGACTGCATCGGGTGCAGCAGCTGCTGCAGGCATCAGGCAATCCCGAACGTCGAATGAAAAGTATACATATAGCTGGAACGAATGGCAAAGGATCGACGTCGACTTATCTAGCCCAAGCACTTACATATAACGGATATAAAGCAGGCAGTTTCATTTCCCCAACCCCTGGCGGATTCCTGGAGAGCATTCAAGTAGATGGCCAATGGATAAGTGAGAAGGAGTTCATCGCGGAATGTAATGCACTACTTTCTACTATAGAAGAGATGGACCAGCAGGACAATCATCCGAGTGAATTCGAAATTCACGTATGTATCGCTTTTTCCTACCTTGCAAAGCATGCTGATATTAGTGTGATAGAAGCAGGTATGGGCGGACGTGGTGACGCGACGAATGTGCTGCGTCAGCCTTTACTCAGCATTATTACCAATGTCGGCCTGGACCATCAACGTTTCCTTGGGGATACGATTGAAAAGATTGCTGAGGAAAAGGCAGGTATTATCAAAGTGGGAGCTCCAATCGTCAGTGCAGTAACACAAGTTGAGGCAAGAGCAGTTATAGAGAACCAGGCGAATAGAGCAGGTGTAAAGATTACTTGGATAGACGCCAAGGATGCTGATCGGCTTCATATAGATCCACAGATGAAAGGCGCTCATCAACGAGTGAATGCTGCGCTTGCGACCGAGGCATGTCGTTTGCTGCAGGAGAAGGGAATCTCGCTAGATTCGGGTAAAGTGAAGGAAGCTATAAGCCAGGTGCAGCTTCCAGGTAGATTTGAACGTGTGGAAAACGCACCTACAATCATCCTGGACGGAGCTCACAATGCAGAAGGTATGACTGCTTTCATTGAAACGGTTAGGGAAAATTACCCGAATGAGAAAATAGAAGTCATGTTCAGTGCTTTTCAGGACAAGCCGTTTGCACAAATGATACAGCAGCTTCAAGAAATTACACCTAACATTGCTTTGACTACTTTCGATCATCCACGTGCAGCAAATTTGGAGACTTTGTCAGAAGCATTTCCGGCAGTGGAAGTTGTTGCCGATTGGCAGGAGTGGGTAAAGCAGATTTATGGAGACTACCAAACAGACACAATCTATTTTGTCACAGGTTCCCTGCATTTTATATACCAAGTCAGAAACTATATTGTTCAAATTAGAAAAATGTGGTAGTTTAAATTATCTGAATATTTTTGTGCGGGTAATAGGAAGGAAGAAGCTAGATGGTTAATAGCAGCAAGAAACGATGGATCTGGGTAGCTTGGGCTATCATTTGGCCGGCTTCCCTTTTTCTAATCTATCGACAGACAAATTTGGATGATTTGAACTGGCTTGATTTAGGAGCATTCACCGCATTGGCGATTATTGTGGCGCTTTTTCCGATCATGATAAACCAAATTCCAGTCTTTTTCCTCAACGGTATTACGCTTGTCATTTATTTGAATTTTGGTTTGTTCTTGGAACTGATCATTACCTCCATCAGTGTCACAATTGTGCTGCTGCAAGTGCGTATGACTAAACAAGACCTATTTCGCATACCACTGAATTACCTAATGTTCTTCCTTATGAGTGTATCTGCTGCGGGAGTATATCGTTTATTCGACCTCCCGGGAGACGCTGCTCAAGCATTGGAAACACCATTGCATATCATTGGCATTCTTGCATACTCCATGACACTGTTCATGATGAACCATATCCTGATAACGCTGACAAGAAGATATATCTACGGAAAGAGAGATAAGTTTTTTGAACGCAGTTTTTTCTGGGAGTTCATGACGACTATCTACATCCTGCCGGCTGCATTGCTTCTGCACGTTCTTTATCATCAGATTGGTGGAGTCGCGGTTGTCTTTATTGGTTTTTCAATTGTGAGTACATCCTATATATTGCGTCTCTATTACAGAAGCAGCAGTATGAATGAACATCTTCGTAATGTCAGTGAAGTGGGGCACGAATTAACGGCCCAACTAAATGTGAAAGAGACATTGGATCTGTTTATGGAACGGATAGTATCGCTCGTTCCGGCTGATCAAGCCTATCTGTATGATGTAACAGATGGCGAGGAGCTGAAATTAATCCGATTGTATGATCCGAAAAAGCGCTCCTTCTACAACCAAGGTGATTGGAAGAAAAAAGGCGAAGGAATAGCTGGTTTCGTATGGAAAAAAGGCACCGGTGTCCGCTATGGGAAACGAAAACAATGGGCTGACAAATGGAAAGTTACAGCACCAATCGATAGCGAAAGTCTTATGTGTTTGCCGATAGAACGTGATAATGAAATAATAGGTATCCTTGTTCTTTTGTCTGAACAACGGAACATCTATGAGAAGTATCAATTCATGCTGATTGAGCTGCTGGCGAATTTCATGGCTGTAAGCCTGCTCAATGCACAGCATTATGAACAAACAAAGCAGATCAGTGAACGATGTGCATTAACCGGTTTATATAACTACCGTTACTTTGATGATGCACTCAAGGAGCTATTTCAGGAGGGTGCGCCTGAAAGTCCTGTATCGTTGATCATGATGGATTTGGATCATTTCAAACAAGTGAATGATACGTATGGACATGAAGCTGGAAATGACATTCTTCGAGAGGTTGCTGACAGATTAGAAAAAGCTGTGGAAGGGGAAGCAGTGCTGGCACGGTATGGCGGAGAAGAATTTGCAGTCATTTTACCAGGAAGCAGTTCCGCTCAAGCAGCTGAGGTAGCAGATACACTATGGCGCAGTATTACTGCCCAGCCTTTCCAAACAAAAAATACATTAGATTCTGGTCAGACAGTTTCACTGAATATGACAGTCAGTGTTGGTGTAGCATCTTATCCGGAGAATAGTGAAGATGACTTGGAATTGGTCAGGCATGCAGATCGCGCGATGTACGTCGGTGCCAAACAAAAAGGGCGGAATCGAGTAAGCATCTACCATGAACTGAATCAAAAGCCTGAAAACATTCCTTCGTAAAAGGAATGTTTTTTTATAAAGTAATGCTTGACGTAACGAAGTGATTAATATATAGTTACTTACGTAAAGTAACTTAATAAAGGAATACCACTGAGGAGGAACAAACATGGCAGTTTTGAAATTGGATAAAGCACACAGCAGCATCTCATTTACGGTGAAACATATGATGGTTTCCAAAGCAAAGGGGAAATTCGAAGACTTCGACGTACAATTCAGCGGAGACTTGAATGATATGGATAACTCATCCGTTACAGCAACAATCCAAGCAGCTACAATCAACACAGGCAACGCGGACCGCGACGGCCACCTGCAATCCGGAGACTTCTTCGACGCAGCGAACTATCCTGCCATGACTTTCAAAAGCAAATCCGTGAAGAAATTATCCGATGATGAATTCGAAATCACTGGAGACTTCACAATTAAAGACGTAACGAACGAAGAAACATTCAAAGTAGAATATAACGGCACTTCCAAAAACCCAATGGACGGCAGCACAATCGCCGGCTTCGAAGTGGAAGGAAAAATCAACCGTGAAGCATACGGACTGACTTACAACGCAGCACTTGAAACCGGCGGCGTATTGATCGGTAAAGATGTGAAGTTCACTGCTGATTTTGAGTTTGTAGTGGAGTAAGAAGGATATAGGAAAGACCTATCCCTGGGGGATAGGTCTTTTCTATTTGATAAGAATGCAAGCGATTTACTGATGTAGGGATTTATGTTCTCTGTTACTAAGATTGGCTCTACGTAAGTTGTGTAATTAATGTAAAATTTGAGCTTAATCTAAAAACCTTTAAATAGAGTTTGGTACAATTTATTGGAAGTTATATGCGAGCAGTCTAATAAATTATTAAAGGAGGCACAGAAATGCTTAGAAAGTGATTTATCATGTAATCTCTGTAAAGGAGTGGATCCATGTCAGTTTTTTTCTTGATTTATTTCGTTGTTCTAGGAGCTTTGTTCGGGTCATTCTACAATGTTGTGGGTATGAGAATACTTGAGGAGAGAATGTTTAAGGCAGAACGTTCAATTTGTCCGGACTGTAAGCAGCAAATTAAACCATATGATCTGATACCTATCATTTCCTTTCTTATATTACATGGTAAATGTCGAAACTGTAAACAGAATATTTCACTTATCTATCCTTTGAATGAGCTTGCAACCGGTCTGCTTTTTGGTTATAGCTTTTATTTGTTCGGTATAGGATGGGATCTCGGTTTGGCTCTTCTATTGGTATCAATCGGTGCAATTTTATTTGTGACGGATATGCGATTTCTACTCATTCCAAATAAAGTCCTTCTATTTTTCCTCCCTCTATTCATCATTCTTCGATTTATTACTCCATTGGATCCATGGTGGGACTCCATAATCGGATCATTCTTTGCGTTTATCCTACTTTTCCTTGTCATTCTATTAAGCCGTGGTGGTATGGGTGGTGGAGACTTAAAATTATTTGTACTGCTAGGCTATATACTTGGCTGGAAAGGCATTCTGCTTACCTTTGTATTTGCATCAATATTAGGTGCCATAATTAGTATTTTCCTTCTTTATATAAATGTTATAAAGAGGAACCAATTAATTCCTTTTGGTCCATATATTTTAGCTGCAGCACTATTTTCATATTTTCACGGTGAAACATTTGTGTGTTGGTATAGTCAATTAATCTTTACATCACTTTGTGAATAAAATAGAACAAATCGACGTGACAAATGCTTCGGAAAACAGCTATATTGCAACGATATCTTTACGGGTATTTTATAATCCTGCATCTTAATTCGTAGAAAAGCGTGTTTGATAGGTTCATCCTGTCGAACACTCTTTTTTTGTCTCGACAGCATTTCTCTTACTTCTATTACTAGCTGTGCTAGAGTTGAGCCAATCAATCATAAAAGAGGTGCCAGGATGGAAGAGAAAAAGGGGTTTTCCGTCAAGATTGGCGGTAAGAAGCCGAAGAAACAACAGCAGCAGTCAAAAGAAGAGATGATCGGTGAGGGAAGCTACACACTTTATGACGAAGAAGCGGCGGCAACGGTCGAAAAGGATGTTCCTGTATTGGATCAGCTGAATAAGAAGAAATCAGAGAAAAATGCAGTATCTTTGTCTCCTTTTGCGAAGAAGCTGGCTGCAGCTGCACTTGGTGCTGCGCTCATAGGAGTTGTGTTAGGATTCCTGCTGCTACGTTATACAGCAGGTATTGAATCGGAGACAAGCGGTGTGGCGGCCCCGATCGCGACAAAGGAAGCCGCTGCTAACGCGGGAGCGTTTGGTGATCTGACAGCTTACGTTGTGCAGGGCGGCGTCTATAATCAAGAAGATATCGGGCAGGATGTTGTACAAAAATATGCTGATGCAGGGATCCCGGCAGTATTATGGGAAAAGAACGGCCAGTTCTTCTTGTTGACAGGTATGGCAGGTTCGCAGGAAGAAGCTGACACACTTGGCTCCCAGCTGCAGGCGCAAGGATATGAAAGCTATGTGAAGCAATGGGACCCTGGAGTCGAGGCTGCCAGCAGTGCTTGGCTGGACGAGCTGGCTGTTTTGCTTGCAGCAGGGGATAACCAGGATGCGGCTCTTTGGAAAGCATGGCAGGAGAAAATCCCTGCAGAAGCGAAGAGTGTCAAAGCAGTATCTGATGAAGCAGTCAGCGCTATGGAGCAAGGGACATTTACAGCTAGTATGCTGCTGCCGGTATGGCATGAAGCTGCCACTCTAGCAGCTGAAGGTCAATGAACTTGATTTTCTTGATCTAATTACTTCATTATCCTATAGAGAAACTTATTAAAATTTCTATTTAGCCATTTGAATAGTGCGCCGTCTTCCGATAAGCTTCTCGTAACCTGTCAGCCACACAGGAATCCGAGTCAGAAGGAAGGCGGTTTTTTGCTGCATACTGAAATGGCGATAAAATCGGTACCAAAGGAGGATCGTCCACGGGAAAGGCTGCTGGAGCTAGGACCTGCGCATTTGTCCAATGCAGAATTATTCGCCATCCTATTAGGAAGCGGAACCAAGGACGAGTCTGTCACATTGCTTGCGCAGCGGCTTTTGATGCATTTTGAAGGTTTGCAGCTCCTGCGTGATGCGACCATTGAGGAGCTGACAGCTATTAAAGGAATTGGTACTGCAAAAGGAGTGCTTATTTTGGCTGCAATCGAACTTGGGCAAAGGCTGTATCGATACAAGCCGGCAGAACGTTACACGATCCGAAGCCCAAAGGACGGGGCAGATTATGTAATGGAAGAAATGCGCAATCTAAGCCAGGAGCATTTTGTCGTCTTATTTCTCAATACGAAGAATCATATCATCCATCGTCAGACGATCTTCATTGGCAGCCTCAACGCCTCCATCGTCCATCCCCGCGAGATATTCCGCGAAGCTGTCCGTCGTTCTGCTGCCAGCATTATATGTGCTCATAATCATCCCTCTGGTGATCCTTCCCCCTCACAGGAGGATATCCATGTGACAAAGCGATTGCTGGAGTGTGGGAAGATGATCGGGATCGAGCTTTTGGATCATCTTGTCATTGGTGACCGAAAGTTTATTTCATTGAAGGAAAAAGGATACTTGTAATTACTATCTATTTTTTTGGTTTTCTCGTATAATTGGAACTAGCTTTGTAGAGAAGCGCCTAGCATGGTACACCTTACTAGCTGGCGCTTCTTCTGATGGTATGCTTTATTACCTTGCAACGATGTCTATTGGATTTAATATCTGATATGATAAAGTACAACATAATGAGACAATATATGAAAAGTATGCACTGCTGAGTAACAGCTTTGCTGAAACACGAACGGACTCGGAAAAGGAGAATTAATTGTGGCGAAATTCAGTTTTTCACAAGACCTGGGCATCGACTTGGGCACAGCAAATACATTGGTTTTTGTAAAAGGAAAAGGCGTAGTCGTCCGTGAGCCTTCTGTCGTGGCGACAAATGTAGAAACAGGCCAGGTAGAGGCAGTTGGCGGCGACGCTCGTAATATGATTGGCAGAACACCAGGAAATATCCGTGTCATCCGTCCGATGAAGGATGGCGTCATCGCGGATTACGATACAACAGCGACAATGATGAAGTATTACATCAAACAGGCACAGCGTAATCGCTCTTCATTCGCAAAGAAGCCTAACGTAATGGTTTGTGTGCCATCAGGTATCACAATGGTTGAGGAACGCGCGGTTATCGACGCAACAAAACAAGCAGGTGCAAAGGATGCTTTCCCAATTGCTGAGCCTTTCGCTGCTGCAATCGGTGCTGGTCTTCCTGTATGGGAACCGACTGGAAGTATGATCGTTGATATCGGCGGCGGTACGACAGAAGTCGCAATCATCAGCTTAGGTGGTATTGTTACAAGCCAATCGATCCGTACAGCCGGAGACGATATGGATGAAGCAATCATCCATTACATCCGCAAAACGTACAACTTGATGATCGGGGAACGTTCTGCAGAGCAATTGAAGATGGATCTTGGTCATGCTGGTGTACCGGAGGCAGATGAAGAAACAGAAATTCGCGGACGCGATTTGCTGACTGGTCTTCCGAAAACAATCAGTGTGAGCGCGAAGGAAATCTCAGGAGCTTTAGCCGACACAGTCAGTGCGATTGTGGATGCTGTGAAACTTACACTTGAAAAAACACCGCCTGAATTGGCTGCTGATATTATGGATCGCGGTATTGTTCTTTCTGGTGGCGGCGCATTGCTTCGCAACTTGGACAGCGTTATCAGCGAAGAAACTAAAATGCCGGTGTTCGTTGCGGAAAATCCGCTTGACAGTGTAGCAATCGGTACAGGTAAATCACTTGAATTCATCGAGCATTTCCGTTCGCATCCACATGTGTTTTCCAAAGCTACTAAAAATTAAGTTGGGTGAATTATGAATTTCTTTAAGAAAAAAAGGATGTTCTTATTCCTGATTGCGATCATCATCCTAGTCGGATTGATTGGTTTTTCAACCAGGGATCGGAGCAGCCAGACATTACCAGAACAAATAATCAGTGATACCGTAGGGTTTGTGCAGAATATCTTCTCCAAACCTGCACAGTTCACCTCTACGGTAGTGACGAATATTAAAAATCTTAAGAACACCTACGAAGAAAATCAGGTGCTTAAATCGAAAGTAGACGATTACAAAGGCTTGCAATTCCGCTATCAGGAATTGGAAAAGCAGTACGACGACCTGAAAGCAACCAATGATTCTTTCAATCAGTACACATCGATGGATTACGATCCCATTCCAGCTGATGTCATCGTACGCAGTCCAGAAGGCTGGTTTGACCAGCTGACGATTGATAAGGGATCTGACGATGGCATCGAGACGAACATGGCTGTCATGACAGCCAGTGGCATGATTGGAAAAATCGAGGACGTCAGCCGCAGTACTTCTTCCGTACAATTGTTGAGTGGGTTCAACGAGACTAACCGTATTTCTGCTCAGATATCTGGTGGAGAGAACGAAGACGGTGAAAAACAGGATACAATCTTCGGCTTGATCGAAGGCTATGATGAGAAAGATGGTATGTTGCTGTTTACAGGTGTGAAACCTGAACTGGAAGTGAAGAAAGGTTCTACAGTTCTATCCTCTGGCCTGGGTGGTGTATTCCCGAAAGGACTTCCGATTGGGGAAGTTGATTCTGTTGAATTGGACCAATATGGTTTGTCTCAAACTGTCCATGTCAAACCAACAGCTGACTTGTATGACATTGAAAAGGTGATTGTGGTAGATGCTGCATCTGAAGACGCCTCGTCAAGTAACGGAGATGAGGGTCTGTGATGAAAAAGCTATACTTGCCCCTGATTATGCTTTTGATCGTTTGTTTTGAAGGAGTTGCCACCGCCATGCTGCCAGAGCAGTTCATTGGCGGTGACACTTGGCTGATTCCACATTGGAGTCTTTTGTTCCTTGTACTGATCGCGATGCTTTATGACTTGGATAATTCGTATTACAGTCTGTTATATGCACTTATTTTCGGGCTTCTGAAGGATATTGTCTATACAGATATGCTTGGTGTTTATATGTTCACATATGGATTCAGCATCTACTTGATCCTGGAACTGCGCAGAGTGCTGCATGGGAATATCCTTGTAGCTGCAGTGCTGGGGATGCTGTCGATTGTTTTCGCCGATATAATCGGCTATTTTATCTATCATTTAATTGGCATCACGCCGCTGGGATTCGGTACATATTTATTGCACCGCCTCTTGCCGACGCTTGGCGCCAACCTTATCATGCTTGTAATCTTGTATCTGATTTTCCACAAGCCTCTGCAGAAATGGTCCGATTCGCAGCTTAGAAGAACGACTAGCTTATAGAGAAGAAAATCAGACGAGGAACGGAGGTGACCATCTTGATTGGAAACAAACAGATTATCACGATAAAAGGTACCCGGGAAGGGTTGTCCTTGCATATGGATGATGCCTGCTCTTTCGAGGAATTGCTGAAGGAATTGGAAGAGAAGCTTGCTGCTAATCGTATTGATTCGGCTGATCACCTTGTTGGTGTACATATTCAATTAGGTAACAGGTATTTGTACAAGGAGCAGGAGGAAACCCTCCGTAAGATGATTACGAGTAAACAGCGATTAAAAATAGAATCCATCCATTCTGATGTCATTACGAAACAAGCGGCGACTGAGTGGAAGGAAGAAGCGGAAGTGAAGGCTGTCAGCCGCGTCGTCCGTTCTGGTCAGGTTCTGGAAGTAAAGGGTGACTTACTGCTGCTTGGTGATGTGAATCCCGGAGGCTGTGTGACAGCTACCGGAAATATTTTCGTCATGGGGAATCTGCTCGGGATAGCGCATGCGGGCAAGGAAGGCAACGCTGATGCTGTCATCGCTGCTTCCTATATGAATCCGACTCAGCTTCGGATAGCGGATTATATCAGCCGCGCGCCCGATCATGAGACAGATGGTGTTTATATGGAATGCGGACATATCGATGATGAACAGGAAAAGATTATCATTGACCGTTTGCAGGCAGTAATCCGCAAACGTCCGGGCATCAGCAGTTTCGAGAGGAGAATGTTAAATGGGTGAAGCAATCGTTATTACATCCGGTAAGGGAGGAGTAGGAAAGACGACTACTTCTGCCAATCTGGGAACAGCGCTTGCACTGATGGAGAAAAAAGTATGTTTGATTGATACGGATATCGGTCTGCGGAATCTTGATGTTGTGATGGGCCTTGAAAATAGAATCATCTATGACATCATCGATGTAATTGTCGGCAGATGTGCGCTGAAACAGGCGTTGATCAAAGACAAGCGTTTCGATCATCTTTACTTACTGCCAGCTGCCCAAACAAGCGATAAAACGGACTTGACACCCGATGGGATGGAAAAAATCGTAGCCGAGCTGAAGCCGGAATTCGATTACATCATCATTGATTGTCCGGCCGGTATCGAACAGGGCTATAAAAATGCTGTAGCAGGAGCGGATAAAGCGATTGTCGTCACCACACCGGAAAAACCGAGTGTACGTGATGCGGACCGCATTATCGGCTTGCTGGAGCAGGAGGATATCGAACCTCCTAAATTGATCGTCAACCGGATCCGTAACCATATGGTGCAAGAAGGCGACATGCTGGAAGTGGATGAAATTGTCCAAGTACTGTCGATCGACTTGCTCGGTATTGTTGCAGACGATGAAGAGGTTATCAAAGCTGCCAATCACGGGGAGCCGGTTGCTTTTCAACCGAATACGAAAGCGAGTATTGCTTATCGCAATATCGCACGACGCATTCTAGGTGAGTCAGTGCCGCTTATGAGCTTTGAGAGTGAAAAAGGCATGTTCAGCCGGTTGAAAAAACTTTTTTCCAAAAGTAAATGAACTTATGGTAAACTCGTAGCTCTGGTAAGAGTTACGAGTTTTTTTTATTTCCATTACAAACAAGGGGAATGTACAATATGACATGGGATATTTTCAGTATTATCGGTACTGCTGCTTTCGCAATAAGTGGTGCCCTCGTCGCCATGGACGAGAAGTATGATGTGTTCGGCGTTTATATATTAGGTTTTGTGACTGCATTTGGCGGAGGAGCGATTCGTAATTTATTAATCGGATTGCCAGTCTCTTATTTATGGTCCCAAACGACTTTATTTTATATTTCACTTATTTCCATTACCATCATTTTGATTTTCCCAAAGCTGATGAGCTATTCATGGAAAAAGGCAGGTTTGTATGCTGATGCAATAGGTTTGGCGGCATTTGCCATACAAGGAGCGCTGCATGCTGCTAGTCTTGATCATAGTCTGCTTGCCATAATGGTTGCTGCATTCCTGACGGGAAGCGGAGGCGGCATACTTCGAGATGTACTGGCCGGCAGGAAGCCATATGTGTTCAAAGCGGAAATCTACGGAACTTGGGCTGCGTTGGCGGGACTTGTCATTGGGCTTGGAGCTTCTGATCATCCCATTTTGCTTTATGCTTTGTTTGCAGCCATCATTTTCCTGCGTATTTTTTCCTTCCATCGGAAATGGCAGCTGCCTGTTCCGAAAATGCATTATCAATGAAGATCAGCAAATTGCTGGTCTTTTTTTGTTATAATTAGGAAAAAGGAGGATGACTATGAACAAGGAGTATCATCCATAACTTAAAGGGGCAGCTACAATATACGCTCTCCTCCCTGATTTACTTGAACGCTAGCCCACAAGTAAAGGAGGAGAACGATGGAGTTATTTAATTTGTTATTGGAAGACAGCGTCAAAGCCTTCACAGGATGGGATTTTTCTTATGTCGAGGATACAGGCCGAGTTCAATATGAACTTTTGCCATGGTCCTATGGCAGTAAAGCACGGAAATATCTTTACGGTGCCGGGAGTGCACTTGATATGGGAACCGGCGGGGGAGAGTTTCTGTCTAAGCTGCTGCCGCTTCCGGAGTACACCGTGGCGACAGAGAGCTATCCGCCGAATGTACCAATCGCCAGAAACAGACTTTCACCATTAGGAGTAGATGTCGTCCAAATAAAGGAAGATGACCAATTGCCATTCTTGGATGAATCATTTGAGGTTATACTGAACAAACATGAATCTTACGATGTAAGCGAAGTATGGAGAGTGCTGAAACAAAACGCCATTTTCCTTACGCAACAAGTAGGAGGTACTGATTGTAAAGAACTCAATCAACTCCTGGGAGCGCCGCTCAACCCGGATTTCGAAAATTGGAGTCTGCAGACAGCTGTCGAGGAACTGGAAGATCAGTTTACCATACTAGAGTCGGCAGAAGCATTTCCGTCCATGCGTTTTTATGACATAGGAGCAGTCATCTACTATTTGAAGGCTATTCCTTGGCAAGTGCGCAATTCACAGTGGATGCTTATCGAGATGCTTTGTTCGAGATGCATCTTTTTATAGAGAAAAATGGTTATTTAAACGTTCGGCAGCATCGTTTCCTTTTAGCTGCTAGACCGAAGTAATGTATCGCCTCCCTTATTGGGAGGCTTTTTTCTCTTGTTTTAATAACTCGTCCTCTTTCTTCATAGACTTGTACAAAGAAGGGGAGAGGGGTTCTTATTATGGGCAAGAATCTGCATTCGGTACGGAAAGGAATTGCTGAACGTAAACGTCTGAAAGGGGAACAAATTCAGAAAGGCATGGCAAATACAGTTAGATCATTTCCAGTGGATGAAGAAGAATCTCATGGGTTCCCGCCGCATCCAAAATATGATCCGCCGAATTCGCAGGATAATTCGAAATTTGCTTCTCGATTCATGTTGCGGCTGATCGTATCTGCCAGTCTGTTCTTTGGTACGGCCATCTACCTGCAAGCTGACCATCCGATTATCGAAAAAACAAAGGCAACAGTACTGACAGCATTGACGGAAGAGTTTCCTTTCGCTACTGTGAATAGCTGGTATCAGGAAAGATTCGGCGATCCAGTGGCACTAAGCCCTGGTGGTGATAGTACTGATACTGTAGAAGCACAGGCGATGCCGGTGAATGGAACCGTCGTGCAGCCATTTGAAGAATCAAAAGAGGGTATTCTAATCGAATCATCGCAGCAATCCGATGTGGTAGCAGTTGACGAAGGGATCGTCATTTTCGCAGGGAATGATCAAGATACAGGTAAGACCATCATTCTCCAGCATGCAGATAAAAGCAAAAGTATCTACGGCCATTTGCATGCTATTGAGGTGAATCAATACCAGAGAATCGGGGCCAATGAAAAGATAGGTGAATTTGTACCGAATGCAGAAAATGCCCAGTCTGTCTATTTTGCCTTGCAGCAGGGGAATAAGTATTTGAATCCGATCCAGGAGGCAGAAGTTGACGCGCCATAATTGGCTGCCGCCGATTCACTTACATCCGGTATTCTGGGGTTTCCTGCTGCTTGCTGTATTGACCGGGATGCTTATGGAAGTACTTATTCTATTCATCATAGTACTGCTGCATGAAATGGGACATTATTTGGCGGCACGTCATTTTCGCTGGCGTATCCGCCGTATCATGCTATGGGTTTTCGGCGGTGTGATGGAAACCGACGAACAAGGAAATCGAAGGGCTCTGGAAGAAGCAATCGTGATTCTTTCAGGACCAGCTGTCCACCTAATTCTGTATGCGGCGCTATACAGCCTTTCTGCTATATCTATACCGCAATCCGTACTGGAGACAGCTTATATGTATAATACGACCATTCTTCTTTTTAACCTGCTGCCTATTTGGCCGCTTGATGGCGGTAAACTGATTGGATTATTACTGTCCTTGCAAATGCCCTACCGGAAGGCTCATACCACTCTTATCCTTGTCAGCTGGATGATCGGTACAGCTGTTCTTCTGTATGTGTGCATGGCCATGCCATTTACATTGAGTACAGTCAGCCTTCTCTGTTTTCTATTGTGGGAAAATCGGCTAGAATGGAAACGACGCTATTATGTCTTTCTGCGTTTCCTGCTGCAGCGTGCTACATACGGGACGAATGCTGGGATCAGCACGCCGATTTTTGCTACATCGGAAACAGCTCTCCTGGATGTACTGTCACAATACAGGAGAAACAGGCGGCATATAATTGTAGTGAAGGGGAAAAATGCATTATTGGACGAACAGCAATGCAGTGATATGTACTTCAAGCGGAAGCAGGCACATTGTACAGTGGCGGATATTCTGCAACAAAACAGACAGTGAGGAAAGCAATGCTATCATTATATATGTTTTTCAAAGGAACAGAAAAAGCAGCTTTAACAGTGCAGCGCGGCCAAGTGCAGGAAGTGTTCTTGGATCGGCCGGGTATGGGCTCGAAAGTTGGAAGCATTTATAAAGGAATTATACGGCATGTGGATCACGGCCTGCAGGCGGCCTTCGTCGATTATGGTGAAGACCGGCAAGGATTTTTGCAGCGTGAGGAAGTTCCAGCATGCAAACAAGATCAATCGCTCCGTATCGAGCAGGTAATACAGGAGGGACAGGCTCTTTACGTTCAAGTACAAAAAGACGCCTATGGTACAAAAGGGGCGAAGCTTTCCGCTATTATCACTATTCCGGGGACCGGCCTCGTTTATTTGCCGGATGGGAACTACGTAGCTGTATCTAAGAAATTGTCGGAAGAGAGAGCAGCTAAATGGAAAGCACAGATGACGGATCTCCTGACACCAGGAGAAGGTGTCATTGTACGTACAGAAGCAGATAGATTATCAGAAGAAGTTTTATTAGAAGAACTGGAGCGTCTTCGAGATAAGTGGCGTGCTTTTTCAACACAGAAAGCTAATCCGCCTGCGGTTATTTACCGAGATGCTCTTATTCCGGATCAGCTGCTCCGTCGCTTTCCACCAGGAACTTTAGGTGAGGTCGTGGTAGATGATGGGTTCGAAGCGAGACAGCTTCGCCAGCAGTATCCAGAGCTTAGCGAGAAGATCAGGTGGGAACGAGAGGCAGAAACACTCCTGCCTCAGCCACTGTCTGTACTTTGGGACCGTCTGGTTTCGCCGATTACGAGTATTGACAGAGGCATCACCTTGCATATCGATCAAACAGAAGCAATGACGGTCATTGATGTAAACAGTGGCGGCTACACAGGTCATTCGGATAAGAACCAGACAGCTGTCATGGTCAATCAGCTGGCGGCAAAGGCAATTGCCCGGGAAATTCAATTGCGCAATCTGTCAGGGATCATACTGATAGATTTTGTATCCATGAAACGGCCGGATCAACAGCGCGCTGTTTTGCAAACTTTTCGGCAAGCACTCCAGCAGGATACACAGCGGACGGAAGTCTATGGATTTACGAAGCTCGGCCTTTTGGAAATGTCGCGGAAACGAGAACGGCCGTCCTTAATGGAACAGCTGCAAGCTCCGATCCTCAGAAGTTTATCCTTTGAGACGAAATGTTTTCAGCTTGAACGGGAAATCATTAGTCTGTCAGCAGACAAGACATATCTTCTCTCAGGCAGAAAGGAACAGATCAATCATTTTCTTAAGCTGACAGGCAGCAATCCTGCCTATGAAGCCGTATTTGTGAATTTCCAGGATACAAATGAACTCAAACTTACGGAGACAGATATGGAAACTGTAAGAAGAGATGGGTTAGATAGTCTTGACAATCTTTTTTGAAGTATGATAACATCAGTATGTTACACGAGGTTAGCACCCGTGCTACAACCGCGCAGATCAGGTTTCAAGCTTACGAGCGCCTGTGATGGCGAGTCTGAGTTTAAGAGGAGGTGCGTTACATGTACGCAATTATTGAAACTGGTGGAAAACAAGTTAAAGTAACAGAAGGACAAACTATCTACGTTGAGAAATTGGACGGAGAGAACGGTGCGGAAGTTACTTTTGACAAAGTATTGGTAGTTGGTGGCGACGATGTTAAAATCGGTGCTCCATTCGTTGAAGGTGCGACGGTTACTGCAACTGTTGAGAAGCAAGGCCGCGCTAAAAAGATCAACGTGATCAAGTTTAAAGCGAAGAAAAACTACAAACGCAAACAAGGCCATCGTCAACCTTACACTAAATTGACAATCGGCAAAATCAACGCGTAAGGCGAACCATGATAACTGTTACAATAAACCGTGTCGATGAAGATATTCACAGCTTTGAGCTTAGCGGACATGCGGAGAGCGGCCCTTATGGCTATGATCTTGTGTGTGCAGCTGTTTCGGCAGTAAGCTTTGGAGCAGTGAACAGCCTTTTCGTTCTCGGTGAGTTTGAGCCAGAGGTAGAGCAGGGCGGCGACGGTGGGTATCTACATGTAGTACTTCCCGATCAATTGTCTGAGGAGCAGCTTGATAAAGCGTCTCTTCTGCTGGAAGGCATGCTCGTCTCGCTCCAAACGATTGAACAGGACTATGGCAAGCATATAAGAATCATCGAACAATAAGGAGGTGCACCACTATGCTACGTTTAGATTTGCAGTTTTTCGCATCCAAAAAGGGTGTTGGTAGCTCCAAAAACGGACGTGACTCTGAATCCAAACGCCTAGGCGCAAAACGCGCTGATGGTCAGTTTGTAACTGGCGGATCCATTCTTTACCGTCAACGCGGTACGAAAATCTACCCAGGAACAAACGTTGGAAAAGGAGGAGACGACACATTGTTCTCTAAGATCGATGGTGTTGTTAAATTCGAACGCTATGGCCGTAACCGTAAAAAGGTCAGCGTATATCCGGTAGCTCAAGAAGCTTAATGTTTGAAGAGAGACTCTAGCCTTCGGGTTAGAGTCTTTTTTTCTAATCCACATCTATTGCACCACATATTGTTGAGTATGAAAAAGGAGTTGCCCTCTCCACTTCTTTTTCGTAAAGGAGGAATACGGTTGGAATATCATGAAGTGATGACGCTGTTAGGATTTACACGCCATGAATGGATGAATCGGCTCCAACTCCTACATAGCTATTCTAAATTAGGTAAGGATGAAAAGGTACAGGAAAAAATCGAGGAAGCCATTCACTTGGCAGATGAGGAGCGAAAGCTCTCCAATCTGAACATTCCAGAGACTTTTGTCTGGATTCTCTCTTTCAACTGGACCTACTCTCAGTTTCGGATTAAATTCCAAGTGGACGAGCCTATACCGAAGATTTGGGAATATGACAAGAGGATTCGAGAAAACTTAGAAACAGTAGTGGATGCATTAAGTGAAAGTGCACAAGAGATGGAATTGTATGAAGGCTTGCTCCATGTAAAGACGCGGCAGGAAGAGCCGGTCATAGAAATGTCATTTGTCGGAACGTTTACTGGCTGGGATAATTTACAATTGATCGGCCAGAAGGAATGTGTCCGGGAAGTGAAAATCGAATCATTGCCAGAGAAGAAATCACGCTGTACCATCGTACTGGCGTGCAATATATGAGGTGAAACCATGTTTGTAGATCAGGTCAAAGTATTTGTAAAAGCAGGCGATGGCGGTAACGGTTTAGTTGCTTACCGCAGAGAGAAATATGTTCCGCTTGGAGGTCCAGCAGGCGGAGACGGAGGAAATGGCGGAGATGTCATTTTCAAGGTTGACGAAGGTTTGAACACATTAATGGATTTCCGTTATCAGCGCCATTTCAAAGCAAAACGCGGTGAAAATGGTATGAGTAAAGGGCAGCACGGAAAAAATTCAGAGCCGCTCATCTTGCCAGTACCACCAGGTACGCTTGTTCGTGACGAAGATACGGGAGAAGTAATTGCGGATTTGACGAAACATGAACAAGAAGCAGTTATAGCGAAAGGCGGCCGCGGCGGTCGTGGAAATTCACGGTTTGCTACACCGCGTAACCCTGCTCCTGACTTTGCCGAAAATGGTGAACCAGGTGTGGAGCGAAATCTGCAGATTGAGCTGAAGTTGATCGCGGATGTCGGTCTAGTCGGCTTCCCGAGTGTAGGTAAATCCACATTCATATCTGTCGTTAGTGCAGCAAAACCGAAAATTGCGGATTATCATTTTACGACGCTTGCTCCTAACCTGGGCGTTGTGGAAACGCAAGACCAGCGCAGCTTCGTACTTGCTGACTTGCCAGGATTGATCGAAGGAGCACATGAAGGGATTGGACTGGGACATCAGTTTCTGCGCCATGTAGAGCGTACTCGTGTTATTGTCCACGTAATCGACATGGCTTCGACTGAAGGTCGCGATCCGTACGATGACTATGTGACGATAAATGAGGAACTCAAGAAATATAATGAGGACCTGACAACTCGACCGCAAATCATCATCGCAAACAAGATGGATATTCCGGAAGCAGAAGAAAACCTGGTCGTTTTCAAAGAGAAGGTACCAGCAGATATTGACGTATTCCCGATTTCAGCGATTACACGAGATGGTCTTCAGGATGTGCTGTACGCAATTGCAGACAAACTGGATCAGATTCCGAAAACCGAAAAGCCAGTCGAGGAACAGACAGAGCGTGTTGTGTATCGTTTCGAGGAATCCGAGAAACCATTCGAAATCACTCGCGATCCGGATGGAGCATTCGTCTTGTATGGAGAAACGATCGAGAAGCTGTTCAAGATGACGGACTTCAATCGAGATGAAGCTGCAAGACGTTTTTCTAGACAGATGCGCGCGATGGGCGTAGATGAAGCATTACGCAAGCGAGGAGCCAAAGACGGCGATATAATCCGTCTATTGGAACTTGAGTTTGAATTTATAGATTGATTCTGTGTGAGCCAAGGTGGGGATAGCATGGCAGAGAAGGAAGAACAATTTTACCTCGTACGCAGTGATGTACTGCCGGAATCGATGAAAAAAACATTACAGGCAAAGGAACTGCTGGAGCGAAAAAAAGTTGCTTCTGTTTTCGATGCAGTGCAGCAGGTTGACCTTTCCCGCAGTGTGTTTTATAAATATCGGGATGCGGTATTCCCGTTCCGCGCCATGGTGAAGCAGCGGATGATTACCCTATTCTTCCACTTAGAGGATCGGACTGGTACGCTGTCTGAGCTATTGGCTATCGTAGCTAGATCAGGTGGAAACATCCTGACAATTCACCAGACGATACCTCTGCAAGGAAGAGCCAACGTAACCATATCATTGAATACGGCTGGCATGCATACCGATATCCAGTCGCTGCTGGATGAACTGAGAGCTTTAGCATATGTAGATAAAGTAGAGATTTTGAGTTCGGAAGCTTAGGCAAGGGAGCAGAGGAATATGAAGATCAGTTATCTAGGACCAAAGGGAACATTCACGAAAATGGCAGTAGATGCGTTATTCCCTGGTGAAGAAGCATATAGCTATGCGACGATTCCGCAATGTATGGATGCTGTCACAAACGGGGAAATGGATTATTGTGTCGTTCCAGTCGAGAATACGATTGAAGGTACGGTGCCAATAACGATGGATTATCTGATCCATCAAGCAAAACTGCCGATTGTCGGAGAGATTGTCATTCCGATAAGACAGCATTTACTGACAAAGGATGTCATGGAGTTAAGTGAAATTGAAGCGGTATACTCCCATAGTCATGCGATTGCACAATGTCATCAGTTTTTGCATACGAAGCTCCCGCTAGCAGTTACCCATGCTACTTCCTCCACTGGTACAGCGGCTGAGATGGTTGCTGGAATGGAGGAGGCTGCCGCTGCTATCGGCAATGAACTGGCTGCGAAAGAATTCGGTCTGACGATTTTACAAGAAGATATCCATGACTATGCAAATAATCACACACGCTTCTTTATCTTGGCAGACCCTGCAGCGAAGGTTCCTGAAACAATCGTTTCAGGAAGTAACAGAAAAACGTCTTTGTACGTAACGCTTCCTAGTGACTACGCAGGTGCACTGCATCAAGTATTGGCAGCATTTGCTTGGCGGAAGATCAATATGTCGAAGATTGAATCCAGACCGATGAAAACTGGACTGGGAAATTACTTTTTCATCATGGATGTTACATGTGAAGCGGAGGATATACTCTTTAAAGGCGTCCAGCAGGAACTTACAGCATTGGGCTGCAGTCTGACGGTACTTGGAAGCTACCCGATTCATCAATATGAGAAAAAAGCCGGAGCGAATTTTTAGCGTGCCGGCTTTTTCTATTTCAACCTTTTTGAATTTGATGCATAAGATGGTGAAGTAGTGCGTGAGTTCATGAAAGGGGAGTTTCAGTTTTGAAGATTCATATTGTACAGAAAGGCGATACCATGTGGAGTATCGCAAGAAAATACGGTGTTAGCTTTGATGAATTACGAGAATTGAATGGGCATATCCGTGAGCCGGAGCTTGCGGTGCCAGGAATGAAACTCAAAATACCGTCTACAGCAAAAGCAGTAGCTACGGAAGCGGTCTTGCGCTCTGAAGCTGAAGGAGGTACTCCTCCTGTAAACGCAGGACAACAAACACCAGCTCCAACGTTCCATAATACACCGCCTATCCAAGAGGATGACATGTCTGCTACTCCATATCCTATTATGCCGCAGATGCCGCAAATCTCTATGCCGGGTCAAGGTGGAGGTTCCATTCCTAATCTGCCGCAGCAGCAAGCGTACATGGGGGCTCTTCCTACTCAACCGATTACACAAATGCAGCCAGGTCAGCAGATGCAGGGCTTTCCATCTTATCAACCCCATCAAGGTGCCTGGCAGCAGCCACAGCACGGTAGCTGGCTGATACAGCAGCCAGGATACGGTGGTACGCCGATGCATGGAGGGTGGAATATGCAAGGAGGCCAGCAGATGCAAGGAGACTGGAATATGCAAGGAGGCCAGCCAGGCCAGCAAATGCAGGGTGATTGGGGAATGCAAGGAGGCCAGTCAGGTCAGCAAATGCAGGGTGATTGGGGAATGCAAGGAGGCCAGTCAGGTCAGCAGATGCAGGGTGACTGGGGAATGCAAGGAGGTCAGCCGGGTCAGCAGATGCAGGGTGACTGGGGAATGCAAGGAGGCCAGCCGGATCAGCAGATGCAGGGTGACTGGGGAATGCAAGGAGGCCAGTCAGGCCAGCAAATGCAGGGCGACTGGGGAATGCAAGGAGGTCAGCCGGGCCAGCAAATGCAGGGTGACTGGGGAATGCAAGGAGGTCAGTCAGGCCAGCAAATGCAGGGTGACTGGAATATGCAAGGAGGTCAGTCAGGTCAGTCAGGTCAGCAGATGCAGGGTGACTGGGGAATGCAAGGAGGCCAGCCAGGCCAGCAGATGGGAGTACCTTATAACCCACAAAACCAAGCAGCACCTTATTCCTATCCACCAGCGACGATGCGCTCTTGTTGCGGTCCGGATATTCCTTTTCCGGCAGCACCGGAATTTACGCAACAACAGCCGGAATACAGAGATCCGTACGGTGTGCAGCAGCCGCTCGCCGATTTCTATGAGCCTACACCTGCCCAAGATTTGCCGGGAGATGAACAAGAAAATAAGTAAAATAAAAAAAGCCCCTTTTTCCGTTGAAGGGGCTTTCATTTATAATATACCATGTTCCTCGAAAATGCGGTGCATATCCTGGCGATACTTATCTTCCATAGCAAGTACTTCTGCTTTGGACAGACCTGCGTGCTGAATGTGATTTCTAAGTATCAAGGTCGCTTTTTCTTCTGAGAAAACGCTCGCCATGTTTGCTTCGCTTTTCGCTTCCACGTAGTGGAGGTACTTTTGCTGCGTAGTGTTTCTCACTTTTATCCCGCCTTTGTTTAACTTTCTAATCCTTTACCACATATAATCGAAAAGAAAACCAAAAAAGTGTCGGTCAAATCATTTTTTTTCAAAAAAACGGATAAAGAAGCGCTGACAGGAAAAAATGAAGGCAAAAGCAACGGAATAGGGGTGGAAGATCATGAGGAGATTCTTAGTCTTTTGTTTGCTTTTCCTTTTATTCGTTCCGAGTATAACAGCGCAAGCTGCGGATCCAGTAGAAGTAAAGGTCGTACTGCAGCGTCAATATATAGATGGCAAGCAGACAGAGGTAACCCATCAAGAGAAAATCTATGCAATGGAAGATTTCTGGTCAACCTATCATGATTGGCAGCTTGTTTCCCAGAAAGAAGGTTTGGTTGTATTTAAGCAAGAAGTAATGGATATCTCTCCTTCATTAAAGAAGAATGGATATTTCGGTATTTACAAAGGGAAACTGACGATATTCGAAGGCAGACCGATTGACCAGCAGGCAATCCAATCGTTTTATCAGATAAATAAGGGCAAGCTGGAAAGCCATCAAGCGGAAGAACTTGAAGATGGGATCAAGATTCAATCCAGAGAAGTCTATGAAGATGTACTGGAAGCATTCCGTTCCAAAAACGATATAGCACCGATGCCAAGTTGAAAGGGTCGTCCCTCAAGAGAGGGAGGTCCTTTTCTTGTTTTTCGCCATTAACCTTATACGAACATACGCTTGTGTGGTAAAATAGAAGCTAGTTATTGATTCAGGTAGGAGAGAAACAGCATGATAGCGTATGTAAAAGGAAATATTACTGGAATTACAGACGAAGCGGTGCTTGTAGAGGCACACGGTGTAGGTTATGAGATCATCTGCCCGAATCCTTTCCAATTCCAAATGGAAGAAGGCAAGGAGGCGCTTGTCCATACATATCATTATGTACGGGAGGATGCCCAGACTTTGTTCGGGTTTAAAAATACAGAGGACAAGTTTTTGTTTCAAAAACTGCTAGGGGTATCTGGTATCGGACCTAAAAATGCCCTTCAGATTTTAGCAGGGGTCAATGTCGAGGAATTTGTTGCAGCAATCGAACGGGAAGATGATAAGTTCCTGACTAGCTTCCAGGGTGTCGGTAAGAAGACCGCACGTCAGATGGTGCTCGATTTGAAGGGTAAGCTTGTATATATGGTATCGCTTACTGCAATCGAAGCATCTGCAGGGACAGAAAGCAATACATCTAAGAAACGCCTTGCATTAGCTGATGCAGAAGACGCAATGCGGGCTCTTGGATACCAGGAGCGGGAGATCAAAGCTGTATTGCCGCAGCTGAAAAAAGAAGACAGCGACAGTGCGGATCACTTGATCAAGAAAGGCTTGGCTTTGTTAAGTCAAAAGAAATAAAGGAGTGCGAAGATGGAAGATCGCATGATAACGAACGAATTGAAACAGGAAGACGAAGTGATCGAGCTCAGTCTGCGCCCGTCCACCTTAAAGCAATACATCGGCCAGCATAAAGCAAAGGAAAATCTGGCAATCTTCATAGAGGCAGCTAAGATGCGGGATGAGCCGCTTGACCATGTATTGCTCTATGGACCACCAGGTCTGGGGAAAACAACGATGGCGTCGATCATTGCCAATGAAATGGGCGTGTCTTTCCGGGCAACAAGCGGACCGGCAATTGAAAAAGCGGGTGACCTGGCAGCGATTCTTAGCTCACTTGAAGCAGGCGATGTGCTGTTCATAGATGAAATCCATCGTTTGCCAAGAGCGGTCGAGGAGATACTCTATCCTGCTATGGAAGATTTCTTTTTGGACATTGTGATCGGAACCGGACCGAGTGCTAGAAGCGTGCGTCTCGATTTGCCGCCATTCACATTGGTTGGCGCGACGACGAGAGCTGGATTATTATCTGCACCATTAAGAGATCGTTTTGGTGTACTGAGTCGCCTTGAATTCTATAATACAGAAGATTTGGCGAGCATTGTCGAGCGGACAGCGGTAATTTTCGATGTCGAGATTGAACCTTCTGCTGCCAACGAGGTAGCATTGCGTTCAAGGGGAACACCCAGGATTGCCAATCGGCTCTTGAAACGGGTGCGCGATATATCCCAGGTCAAAGGGGAAGACTATATCACGCAGGAGACGACCCATGCAGCGCTTAATCAGCTGCAGGTAGATGAAAAAGGCCTTGATCATATCGATCATAAGCTGCTGACGACTATCATGGATCAATTCCGCGGAGGCCCTGTCGGACTAGATACGATCAGTGCAACAATCGGGGAAGAATCCCAGACGATTGAGGATGTATATGAACCGTATTTGCTGCAAATTGGATTTATCCAGCGAACACCGCGCGGACGGGTTGTAACTCCGCTTGCCTATGTCCATTTCAACCGGGAGGTGCCAGGGGCTTGACCGGCATTGGAAAAATCTTTATTCTTATAGGCGTTGTGTGTATTATAATCGGCATTATCATGTCGTTTATTGGCAGACTGCCAGGAGATATCGTTTTTAAGAAAGGGAACACGACAGTCTACTTTCCGATCGTAACATCGATTGTAGTAAGTATCGTACTGTCGCTCATCTTGTTCCTATTCAACAAATTTCGCTGATACAGACTAGGAGTTAACAGGTATGGATATACAGGATTACGATTTTCATTTACCAGAAGAACTAATCGCCCAGACGCCGCTTCAGGATCGGACAGCGTCGAGGCTGCTTGTGTTAAATAAGGAAGAGAAGACAATGGAACACCGTCACTTCGCTGACATCGGTGACTATTTAAAGGCAGGAGACTGTCTTGTACTGAATGATACACGTGTGCTTCCGGCACGATTGTATGGTATCAAGAAGGACACACAGGCAAAAGTAGAGATTCTCTTACTGAAGCAGATAGAAGGTGACAGCTGGGAGGTGCTGGTCAAACCGGCCAAGAAAGTCAAAGTCGGCACAGAGCTTAGCTTTGGTGACGGAAAACTAACAGCAGTATGTAAGGAATTGCTGGAGCATGGTGGCCGTATTGTAGAATTCCATTATGACGGCATTTTCTATGAAGTCCTTGAGCAGCTTGGTGAAATGCCTTTACCGCCTTATATCAAGGAACAGCTGCCTGATCAGGAGCGCTATCAGACTGTTTATGCCAAAGAACAAGGATCAGCTGCAGCACCGACAGCAGGCCTGCACTTTACGAAGGAGCTGCTTGCGAATCTCCAGGAAAAAGGTGTGGAAATCGCGTTCATCACACTTCATGTTGGGTTGGGAACTTTCCGCCCTGTTAGTGTGGAATCGATTGAGGAGCATGAAATGCATGCTGAATTCTATCAAATGTCACAGGAAACAGCAGATCAGCTTACACGGATCCGTGCAAACGGCGGACGGATCATCTCAGTCGGGACTACATCCACTCGTACTTTGGAAACAATCACACGTGATCATGATGGAAAATTCGTGGCAGCAAGCGGCTGGACGGATATTTTCATTTATCCTGGCTTCACATATCGAGCTATTGACGGCTTGATCACTAATTTCCATTTGCCGAAATCCACATTGATCATGCTTGTCAGTGCATTTGCAGGTCGGGATTTCATCCTCGATGCGTACCGGACTGCTGTAGAAGAACGCTATCGTTTCTTCAGCTTTGGCGATGCAATGCTGCTCGTATAGATTGATAATAGAAAGGGAACTACTATAATATGGCAATTCGTTATGAATTCATTAAACAAGATAAGCAGACAGGCGCTAGGCTCGGTATCGTACATACACCCCACGGGAGCTTTGAAACGCCAACATTCATGCCAGTAGGAACATTGGCAACGGTAAAGACAATGAGTCCGGAGGAATTAACCGAACTTAACGCGAATATTATTCTATCAAACACCTATCACCTTTGGCTCCGTCCGGGACATGAGATTATCCGAGAAGCAGGCGGATTGCATAAATTCATGAACTGGGATGGTGCTATTCTGACAGATTCTGGCGGCTTCCAGGTATTCAGTCTGAGTGATCTTCGAGATATTCAGGAAGAAGGCGTTCATTTCCGTAATCATATCAGCGGAGAGAAGCTATTCCTTTCCCCTGAAAAAGCAATGGAGATCCAGAATGCGCTTGGCAGTGATATTATGATGGCATTCGATGAATGTCCGCCGTATCCAGCGACATATGATTATATGAAGGCATCTGTAGAGCGGACAAGCCGTTGGGCAGAGCGCTGCTTAACTGCGCATGCTCGACCGGATGTGCAAGGACTATTTGGAATTGTACAGGGCGGTGAGTTTGAAGACCTTCGTAAACAGAGTGCGCAAGATCTTGTCAGTATGGACTTCCCAGGCTATGCTGTCGGCGGTCTGTCTGTCGGCGAACCGAAGGACGTCATGAACCGTGTGCTTGAATTTACCACTCCGTGGCTGCCACAGGATAAACCGCGTTACTTGATGGGTGTTGGTTCACCAGATTCCTTGATAGACGGTGCGATCCGCGGTATCGATATGTTTGATTGTGTGCTTCCGACTCGTATTGCACGTAATGGAACATGTATGACATCCAATGGCCGTCTTGTTGTCCGTAATGCGCAATATGCTCGTGATTTCGGTCCGATTGATGAGAATTGTGATTGTAAGGTATGTAAGAATTATTCACGCGCTTACATTCGCCATCTTATCAAATGTAACGAAACATTCGGATTTAGGCTTACTACTTACCATAACTTGCATTTTCTGATAGAATTGATGAGGAAAGTCAGAGAGGCGATCAAAGAGGATCGACTTGGCGATTTTCGAGATGAATTCTTCGAAAGCTATGGTTTCAACAAGCCGAACGCGAAGAATTTCTAGAAAGGGGGAGCAGTGAATGAATATTCAAAGTTTAATACTGATCGTATTAATGTTTGTCATCTTCTACTTCCTGTTGATTCGTCCGCAGCAGAAGCGTCAGAAACAGGTTAGAGAAATGCAGTCTAGCTTGAAAAAAGGAGACAGCATCGTTACCATCGGTGGTTTACATGGTAAGGTGCATGCTATAGACGAGGCATCTGTAGTCCTGACTACGGATGACGGCAGTAAATTGACGTTCGATCGTAATGCGATCCGTGACGTTAAACCTTCAGAAGTGTAAAAGACAAAGACAGGAGATTTCTCTCCTGTCTTTTTTATGTGCTCGTTTTAATGTTGACTCCGATCATACCACCGACCAGGGCGGCTGCTAGAAACCCGCCATGTGTCAGCAGCTGTGTTCCAGAAAAACCTACCTGATAGCCTAGATACTGATAGAGAAGGATGAAAAGGGAAAAGCCGAGTGCGGTCATGCCGCCAAGCATCCAGCCCTTATCTTCGCCTTTCACCCCTGCGATGAAACCACCGATGAATAAACTGAGTACTCCAGCTCCGAGGGTAGTCCAGTCAAGCATTCCTTCCCCCATTTCCGTGAAGCGAAGCAATAATGCTAGTGTGAAACTTATGAATAGCAGCAGTGCAAAGACGGTTATCCAGCCATACAATATCGCTTGTACATTCTTTTTCACAAAGATCCCTCCAGCATGTCTATATGGCTACTGTATGCTCGTCCAACCAAATTAAGAACGAATAGAACCATTGCTCTAACACAAAATAAGCAAAAAGGAGGTGGTCATGTTGCTTGATACACTGGAATGGTCAATCATAGGCAGAACAATTCTTTCTTATATTGTCATTGTTATCATTTTCCGTCTTATGGGAAAACGAGAGATAGGCGAATTGAGCATCATTGATTTGGTCGTCTATTTGATGCTGGCGGAAATAGCCGTTTTCTCCATCGAAGACCCAAGCAGTCACTTGCTTCATTTTATCGTGCCGATGGTGATACTACTGGTTATACAGAGAGGGACAGCATTACTTTCTCTAAAGTTTCCTAAGATGCGTGATTTTATGGAAGGGAAGCCGTCAGTCATTATTTCCCGCGGCAAGATAGATGAGCATGAGATGCGCAAACAGCGTTACAGCTTTTCTGATCTTCAGCAGCAACTGAGAGAAAAAGGAACGAAAAGTGTACAAGATGTTGATTTTGCGATCCTGGAAACTTCCGGTGAATTATCTGTATTTGAAAAACAAGATACAGATGACGGCAGCAGCGGTTTCGTTCAGCCGCTGATCATCGACGGCGAGATTCAGCAAAAAGCATTGGAGTATATCGGTAAAACTGCTTCTTGGCTCCGCGGCGAGATGAAGCGTCATGGCCATCCTGATATTGGTCGTATATCGTATTGTACACTCGACCAAGATCATAACTGGTATATTGACCGAAAAGATGAACGCTGATAGGAATCAACGTTTCTTTCTGGACAGAAACTGCTCTACTTCCGCTCTCGTTATAAAGCCGAAACTGAGCATGAACAATAAATAGAGGATGGTTAGAATCAAAAGTAAAAATAGAAATGTTGGAAGGTTATATAGTGAACTAGTGAATATCCCTTTCAACAAGTGTGCAGTAAAAGCTGTTATTCCCAGCAGACCTAGCATTTGACCGATTTCCTTCACAGATAGCCTAAAACCTGCAACTCGTGCTAGTGAAATCAAATGCAATAGAGTTATTAAAACAACTGTGACAATCATACTGATAGCAACCCCGATAATTCCGAACTTGGCATTGGATGCCAAAGAGACAAGCAAGATGATTTTGACGCCTGCACCGATGATTGTATTCCACATCGCAGACTTAGCTGCATCGAGTGCTTGCAGTGCAGTACTGAGCGGCATTTGGATATACATCATAATATAAAAAGGTGCCATGAGAAGAATGAATCGCTCTGCACTTTCACTTCCATACATATAATGGAGGATCGGTCCTGCAAATACTGTCAGAATTACCGTTGCAATCGCACCTGAAGCAAAGCTGAGTCGAATTGCCTGGTGAATCCGATAATGTACGAATTGATGTCGATTTTGTTCATTTGCCTCGCTGATAGAAGGAAGCAAAGCTGTTGCAAGAGAATTCGTAATGAAAGTCGGTAAAAACAATAGGGGGAGTGCGTAACCGGTAAGTTCTCCGTACTGCCTTGTGGCCATTGCCGTTCCGACCCCAGCCAAAGCAAGGCTTTGTGCTGTAAGTATCGGCTCTAGAAAGTGGGTTCCGCTGGCAACAAGCCTGCTGCCAGTGGCAGGTAAGGCAATCGAGAACAGTCGCTCCAAAGTCTGCTTGCCGCCCTTTAAAGCTGTGACGAATTGAGATCGTATTTTTACGGTCTTTTTTCGTTTGAATTGATACAGCATGTAGAGCAAAGAAATGAATTCGCCGATTAAAACTGAAATCATTGCCCCTAAAGCTGCAAATTCAACCCCATAAGGCAGAAAGAACTTTACGAGGAAGACTGTGCAGCTGATTCGGACTATCTGTTCGATCACTTGTGAAAAGCTCTGCGGCTTCATATTCTGTTTCCCCTGAAAATACCCCCGAAGTACTGATGCCACAGCCAATATCGGTATAACTGGTCCGATTGCCAGCATTGGGTAGATGACACGCGCATCTTTCAGCAGCTTATCTGCAAGATATGGAGCTGCAAAGTAAAGAAGACCGACAAATGCAATGCTGATACTGAGTGTTACGGTTAGCGAAACAACAACGATTTTTTTTATTTGTTCGTTGTCTCCACGCACGTCTGCTTCTGCTACCCGTTTAGAAATAGCAGTAGGCAGACCGAACTGGGTAATGGCAGTTGCCAGGAACAACGTAGGCATGGCCATCATGTATAGACCAATCCCTTCTCCCCCCATGACACGTGCAACGACAATCCGGTTCACGAATCCTAGGAAGCGGGTGATCAAGCTGGCGGCAATCAGTATGAGTGCCCCTTTTAGGAAAGTCTGCTTTGTCACATCGACAACCTGCCTTCTCAAATGTTAGTTTTTCGGCTACAATTAAATGTATGCATGAGATATGGCCAAGCATGACAAGCCTGAACAGAACAAAGGCAAGTTGTTTTAGGAGGTAGAAACGTGTACGAAACAAAGACGGTGAACGAATGGAAGTCGGAAGTGATGCCTGCAGTGATTAGCAAGAAGGAAGAATTTCATTTGCTTGGCTACGATAAAGCCTCTGCTGCGGATATCTGGAACTGTATGGAAAAAAAGGTATGGAAAAAAGAGAAAGACAAACCAAAACGTCTATATGAAGTAGTGGCTGATATTATGCAGTTGAATGTATCGGTTTATATGGGTTATTTGACAATGTCAGTGTATGGAGAAGATGAGGATCTGATGGCATCCATTGCTGCTATCAATGGTCAATCCTGATTCGGGTAATGTTGACAGTGCCGGCTTATGTTCTCTATACTATGTGAGTATTTGAGGGACAAGCACAGCACGTACATATGTATGTACTTTTATTGCAGAAAAACTCTGCATCATATTAGGTTTCCGTTGAACGGAAAATGGGAGGCAGTTGCATCATGGTGAAAAGAGGCAGAATTGTTGCCTTCTTCTTGATCGTCCTATTGCTTTTGGGTGCGATGGGAACGACGATTAAAGGAATCGCAAACGATTTAAACTTAGGACTCGATCTGCAGGGCGGTTTCGAAGTGCTATATGAAGTAAGTCCGCTGGAAGAAGGGGACGAGGTAAATACGGCAACGCTGAATGCCACAGCACAGGCATTAACGGAGCGTGTCGATTCCCTAGGTGTCAGTGAGACAAGCATTGATATCGAGCAGCCAAACAGGATTCGAGTCCAGCTTGCTGGTGTGAAGGATCAGGAACAGGCTCGTGAGATGCTGTCGACTACTGCTAATCTATCATTCCGTGACACAGCAGATAAAGAATATCTGAATGGTACGGATATTGAGGCGGGCAGTGCGAAGCAGGCGTTTGATCCACAAACGAATCAGCCGCTTGTTACGGTCGATATGAAAGACGCTTCCAAATTCGGCGAAGTGACAAGTGAGCTTTCTCAGCGTGCATTCCCGGACAACCGTCTGGTCATCTGGCTGGATTATGAAGATGGCGACTCTTATGAAGAGGAAGCACAAAAGCCTGAGAATGAACAAAAGTTCATTTCTGCTCCTGCAGTTTCTCAGACTATCAACAGTAAATCAGTTCAGATTGAAGGTAACTTCACAGTAGAAAGTGCACAAGAGCTTGCAGACCTGCTGAATGCTGGGTCACTTCCAGTGAAGATGGAGGAAGTGTACTCAAACTCAGTTGGTGCTCAATTCGGACAGGAAGCACTTGATCAGACTATGCTTGCAGGGTATATTGCCTTCGCGCTTATTCTGTTGTTCATGATTGTGTACTACAGACTTCCTGGTTTAATTGCTTCCATTACTTTGGCAATTTTTGCTTATTTGAACATACTTGTGTTTGATTTACTTGGTGTAGTGCTGACGCTGCCAGGAATTGCAGCATTAATCCTAGGTGTGGGGATGGCTGTTGATGCCAATATCATCACTTACGAACGGATAAAAGATGAACTGAAAACCGGTAAGTCTCTAAAAGCCGCCTACAAAGCGGGTAACAAAAACTCATTGGCTACAATTACAGATGCCAACTTGACTACAATGATTGCAGGTATCGTGCTGTTCATATTCGGTACGAGCTCCATCAAAGGGTTCGCAACGACACTAATCATCAGTATTCTATTGAGCTTCATTACAGCTGTGTATGGGTCACGGGCATTGCTCAGCTTGTTGGTGAAAAGCCGTGCGTTTGACAAGAAACCAGGCTGGTTCGGAGTTTCGAAAAGAAATATTCGCAAACTCAATGATAAAGAGGAACGTGAAGTCACATTCTATGGTTTGAAGCTGAATCTAGTGAAGCATAGAAAAGCTTATTTTGCTTTCTCTATCGCGCTGACGATTGCCGGGATCATCTGCTTGAGTGTATTCAAGCTGAATCTTGGTATCGACTTCACGAGCGGATCTCGTGTGGAATTCGATTCAAATCAGGCTCTTACGACAGAACAAGTAGAGCAGAAGATGGATGACTTCGGCTTCGAGTCGAGGGAAACGCAGCTGTCGGCTGATGGCAAACATGCCTCCGTCCGACTAGAGGATACGCTCACAAAAAACGAGGAAAATGAGTTGAAGAGCAGTATTCAAGATGAATATGGAGATGCACCGAGTATCAGTACAGTATCGCCTATAATCGGAAAAGAACTAGCGGAAAATGGATTATACGCTGTCATCTTTGCTTCCATAGGTATCATCCTGTATGCGACGATCCGATTTGAATTTAAGTTTGCTGTAACAGCCATCTTGGCCTTGCTGCATGACGCCTTCTTCATTTTGGCGATATTCAGTATCACCAGACTGGAATTCGACATTACGATCATAGCAGCAATTCTGACTATCATCGGTTATTCGATCAACGATACGATAGTGACCTTTGACCGGATCAAAGAGAATATCCGTATCAAACGGAAAGTCAAAACGTTCGATGAGCTGGCCAAAATCGTAAATGACAGCTTGCTGCAGACACTTGTGCGAAGTGTGAACACTGTTTTGACTGTAATAGTTGCAGCGATTATTCTGTGGCTCTTCGGTGCTGCGTCGATTGCTAACTTCTCTATTGCGCTTATAATTGGGCTGGCAGCGGGGACATATTCTTCCCTATTCATTGCTTCACAGCTATGGCTCGTTTGGCGCGGCAGAAATATTGAAAAAAATCCAATCATCCATGAAGAGAAAAAGAAAGTGGAAGGACCGCAAGTCTGATTGGCTAACCCCCGTAGTAAATACGGGGGTTATTTTTTGGGGAATGGGGAATGTAAAGAGTAGCACCATTAGAAAGGAGCCAGTAAATGAAGGCACAATGGTATATCATTCTAGCAGTCATCTTTGCAGTACTTATTGCAGTATTCGCAGTTATCAACGTAGACAGCGTGCAGGTGGACTATCTATTCGGTACAGGCTCTGCTCCGCTAATCCTGATCATTCTGTTCTCCGTTTTGATGGGCGTCTTAATTACAGCATCTGTAGGAGGGTTGCGTATGTTCAAATTAAATAGGGAAGTACGCGCTTTACGTAAGGATAATGATAAAAAAGCAGCTGAAATAACAGAACTTCAAGAAAAACGTGCGGAACAAGGACATGAAGAATTCGAAAGACCAACGACAAATATTTCCGATCCGACAACAAATACCTACCCAACATCCGAACGAATTAGAGATGAATACAGACAATAACCGATTGCTCCCTCGACCAGGCTCTAGTATAATAGCTTGGTTAGGGGGTCTTTTTTTATGTTAGAAAGCAGAATGAGATGGAAGGATAATAGCAGCCGCCCTTCAGCTCACGAGCCTATGGGCTTGGGTGTTTCTCCGCTAGTAGAGCAGCTGCTCATACAGCGCGGAATCACGTCAGTTGAGGCTGCAAAACGGTTCCTTCATCCGTCTCTAGAGGACCTACACAGCCCGGAACTTATTTCTGATATAGATGTTGCAGCGGAACGGATCCGTGCTGCAGTGGAGCAGGGTGAAAAAATTCTGGTTTTCGGAGATTATGATGCAGATGGTGTTTCATCCACTGTTGTTTTATTGGAAGCATTACGGGAGCTTGGAGCGGACTGTGATTATTATATTCCTAACCGCTTTACGGAAGGGTATGGTCCGAACGAAGCAGCTTTCCGCGCCGCAAAGGAAAATGGCTATCAGTTGATTGTGACAGTGGATACAGGTATTGCTGCGATCCACGAAGCAGAAGTAGCGAAACAAATTGGAATCGATCTTATCATCACTGATCACCATGAAGTGCAGGAAGCTGTCCCGGAAGCTGTCGCAGTGGTACATCCGAAATGTTCGCCGGATTATCCTTTCCATGAGCTTGCAGGAGTAGGTGTCGCTTTTAAGCTGGCTCATTATTTACTCGGCTATTTCCCAAAACAGCTGCTTGACCTTGTTGTGATCGGAACAATAGCTGATTTGGTGCCGCTTGTTGATGAGAACAGGGTGCTGGCTGCCGAGGGGCTAAAGGCAATTGCGTCGTCGACAAGACCTGGAATCCGTGCTCTGAGAGATAGCTGCGGACTAGACGGCGTTGTAACAGAAGAAGATATCGGCTTCAAAATCGGGCCGCGTATCAATGCAGTTGGACGGTTGCAGGATGCTGACCTCGCTGTCGAATTGCTGTTGGCAGCTTCGTACGAGGAAGCCGCTGAAATGGCAGAGGAAATCCAATCTCTCAACACAGAGCGACAAAATATCGTTGCCAAAATAGCAAAAGAAGCGGAAGCAATGGTCAGAGAACAGTCAGAGGAAGACAGCAGCCATGTCATCATCGTTGCAAAGGAAGGCTGGAACGAAGGTGTACTTGGGATTGTGGCCTCGAAACTGGTCAGAACCTTCGACCGGCCGGCGATTGTGCTGGCGATTCATCCGGAAAAAGGTACGGCGAAAGGTTCTGCCCGCAGTATTGATGCTTTTGATTTGTTCCACCACTGTATGCAGGTTCGGGATCACTTCGTCGCTTTCGGGGGACATGCCCAAGCGGCCGGGATGACATTAGAGCTGGAACAATTGGATAAACTGCGAAAAGCTTTGAATCAAATGGCAGCAGAATCGCTTTCAGCGGAAGATTTCAAACAAACGCTTGCGATCGACTTGTCGGTTACAGTTGAAGATGTTTCAATCGATTTGATCCGGGACATGGCTCAGCTCTCTCCTTTTGGAATGCAAAATCCAAAGCCGCTTGTGAAGCTTACTTCACCAATGCGGGAAGTAAAGCTCATCGGAGCAAATAAAAACCATCTCAAGTTCGTATTTGCAGAGGAAAGCGTACAGTTAGACGGTGTATGCTTTGGTCAGGGAGATCTTTACCCATTCCTCACTCCGGCAGATGATCTGGAAGTTGTCGGAGAATTGTCTATCAATGAATGGAATGGCAGACAAAAACCGCAAATCTTGATTGAAGATGTCGCAATTCGCTCTTGGCAGCTATTTGATCATAGAGGCAGCAAGCAGCTGAAGAAGGCTGTTCATATTAAAAACGAAGAAGAGACAGCTGTCGTGCGATTCCGGCCGAATACGGATTTAAGCTGGCTGTCTGATCAGATTCGTGTTTTGGATTTTGAAACAGAAGGTCTTGCAAATGCGGCAGGCAATATCAGGGCTGTCATATTCGCTGATCTGCCTCGACGTATGACGGATGTCACGTATGTCTTGCAGCATATACAGCCAGATTTGATTTATGCGTGCTATGATGTGAAAGAGAATGCCTACTTACAAGGTTTTCCAGATCGTGATCAATTCAAAGTATTCTATGCGATTCTGCTAAAGCAGAAGACTATGATGTACAGCCAGCTAGTGGATTATCTGAAAAACAGCCGAGGCTGGAGTCCTGAAAGGACCAAGTTTATTTCCGACGTGTTTTTTGAGCTGGAATTTGTTAAACTAGATGAGGATCAAATTTCAATCAACCCAAATCCTTCCAAACGTGATCTGGCTGACTCTGAGGTCTACCAGGGATTGAAGGAAGCGATAGAAGTCGAGAAGATCTTATATTATTCCGGCTATAAAGAATTGAAAGCGTGGCTGGAACGCGTACTTGAACGCGGGGAAGTTATCGAGGAGGAAGCAGTAAATGGATTATAAAAAATATATTACAGTCGTAGAGGACTGGCCGAAACCAGGTATCCGATTCAAGGATATCACTACTTTGATGGATAATGGTCCGGCTTATAAATCAGCGGTAAATGAAATCGTGGAATTCGCTAAAGATAAAAATGTGGACTTGATCGTTGGTCCAGAAGCGCGCGGCTTCATCGTAGGCTGCCCGGTATCGTATGCGCTGGATATCGGCTTTGCCCCTGTCCGTAAGGAAGGCAAGCTTCCTCGTGAAGTTATCAAAGTCGCTTATGGACTTGAGTATGGTGAGAATGTACTTACAATCCATAAAGATGCTATCAAGCCAGGTCAGCGCGTCCTTATTACGGATGACTTGCTGGCAACTGGCGGTACAATCGAAGCAACAATCAAGCTTGTTGAGGAATTAGGCGGTATTGTTGTCGGTTGTGCGTTCTTCGTGGAATTGTCATATCTAGACGGCAGAGATAAGCTGGATGGCTATGAAGTACTTACATTGACTAGCTACGAATAATATCGAACAGAACAGGAGTGCCTCATTCGGGGCACTCTTTGTTTCATTTTAAGAAACAGATACTTGTCGAATAGATTGGATATTTGTTAAGCTTATAAAAATAACATGTGACAGTTCAGAACCCTCGTCGCTTATGCAGACGATGAGAAGGAGTTTAACTAAAGAGATGCCAAAGGAAAAAGTTCTCACGGCCGAAGAGGTCATACAAGAAGCAGCACGATATCTGTCGGACGAGCATATCGATTTTATCCGGAAAGCGTATGAGTTCGCCGAAAAAGCGCATGAAGGACAATTCCGCCGTTCCGGTGAAGCTTATATCATTCATCCTGTTCAAGTGGCCGGAATTCTTGTTCATCTGGAACTCGATGCCGAAACGATTGCAGGCGGCTTCCTGCACGATGTAGTAGAGGATACACCTGTAACGGTCGAAGAGTTGGAAGCAGCTTTTAATGCCGAAGTAGCAATGCTCGTAGATGGCGTTTCCAAGCTTGGAAAAATTAAATACAAATCAAAACAGGCACAGCAAGCTGAAAATCACCGGAAGATGTTCGTTGCAATGGCAAAGGATATTCGGGTCATTCTGATTAAGCTTGCTGACCGTTTGCATAATATGCGTACACTGAAGCATCTGTCACCTGAAAAGCAGCGCCGGATTTCTAATGAGACACTTGAAATCTTTGCACCGCTTGCACACAGACTCGGAATCAGTACGATCAAGTGGGAACTCGAGGATACCGCACTTCGCTATATGAATCCTCAGCAGTATTATCGAATCGTCCACCTTATGAAGCAAAAGCGCGATGAACGGGAAAGCTACATCGGTGACGTGATGGATCAGATCCGCAGTCAGCTTAGTGATATAAACATCGATGCTGATATATTCGGACGGCCGAAACACTTGTACAGTATTTATCGGAAGATGGAGTATCAGCATAAGCAGTTCAATGAAATCTATGACCTGCTTGCGGTTCGAGTCATTGTGAAAAGCATCAAAGACTGTTATGCCGTTCTTGGCGTAATTCATACATGCTGGAAACCGATGCCGGGCAGATTCAAGGATTATATTGCGATGCCAAAGCTTAACCTTTACCAATCTTTGCATACGACTGTCATCGGGCCAAAGGGCGATCCGCTCGAGGTACAGATCCGTACGGAAGAAATGCATGAGATAGCAGAATACGGTATCGCAGCCCATTGGGCGTATAAAGAAGGCAAACAGCTAAACACGAGCACGCAGAAGAAATCATTTGAAGAAAAGCTGACATGGTTCCGTGAGATTCTTGATTTCCAGAATGAATCCGAAAATGCGGAGGAGTTCATGGAATCACTTAAACTCGACCTTTTTAGTGACATGGTTTATGTGTTCACACCAAAAGGTGATGTTATCGAACTTCCTTCAGGTTCCGTTCCGATTGATTTCGCTTATCGAGTTCATACAGAAGTAGGCAATCATACAGTTGGCGCCAAGATCAACGGTAAGATGGAGCCGCTTGAGTATAAACTGAAAAATGGCGATATTGTGGAGATGATGACTTCCAAGCACTCTTACGGGCCTTCTCAGGACTGGGTCAAGCTTGCCCAGACAACTCATGCACGTAATAAAATAAAACAGTTCTTCAAGAAGCAGCGCCGCGAAGAGAATGTAGCTAAAGGCAAGGAGCTAGTGGAAGAAGAAGTAAAACAGTCTGGCTTCGATATGAAGCTTGTATTTACACCGGATAACCTTCGCAAGGTAGTCGAGAAATTCAACTTCACGTCCGAGGAAGATATGTATGCAGCTGTCGGTTATCAAGGTATCACAGCAGCGCAGATTACGACTAGACTAACTGAGAGCCTGCGCCGTCAGTACGAAAAAGAAGAAGTGATGGAGAAGACGATTGAAACAGCGAAGATGGCAAGTGCGTCCAAATCCGCTGCCTCAAGCCGCAAGCGGGATTCCGGGGTGCGTGTAGAGGGTGTGGATAATATGCTTGTCCGTCTTTCCAAATGCTGCAACCCTGTACCAGGTGACGAAATTATCGGCTATATAACGAAGGGAAGGGGAGTCTCTGTCCATCGTTCCGACTGTCCGAATATGCAGACAGAAGATGCACAAACGCGTAAGCTACATGTCGACTGGGAAAACAATGCTACCATTTCCAAGCAATATCATGTGGACCTGGAGATAACCGCCTTTGATAGACATGGATTGATGAATGAAGTACTGCAAGCTGTCAATGAGACCCGCACACAAATTACTGCTGTCGATGGCAAGTCCGACCGGAATAAGCTGGCAACAATCCATCTGACAATTTTGATTCATAATATCGGTCATCTACGGAAAATCGTAGAGCGGATCAAACAAATTAAAGATATTTATACAGTTACGAGAATGCTGCAATAGAGAAATGAGGCGCAAGAGATGAAAGTAGTAGCACAGCTTGCAAAAGAAGCCAGCGTCACTGTACGTGAAGAGGTTATCGGAAAAATTGGCAAAGGCTTCATGCTGCTTGTAGGCATCACACATGAGGATACGGAGGCGGATCTTGATTATATCGTGAACAAGCTGATTCACCTTCGCGTCTTCGAAGATGCTGACGGTAAGATGAATGAGTCGCTCCTTCAAATCGGCGGGGAAGTTCTATCTATTTCCCAATTCACATTGTATGCTGATACACGGAAGGGACGCCGGCCCAGCTTCACTGACGCAGCAAAGCCGGATATTGCCATTAAGCTTTATGAACAATTTAATCAAAAGCTTATCGAAGCAGGCATTCACGTGGAAACTGGGGAATTCGGTGCGCATATGGACGTACAGCTCATTAATGAAGGCCCGATTACCATTATCTTGGACAGTGCAGATCGACCGAACAAGGAAGCATAATGCTTTCTTGTTTTTTTGTATAAAGAATGGTTGAATCGAGAATACTAGTTGAGAAAAAATCCGAAAAAGGTGTGATCAGCTTGCGTAGCAGTGATGCACAGCAGCATGTATTCGCCGCATCCCGGCTGGATGCTGTCCGGCTTCGAGGTGAGCCAGCTTCTATGATCGACGATCCGGTTATACCGAACTTCACAGGATCACCAAACAGTATGGAACGAAAAAAATTACAAGAACGACTAAAACAATCTTGACAATCTTTCTTACAAACATGTACTATTATTACAATCTAAAGAAACCGGAAATCCGATGAGGGAAAGAGTAAGTCGAAATCACTGTGAACAGAGATCAGGCGTCATTGGCTGTAAGCGCCTGGCACAGCTTCGAACTGAAAGACATTCCTTAGGATCACTGTCGAACAACGCAGTAGACAGTGACGTAGCAGGCGTTAACTGACCAAGGTGGGATACAGCTGTATCCAACTAGGGTGGCAACGCGGGAAAAACTCCCGTCCCTTGTGTTATAAGGGACGGGGGTTTTTTGTCGTTATTTTTGGAATCCGGGGATTGGGTCATTAGTCGAGGAGGTTTATCACATGGATATGAAAGCGCCAAGAGGTACACAGGATATCTTACCTGGAACATCAGAAAAGTGGCAGTATGCTGAAAAAGTACTGACAGATCTGGCAAGCAGATTCAACTACAAAGAAATCAGGGTGCCGATTTTCGAACACACGGAGTTGTTCCTTCGCGGTGTAGGGGAAACAACGGATATTGTTCAGAAAGAAATGTACACATTCAAGGATAAAGGGGACCGCAGCTTGACGCTTAGACCAGAAGGAACGGCATCCGTCGTTCGCGCTTTTGTGCAAAACAAGCTATACGGTCAGCCGGAACAACCGACGAAGCTATTTTATTATGGACCGATGTTCCGCTACGAGCGACCGCAGCAAGGTCGCATGCGCCAGTTCGTTCAATTCGGCGTCGAAGCCTTGGGAAGTGAAGATCCGGCAATCGATGCGGAAGTAATCAGCTTGGCTATGAGCGGCTATCAGCAGTTAGGTTTGAAATCATTGAAACTGATCATCAACACGCTCGGAGACAAAGAAAGCCGTGATGCACACCGCACAGCTTTGATTGATCATTTCACACCTGTCAAAGAAGAGCTCTGCAGTGACTGTCAGAATCGCCTGGTAAAGAACCCATTGCGTATTCTTGATTGTAAGAAGGATCGGGAGCACCCGAAAGTAAAAAGCGCACCATCCATCCATGATTTTCTTAATGACGAATCCAAAGCATACTTTGACGCTGTTAAAGCAAACTTGGATGCAATCGGCATTCCTTATGAAGTAGATCCGAATCTTGTCAGAGGCCTGGATTATTACAACCATACAGCATTTGAAATCATGAGTAATGCAGAAGGCTTCGGTGCCCTTACGACGCTTACGGGCGGTGGCCGTTATAATGGTCTTGTCGAAGAAGTTGGCGGTCCATCCACACCAGGTATCGGCTATGCACTAAGTATTGAACGTCTATTGTTTGCATTAGAGGCAGAAGGTATCGAATTGCCTGTTAAGACTGGAACAGATGTTTACGTCGTAGCACTTGGTGAAGAAGCTGTCCAAAAAGAAGCAGCAAGACTGACATATCAGCTGCGCTTAGCTGGTGTGACAACAGATAAGGATTACCTTGGCAAGAAAATGAAGGGCCAGTTCAAAGCTGCTGATCGCCAGCAGGCGAAGTTTGTTGTTGTTCTCGGTGAAGATGAGCTCGAAAAAGGCGTCATCTCCTTGCGTAATATGCAGGAAGGACAGCAGACTGAAGTAGCAATCAAGGAAGCTGTTGATACAATCAAACAACAGCTGGATGGAGGAAAAGCGGATGAGTGAAAGACAAAAGGCAGGCCTGCTGCGAACGAGCCATGCAGGCGAGACAGTAACAATCAAAGGGTGGGTACAGAAACGGCGTGACCTGGGCGGATTGATTTTTGCTGATATCCGGGATCGTTCCGGAATCGTGCAAGTCGTTTTCAACCCTGATGTATCCAAAGAAGCATTAGAAACTGCTGAACAAATCCGCTCTGAATTCGTTGTGAGTGTTACTGGTAAAGTTGTAGAGCGCGAAGATGCTACAAAAAATCCAAATATGGCAACTGGAGAAATCGAAGTTGTTGCAGAAGAAATCAGTATCTTGAACAAAGCGAAGAGTCCGGCATTCCAAATCGAGGATGATGTGGATGCATCCGAGGATGTCCGCTTGAAATACCGCTATCTGGATTTGCGGAGAAAACCGCTGCAGGAGACATTCCGTCTTCGCCATCAGGCAACGCAAGCGATCCGCAATTTCTTGAACGAGGAAGAATTCTACGAGATGGAAACGCCGATGCTGACAAAAAGCACACCAGAAGGAGCGCGCGACTATCTTGTACCAAGCCGTGTGCACCCAGGTGAGTTCTATGCGCTTCCGCAATCTCCGCAGTTATTCAAACAGCTGCTCATGATTTCAGGCTTCGAGAAGTATTATCAGATCGCTCGCTGTTTCCGTGATGAAGATTTGCGTGCGGACCGTCAGCCGGAGTTCACTCAAATCGATATCGAGACTTCGTTCATGTCCACAGAAGATATCATCGGCATGACAGAACGTATGATGAAGCGTGTCATGAAAGAAGTGAAGGACGTTGAAGTTCAAGTGCCATTCCCGCGCCTGCCTTACGCAGAAGCAATGGAACGCTTCGGTTCTGATAAGCCAGATACACGTTTTGGGCTTGAATTGGTAGATGTACGAGAAGCAGTGAAGTCTGCTGACTTCAAAGTATTCCAAGATGCAATCCAAAACGGCGGCCGCGTCAGTGCAATCAACGTGAAAGGACAGGCGGCGAACTTCTCTCGTAAAGATATCGATGCGTTGACTGACTTTGTTAAGATATATGGTGCGAAAGGACTTGCATGGGTCAAAGCAGAAGCCGACGGTTCTTTGAAAGGACCAATTGCGAAATTCCTTGACGAAACTGTTCAGAGCCAGCTGAAAGAGGTTCTTTCTGCTGAAGCGGGCGACTTGCTGGTATTTGTTGCAGATAAGACGAAAGTAGTCTTTGATAGCTTAGGAGCATTACGGAATAAACTTGGTCGTGAGCTTGGACTTATCGATGAAACTAAGTTCAACTTCCTTTGGGTGACAGATTGGCCTTTATTCGAATACGACGAAGAAGAAGGCCGTTATTATGCAGCACATCATCCATTCACGATGCCAGCGGCAGCAGATATCGATAAGCTGGAAACAGATCCTTCTTCTGTCAAAGCAGAAGCGTATGACATTGTCCTTAATGGCTATGAACTGGGAGGCGGCTCGCAGCGTATCTACCAAATGGATCTGCAAAACCGGATGTTCGAGGTTCTTGGCTTCACGAAGGAAGAAGCACAGGAACAATTCGGATTCCTGCTGGATGCTTTGGAATCAGGAGCTCCTCCGCACGGCGGAATTGCACTTGGTTATGACCGTTTCATCATGCTGCTATCCAACAGCACGAACCTTCGGGATACAATCCTATTCCCGAAAACTGCTTCTGCGACCGATCCATTGACAGATGCTCCAGATCCAGTAAGCAAAAAGCAGCTGGATGAACTGTATTTGGATATCCAAAAAAAATCAGCAGGGCAGGAAGCATAATAGGCAGACTTTCCAGTTGAAAACTCTGTTTATCCATGCTAATATAGTTCCATAAACAAATAGCAATCCTGATGTGTACGTTCTTCATATGTTTTGACCGATTACAATGAAGTACGGGAGTCCGAAAGTCTTCGTGCGGCATGCAAGCCTCCATAGAGTGGACGCATAAAGTGCGAATCAGGGCACCCACCTGCGGAGAGCGGGTTCAAAACTTCAATAGGACGGCACGATCGGGATTGCTATTTTCCGTTAAAAAATGAACAAAGCAGCACACACCCTACTGGGGTATGTGCTGCTTTTTATTTTGCTACTTGTTCCAAGTTGCCGTTTTTGTCCATCCGGAAAGCTGGGGGTGCGAAGGAATCTTGGTCGTCGAAGATAACCATTTTCCTAGCACGATCCATGATCTGGATAAGCACCTGATAATCAGCTTTCATCGTTTTCAGCTGATTTTTTAAGCTCTCGCATTCTTCTGTAAGCTGTGCATTTACCTGTCGGAGACTATGGGCCTCTGCTTCCAGCTGATGAATGGTATGCCGATTCGTTTCACTAGTTTGATAACCTTGCTCCATTGATTGCAAATAGCTGATTACTTGAGATAGGTTCAGCTCATCCGCTTGCTGGCTGCTGTCGATTTCGGTTTCACTTTCAGTATGTTCACCGACAATGAATGTCTCTTGTGCAATCTCTGCTTCGAAACGGGCTGTTTCTTCATCCATTGTAATTGGGAAAGCCTGTTGTGTTTCTATTGCAGACATTACCGGTGCAGGCTGATAAATTGGTGCAGCAGCTGGTTTCTGCGCTCGTTGTTCTGCGCGCTTTTTCTCCTTGCGCTGGCGCTTGGCTATAGCAACAGCCTGTTCGTAGCGGTTGCGAATCTCGGCGTTCCAGCGGAAGCCGCAAGCTGCCGAGGTGCGATTCAGTTTGTCTCCGACTTCATCGAAGGCTTTCAGCTGAGTGCTACCTTCCCGAATATGCCGAAGCACAGTTTCGGCCAGCAATAAGTCGTCTTCATGACTCCATGCGTCTTGTCTTACTTTAACCATATGGGCTAACACTCCATTTCTTATCTGTTAATCTACAAACATAGAAAGTAATAAAAACTGTTAGCCCCATTGTTGCCACAGACTGCTGCCCGTATACCTGTAACCTTATTTTCTTTTTGTTACGCGTTCATAGACCTGTTTGAGAGCTTGTTCAAACTTACCGGTGTCAGTTGGTTCGTAATACCTTCTGTTCTTAAGAAGGTCAGGTAAGTATTGCTGCTCTACCCAAGCTCCTGGATAATCATGCGGGTATTGGTATCCGATTCCGCGGCCCATGTGTTTTGCCCCTTGATAATGGGCATCTTTCAAATGAGCAGGAACCTCGCCGACTTTGCCTGAACGTATATCCGACAGCGCAGCATTGATGCCTTTGTACGCGCTGTTTGATTTAGGAGATAAACAGAGTTCTACGATTGCATTAGCCAAAGGAATACGTGCTTCCGGGAAGCCTACGCGTTCAGCTGCCTCTACTGCTGCTAAAGCTCTGGGGCCGGCTTGCGGATTGGCGAGTCCGATATCTTCATAGGCACACACAATCATCCGGCGGCCGATGCTGTCGAGATCTCCTGCTTCAATCAAACGAGCCAGATAATGTAAAGCTGCATTTACGTCGCTGCCGCGAATAGATTTCTGAAAAGCACTCAGTACATCATAATGGGCATCACCGTCTTTATCATGAGAAAAGCTTTTCTTTTGCATGCAAGCTTCTGCTACTTCCAAATCAATGTGGACAGTCCCATCTTGTGCCGGTGTAGAGTAAGCGGCAAGCTCCAGCCCATTCAATGCTGCCCGCAAATCTCCTCCTGATGCACTTGCAAAATGCTCTAATGCTTCTTTCGTTATATCCAGCTGCATGCTGCCAAGCCCTTGGTCAGGATCATCCACTGCGCGCCCGAGTGCCTCTTTTACATCCGCCGGTTCCAGACTGTTCAGTTCGAACAGATGAGATCTGCTTCGGATTGCCGGATTTATAGAATGATAGGGATTACTCGTTGTGCACCCGATCAATGTAATCAAATTACTCTCGACATGCGGAAGAAGGAAATCCTGCTTCGCTTTATCAAGACGATGAACTTCATCCAGTATGAGAACGAGCTGGCCGCTCATCTTCGCTTCTTCTACCGCGATTTCCATATCCTTTTTCTTGTCCACTACCGCATTCAGCAGCTTGTACCGAATCTGGACGCTGGAAGCAAGCGCGATGGCCATCGACGTTTTCCCCGTACCTGGAGGACCGTAAAGGATCATCGAACTCAAACGGTCCGCCTCCACCATCCGCCGGATCATCTTACCTTCACCGACGAGATGTTTTTGGCCGATGATCTGGCTGATATCCTTCGGCCGCATGCGATATGCTAATGGTTGTCTGGCCATATTTATTCCTCCATCCTGTGTCTGCTTGTCTTAGCGTATCCAGCGACCGGGGAAAATGCAAGCCACTTGCTATCCATGTTATAATATTTTCTGGTATAATAATCGTTATTGTTTTGAAATCCGAACATTACTGAGGCAGTTATGAGGAGTTTTAAGAGATGAAAATATCGACTAAAGGACGATATGGATTAACTATCATGATCGCATTAGGAAAGCATTATGGAGAAGGACCAGTCTCCTTGAAGACCATTGCGACTGAAAATAAATTGTCCGAGCATTATTTGGAGCAGCTCGCTGCACCGCTTAGGAATGCCTGTCTGGTCAAAAGTATCCGTGGCGCCAAGGGCGGCTATATGCTCGCATCAGCCCCATCAGAGATTACGGCCGGCGATATCATCCGTACGCTGGAAGGTCCGATCACACCTGTTGAGGGGATCGAAGAGGAGGAGCCGGCTAAGCAGCAGCTTTGGCTGCGCATCCGCGATGCCGTCAGGGATGTATTGGATACGACAACTTTAGAGGATCTATGCCGTCATGGAGATGATGAGAGCCAGGATCCGTATATGTTCTATATTTAATGGAGGCAAGCAGTTATGAAACCAATCTATCTTGATCACGCGGCAACATCTCCAATGCACCCGGATGTCATCCAGGCGATGATTCCGGTCATGGAGAGCACATTCGGCAATCCGTCCAGTGTTCATGCATTCGGAAGGGAAGCACGCCATATCGTGGATGTTGCACGTGAGAAGGTTGCAGCAAGTATCGGTGCAACAGATAAACAGATCATCTTCACGAGCGGAGGCACAGAGGCGGATAATATGGCACTCATCGGTGTGGCGAATGCTTGCCGTGAACAAGGTAAGCATATTATTACGACTGCAATCGAGCATCATGCTACACTACATGCAGCCAACTATCTGGAAAGTCAAGGCTTCGAGGTGACATATCTGCCTGCTGATGCGTCTGGAGCAATTAAGCTTGCCGATCTGCAAGCAGCACTACGACCGGACACGATACTTGTCTCTGTGATGATGATCAATAATGAAACAGGTGTCATGCAGCCAATCCAAGCGATTGGTGATCTGCTACAATCCCATCCTGCTTATTTCCATACAGATGCTGTCCAAGCCTATGGAACCGAGGAGATTGATGTCCATACGCTCGGAGTTGATCTTTTGAGTGTTTCGGCGCATAAAATCAACGGACCAAAGGGAATAGGCGCTTTGTATGCAGCCGATGGTGTTCGTATCAAGCCAATCACCTATGGCGGGGAGCAGGAGCGCAAACGCCGTGCGGGAACAGAAAATGTCGCCTCCATCGTCGGTTTTGGCAAAGCAGCAGAATTGGCAATGCAAAAAAGAACGGAACGTAAAGCAGCGTATCAGCTGCTTCAAGATACGTTCATTTCTGAATTGAAGCTTTCAGGAATCGACTTTTTCATTAATGGAGAGGCAGGTCAGCGTTCCGCTGGAATAGTCAATATCAGTTTTCCGGGGACGAATGTAGAATCTCTGCTGATGAACTTCGATTTATCCGGTGTTACTGTATCCAGCGGCAGTGCGTGTACAGCAGGCTCCGTCGATCCGTCGCATGTTCTGAAAACGATGTACGGTGAAGATGACCGTGTTACAAACAGTATCCGTTTCAGTTTCGGATATGGCAACACAGCTGAATCCGTCGCAGAGGCTGCCCAGACAGTCGCTGCTATTATAAAACGTCTAACAAAAGGAAAGGAGTGACAAAGATGAAAGAAAACAAAGATATTCGTGTTGTCGTCGGTATGAGCGGCGGTGTCGATTCTTCCGTTGCTGCCCTTTTGCTCAAACAGCAAGGGTACGACGTAGTCGGCATCTTCATGAAAAACTGGGATGATACGGATGAAAATGGCTTCTGTACCGCTACAGAAGATTTCGAAGATGTTAAAAAAGTTGCTAACCAAATTGGTATTCCATATTACGGGGTGAACTTCGAAAAGCAGTATTGGGATAAAGTATTCACATACTTTCTTGATGAATACAAAGCTGGCCGTACGCCTAACCCAGATGTAATGTGCAACAAAGAAATCAAATTCAAAGCTTTCATGGATCATGCTATGTCTCTTGGAGCTGACTATTTAGCTACAGGTCATTATGCTCAAGTAGAACAGCGTGATGGCAAGACAGTCATGCTCCGCGGCATGGATGAAAACAAGGATCAAACATATTTCCTAAACCAGCTGACAGAATCAACGCTTTCTAAAGTTATGTTCCCGCTAGGCGGAATGGACAAGAAAGAAGTGCGCCGTATTGCAGCTGAGAACAATCTTGCAACTGCGACGAAGAAAGATTCCACTGGTATCTGCTTCATTGGAGAACGTAATTTCAAAAGCTTCTTAAGCGAGTACCTGCCTGCACAGCCTGGTGTCATGTCCACATTGGATGGGGTTGTGAAAGGGAAACATGACGGTCTCATGTATTATACAATCGGACAGCGTCAAGGTCTTGGTATCGGCGGCGAAGGCGAACCATGGTTCGTTGTCGGAAAGAACCTGAAAGAAAACGTTCTTTATGTAGAACAAGGCTTCGATCATGACAGTCTGTACTCCGATGCCTTGATTGCTACTGATATGAGCTGGGTTTCCGAAACAGAACTAGCAGAACCGATTACGGTAACGGCTAAATTCCGTTACCGTCAAAAAGACAGCAAAGTGACGGTAACACCGATCGGTGAAAACAAAGTACGCGTCGATTTCCATGAACCGCAGCGCGCAATAACACCAGGACAAGCAGTCGTCTTCTATGATGAGGATGTATGTCTTGGCGGCGGTACGATCGATGATATCATCAAGAACGAACAACAGCTTGAATACGTCGGTTAAAACAGAAACCCTTGTCTTATGGCAAGGGTTTCCCTTACATAGAGGAGTGAAAGAATGGATCATATTAAATCAGGAATAGAAGCTTTGCAGAAGCAGGATTTAGAGGGAGCTGCCAAGCATTTTAATATAGCTATCGAAGAAAACCCAAAAGATCCAGTTGGATATGTCAATTTTGGCAATTTGCTGATGCGGATGAATGATTTAGAGAAAGCGGAACGCTTCTTCCGCCGTGCCATTGAGCTTGATGAGAAAGCTGCAACTGCTTATTACGGTCTGGGGAGTATGTATTACACTGGTGAAATGTATGAGAAAGCAATTCAGCAACTGATGGAAGCAGTGAAGCTCGGCCTGGATGAAGGGGATGTTCATTATCTCCTTGGTATGTCCTTACAGCAGTCTGGACAGGAAAAGCTTGCACTTCCTTATTTGCAGCGTGCCGCAGAGCTTGAGGATCGCGATGCTGCTATCGTTTTCCAGTACGGATTGGCACTTGCAACCGCAGGGGAAATCGATACCGCACAACAAGTGCTGCTTGACCTGCTGGAATGGAGTCCAAAGCATAGTGATGCCCTTTATAATGTAGGTGTCGCGTATCTGTATCAGCAGCAGTTTGAACAAGCGCTCGCATATATGGATAAAGCGCTCGAAGCACAGCCCGATCATGAGATGGCCATGCACGGAAAGGCGCAAATAGAACTGATTATGGAGCAAATCGAGAACGAAGAGTAAGGAGCACAGGCGTATGGAATATGGGGAGACTGCCGAGAGCCCAAAAGGCTTTGTGAAAGGTGAATTATTGCATACGATTTTCCGGAAAGAAGAAGAACAGTTTTCCATTATCCGGATCAAGGTATTGGAAACCAACGAGACGATCGCAGAAAAGGATATCGTCATCAAAGGATATATCGGAGAACTGGACCAAGGCGAGCCTTATCTGTTTTATGGTTCGATGGTCAGTCATAAACGATTCGGTGAACAGTATGAAGTGACGGAATACAAGCGGTATGTACCCGAAACGAAGGACGGGCTCATCCAATACCTATCCAGTGATCTGTTTTATGGAATTGGAAAACGGATTGCGGAGAGAATTGTAGCGAAGCTGGGTGAAAATACGATAGCGGATGTTCTATCGAATCCGGATTTGCTGGATGGTATCCAAGGACTGAACGATGAGAAGAAGGAGCGCTTCCTCCACGACCTTCGTACACATCAAGGCTTCGACCACGTGATGGTGCATCTGTCGAAGTACGGCATCGGGCTGAAGCTTGCACAGAAAATCTATAAAGTATACCGGGATGAAGCAATCAAAGTATTGGAGAAGGATCCGTACCAATATGTATTTGATATTGAGGGATTTGGATTCCACCGGGCGGATGAAGCTGCTCGTAAGAATAACCTGGCGATGGACCATGACAGCCGGCTACAAGCCGCATGCTTGATGGTGTTGCAAGACAGCATGCAGGCAGGTCATGTTTATTTGCCGAATGATGAAGTGCTAAAACAGGCCGCAGTCCTCCTGCGCAGTGCGCAATTCGGTATTAGTGCGGAACAAATCGAAGAACAGCTTGGTGTTTTGCATGCACAGAAAAAGGTTGTCAAACAGGAAGATCGTGTTTACCATCCGATGCTTTACTTTGCGGAAACTGGTTTTTGCAGCCATATGCAGCGCTTATCGGAAAAAGTTACTGAGACGGAAATTGTTCAGGCAGAGCTCCTGAAGATAATTGGCAAGCTTGAGGAAGCGGAAACGATCAGTTACGGGAAAGAACAGTTCGAAGCAATCGAGCAAGCGCTGCAATCGAAGGTGATGATCTTGACCGGGGGACCTGGAACAGGTAAAACGACGGTTATCAAAGGATTCATCAAAGCGTATGCGGAAATACACGAACTTTCGCTTGATCCAAAGGACTATAAAGATAAGGATGAGAGTTATCCATTCGTCTTGACTGCTCCAACCGGACGTGCGGCTAAGCGGATGCATGAGTCAACGAATATTCCGGCCAGCACGATCCACCGGTTGTTGGGTTGGGACGGTAACGACTCATTCGAGCGGGATGAAGATAATCCGCTAGCTGGAAGGCTGCTGATCGTCGATGAATTTTCCATGGTCGATATTTGGCTGGCAAACAGATTGTTCAAAGCTATTCCGGATGATATGCAAGTACTGCTTGTCGGAGATGAAGATCAGTTGCCTTCAGTTGGTCCTGGGCAGGTACTGTCGGATTTACTTCGTTCAGAGGCTGTACCGTGTGTGATGCTCAAAGATGTGTATCGACAGAAAGAAGGCTCCAAAATCATCACGATTGCCCATGCTATCAAGAACGGGACATTATCACAAGAACAACTGGAAAAGGACAAGGATTTCAACTTCATTCCTTGCCGGGAGCATCAAGTGGTCGATGTCATCACTCAGATTGTTGGCCGTGCCGTCGAAAAAGGCTGGGATATGCGTGATGTCCAGCTCCTGGCTCCGATGTATCGTTCGCAGGCAGGTATTCATGAATTGAATAAGCAGCTGCAGCAGCTGGTCAATCCCAAGGACAAGGAGAAGCGGGAGATGGCAGCAAAAGACGTTATTTTCCGAAAGGGTGACAAGGTCATCCAGCTTGTCAATGATCCGGAGGAAGGTGTCTTCAATGGAGACATTGGAGAAGTTGTCGCTTTGTTCCGCGAAGAAGAGAATGTCGAGCAGAAGGAGCAGCTTGTCGTTGCATTCGAGGAGAAGGAAGTCGTCTACGAAAGCAAGGATTTATCGAATTTGATGCATGCGTATTGTATCTCGATCCATAAATCCCAGGGCAGTGAATTTCCAATCGTTATTTTGCCTGTCGTGCCAGGATATCGCAGAATGCTCCGCAAAAATCTGTTGTACACCGGGATTACGAGGGCACAGCGTTCTTTGATTCTAGTTGGGGAAAAACAGGCATTTCTGCAAGGAATTCAAACAGAAGATACGAACCAGCGCTATACTTCCCTCGTGGAACATCTGGGTGGCTTCCACGAAGCGGGGGATGACATCGATCGGATGCTGCGTGAGGCAGAAGCAGAGCAGGAAGATATCTCTCCATACGATTTCATGTAGTATATACAAGGAAATAATTGGACATTCTAACATGTAAAAAGGATTTGGAGTGATCCAACATGTTGAAATGTCCGAATTGCAGCAGCAAAGATATCGGAAAGATAGGACCGGAACAATATTATTGCTGGGGCTGTTTTATTGAATTGTCGTATAAAGATGAGATGCTCTCCCTGCATCAAGTAGAGGAAGATGGCTCGTTGAGTTCCCTTGATGATTTGTTCACAGATGAAGAACGGAAATGCGACGGCGCATCATTCTAGTAATATGAAAGAGGCATCCCGTCTTTATCGTGTTCTTCTTTGGATGGTGACGATAGTCGTCGCCTTGCTGCTTTGTTTTCTGCTGATCAAGCTATACCCATTTTATCGTTCGTTCCTCCTGTTTTTAGGCGGACTATTCCTGCCTTTCATCATTGCAGGTTTGATTGCTTATTTGCTTCATCCGATCATCGATTTTCTTGCGTCGTGGCGACTGCCGCGCTGGCTGTCCATTTTGGTTATATATACGCTGTTTTTTGGTCTTACAGGATTCCTGCTGTACAAAGGCTTCCCGGTATTGATCAGTCAGGTAAAGGAATTCAGTCATAATTTGCCGGCATTGACACAGCGCTATGATCATTATGTGCAATTCATGTATGAACGGACAGCGTTCCTGCCGGAAACTGTGCATGATCAAATGGACGCTGTTTTACGTGGCTTGGAACAGCGCGCAGAAGGGTTTCTAAAAGATCTCTTGCATATATGGAATAAGCTGCCGCAAGTAGTCATTTTTCTTGTCGTTACACCAGTCATCGTATTTTATATGCTGAAAGATACGGATAAAATAGGCAATGCTGGTCTCTCGCTTCTGCCACGCCGTTACCGCAGCAGAGTTAAAGGCTTAGTGCTGCGTATAGATAATAATCTAGGCTACTATATTCGCGGAGTCCTGCTTGTGAGCTGCATTGTCAGTCTTCTGACTTGGACTGCATTCACGCTGATCAAACTGCCATATTCCTTGGTGCTCGCTTTATTGGTAGGAGCAACGAACATCATCCCATACTTCGGTCCGATCATTGGGGCAGTTCCTGCTATACTCGTCGGAATAACTATCAGCCCGAAAACGGCTCTCCTTGCTGGAATAATGGTTTTTATCATTCAATTGATTGAAGGGAACCTGCTTTCTCCCTTCATCGTCGGAAAAAGCATCCATATCCATCCGCTTCTGATCATTTTTGCTTTACTTGTCGGCGGGGAACTTGGGGGTATAATCGGTATGATCGCTGCTGTTCCTTGTCTGACGATAATCAAAGCCTGCCTGGATACAGCAAAGGAGACGGATGTTTGACAAAATCCGCTTTTTTATCTATACTAACGCTTAGATTTATAGCGAAAAGCGATGAAGGTACAAGTACATGACGTCCTTTTATTAAGAGAGGAGATTCCTTGGCTGGAAGAATCTCCATAAAAGTGTGATGGAAAGCTATACCGGAGCTCTAAGTTAATCCTTATCGGCTGCGCACCGTTATCCGCGTCTAAAGGTGATAGACCATTTTCCGGTCTATAATCAGGGTGGTACCGCGATCATACTCTCGTCCCTGCATATGGCAGGATCGGGAGTTTTTTGTGTGTTTACATAATAAAGGAGGCATTTTTATGGAAAGATTAACGTCTGCTGAAGTAAGACAGAAATTCCTCGATTTCTTCAAGGAGAAAGGACATAGTGTCGAGCCAAGTGCTTCACTTGTGCCGATAGAAGATCCTTCGTTGCTATGGATCAACAGTGGCGTTGCAACGCTGAAGAAATATTTTGATGGGCGAGTTGTGCCAGAGAATCCGCGTATCGTGAATGCACAGAAAAGCATCCGTACAAATGATATTGAGAATGTAGGCTTCACTGCCCGCCATCATACGTTTTTCGAAATGCTTGGAAACTTCTCGATCGGAGACTATTTCAAGAAGGAAGCAATCCTTTGGGCATGGGAGTTCCTAACAGATAAAAAGTGGATTGGTTTTGATCCGGAACGTCTATCTGTAACGGTTCATCCGGAAGATGAAGAAGCGTATCAAATGTGGCGTGATCTTGTTAAATTGCCGGAAGAGCGAATCATCCGTACAGAAGAAAACTTCTGGGACATCGGAGAAGGCCCGAGTGGTCCGAACTCTGAGATTTTCTATGATCGCGGAGAAGAATACGGCAACGATTCATCTGATCCAGAGCTTTATCCAGGCGGTGAAAACGAGCGCTATCTGGAAATCTGGAACCTTGTATTCAGTCAATTCAATCATAATCCGGATCACACATACACACCGCTTCCGAAACAGAACATCGATACAGGGATGGGACTGGAGCGTATGGTTTGTGTCATTCAGGATACGAAAACGAACTTCGAAACAGATCTTTTCATGCCAATCATCGAGAAGACAGCGACGTTTGCGACAAAAGCGTATGGTGAGACAGCAGCAGACGATACGGCATTCAAAGTTATTGCCGATCATATCCGTACTGTATCCTTCGCTATCAGTGATGGCGCGCTTCCTTCCAACGAAGGCCGCGGCTATGTACTCCGCCGTCTGATCCGTCGCGCAGTACGCTATGCAAAGAACATTGGTATTGAAAAGCCGTTCATGAAACAGCTAGTACCGGTCGTTGGTGATATCATGGATGCCTTCTACCCGCAAATACTCGAAAAACGTGAATTTATCGAGACAGTCATTCAGACAGAAGAAGAGCGTTTCCATGAAACGCTTGCGGATGGTCTGACTATCCTGAACCGGATCGTAGCAGAAGAAAAGGAGAAAGGTAGCAATGTCTTCCCTGGAACCGAAGTATTCCGTCTCTATGATACGTATGGCTTCCCGAAAGAGCTGACAGAGGAATATGTCAGTGAAGAAGGCTTCACAATCGATGAAGCAGGTTTCGAAGAAGAAATGAAGCAGCAGCGTGAACGTGCGCGTGATGCACGCCAGAAAGTGAACAGCATGCACGTGCAGGATAGCGTTTTGCAGGAAGTGGAAGCAGAAAGCACCTATGTCGGTTATGATCGTACAGAAACAGATACAGCTATCCTTGCGATCGTAAAAGATAAGCAGCTTGCTGATGTAGCGGTTGAGGGAGACGAAATTTTCTTCATCCTGGAAGAAACGCCATTCTACGCAGAAAGCGGCGGGCAAGTAGCCGATGAGGGCTGGGTGACGACGGAGACAGCGACAGTATTCGTACAAGCAGTCAAGAAAGCGCCAAAAGGACAAAATCTGCATCAAGCAGTTGTGAAGCAAGGACAGATTCAAGTGAAGGAAATCGTCCATGCAAAGGTTGATACAAGCAGACGTCAGCACGTAGTAAAGAACCATACTGCGACGCATCTATTGCATCAGGCTCTAAAGGATGTATTAGGTACACATGTCAATCAGGCAGGATCTTTAGTTGCGCCTGATCGTCTTCGATTCGACTTCTCTCATTTCAATGCGGTAACAAAAGAAGAATTGGAAAAGATAGAGGAAACCGTCAACGAAAAAATCTGGGATGAGCTTGCTGTCAGCACATCTTATCAAAGCTTAAGCGATGCGAAAGAGATGGGCGCGATGGCGCTGTTCGGTGAGAAATACGGTGATGTTGTACGAGTTGTTCAAATCGGTGATTACAGCCTGGAGCTATGTGGCGGTGTGCATGTTCGAAACACGTCCCAAATCGGCCTATTCAAGATTGTTTCCGAAAGCGGTATTGGTGCTGGCACGCGCCGAATCGAGGCAGTCACTTCAAAAGAAGCTTACCGGTTCACGCAGCAGCAGCAGCAGATTCTTTCACAAGCTGCAGCAGAACTAAAAACATCAAACGAACAAGTACCTTCCCGAATTGAAGCGTTATTCGCGGATCTTAAGGAAGTTCAGCGTGAGCGCGACAGCCTGCGCAGCAAACTGTCCCAGCTCGAAGCTGGCAACATATTGGATAAAGTAAAAGAAGTAAAAGGTGTTAAAGTGCTTGCAGAACAAGTGGATGTAGCAGATATGAACCAGCTACGCGGTATGGTCGATGATCTGAAACAAAAGCTTGATAGCGGTGTTATCCTTCTGGCAGCAACAGCTGAAGGCAAGGTACAGCTAGCTGCTGGTGTATCCAAGGACTTGATCGGACGCGGTCTGCATGCAGGTAACCTGATTAAAGAAACTGCCAAACGCTGCGGCGGCGGTGGTGGCGGCCGTCCGGATATGGCGCAGGCTGGCGGTAAGAATCCGGAGCAGGTTCCGGATGCACTTGCATATGCGGCAGTTTATGTCGAAGAGCAGCTTTGATTTTCCAAATCCGACAGAAAAGTATATACTGAAAAAAAGACTGGCAATTTAAGCGAGGTGGCTTCACTTGAGTTCGATGGATAAAACGATGAAATTCAACTTTCCGGAAGAACCGATGGACGAGAATGTCCGGGAAGTACTAATGTCCGTATACGAAGCATTGCGGGAAAAAGGATACAATCCGATTAATCAGATTGTCGGCTATCTGCTGTCTGGGGACCCAGCTTATATTCCCCGGCATAAAGATGCCAGAAACCTGATCCGCCGCATGGAGCGGGATGAGATTGTGGAGCAACTGGTAAAATTTTATTTGGAACAGAATAAATCATGACTGACATACTAAAGACGATGGGATTGGATGTCGGATCGAAAACGATCGGTGTGGCAATCAGCGATGGACTTGGCTGGACGGCCCAGGGTCTGACTACAATACATTGGAATGAAGCAGATTTTGAAACAGCAAAGAATGAATTGGAGCAGATCATTCAGCAGCATGGTGTACAGAGAGCTGTCATTGGCTTGCCGAAGAACATGAATGGTACAATCGGTCCCAGGGGAGAGGCTTCACAAGTCTTCTCCCAATGGATCAATGAGGAATTCAAGATCGAAACAGTGCTTTGGGACGAGCGTCTGACGACGATGGCAGCAGAACGAGTACTGCTTGAAGCCGACCTCAGCCGTAAAAAACGCAAGAAAGTAATCGATAAGATGGCAGCAGTCATGATTCTTCAGGGCTTTCTGGATTCGAAACAATAAGGAGTGTAGCCAAATGGCATTGGAAGAAAAAGAACGTATCATCATCCCGGACGAAAACGGGGAAGAACATTTATTCGAAGTCTTGTTCAATTTTGACGTGGATGAAACAGGACACTCATATATTGCGGTCGTACCGGCTGAACAAGCTGATGCGGACGATGAAGTCGAAGTGTTCGCTTTCCGCTACGAAGAAAAAGGCGATGACAAGGATCTGACATTATTCCAGATCGACACAGAGGAAGAATGGGAAATGGTCGAAGAAATGCTGAATACACTTACTGATGAGGAAGACGGCATCTAATTTGTAATAGGCAGTCCTCTCTTTCCGATAAGGCAGAGAGGATTTTTTCTTGCAGCTTTATCCGCATAAATTGTCGGACGGGTGGAGACCCGCTTGACGTTTGTTGTATAATAAGGCGGATAAAGGAGGAAAGATAGCTTGACTGCCTCGAATGATGATCTTTTTCAACAGAATCGGGACAGAAGAATGGAGGAAGCAAGCGTCGTGCGGAAAATAGTTTTAATGATCATATCCGTAATAATCGTACTTCTATTGATTGGTGCACTCGGAACCTTTATCTACGTGAATGCCAGTATGAAAGCTGTCGATTCAGACAATGATACAACACAGGTTGTCGAAGTTCCTATGGGAGCTACTGCTAGCTCAATCGGTAAATCCCTGGAGGAGCAAGGTCTGATTAAAAATGCTTTCATCTTCAGGCTGTATGTGAAGTTTTCTGGTGAAGCCAACTTCCGCGCGGGAAACTATGAGCTTTCCCCTTCCATGTCCATGCAGCAGGTCGTCGATGAATTGAACGATCCAGAGGCGGGGAATACCCCCTCTGCATCTGCTGCAGTTCCGGAAGGATCCGATATCGAGGAGATCAGCGTAATCCTGTCTGGGTCATTAGGAATAGACCAGCAGGCTTTCCTGGATAAGATGAAAGATGAAGCTTATATCAAACAGCTCATTAGTGAATATCCGGATTTTCTGACGGAGGATATTTTGAATAAAGATATACGTTATCCGCTTGAAGGATACTTATTTGCGGCTACTTATAACTTTACATCCTCTGATGACATCACTGTAGATAAGGTGGTTCATATGATGCTGGATAAGTCTCAGCAGATTATTTCACCATATTTGGATGGATTCAAACAAAAGGAATTGAGCGTGCATGAAGCGTTGACATTCGCTTCGCTTGTCGAGAACGAAGCAAGGAATGAAGATGAGCGGAAAAAGATTGCCGGAATCTTTTATAACCGTCTGGCAGACGATATGAGGCTGCAGACGGATCCTACTGTGCTGTATGCATTAGGAGAGCATAAATCTCGCGTGTATTACAAGGATTTGGAAGTGGATTCACCTTACAATACATATCAAATAAAAGGGCTTCCTGTCGGCCCGATAAGCAACTTCTCAGAGAATGCGCTCGAAGCCGTGGTCCAGCCGGAAGAATCCGATTATTTGTATTTCCTCGCCGGGGACGATGGAGAAATTTATTATGCACGGACATTCGATGAACATGAAGAATTGATTGAGAAGCATATGCACTTGGATGAGTAAGCAGGTAAAGTGAGGAATTAATATGTTACAAGCAATAATGGGTTACTTGGAGGAGTATGTGGAGTCTTCTCCTGAATGGGCTAAGAAATTGGAGGAGCTTGCTGCAGAAGACCGTGTACCGATAATGGAGCCGCTTGGGATACAATTTTTGATGCAGCTGATTCGGCTTCATCAGCCAGACAAAATATTGGAAATCGGGACAGCAATCGGGTATTCAGCTCTAATGATGCGTCACGCGAAACCAGATGTCAGCATCGTGACCGTCGAACGTGATGACGTACGTTACGATCAGGCCGTCACCCATATCCAAGCGCAAGGCGCTCAGGATGATATTTTGATCCTTAAAGGCGATGCATTCGATTTGGAAGACAAAATAAAAGCGCATGCCCCGTACGATTTTGTCTTCATCGATGCAGCCAAAGGGCAATATCAACGTTTCTTCGAAGCTTATAGCGAGATGCTCAGTGAGCGAGGTGTCATTGTCAGTGACAATGTTCTATTCAAAGGGTATGTGGCGGACGATAGTGAAGCTACACCACGCAAAGCTAATATCGCAAAGAAGATCCGAAAATATAACGACTGGTTATTCCAGCATGAAGCGTTCCACACGACGATCCTGCCGGTAGGCGATGGAGTAGCTGTCAGTGTGAAGAAGAAATGAACGAGGCAGTAGGAAGAGGAGTAGGAGCAATGGCAAAGAAACCTATCATTATCGGTGTTGCAGGAGGATCCGGATCAGGGAAGACGTCTGTTACAAGATCCATCTACAAACGGTTTACAGATAAGACAATTCTAGTGATCGAGCAAGACTCGTATTACAAAGATCAATCTCATCTTCCGTTCGAAAAACGTCTCAATACGAACTATGATCATCCATTCGCCTTCGATAATGAATTGCTAATGCAGCATTTACAGGCACTTGGTGAGCAGCAGGCGATAGAGAAGCCGATCTATGATTACAAGATCCATACACGTTCTGAAGAGACAATACCAGTTGAACCGAAGGACGTTATCATTCTGGAAGGAATACTGATCCTCGAGGACGAGCGACTGCGTGATATGATGGATATAAAGGTGTTCGTTGATACAGATGCAGATCTACGGATTATCCGCCGTTTGCTGCGTGATATTAAGGAACGCGGACGGACAATTGATTCAGTTATCGAGCAGTATGTGAATGTAGTACGTCCGATGCATTTGCAATTCATCGAACCAACAAAGCGGTATGCAGATATTATCATTCCAGAAGGCGGAGAAAACCACGTAGCCATCGATTTGATGTCTGCGAAGATCGAAACGATTCTCTCCGGCCGCACTACGTGACTCGTACAGATAAGTATTGAATTTTCGGCAGGAATCTGCCATAGTATGGAATATGCATGAAAACGCTATAGAAGTGAAGCAAAGGGAAAGAATCTTTTAGAGCTCAAGGGGTGGTTGAATTGGCTACAGAAAAACAATATTACATGACAAATGAAGGTTTGGCGAAGCTTGAGGAGGAGTTGGAGTATCTAAAAACAACTCGTCGTCAAGAGGTTGTCGAGCGTATTAAAATCGCGCGAGGCTTCGGTGACTTGTCCGAGAACTCCGAATATGATGCGGCAAAAGACGAGCAAGCATTCGTCGAATCCAAAATCGCTACAACAGAAAACATGATCCGCAATGCAGTGATTATCGAAAGTGATACAGATAATCCTGATATGGTTGGAATGGGTAAAACAGTTACCTTCATCGAACTGCCTGACGGGGAAGAAGAAAGCTATACTATCGTCGGAAGTGCAGAAGCAGATCCGTTCGAAGGTAAAATCTCAAACGATTCTCCGATTGCAAAAAGCCTGATTGGCCATGAAGTCGGTGAAGAATTAAGTGTCTCCACACCAGGTGGCGACATTCAAGTCAAAATTACTAAAGTAGAATAGACATAAAACAAAAGCTGCTTCCGAATGATATGGAAGCAGCTTTTATTATTGAGCCTGATGAATTGACTCTGCAGATGATTTCTCGAACGGGAAAAAGGGTATAAGCTTTTGCAGGATAAAACTTTCTTTGTCGAGTGCCAGCAGAAATGAAAAGACAACTTGTTCTTTCACACTAGTGAAAGACAAACAGCATTCTTCCGGTAAGAAGATAGAGAAGGTCTCGGCTTCCTTGTCGTAGCCGACATACTCGAACGATTCGTGCCCCCAAAGGTTCGTATCCATTCTTGTCACTTTCATCACGTTTATCTTCCTCCTCTTCCACAGGAATCATGATGACTGATCAAAGTAGTCCTACCTGCTTTTCTAATTTATATAGTTAGATATATATGCACAGAATCCTTCCGGTATGTCAAAATTAGAGATGCTTCAACAAAATCATCAAAAGAAAAAGAGCTTATAATATGACTTTGGCTTCGCCTCAGTTCATAGTATAATAGAGACCAATGAGGAGGGATGAGCATGGCGGATGATAATCAGGATTTTTCCAGATTGAATAATAGAAACAGACGCAGAAAACCTAGGAAGTGGCTTAGTGTTGTCCTGGCAATTGCTGGTGTCGCCCTAGTCGTCGTGCTGCTCGTAGCAGTTTTGAATGATAAACCGGCAATGGAAAATCAAACAGCTGACGAACAGAATCAAAAATCCATCGCAGAACAACTCCAAGGCAATAACGATTCTAGCAATGGCGAAGATACAGAGAAAGCTGATGAAGAGAAGCAGGATGACGATGAGAAAGAAAAGGAAGACAAAAAAGAAGCTGAACCTTCAGATGATAATGTGAAGGAAGCGTATTCGAAGGACTGGGAGCCGGTAGGCACCGAGCAGTCCGGGACTCATACGACAACCTTTGAAAAAGGCACGCAGGACTGGAATGAAATGATGCAGGCCGTTGGAGGAGCAGTTGGATTGGATCCAGCCTCGATGACAGCTTGGTGGGTAGAGAACAACGGCAATGGCGGTAATGATGTCATTGCAACAGTCTCTGCAACTGATTCAGAAGAGACATTCCGTGTATTTGCCAGCTGGGTGGATGGAAAAGGCTGGCAGGCAACAAAAGTGGAAGTACTGAAAGAAAACGATAGGAAGAGTTAAAGGAGCAGGCAGAATGACAATCGGGATCATTGGAGCAATGGATGAAGAAGTAGCATTACTGAAAGAAACAATGGCATACAAAAAAGAGGTCATTGTAGCAGGGTATGAAATTACAGAAGGCACACTATCTGATAAACCAGTTGTCCTGCTTAAATCGGGAATCGGAAAAGTGAATGCAGCACTCGCTGCATCTATGCTGATTGAACGATATGCACCGGAAGCAATCATCAACACTGGTTCAGCGGGCGGATTTGCTTCGAATCTGGAAGTAGGGGATATTGTCATCTCTGATTCGGTCGTTCACCATGACGTGGACGTAACAGCATTCGACTATGTTTATGGTCAAGTACCGCAAATGCCGCCAGCTTTCCAGGCAGATCAGGAGCTGGTTCAGCTAGCCAAGAGTGTTATTGATCAATTCCCTGATACGAACGCTGAAATCGGTCTTATTGCGACCGGTGATAGTTTTATGTCTGATCCAGAACGTGTAGCATTTGTCCGGGACAAGTTCCCAGCTATGCTGGCAGCGGAGATGGAGGCTGCTGCAGTGGCTCAGGTGTCGTATCACTATGGAACACCTTTTGTCATTGTACGGGCGTTGTCTGATATTGCAGGCAAGGAATCGTCTGTATCATTTGATGCTTTCCTTGACCAAGCTGCTCGCAATGCAGCGACATTGATCATGAAAATGGTTGAACGCTACTAACACTTATGACAGCAATTACCAGGTAATTGCTGTCTTTTTTTGTGTTACAATGTTGCTAGATTGGAAGAGGAGGCGACAAGATGAATAAAAGACAACAGCAGTTGATTGACAAGATTGCAGATTATCGTCGTTTTGCATTGGCGCTTCTGATTCTTGGCAGTTATTTATACATTGGTTCGGTTATCAATGTTTATTTGGCACCTACAGACAAAGCAGATATCCTGTTTGCTATGACTGGCGGATGCGTAATTACAAGCATACTGATCTGGTTTGCAATAGAAAGATGGAAAAAACAATTAGAAAGCTAAACACTCCGGTAAAAACCGGAGTGTTTTTTAATCCCATATATTCTCCCAAGCATAAGCTCCTCCTACAATAAGCAGGACAAGGAAGGCAGCAATAAGCACGCCGGTGCTTGTTCGCTGCTGATAATGACTGGGTGAGTAGCTGTTCGCATACATATTGGTAACCTCCTTCTTAACAGAATAGTAAGGTACAGATAGCATATGCTTTTATGTGCGATGCTGTCGGTAGTATTCATGGAAAATTTTCATCAGTGCACGTTTTTCGATGCGGGAAACGTAGCTGCGGGAAATATTTAATTTTTTTGCAATTTCACGCTGTGTCATATCTTCTTCGTTATTAAGTCCATAGCGACTGACTATTACTTCTTTTTCACGTCCATCCAGGATACCGATATATTCCTTTATCTTCTCGACTTCCATATTCAACTGGATATACTCAATGATATCTTCATTGTCTGCTTGGAGAATGTCGATAAGGCTGATTTCGTTACCTTCTTTATCCTGACCTATGGGATCATGCAGGGAAATATCCTTCTTGGTCTTCTTCAAGGCCCGTAGATGCATAAGGATTTCATTTTCGATACACCTAGCTGCGTATGTAGCGAGTTTTGTGCCTTTATCACTCGAATAGCTTTCGATTCCTTTAATCAGTCCGATTGTACCGATGGAAATGAGATCCTCCGAATCTTCGCCAGTGTTTTCGAATTTCTTTACGATGTGAGCAACCAGACGCAGGTTATGTTCAATTAACTTGTTACGGCTTGTTTCATCCCCTTGCTGCATCCTTTCGATATGCAATGCTTCTTCCTCGGGTGGGAGAGGCTGAGGGAATGCATGGTTCTTTACATAGGAAACGAAAAACATTGCTTCCTTTACTAGAAGTCCGATAGCACCAATAATACTCACTTCATTGCACCTCCTGTACACTCTCAAAGATTGCCTATACACTCACTTTATGTGAAGGAGTCTCTGAACGTGTCTGTCCAGAAGAAAAAGAAAAAGTGAATGCCCAAGGGCATTCACTTCGATTTTCGTTGTTGTTTTTGTCTTCGCTTCTCTCTATCGATTGCTTCCTGGTATTGATCCTTCAACGTTCCGTATGGTTTTGCTCCGCGAAGGTGAGCAGCTCTGGATATCAGATGACTTGCGACAGGGGCTGTGAGAAAGATGAACAGAACACCAAGGATTAATTTTCCGCTTATGATTCCGTACTCGGTGTAGTGGAAGATAAAAGCACCGATAAGAATTCCGGCAACACCCAGTGTAGAACCTTTACTCGCTGCGTGAAGCCTTGTATAAATATCAGGGAAGCGCAGAATACCTACAGATGCCGTGAACATGATAAATGTACCGCCTGACAGAAATACGATTACAAAGATATTCAGGATGATTTCAATCGTCTTCTGTATCAATTAAATCACCCTTTTCCAAATAGATTGCAATTGCTACTGTTCCTATAAATAGCAGGATTCCGATCAACAATACGATATCATTGAAGTTAGGTGTAATTAGGATGATAGCAAGCAAGGAAGCGAAAGCCATTATATTTACACCTATGGCATCCAAAGCGACTGCACGGTCAGCATTTGTCGGTCCTTTCATTACACGAATGATTAATAAGAGGATAGAGACACTTAGAGCTATCAGGCAAATGATAGAGACTATCTGAATAATATCAGCAAAATTATTTTGCAGTGCGCTCATCGTGTCACCTCCATGATGTGCTTCTCAAAGCTATTTTTGATGGCATGCACAGCGTCTTTCATGTCAACGATATCCATGGCATGGATATAGAGCTCCTTTTTATCAGGTGAAACGGCCATGGTGACAGTTCCGGGAGTTAGTGTAATCAGAGTTGCTAATAAGGTAATTTCCCAATCTGTTTTTAGTTCTGTCTCGAGTGTAAAGATACCGGGGTTTATATCTAGGCGCCTTGCATAGACAAGTTTTGTGATTTCGAAATTAGAAAGGATCAGCTCTTTGATAAAAATCAGCGCCAGGACCAAAATCTTGTATCCTCGCCATAAATAGAACGGACCTTTAAGGAAGCGGCGCAGCAGGAATAATAAGGCGATACCAACGATGTAACCTGTTACGAATCCGGCAATACTATATGACTCTCCGAGGAACATCCACATGAAGGCAATCAATAGGTTTATACAGACTTGAAAAGCCATCTAACGTCCCCCCTTCAATACGAGATCGATATATTCCTGTGGATGAAGCAGATAGTCGGCAATCAGCTGAACGGTCGGCAGAATTGCTTCTGCTCCAACACCTAGGAATACAGTGAATAGCATCAAAAATCCAGCTGGCAATAGCCGACGTGTACTGTGACGTGTTTGTTTTGTTTTTGCTTCGCCTTCCCCCCAGAAAATGGAGATAAAAGCTCTAACGATCGAAAGCAATATAAGTAAGCTCGTGAGAAGCATAATGACAACAGTAACTGTTTCGCCTTTTTCGAAGGCACCTCTTACCAAAAGCAGCTTTCCGATGAACCCGCTGAATGGCGGAACACCTGCGAGTACAAGACCGGCAAGGAAGAACATCCAGCCAAGGACAGGGTGTGAACGGATCATTCCGCCCATTTTATTGATGTCCGAGGTGCCGGCGGCTGCTGCAATCGTACCAGCCAGCAGGAATAGCGCTGCCTTTATAATCATATCCTGCAGCAAATAATAGATGCTTCCGCTCAGACCATCATGATTGAAAATCCCGATTCCAACCAGCATGAACCCGATAGCAGGAATGATATTATAAGCAACAATCAATTTGATATTACGGGATGCCAAGGCCCCAATTACGCCGAGCAGCATAGTCAGATTTCCGACCCATATGAACAGCTGATCCATTATTTCAGGCTGCTGATGGAAGATGAGCGTAAATGTACGGATGAGGGAATACACACCGACCTTCGTTAAAAGTGCTCCAAATAAAGCTGACACGACTGGGTTTGGAACGATGTAGGAGTGCGGCATCCAGTAATAGAGCGGAAATGCAGCACCCTTGGTCGCAAAGACAAAGAACAGCAGTATGGCAACCGTCGTGATTATGCCTGGCTGATCAGAGGCAGCTGCCCGTTCAGCCAGCTGCGCCATATTCACTGTACCCAGCACAGCATATATGTAGGAAACAGCGGTAACAAATAACATGGAAGAAAACAAATTGATCAGGACGTACTTGATAGATTCACGCAGCTGTACTTTCTTTCCTCCATGTGTAATCAAGGCATAAGATGCCATCAGCAGGACTTCAAAGAATACGAACAGGTTGAACAAATCCCCTGTTACAAAAGCACCTGATACCCCCGTTACAAGTAAAAATACAAAGGTATAAAAATAGAAGCCTTCCTGTTCCTCCGAAACGGACGCTGGTGCATACCAGACGACAGCTAGAAGAATGATGGAAGTGGTCAGAACAAGTAAAGTACTCAAAGGATCCAGTACAAGGATGATACCGTATGGAGCGATCCAATCTCCTGCTTCCAGAACAATACTGCCATCAAGTAGGACTCTGTAAAGAAGCAATCCCATTGTGATCAGATGGACGATTGCAAGAAGCATTGCCAATCGTCTTGTGAGCAGAATCCGGTTATGGATGAATGCCAGGAGTATACCAGCTAAGAATGGAATCAATATTGGTAAAATAGCAAAATTAGTCATGATCATTACCTCTTAATTCTTCCATATTATCCGTGCCGTTCGTTTTTACTGCCCGATAAGCCAGGACAAGAAGCAGGCTGGTGACACCAAAACTGATAACGATGGACGTCAGTATCAGTGCTTGCGGCAGCGGATCGGTATAATTCTCCGTCCCATCAGTAAGAACAGGAGCGGCACCACGCTTCAACTTGCCCATCGTCAAGATGAACAGGTGGGCAGCGTGTGACAGAAGGGCAGTCCCGATGATGATTCGGAGGAGCTGCTTCTGCAACATGTTGTAAACCGCAAATCCGAAGAGGATGCCGGCAAGTACAATCATGATAATTTCCATCAGCGATCCCCTCCTTTTTGACGCAGTTTGATCAGGGAAAAGATTCCCAAAGCAGCAATAGCCAGTACAGTGATTTCAAATAATGTATCCAATCCACGGAAATCGACAAGGATGACATTGACGATATTATCGCCGCCTCCCAGTTTGTAGGAATACTTGATAAAGTAATCCGAGATGCTAGGGAAGAGGCGCTGACTGTAAGCAGCCAAGCCTACCAGCATCATCATAAGACCGCAAAGAGAGGCGATGATGATATTGATGATTTTCTTGGATGCCTTTTCTTTTTTTTCTTGTCTCATTTCAGGTAAATGACGGAAGCATAGCAAGAACAGAACGACAGTGATTGTCTCGATACTAAGCTGTGTCAGTGCAAGATCTGGTGCTCGGAACAAGACAAACAAAATGGACAGCCCGTATCCTACAACGCCCAAGATGATGACGGCAGTCAGTTTTTTCTGTGATACAGTGCTTCCAAAGGCTGCAGCGATCATGATAAATGCAACGGCCAGCTCTGGCAGGCTTTGAGGAAGCGAGACGGGCGAAGAATCAATATGTCGCAAATCAAAGGAGTCCGTTCCGAACAAAATCAGTAAGGTTACAATCGAGATAACACTTATAATGATTGCATTATATTGTCGGATAGAGCCACTTACGATTCGGTCATTCAATCTTTTTGTTTGTTTTTCACTAGCTGACAGAAGCGATGCATAGACGATATTTCCAGATAACTTTCCTGGCAGGATGTTGTATAGAGCCATCCAATATTTCCGGGTGACATAAAATACGATACCTAATACAACCACGATCAGAGACATGATAAATGGTGGCACAAAACCATGCCAGAAATGGATGGAATGTTCTTTCATTGTCTCTCCATATACAGCATTCGCTGCTGGCTGAAGCAAATGACGGCTGAACCAGTTCGGGAAAATACTTATCAATAGAACTCCCAAAACGAGCAGGACAGGTGTTGCCAGCATCCCGAATTTCGGATCATGGGCTTTTTCAGCGGTGGCTTTCTCTGCATTCCCCGTAAATGTACGAAAGTAGAAGTACATGCTGTACACAAATGTGAAGATACTGCCTGCAACAGCTGCATACGGTACGATAGTAGCTAGTACAGCTGCAAAGTCTGTTCCGAATGTACGGTCGGCTGCCAAATCCCAGGAGCTTGAAAAGAACTCCTCTTTACTATAAAAACCGTTTAGAATTGGCAGCGGCACACCAGCCATAGAGAAAGATGCGAGTATGCTGATTATTCCTGTAACTGGCATGAGCTTCCAAAGTCCGCCGAGCTTTCGGATATCCCGGGTCCCTGTTTCATGGTCTATAATACCGACAGCCATGAACAAACTTCCTTTAAATGTTGCGTGATTGAGAATATGGAATATAGCAGCAAAGATGGCTGCTTCTGTTCCGTAGCCGATCATCGCCATAATCATGCCAAGCTGACTGATGGTGGAATAAGCTAATATCCCCTTGAGATCTGTCTGCCTGACAGCCATATAAGACCCCCAGAACAAAGTGACGAGACCGATTATAGATACTGTAATGAAAAATGCTTCGCTTTCTTTAAATACAGGAGTAAAGCGGAGCAAAAGGAATAGACCGGCTTTAACCATTGTAGCGGAGTGCAAGTATGCACTAACCGGTGTCGGAGCTTCCATCGCATCTGGCAGCCAGATATGGAATGGAAACTGGGCCGATTTCGTACAGGCAGCCAATAGCAGCAGCACAATAATCATCGGGAACCAATCACTTGCAAGGATAAGGTCTCCCTGTGTCAATATCTCACGGATACTCGTAGACCCTGTAACCAAGTGTAGAAGCACCAATGCACCGAGTAACGCGAATCCACCTAGGAATGTGATCAGCATGGATTTCAGAGCGCCGTCTGTGGAAGCTTTTCTAGTGAACCAGAAACTGATCAAAAGGAAAGAAGATACAGATGTGAGCTCCCAGAAGGTGTAAAGGGCATAAATGTTATCTGAAGTGACAATGCCGATCATCGCTCCCATGAACAGAAGCAGATAAACATAGAAGGACCCTAGCCGTTCCTCTCGGTTAAGATAATAGATGGAATAAAATGCTACAAGAGCACCGATACCGCTAATCAGCAAAGCAAAGAAAAGAGCCAGTCCATCAGTATAGAATGTTAAATTGAGTCCAAGAGACGGTATCCAGCTGTAACGATACAGTGTATCCGTTTCCCCGCTGACAAGCAGAACGAGAAAGTATAGGAAGATGGAGAGCGATGTAGCGAACACCGCATATCCGGTATGTATCCTGTATTTGAATTTCGCGAAGAATGGGATGCACATAGCAATTATAAATGGCATCAGAATGGCAACGATCATATTATGGCAGTCCTCCTCTTTGATTTCGGCTCTTAAAAACTTCTTCTATTTTAAATAAGTGCTAAAAAATCCTTATACCCAATTGTAAAGTAATTTAACCATACACTGCAACAGACACAGCTCCCTTTTAGAAAGAAAAAAGCCTTGCCGTAGCGGCAAGACTGAGGGAGACGATGTTTAGCTGGTATAACGGATCTTATGCGATAAGCCCCGTGACTGGATTTCTTTCTCTATTAGATGAATAAACTCTTGGCTCAAGTGGAGTTCGTTCGCCTTGTGGTAAGATTCGATCAGCAATTCATCAGACAGATGTTCCATCTTGCATTCCTCCTGATTGGAGATATCTTACTATCTTGCAGATCTTCTGTACGTGGGTTGGGGAGTTGAATAAGTTATTAATAATGTATCACGAAAAAAATAGAGGGACAAGACGATAGTTATCTACATAAAACTGTTCATAACCTGTAGATAAAGTGTTTATAAATATACAGAATTGATTCATATTGCGGTTGGTTATGTGGACATAGTTATCCACAAGAAGGAGAATGTAGAGATTTGTCGAAAGGTTTTGCTTCTGATTTCTTGCCTATGGCATAAAGAAAGGTCGAAAAAAAGAGGAACAATGAAAGATTTTTTTGAAACCGTAGCAAAAATGTCTTATGATGGGTAAGTAACTGTTGAAGTGTACGAGATCGGAGGAAATCCACAATGCTAAAGAAGTTCTTGCCGAACGAGCATGTGAAAAGCATTTTTGATATAAAGCCAGAGAAATTGAAAGCGCAAGGAATCAAAGGTATCATTACGGATCTGGATAATACCCTTGTTGCATGGGATGTTGCAGATGCTACGCCGGAAGTGACCAATTGGTTCAAGGAAATGCGCGCACATGATATTAAAATTACGATTATATCTAATAATAATGAGCAACGAGTGAAACTGTTTTCTGAACCCTTAGAGATTCCTTTCGTCTATAGCGCAAGAAAGCCGCTGGGACGTGCCTTCAAGCAGGCTGTCAAGCAGATGAACCTCGAGAAGGGCGAGATTGTAATGATTGGTGATCAGCTCCTTACAGATGTATTAGGAGGCAATCTGGCTGGTTTCTATACGATAGTTGTGGTGCCAATCGTCAATACAGACGGAAAAATCACCAGAATCAATCGGATGATCGAACGACGGATACTCAACTATTTCAGAAGAAAAGGAAAGATCACATGGGAGGAATGAATGTGGAAGAATTGATTTGCCAAGGCTGCGGAGCGCCGATTCAAACAGAAGACGCATCCTTGCCCGGTTATATCCCTGCTTCAGCACTAGGGAAAAATGATGAGGTCATCTGTAAGCGCTGCTTCCGGCTCAAGCATTACAATGAAGTCCAGGATGTTGCAGTGACGGACGATGACTTCTTTACGTTGATCAGCGAAATCAATAACAAAGATGGTATTGTCATTAAACTGGTGGATATATTCGATTTCAATGGGAGTTTCATTTCCAGCATCAAGCGGCTTGTAGGAGACAAACCGATTATCCTTGTTGGAAATAAAGTGGACCTTCTTTCGAAATCGACAAACCACGAACGTGTGAAACAGTGGCTGCGCGGGGCAGCTAAAGAATATGGTATCCAGGTGGCGGATGTGCATTTGATTTCCGCAAAACGGGGTATCGGAATGGCGGAGCTGGAAGATAGCATCCAGGATTTGCGCGATGGACAAGATGTATACGTGGTCGGCAGTACGAATGTCGGCAAATCTACGTTCATCAATGCTTTGATTAAACATTCTACAGGCATAAATGATGCAATCACCACTTCATATTATCCTGGCACAACACTTGGATTTATTGATATCCCGCTGGATGATACAAGCTCCCTTTACGATACACCGGGAATTGTCAACCGCCAGCAGATTGCTCATTATGTGACGGAAAAAGACTTAAAAACCATCACACCTAATAAAGAAATCAAAGCTCGTATCTTCCAGTTGAACGATATGCAGACCTTATTTATTGGTGGTTTGGCACGCATCGATTTCGAAAAAGGGGAAAGACAGCCATTTGTCTGCTATTTCTCTAATGCGCTTGATATCCATCGTACGAAGCTTGAGAATGCGGATTCGCTTTATGAGCGTCAAAAAGGAGAATTGCTCACACCTCCATATAAGGAGCAGCTTGAGAACTTTCCATCTTTCCGGAAATCAACATTCAGGATAAAAGATCAAAAAACGGATATCGTCATTCCAGGACTAGGATGGATAACGCTGTCAGGTGAACCTGCTTCAATTACAGTCCATACACCAGAAGGAGTGCCGGCAACGATCCGCAGATCATTAATCTAAGGGGGAACGAGAAAATGAGAATATTGAAGTTAGGCCTGATCGGCCATCCAGTGGAGCATTCTTTATCACCATGGATACACACACAATTCATGGAACAGGCTGGTATCGAAGGAGAATACAAGCTATATCCGATCGAACCAGGTGTTTTTGATGAAAAAATTACTGCATTAATGCAAAGCGGGATTGATGGCTTCAATATTACGGTTCCATATAAACAGCGCATCATTCCATTCCTTGATGAGCTCGATCCAGATGCAGCGAAAATCGGGGCTGTGAATACCGCAGTACGAAAGAACGGCAAATGGATCGGGTATAATACGGATGGAGCGGGCTATGTGCGTGCATTGGAACAAGTGATCCTCTCGAAAGACTCCTTGCATGTGCTTATGCTTGGCGCAGGAGGAGCAGCTCGCGGCATATACCGGGCACTGGTTGCTAAGGGTTTCCGCTATATCGATATCGCCAATCGCACTGTTTCCAAAGCTGAGCAGCTGCTTCAATTACAGGAACCGGAAACCATTACCGAGATTCTGTCTTACGAGGAAGCGCAACAGAAATTGGGCAGCTACGACATTATCATCCACACGTCCAGTGTGGGAATGAGCCCGCATGATCAAGAGCAGATCATGTCATTAGCCAACTTGAAGCCTAATGCGGTAGTTAGTGATATCGTCTATAAACCGATTGAAACGATGCTGCTTCGCAGTGCCAAACAGCAGGGAGCCATTATTCATCATGGCCATAGCATGCTTTTATATCAAGCACAGTACGCATTTGAAATCTGGTCGGCACAGCAAGTCATGATCGGGGACTTATTGAATCAGCTGGAACAAAGATTAACGGAGGCATAATATGTTAACAGGTAAACAGAAAAGATATCTTCGCGCACAAGCGCATCATTTGAAACCAATTTTCCAGGTAGGGAAAATCGGTGTGAACGATAACATGCTCGTCCAAATCGGCGAAGCATTGGAAAAAAGGGAATTGATCAAAGTAAGTTTGCTTCAGAATTGTCTGGATGAGAAAGAGGACGTTGCTGCAGCAATCGAAGAGGGGACAGGTGCCTCTATCGTTCAAATCATCGGCAGTACAATCGTCCTTTATAGAGAATCAGAAGATAATAAACAGATCAAGCTGCCGTAAAGGAGTAAGACATGAAAAAAGTCGGATTATTGGGGGGGACATTCGATCCGCCCCATCTCGGACATTTGTTCATTGCGCAGGAAGTTCAGCACAGACTTGGACTGGATGAAGTCTGGTTCATTCCTGCCCACGAAGCACCGCATAAAGAAAAGTCCCATACCGATGCGGTTCTGCGTCTCGAGATGGTGCAGGCGGCTATTGCGGATAATCCTATTTTCCGTATGGATCCGATTGAGGTGGATCGTTTAGGTAAATCCTATACATTTGATACAATAAAGCTGTTGCAGGAAATGCACCCGAATACTGCATTCCATTTCATCATCGGTGCTGATCTGGTCGAGAGTCTGCACACGTGGCATCGTATCGATGATTTAATTGAGATGCTGACATTCGTAGGCGTCGGCCGGCCTGGATATGAGCTGGTGACAACTTATCCTGTCACTTATGTCGATATACCGGAGCTTGAAATATCATCGAGCATGATCCGGGAACGAGTCGAACAGGGAGCTCCAGTACACTATCTTATTTCAGGCGCAGTGTTCGATATAATAAAGGAGCAAAAGCTGTATGCAGAGAGATAAGGCATTGGCGATCGTTGAAAAACAATTAAAGAAACCACGGTATGATCATACTATCCGTGTAATGGATACAAGCATCAGACTGGCCAAACAGTATGGTGCAGATGAAAAAAAAGCAGAACTGGCTGCTATTTTTCATGACTACGCGAAGTATCGGCCACTTGAGGAAATGAAACGCTGGATCTTATCAGAACAGCTGCCGAAAGACTTGCTGGATTATCACCATGAATTATGGCATGGTCCGGTAGGAGCGCTGATGGTAAAGCGCGAAGTCGGTATTAGCGACCCGGAGATACTGCATAGCATCACGGTACACACAACTGGATGTGTTGGTATGTCCGTACTTGATAAAGTAGTATTTCTTGCAGATTATATTGAACCAGGCCGTGCTTTTCCCGGCGTGGATGATGTACGTAAAATTAGTGAGAAGAATTTGGATAAGGCGTGCTGGATGGCTTCCCGGAATACGATCAATATGCTCGTCTCGTTAAACCGGAAAGTATACCCGGACACGTTCCATGCTTATAATGATTTATTAAACTCTACTGGAGGTAACACATAAATGGAAACTATTGATTTAGCACAAATAGCAGCAAATGCTGCAGATGCGGTAAGAGGGGAAGACGTTGTCCTTTTGGAAATGAAAGAGGTCTCCTTGATTGCTGATTACTTCATGATTTGTCATGGAACGAGCGAACGCCAAGTGCAAGCTATCGCCAGAAGAATAAAAGAGAAAGCCGAAGAAGCTGGCGTGGAAGTGAAGCGTTTGGAAGGATTGGAGCAGTCAAGATGGGTGCTTGTCGATCTTGGAGACGTAGTTTGCCATGTATTCCACATCGATGAACGCAGATATTATAATTTAGAACGCCTGTGGGGAGATGCGCCGCAAGTGGAACCGGTATTCTCCCAAGAAAGCTGATGGCCGCATACGAGCGGCTTGCCGCCGTATATGAACGTCTGATGCAGGATGCGCCTTATGAGCCGTGGCAGCGATTCATGCAGCAAATATTCCAAAAGCATGCCCAGATCGAGATCAAAGAGATAGCAGATTTAGGCTGTGGAACAGGATATGTCACCAGACAGCTTGCAAACGCAGGCTATCAAATGACAGGGATTGATCAATCTGAAAATATGCTTGCCTATGCTGCTTCCCGTGATACGAATCAGCAAGTGCGCTGGATACAGCAGGATTTGCGGGAGCTGGAGTCGATTAAAGCGGATGCTGCAATCAGTATGTTTGATGTGGTCAACTATATAACGTCACCGGAAGATGTAAAGCAAGCTTTCTCCAGGATATGGCAGATGCTTGCTCCTGGCGGTGTTTTCCTGTTCGATGTCCATAGCATACGGCATATGGAAGAGGACTTGGCCGGTGAGGTTTTTGCTGAGATTCATGATGACCTTTCTTACACGTGGTTCTGTGAAACCGGCGAAGAGAAAGGAGAGGTATTCCACGACCTCAGTTTCTTTACAAAAGAAACTGACTCGGATAAATACGATCGTTTTGATGAATATCATCATCAGCGTACATATTCCATTGAAACGTATATCTCCTGGCTTGAGGAAGCAGGCTTCCAGGTGTCAGGGGTATACGGTGATTTTGATATAGAACGGACAGAGCAACTGGAAGAAGCAGATCGACTATTCTTTGCATGTTTGAAAAACCAGGAGGCATAATGCTGCTACCTGGTTTTTTTATGCAGGAAAAGCGGAGTATGTGTCGAAATGTTAGTTGTACAATCCCTTCTGAATTGCTTCCTTTTCTTCCCGGAATTTGCGATGAGTTGCTCGGAATAATTGAGGAAACTGTTCAGTTGTTTCCTTTTCCAGTACTGCGATTCCTTCTCCTGTAATACCGCCTTTCACACAAACCTTTTTTATCAGTTCATCCAATGTATAGTGCCCGTTTGCCAATAGAGTTCCGAGTCCGATCAGCATCTCCGAAGTTAAATGAGTGGCTTGTTCTTTGCTGATTGCCGTTTCCTCCACTGCGCCATCGATAAATCGCTGCGCAAGGTAGCTGAAGAAAGCCGGTCCGCAGGAAACAATATCTGAAGCTACTCTCGTTATATCCTCTGGAATATAAAGTGGATTAGAATAGCTGCTGACTAAATCGATCAGCGCGGCTTTATTACGATTTAACAGGCTTGTTCCGAATGTCAGCAAAGTCGTTCCCGCTGCAGCTCTGTTCGTAATACTTGGGATGGCCCGTGCTACCTGACATGGTACAAGAACTTCGAGGTCTTCAATAGAATACGGACTAGTTATGGAGACTAGTACTTGATCCGGCTTTAATATAGGGTGAAGCTCGTGACAGACACCAGGCAAGTGAGGCGGCCGAACACAGAGAAACAAAATATCAGCATATTCCGCAATGTGGCTTATGGAATCAGCCACATGGATGGATGGATAAGCTTCTTTCCACTTCGCAGCTTTTTCAGCAGAACGGTTTAAAATCATAATGTCTTCCTGGTTGATTGAACCGGAGTTTACCCACGTCTCCAGCAGCATACCTCCCATATTTCCAACTCCGATTATTCCCCATTTCGTCATTCTAAACTCCTCCTATGCTCAGTTTCTGCTTGTTGCCCATTTACGCTGTTATCAAACTTATGCTTTAACGATATAGAATATGAAAGGAGATGTATGGTGCAAATCGTCAAACAATATAGTTGGGCTATCATACTCGCTGCTGCAGTATGTGTGGTTTTAGTCATATGGATCCGGGAGCCTAAGGGTGATGCTGCTGTTAAGCAGCTTGAAGAAGCTGAAAACCCTTCTGAGAATCAGTTGTTGCTTGCAGAAACACCAGCTGAAAAAGAGCCGGCACCTGATCACACGAAGTTTGTAGTAGATATAAAAGGAGAGGTGCAGAACCCCGGAGTATACGAGCTTGCTCCAGACAGCCGTGTGGAACAGGCGATAGATGCAGCTGGCGGGCTGACAGATAAAGCGGAGGCGAGGAGTATCAATCTGGCCCAGCGTGTGGCTGATGAACAGGTTATTTATGTTGCGGCTATCGGAGAAGGAGGGGATTTACCTGCTCAATCTGCGGGGACGAATGCTTCATCGGACAAAATCAATATCAACCAAGCAGACAGCGAGGAACTGACGGAGTTGAACGGCATTGGGGAAGCAAAAGCACAGGCTATCGTTGCTTTCAGGGAGGAAAACGGTCCTTTCACTTCTATTGAGCAGCTTACAGAAGTACCCGGCATCGGAGAGAAATCATTAGAGAACATGAAGGAACAGATCAGCTTGTAGAGCTGTTGACGGATGAGAAGGGGGATTGTACACTTACTCTAGAAAAGGAAAGGTGGCGAAGCGTCATGGAACGAATCGCATGGAATCAATACTTTATGGCGCAAAGCCACTTGCTGGCATTGCGCAGCACCTGTCAGCGTCTGATGGTTGGTGCGACTGTAGTCCGAGATAAACGGATCATCGCCGGCGGTTATAATGGCAGTGTCACTGGCAGCAAGCACTGCGTCGATGAAGGTTGCTACGTAATCGATGGTCATTGCGTGCGGACAGTACACGCAGAAATGAATGCCCTCTTACAATGTGCGAAATTCGGAGTACCAACCGAAGGAGCTGAAATTTACGTTACACATTTTCCGTGCTTGCAATGCTGTAAAGCCTTAATTCAAGCTGGTATCAAAACGGTCTATTATGCGAATGATTACAAAAATCATCCTTATGCGATTGATCTTTTTGCTGAAGCAGGTGTCAAGACGGAACAGGTAGAGCTTGATGCAGTTGTAGTGGATACGAAGCCGCAGGAAACTCAAAACCTGATGGAAAAAGTAGTGGAGAAGCTCAAGCAGCTGGACGATACCGAAAGTCAGCAGCTTGCTGAAGAAGCTGCTTCTCGTTATCAACTTCCAACCAAAGAACGGATATGATCGGAAGATGGCATATTGTCGCGCTGGCAGCCCTTGGCGGGATGCTGGCGCATTCCTTGCATTTCTCCATCTTGCTGCTAATAGTTGCTTGGCTATGCCTAATGTATTACACAAGGCGAATCCAATTTACACTCCTGATTCTGTCCTCGCTTGCTTCACTGTTATTTTTCGGCAACAGTATCCTCGGCCAAAAAACTCCCCCTGAATTGCCGCTGGATAAGCCAATTCAGCTCATCTCCGCTATATCAGATATCTCCGAAACAAATGAGCGGATTCAATTCACTGCAGAAGATCCTTCTGGTTCCCCTTCTATCCAAGTGACCTATTTCAAACAAGAAGCTAATGAAGTATTAACTGGTTTATCTGCAGGTGCTAAATGTGTCATCAAAGGCAGAATTAGCCAGCCTGATCCAGCTACTAACCAAGGACAATTTGATTTTAAGCGTTATTCACGGCAGCAAGGTATTTTTTACGAAATAGAACTTCAAAATCTCCAGGATATCTCTTGTACTGGAACATCACGATTCAATCAGCTGTTAAAGGCAAGAACAGTGTTTTTAGAAAAAGCAGATAAGAACCTTGATTCTCATACCGCTGCATGGGTGCAGGCGATGATTGCTGGGGAAGACAGCAATTTGGATGAGGAGACGGTGGAGCTTTTCAATCGCTGGAGCTTGTCGCATATCCTTGCCATCAGCGGCATGCATATCGCATTATTTTCGGCAATCCTCTTCTTCCTCTTCACAAAACTCCAGATTCTTACGATAGAAAAGACCTATTGGTTTTTATTTGTCTTTTTGGCTGTTTATCCCGTATTTGCAGGCGGGGAACCGTCGGTTTGGCGTTCTGCTTTAATGGTGATGCTCATCATGGTGCTGATGCGCTTTCGCATTAGGCTGCCTATCATCGATAGCATCAGTATCGTTTTCTTACTTTTACTTGTCCTCGACCCGCATTATCTATACCATATTGGTTTTCAATTTTCGTTTCTTGTCAGCTTGGCATTGCTTTTATCGGCCCGCCTTTACACTGGCTCTTTTATAAGTGCGCTGCTGGAAACAAGCCTTTTAAGCCAGCTTGTCATCCTTCCTCTGCAGGTCTCCCAATTCTACTTCTTGAATCCATTGTCTGTTTTAATGAATCTCTTTGCCATTCCGTTCTATACGTTTATTGCTATTCCTCTTTTGCTGTTAATCAGTATCCTGCTATACCCTTTGCCGCAGTTTGCTGCTCTTCTAGGAGAGTGTTTTCGTTTTCTAAATGAATTAGTGATCCGATTTATTGAATGGGTAGATGGTGCAGCTTTTTATCCTTGGGTAACAGGCAAGCTTCCAATTGGTATCTCTATAGTTTATTTTCTGATTCTTGTTCTATTTTGCTCAGCGTGGGAGAAAGGCAGGCGAAGGATTGCTCTTTGTTATGGTGCTTTACTTACAGCAATTCCGCTTGCTGCATCGCTGCTGCCTTATACGAGCAGTACAGGATATGTCACGATGCTCGATATCGGGCAAGGAGATGCATTTGTCATCGAATTACCTTATCGCAGAGGTGTTTATCTAATTGATGCAGCTGGCAGTGTCGGAATGGACTTTAAGCCGACTGATAAGAATTTCAAGCAGGTAATCAAACCATATTTGTATGAGCGGGGAATTGCCAAAGTTCATGGCATCTTTGCTTCGCATTCGGATCATGATCATATTGGAAGTATTGGTAAGCTTACAGAGGAATTTCATGTGGATTGGGTACGTACTTCTGTCTATTTTGACCGTTCAAAAGCAAAACTTTGGGATTCGGATATAAAGATAATACCTTGGACAGCTGGAGAGATGATCCATCTTCCTGGCTGGGAAATCCAGCTGCTGGCTCCTTCACGTGATAAAAAGGATCCCAACAAGAATTCGCTTGTCATGTATACGGTGCTGGGCGGGAAGAGCTGGCTTTTTACGGGTGATATAGGCAAAGAGGAGGAAAAGGAAATCATCCGGAGTTATCCGACTTTACGAGCGGATGTACTGAAGGTCGGACATCATGGCAGCAATACCTCGACTGATCCAGCATTTCTTCAGCATGTGAAGCCGGAGACAGCGCTGGTTTCGGCTGGCCGGAACAACAGATATGGCCATCCGTCACCAGAGGTTGTGGATGCATTGTCACAACAAAACATCCGTATCTGGCGTACAGATACGGATGGGGCGGTCGTCTATGCCTTCTCAGGGAAGACAGGCACATTTAGCCCGTTCCTCCCATAAGATACGGTAGTTATAAATGAGGCAAACGAACTTACCACAGGCAGCAGGTACTTACCTCGATTAGCAAGAGTTGTCACCAATAACTTGCATGATTAAGGATAACCTAGAGGTAAGAAAACACCGCTTCGCGTTACAGCCTCCGGAGCTGGCTAACAAGAGCGTTCATATAGATTGGGGGGGAACGTATTATTGTTCTCCTCTGTTCCACCTTGCGTTAATTCCTATTTGCCGATACGATAAACAATAGGATTACGTAGGAGTGAGAACATGTCATATACTGACGCTTTAAAAGCAATCAAGAAAAAGGATTTTTCACCTATATACTTACTATATGGCACCGAGTCCTATTTCATGCAGGATATAAAGGAAAAAATAGAGAAACAATTCGCCCTTTCCGATGGAACGAATGTTTCCGTCTACGATTTGGAGGAAACCCCAATCCAGGAAGTTATTGCGGATGCGGAGGAATATCCTTTTTTCAGCGAACAAAAATTAATTCTCGCTTACAACCCTTTCTTCCTGAAAGCGAAGCCGGATAAGTCGGCAGTGGATCATCGTTTGGAAAGCCTGGAGCAGTATGTAGAGAATCCAGCAGCTTGGACGACACTCGTTTTATTAGCTCCATATGAGAAGGTGGATGAGCGGAAGAAAATCATCAAGAGCATCAAAAAGACAGGGCAAGCTGTGGCTTGTCTGCCGGTAAAAGAGTGGGATTTGTCGGATTGGATCGTCACGTTAAGCAAAGAGCATCAAATTGTGCTGGAGGATGCAGTAGCTGATTTGCTCATCCAGGAGGCTGGAACAGATCTTTCTATGCTGCGCGGAGAGATCGAAAAGCTTGCACTTTATGCAGGAGAGGGAAGTACGGTAACCTTGGAGATGGCAGAATCACTTGTTTCCCATCAGCAGACAAGCTCTGGATTAAAGCTGGTTGACAGCTTGATGGCAGGTGACTTAGCGAAGGCGATTTACATCTTTCATGATCTGATCAAGCTTAAGGAAGAGCCGATTGCATTGATAGCATTGCTTGCATCCCAATTCCGGACGATTTTACATGTCAAGCTTCTCAAGCATAAAGGATACAATCAAGCAAAGATGGCAGAAGTAACGAAGGTTCATCCATTCGTGATCAAGCTTGCATTGAAGCGGGAAGCAAACTTCTCGGAAGAAGAATTGAAACATATTCTGTTCTTAGCCGCTGAAACGGATGCAGATTTGAAGCAGGGACGTATGGAAAAGAACCTTGCCTTTGAACTGCTGCTTCAGCAGATAGTAACAATACGAAAAAAAGCCCGGATGGTTTAATAAACCGCCGGGCTTTTTTCTATTAAAAAACGATTCCCTTAAGGAATCGTTCTTCTAAAGCATATTATGCGCCAAGAGCGTTAACTTTTTTAGTCAAGTTAGACTTCTGACGGTTAGCTTTGTTGCGGTGGATGACACCACTTTGTGCAGCTTTATCAATTTTGCTTGAAGCTGTTAGAAGAGCTGTTTTAGCAGTAGCAGCATCGTTGTTGGAAACAGCAGTTTCCACGTGTTTCACTGCAGTACGCAAATCGCTTTTCAAAGCTTGGTTTCTTAGACGAGCATCGTTGTTTACACGAACGCGTTTAATCGCTGATTTAATATTTGCCATGTTTGATTCACCTCCGGCACATTTCATCTTACAACAAAAGCCATTGTACCAAAGCAGAGCGATGTTTTCAACAATTCTTTTCACTGATGGTGTCACTTTTCGTATGATTTGCTGTTAATCTGCTTATGCTAATGCTGACATTTGTGAAAAGTGGAGGGATGATTTTGATCAAGCAGCTGCAAGTACGGACGGACTTGGCTATCGAAGCAAAGGATCTTTATACATCGAGTGAACAGAAGCAGGGGACAGCAGCAGGTATTTCGGTAACAGAGAAAAAGACAGAAGGTATCACCGTCAATTATGTACAAGTAAATGAAGAAGGCGCTAGACAGATCGGAAAGAAACCAGGCATATATATTACGATTCATACCGAGGCAGTAAAGAATCAGGACACGAAACAGGAAGAGGAGACAGCACTTGTACTTGCGAAAGAACTGGAACAAATGCTGACTGAAAACAATATTCCTACTAATGCGACAGGTTTAATTGTCGGACTTGGAAACTGGAATGTGACACCGGATGCTTTGGGACCGGAAGTGATTGAGAAGATCATGGTTACCAACCATTTATTCAAGCTGCAGCCTGAATCAGTGGAGGAAGGCTATCGGCCGGTCAGTGCGGTATCACCTGGTGTGATGGGAACTACTGGTATTGAGACTAGCACCCTTATCCACGGAATAATTGAAAAAACGAAGCCGGACTTCGTCATAGCAGTAGATGCTTTGGCGGCTCGTTCGGTCAGTCGTGTAAATAGCACAATCCAATTATCCGACACAGGTATCCATCCAGGCTCAGGTGTTGGCAACAAAAGGAAAGAGCTGAGCAAAGATACGCTTGGTATTCCTGTTTTCAGTATTGGCGTTCCAACCGTCGTCGATGCGGTCACCATTACGAGTGATACAATCGATTATCTCTTCAAGCATTTTGGGAGAGAATGGAAAGAAAAAGACAAGCCGTCAAAAGCACTTGTGCCGGCAGGGATGCGTTTTGGAAAAAAGGAACTAACAGAAGAAGATTTACCAAGTGAGGAACAGCGTCAGGCAGTCTTCGGGATGGTTGGCGGTCTCAGTGAAGGGGAGAAGCGTCAGTTGATCCATGAAGTGCTGACTCCTCTTGGGCATAATCTTATGGTAACACCGAAGGAAGTGGATGGTTTTATTGCAGATATGGCCCATGTCATAGCAGCTGGCATTAATGGCGCTCTGCACGAAAAGGTCAATCCGGCGAATCTCTCGGATTACACACGCTGATTTCTTTCAGAGGTTCTACCTCGAGCTTCTCTCTCATAGATTCTAGTAGAGTTCAACTAGATTCAAAAAGAGAGGAGCTTCTTTCTTGGGAAAAAAGAAGAACAGCTTTAAGCGAAAGCGTTCAGGCGTACTGTTCATATATAAGCGGACACTTATCCTTGTCGGCTCCATCCTTTTTCTATTGACCGGTATAGCGGCGCTAACTTCTGCTGGGCCGGCGTACCGGCTGTCCTCACAAGCCATTACAGATTGGACAAGACAGCTTGACAGCAGCATATATTTGCATATACTCGGAAACGAAAATAAGGTTTTCGAAAGTGTTAGACCAGAAGAAGCTCCATCTATACAGATATCTGCCATTCTTATGCAAATGCTGACAACCATTAAACCGGATGATCCGAGGACTCTGCTCGGCTCCGAAATACCAGGATTCTCATTATATGAAAACCAGATTGTCATTGCTGGAGAAGGGACAAACTATACGAACCTTCCGATTGAGTCGGCGCAGCCGGATCATATTATCGAAGAAGAGCCTGTACAAGAGAAGGAAGAAAAGGCTCCGCCAGAGAAAGAAGAGCAAAACCCGACGGAAGATAGTCAGGAACAAAAAGGCGAGGAACCTGCACCTTCCACAGGGGAAAAAGATGTTGTTTATATCTATCATACACATAATCAGGAGTCCTATCTGCCTTCTTTGGATGCGCAGCAGGAAGATAACGCTTATAACAAAAATTCTAACGTTACCGATGCTGGAGAAGCAATGGCAAAGCGGCTGGAAGAGCTGGGTATCGGGACAATAGCTGACCAGACTGATATAGGAGCTATTTTGAATGAAAATGGCATGGCTTATCATCAATCCTACGATGCCTCAAGAGGAGTGGTGGAAGCTGCTGTAGCAGAAAACAAGGATGTTTCTTTCGTTTTCGATATTCATCGGGACAGCTTGAAACGGAAAGACACAACCAAGGAGATCGAAGGTAAAACATATGCAAAAGTCGTCTTCGTCGTCGGCGCAGAGAATAAGGAATTTGAAAAGAACTTGAAGCTGGCAACGGATCTGCACAAGAAGATTGAAGCCGAATACCCAGGCTTGAGTCGTGGTGTCATCACGAAACAAGGCGCTGGAGTCGACGGTGTTTATAATCAGGATGTATCTGACAAAGCAGCTCTCCTGGAAATAGGGGGGGCGGAGAATACACTGGAGGAAGCGACGCGGACGGCGGAACTTTTTGCAGAGATATTTGCGGATTATTACTGGGAAGCAGAAAAAGTTCAAGGAGGCCAAGCAGGATGAAATATGTAGTAATTGTTCTCACGATGCTCACGTTGTTCTTTGGCGGTATTTTGATAGGAATGGAAAAAGAGGATGCACAGCAAATAGAACAGCCCCCTGCTGCAGAACTGCAGGAAGGAAAGCTGACTGCATCTGCTTCATTTGATGGTACGAAAGAAGAGCCTGTGTTCGAAAATACTGCACCAGTTTCGGATGAAGGGGCAGACAGCTCCATCGTACAGCAGCTGGCAAGCGGTCTTGGAAGTCTGTTCACAGGTATCTGTTCAGTTATCATCACAGCGATCGAACAGCTTTCCAACGCTTTGTTCGGCTGAAGCAAAAGCGCTTAAAAACATTGAATAAACAGGGCGCAATTGCTATAATCAATGCTAGTTATTGTTACGGCTGCTTCTTATGGAGGCAGCTTCGGACAATTTAGGAGTGATTTTGATTGGTAGAGACAAACAGACGAAATCAGCAGCATGTGCGGAATTTCTCGATCATTGCCCACATCGATCACGGGAAGTCTACACTGGCTGACCGTATTCTCGAGAAGACGAAGGCTCTTACTGCGCGTGAAATGAAGGCGCAGTATTTGGATGCAATGGATCTGGAAAGGGAGCGCGGCATCACTATCAAGCTGAATGCAGTGCAACTTGAATACGAACGGGAAAATGGCGAGAAATATATTTTCCATTTGATAGATACACCGGGACATGTCGATTTTACATATGAGGTATCCCGGAGTTTGGCAGCCTGTGAAGGTGCCATCCTCGTAGTGGATGCAGCTCAGGGTATCGAAGCTCAAACATTGGCCAATGTATACTTGGCGATGGATAATGACTTGGAAATCATCCCGGTTATCAATAAAATAGATCTACCGAGTGCCGACCCAGAAAGGGTAAAGCAGGAAATCGAGGATGTCATTGGCATTGATGCGAGTGATGCTATTCTGGCATCCGCTAAAGCAGGAATTGGTATAGAAGAGATTTTAGAAGCGATTGTCGACCGGATCCCGCCGCCGAAAGGGAATGAGGATGCGCCGTTAAAAGGTCTGATCTTTGATTCTTTGTATGATTCCTATCGCGGTGTTGTCGCGTATACGTGTATCAAAGAGGGTTCTGTAAAAGTAGGCGACAAAATCCACATGATGGCTACAGGCAAGGAATTTGAAGTCAATGAGGTCGGTGTTTTTAATCCGGCGCCAGTTAAAAAGGACGAGCTAGTCGTCGGTGACGTTGGTTATTTGACTGCCTCTATTAAAAATGTAAGTGATACGCGAGTAGGGGATACCATTACATTAGCCAATAATCCAGCCAGTGAGGCACTGCCCGGCTATCGCCGCTTGAATCCGATGGTTTATTGCGGATTGTTCCCGGTTGATGCGAGCAACTACAATGACTTGCGTGAAGCACTGGAAAGACTGGAGCTGAACGATAGTTCCCTGCAATATGAAGCGGAGACTTCCCAGGCGCTAGGTTTCGGATTCCGTTGTGGCTTCCTTGGTCTATTGCACATGGAGATCATCCAGGAACGTATCGAACGAGAGTTCAATATTGATTTGATCACGACAGCACCAAGTGTTATCTACAATGTCGTCATGAATGATGGCAGCGAAGTGCGTGTCGATAACCCGGCGGCTTTGCCAGATGCACAATCACGTACGGAAGTGCAAGAGCCATACGTAAAAGCGACAATCATGGTACCGAATGATTACGTTGGTACAGTCATGGAGCTATGCCAGAAAAAACGCGGTGATTTCCAGGACATGCAATACTTGGACGATGTCCGTGTAAATGTAGTTTATGAAATCCCGCTTTCTGAAATCGTGTATGACTTCTTCGATCAGCTGAAATCCCAAACAAAGGGGTATGCTAGCTTCGATTATGAACTGGTAGGTTACAAGGCATCCGATCTGCAGAAGATGGATATTCTTTTGAATGGCGACACGATAGATGCTCTATCCTTCATCGTACACCGTGATTTTGCTTTCGACCGTGGTAAAGCAATAGTAGAAAAGCTGAAGGCGTTAATCCCGCGTCAGCAGTTCGAAGTACCAGTCCAGGCTGCAATCGGGAACAAGATTGTTGCCCGTTCCAATATTAAAGCGATGCGTAAGAATGTCTTGTCCAAGTGTTATGGAGGAGATATATCACGTAAACGTAAATTACTTGAAAAGCAAAAAGAAGGTAAGAAACGGATGAAGATGGTCGGTTCCGTGGAAGTTCCACAGGAAGCATTCATGGCCATCCTGCAGATGGACGACGAATAAAAAACAGACAACCCTTGTCCTTATCAGACAAGGGTTTGTCATTGCGGAAGGAGGCAGCATGATGAACGAAGTGAAATCCGCTTATATCCATATACCTTTCTGTGAACAGCTTTGTCATTACTGCGACTTCACGAAGTTTTTCTATCGGGAAGATAGTGCAGATGAATATGTAGAAGCATTACGGAAGGAAATGGAGCATTACATTCCAAACAGACAGCAAATGAATACGATCTTTGTAGGTGGCGGAACACCAACCGCTTTGAATATGCAGCAGCTGGAGCATGTGCTGAAGAGTGTTGACAGCGCATTTGATGTTCATGCAGCTAGAGAATATACATTCGAAGCAAATCCCGGGGATCTATCCTTAGAGAAGGCAAAGCTGCTTAAGCATTACGGGGTAGATCGAATCTCCCTTGGCGTTCAAGTGTTTGATGATAAACTTCTCGAAGCGATCGGCCGTGTTCACCGCGTCAAGCATGTATATGAAAGTCTTGATCTATTGAAACAGGCTGGCTTTGACAATATCAGCATCGACTTGATTTATGCGCTGCCGGGACAAACATTGGAGCAGTTTGGGCATACTGTGGAAGAAGCCTTGCAGTTCGATCTGCCGCATTATTCTTCTTATTCGCTTCAGATTGAGCCTAAGACGGTCTTTTATCAGCGGTATAAAAAGGGTACATTGAAAAAGGCGCCGGAAGAATTGGAAGCTAATATGTACAATCTGCTGCGCGATCAAATGAAGGCACATGGCAGAGAACAATATGAAGTGAGCAATTTTGCGCTTCCTGGTAAGGAAAGCCAGCATAATCTTGCATACTGGAATAATGATTTCTACTATGGACTTGGTGCAGGTGCACATGGGTACTTGCCAGGACGCCGCGTTATCAATATCCGTCCGCTTCCTGCTTATCTGAAGCAAGCGAATGAAAATGGTATACCGGTTCTGCATGAGGAGCCGATTGGCCGTAAAGAGCGTATCGAGGAAGAGCTTTTCCTTGGTCTTCGCAAGAAATCAGGAGTGAACAAAGCGAGCTTCCGTGACAAATTCGGTATCGAGCTTACTGAGGTTTACCGTAAGCCTCTGGATCTGCTGATTAGTAAAGGATGGCTCATTGAAGATGCTGAACACGTTGCTATGACTGAAGATGGATTTTTGTTCGGAAACGATGTATTCCAAGAGTTCCTTTTAGAAGAAGAACCGGCAAGCGTTTCGAATTGACAATTTTTCTAGGCTTTGTTACCTTATATGTATATTTAGCACTCCCTATTAACGAGTGCTAATCGAGGTGATGATCATGCTGACAGAAAGACAGCTGCGTATCCTTCAGGTCATAGTCGATGATTTCATTGAAACGGCGCAGCCGATTGGTTCGCGTGCTATCTCCAATAAGCAGGACGTTGCCTATAGTGCCGCAACGATTCGTAATGATATGGCTGAGTTGGAGCAGCTTGGCTTGATCGAGAAGACGCATACCTCATCCGGAAGAATACCTTCCGAAAGGGGCTATCGCTTCTACGTGGATCATCTACTGACACCGTTTCATTTGACGCGGCAGGATACGTCAGCAATCAAACAGACATTTTCGACGAACATACGTCAGATGGAAGAAGTCGTACAGCAATCCGCGGCACTGCTTTCAGAGCTTACCAACTACACAAGTATCATATTGGGACCGGAAATGCTGGAGACGAAGCTCAAGCATATTCAGATTCTTACGTTGTCCGATTTTAGTGCTGTCATGATTCTAGTGACAGACACAGGGCATGTAGAGCATAAATCTTTCCGGATACCAGATGGGATGGATCATGCTGAGATGGAAAAGGTAGTGAATATCCTGAATGACCGTTTAGCTGGTGTACCGCTTATGATGGTGCCTGGCAGACTGAAGTCTGAAGTGCAGGAGCTGCTCAAGCAGCATACCGCCCATTTTGATACGATGTTCGCTTATCTGCGCTCCTTCATGGAAACGGAACAGCCGCTCAAGCTCTATTTCGGCGGTAAGACAAACATATTGATGCAGCCCGATTTTCAGGACTTGAATAAGCTGCGAAGCCTTTATACGATGATTGAAGAAGAAGGCGAGACGATTGCGCGTCTTCTCAAAGGAGAGCAAAATGGTCTGCATGTATCCATCGGCACAGAGAACAAGCTGGATGCGATGCAGGATTGCAGCTTTGTCACTGCGAGTTACACAGCGGATGGCTTACACATGGGAACCGTCGCCTTGCTGGGTCCGACCAGAATGGAGTATTCCCGGGTAATGTCGTTGATGAATGTTTTATCTGGCAAACTGACCAGCGCCTATCAGGACTGGCAGAAATGAGTTGAATATGGCTTGCTATACAGCAAGCCTTTCATATAAGCAATGCTTTTCAGGAGGTGACCATCATGGCAAATGAAAAAGAAAAAGTGAATGAAACCGAAGAGCAGGAAGCTGTTGAAACAGAAGTGGTTGATGCAGCCCCAGCTGAGGAATCCGAAACTAACGATGAAGGCAGCGAGCAACTAGCACAGCTCGAACAAGAAAAAAACGAGATGTACGACCGTCTGCTGCGCTTGCAGGCTGAGTATGACAATTTCCGCAAGCGTACACAGAAGGAAAAGGAAGCTGCCAGCAAATATAGATCTCAGGATTTGGCGGAAGCCTTGCTCCCTGTTGTCGACAACCTGGATCGCGCCCTTCAGACTGTTCAGGACGAAGAAGCGAACAAAGGTTTTGTCGATGGTATCCGCATGGTGCATCGTCAATTATTAGATGCATTCGACAAGCAAGGTATCGAAACGATCGAAACTGTAGGACAGCCATTCGATCCTCATCTGCACCAAGCTGTCATGCAGGTGGAAAATGATGAATACGAACCAAATACTGTCGTACAGGAATTGCAAAAGGGCTATAAGCTGAAAGACCGTGTCATTCGACCGGCTATGGTCCAAGTGAATCAATAAAGCACTACATATGCTGTAGAGGAGGAAAAATACAAAATGGGTAAAATCATTGGTATTGACTTAGGTACAACAAACTCTTGTGTGTCCGTAATGGAAGGTGGAGAAGCTCGCGTTATCCCGAACCCTGAAGGTAACCGCACAACTCCATCCGTTGTAGCATTCAAAAATGGAGAAAGACAAATCGGTGAAGTGGCGAAGCGTCAGGCGATCACGAACCCGAACACAATCCAATCCATCAAACGTCATATGGGTACGGATTATAAAGTAGAAATCGAAGGTAAGTCTTACACGCCTCAAGAAATTTCTGCTATCATCCTGCAGTACATTAAATCTTTCGCTGAAGATTATCTAGGCGAAACGGTTGATAAAGCTGTTATCACAGTTCCAGCATACTTCAACGATGCAGAACGCCAAGCAACGAAAGATGCTGGTAAAATTGCAGGTCTTGAAGTCGAGCGTATTATCAACGAACCGACAGCAGCTGCGCTTGCTTACGGTATCAATACAGAAGAAGATCAAACAATCCTTGTTTATGACCTTGGCGGCGGTACATTCGACGTTTCCATCCTTGATATCGGCGATGGTACATTCGAAGTAGTTTCCACTGCGGGTGATAACCGTCTTGGCGGTGACGATTTCGACCAGGTGATCATCGATCATCTTGTAGCGGAATTCAAAAAAGAGAACGGCATTGATCTTTCCAAAGATAAAATGGCAATGCAGCGTTTGAAAGATGCAGCTGAAAAAGCGAAGAAAGATCTTTCAGGCGTAACGCAAACACAGATTTCCCTTCCGTTCATCACGGCTGGTGCAGAAGGTCCGCTTCACTTGGAGCTTTCTCTATCACGTGCGAAATTCGATGAGCTTTCTGCTGATTTGGTTGAGCGTACAATGGGACCTACTCGTCAAGCTCTTCGCGATGCTGATCTTTCTGCAAGCGAAATTGATAAAGTTATCCTAGTCGGTGGTTCTACACGTATTCCGGCTGTAGTGGAAGCAATCAAAAAGGAAACTGGCAAAGATCCTTCCAAAGGCGTTAACCCGGATGAAGTAGTTGCACTCGGTGCAGCAATCCAGGGTGGTGTCCTTCAAGGTGATGTGAAAGACGTCGTACTTCTTGACGTTACTCCACTTTCCCTTGGTATCGAAACAATGGGCGGCGTGTTCACCAAATTGATCGAGCGCAATACGACAATTCCGACAAGCGCGTCCCAAACATTCTCTACAGCAGCGGACAACCAGCCTTCTGTAGATATCCACGTCCTTCAAGGTGAACGTGAAATGGCAGCTTACAACAAGACGCTTGGCCGTTTCCAACTGTCGGATATCCCGCCAGCACCACGTGGTGTTCCGCAAATCGAAGTTACCTTTGATATCGACTCAAATGGTATCGTTAATGTTCGTGCGAAAGATCTTGGCACAAATAAAGAACAATCCATTACAATCAAATCTTCTTCAGGTCTTTCTGATGAAGAAGTAGAAAAAATGGTGAAAGAAGCGGAAGATAATGCTGAAGAAGATAAAAAACGCCGCGAAGAAGTAGATCTTCGCAACGAAGCTGATCAGCTTGTATTCCAAACAGATAAAACTTTGAAAGATCTTGCTGAAAATGTTTCTGAAGAAGACAAACAAAAAGCAGAAGCAGCTAAAGAGGAACTGAAGAAAGCGTTGGAAGGTTCTGATATTGAAGATATCAGAACTAAAAAAGATGCGCTTTCCGAACAAGTTCAAGCATTGTCTGTCAAATTGTATGAGCAAGCAGCACAGGCTCAGCAAGCACAGCAAGCGCAAGGCGGAGAAAAAGCAGACGATGATGTCGTAGATGCTGATTTCGAAGAAGTAAACGACGACAAAGACAATAAGTAAAAGCTAGTTTCACCCGACAAGTCAAAGCCGCTTTCCGAGCAGCTTTGACTTGTTACATGTTTACAGTGTTTGCTGCGTATAGGGCTTAATGGTATGATAAAATTTATGTATAAGAGAGAGTCGGGAGAGTGATTGTCAGTGAGTAAGCGGGATTACTACGATGTGCTTGGCGTCGGGAAAGATGCCTCGAAGGAAGAAATTAAAAAAGCATATCGCAAACTTGCGCGCCAATACCACCCAGATGTGAATAAGGCGGAAGATGCAGCCGATAAGTTCAAAGAGGCAAAGGAAGCCTATGAAGTACTCGGCAATGAACAAAAGCGTACCCAGTATGATCAATTTGGCCACGCAGGCCCGCAGAGCCAAGGTTTCGGGGGAGCTGGAGCGCAGGATTTTGGCGGTTTTGGCGACATTTTCGATATGTTCTTTGGCGGCGGCGGACGCCGCAGCGATCCGAACGCACCACGTCAAGGCGCAGATCTGCAATACAGTATGACGCTCAGCTTCGAGGAAGCTATTTTTGGTAAGGAAACAGATATTGAGATTCCGAAAGAAGAGGAATGTGATACTTGTCACGGTTCAGGAGCCAAACCAGGCACCAAGCCGAAGACTTGTACGCATTGTAACGGAAGCGGACAGCTTAATGTCGAACAAAATACACCATTTGGCCGTGTTGTGAACCGTCGCGTATGTAATACATGTAATGGAACAGGTAAGATCATTCCAGATAAATGTAAGACTTGCAGTGGTTCCGGCCGTGTACGTAAACGCAACAAAATCCATATCAAAGTCCCGGCAGGTATTGACGATGGCCAGCAAATCCGTGTATCCGGTAAAGGAGAAGCGGGTGTCAATGGAGGACCTCCAGGAGATCTTTATGTTGTCATTCAAGTACGCAGCCATGAGTTCTTTGACCGTGAAGGCGATAATATTTATTGTGAAATGCCGATTACATTTGCTCAAGCAGCACTTGGTGATGAAATTGAAGTGCCGACGGTTCATGGCGCAGTGAATCTTAAAGTTCCAGCAGGTACGCAAACAGGACGTACATTCCGTTTGAAAGGCAAAGGATCACCGAATGTGCGCGGGTATGGTCAAGGAGACCAACATGTGAAAATTCGTGTTGTAACACCTACGAATTTATCGGATCGTCAGAAGGAGCTATTGCGTGAGCTCAACGATATAAGCGGTAATGACCCAACCGACGAACAGCATGACAATATTTTCACACGTATGAGACGTGCGTTCAAAGGTGAGTCTTAATAAAAGGAGTGACGTGTACGTGAAATGGGCGGAGCTATGTATCCATACTACGAATGAAGCGATTGAGCCAATTTCGAATATCCTGCATGAAGCAGGTGCCAGCGGTGTTGTAATCCAGGATCCAGAGGACTTGGTCAAAGATCATAAAACGACGTTCGGTGAAATCTATGCGCTGGATCCAAAAGATTATCCAGCAGAAGGCATCTTTGTGAAAGCATATTTGCCTCTTAACAGCTTTTTGAATGAATCGGTGAATGAGATCAAAGCAGCGATCACAAATCTGAAAGAATATCAGATTGATATTGGTGCAAACGACGTGACAGTCAGTGAGGTAGATGAAGAGGATTGGTCTACCGCTTGGAAGAAATATTACAAACCGGTGAAGATCTCCGAAAAGTTCACCATCATACCTACATGGGAAGAGTACACACCGGTAGCAAGTGATGAAGTGATCATGGAACTTGATCCTGGCATGGCTTTTGGTACAGGAACTCACCCGACGACGGTACTTAGCGTACAGGCAATCGAACGTTATATAACTAAAGGCGACGTTGTCATTGATGTTGGTTCTGGTTCTGGTGTACTGAGCATCGCTGCCGTACTGCTCGGTGCTGAGCATGTACATGCATTCGACCTCGATGATGTGGCGGTAAACAGTACCAAGGTCAATGCAGAGCTGAATCAAGCTGCGGACCGCATTACGGCCAGTGCGAATAATTTGCTCGAAGGCGTTGAGGTGGAAGCGGACGTTATCGTCTCGAATATCCTTGCTGAAATCATTTTGAAATTCACAGATGACGCGTACAAATTGATCAAACCAGGTGGTCTGTTCATTACGAGCGGCATTATCAGCCAGAAGAAAGGCGACGTAAAAGAAGCCTTGATAAAAACTGGTTTCGATATTGTTGAAGTCAATGAAATGGAAGATTGGGTTGCCATCATTGCAAAGAAGAATTAAGGCAGAGGTGAGCATATGCAACGCTATTTCGTAGAAGCTGCCAATTGGCAGGATACCCGCATTACGTTGAATGGACAGGACGCCCATCATATCAATCGCGTGATGCGGATGAAAACAGGCGATAATATCATCTGTGTCCATCCGGATGGGCATGCTGCAAAATGTGAGATTGACGAATTGGTGTCAGATCATGTTACTGTCTCCGTAGTTGAAAAAGTCGATATGGATACTGAAATGCCAGTATCAGTGACGATTGCCCAAGGGCTTCCCAAGGGTGACAAACTGGAATGGATCGTGCAGAAAGGAACGGAATTGGGTGCAGCAGCATTTGCTCCTTTCCAAGCTGCTCGTTCCGTTGTAAAATGGGACGAGAAAAAGAAGGACAAAAAACGGCAGCGCCTTGAAAAGATTGCCAAAGAAGCTGCCGAGCAGTCCAGCCGTTTGATAATACCAGCAATAGAGGATGTGCAATCCTTCCAAATGCTGCTTGATAGCAGCGATACATACAAGCACAAATTGTTCGCTTACGAAGAAGCGGCAAAAGGATTGAAGGCAGAACCGCTTCGATCTGTTTTCCAGCACATTTCCCCATCAGACAATGTGCTTGTCGTAATCGGACCAGAGGGCGGATTCAGTGAATCAGAAGCTGATGCGCTTCAAAATGCGGGTTTTGCACCTATCAGGCTCGGACCTCGAATTTTGCGCACAGAGACCGCTCCATTGTATATGTTGGCTAGTCTATCGTACCATTTTGAAGAATGAGGTGTTTTACCATGCCTACAGTGGCATTCCACACATTAGGTTGTAAAGTGAACCATTATGAGACGGAAGGTATTTGGCAGAAGTTCAAAGCCCAAGGCTATGAAAGGGTGGATTTTGATCACCAGTCAGACGTGTATGTTATCAACACTTGCACGGTTACGAATACTGGAGATAAAAAAAGCCGCCAAGTCATTCGCCGGGCAGTACGTAAAAATCCTGAGGGCGTCATTTGTGTAACCGGATGTTATGCGCAAACGTCACCTGGTGAAATCATGGAGATTCCGGGAGTGGACATTGTAGTTGGTACCCAGGGCCGGGACAAGATGATTGAGCATATCGAGGAATTCAAGGTGAAGAAGGAACCGATCAACGGAGTTTCGAACATCATGAAAAACCGTGTCTTCGAGGAAATGGATGTACCAGCCTTCACCGACCGTACGCGTGCATCGTTGAAAATCCAGGAAGGCTGCAACAACTTCTGCACTTTCTGTATCATTCCTTGGTCCCGCGGATTGCTGCGTTCCCGTAACCCTGAGGACGTCATGAAGCAGGCTCAGCAGCTTGTGGACGCTGGTTACAAGGAAATCGTCCTTACAGGGATTCATACAGCAGGATACGGCGAGGATATGCAGGATTACAATTTTGCTAAATTGCTGCGGGAATTGGAGGCGAATGTACGTGGATTGAAACGAATCCGTATTTCCTCCATTGAGGCAAGCCAGATTACGGATGAGGTCATTCAGGTGCTGGATGAGTCTGAGAAAATCGTGCGTCATTTGCATATCCCGCTTCAATCTGGATCTGATTCCGTTTTAAAACGCATGCGCCGCAAGTATTCTTCAGACTTTTACCGCAGTAAAATCGATAAAGTGAAGAAAGCTTTGCCTAACCTTGCCATTACGAGTGATGTGATTGTCGGCTTCCCAGGTGAGACAGAAGAGGAATTCATGGAAACATATCGTTTCATTCAAGAAATCGGTTATAGCGAGCTCCATGTGTTCCCTTATTCCAAGCGTACAGGAACACCTGCTGCACGTATGGCAGACCAAGTGGACGACGAGACAAAGAATGAGCGTGTCCACCGTCTCATTACACTATCGGATCAGCAAGCGAAAGAATATGCTTCTCAATTCGAAAATGAAGTATTGGAAGTCATTCCGGAAGAGCTTTTTGATGAAAACGAATCCGACACATTATATGTCGGCTATACGGATAACTATTTGAAAGTGAAATTCGAGGCAACACCGGACATGATCGGTAAGATTGTCCGTGTTAAGCTGACTAAGGCTGGCTATCCGTATAATGAAGGCCAATTCGTCCGGGTAATGGATGATGAGGAAGCAAGTGTAACTATCTAACTTGACTATAAAAGGAGTAATTTCTCTTGGAAAATATCGCTGCATATATTGATCACACACTTTTAAAGCCTGATGCTACAAAGGAACAAATCGATGTAATTGTTGAGGAAGCGGCAACCCATAAATTCGCTTCTGTTTGTGTAAATCCGTACTGGGTTTCTCATTGTGCAGAACAGCTTAAAGGTACAGATGTGAAAGTATGTACTGTTATCGGATTCCCTCTTGGCGCTTCGACTAGCGCGGTAAAAGCTTTGGAAACAAAGGATGCTATTGAAAAAGGTGCTGGTGAGATCGATATGGTCATCAATGTCGGTGCTTTGAAATCAGGCGACTTAGTGACTGTTGAGTCTGACATTCGTGCAGTTGTGGAAGCAGCAGCAGGTGTACTGACGAAAGTGATTATCGAGACTTCATTATTGACTGATGAAGAAAAAGTAACAGCTTGTGAGCTTGCTGTAAAAGCCGGAGCTGATTTCGTTAAAACTTCCACTGGTTTTTCCGGCGGTGGTGCAACAGTGGAAGATATCAAATTGATGCGTAAGACAGTCGGCCCGGACATCGGTGTAAAGGCCTCCGGCGGTGTGCGTGACCGCGAAGCTACACTGGCTATGATCGAAGCAGGTGCTACTCGCATCGGTGCCAGCGCAGGTGTTCAGATCATCGCAGGCGTTGCTGGAAGCAGCGATTATTAAGAAGTAATTATGAAATGTGCGTGATTATGCACCTTTCTATTGACCAGGATTTAGCATTATATTATAATGAGCAAAGACATATGCAGCAGTGCATATGAGTTAGCACATTGTTGTATGCTTCGGAGGGAGGGAAATTAGCATGTCAAACACTACTCGCGTTCGCAAAAACGAGTCTCTTGAAGATGCTCTTCGTCGCTTTAAGCGCACTGTTTCTAAAAGCGGTACTCTATCTGAATACCGTAAGCGTGAATTTTACGAAAAACCTAGTGTACGTCGCAAGAAAAAATCTGAGGCGGCTAGAAAGCGTAAGTAAGCAAAGAGGGTGCAAAGAGATATGTCATTAACAGAACGTCTGAACCAGGATATGAAGACTGCCATGAAAGCAAGGGATAAAGAAACGCTCAGCGTAATCCGTATGGTGAAAGCTGCCCTGCAGAATGAAGCAATTCGTACTGGAAATGACACGCTGTCAGAAGATGAAGAACTTACCGTTTTATCTCGTGAGGTAAAACAACGAAAAGATTCCCTCCAAGAATTCCAAGAAGCTGGACGCGATGATCTTGCTCAGAAGCTTGAAGCGGAGCTTCAAGTCCTGAAAGATTATATGCCCGAACAGCTTTCGGAAGAAGAACTTGAAGACATTATTAAACAGACCATCACGGAGGTAGGAGCTACTTCCAAGAAAGACATGGGCTCAGTCATGAGCGCTGTTATGCCGAAAGTTAAAGGCAAAACCGATGGTTCTTTAGTTAATAAAATCGTGAATAAGCACTTGTCTTAACTGATAGTTATATGAATATCTAAAAGGAAAACCCAATCATGAATGATTGGGTTTTCTGCTTTTTTACGAAAGTTTATTTACATATGAAACCTTTTCTTTATCCAAGCGTATATGTTAACGTACATAACAACTGTAAACGAAACCAGTCGGGGTCAGGAGGATTTCTATGCTGCAATATATCACACTTCCAAGTCTTCAAACAGCGATGCACAGCTTCGGCGAAACAATGCAGACGTGGATCACTTCTCCGGTTCTTGTGACAATCCTGCTTTCCATAGCTTTTGCTGGATTGGCTGTCGAGATGTTCACACCCGGCTTTGGAGCGGGTGGGATACTTGGAATCATTGCTGGAGGGATCTTTCTTTACGGTCACATTGCGGCAGGACTAGCAACCAATACGGATATTCTGCTTTTGACTGCAGCCATCATTTTACTTGTCTTGGAATTATTCGTACCTGGAGGCATAATGGGCATACTTGGTATGATCGGGTTACTATGGGCGCTTTTTTCTATGGCGGCAGATAGAACCGATATGATGATGAGTGTAAGTATTGCATTCGTGGTCACCGTTTTGGCTGTTGTATATGTCATTCGCATTGTCGGATTTGAAAAAGGAATGTTCAAGCCGATGATACTCCAGGAAACACTCAAGCCGGATACGCTTCCTAGCTTGACAGTCCTGATTGGTAAACGTGGTGTAGCGAAAACACCTTTGCGCCCGTCAGGTACAGCCGATATTGATGGCAGGGTAATGGATGTCATCACTGAAGGCAGGTATGTTGCCAAAGGATCGGGAATAGTTGTTATCCGTACAGAAGGCACGAAAATCATCGTCAGTCCTGTGACGAACAAGGAGGAAACAGAATGAATCAAGATATACTAGTACCGATTATTATTGCTGCAGTCATTTTGATTGCATTGATTATTTTATTCACTTTCGTACCAGTTGCATTATGGATCAGTGCCCTGGCAGCAGGTGTCCGTATCAGCATCTTCACATTGGTAGGGATGCGTTTAAGACGTGTTATCCCATCACGTGTCATCAATCCATTGATTAAAGCCCATAAAGCAGGCTTGAAGGTTGATACAAACCAGCTGGAGAGTCATTATCTGGCAGGAGGTAATGTCGACCGCGTCGTCAATGCACTTATTGCAGCACACCGTGCGAATATCGAATTACCATTTGAACGCTCAGCAGCAATTGATCTAGCTGGTCGTGATGTATTGGAAGCTGTGCAAATGAGTGTCAATCCGAAAGTGATTGAAACACCGTTCATTTCAGGTGTGGCGATTGATGGTATCGAAGTGAAGGCGAAAGCTCGTATCACCGTGCGTGCCAACATCGATCGACTTGTGGGTGGTGCCGGAGAGGATACCATCATCGCGCGTGTAGGGGAAGGAATTGTCAGTACCATCGGTAGCTCGACCAACCATAAAAATGTATTGGAAAACCCGGACAAAATCTCACACAATGTGTTAGAACGCGGTTTGGATTCCGGTACGGCATTTGAAATTCTGTCCATCGATATCGCAGACATTGATATCGGTAAAAACATTGGGGCGATGCTTCAAACGGATCAGGCAGAGGCAGATAAGAATATCGCCCAAGCCAAAGCTGAGGAACGTCGTGCGATGGCTGTAGCACAGGAGCAGGAAAACTTAGCCCGCGTACAAGAAATGCGTGCCAAGGTAGTAGAAGCAGAAGCGGATGTTCCGCTTGCTCTTGCTGAAGCACTGCGTTCAGGTAACATGGGCGTGATGGATTATATGAACTACCAGAACATCAATGCAGATACAACAATGCGAGACAGCATTGGTGACTTGTCAAATAATGACGAGGAAGAACGTTAAGTTTTAGAAAGGTGGCAGGTGCATGTTTGACATTTTGCAATTTCTCGTGCCGTTAGCAATTGCTGCCATTGCTTTCTTTTTTAACTCCGCAGGTAAAAAAGGAGATCAAGATAACGATCCCCGACGCACGCAGCCTCCGGTCAAGAACTGGCAGGAAAAGCAGCCTCGTGCAAGCAGAGAAAATCGTCAGCAGAAACAGAGGCCAGTTAAAGCACCAGAACTGATTCAAGCCGAGCAGAAAGCAGAGGAATATAGAAAGCAGACGACTGAGGCAATTCAGCAAGCTCTGGAAGTGCGTAGTGCCTCCTCTGTCCGTCGTCAGGATAATAGAGATCAACCTCTAGCTAAGCCAATCAAGCTGAAACGGCCTACTAGCAGACAATTAGCAGAACAGGTTCTCTGGTCTGAGATACTCGGAGAACCACGTGCGAAAAAACCGCATCGCGCTTTCAACAAGCGAGTCCAATAATGGGCTCGCTTTTTTCGTGCATCAGACTGTTCTCACTTGCCTTTTAGCAACATAGAATGTGCAGAGGGGAGCTGATGGAAATGAAAAAATGGCAGCAGCGGATCGGAAATTGGTTCACCGAGCATTTGGATATGCCTGCTGATGTGGTGCTTGAACTCCCTCGCATTACGACAATCGGCCATTTTCATGCATATATCGAAAATCACAGAGGGCTTGTGCTTTTTTCTGATAACGAACTTAGGCTGCGTCTCAACACAGGTTTCCTCCGGATAACAGGGGAATCATTCGTACTGAAAGTCATGCTTCCAGAGGAAATCCTGCTCGAAGGCAAAATGAAGGAATTCAAATTCATTGAATCATAAGGCAAGCGGATCGGGGAGGTACGTATGAAGAAGCACACACAGGATATTTATTTTACTGGATATGTGACCGTACTGATAAAAGGGGACAGACCGGAGCTATTTTTTAATCAGCTTGTACAGGAGAAGGTTCTTGTCTGGGATATCATCAAAAAAGACAGTCAGACATGTGAAGCGAAGATAAGGAAGCAGGATATAAGCAAGCTTCGCATGCAGCGAAGAGGGACAGGCTACAAAATTCAGTTCCGCAGCAAGCATGGGTTTCCTTTCCTCTTCACTGCATTGCTGCATAAGAAACCGTTGCTGCTCGGTATAGCCATCAGCATCCTGTCTATTTTCTTTCTCTCCAATACAGTCTGGAAAATTGAAGTGAAAGGCGTAAGCCCGGAGTTAGAGCATCAAATCGAAACACAGCTGGATGAGTACGGCGTGCGTTTAGGTGCCTTCAAGCTGACGCTTGGCGCTCCAGTTGATATCCAGCAGCGTTTGTTACAGGATATTCCGGATCTTCTATGGATAGGAGTGCAAGAGAAAGGGACAACCTATGCATTGGAAGGTGTACCGAAAACAATCGTTAAAGAAGAAGCACAACCAGGACCTCGGCACCTTGTGGCAAAGAAAAAAGGTGTTATCGTCGACATGTTTGTATCAGAAGGAGTGCCGCAAGTTGGGGTGCATGATTACGTAGAGCCTGGAGATGTGCTCGTTTCCGGTTTGATCGGGAATGAACCTCCTCCTATTGACAAGGATCAAAAGGATAAGACAAAGCAGAAAGATACACGTAAGCATGTTGCAGCGACTGGTAATGTCATCGCACGGACGTGGTATAATGTGTCTGCAGCAGTTCCGCTGGAAGAAACATATACTGTTCTTAGCGGTAAACAGGAAAATAAATATGCAATTCGGATTGGAGACAATTTCCAGTTTCCGGTTTGGGGGTTCGGGGAAACTGAGTTCAAGGATTCCCAGGAACAGACTGCTGTACGCCATCTCCGGTTCCTCCGCTGGGAGCTGCCGATCGGGATGAGTAAAACTACAGAATACGAACGGGTCACGAAACAAGTGAAACGGACAAAAGAGGAAGCGAGTAAACAGGCTGAAAAATTAGCCAAACAGGATTTACAGCTCCAAGTTGGTGCTGATGCTGACATTATTTCTCAAAAAATTTTACATGAGACTGTCGAGAATGGTAAAGTTAAATTAATCTTATACTTTCAAGTAAATGAAGATATCGCAATATCTCAACCTATATCTCAAGGAGATTGATTATGCCCGAAGACGTAAAACGTGTGAATTTGCAATTAAAAGATACTAATGAAACATTAGCTCTGTTCGGCACGGAGGATCGCCATCTGAAGCAGATCGAAGAACATTTCCGTGTTTCCATTGTCACGCGTGGGGAAGAAGTTCGCGTAACTGGACCAGAAGAAGAAGTCCGCACGACAGAGGAGCTGCTGCAAGCGTTGGCTGCTGTCATTCGGCGCGGCATTCCGATTGGAGAACGCGATGTGGTGTACGCTATTGAGTTAGCCAAAAAAGATAAACTGGATCAATTCGAAACATTATTTGATGATGAAATAACGAAAAATGCAAAAGGCAAGTCAATTCGTGTCAAAACACTCGGCCAGCGGAATTATATCAATGGTATCAAGTCCAATGACTTGGTCTTTGGTATTGGACCTGCCGGTACAGGTAAAACCTATTTGGCAGTTGTAATGGCCGTCAATGCTTTGAAAAAAGGTATCGTAAAGCGTATCATTTTGACACGGCCGGCAGTGGAAGCAGGCGAAAGCTTAGGATTCCTTCCAGGAGACTTGAAGGAAAAGGTAGATCCGTATTTGCGCCCGTTGTACGATGCCTTGCATGATGTACTCGGCTTAGAACAGACGACTCGTCTGATTGAGCGTGGAACGATCGAAATCGCTCCGCTTGCTTATATGCGCGGACGTACACTGGATGATGCTTTCGTTATCCTAGATGAAGCCCAAAACACAACAAACGCCCAGATGAAGATGTTCCTTACAAGACTCGGTTTCGGGTCCAAGATGGTCATCACAGGCGATTTGACTCAGATCGACTTGCCGAAAGGTGCTCTATCTGGTCTGCGTTCTATTGAGACAAAGCTCAGTAATGTAAAAGGTATCTATTTTACCTACTTAAAGCAGACAGACGTAGTGCGTCACCCGCTTGTGCAACGAATTATCGAAGCTTACGAATCAGAATAAAAAGGAAAGAGGCCCGGCTTCGGGTCTTTTTCGGTTTAAGCGGATAGGAGGGCAGAGAGTGGCTAGAAAGAAGTTCAGGGAACTGTTTAGAAGGAAATCAGAAGCTGGTGAACGTGCATTCATTTTGATTGGAGCAATATTGCTCGGGTGCTTCTTCTTTGTTACGACAGCTTCCAATGTGACAACGAAGAATTATGACGTCCAGATTTATGATGCAGCAAAAGAAACGATCCGTTCACCGATTACCATCGAGAATGAAGCCCAGACGGAAAGACAAAGACAGGAAGCCAGCCAGCAAATAGATGACCGCTATACTGTATCCTCTGAAATAACAGAAGCGAAAACAGATGCGGTTGAAGAGATTTTCTCTGCAATCGGACAAGCAGATGAAGCCGATCAGCCTATCGACCAAAGAGTCGAGTCAGTCAAGGATCTGCTTTCCGAATCTGTTAAGGAAGATTTGACGGACAGACAGCTGGAACAGCTGCTCCAAATACCGTCAGACGAAAGAGAAATCAGTGAAAAAGTATTCGTCGACACGATGACTGGATATCTTGAAGATGGGGTAAAACGCGATGAAGTACAGCAGACGAAGGAAGAGATGGGAGAAAGAATCGGTTATGCAGATGTGTCTGCTGGCGCTAAGCAAGCACTCCGTTCGCTGACTAACTTTGCTATTGTACAGAATGCATCCTTTGACGCACAGGATACAGCCTCAGCAAGAGCAGAAGCCCAGCAGAGCGTAGCACCTGTCATGATTCGTGCAGGCCAGATCATCGTCCAGGAAGGACAGACGATCACGAACGATGTTTATGAAGAACTGAAGCTCGTAGGTCTATTAAACAATACTAGGAATGTCCTGCCGCTTGTCGGTCTGGTACTATTCGTGGCTCTTTTAACCGGTGTTCTGGCATATGAAACAATACATACATTAAAAAAACGGACTAGACCGAGTAAGTCTGTCCTTTTGTTTTCGTTTTTGCTTATTTGTATGTCTGCCCTATTGTTGAAGTTGGTCAGTGCTCTTGGAACAACTGATCAGCATTATTATTTACTGCTTCCTGCTGCGTTTGCGGCAGTTTTGTTCAGGCATTTACTGAGCGAACGGTTCGCTATCGGATATGCCATCGTGTACAGTATATTGGCTGGGATCATTTTGAACGATGAAATACCTGGATCTTTAAACATGGAGGCGACACTTTACTTCCTGTTCGCCCAGCTGGCAGCCGTCTATTCCATTCGAAATGTAAAGGATAAAGCAGCGATGGCAAAAGCGCTTCTTTTGCTGGCAAGTGTGCAAGTGATTAGTGTATTGTTATTCTTATTCTTCGCATTCGAAAAATATGCTTGGGATGCGGTGCTGCTTTATGTAGGTTTTGCCGTTTTGTCTGCTATATTGTCAGTCGTACTTGTAGCTGGTATTCTGCCGTTCGTCGAAGCTGGATTCGGTGTCCTTTCCGAAACGAAGCTTTTAGCATTATCGAAACCGAATCACCCATTACTGAAAAAGATCCTTACTGATGCTCCTGGGACATATCATCACAGCATCATGGTAGCTAATTTGTGTGAAGCTGCATGTGAAGCAATCGGAGCAGATGGCCTGCTAGCCAGAGTCGGTGCATATTACCATGATCTTGGCAAAACACGACAGCCGCAGCTTTTCATTGAAAACCAAATGGGTCGAAAGAATCCACATGACAAGTTATCCCCGCGGCAAAGTGCTGAAATTATCATTCGCCATCCATTTGATGGGGCACAAATGCTGCAAAACAACCATTTTCCTAAGGAAATTGTTGATATGGCCAAACAGCATCATGGGACATCGCTTTTGAAGTTTTTTTACTACAAGGAAAAGGAATATAATAAAGACGTAAAGGAAGAAACTTATCGCTATCCAGGTCCAAAGCCTTCAACGAAAGAGACAGCGGTCCTATCGATTTGTGATTCTGTCGAAGCAGCAGTTCGATCCATGAAAGAGCCGACTCAGGAAAAAATCGGCACCTTGGTAGATAATATCATCAAGGATAAGCTAATGGATGGCCAACTGGATTGTGCGCCGTTGACTTTACAGGATTTGCAAGTAATCAAAGAAGCGATTTGTCAGGCGCTTACGGGAATATTTCATTCCCGGATCGAATACCCGGATGAAGAAAAAGTGAAGGAGGCAAACTAATGCATATTGATTTCCATGATAAAACGAATAGCGTGACAGCAGATTATGTAGATTTGATTGATCGGCTTATCCAATACGCAGCGGAAGCAGAGAAAATAACAGAAGAAGCGGAGATGTCCATCACATTTGTGGACAATGCTGAAATACAGGTGATCAATCGTAATTATCGTCAAAAGGATGTACCGACAGACGTCATCTCCTTTGCCATGCAAGAAGAAGGGGAAGGCGAACAGCAAATAATCGGAGAAGAAATCCCGATTGTTTACGGTGATATCATCATCTCTGTCGACAAAGCAAAAGAACAGGCAGAAGAGTATCAGCACAGTGTGGATAGGGAACTTGGTTTTCTCGCTTTGCATGGCTTCCTGCATCTTTTAGGATATGATCATATGAATGAGGCAGATGAGAAGAAGATGTTCGGTCGACAAGAGGAGATTTTGAATGGCTTCGGACTCAAACGGGAAGAAAACTAAGTCTGGCATCGGATTCCGCTATGCGTGGAATGGGATACGCTGGACTTTCCTCGAGGAGAGGAATTTCCGTATTCATACAATCGCAGCAATCATCGCGCTGATAACAGGCTTGATTCTCCGGATCGACCCAGCGGAATGGGCGGCTATCCTTTTAAGTATCGGTTTCGTCATTGTGACGGAAATGATTAATACAGTCGTCGAACTTATGATGGATCACCTATCGCCCGAACAAAGCAAGGCAGCAGGTCTCATCAAGGATATTGCAGCAGGTGCCGTCCTCATTGCGGCTATCACTGCCATTTGTGTCGGTCTTGTCGTTTTCGTTCCGGAAATCATTTCTGTATTGTGAGGAAAACCGTCCATGTAGATGGGCGGTTTTTTACTCCATTGGAGCGTCGTCTAGCTGCGGGAACCAGAAACTGCGTTGTAAGCAATGAATCCTGCCGTGGGGAAATCACCCACTCTGGGCTCCCTTGCTTACCACTTCGTTTCTTAACGGTTCCCTCCGCTTTTATTTCGTCTAGCTGCGAAGGCCAGAAACTGCGCCATAAGTGATAAGTCCCTGCGCAAGGAAATAACGCCTTGCTCTGGGCTTTCTCCCTTACTTCTTCGTTTCTAAACGGCCTTTTCCGCTTTTGATTTCATCTAGCTGCAAAGGCCAGAAACTGCGCCATAAGCGATAAGTCCCTGCGGAAGGAGAGTTCACCTCCCTCCGGGCCTTCTCACTTATTCCTCCGTTTCTAAACGGCCTTTTCCGCTTTTGGATAGCCGTCTAGCTGCGAAGACCAGAAACTGCGTTGTAAGCGATAAGTCCCTGCGGAAGGAGAGTTCACCTTCCTCCGGGCCTTCTCACTTACCACTTCGTTTCTAACCGGTCTTCTCCGCTTTTGGTTTTTTTTAACCCCTTTTGTCGAATGGGTGAAGTGGCGGGGGATTTGTAGTAAGATAGAGATACAACATTTTTATAGTACTCGAGGTTTTTGTCGTACTAGTACTTGGAGGAATATAACAGCATGGAGAAAGAATTTCGCTCAGGTTTCATTTCCATCATCGGGAGACCCAATGTTGGGAAATCAACTTTATTAAATCGTTTTGTCGGTCAGAAGATCTCTATTATGAGTGATAAGCCGCAGACGACGCGTAACCGGATTCAAGGGGTGCTCACGCAGGATGATGCACAATTCATCTTTATTGATACGCCTGGTATCCACAAACCGAAGCATAAGCTCGGAGATTTTATGGTGAAGACAGCAGAGAACACAATGAATGAAGTGGACGCTGTCATGTTCATGGTCAATGCCGAGGAAGGCTATGGCAGAGGGGATCAATTCATCCTTGAACGACTGCAGAAAGTCAACAACCCAGTTTTCCTGGTACTGAATAAAATTGATAAGGTCCATCCGGATAAGCTGCTCGAACTTATCGAGCTGTATAAGGACAAGTTGGACTTCACAGAAATTGTCCCAATCAGTGCGCTGGAAGGCAATAATACGGCGCATTTACTTGAAACGTTAAAAGGTTATCTGCCAGAGGGGCCGCAATATTACCCGGAAGACCAAGTGACGGATCACCCGGAGCGCTTCGTTATAAGTGAGCTCATTCGTGAGAAGGTACTGCATTTGACACGGGAGGAGATACCGCATTCGATCGCTGTTGTCATTGAAGCAATCGAGAATCGCCACAGCACGACGGAGAAGGTATTTATCCAAGCTACGATCATCACGGAACGAAAATCCCAAAAAGGGATCATCATCGGAAAGCAGGGCAGTATGCTCAAACAAGTCGGTAAGCTGGCGCGTAGAGATATAGAGATGCTGCTTGGCAGTAAGGTATTTCTCGAACTTTGGGTTAAAGTACAGCCTGATTGGCGTAATAAGCAAGCGCAGCTCAATGATTACGGTTTCAGCCGTGAAGAATATTGATAGCTGGTAATATTTGAAGCACATGGATTGAGGAGAAGGTGTCATCCTAACTAGGAGAATGTTTTGTATATTCATTTCTTAAAAAAAGCATAGAAAGGTGGACTTCCTGTGATTGATTTCCATTGGCAAATCTTTAGCAAGACCGGGAGTATCGAAACCTACTTATTGATGAAAGAAATCGAAACAATGTACAATTCACTATTACCTCCGGAGCAAAATAACATCATTGAGCTCCCGACTTATAATCGGCTTCAATCTAAAATGTAAGCAACTGGACTGGGGAGAGAGCGTTGCTCCAAAACGTAGAAGGAATAATCCTGCGCACACAGGATTATGGGGAAACACATAAAATCATTACCATATTCACAGAAGATCGCGGCAAGATCGCTGTGATGGCAAGAGGTGCAAAGAAACCGAAAAGCAGGATGGCTGCCATTGCGCAGCCATTCATCTTTGGGTCATTTCTAGTACAGCTTGGCTCGGGCATGGGAGCCATGCAGCAAGGAGAACCTCTGCAAAGCTTCCGGTCGATCCGTGAAGATATCGTCAAAACAGCTTATGCGTCTTATATAGCGGAAATGACAGACAAGCTGACAGATAATAATAAGCCTGATCCTGATTTATTCCGCCAGCTGCTGCAGGTGATGGAGTGGATCAATGACGGCAAGGATGCAGATGTTTTGCGAATCATTTATGAATTGAAGATGTTCCGCCGCGGTGGTTTTGCGCCGACAGTGCATCAATGCGTTAATTGCGGAAATACGGAGCTGCCTTTCCGGTTTTCCGTACCGGAAGGCGGTATGCTTTGCAGACGCTGTATGCATCTTGACCCGGATGCATATGTATTATCAGAAAAAGTAACGAAGCTTCTGCAGCTATTTTCGAGTATCGATATTTCCAGGATTGGCAATATTTCGGTGAAGCCAGAAACTAAACGGCTTCTAAACGAGCTGCTTGATACTTATTATGATCGGTACGGTGGTTATTTCCTGAAAAGCAAGAAGTTCCTTGCACAATTAGATAAACTTCAATAAAGGTTTGTTGACAATTAGTGCGGCCATTTAGTATGATAGTAACAAAATCGACGGCTTGCGTTGAAGAAGAGTAGTATCCGTCCGGTCCTTTGCATAGCGAATCTGGGATAGTGGGAGCCAGAACAAAGACAGACGGAGAAGGCGCTTTGGAGCAAAAGGAAAAAAGAGTGGCTTCCATTTGGGAGCAATTAGGGTGGAACCGCGGTAATCCCGTCCCTATGCTGTTTAAGCAGCATAAGGACGGGATTTTTCTTTGTCCATCCAGACGTTGATGAAAAGAAGATGGAGGGAATCCGATGAATATCCAAAATATGATTTTGACGTTACAAAAGCATTGGTCAGACCAGGGCTGTCTATTGATGCAGGCGTATGATGTAGAAAAAGGGGCAGGAACAATGAGCCCTATGACTTTATTGCGCAGCCTTGGACCTGAACCGTGGAACGTAGCTTATGTAGAGCCTTCCCGACGCCCAGCTGATGGCCGATACGGGGAAAACCCGAACCGTTTATACCAGCATCATCAATTCCAGGTGATCATGAAGCCTTCACCAGACAATATCCAGGAACTATACTTGGACTCTCTTCGCAAGTTGGGCATCGATCCATTGAAGCATGATATCCGTTTTGTTGAGGATAACTGGGAGAACCCGACACTTGGTGCCGCTGGACTTGGCTGGGAGGTTTGGCTTGATGGTATGGAAATCACGCAGTTCACGTATTTCCAGCAAATCGGCGGCTTGGAAGCAAAACCCGTTTCCGTTGAGATTACATATGGTCTGGAACGACTTGCTTCTTACATTCAAGATAAAGAGAATGTTTTCGAGCTCGAATGGACAGATGGCGTTACAGTAGCTGATATCTTCAAGCAGCCGGAGTTTGAGCATAGCACATATACTTTTAAAGAATCTGATACAGACATGCTGTTCCAGCTGTTTGATATGTACGAAAAAGAAGCGAAGCGGATCATGGATCAAGGGCTTGTCTTCCCTGCGTATGATTACGTGTTGAAATGTTCCCACACATTCAACTTGCTCGATGCCAAAGGCGCCATCTCAGTGACAGAGCGAACTGGTTATATCGGCAGAGTACGTAACTTGGCCAGATCCATTGCGAAGAGCTATGTAGCAGAACGGGAACGACTTGGCTTCCCAATGCTGAAAGAAGGAGCGGATGAGCATGCAAAATAAGGATGTACTTTTCGAAATTGGCTTAGAAGAAATGCCAGCACGGTTTTTGCCTGGCACGATTGAGCAGTTAGAAACCAAAACGACAGCATGGCTGAATGAGCTGGGTCTCTCCTTTGAAAAGGTACTTGTACAAGCAACACCGAGACGTGTGGCTGTTTCAATCCTAGCACTTTCCGATAAGCAGCCTGACATCGAAGAAGAAGTGAAAGGACCTGCACTTCGAATCGCAAAAGATGAAGCAGGACAATGGTCGAAGGCAGCACAAGGTTTCACGCGCGGTCAAGGTGCTTCAGTTGATGATATCTATACGAAAGACGTGGATGGAACAGAATATATCTTTGTGAAGAAGTTTGTCAAAGGTCAGCATGCTACAGACTTGCTTCCAGCTTTCAAAGATGTGCTGCTCAGTCTGCATTTCCCTAAGAATATGCGCTGGGGATCCGGCAGCTTGCGTTATGCACGACCAATTCGCTGGATCGTAGCATTGTATGGTGAAGCGGTCATTCCAATGGAGATAGCGGGAACAGCATCATCAAATCTTACTTACGGTCATCGATTCCTTGGAAAAACAGCTACAATTGATAATCCTTCTGTTTATGCATCTGTACTGGAAGAGCAATTTGTTATTGTGGATCAGGAGAAGCGTCAACAGATGATCATCGATGGTATTCGTCAATTGGAAACTGCAAACGGCTGGCAAATTCCAATTGATGAAGATCTTTTGGAGGAAGTGCTGTATTTGGTGGAATACCCGACTGTATTCCATGGCGATTTTGCTGCCAGCTTCCTGGATTTGCCGCAAGAAGTGCTGATTACGAGCATGAAGGAACATCAGCGTTACTTCCCAGTTACAGACACGTCTGGGCAGCTGTTACCGCATTTCATCGGTGTACGTAACGGAAACAGCGATCATTTGGAGAATGTAGCACGCGGAAACGAAAAGGTGCTTCGTGCCAGACTTCAGGATGCCGAATTCTTCTATGCGGAGGATAAAGCGCAGCCGATTGAGAAAGCGCAAGAAAAGCTGTCTAAAATGGTGTATCAAGTAGAACTCGGTACCTTGCAGGATAAAGTGGACCGAGTAACGAAGATTGCGAAGATGATTAGTGAAGCTGCAGCTATCGATTCGGAAACGTCAGCTCGAGCAGAGCGCGCTGCAAGCATCGCCAAATTTGACCTTGTGACGAATATGGTGAACGAATTCACTGAACTTCAAGGTATCATGGGTGAGAAATATGCACGCCACTTCGGCGAAGCTGAAGAAGTAGCCCAAGCAATTCGCGAACAGTATATGCCGCTTTCCTCTCATGGAGAGCTTCCTGAGTCTGTGGAAGGTACGATTGTCAGCATTGCCGATAAACTGGACACAATCGTTGGAAGCATGGTAATCGGCAATGTTCCGACTGGTTCACAGGATCCTTATGGTTTACGCCGTCAGGCAATTGGTATCATCCAAATGCTGTTGAAGACAGACTGGCAGATCACGGTAGAAGAGATAGTCGATCGCACAGTGGAATTGTTTGAGCAGCAAGCTTTGCCGACTGTTGAAAAGGATACCTATACAGAAGATATTCGCAATTTCTTCCACCAGCGTGCTTCTCAATTGCTGAAAGAAGAAGGTATCTCTCATGATGTTGTGGAAGCCGTTCTTTCTGTACAAATCGGTAACTATCCGTACACACTTGCTAAAGCGAAAACATTGCAAGTATTGCGTCAGGATGAGAGCTTCAAACCAACTCAGGAAGCATTGGGACGCGTCATCAACCTTGCTAAAAAAGGTGCTGATCATGGGGTAGAGGAAGCGTTATTCGAAAATGAATACGAGAAGCAGCTCTACAGCAAGCTCGATGAGAACAAAAAAGCTTATATGGAAGCTGCAAGCAACCGTCAAGCGAAAGAAGCTCTGGATACGCTGGCAGCGTTCGCTGACACTATCCATGCATTCTTCGACCATACAATGGTCATGGCAGAGGATGAAAAATTAAAAACGAACCGCTTATCATTATTGAACCAATTGGCTGCACTGATTCTCAGCTATGCAGATGTGACAAAAGTACAGTGGAAACAGGTCCAATGAGGGCAGTTCTTGGATAGAGGTGATGAACATGGATTTGTCTAAAAGACAACAGCAGATTATCGCGATTGTGAAAGAAGCGGGTCCGATTACAGGAGAACAGATCGCGGAGCGGCTTAATCTGACACGGGCGACTTTGCGTCCGGATTTGGCGATCCTGACAATGGTAGGTTTCCTGGATGCAAGACCGCGTGTTGGTTACTTCTATACGGGTAAAACAGGTTCAGAAATCATTACAGAAAAACTGATGAAATACAAAGTAGAGACCTTCCAATCGATGCCGATTGTCGTCAAAGAGGATGATTCAGCTTATGACGCGATCAGTGCAATGTTCCTGAGTGATGTCGGAACGCTTTTTGCAGTCGATCAAGACAACAATCTCGTTGGAGTCGTTTCTCGTAAGGATCTGCTGCGAGCAAGTATCGGCAATCAGGTACTGCAGGAAATTCCAGTTCATATCATCATGACGAGGATGCCGAACGTAGCCGTTTGTTATCCGGATGAATTGCTGGTGGAAGCGGCCAATCGGTTGATTGATAAACAAATCGACAGTCTTCCGGTCATAGAAAGATCAACTGAGGCAGGTGCCAAAGTAGTTGGACGTATTACAAAGACAACGATCACAAAGGCTTTTGTGGAACTTGCTCGAAATGAACTTATGTAAATATATCCAGGAGGGGAACCGATGGAGAAACCTATCGTCTATGTTGTATCAGATTCTGTAGGGGAAACAGCAGAGCTAGTCGTTAAAGCAGCATTAAGTCAGTTTAATTTGGAAGAGCCGTTTGCTTTGCAGCGAGTTCCCTACGTAGAGAACACAGCTATATTGGAAGAAACGCTGAAACAAGCAAACGAACGTCCATCAATCATCGCCTTCACGATGGTCAATCCGGATTTCCGGGCTTTCCTTACTAGCGAAGCACAAAGGCACGGTATACCTTGCATCGACCTGATGGGTCCGCTTATGGATGCGATGGCTGATATGTTCCATCAGAAACCAAAGCTTCAGCCAGGCCTTGTCCATCGTCTTGATGAAGATTATTTCCGCAGAATTGAAGCGATCGAATTTGCGGTTCGTTATGACGATGGACGTGATCCACGTGGTATTGCAAGGGCTGATATTGTACTCATTGGTGTATCGCGCACATCCAAAACGCCATTATCACAGTATCTGGCGCATAAACGTCTGAAAGTCGCCAATGTACCGATTGTCCCGGAAGTAGATCCGCCTCGGGAACTTTTCCAAGTGGATCCTTCTAAATGTATCGGTCTACGCATCAGTCCAGAGAAGCTAAACGATATCCGCAAGGAACGTCTAAAAGCGCTCGGTCTGGGGGATCAAGCGAGCTATGCCAATATCGACCGAATCAATCATGAACTGGAACATTTTGATAAGATTGCCGAACGTATCGGCTGTCGTGTAATTGATGTTTCCAATAAAGCAGTTGAAGAAACTGCCAATAGTATCTTGACTGTCCGCAACCAACAGGATTAAGTTAATACAAAGTTAGTGTTAAGATTCTGTTTATCATGTTGACGGTCCTCCGGTAAAATCTTTACGATAAAAACAGAAGAGGTAACGGCAGGCATCTGTTGTTGCCTCTTCTGTTTCGTAAATGACGTCTACAAGGAGACCTAACATGAAAAAACAACAGCAGATCCAATCGATCTATCTGATGAGACTCTTGGCAATGTCACTTGTCGTGCTCGTCCATGTGACAGGTGCATATGCAACAGTTCTTCCATTTGCAGGCGATGCGTACGAGAAATATCATTTTTTGAATAGGATCATCCGGATAGAAGCAGGGTTGTTTATAGCTATTACCGGTCTGGTTTTCTTTTATCAATACAAGCACAAAAAACTGACAAAGTCCTTATGGAAAGATTATTACAAGAAGCGAGTCAGCTTTATCCTGATTCCTTACATCATTTGGGCTCTTGTGTACGAAGTGCATAAAGTGATTCTCGGCTTTGGAGATCTCCATCCAGCAGCTATCGCCAAGCGGATACTCTTTGGAGAAAGCTACTATCAGCTGCACTTTATATTTCTCATTGTTCAAATATATGTCGTTTTGCCTTTGCTGATTTGGCTGGATCATAAAGTTGCTATCTTTAGAAAATATATGTTTGTGTTCGGCGGCTTGCTGCAATTAGGCTATATTGCCCTGCAGACGTTCGTGCCATTGAGCCCTTTTCCGTTATTTCTGCAATTAATGGGTACGTTATTGCTCGGAGGATGGATAGGCATACACTATGATAGGGAAAAAGCGAAAAGCAGACGCTGGACTACCTGGGGATGGCTGCTGATCAGTGGTATAGCAGGATCAGCCATAGCGGTTTATTATTATTTCTCCGGAACTCTCGGTGCATTTGAATGGAACAACATTTTATATGAGAGTGTAAATTATGTTTTCCTTATAACAGGCTGTTACAGCATATTCCGGATTACTGAATCTTTGGCAGACAAGCTTTCGCCGTCAACATTAGCCAGATTACAGCAAATTGCGAGCTATTCCTTCGGTTACTATCTGCTGCATCCGCTCATTCTGGATTATGTAACCAGAACAATCCCTGCATACAGCAACTATTTATTTCATATATAGATAATGCTCCGTTATCTCGCTGTAATGGGACTTTGTTTTTTGATCATTTATCTCTGTCATCGCTTTGTGCCTTTTGCTTCGTTATTCTTTGGTAAATTACCAAGAAACAGCAGTCTGCCGAAGCAATCAAAGGCTTCCTGAACGCCAGTTAAAATAATGGCTTTTTTAAATACTTTGTATTATAATTAGTTTTTGTGAAAAAATGTTGTTAGTATGAAAAAAGTTTAATTGGTAACCCTTGAGGTAAAAAGCTTTATAAAAATTTTACGAAAAAGGAAGGATTCCGCATTTTATTGTAGAATTAGTGAGACATGAAATCACATAACCCTATTGTCTATGTGGATGCAGATAGCTGTCCTGTCAAGAAGGAGATTGTTTCTGCATGTGCAGCCTATCACGTTCCTGTCCGATTCGTAACCACAATCAATCATCTGAGCAGTGATTCAGATGCCTCCTGGGTGGTTCTTGATCCAGTGGATCAGGCGGTGGATTGGTATATTCTGAACCATATAACGTCTGGAGCTTGTGTTGTAACTCAAGACCTAGCTTTGGCTACTTTGCTCACAGCCAAGGACGTAACAGTCATCACACCTCGCGGAGAGCTGATTACGGAGGACGATGCCGATGAGATCCTTCTAAGAAAGCATATGCGAATCCAAAATCAACGACAGGGCAAACGAATTAAGGGACCTTCCAAGCTGACAGCTGCCGACAGAAGAAGATTCCTTACTATTTTTTCGTCTTTTTGTCGAAAAATGCAGGAATCAGACGGAAGTTGTTGAATTATATAGGTTGGTGATGTGAAATGGCTGGTGCAATACCAGAAGAAATAGTCGAGGAAGTCCGCAAGTCAAATGATATCGTCGATGTGGTCGGCGAGCATGTCCAATTAAAGAAACAAGGCCGGAACTACTTCGGGCTTTGTCCATTCCATGGTGAAAAATCACCATCATTCTCCGTGACCCAGGAAAAGCAGATTTTTCATTGTTTCGGTTGTGGAAAGGGAGGAAATGTATTTACCTTTCTAATGGAATTAGAAGGCCTTTCCTTTTCCCAGGCTGTTCAAAAGCTTGCAGAGAGAAGCGGGACAGAGGTGCCTGCTTCTGTAGCAGCACAGCAGGAACGCGGGCAATCCAGGGAAGAGCAGACTGCACTTGAGGCGAACGAATGGGTCGTCAAGCTCTACCATAACTTGCTGCGCAACACGAAAGAAGGTAAGACTGGTTATGAATATCTTCTCGGCCGCGGTTTGACGGATGAGACGATTGACACCTTCCAGCTAGGCTTTGCACCAAACAGCAGAGACTTTACTGTAAAATTCCTTGAAGGAAAAGGATACAAGCCGCAAGAACTGCTTCATACAGGTCTTTTTTCAACCGATAAAGAAAATAAGCCTCAGGATCGCTTCCGGGGGCGCGTTATTTTCCCGATACGGAACCATCTCGGTAAGACAGTAGGCTTCGGTGGCCGTACACTAGGTGGAGGTCAGGAACCGAAGTACTTGAACAGTTCCGAAAGTGAGCTTTTCCAAAAAGGAAGAATGCTGTTCAATTTCGACTTAGCCAGAAGTGAAATTCGTAAGACGGGTCAGGTCGTTGTATTCGAGGGTTACAATGATGTGATTGCAGCGCATCAAGCAGGTGTCAGAAACGGGGTTGCAACGCTTGGGACATCTCTGACAGAGACCCAGGCAAGGCTTTTAAAGCGGTATGCAGAGCAGGTTGTCATTTGTTATGACGGCGATAAGGCGGGGTTTGAAGCGACTTACCGAGCTTTGCAAATACTGCAAAAAACTGGCAATCATGTGCGTGTTGCTATGCTTCGGGACGGTTTGGATCCAGATGACTACATCCGTGAGCATGGAGCAGAGAAGTTCAAACGATCCATCATCGATGCAGCACTGACGGCTATGTCCTTCATGATGCACTACTTGAAGCAGGACTTCAACCTTTCACTTGAAGGAGATCGCCTGCAGTATGTAGAAAAAGTATTGGATGAGATTGCGCAGATTGAAAGCTCTGTAGAACGGGAACACTATCTGCGGGAGCTGTCTAACGCAATGGACCTTTCCTTGGATACGCTTGTCGCCGATCTTGAGCCCAGACTCCGTAAACGGGAAAGCAAGAGAGGAGCCAGCAATTCGGCTAAAGCACCGGCTCCAAAGCAGCAATCCCGTCGAAATTATGAAAAAAAAATACCAACTGCTTTTCAGACGGCAGAAAAACAGCTGTTGGCGCATATGCTTAGAACAGCGGCAATTGCGGATAAAGTGCAAGAAGAGTTAGGGGCTTCATTTATAACGGATCAGGTCCAGGTGATCGCCACTCATCTGTATGCTTTTTACGAAGAGGGCAATGATGCGGATGTGAGCCAGTTCGTATCATCGCTGGAGGATCCTTCCTTGCAGCAGCTGGTCATCCAGGCAGCTATGCTGCCGGTAGTCGAGGATATCAGTGATCAGGAAATCAGCGATTATATCCGCACCATTAAACGCGAGCAAGTGAATAAGACGGATATTAGCCAGCTGCTGGCCGAACAGAGGCAAGCCGAACAGGAAAATGATCCCATTCGGGCAGCACAGATAGCCATGAAAATCATGGAAATACGAAGAACTTTAAAAAGTTCTCTGTAACAATAGATAGCTTGATGTTTTGGAAGGAGGAGGACTTATGGCAGAGAATAAGCCAGCAGGTTCTAAAGTGAATGAGACTGAAATGACATTGGAGCAAGCAAAAGAACTCCTTGTTGAAATGGGTAAAAAGCGTGGAGTCCTTGCTTATGAAGAGGTAAGTGAGCGTCTTGCAAGCTTTGAATTGGATTCCGATCAGATGGATGAGATCTACGAGCACTTGAACGAACAAAATGTGGAAGTGATTGGTGAATCCGACCAGGACCCGAATATGAAACAAATTGCGAAAGAGGAAGAATTCGACTTGAATGACCTAAGTGTACCACTGGGCATCAAGATCAATGACCCTGTCCGCATGTACTTGAAAGAAATTGGCCGCGTCGATTTATTGTCAGCAAAAGAGGAAATTGCGCTGGCTGAACGTATCGAAGCTGGAGATGAAGTGGCAAAACGCCGATTGGCGGAAGCGAACTTACGTCTAGTAGTAAGTATTGCAAAACGTTATGTAGGACGTGGAATGCTGTTCTTGGATTTAATCCAGGAAGGTAACATGGGTCTCATTAAAGCAGTTGAAAAATTTGATTATCGTAAAGGTTTCAAATTCAGTACGTATGCTACTTGGTGGATCCGTCAGGCAATCACTCGTGCAATTGCTGACCAAGCGCGTACAATTCGTATTCCTGTGCATATGGTCGAAACGATCAATAAGTTGATCCGTGTGCAGCGTCAGCTCCTGCAGGATCTAGGGCGTGAGCCGTCTCCAGAAGAGATTGGTGAAGAGATGGAGCTTACACCGGAAAAAGTACGTGAAATCTTGAAAATTGCTCAAGAACCTGTATCCCTTGAAACACCAATTGGTGAGGAAGATGACTCCCATCTTGGGGACTTTATTGAGGATCAGGAAGCAACTTCTCCTTCTGACCATGCAGCATACGAATTGCTGAAAGAACAGTTGGAAGATGTACTTGATACATTAACTGACCGGGAAGAGAATGTGCTTCGTCTGCGTTTCGGACTTGATGACGGAAGAACAAGAACACTTGAAGAAGTCGGCCGGGTATTCGGCGTAACCAGAGAGCGTATCCGTCAAATCGAAGCTAAAGCATTGCGCAAGCTTCGCCATCCAAGCCGTAGCAAACGCTTGAAAGATTTCCTGGAATAAGAAGGCTTTCGCTCAGCTATCATGTGTGTAACCGCATGTGGCTGGGCTTTCTTATTGCCCTTAGGAATACATACATTTTACAAAAATTGAAAGCCGAATGCAAATTCTCTCAGCAAAAAGTGTGGGAGGATTTTTTACAAAAAACACGTATATTTGACAAAGGAGTTGGATATAATGAACGTTTTATCATTGTCAGAGCGGCTTTCAGCAGTCGCTGCCCATTTGCCGAAATCTGCGCATTTTGTCGATGTTGGATCTGATCATGCTTATCTACCTTGCTATGTATGTTTGCAGGATCCATCCAGCAAAGCTGTAGCAGGAGAAATTAATGAGGGACCATATCGCAGTGCTCAGAAACAGGTGAAGCTACAAGGCTTAACAGATCAAATAGATGTACGAAAAGGAGATGGACTTGCAGTTGTTCAACCAGACGAGGTAAAACAAGTCGTTGTCGCAGGTATGGGCGGTCCATTGATTGCATCAATTTTAGAACAAGGCAAAGAAAAGCTTGGTCGTGTAGAACAGCTTATTGTTCAGCCCAATATAGATGCCAGAGCTCTGCGCAAATGGTTCCAGAAAAATGGATTCATCCTGCAGAAGGAACAAATCTTAGAAGAAGCCGGCCATATTTATGAGGTGTTGGTAGCTGTTCGTGAGGGAAAGAGTATTTATCACGAGGATGCAGATGTACGTGAGAAGGAGCTTTTGTTTGGTCCTGTCTTATTGAAGGAAAAAAATGAAGCTTTCCGGGCAAAATGGCTGGACTACAAGCGGAAGCTGGAGCGTAATGTGGCGAACATGCAGCATGCTCAGCAAGTTGATGAAGCTAAGCTTGCATCTTTCAAAACAGAGCTTAGATGGCTGGAGGAGGAATTAAATGACTGATAAGCAGAAGCGTATAGCAGACGTGATTGCGTATTTCGAGTCATGGTGCCCGCCTTCGCTTGCAGAAAAGTGGGATAATGTCGGGTTGCAAGTGGGAACGCTTGATCAAGCTGTTTCGGGTGTGCTGACGACATTGGATGTAACCGAAGCCGTTGTAGACGAGGCTATCATGCATAATGCCAATCTGATTATTGCACATCACCCATTATTATTTGCACCTCCAAAGAAATTGGATATCGACACTCCTAAAGGACGCGTCATTCAGAAGCTTCTGAAGCATGATATAACTGTGTATGCAGCGCATACGAATCTCGACATTGTTGAAGGTGGTGTCAATGATTTGATGGCAGATGCATTGGGGCTTGAACAAAAGCGCGTGTTCCTTCCTTTGGGACATCAAATTTTCAAAAAATTGATTGTGTTTGTTCCGAAAACACATGAACAAAACGTGAAGGATGCATTGCATACGAACGGAGCCGGAAACGTAGGTAACTATGAGAAGGTCAGTTTTGTTTCAGAAGGCAGCGGGTATTTTCAGCCGAATGCGGAAGCACAGCCATTCATCGGTCAAGCAGGAGAAATAGAACGCGTAGAAGAGGTTCGTATCGAAATGCTTGTGCCTGAAGAGAATATAAGTAAGGCAGTAGCTGCTATGATAGAAGCACATCCTTATGAGGAAGTCGCTTACGATGTTTACCCTGTTGAAATGAAAGGGAAGGCTTATGGATTAGGAAGAACCGGTAAACTGCCTTCTCCCATGACCTTGCAGGAATTGGCTCAACTGGTGAAACAGCGGTATGATGTCCAGCATATACGATTCACGGGTGATGCTTCTGCCTCAGTAGAAACAGTAGCTGTACTCGGAGGAAGCGGCCGGGATTATATTGATCAGGCAATGCAGCAAGCTGATGTATATATAACAGGTGATTTAACTTTTCATGAAACACAGGATGCAATGCTAGCGGGTCTTTGTCTTATTGATCCCGGTCATTATGCAGAGAAGATTATGAAGCAAAAAGTGGCTGATTATCTACAGCCTGCATTTACAAATGTGCCAATACGTGTGTCGCAAGTAAACACGGATCCATTTCAAGCTATATAAAAAACCGAGTCCAGCCGGACTCGGTTTTCTTACGCTTTCTTAACTTTTACCTTCGGAAGGATCTTCTTCGGATCAACATTGAATTCCAGCTTCACATCTTCCAGGTTCGCTGGATCAAATTTCTCGATAAAATTGATAACTTCCTTTGTCACAGGAGTAGGAGTAGAGGCACCAGCAGTAATAGCAACTGTTTCGACTCCCTCCAGCCATTCCAGCTTCAACTGGGAAAGATCTTCGATACGGTATGCTTTCGTACCAGCAATCTCTTGAGATACTTGTGCGAGGCGATTGGAGTTGTTGCTTCGCGGATCGCCGACAACCAGTGTAAGATCAGCATCTTTCGCCTGTTCGGCAACTGCTTCCTGGCGCACCTGTGTCGCCATGCAAATTTCTTGAATCATTTCTGTTTGCGGGAATTTCTCTTTCACAAGCTGCATGACATCGTAGACGTCCCACTGACTCATTGTCGTCTGATTGGTAACAATAAGTTTCGGTGCATCCAATTCAAGTGCTTGGACGTCTTCTTCGGTCTGGACAAGGTGAACTTTACCAGGAGCGACGCCGATAGCACCTTCTGGTTCCGGGTGTCCTTTTTTACCGATATAGACGACTTCATAGCCTTCTGCTACTTTTTCGCGGATCAGATCATGTGTACGTGTCACATCCGGGCATGTAGCATCAAGGACAGTCAGACCTTTTTCATGTGCGCGCTGTTTCACTTCAGGAGAGACACCATGAGCAGTGAATACAACGGTACCGCTGTCTATTTGTTCTAAAAGCTCCATTCGGTCCGAACCATCGAGTGTGATGACGCCTTCCGTTTCAAATGCATTGGTCACATGGGCATTATGCACGATCATGCCGAGAATATAGATCGGCCGGGGAAGATTCTCATCCCGTACGGCATTCTGCGCTATCACCATGGCATCTACCACACCGTAGCAGTAACCTCGTGGCGCTATTTTAATTACGTTCATTCGCTGTGTTTCCCCCTTCTCCGTTTGCACGGGACATCTATTTCTGGGTCTTCTCCATTATAAAGGCTATTAAGGAATATGACAAAGATTGTTTATTATCTTCGAGTAATCGTGCAAAATATGACAAAGTCCTCTATAATATAAAAGGAACAGAATGACCAAAAGGAGTTACACATGAAAAATCACCAATTTAAACAATACGCGCTTCAGCCAACAGTCAATGAAGCGATTGATAAACTAGGCTTTGCCAACCCAACACCGATCCAGGAAAAAGTCATCCCGGCAGTTCTGCGGGGCGACAGTGTTATCGGCCAATCTCATACTGGATCTGGTAAGACACATTCTTATTTGATCCCGTTGTTCAGTAAATTGAAGGAAGCCGAGCAGCATGCACAATTCGTTGTCACAGCACCGACACGCGAACTTGCTATCCAGATTTATGAGGAAGCCCGTCATTTCATAAAACTTGCCGGTAAAGAGAATGATTGGCATGCGAAGCTATTCATTGGCGGAACAGACAAGAAAAGATCAATCGAGAAATTGAAAACACAGCCGCAGATCGTCATCGGTACCCCAGGAAGAATCCTGGATCTGATGGAGGAGCAGGCACTGGACTTATATCCAGCTACCAGCTTTGTTCTTGATGAAGCAGATTTGATGCTTGATTTAGGCTTTATTAAAGAGGTAGATCAGATTTTGACACGTATGCGTCAGGATGTACAACTGCTTGTCTTCTCAGCGACAATTCCAGAGCGTTTGCAGCCGTTCTTGAAAAAGTACTTGGAAAATCCAAAGCACTTTGAAATTGGCGGTCATCTATCTCCAGAAACGATGGAGCATCGCTTAGTTCCGATGCGGCACCGTGATGAAGCAGAAATGATCATGAAAATAGCTAGTGTCATCCAGCCATACATGGCCATTATTTTCGTGAATGGAAAGGACGCAGCCAATGTCCTTGCAGCAGAGCTTACGGATAAAGGCTTGCAGGTCGGTCTTCTTCACGGCGGACTTACACCTAGGGAACGAAAACGCGTACTTCGCGATATTCAGGAACTGCGTTTCCAGTATCTTGTTGCGACGGATTTGGCCGCACGCGGCATCGACATCAAAGGTGTCAGCCATGTCATTAACGCCCAGCTTCCGAAAGAAGAACCATTCTATGTACACCGTGTAGGAAGAACTGCACGTGCTGGTATGGAAGGGACTGCAATCAGTCTGTATAATGATTATGACTTAGAACTGATTCAGAAACTGGATAAGAAAGGTCTTGAATTTACGACCTATGACATTGCCAATGGAGAATGGAAAGAACTGAAAGCGTGGAACGAACGGGTTACACGTAAGAAAACTGAATCTGATAATGAATCCCAAGCTTGGAAGCAAGTACGTAAACCGAAGAAAGTAAAACCGGGCTACAAACGGAAAATGCAGTATCAGAAAAATAAAATCAAGAAGAAGCTGGACCGACAAGATCGTTTTAAGCGAAAGTAAGGAGAAAGTGGATTTATGATAATTGGATCACATGTTAGTATGAGTGGTAAGAAAATGCTCTTGGGATCAAGTGAAGAAGCTTATTCTTATGGCGCTAACGCCATGATGATTTACACAGGGGCACCGCAAAACACAAGAAGAAAAGCGATTGAGGAGCTTAATATAGAAGCTGGCCGGGTGCATATGAAAGAGCATGGCATTACAGATATCGTTGTACACGCTCCTTATATCATTAATGTCGGCAACTCGATCAAGCCGGAGACATTCGAATTGGGTGTGAACTTCCTCCGCAGTGAAATAGAACGGACAGAAGCTATTGGAGCGAAGCAGATTGTGTTGCACCCAGGTGCGCATGTTGGCGAAGGAGTCGCGGCGGGTATCCAAAAGATTATTGAGGGTCTGAATGAAGTACTCGTAAAGGACCAGAATGTTCAGATTGCCTTGGAAACAATGGCTGGAAAAGGATCTGAAGTAGGATCCAACTTTGAGGAATTGGCACGTATCATCGATGGCGTCACACATAATGACAAGCTTTCCATCTGCTTCGATACTTGCCATACGCATGATGCAGGCTACGATATCGTGAATGATTTCGATGGTGTATTGGATCAATTCGACAGAGTGATTGGTCTGGACAGGTTGAAAGTTCTCCATGTCAACGACAGTAAAAATGAACGAGGAGCCAGAAAAGACCGTCATGAGAATATTGGATTTGGTCATATCGGCTTCGATGCTTTGCGGTATATTGTTCATCATGACCAGCTCCAGCAGCTGCCGAAGATACTGGAAACGCCATTCGTTGGAGAAGATAAAAAGAACAAGAAAGCACCGTATGCGCATGAAATCGATATGCTCATGAACAACAGCTTTAATCCGAATTTAAAAGAAAATATCATGGCTTAATGAAATACCCCGAAGCAGCATGTGCTGCTTCGGGGTATTTTTACAATTTGATGCCGTGTTCTTTTGCCAGCTGCAGAAAGATTTGATGGGTTTTTTGGGCGGTTTGTGTATCGGTGATCTGTGCGAGTGCTTTTAGCATCTGCAGTCGATCAGATTCCTTAAATGGATCTAACTTGTTCTGCCGCAAAAATTGAACTATCTGGGATGCTTGCAGGGGTGTAAGAGGCACTTGGTATTCTTGACTTTGCTCCAGGATTTCGTCAACGGTCAAATTTCGCAGCTTATTCAGCACTAGTTTATGAACAATGAAATTCATTTGAAACCTCCAGCTCTAAGATGTGGATGAAGCGTGCTAATTCCTTTATCTACCTGGTAAGTTTATGCCGGATCCACACAAAATAGAACCATACCTTACCCCAGATAAGGAGGTTTCACATGGATAAGGAACAATTTGATCAGGATGTAAACAGTAAACGTGATGTCGAGACGGCAGCAGAGATTTCTCCTTCCGAAGAACGTTATCGACGCTCTGAAAAAGAAGGCGGTCAGCAAACGACTGATTCCGAAAAAATGTTTGGCTATATCGCCTTGATCTTATCTGTTGCGTCTTTCTTTTTTGCACCGATTCTTGTCGGAGCAGCTGGTATCGTCTTTGGCGTATTGGCAAAGAGAAAGGGCGCAGATGTATTAGGGAATATCGCCTTGATCATAAGTATTATAGCAATTGTCATCTCTTTATTTACAGCACCTTATGTATAAAAAAAGCTGACTCCTTCTGGAGTCAGCTTTTTCTTATGCTTCAGCTGCTTCTTTTTCTTTTGCTGCTTGTTCAGCGAAATATTCTTCAGCAAGCTTATCAATTTCAATTTTCAGTTCATCTACCATTGTTTCCTCAGGTACTTTACGGATGATTTCACCATGGCGGAACAGAAGACCCTCTCCACGTGCACCAGCAATGCCGATATCCGCTTCACGAGCCTCACCAGGACCGTTTACTGCACAACCGAGTACAGCTACTTTGATTGGTGCTTTAATAGTGCTGATGTACTCTTCGACTTCATTTGCAATACTGATCAAGTCAATCTCAATACGGCCGCAAGTAGGGCAGGAGATTAGAGTAGCAGCATTGGATGAAAGGTTGAATATTTTAAGAAGCTCACGAGCTACTTTAACTTCTTCAACTGGATCTGCACTTAAGGAGATACGCATCGTACTTCCGATACCTTTGCTTAAGATAGCTCCCAAACCGGCAGCACTTTTCACCGTACCGGCAAATAGTGTTCCGGATTCTGTAATACCAAGGTGCAGCGGATAAGGAATTACTTCAGCCGCTTTTTCATATGCTTCGATAGCCAATGATACATCAGATGCCTTAAGGGAAACGATGATATCGTGGAAATCAAGCTCTTCGAGAATCTTAATATGATGCAATGCACTTTCTACCATTCCATCAGCAGTTGGGTAGCCATATTTTTCTAGGATATGACGCTCCAGGGAACCGGCGTTAACACCGATACGAATCGGGATACCTTTGGCTTTGGCTGCGTTTACGACAGCTTCGACTTTCTCCCGTTTTCCAATGTTACCAGGGTTGATCCTGATTTTGTCCGCTCCGCCCTCAATTGCTGCCAGAGCCAATTTATAGTTGAAATGAATATCTACAACTAGTGGGATATTGATGCGTTTTTTGATTTCAGGAATCGCATCAGCTGCACGCTGATCCGGACATGCTACCCGCACTACTTGGCAGCCTGCTTCCTCAAGACGCAGTATTTCCGCTACAGTAGCTTCCACATCATGCGTTTTTGTTGTTGTCATAGACTGGATGACAACCTCGTTTTTACCGCCGATCGTGATGTTGCCAACATTGACCTGACGGGTATCTTGTCTGTGTATTAATGCCATTTATATATCGCTCCTTTGATTATCGCGAGGAAAACAGGGATATATCCTTATATTTTCCCATTATAATGCTAATACTGCTAAATTAGAAGTAACTAGGCTCAACTTTAATAAAATCTTCATCTAAGATAATGGGGGAAATAATAGGCAGATCCTGCATCCAGTGCATACGGATCCTTCCCGGGATTCAATTCCTCGAAATCCACGATCACCTGTTCCATCGTAACGCGCAAGTCGTTATTGTTCAACTCATTTGCTACAGAAAGTAGTGTGTCTCCTTGTTTTACCTGCAGAAGCACTGGCTGAAACGTCTCTTGCGTCGATTCCTGCTTTTTATCTTGTACCGGCTCCTCCACGTTTGGTTCTGCCGGTGTGGCAGGTACCGGACTGCCTATTGTGAGATCCTTCCAAATGCTCATGAATAACGCACAGCAAAACAGAAAAATACCGATCCGTTTCCACATATATTCTCCTCCGCTCTGGGTACTTGTATGTTAAGTATTAGGCATAGGAAGGAAAATACCTTTAGGATGAAACAAAAAGGATCTTTGCTCGTATATAGATAGTAGGAGAAAGGAGTATGTGCATGCTTGATTATAATTGGATCCCGGTCTTCATGACTGGACTCGGTACGATGTTTCTTATAGGTGAAATTTTAGTGAAAACCAAAGGTATCCTCTTTTTATTAGGGGCAGGCTTTATCAGTACATTCTTTATAAGTTATTTGGATCCCTCCGCTATATGGTATATGCTTCCGTTGTATTTTATCGGGATGCTATTGATCGTAATCGACGGAAAACTTTTGAATGACGGTACGCTCAGCGTCATCGGTTTACTGACGATGCTTTTAACAGTTGGATTCACAGCACCGAATTGGACAGCAGGTATCTATGCAATTATTGGAGTCATTGTCGGAGCAGTTGGTTCCTTCGTTTTCCTAAAGGCATTCCCAAAACGGGATATGTGGGGGAAAATAGCTTTGCTTGATACACTGAGTTCCGAAAAGGGATATAACTCGATGAATGAGACGTACGCTGCCCTTGTAGGACAAGAGGGAGAAGCGATAACCCCGATGCGTCCCTCGGGCACAGTGCGGGTGGATGGCCGTGAGTTAAGTGCTATCACAGATGGAAAATGGCTGGATCGAGGAAGCCGAATTAAAGTAACAAATGTAACCGGCGCAAGGATTATGGTAGAGAAACTGGAAGAGAATACAGAATAATTTACAAAAACAGCTAAATAAATTGTAAATTTCCATACAAGACCTTTACAAGCCTTCTGACAAATTCAATAATTGAGTAGGAAACAATGTGAAGGGAAGGAATGCTTGCTTTGTCTAATTGGGAATTTATCATCTTTGAATTTATCGGCGGTTTGGGCCTGTTTCTCTTTTCTATCCGTTATCTTGGGGATGGGCTGCAGCGGGCTTATGGCAAACAGCTGCAGCTAGCCATGCACAGATTCACTGTCCATCCGCTTGTGGGAGTGCTGTCAGGCCTTGTCGTAACAGTTCTTATCCAAAGCAGCACTGCAACTAGCATACTAGTTGTCGGACTGGTCAACGCCGGTTATCTCACATTAAGACAGGCTGTTTCTGTCCTCATGGGAGCGAATATCGGAACGACTTTGACGGCGTTTTTTATCGGAATCGATTTGATTAAATTCGGCCTGCCGATCATGGCGCTTGGAGCGTTCCTGATTTATTTCTTTGTCAATCAGCGTACACAGCAAATTGGGAAAGTGTTATTTGGAGCCGGGGGTATATTCTACGGACTGACTTTGATAGGCGAGGGGCTGCATCCTGTCCTGGACATGGAAGCATTCCAGTCGTTAGCTGCAAGTATGCACTCGAATCCGATAACCGGAGTTGCGATCGGGACATTCACAACTATTGTAGTGCAAAGCAGTGGCGCTACAGTTGCGATCCTGCAGGAGCTCTATGCACAGAATGGAATCGATTTGAAGGGAGCTATGCCTGTTCTCCTCGGAGATAATCTGGGGACGACTCTAACGGCTATGCTTGCCGCGATTGGTGCCACAGTTCAGGCAAAACGGGCTGCGCTCAGTCATGTTATGTTCAATGCCATTGGTATGGTTGCTTTTCTCTTGATTTTGCCTTTATTTGTAGATATTGTAGCGTGGATGCAGCAGGCATTCGAACTGAATGATAAGCTGACAATCGCAAGCGCGCATGGATTCTATAACGTTGCGAGCACATTACTTTTGCTCCCGTTTCTCGGTTCATTCGTCTGGCTTATCACAAAAATAATTCCTGGTGAGGAAGAGAAGCCGATGGCATTGAATAACCATCTTGATCCGTTATTCATTCAGCAATCTCCTGTTCTTGCATTGGAGCAAGCGAAGCTGGAGGTGCTGCATATGGGCAGACTTGCGGTAGATGGATTGGAACAAGCAAGTACATATGCGAATAATCATGAAAGGCAGTTCGCTGATTTGGCTATGCAGCTGGAAAAGGAAGTGAACCGAAAGGATCGGGAGATCACCGATTATCTTTCGAAGATTTCCACTAACACGTTATCTGAGGAAGAGAGTATCATGCACGCAGCTCTCCTGGATGCAATTCGGGATATCGAACGTATCGGAGACCATTTTGAGAATGTTGTCGAGTTCGTCGATTTTCAAATTTCAAGTAACATTAAGCTGACGAGAGAAGCACAGCAAGAACTGAACAGCATGTTTGATTTAACGATCATGACAGTGAAACAGGCCCTCGAGGCATTGGACAAGCAGGATAGGGAAACAGCGCTGGCAGTCCTTCAAAAAGAAGATAAAATTGATAAAATGGAACGTGCTTACCGGAAGTCGCATCTTATTCGTCTGAATGAAGGGAAATGCGCCGGTTCCGCGGGAATAGTATTCGTAGATATTATCAGTAATCTGGAGCGGATCGGCGATCACTCTGTGAATATAGCCCAGCTGATTTTAGGTGAGTAGACAGGAGGAATAATCTCCTGTCTTTTATTTTTTGCTTGCACAAATATGAGCAGACATGCTATAGTATTCCTGTCAGTTAACAAGAACTAAAAAACATAATAAAAACTTATGTAAAAACAATTGACAAGTTTTTAAATGCATGATAAATTATATAACGTCGCTAATAAGTAAAGTAGTTGCGAATACATAACTTATCACATTATTCCACAGTAGCTCAGTGGTAGAGCTATCGGCTGTTAACCGATCGGTCGCAGGTTCGAATCCTGCCTGTGGAGCCATGGCGGTGTAGCTCAGCTGGCTAGAGCGTACGGTTCATACCCGTGAGGTCGGGGGTTCGATCCCCTCCGCCGCTACCATATAATTTCATTTAAGTCATGGCGGTTGTGGCGAAGTGGTTAACGCACCGGATTGTGGCTCCGGCATTCGTGGGTTCAATCCCCATCAATCGCCCTTTCATACTTAAACCGGACCCTTAGCTCAGTTGGTTAGAGCTATCGGCTCATAACCGATCGGTCGCAGGTTCGAGTCCTGCAGGGTCCACCATTTACAAGAATTTAATATGAAACATCGCGGAGGAATACCCAAGTTTGGCTGAAGGGATCGGTCTTGAAAACCGACAGGAGCTTAACGGCTCGCGGGGGTTCGAATCCCTCTTCCTCCGCCATATCTTGGCTCGGTAGCTCAGTCGGTAGAGCAACGGACTGAAAATCCGTGTGTCGGCGGTTCGATTCCGTCCCGAGCCACTCCTAAACAGCTGTTCAGATGAATGGCTGTTTTTTTGTGCGTTAAAAACAGGAAGCTGGGAAGAATATACAAGGCTCTTGAAGCAAAATGCTTGCCGTTTCAGACAAGCTTTGGTACGCTTTACGAAAAGGTAATCACCTTTGAATTACATATCATTTAAGGAGGAATAATCATGGCTAAATTTGAACTACCAGAATTGCCTTATGCATACGACGCACTTGAGCCTCATATCGATAAGGAAACAATGAACATCCACCACACAAAACATCACAACACATATGTGACGAAGCTAAACGACGCAATCGCAGGAAAAGCTGACTTGGAAAGCAAATCCTTGGAAGAGCTTGTTGCAGGTGTTAACGAACTTCCTTCTGACGTACAGACAGCTGTACGCAACAATGGTGGCGGCCATTACAACCACAGCCTATTCTGGAAGCTTCTTTCTCCAAATGGCGGCGGTGAGCCAACTGGCGAAGTAGCTAGTGCCATTGCAAACAAATACGGTACACTAGATAAATTCAAAGAAGAATTCGCAGCTGCAGCAGCAGGCCGTTTCGGTTCTGGCTGGGCTTGGCTTATTGTAGAAAACGGTGAAGTAGATATCGTATCTACTCCAAACCAAGACAACCCTGTAATGGAAGGCAAGACACCAATTCTTGGCCTTGATGTATGGGAGCATGCATACTACTTGAAATATCAAAACAAACGTCCTGATTACATCAGTGCTTTCTGGAACGTTGTAAACTGGGATGAAGTAGAGCGTCTTTACAGAGAAGCAAAATAAGACGGTTATTCAAAAAGATATCAGCTTTTAGCTGGTGTCTTTTTTTTGTGCATATCTCTTTTCGGATGGCAGATACTAAGTAGCAGTAAAAGGAGATGGCATTATGAAGCCGAACTTATTTACCGCGGATTCTGCCAGGAAAGAGCTGCATGTGCTGCTAATTATCGGGGCCCTTTACTCTCTCGGTATCTTTCTGTCGAATACGTTCGTCAATATTTACTTATGGAAACAGACCAATGATCTAATCAATATTGCGGTGTACAATTTAGCGATTTATGTTGCTCAAACAATTCTCTTCACATTATCTGGGAGCTGGGCAAAACGAATCGACCGAGTCATCATACTCCGCATAGGGGTATTTTTCCTTAGTGTGTTTTTCCTTCTTGTTTTATTCACGGGGGAAAAAGCAGCTTCTTATAACTTGCTTCTTGGGGCGGTGCTTGGAATAGGCTATGGGATGTACTGGCTGGCTTATTCTGTGCTTACTTTCGAAGTGACAGAACCAGAAACAAGAGACTTTTTCAATGGTGTATCAGGACTATTGCAATCTTTAACAGGTATGATCGGTCCGTTTGTTGCCGGTTATATCATTACCAGAATGAATAATTCTCATGGCTACACACTGATTTTCGCTGTATCGTTCTTTTTGTTCCTTTTGGCCGTCATATGTACAGCAGGTATCAAAAGAAGAGGAGCAGAAGGTAAATTCGGGCTGATGCAAGCATGGAAGGAAGTCAAACATGATGCGGCTTGGCGCAATACAGTGCTTGCACATGTGTTCCAAGGTGTGAGAGAAGGTATCTATACATTCATCATCTCCGTCTGGGTTTTTATCGTTACAAATAGTGAGCTTTCGCTTGGTACGTTTAATCTTGTCTATTCCGCATTTTCGTTTATCTTCTATTATATAGCAACCCGTTATATTAAAAGCCGGCAAAGAAAGACGGCTATCTTCCTTAGTGGTGTTGCGCTTTCACTTAGTGTCGTGCTTCTATTGGTTGAGCTTAATTTTACTACTTTGCTGATTTATGCTGCTATCATCGGTGTTTTCTATCCGATTCTCTATGTGCCTTATTTGTCCCTTTCGTATGATGTGATCGGTAAGGCGAGGGATGCTGCAAAACTGCGGGTGGAGTATATAGTCCTTAGCGATGCAGCAACAAACATAGGCAGGATTGTATCTGTTGTGCTTTTGCTTATCGGGGTAGGGATCTGGGCAGATGCTTCCATTCCTTACCTGATGTTCATTCTTGGAACAGGACCATTTTTCATCTACTTTTTCACGAGGCATATCAAGAGCTTCGCACCAGCTGCTTCGGTTAAGAAGCTTCCGAAAAATGAAATTGCAGGAGACGACAATCGCTGACATTCTATAGTAGAAGCGGATCGAGGATGATGATATAATGGGACCAGTATGTAAGAATGGGGGAACATTATGTCTAAAAAAAGGAAGAAGAAGCGTGCACTGCTTCCTTTCCGTCTCAATATTTTGTTTGCGATTGTTTTCCTGCTGTTCTCAGCCTTGATTCTGCAGCTCGGAGTTGTGCAGATAATCAAAGGGGAAGAGCACCAGGCAGTATTGGAAGAGACGACAAATGATATCGCTGAAATTTCTGTTCCGCGCGGAATGATTTATGATAGCGAAGGAAATGTGATTGTCGGGAATGAGCCAGTCTATTCGATCACATATACTCCGCCAAAAAACGGAGATTCTTCTGAAAAACGTTTGGAGATTGCCACTAAGCTTGCCGATATCATCAAGATGGATGATAAGGCAATCGACAAGATTACCGAGCGTGAGTACAAAGAGTATTGGTACGTATTGAACTCAGACGAAGCAAACGGCAGGATCACTGCTTCAGAAAAAGAGACCCTTGATGACTCAGAAGTTTACGATCTTACTTTAGATCGGATAACGGAGGATGACTATAAAGAACTTGAGAGTGATGATCATGCCAAACAAATTATCGCTATCAAACGTGAAATCGACAGCGCTACAGAGCTTGTGCCGCATGTAATCAAGAATAAAAATGTCACCGAAGAGGAATATGCGACGATAGCCGAAAACATGGGCGAATTGTCCGGCATCAATGTTGCAACCGATTGGGAGCGTTATTATCCGTATGATGGTTCTCTAAGCGGCATCCTTGGCGGCATCAAAACCGGTATCCCAGAAGGGGAAGAGGATTATTACAAGTCCCGCAACTACCAGCTTAATGACCGGATTGGTACGAGCGGACTTGAGAAGGAATATGAAAGTCTCCTGAAAGGTGACAAAAAGCGTGTCCGCTACGTAACGGATAACAGCAACAACATCGTGTCCCAGGAGGTAATCTCTGAAGGGCAGCGCGGTCAGGATCTTCAATTGTCCATCAATATGGACTTCCAGAAAGAACTGGACAAGATTGTGCGTGAAGAGTTAAAAGGTGCAATAAACAAGCATCCTGGTGCAAATCGCTATATGGAAGATGCAATGGCGGTAATGCTTAATCCGAATACAGGTGAAATTTACGCCGCAAGCGGTCAGCATTATAACCGGGAAGATAATAAGTATGAATCTGCTGATATGAATACCGTCTTCAGCGCAAATGCAGTTGGTTCCACTGTTAAGGGAGCGACATTGCTTGCGGGTTATCAAGAAGGTGTTATCGATATGGGAGACAGATTCTATGATACACCGATGAAGATTAAAGGTACTCCAGTAAAATCTTCTTATAAGAATATGGGGTCAATCAATGATTTACAGGCATTGCAAATGTCTTCCAACGTTTATATGTTCAATGTAGCATTGCGAATCGGGGGAGAATATAATTACAAGGCGAATCAATCTGTAAATTTCGATCATGATGCATTCCGGAAATTACGGAACTATTATAACCAAGTAGGTTTAGGTGTTGAAACAGGTATTGATTTGCCATCTGAATCAACTGGTTACGTTGGTACAACAGGACAGGCGGGTAACCTGCTTGACTTCTCGATTGGGCAGTTCGACACGTACACAACTATGCAGCTGGCCCAATATGTTTCTACCATCGCAAATGGCGGATATCGTATAAAACCGCATTTTGTAAGTGAGATTCATGAACCTTCGAATGAGAAGGATAAACTAGGTCCATTAGCTGAAACAAAGTCACCCGAAGTACTGAATAAAATAACGGCAACTGATGAACAAATCGAACAAGTAAAAAAAGGGTTCAAGATGGTGTTTCAGACGCAAAACGGAACTGCCTATAGTCATTTGAGTGAGAAAGCAAAGACTTATGATATTTCCGGTAAGACAGGTACGGCTCAGACTAGTATCAATGGCACAGAATTAGAAAACCTTACATTGATTGGATATGCAGATTCTGAGAACCCTGATATTGCCTTCGCTATCATGGTGCCAAACACTGGCGTAATTAATGGCGGTGGACAATATCCTATTACCTACAATATAGCCAACCGCGCACTTGAATACTATTATGAGCATACAGCTCCGGACGATGAAGACAAAAACGAATAATAATTATACCCAAAGAACCACTCCAATAAACGGGGTGGTTCTTTTTTTTTCAACAAATTAATACTTAAATTTACACAACCTTTACATTCCGTTTATTTTTCCTTAATAGAGACAAGTTAATATTGTACTTGTAAGGCAAATGAACTAATCGAATCACTTAGGGGGAAAATTAAACATGAAGAAGATGAAACTATCTGTATTGCTTGCAATGTTCGCACTAGTTATCGGTGTACTTGCAGCATGTGGCGGTAACGCTGGCGGCGAAGAAACAGAAGGAAACACAAGCGGGAACAGCAATAGCGGCGGCGGAGAAGCTTCTGAAACTTCCATCGTTGTAGCAGGTTCCAGTGCGATGCAGCCTCTAGTAGCAGCAGCAGCTGAACAATACAAAGCTGATAACGCTGATGCAGACATTCAAGTTCAAGCAGGTGGTTCAGGTGCTGGACTAAGCCAAGTTCAGGAAGGTTCTATCGACATCGGTAACTCTGATGTATTCGCTGAAGAGAAAGAAGGCATTGACGCTGGAACTCTTGTTGATCATCAAGTAGCAGTAGTTGGTATGACTGCAGCTATCAACCCTAAAGCAGGTGTAGATGATCTTACAAAACAGCAGCTAATCGATATCTTCACTGGTAAGGTTACGAACTGGTCTGAAGTAGGCGGAGAAGATCAAGAAATCACACTTGTTAACCGTCCTGATTCTTCTGGTACACGTGATACTTTCGTGAAATACGCACTTGATGGCGAAACGCCGGCAGAAGGTATTACAGAGGATTCTTCCAACACTGTTAAGCAAATCGTTGCTGATACAGATGGAGCAATTGGCTACTTGGCACTATCTTACTTCGATGACGATACTATCGTAAAAGCTAAAATCGATGGTGTTGAAGCTACAAACGAAACAATCGGATCTGGTGACTTCCCAATCTGGGCTTATCAGCACTCTTATACAAACGGAGAGCCTGAAGGCCTAGCGAAAGAATTCCTAGATTATATGCTAAGCGACGAAGTTCAAACTACAATCGTACCTGAACAAGGCTACGTTCCAATGACTGACATGAAGGTTGAACGCGACGCAGAAGGAAACATTACTGAAAAATAATATCTAAAACATAAGGTAGATGCAGTGACATACTGCATTTACCTTACTGTGGTTATAAATTAGCTATCACAGACAGCGGGAGGCCTTTTTTAGGGTGTTCCTTTCCGCTGTTTTCATGAGGAGTTGTAGAAGTTGGCAAAAGCATCAGTATCTCCATCAGCTGAAGAACGGCTGATACTAACTAAGAAAAACAGACGGTGGGACGAAGTACGCGGACGTTCCCTCGTTACTATATGTGCAGTAATTATGATTGCTGCTACCATTGCAGTTACTGTTTTCCTTGCGCAAAAAGGACTTCAGTCATTTACTGTCAATAATATTAATCCAATCGCATATTTAACTAGTGCGAACTGGAACCCAACAGGTGGCGAGAATGCATCATTCGGTATATTTCCATTTATTTTCGGCTCATTAGCCGTTACTTTCCTATCAGCTCTAATTGCAGCACCACTAGGCATCGGGGCAGCGATATTCATGTCTGAAATCGCACCGAAATTTGGTAAAAAAGTACTGCAGCCGGTTATTGAATTATTAGTAGGTATACCTTCTGTAGTATATGGTTTCATCGGACTAGTTGTCCTAGTGCCATTATTGAGAGATCATTTTCCAGGTATCGGGTTTAGTTTGTTTGCAGGTGTCATCGTCCTTACAGTTATGATTCTCCCTACGGTTACTACTATAGCAACAGATGCCATGCGCTCATTGCCGAACAGCTTACGGCAAGGTTCACTTGCGCTAGGCGCGACACGCTGGCAGACAATTCGTAAAGTATTGATTCCGGCAGCATTACCATCACTGCTTACAGCCATCGTATTGGGAATGGCACGTGCATTCGGCGAAGCATTGGCTGTACAAATGGTTATCGGTAATACACGAGATATTCCGGGCAGCATTTTTGACACAGCTGGAACATTGACAACAATTGTTACATTGAATATCGGACATACGACATATGGCAGCATTGAGAATAATACACTTTGGTCTATGGGTCTCATCTTGCTGATCATTTCGTTCGTATTTATCTTTATTGTCCGTTACTTGTCCGGTAGGAGGAAAATCTAATGAACAGCAGAATCACAGATCGTATCGCAACAGGTGTATTTTACACGATCGCAGCAATCATGGTTGCATTGCTGCTTTACCTATTCTATTTCATATTATCTAATGGATTGCCACAGGTGACATGGGATTTCTTGACGTCTCCTTCCAGCTCCTATCAAGCTGGCGGCGGTATCCGTGACCAATTATTCAACTCCTTGTATATCCTGTTTATCACAATGGTCATCACAGTACCACTAGGGGTATGTGGCGGGATTTACATGGCAGAATACGCAAAACCAGGCAAAATCACGAATTTTATCCGTACGTGTATCGAGATGCTGGCTTCTTTACCTTCTATCGTCGTAGGTTTGTTTGGTCTTTTGATCTTTGTAAACATCACTGGCTGGGGCTACACAATCATCGGCGGTGCTTTGGCACTTACTATCTTTAATATTCCAGTAATGGTGCGAGTAACAGAGGATGCGATCCGGAGCGTACCGAAAGAACAGAAAGAAGCGAGCTTAGCTTTAGGTATTACAAGATGGCATACAATTAAGACAGTTATACTTCCCTATGCTTTCCCAGGTATTCTAACAGGTGCAATTCTAGCTTCCGGCCGTGTATTTGGAGAAGCAGCGGCATTGCTTTATACAGCAGGCCTTTCAACACCGACACTTGATTATGGAAACTGGAATCCATTCGCAGAGAATTCTCCGCTGAACATTTTCCGACCAGCTGAAACACTTGCCGTTCACATCTGGTCTGTTAATACACAAGGACTTATTCCAGATGTACGTGAAGTAGCTAATGGAGCATCAGCGGTTCTAGTCATTGCTGTACTTGTGTTCAATCTCCTCGCTAGATGGTTGGGCAGTGTCATCCATAAGAAGCTAACAGCAGGTAAATGATGAAGAGAGGAGTTCGTGACATGAACTATACAGCAGATAAACCAACAGAAACGAAAACAGAAGATGATATGGCTGCATCCACTACAAGAGCTTCCAAGAAAGAAGTCGTACTTGATGTAAAGGATCTCAGCATTTTCTACGGTAATAATGAAGCGGTGAAACGGGCAAATATGGGTATCGAAAAGAACGCAGTAACAGCACTAATCGGACCTTCCGGCTGTGGAAAATCTACGTTCATCCGCTCCATCAATCGGATGAATGACTTGATCCCTTCCAGCCGAGCAGAAGGTGAGATCATTTATGACGGAATCAATATTCTTCGTGATGATATCAATGTTGTTGCATTGCGTTCTGAAATCGGCATGGTGTTCCAAAAACCGAACCCATTCCCTAAATCCATCTACAACAACATTACACATGCATTGAAATACAATGGTCAGAAAAATAAGAAGGTCCTAGACGAAATTGTTGAGGAAAGCTTGCGCAAGGCTGCTTTATGGGATGAAGTGAAAGACCGTCTGCATCAATCAGCTTTGTCTTTATCCGGTGGTCAGCAGCAGCGTCTGTGTATCGCACGTACGTTGGCAATGCAACCGCAGATTCTCCTATTGGATGAACCTGCATCTGCGCTTGATCCAGTATCCAATTCCAAGATTGAAGAACTTATCCTTCAGCTGAAAGAAGATTATAGTATTGTTATCGTTACACATAACATGTCACAGGCATCTCGTGTATCTGATAAGACCGCCTTCTTCTTAAATGGGGATGTCGTAGAATACGATGATACGAAAAAAATCTTCACTAATCCTTCTGAAACGAAAACAGAAGAATATATTTCCGGTAGATTCGGGTAGGAGGAACGACAGCTATGCAAGTGGCAGCAGAGAAAGAGACAATTTTCCAAGTGAATGATTTGAACCTATGGTATGACGACTTCCATGCATTGAAGGATGTTAGCCTGGAAGCGTTGAATAATGAGATTTATGCTATTATCGGTCCATCCGGTTGTGGTAAATCCACTTTCATCAAGACACTTAATCTAATGATCAATATGGAGCCAGGTGTCCGTATGACTGGTGAAATTAATTACAAGAACAAAAACATTCTTGATTCCAGAGTTGACTTGGTGGATTTACGTCGTAAAGTAGGGATGATTTTCCAAAAAGGTAACCCTTTCCCGCAGTCAATTTACGATAATATAGTGTATGGACCAAAAATTCACGGTATTAAGAAGAAAAGTGAATTGGATGAAATCGTAGAAACAACTTTGAAGGATGTTGCGCTTTGGGATGAAGTAAAGGATCGCCTAAAGTCTTCTGCAATGGGTCTTTCCGGTGGTCAGCAGCAGCGTTTGTGTATTGCGCGTGCGCTTGCAACGAAACCGGATGTCGTCTTGATGGATGAACCAACATCTGCATTGGATCCGATTTCCACTTTGAAAATTGAGGAGCTTATGACGGAGCTTAAGAAAAAGTATTGTATCGTCATCGTGACACATAATATGCAGCAGGCTTCCCGTATTTCAGATAAAACAGCCTTCTTCCTGCATGGTCGTGTTGTGGAGTCAGCAGAAACGGGTAAGATATTCTCTAACCCGGAAGATAAGCGGACTGAAGATTATATTAGCGGACGTTTCGGTTAATTACGTATTGGAGGAGAACGTATGGTAGCGAGAGAGCAATTTTCAGCAGATTTGGAATCAATCCAGAAATCAATTATTTCTTTTGCATATGAAGTAGACACAGCTTTGAAGCAAGCTATAGACGCATTATATGAGCGAGACAGTGATCTAGCTTATAAAGTAATTGAAAATGATGATTTATTGAATGAACGCGATCAGGAAATAAATGAAGCTACGATCCAATTAATTGCGATGCAGCAGCCTGTTGCGACAGATTTGCGACGCTTGGTTGCTTTCCTTCGTGTATCTTCCGACTTGGAGCGGATGGGTGACCATGCAAAAAATATCGCGAAAAGCGTAAACCGATTGAATGTATTAAGCCCGTATGACATTCCACCGGCAATCCGTGATATGCAGGAAGTTGTCAGTAAAATGATTCATAGTGCTGTACAAGCCTTTGAAGAAGAAGATATCACTAAAGCGAAAAAGTTGGCTGATTTGGATAATGTGGTAGACAGTATGTACGGTGAACTATTCCGTGACATGCTGGATGAGCGTAAGGCGCAGTCTGGGAAACATCAACAGACGATGCAGCTTGTCTTTGTTGGGCGCTTTGTTGAGCGTGTAGGAGACCATATAACGAATATTGGAGAAAGTATCCTATATCTTGTTAAAGGTACTGCAGTTGATTTAAATAAATAAGAAGCAGCGGCATATGCCGCTGCTTCTTATTTTGTCATCAATTTAGCAATGTCATCGTATCCCATATCGGAACTTAATTGATAGTTGCCGACTTGCAGTGATTCACTTGCTTCTGTAATGTCCAAATACGTACGGAATGCGGATGCATCCTCGATAATACTGGCTTTTTGAAGTGCAGATGCTACGTCTTCGCTAGTCATGCCAGTTTCCAGCTTAAGAGTAAATGTTTTTTGCTCTTCTTTTTCTGGCTGTTCCGGTGTTTTCTCTTGTGCATCCTTAAGCTGATCATAGTCTTTTTTAGTCAGCACATGGTAGTCGTTTTCTTCAAGCTCTTTTTTCATGTTATCTATACTAGGCTTTACCGTTTCGACTGCAGCTGAAGCTGTTGCTGTTTCTTCCGTTTTAGGATTTTCAGTAAAGTGAAACGCAAGCATACAAATGCCTGCTAAGAGAAGAGCAGTTGCGAACCCTCGGATCACTTGCTTCATAGCTGAACTCCTGCCTGTTTAGCTATGCGGTATACATCTTCCTCAGCCAGACTTGTCTGCGTGGCAATTTCCTTGATGGAATATCCTTGCTGCTGAAGCTTCAAAATTTGCTGAAAGATAGCGGGTTTTTGTGACGCCTTATTTTGTTTGGGCTCATGCTGCACAGTCGGCAGCAGCTCTTCTTCCAGAATCTTGACTTTCTTATTCAACGTATATGTTTCTTGCATAGTCGAAAGGGTCAATTGTTCAATTTGTTGATCCAGTTGTTTGAATTTATCTTGCATGAAAAAAGAGAAAATCCATAAAATGATACCGGCTGCAACAAAAGCGATAGCAGCAATTAACATGTTAGTATAAACCTCCTACTTATTGCTAACCTAGTTATACCATATCAAGCAGATGCAGGATATATAGTTTTCGACAATTTTCACTTTTCTTCTGAAATAGTTATCGTTAACGGTTGCTTACCTTACATAATTCTGCTATTATTAGATGGTCTGAAGATCGTTAAGTTTTCATACACTTATTTAAGATTGTTGGGAGGGATTATACATGCGTGTAAACATTACTCTCGCCTGCACAGAAACAGGAGATCGTAACTACATTACAACAAAAAATAAGCGTAAACATCCAGAACGCATGGAGCTTAGAAAATATAGCCCACGCTTGAAAAAGTATACGCTGCACCGCGAAACAAAATAAGCTCGACTAAAAGACTCCCCCTTCATTTGGCGGGAGTTTTTTTACATAATAAGGAGGCAGGGAAGATGGGAGAAAAAGAAAAACTTCGACAGGAAGGACTTCGTTTGCTGAAGGAAATGCCGCTTACAGATAAGCTGCATGTTGAGCATCGGCTTGCAGACCTCCTCTTTGCTTCTTCCATCTGGAAAGATGCAAAAAGCATCGGCCTGACAATGGCCCTGCCGCATGAGTGGGATACAACCAAGCTTATCCAGCAAGCATGGCTCGAGAAGAAGAGAATATGTGTCCCACTTACTATTGAAAACCGAGGTATGCAGTTTTACCACATCGAAAGCTACAATCAATTAACGGACGGAGCGTTTGGCATTAAAGAACCGATCGCCGAACGTTGCGAACCAGCTTCGAAGGATGAACTGGATCTTCTGATAGTGCCCGGCCTTCTTTTCGATACATTAGGTTATAGGATTGGTTATGGCGGCGGATATTATGATCGTTATCTAACCGATTATCAACATAAGTCGTTGTCTCTTGCAAGCAGCCGGCAGATTAAGCAGTCACTGCCAGTTGGACCATTAGATCTTCCGGTGGACCATCTTTTGACAGATGATGGTTTTCTGTTATAACCGAATAGGAGTATTCGGCTTAGGGTTAAACTAGGCTTATCCCAGAGGAAAGGAAGAGTGCAGATGTGGAAATCCCTCATCACAACGTTAACGTTGGCAGCAAGTGTCGTATTTTTGATACGAGAGCGGTATCGAGTGCTGAATGCACTTTTAGCCGTAACGGTTCTTCGCAAAGGTCTTATACGGCTTTCAATGGGATTTGAGCCCCTACGTTCCCGTATGCTCCCGATTTTATTTAAACGCTCAGTGTAAACTGGGCGTTTTTCCATGACTTTTTTGATAAACTGTAGGCAAGAGGGGGAGAGGTATGACCTACAACGAAGAAACGGCCTATTATAAGATGATCAATCATTTGTTAGCCGTTCATGGTTTTACATTAGTGAGAGCTGAAGACGACTTAAGAGTTTGTTGGCTCGAGAAGAAGCAGAATGGTATCACCCATGTTGTGAAACTTAATTATAGAACCTTTACTTGGGCAAATCATTTAAAACAGGATATTTTGAAAACGGCGAATCAGATACAGAATATGAGCAAAGGATTGTTCGCCAGGAAGACGCGTATCTATAATGTCTATTTTGGTGAACAGGAACCTGCGGATGATTGGTCGAAGCTAAAAAAACCTATGATTATCAAAAGTAAGCGTCCTATCCCGATGCAGCTTTATTATTTAGATGGCAGCTCATATGAAAAAGAGTCGGAGAAGCTATTTCGTCATTTGAAGCTTGATGACAAGATTTCTTTGACTTCTGCTGATGAACATGAGCTAGAGGTGGAGAAGAGCAGACTCCGCAGCTTGCTTGTTCAGCAGCAGCAGGCAGACCAAGCCGTCTTTCATCGAAAAAAGCCGCTTTTGGTCTATATACTTATCGGAATTTGTGTCGTAATGTTCCTCTTGGAAACACTGCTTGGAGGCTCGACTGACTCTGCAGTGCTTATTGAGCTCGGAGCGAAATACAATCCATTGATTCTAGCCGAAAATGAATGGTGGCGAATCATCTCCTCGATGTTTTTACATATCGGGGCCTTGCATCTTTTGACAAATATGCTGTCATTATATTATCTCGGTACACTGACAGAGCAGATATTCGGTCATCGTCGTTTCTTCTTCATCTACATTTTAGGAGGAATCATAGGCGGGCTGGGAAGCTTTGCTTTCTCAGATAGTCTTAGTGCAGGAGCATCAGGTGCGATTTTCGGGTTGTTTGGAGCGCTGATATATTTTGGTGTTGTTTATCCGAAACTGTTCTGGCGTACGATCGGGAACGTTTTGATCGTCATCCTGCTTATTAACTTAGTCATCAGTTTCTCTGCTAGTCATGTGATTGATGTATTCGCGCATCTCGGCGGCTTGGCAGGAGGCTTTGCCAGTGCTTTGCTCGTTGGCTTGTCTGGTAAAAGAAATACAAGAGCGCGCATTGGCGGTACACTTTTGTCCATTGCATTTATTGCTGGTCTCATTTGGTATGGATTTACTGGACCAGTAAATGATGCACTGCGTCACGTACTTAACGTGGAAGATGCACTAAGACAAAACGATTATTCTTCTGTGATTTCCGATGCGACCCTAGCTTTGAGCGAAGGGGAATCTGCATATGAACCGATGCTTTTATTCAATCGCGGTTTAGCTTACTACAAGACTGGTGACATGGATAAAAGTGCAAAGGACTATGAGCGACTGGTGACATTAACCCCGGAGGATCATGCTGCTCATTATAATTTGGCGCTTGTCCTCCAGGCAGAAGGAAAATTGGAGGAAGCTATGAAGCATGCAAAGAGAGCAGTCGAGCTTAAGCCTGATAACAGCCAGTATGAACAGCTCCAACAGAATCTCTCTCAATAATATTGCAGCAGTTCTCTGTGCTGACCTGTCTCATCCTGATAGAGGACGCGCAGATGCTTTCCTGATTTATCAAACAGCAAAAGCGGGATATACGTAGCTGCTGTGCTTTTTTCCACTGCTGGACCAATCGGCAGTATATAATTTCGATACAGTCCTTCCCATAGCCGGCTGATAATTTCCTGTCTTTCCTTATCTTCTGAAAGTCCAGGGATTTTCGTTAAGTCGGCTGTCGGAAGAGCGGTGAGTGGTAACTCGGTATATTGACTTGCTGGAATGGATAATTGTTGTTTCGCATTGTTCCAGACTTGCTGAAGTGTCCGACTCGTTTCTGTTTTCGCGATCTGACGGGACTGTATTTCTTTTTCATTTTTTGGAAATGAGAAAAGTTCATGTGCACCAGATGTGTAGGAGCGAACACCGGATATTTTAAATGTGCTGGTAATTTGATCCTTATGTAGTTCAGCAAAATGAAAAGAAACTGCATCAAGCTGTTTATTCGGCTGAAGTCTATGTGTCTTCTCCTGTGTAAGCCGGCTGGCGGGGTGCTGCCATTTATTCATTACACCAACCAATCGGCCATTTTCGTATAAGAGGCCGACATCTTGCCGTAAGTATGCTTCGGTATCGAGTGTGCTTGTCAGACGCCAATGGATGCGCCGGAAATCGACTTTCTTCATGGAAGTCGATGTATCGATAAAAGCAGCAGAGCCATCAAGCGGAAAGTGCTGAATGACAGGCTGCGGCTGCTGCATACGAATAATATAAGTGGAGATCAGGACGATGGAAAAAAAGACGCATCCAAGTATAAGCCATTTTCGCATTTGTTTTCCTCCTCATTGGACAAACTCTCGCTAATTGATACTATGTAATAGACCGATATGTTATGAAAGAGGGGATACGAATGAAGCGAATTGATCGAATATCAGAAACATTGGAAAATCTAGTGCATATACCAAGTCCTTCAGGTTATACGGAACAGGCGATTGACTTTTGCCGCAGTGTGGCAGATTCACTTGGATACCATTCAAAGGTGACGAATAAAGGCAGTCTGCTTATTACGGTACCAGGTAAAGATACAGCTCACCACCGACTGCTGACTGCGCATGTTGACACATTAGGCGCCATGGTCAGAGGGATAAAAGCAGATGGTACATTGTCCTTGGCAATGATTGGGGGATTCCGCTGGAACAGTGTCGAAGGGGAATATTGTACGATACATAGCAAAGATAATGCCTTCACTGGCACAATACTGATGCATCAAACATCTGTTCATGTTTATAAGGAAGCTGGAGAAGCAAAACGGGACGAGAAGAACATCGAGGTCCGCATCGATGAACAAACAACATCTCGTGACGAAACGGAAGCTCTCGGGATTCGTGTAGGAGATTTCGTGTCGTTCGATCCGCGTTTTGTTCGTACTGACTCAGGATTCATTAAATCAAGACATTTGGATGACAAGGCAAGTGTCGCAATTCTGCTTGAATTGCTAAGAGGACTGAAGGAAGAAAACCTCCAGCTGCCATACACCACACATATGCTTATTTCTAATAATGAGGAGATTGGTTATGGAGGAAATTCAAGCATTCCATCGGAGGTAGTGGAATATATCGCAGTCGATATGGGAGCGATCGGAGACGGTCAAGCCACCACAGAATATGATGTATCCATCTGTGTAAAAGATTCAAGCGGACCTTACCATTATGCATTGAGAGAACAGCTTGCAGAGCTCGCTCAATCCAATGGTCTGCCATATAAGCTGGATATATATCCATACTACGGATCGGATGCATCAGCCGCGATACGTGCAGGATACGATATCCGCCACGGTCTTATCGGACCTGGTATTGCTGCATCCCATGCATTTGAACGCACACATGAAAGTGCTTTGACTGCTACTTATACTTTGCTGGATGCTTATTTGAAGAGCGATATGTTTTAATTGTAAAGAATTGACCTGAAGTCAACCGGCTTCAGGTTATTTTTTTTACATTAAGGCATATTGTTAAGAAGGTGTGAACGTAGTCTTAAATCATTTTCAATTTTACGTGAAGGTTGTTATAATAACTTAGGTGATGTGTATGAAAACGGTTTATGATGTGATGCAGCTATTGAAGACGTATGGTATTTTCGTATACATCGGAGACCGCAAGCTCGATTTGACGATGATGCTGGAAGAGCTGCGGGAGCTGTATGACAATAACCTATTGTCATTAGAGGAATATGGACAAGCAAATTTGATTCTTAGAAAAGAGATAAGTGCTTTATCGGATAGTCGAGAAGGAGCGGGAAACAATGAGTAAGGACGGACTATTGGTCGGTGTCGATATCGGCGGCACAACAATTAAGCTCGCCATCATCGATGGAACGAGCGAACTAGTTGAAAAATGGGAGATCAAGACGGATAAATATGAGCAAGGTCTGCACATACCGAAGCAGATCTGGGAAACAATCCAGGCAAAGCTAACAGAACGTGGCATTGCAAAGGAAACAATCCAAGGCATCGGTGTAGGAGCACCAGGGTTCGTTGTCCCGCGTAACGGTGTCATCGCAGAAGCAGTCAATGTCGGCTGGCGTGATTTCCCTCTTTCTGCTGAGCTTGGCGTACTATCCGGATTGCCTGTTTTCATCGACAATGATGCTAACTTGGCTGCGCTCGGCGAAGTGTGGAAAGGTGCAGGTGCACAGCAGGATAATATCATTGCCATCACACTTGGCACTGGTGTTGGAGCAGGTATCATTGCTAATGGCCATATCGTGAATGGAATAAATGGTACGGCAGGAGAAATCGGCCATGTCACCGTCGAAGAGAATGGTGCCCCGTGCAATTGCGGGCGAAAAGGCTGTTTAGAAACTATCTCCTCTGCGACAGGTATCAGCCGTTTGGCAACAGAGGCTGCTGCTGCGCATCCAGAGAGCGGCTTGGGAAGAAGGTTTGCAGAAAACGGTCGCGTTTCTTCCAAAGACGTCTTCGAGCTGGCTGCCGAAAATGATGCAGAAGCGCAAAAGATTGTGGACAGATCCACCAGCGTCCTGGCAAAAACGTTAGCTAACGCTGCTATCCTTACCAACCCTTCCCGCATCATCATCGGGGGAGGCGTATCCAAAGCAGGGGATGCTTTGATGGAACCTATCAGGGAAGCGTTCGTGAAAGCTGCCCTGCCGCGTACAACATATGAATGTGAAATCGTGCCGGCACAGCTCGGCAATGATGCAGGTGTCTACGGTGCTGCTTACTTAGTCAAACAGCACTTGGAAGAGCCCGCAAAATAAATAAAGAAATGCGTGCATGGCAGCAGCGCAAGTTGCTGCCATCTGTTTTACGCTTGGTTCTATAATGAGGAGGATTTTTACTTGAAACGAACATTCACTGCACCATTATATATTTTGGCGACAGTTTTGTTTGGACTGAAGACGTATATCATTTATCGTTTCTTATTCAACATCAGCTTGGATAATGCGATGCAGGAATTCATTCTGCTGCTGAATCCGTTTGTCAGTGCCTTTTTAGCTTTTGGTCTCAGCGTTTTATTCTCACGAAAATGGCAGATGCGGTATATCCGGATCATCAGCCTCGTGGGTTCTATCATCTTGTACATCAACTTGATTTTTTACCGACACTTCAGTGATTTCCTTACAGTGCCGGTCCTCATGCAAGGAAGCAATGCCGCTGACCTTGGCGGCAGTGTATTAAGCCTCATTTATCCACAGGACATTCTGCTGTTCTTGGATTTGGCTATCATCTGGTTCCTCAGCTATCGTTTTAAAGAAACAATGACGGTTGAATACCTTCGCAGAAAGAAAGTATCAACAATGGCGGCTATAGCCGCGGTTGTCGTAATAAACATCGGACTTGCGGAAGCAGAACGCCCGCAGCTGTTTACACGCGGATTTGACCGGGAATATCTGGTCAAGAATATCGGTTTGTTCAACTTCCATGTATATGATGCAGTCATGCAATCAAAGACGGAAGCACAGCGCGTGTTTGCGGACGGAAATGAGCTTCCTGAGATTCTTTCTTATGTAAATGAAGAAGTGGAAACAGAGAAGTCAGCTAAATTCGGGCAGGCAGAAGGAAAGAATGTCATTTTCATCTCCCTTGAATCCATGCAGAGCTTCCTGATCAACAATGAGCTGAACGGGGAAGAAGTCACACCATTCCTCAACAGCCTGACAGAAGACAAAGACACGTATTACTTCGAGAATTTCTATCATCAGACAGAACAGGGCAAAACATCTGACTCTGAATTCTTAGTTGAAAACTCCTTATATCCGTTACCTCGGGGAGCAGTATTTTTCACTCACGGTCAGAATGAATACAACGGAACACCTGAAATTTTAGGACAAAGCGATTACACAACAGCGGTATTCCATTCGAACAACTCCAGCTTCTGGAATCGTGATGTCATGTATGACAGCCTGGGCTATGACACCTTCTATGATGAAAACAGCTATGACGTCATCACCGAAGGAGAAGACCAAAATACAGTTGGATGGGGCTTGATGGATAAACCATTCTTCGAACAGTCGATTCCATACCTTCAGGAAATGGATAAACCGTATTATTCGAAGTTCATCACCTTGACGAACCACCATCCGTTCGATTTGCCAGAAGAAGAAGCGACTATTGATCAGTTTGACTCCAACTCCCAGACACTGAATAAGTATTTCCAAACAGCGCGCTACACAGACGAAGCAGTACAGAAATTCTTTGAGCAGCTGAAGGAATCCGGTGAATATGAAGATTCCATCATCGTGATGATGGGAGATCACTATGGCATCAGTGAATATCATAATAAAGCGATGAGCCAATACTTGGGCAAAGACATCACACCATATCAGCAAGTGCAGAACCAGCGCGTTCCGTTCTTCATCCACATTCCGGGTGACGGAAAGGGACAGGTGATGGAAAAAGTAGCAGGTCAAATTGATGTAAAACCAACGATCCTGAGTTTGTTGGGAATCGAAGCTGAACATGATATCCAATTTGGGAATGATGTGTTCGCAGAAGACCGCAAAGACTTCACTGCCTTGCGAAATGGAGATTTCATCAGTGATGAGTATGTGTTCACCAATGATATGTGCTACGACAGGCTGACGGGTGAGCCAGCTGACAATATAGAAGGAGAAGAAGCAGAGATATCCGGTGAGACCGGTGAACAGATAGAAAGCGTCTGTGAACCGATTCAGGAACAAGTAACGAAAGAACTGAATTACTCCGATCGGATTATCTATGGTGACTTGCTCCGGTTCTACGATTTCCAAGAAGGTAAGGAAAAAGCAAGTTAACAAAAGGATCGCTGCATAAGTAGCGATCCTTTTTTAATGAATTATAATAAGTTCGTAATAGAAACTAATGTGATGACGACCACAGAAATAAATGTGAAGATCGCCTGTTTCACTTGTCTTTTTTTACATTCTGTAATTAGTGTGCAAACACAAAGAAATGCAATAAAAAACAAGATGATCGAAAGAATCACTTGCTTGCCCTCCCATGAGCAAAATAGTTGGTTACCTGCTATACTTGTGGTAAAGAATGCTTGGCAAATACATACTATATAGTAGTACACACATATATGCTTGTCGAGCCTTTTTTAAAAGAAATCGCAGGGAGGAGCAGATGAATAAAATGAAAATACATACATTAAGTCTTGGACCGATGGGAACAAATTGTTACATACTGGAATCAAAGAACGACTGCCTGATTGTTGACCCAGGCGGAGATAGCGTCAAACTGATTGAATGGATCAAACAGAAAGAACTGCGACCGCAGGCAATTCTCCTGACACATGCTCATTTCGATCATATCGGAGCGGTCGATGATGCGCGGGACATTTATCATATTCCTGTGTATCTGCATGAAGAGGAAGCTGATTGGCTAGGTGATCCAGGTAAGAATGGTTCAAAAATGTTTCCGGTCAAGCAGATAACAGCGAGAGATGCGGATGAGAATCTAAAGCCAGGTAATATGGGGTTTGGACATTTCGAATTTGAAGTACGTCATACACCAGGGCATTCTCCTGGAAGTGTGAGCCTTGTCTTCCATAAAGAAAAGTATGCAATCGTCGGTGATGCGCTGTTTCAGCGTGGCATTGGACGAACAGATCTTTATCGAGGTGATCTGCCGACCTTGATGCAAAGTATTACCGATCAATTATTGTCACTGCCTGACTTCTATGAAGTGTACCCGGGTCATGGTCCAAAAACGACGATAGGGGAAGAACAGGCGAAGAATCCTTTCCTTATATAAAAGAAGATCCCGCCATTTTGGCGGGATCTTCTTACTGGGCTAGCTGGGTTCGAACCAACGATAACGGGACCAAAACCCGCTGCCTTACCACTTGGCTATAGCCCATCGTACATAGACTATTTTGCACGAGATTTCGTATCTTATACATCAAGAAGGATATTTTTTATAATAAGTGACCGACTCCAGGCTTCCATCTGTATTGATTTCGTATCGTACAAGTAGGTGTTGTTCTTCTCTATTAATCGTGATATGAGCATCCAAAGCTTTGTTATGGATTTTAATGGTTTGATCATCGTCATCTGGTTTTAGATTCGGAAGATAGTGGTTTTCAACTGTTTTGAAAGCGAGTGATGCAGCTTGCTCTAATTTATACTGTTCGAAAAGCATGTCAGTCGATTGTACTTTCGTTTGAAGAAGCATACTGCCTGAAGTGAGTAGGAGCAGAAAGAAAGCTGTCAGAAACAAGAGGAATGGGTGAAGGAACCCTTGTTCATTCCATATCAATCCACTTCTCATATGACAATCCCTCTTTTCCTTTGACAGTTATGACAATCGAGCTGTCATCCTGGATGAATTCTAAATCCTCAATATGGTGCAAGTAGATTTCATGTCCTTTCTCATCAACTTGTCTTCGAATCATATCTTTATATTGCTCAAAAACTGCTGTTCGACCTTGCTGATCCTGAATGTAAAGCTTATCTTCCGCGGTATTTACAGCGACGCCTTTGTGCACTTCCATTGATATGAAGTGAAGTGCCTGCCTGACAGACACAGCTTCTGATTTTGTGTCTTGAACCAAGGGAGTCAGAAGGGGAGGGACTGAAACGAGAATCAGAATCAATATGCCCAATGCAATTATTGCTTCAAGAAGCGTGAAACCTTTATTATTCGAGATAACCATATAGGCAGCGATTCTCCTTTCGCCCTTCTCCTCTTAGGTCAATGCAGCCTTTTTTGAGTCCATCCTCGATACTGAATCTTAATGCGATAAATAGCTTATCGTCTCTAAAATACTGATCTTTTGGTTCGGCTTTTGCGAGTTCATTTTGGAGAAGACTATAATAAAACGTACGTTTTTCCTGAATGTAATGTTCCTTTTTCACGTCAATCCATAACGGAAGCAGAAGCGTACATAGCAGCAGAAACATCGCGAAACTGAACAATGCTTCCAGAAGCAGAAAACCATTTTGATTATCTGCTGTCTTCATAGCGCCCTCTTCCTTTCCCAAGCGGAAATACAAGCTTATCGGTTCCAGCAGGAGTACGTATAGTGAAATTGCCAGGAGCAAGTGCTGTACCTGTTTGATTGAACCCGAATGACAATGCACTGGGATATATATTGATCGCGTAGCCTTCAGGTATTTCCTGGACTAACAGAACTTTCTTCAATCTGCTTGAATAGATTTCATATTTACCATTATCTAGGTATAGCTTAGCTGACCTGTCGAATTGCGTGTATTGCTGCAAATAAAGCAAATCTTGTTCCAGCCGATTTTTGAATTGTTTTGCTTCTGCTTCTACAAGTAAGTGGGAATACACACCTGTTCCGATGCTAATCAGTAAAGAAGCGAGGCCGAGTACTATAATCAATTCAAGCAAACTGAAACCTTTTTGTTTATGAACCTGATGCATTCGTTAAAGAAACCTCGCCTCCAGGGCTTAGTACCAAGGAACGCTTACCACCCTGACATGTTGTTTCAGTCAAGTAGCCATCTTGGAGCTGTGCAATCGAGGTTGGGGCGGTCCCGTTGTCTATCTTATACGTTTGTACTTGGCTTTCAGCTAATTTTAATAGTGCCTCACAGCCCTGCGTTTGGACCCGGTCATTTTTATCAGCTAAGTTCGGCACGACAAGAATCATCAACACGGAGATAACAAGCAAAACTATAAGCATTTCTATTAATGTGAATCCTTTTTCATTTCGCATCAGTTAACCTCTTTCTAAAGTGTATGAACCATCTGAAACATAGGGAGAAGCAAAGATAGATAGACAATAATGATGCATAGTGCCATGATGCAAAGCAGAATAGGCTGGAGCAGATAGAGGGCAGTTTTTGTTCGATCTTCCATTTTAGTTGTCATGATCTCTGCATACATCAGCAAATCTTTCGATTGTGATGAAACATCATTTTCTTTCACCAAAATACTCTGAAGCTGGGCATCAAGCAGTGGAAAACTTGGCAGACATTCCTTCAATGTATTACCTGAGGTCAGCTGGTATAGTAAGACACTGCTGTACAATTGAAGCATGTCATGATATTGCTGTTTTGATAAAAGCTGGAGACTTTCATACAGGGAAAGTCCCGCTGAAAGAAGATTACCAAGCTGAATGGCGAACTGGAAGCTTGTCCTTGTGCGGGCTATTTTGTGAATAACAGGTATGCGCTCCAAGTAATAGCGTTTCTTTGCGGATGGCCAGCGTTTCTTAAAGGATCCTTGAAGGAAATATAGACTGATTCCTATCACACCGAGGAGTAAGCTTGCATACAAAAGTAAATTCACCAGATTGGAGAAAAAGCGGAGAAGGTTTGCTGATTCTGCGGAATAAGCAAAAAGAGATAGAAAAGAAGGATAGACATAAAGCTTAACAAAAAGAAGCAGCAGCAGAATACTCAATAGAAGAAAAATGGGGTAACGGGTGACTTTCTTGAACTTAGCAAGCTGCTGCATTTGTTTTTGCATAGTAGTGTAGCTTCTTGCCAATGCATCTTCCAAGTTTCCGTCATGATGTGCCACATAAAAGTGAATGACGATTAACGATGAAAAACGAGCGTGTGAAAAGGCTTCGTCCAGTCGCAAACCTTGCTTAAGATCTTCCTGTAGAGTCTGTGTAGCCGTTCGCCATTGCGGCTGCCAGTGAAGGAAATCCAGCGAGCGAGCCATATCATATCCTTGTGTTCTGAGTCGATGAAGCTGTTGGAGGAAAAGCATCTGCTGTTCCATAGACAGTTTGTCTTCCTTCTTGAAGTTGATAATTTTCTTTCGTGATAAAACCATATGCATAGGCTTTCCTCCTAAGTTTTGCGAATGTCAGGAAAGATGTTTTATTAGTTTTCAGCATGCGGCTGATTTGTGAAGAGTCGGCCAGCTCCATAATGGCCGCACGTGAAGGATGGGGCGTTGTGATAGGAAGAAGTTCCAACGAAGCGACACCAATTAACGTATGATGCAAGTCAGCTATTGGAATTCCCATTTCCTTCAAGCGGTGAATAGCACCTGCTGCATTTTTGGCATGCAGCGTGCTGATGACAAGATGTCCAGTCCTTGCCGTTTCGAAGGCGAAGCGGGCTGTGGATTCATCGCGGATTTCTCCGATCATCAGCACATCTGGATCATGCCGCAGCGCTGCTTTTAATCCTGCTTGATACGTAAGGCCTGCCTTCTCATTCACTTGCACCTGCAGCATGTTTTCCATTCGTTTCTCAATCGGATCCTCCAATGTGATAGCCTGACATGCTTTGATTCGCAATAAATCCTGCAGGATGCTATACATTGTCGTCGTTTTCCCGCTGCCTGTCGGACCTGTGAACAGGAGAATTCCTGTACTTTCCAGCAATAGTTGCCGCAATGAACTTATTTGGAACGGAAATAAAAACAACTGGTCGAGCAAGGGTGCATCACTTTGGGGAAGTATACGAATTGCCAAGCTTTCTGTTTGTTTCAGCGGCAGGGTAGATAGACGAAGAGAATATTGCTTTTGTCCCTTATACGAAAATGGCATTGCCCCATCCTGAGGTTTTTGCATCTCTCCGATATCCATACCGCTGACAAATTTATAGTAAGCAATCAGCTTGCGAAAACTCGGAGTCGATAAGCGACTATGCAGGACACGCTTTCCGTGTATCCGTATGAATACGCTTGTTTCATCTTCTTCCGGTGTGAAATGAATGTCTGACGCCTGCTGCTGTATCGCTTCTTCCATCAAACTAGCCGCAAAAACTGAAGGGCTATCCAGCACTTATATCACCTCCTTTGCAGTTACAATACTACAAAGTCATGGCAGCGGTCATATTGAAAAAATACAGGAAACATCAGTTCATTGGAGCACAAAATTCATTTCTGCTAATTAAGAAAGAGAACTTCACGTATGTTGTATGGAACGAAATGAAATTGGTCACGCTACTAGTAAAAGTAGAGGGGGCTAAGCACATGTCTTCCAATGATTATTTCCGATTCGTAACCCAGGAGCTGGTGAAAAAGATGGATGCACCGAAGCAGGAGAAGAAACAGAAGGAAAAAGAAAAACACCAGCTGCACGGAAAGTGGTTTGGTGTTCTGCCATTTGCTTTCAAGCTGTTCTTCCGTAGTCGTAAAAAGTAAGAGGCCTGAACATGATTCAGGCCTCTTTTTTATGGAGCAGTTTTTGTGCGGTTTCTTCAGATAGATAGAAGATGCCGGCATTGATTGTCTCCATTTGAATGGATGGGACTAGTCTTTTATGCACTGCATCCAGCTCGTTCTTATATAGTGCAGCTCTTTCTTCGCGGATTTCTTCTTCGAGCTCTTCCTGAGCGCTTTGATCGAAAAAATGCGCCAGTAAATTTTCTTCTTGTTTAAGTGTCTCTTTTGTCTCCTTCACCCAGCTGTCATCGATAGTATCCAGATAGGTATGCATATAGCTGCTTATCCGCTGGTAGCCGCTTTGGTATCGGATGATAGGGGAGAGGCAATAGCATTGATCGCTGATTTGCTGTCTGAATTCCACCTGAGAGAAGTTCTCCATCCAATCGGTTGCGAGCTGGCCATTCAGTAACTGTAATCCAACAGAATGTGTTTCCGTACGTTTGCGTTTACCGGAAAAGTGGACGCTCATGTTGCGGATTAGCCACGGGTACAGCGGTGTCCGGGAAGCTGTATCTACCTTTTCATAAAGACGAGCTACTTGGGCGGAGTCGCGGATCAGACGGAAAATCTTGTGCAGGCGAGGGCTGCCGAAATGAATATGCTCTGCTTTCTCAGCTGTCTCGTTTGGGTCGGTCAGAAGGGTGAGCTCCATGGGATCGCCTTCTTGGCCAAGTCTTTTCTTATAGCGCCAATAAAACGGCCGATTCATCAATTCTTCATCCAGTTCTGGAGTCAAAAGGAACCGAAGCAGCCCCTCTTTTTCCTCTAGAAGCTGACAGCCGTTTGATAGGAAAAATTTCCGCAGAAACTGGTGGAGTGTTTGTCTATCCATGTAATTTAGCCCTTTCCAGCTGTTCACCCGTCTCGGTGATTACCGCAGTCAAATTATCCAGCTTTACTTTTATTTCTCCTTCGGAACGAGAATCGGCGAATATCCGCTTAATCTCTTTTTCCACATCGGAAACCTGCAGTTCGGCAAGGATATGATCGAGATTGCCGATTACCCGCTCGAATAAGTTGATTTTCTTATAAAGCAATTCCAATATGTGTGCTTCAAGCGTGTTCCGTACGGCGAAATTATAGATTTGCACATCCTTCTGCTGACCAAAACGATGGATCCTGCCGATGCGCTGCTCCAGCCGCATTGGATTCCATGGCAAATCATAATTGATCATATTGCTGCAAAATTGGAGGTTGATACCTTCGCCGCCAGCTTCGGTTGCAATCAGAACTTGTGCATGCTTTTCGAACAGCTCGCGCATCCAATCCTTTTTACCGGCCTTGAAGCCGCCTCGGAAAGGAACGGAGGATATGTCGTGCTGCTTGAGCGTCCATTGCAAGTAAAATTGCGTAGCCCGGTACTCGGTAAAGATGATGAACTTTTCTCCTGGAGGAGCAGCCTTGATCAGCTCTACCACTTTCAGTGCCTTGCTATGCTGCGGCAGCTTTTCAATCTCTTTCATAACAGGCAAATACACATTACTTGTTTCCGGATTTTCCTCGACCATCTTTTTCATGGACAAATATGCTGCTTCCCTGGAGCTGCACAGCTCGCGGAGCAGGGTTATTTTTGCAAAGGTTGCTGCAGCACTGGTGGAATCTTGCATATTTTCATATACCTGCCGCTCTTGTTCGGTAAAATCAATCCAAATTGTCTCCACTTTCCGCTTTGTCCATTGAAGTCCCGTTTCTTCCCGTCGGTTGCGGACCATCACTTTTCGGATAAGCTCCTTCAAGTAATGATGCTCTTCTGCATCTCTGCGGTCATCTCCATATGTATCTTTGAATTGCTTGTAGCTGCCAAGGTAGCCAGGCTTTAGCAAGGATACAAGATTGTAAATATCACTTAGCTTGTTTTGGACAGGTGTTGCAGTCAGCAGCAGACAATATTTCTTTTTGAGCGATTGGATGAAAGCATAGTTCTTTGTCCGGTTGTTTTTCAGTTTATGTGCCTCATCGATAAGCACGAAATCATAGTCCTGCTCCAAAATGATCTCCCGGTGAGGAGAGCGCTTTGCCAAGTCGATGGAGGAGACGATCACATCATAATGTTCCCATACATATTGCTTTCGCTGGGAGGCTGCAGGAATATGAAATTTTGAGTTCAATTCGTTCACCCATTGGTTCACTAAAGATGCCGGCACGAGCAGAAGTACCTTTTTCACCAAGCCTCGAATCATCAATTCTTTCAATACGAGACCCGCTTCAATCGTTTTCCCCAGACCAACTTCATCAGCCAGGATGGCGCGTCCATTCATTTCTTCCACAACTCGCCGGCTTGCTTCCAGCTGATGGGGATGGAAGGTCATATGCGGCAGATAGCCAGGTGCAACCAACCCGGTAAATGTATCGATATTTGTTTCCTTGGCGGCTGTATAAGCCATCTTGAAATGCTCCCATGATGCTGTTTCTCCTTCATGCTGCAATTTATCATCCATCATGTCGAGGAAAGGTTTATCATCTTTTATATGCACCCGCATTGTGATTTCATCTCCTTATTCTTCGGAGTTTCGTTTAAAAAGCTTAAAAAGGTAGACACATTGTAAAAATGTTATGTTATAATGAGGCTGAAACCAGACATTATCAATATTTTTTATTAAAATGTTTGGATTTTGCTTTTTTATAGGTTGATTGTCTGTTAGTATGCCCGCGTTTTCCAATTTCATAAACCGCGAGTGAATGTTGGAGGAGAGACCGCTGTACAGCGGCGCCGAAGGAGCAAATATTGAGTGAATCTCTCAGGCAAAAGAACTCCAGCACGACGCAACTCTGGAGAGTGCTTCCATAGTAGAAGCCACCCAAGAAGCAACTATGGTCCAAGGACGATAAGAAACTTTCTGGTAAATGGACAGAGCCCCTCAAAGCTTTTTCGAGGTGGCTCTGTTTTTTGTTGCGAGGTACATAAGAGAGGAGCAAGATGATGAGTGAGTTGAGAAGAACCCCGCTTTATCCTGCTTACGAGGCAAACAGCAAGACGATCGATTTCGGGGGATGGGAACTGCCAGTCCATTTCAGCAGCATCCAGGAAGAACATCATGCAGTGCGGCAGGCGGCCGGTTTGTTCGATGTTTCCCATATGGGTGAGATTCTGGTTGAAGGGCCAGCTAGCAAAGACTTTCTGCAGTTTGTCCTGACAAATGACATTGAATTGCTCGTTCCGAATAAAGCGCAATACAGTGTCATGTGTTATGAAAATGGCGGAACAGTAGACGATTTAATCGTTTATATGCTGGAAGAGAACCGTTATCTGCTAGTTGTGAATGCCAGCAATACAGCAAAGGACTTGGAGTGGCTGCTTTCTCATAAACGAGATGGTGTCAGTATCGAAGATCAATCAGATGCTTATATGCAAGTTGCCCTGCAAGGACCTCATGCAGAGCAAATACTGCAGAAGCTGACAGATGAAAAATTGTCGGAAATTTCATTTTTCCGATTCGCTTATCCAGTGCAGCTGGAAGGGGCGGAAGGAGATTTCCTAATCTCACGCACAGGCTACACTGGCGAAGATGGCTTTGAAATCTACGGACCGGCTGCAAGCGGGCAAGCTGTCTGGGAACTTTTGCTGGAAAATGGTCAAGCATACAATCTTCAGCCAGTTGGATTGGGTGCAAGGGACACCTTACGCTTTGAAGCGAATCTGCCGCTGTATGGCAATGAGTTGTCGAAGGACATTACGCCGATCGAGGCAGGTATTGGATTTGCAGTGAAAACGAATAAGTCTGCCGACTTCATCGGAAAAGAAACCTTGAAGAAGCAAAAAGAGAACGGAGCGAATCGGAAGCTCGTCGGCATTGAAATGCAGGAAAAAGGGATACCGCGCCATGGTTATCCAATTTTCAGTGGTGACGAACAAATCGGTGAGGTTACGACAGGAACAAAGTCACCGACACTGGACAGTTATATCGGCCTTGCACTCGTACAAGCGGATGCTGTCGAAGAAGGCAGTCTGGTTGAAGTGCAGATACGAAAGAAACGGCTGCAAGCCAAGGTAGTTGCAACACCATTCTATAAACGGAAATAGAGGGAGGATACAGCATGGATTTCAGGTACTTACCGATGACAGAGCAAGACAAAGAAGAAATGCTTCAAACGATAGGCGTGAAAGACACGGAGGAACTGTTCTCTGATATCCCCGAGGAAGTTCGCTTGAAGGGACCGCTCCAGATCAAGGAGCCGAAAAGTGAAGGGGAATTGAAAGCTGAACTGGCAGCTTTGGCAAGTCGTAACGTGACGATGAAAACACATGCTTCCTTCCTTGGAGCTGGTGTGTACGATCATTACATTCCTTCAATTGTGGATCATGTTATATCCAGATCTGAATTCTATACAGCTTATACGCCGTATCAGCCTGAAATTTCCCAAGGAGAACTGCAGGCAATCTTTGAGTTCCAGACGATGATTGCTGAGCTGACTGGAATGGATGTTGCGAATAGCTCCATGTATGATGGCGGAACAGCACTTGCAGAAGCAGCGACATTAAGCGCTGGCCATACGCGGAAGAAGAAAATCATTGTATCAGAAGCGGTTCATCCAGAATCTCGACAAGTGATCGATTCTTATGGAAGAGGACAGCATTTGGAAATTGTCACAGTTCCTCATAAGGATGGATTGACCGATTTAGAAGCACTGGAAGAAGCAGTAGATGAGGATACGGCTAGTGTCATCGTGCAATATCCGAATTTCTTCGGACAGGTCGAACCGTTAGCTGCTATTCGCAAAATCATTGATGCACAGCCGAAAGCGATGATGGTTGTCTCCAGCAATCCGTTGGCTTTAGGATTCTTGACTCCGCCAGGCAGCTTCGGTGCAGATATTGTTGTTGGGGATACACAAGTATTCGGTATCCCGGCACAGTTCGGCGGTCCTCACTGCGGCTATTTCGCAAGCTCAGCGAAATTAATGCGCAAGCTGCCAGGAAGACTTGTCGGACAGACGAAAGATGAGGAAGGTAGACGTGGTTTCGTTCTGACACTCCAAGCACGTGAGCAGCATATCCGCCGAGACAAGGCGACATCGAATATTTGCTCCAATCAGGCATTGAATGCTTTGGCTTCTTCAGTTGCCATGAGTGCATTAGGTAAAAAAGGTGTAGCTGAGATGGCTCACTTGAATATCCAAAAAGCACTTTATATGAAAAAGCAGCTTGAAGCACACGGGTTGCAAGTCATCTTCCAAGGCGCCTTCTTTAATGAATTAGTAATTAAAGTAGAAGATGATGCGGATGCACTGAATGATCATCTGGTTACACAAGGGTTTATCGGGGGGTATCACTTGGGACGGATTGATGATCGTTTGAAGAACCACATACTTGTAGCTGTGACGGAGCAGCGCACAAAAGAACAGATTGATACATTTGTAAGAGAGGTGGCGGCAGTCCATGCAAAACAATACTGATTTCCCATTGTTATTCGAACAAACGAAAGCAGGCAGGACAGGATACAGCTTGCCGCCGCTGGATGTTCCGGAAACGGATCTTTCAGAAGTTTTCGAGTCAGAATATATTCGAAGCGAACCAGCAGCGCTTCCAGAATTGAGCGAGCTGCAGATCATCCGGCATTACACAGCCCTTTCAAGAAGAAATTATGGCGTTGATTCCGGATTCTATCCGCTCGGCTCTTGTACGATGAAGTATAATCCGAAAATCAATGAAGATGTCATCAGAATGGATGGATTCAGCCACGTTCATCCGTATCAAGATCCGAAAACGGCACAAGGTGCACTGGAGCTTATGTTCGATCTGCAAGAGCAGCTGAAGGAAATTACCGGTATGCACGAGGTTAGTTTGCAGCCTGCAGCAGGAGCTCATGGAGAATGGACTGGACTGATGATGATCCGTGCCTTGCATGAGAAAAATGGCGAGACGCAGCGTACGAAGGTTATCGTGCCGGATTCGGCGCATGGAACAAACCCTGCTTCGGCAACTGTTGCTGGATTCGAATCAGTAACAGTTAAATCAAATGATGAAGGACTAGTTGACTTGGAGGATTTGCGTCGCGTCGTTGGAGAAGATACAGCAGCGCTGATGCTTACGAATCCGAATACACTCGGTCTGTTCGAAAAGGATATTTTGGAAATGGCCAAGATTGTCCATGAAGCAGGCGGCAAATTGTATTATGATGGTGCAAATCTGAATGCCATCATGGGTTATACAAGACCTGGAGATATGGGCTTTGATGTTGTGCACTTGAATTTGCATAAAACATTCACCGGCCCGCATGGCGGCGGGGGACCAGGATCGGGTCCTGTCGGCGTTTCGGAGGAGCTTGCAGCATTCCTGCCGAAGCCGGTTGTCCGCAGACAAGGGGAAGAAATCATCCTTGACGAAGATCGTCCAGATTCTATCGGACGAGTGAAGCCATATTACGGAAACTTCGGTATCAACGTACGTGCGTACACGTATATCCGGACGCTGGGACCAGAAGGACTGAAACGTGTAAGTGAATATGCGGTCCTGAATGCGAATTACATGATGCGTCGCTTGAGTGAAGCATTCGATCTGCCATACACACAGCATTGTAAGCATGAATTCGTTCTTTCCGGGCGCAGACAGAAAAAGCTGGGTGTCCGTACGCTTGATATTGCGAAACGATTGCTTGATTTCGGGTACCATCCGCCGACTATTTACTTCCCGCTCAATGTAGAGGAAGCACTGATGATCGAGCCAACCGAAACAGAAGCTAAAGAAACATTGGATAGTTTCATTGATACGATGCTGGAAATTGCTGCAGATGCAGAACATAACCCAGAAATTGTACAAGAGGCGCCGCATACAACAGTCGTCAGCAGAATGGATGAAACGACTGCCGCCAGAAAGCCGATTCTACGCTATATTCCAGAATGAAAAAAGAGCTTTGCACACATAATGTGCAAAGCTCTTTTAATCACCTTTACGTTTGATCTTACCGCTCCAGGCTTTGAAACCGCCTTTAAGCTGATTAAGATCCTGATAGCCTTTTTTATGCAGCATTGCTGCAGTACGTACAGTACGTGTACCGTTTTGGTCATACATATAAACAGGCTTGTCCTTGCGGATTTCAGCCAAACGGTAGCGAAGCTGGGTAAGTGGGATATTCCGTGCACCTAGGATGTGTCCGCCGTCGAATTCTTTCGGCTCACGTACATCAATCAGCTGCGCTTTACGGTATCCAGCTTTGAATTCTTCCTCTGTAAGAGTTTTCAGGTGTTTCTTCTGAATGAAATAGCGGATTACACTATATGCGATGAATACAATCAGTGCAACTCCAATAACTAGTACTGCTTCCATGTCATTTCCCCCATCTGCTGATACTCCAACTTACATTATAGCAAGCAGGCGCTTATTTTCAAAGATTTTTTATAGCTGTTCATATAAGTGTAACACTTTTGACCCACTTCAACTTTGTTGGCTTGTTTGTCCGCTGGAAAAGGTGTATCATATTAAGATGTAGAAGTTGCAGTGGATTGAATGGAGGAGTTTTATGCCTACACCGAGCATGGAAGATTATATTGAACAAATTTACATATTAATGGAGAAAAAGGGATATGCCCGTGTGTCCGATATAGCAGAGAATCTGCAGGTACATCCGTCTTCTGTTACGAAAATGGTGCAGAAGCTGGACAAGGATGAATATCTGAAATATGAAAAGTACCGTGGCTTGATTCTTACTGATAAAGGAGAGCAGGTCGGCAAACGGCTTGTCTATCGGCATGAACTCTTGGAAGACTTCCTGCGAATCATCGGTGTCGAGGAAGAGAATATTTATCAGGATGTAGAAGGTATCGAGCATCATATGAGCTGGAATTCAATCGAGCGGATCGGTAATCTTGTTCAGTACTTCCAGGAAGATAATGAACGGAAAGAAGCATTGATCAAAATACAGCAAAAACAGAAGTCTTAACAGAAACCATCCAATTTGGATGGTTTTTTTGTTCTAAAAAAGCACTTTCCTGATTAGGTATAATAAAAAGTCATCATGGAGCGTGCTTATGAAAATAGACGGTGTTTTCTCAGGCGGCGGGGTGAAGGCTTTTGCATTCATCGGTGCTATACAGGCTGTGGAGAAGGAGAAATACGAGTTTGAGAATGTGGCTGGCACCTCTGCTGGTGCTATTGTCGCCGGCTTGCTGGCAGCTGGTTACAGCGGGGAAGAAATGGAAGCATTGCTTCAAGAAACGGATATCAGTAAATTCACCGATCCTATTAAGCTTACAAGATATATTCCTTTTGCTAATTGGCTAACGCTATATTTCAAAATGGGACTGTACAAAGGAAATGCATTGGAACGCTGGCTTTATGAGGCATTGGCAAGAAAACAAGTGTATACTTTTCATGATTTGAAGCCTCGAACATTGAAAGTGATCGCAGCAGATGTAACGTTAGGCAGATTAATCGTTTTTCCGGATGATTTGAACGAGACATATGGAATCGATGGCGGAAGTTTCCCGGTAGCCCGGGCTATTAGGATGAGTGCAGGTATTCCGTACATATTCATGCCGGCAAAACTTCTCTATAACAATCGGAAAAGAAGTCTGCTGCTCGACGGCGGAGTGCTGAGCAACTTCCCGCTTTGGACACTGGAAGGGGAGGAGCGTCTATTGAGGCGGCCTATCCTGGGAATGAAGCTGAGTGAAGCAGTACAAAAAATTCCGGTCCAGAAAGTTCATCAATCTTTTGATCTGTTTTATGCGCTTTTTAAGACGATGAAGGTAGCGCATGATATGCGTCATATAAATCAGGAAACAGCAAGGGACATCATCTTCATTCCGGTAGAAGGTATCGGAATGGCCGATTTCGATATATCAGCTTTGGAAAAGGAGAAGCTAATAGCAGTCGGCAGGGAGAAAGCAGAGCACTTTCTAAAACGCTGGCCATAAAAAAAGTCGGGCATCAGATGCTCGACTTTTTGCGTTTCTGTTTGTTTCCTTCGATGACACGAAGCTGCGGACCGCGTGAGCGATCCTTTACCGGACGTTTTTTTCTGGCAGCGGAAACTTTTTTGATACTAGCTGCTGGTTTAGCTGGTTTGTTGACAGGGCGGGCTTTTGGCTGCTTGTATTTCTGCTTGGACTGCTTTACTGCTTTCTTATATTTCTGCATATCACTGCTGCTGCCACTGCCGCCTGCAGCGGAGCGGCCACGCAAGCGTGTAAGAATGAAGTAGAGTAATGCACCAAAGAGGACGGCACCTCCAATCCAAACGAGCACGTTTTGGAAGAATGCTCCTGGATTTGTCACGAGCTGCATGCTGACACCGATGACAGCAAGACCAATCAAAACAAACACGATGATGGAAGACCCAGATCTACGCAACCCATTTTCCTCCTTTCCATGCCTTGATGGTGACATGGTTTCGTTATCTTACTATCTTTATACCACTATTCACCTGTACAGAATCATTTTCAAGCACTTTTTTGAAAGAAGCCAGGGCAACTTCCACTTGATCATCCTTTGGCTCTTTTGTCGTGACCAGCTGCAGCCATAGGCCTGGATAGCCAAGGAAGCGAAGAACAGGGATATCACGAACCTTATTCGTCAGCTGAAGTACCTCGAAGGACAGACCGATAACAAGCGGCAGAAGCAGGATACGGTTCACCATACGCCACCATAGCGGATCTGTGGCAACGAACATATACACAATCACACCGACTATGACAGTGAACAGCATAAAGCTTGATCCGCATCGATAATGAAGCCTGGATTGCTTTTGTACATTCTCTACCGTAAGCGGCAGACCGTTTTCGTAACAGTTGATCACCTTATGTTCAGCGCCGTGATATTGGAATACACGCCTGATCAATGGTGTCAGGGAAACGAGATAAACATAGGCAAGAAGCAGGATAAGCTTCAGGAAACCTTCCAGTGCAACTTGTTCGAATCTGGAAGGAAGCCACTTGTCGAAGAAATCCGCGACGAGTGCAGGAGTCAGTGTGAATATTAATTTCCCGAAGATAAAGGATAGTACACCAACGGCACCGATACCAATGATCATTGCCAGCTTTGATTTTTTCTCCTCTGGAACTATCTGTGCATCGTCCTCAGGATTGACCCCGTAACGTTCTGAAGAAAAGTTCAGATGCTTCGTGCCATTGGCGCTAGCGTGTATGATCGCTGCGATTCCTCGCAGTATAGGTATCTTTTTCAACTTGGATAATTTCGGATTGTCTTGGCGTTCGACGGTTAAGTAGTCTATGCTCTCGTCATTTCTGCGAACGGCAGTAACGAAGCTGTTTTTTCCCGCAAACATGACACCTTCAATGACGGCTTGCCCGCCATAGGTATTGGTTTGTTTATCTGACATTATTTCACCAGCCTCGTTTCGATTTCCTTCTATTTTACTAAAAAAATACAGATAACACTAGATGGCATCTGTGATTAAAATCGTTTGGTTAAGGCATGCTACGTATTGAGGTGAATTTTATGCAGCAAAACCGTAAAACCGCATCACGTTTTAATAGAAGTGCCGTCGCTACCGGATTCGTCGGCGGCGTGCTTTGGTCAGCCATCGCATGGGTAGCGTACTTCTTTCATTTTACCGACTTGTCTGTGGCGGATTTCGTCCTCCGTTCATGGGTTTGGATGCCTTGGGCTGACACTTGGGTGGCTGAGCTGATCAGCATTTTCATAGTCGGTATTCTATCCATCTTGATTGCCTACTTGTATTTCCTGTTCTTGAAGAAACAGCAAGGAATCATCCCCAGCTTAATTTTCGGTGTGGTGCTCTGGGTTCTTGTCCAGTTGGTGCTGGCCCCGATTATCCATGGCGTGGATAGTGCATTCCAAGCAGATCGGAATGCAAATATCACGACAATGTGCTTGTATTTGCTTTATGCTGTATTTATCGGATACAGCATCAGCTTCGAATACCAGCAAAGCGAAGCATACCAGGATAATTAAGCATTTCGAATTTTCAATCACAAAGCTTCCGTCTTATGTTACACTATGTGAAAGTTAAAATAATGTAACCAAAGGATGAAGATTGTGAATCGCTTAATGTTGATCAATGGACCTAATTTAAATTTGCTCGGAACGAGGGAGCCTGGAATTTATGGAAGCCATACGCTGGCTGATGTAGTTGCTGAAGTGAAGAAGGTGACAGACAGTTTCGGGTACGAACTGGAAGACTTTCAGTCCAATCATGAAGGTGCGATGGTCGATAAGATCCAGGAGGCAGGCCGTACGTGCAGCGGAATCATCCTGAATGCCGCAGCATATACACATACAAGCATCGCGATCAGGGATGCGATTGCAAGTGTCCCTATTCCGGTACTGGAAGTGCATATATCGAATATCCATACGCGGGAGGAATTCCGTCATCATTCGATGCTGGCATCCGTGTGTAAGGGTCAGATCGTCGGTTTAGGTATTAAAGGATACCGATATGCGGCTTTAGCGCTGCTGGAGAAATAAAGGGAGAGGAAGAAACAGATGGAGAAATTAGAGAAATTACGTGCCTTAATGGAAAAGAAGAACTTGGACGCATTCATCGTAACGAGTGCACAGAACCGCCGATACATATCAGGCTTTACCGGAAGTGCAGGCCTTCTTATCATCACTAAATCGAAGCAGCTGTTCCTCACTGATTTCCGTTATATTGAGCAGGCAACAGAACAAGCTCCTGATTTTGAGATCATCGAGCATAAACAGTCCATCATTCAGGAAGCTGCTGCACAGCTTCTTAAAGAAGGTGCTCAGCAAGCTGGATTTGAGCATGAAGATGTTACTTTCGCACTGTACCAGCAGTTTCAGAATGCTGTACATGCAGACCTCATTCCTGCATCAGGCTTGATTGAGGAGCTGCGTCTGATCAAATCAGAGGCAGAGCTTGCTATCATGAAGACCGCTGCCGAGATTGCCGATGCAGCTTATACACATATCCTTACTTTCGTGAAGCCAGGCATGAAGGAGATCGAAGTTTCCAACGAGCTTGAGTTCTTTATGCGCAAGCAGGGCGCGACACAATCCAGTTTCGATACGATCGTCGCTTCCGGATACCGTTCCGCATTGCCGCATGGTGTAGCATCAGATAAGGAGATTCAAAAGGGCGAATTGGTCACGCTGGATTACGGTGCCCTTTACAATGGATATTGCTCGGATATCACCCGAACTTTTGCAGTAGGTGAGATAAGTGACAAATTACGTGAAATTTATGATATAGTACTAGAGGCGAATCTTCGAGGAGTTGCAGGCGTGAAACCGGGTATTACTGGTAAAGAAGCCGATGCGCTCACACGAGACTATATCTCCGAAAAAGGCTACGGTCAGTACTTCGGACATTCAACCGGACATGGGCTCGGTATGGATGTACACGAATCGCCAGCTCTATCCTTCCGTTCCGATACGGTATTGAAGCCGGGAATGGTTGTTACAGTAGAGCCGGGGATCTACATACCGGAAGTAGGCGGATGCCGAATTGAGGATGATCTCGTGCTGACAGCTGATGGCAGTGAACGCCTGACGTTCTCCACTAAAGATTTAATTACTTTGTAACAGCCGTTTTTCGAAGGAGGAAAACAATGATTTCAGTAAACGATTTTCGTACGGGCCTAACAATCGAAGTAGATAATGGCCTGTGGCAGGTTATCGATTTCCAGCACGTAAAACCAGGTAAGGGTGCGGCATTCGTACGTTCTAAGCTGCGTAATTTGCGTAATGGTAACATCCAGGAAAAAACATTCCGTGCTGGAGAGAAAGTTTCTCGTGCACATATCGAACATAAAAAGATGCAATATCTTTATGCTTCTGGTGAAACACATACTTTCATGGACACCGACACATACGATCAGCTGGAACTTTCCACAGCGCAGATCGAATATGAGCTGAAATTCCTGAAAGAGAACATGGAAATCAGTGTTATGACTTTCGGTGGTGAAACACTTGGTGTAGATCTTCCGAATAACGTAGAATTGAAAGTTGTAGAAACAGAACCAGGTATCAAAGGTGATACTGCAAGCGGCGGTACGAAACCAGCTATCGTAGAAACTGGTTTGAGCGTGCAAGTACCTTTCTTCATCAACGAAGGCGATGTACTTATCATCAACACATCAGATGGAAAATACGTTTCACGTGCATAAGACAGCGAGAGGGCCTCTTCCCAACATGGGAAGGGGCTCTTTTTTTGTGGCATAAACCATTCAGAGGCACATACATTACAGTATGGACAACGTGTCCAATCGAAGTTAGAGGTGAGCAGAATGAAGGAAATCCAGAAATTGTTTCGACCGCCTTTACAAGCTCTCTTGTCAGAAAAAGTAGGGAGACGATGGGACAAGCTGCAGGAAATTCGCTGCCGGACGAATCAGCAGCTTGAGTTGTGCTTCGATGACGGAACTGAATGGATTGAAGCTTCGCTAATGGAGGCTGCAGATGCTCGGTTCATGCTGAATCAATTGAGTGATTTTTCCTTATATGCACTTGAAAATGAATTGCGAGAAGGTTATATCACCATTGCAGGAGGGCATCGCGTCGGATTGAGTGGGCAGGTCAATACAGAGGGCGGTGTCGTAAAAGCTCTTAAGCATATATCCTCCTTCAATATAAGAATTGCCAAAGCAAGACCAGGAGCAGCGGGAAAAATCATGTCTTCCTTGTACAAGCCTGACGGCACTTGTCGCCATACGCTTATCATAGGACCGCCGAAGTCTGGTAAAACGACCATTCTTCGTGATATAGTCCGTTCTCTATCTACAGGCTGGCAGCAATATCCGGCGTTGAAGACTGCAGTCGTTGACGAACGCTCTGAAATTGGAGGAAGCATCAATGGCATACCGCAGCATGATCTTGGAAAAAGGACGGATATCATGGATGCCTGTCCGAAAGCAGAGGGTTTAATGATGCTGATCCGATCGATGTCCCCGGATGTAATAGTGGCGGACGAGATTGGAAGCGAGCGGGATGTCCAGGCATTGCAGGAAGCCTTGCATGCAGGTGTGAGGATCGTATGCAGTGTTCACGGTGACAGCTTGGATTCCATCCGTCAACGTCCTTCTTTAAAGCCCTTATTCGAACAGAAAGTATTCGAACGCATCGTCATTTTGAAGAAGGGCATGTCTCCTGGCGTAGTACAAGCTTTGTTGGAAACAGCTAGCCCGGCAGGTGCAAACGCATGAAGTGGCTAGGAGCAATACTTGTGCTTATTGCCGCAACTTGGGTAGGTTTCGAGCTGTCCCGCAAACTGCAGCAGCGACCAAAGCAAATCCGCCAGCTGATCAGCAGTCTGCAGGTGATGGAGGCAGAAATACTCTACAGTCAGACAAGCATCATTGAAACAAGCGAAAATCTGGCCAAACAGGTTCCGCATCCGGCAGCTTCCTTTTTTCGATCTTTATCTGATAAGCTGCAGCTGCATCCGGCAGGTCTGTATGACTGCTGGGAAGAGACGACAGAGGCTTGGATAGGTACAACAGCACTGAAACCCGCTGAAAAGGATGTTTGGCTGCAATTCGGCCGTACACTTGGCCAGCACGACTTTGAACAGCAGCAAAAGCATATCCAGCTGGCCAGAACCCACCTGGAACGGGAGCTGGAGGAATCAGAAGAAGCGAGTCAGCGTTATGGAAAAATGATCCGTAACCTTGGATTCCTGACAGGTTTGCTGATCGTACTACTGCTTATCTGAACGAGGTAGGAAAGGAGTCCGCTATGCTCGGAGAAGCAATGATTCTATTTCAAATCGCAGGTATCGGGATGATCGTCGCAATCATTCATACTGTACTGAAGCAAATGGGAAAGGAAGAGATTGCACAATTCACGACACTGATGGGTTTCATCCTGGTACTGCTCATCGTCTTGGGCAAATTATCGGAACTGTTCCAGCAGATCAAGTCGGTGTTTTTATTCCAGGGATGAGGCGATTAAGATGGATATCATTATAATCGTATCCATTGGCATTGTAGCAAGTTTGCTTGCCTTAATTGTAAAAGAACAAAATTCATCGATTGCATTTTTTGTTGTCGTGGTGACGGGCATCATCATTTTCCTGTTCATCCTGCAAAAGATTACTGGCATTCTGCTTCTGATTGAACAGCTGGGTGAACGGGCAAATGTGGAAGGTCTTTATATCAAAACGATCTTGAAAATCATCGGCATTGCTTATATCACGGAATTTGGTGCGCATCTAACACGAGATGCCGGGTTATCAGCAATCGCTGCAAAAATAGAGCTTGCCGGAAAAATCATTATCATAACGGTGGCCATACCGATTCTGACAGCGGTCATCGAGACAATCATGAGTTTCATGCCGGGCGGATAAGGAGCTGGATACGTTGAAACGCTGCTTGGTATTTCTTTTTGCTTTGTTTGGTGTTCTTGCACTTCCATCAGCTGCTTTTGCTGAGACAGGCCAAGCAGAAGAACAGGAGGCTGCGATCACAGCATTCGACAGTCTGCCGACTGAAGAACTCACGGGTTATTGGGAGCTTTTATCAGACAAGTACGGCCAGTTTATACCGGAACTGGAGAAAGGCTCTTTCGTTGATTTTATCAAGCAGCAAGGAGATATCTCCATCCAATCATGGTTGAAAGGGCTTTTTGAATATCTGCTGTATGAGCTGCTGCTCAATGGAAAGCTGCTTGGTATCTTGATTCTTTTAACTCTATTCAGCAGCATCCTCCAGACAATCCAAACCGCATTCAATAAAGGTTCAATCAGCAAAGTCGCTTATTTGATCGTATGTATGGTTCTTCTGACACTTCTTTTGAACAGCTTCCGTTTGTCAGTGAATTACGCAATGGAAGCTATCAATGGTATGAGTGATTTCATGCTGGCTTTGATTCCGCTGCTGCTTGGATTGATGGCTTCGTTTGGAAGTTTATCTGCCGTCGCTTTCTTTCATCCTATCATTGTTTTCCTTATCCACGCCAGCGGGCTATTGATCGCAAAGATAATCATCCCATTATTCCTCATGAGTGCTCTCTTGCATCTAGTCAGTACAATCAACAAAGAGTATCCAGTAACCCAGCTTGCCGATTTATTGAAAAACATCGGATTATGGCTGTTGGGTATTTTCTTTTCTGTCTTTCTTGGTGTCATCTCCGTCCAGGGTGCCGTTACAGCGGTACAGGACGGTGTAGCGATGAAGACAGCCAAATTCGTTACCGGAAACTTCATACCTGTCATTGGCCGTATGTTCACCGATGCTACTGATACTGTGCTTAGTGCTTCACTGCTTCTGAAGAACGCAATCGGGATTGTCGGGGTGCTGATCGTTTTGGCAATCTCGTTGTTTCCGGCAATCAAGATTCTTGCTATCGCACTTATCTACAAAATTGCCGCAGCCTTGCTGCAGCCGCTAGGTGACGGTCCGATCATCAAATCGATGCAAGTGATGAGTAAGTATATCCTTTATATATTCGCTTGTCTGCTCGTAGTCGCGTTCATGTTCTTCATTGCCATTGTCATCATTGTGGCTTCGAGCAATGTCACATTAATGCTGAGATAGGAGCTGGTCACTTGGAAGCCTTGCAATCATGGGTGATGCAGATCATTCTGTTCATCCTTCTCGCTTTTGTACTGGATATGGTTTTACCAGATACCGATATCCGCAAATACGTCAAGCTGGTCATGGGGCTCATGCTGCTCCTGTTATTCCTTAAACCAGTTTTCGCATTATTCCAGGTAGATTCAACGAGAGCGGTGCAAGAAGCAATGGAAGGCTTTGCTGCTTTGACAGACGCCCCCTCGATAGAAAATTCAATAGAAGAGAAGAAAAGTGAAATAGATTCCGTACAGCGCGCATATATTGAGGAACAGATGGCTGTCCAATTGAAGGACCAAGCAAATCCAACGCTGCAAGAGAAGTTTCATATGCAAATTACAGACATCGCAGTGGCCTTTAAGGAGGGAGAGGATGAGGAAACGACCGAAGCAATCGATTCCATCCAAGTAACGGTGCAGAATACCGACCAGGGATTACCGGAAGGAGAAATCAGCGACGTCGTCATCGACAGTTCCCGTCCTATCGAAGCAAATGAACAGACCGAGGACATGGAGAGAGTGAAATCCCATCTGGCCGAAATCTGGGAGCTTGAAGATCTGCCGCTTGAGGTCACCCAAAAAGGGGGGACAGGATGAAGAAATTACTAGACAAGCTTTCCGAACAGTGGAAGCTGAAAGATTCCCAGAATAAGAAACCGACAAAGCTTGGATATTTGGTCATTGTCGGACTGCTAGGTGCTTTGCTTTTACTCGTAAGCGGCTTATTCACGGAACAGAAGGAGCCAGATGGACAAAACACCAAGCAGATTCAAAATGAAACAGCAGCAGAAACAGAAGAGACTTTCGCAAAGAAAGAAAACGACGCTTCTTCGGCTTCGACTACAGATTTGGAAGCAGCATACGAGCAAGACCTGGTCGGCCTGCTGGAAAAAATCAAAGGTGTTTCCGAAGTGGAAGTAATGGTCAATCTGAACAGCACCCATCAGAAGATTTATGAAAAGAATCTGATCATCGGCCAGCAGACATCCGAAGAAACCGACCAAAACGGCGGCGAACGGGTAGTGGAGGATGAAAATGAGGAACAGCAGGTAGTGCTCGTCAGACAAGGAGATCAAGAAGTGCCGCTGCTGGTGGAAACAAGAAAGCCAGAAGTGAGAGGGGTGCTTGTTGTTGCAAAGGGGACAGAACAAGCGACAGTTCAGGAATGGGTTGTGGAAGCTGTATCACGAGTGCTGGATGTACCGACACATCGAATTTCGGTCATGCCGAAAAATTAAGGGGGAATTGGGATGTTGAAAAAACAAACAGTATGGCTATTGACGATGCTGAGCTTGCTGATCGTATTGAGTGTCTATTATATGACTTCTCCGAACGGGGACGAACTGGCTTTTATAAATGATAAAGCGGATGAAAATGGGACAAGCACAACAGCCGGCGACTCTGGGGAAACTGGTTCCAAAGAAGAAGGAGAAGCCGATGTAACGACTGAACCGGCTAATGTCGATGAACTATTTGCCAGCATCCGGATGCAGACAATGGATCAGCGAAGCGAAGCAAAAACGAGACTTGAAGAAATTGTTGCCAGCTCTTCCACAAGCACAGAAGAAAAGAATGAAGCGGTCAGTCAAATCGAACTGATGGAGCAATTCGCATCGAAAGAGTCCATCCTGGAAGAATCAATCATTGCAGAGAAAGGCTATGAGGAAGTGCTTGTCCGAGCAGAAGATGGACATGTACAGGTTACCGTAAAAGCCGACAAAATGACAGCACAAGAAGCCAATAGCATCATGCAGATGGCTGCAGATGAATTCGCAGGTGCCAACGTGGATGTAAAATACATTCCGCAGAAATAACCGGGGAGGAGCATTCATGGAATGCTCCTTTTTCTATAGGAGGGTGTTTTGTACGATTTTGTTTAGAGTGGTGGTATGCTAGGGTATGATTAGCAGCAGGCTATACATAAGCAGGGAGAAGGCGTAAGCAGTGAAGACAGTATTCAGTTATCTTAAACCTTATTGGCTCATAATCGTAACTTCATTGGTTTTTATCATGATGGAGCTTTCCGTTGAACTTGTGCAGCCATTTCTTTTGCAAAAGCTCATTGATGACGGCATTGCCGCTGGCAATAATGGACTTGTAATCGAGCTAGGCCTGGGAATGGTGGCCATTGCAATTATAGGATTCGGAGCTGGAATCATCAATATTTTCTTTGCCGATCATCTTGGTCAAAGTGTTGGAAAAGAGCTGCGGGATCAGATGTATGAAAAGGTTCAGCAGGCGGAGCTTCAGGATATCCAGCATTTTGGCACCAGTACACTCTTAACCAGACTGACAAATGATGTCAACCAAATTCAGCTTACTATTGTCATGTTCTTCCGTTTCATGATCAGGGCACCTTTCCTGATTATCGGAGGAACCGTTATGGCATTTGTAGTGAATGCCAGGATTGCACTTATACTACTGATTGTCATTCCTATACTGCTGATTTTTCTGCATTTCATCATGAAACGGAGCATCCGTTATTTCGGGACTGTGCAGCGCGGTGTGGATAAAGTTAATCATGTGATGCGTGAAAACCTTGTCGGGCTCCGGCTTATCAGGATTTTTGCCCGAGAGGAGCATGAACAAAATCGCTTTGAGCAGGCTAGCAATGAGCTGCGTCAGAATATGCTGAAAGCATTTCGTTATACGGAATTGTCGGTACCTTTGCTCACTTTGGTGATGAATATTGCTATTTTGGCCATTTTATATATTGGCGGCATACAGCAGCAAACGAATGTCGGCGATATAGTTGCGATCGTTAACTATGCAACAAGGATTACAGGAGCATTGAGTGTTGTCGGCATGCTGATTACGTTTTATGCACGGGCAAAAGCATCCAGCACACGAATTGCTGCAATTCTGGAATTGGATCCTCCTTCAGATAATGGAGAGACGACATCTGAAACTTATCGCGGAAAGATAGACTTAGAGCAGGTAAGCTACAGATATCCAAATGGTAAAGTACCGGTCATTGAAGATTTCACGATGAAAATCAATCCTGGTGAACGTGTCGCTATATTAGGGGAAACAGGCTCCGGCAAATCAACTTTATTGCATCTTATGATTGGTTTATACGAACCTGACAACGGAAGAGTATTGGCAGACGACACACCTTTATCTAGTTTGAACAGCAGGTCTTTTCGCCGACAAGTCGGTTTCGTTTCCCAGGATGTCCAATTATTTTCTGGTACAATCCGGGAGAATATCGCCTGGGGAGTACCTGATGCAAGCGATGAAGCAATTATACGTGCTGCAAAGGATGCGCAAATTTATGACACGATTAACAAATTGCCAGATAAGCTGGATACAAGACTCGGGCAAAATGGAATCAATCTTTCGGGCGGACAAAAACAGCGGCTTACGATTGCGAGAGCATTGCTGTTACAGCCGTCACTTCTTCTATTGGATGATAGTACAAGCGCTCTGGATTTGCAGACAGAACGCAAACTATTGGAGGTGCTAAAGCGCTACCAATGTACGACGGTACTTGTCACACAGAAGCTAAGTACAGCGATGCAGTGTGATCGGATCTTAATCGTAGAAGAAGGAAAGCGAACTGCATATGGCACAGCAGATGAGCTTTTGGAGCAATCAGAACTGTTCCGTGCGATTCGGGCTTCCCAGCAGCAGAGGGAGGCGACATTATGAAAAAGTTATCGGAAGCGTTCCGATATAAACGGCCGGCATATAATGCAAACGCTCGTAAACAGAAAGCAAAAGTAGAAAATCCTAAAGATACTCTGCTAAGAATTTGGCAATACATGCTTCACGAGAGACGTCTGCTTTTCAGTACGCTCGGTATGATTATTGTAAGCTCTATTCTGGCGTTGGTTGGTCCTGTCATTCTGGGGCATATCGTTGACAGATTTGTAAGTAGGGATTATACGGCAGGATATCTTCTGCACCAATTGAGCTGGCTGTTGCTGATTTATTTCACTGTTGCTGTCATGACATTTTTGCAAGGCTACTGGATGATCACCATCTCGCAAACAGCTGTGTACTCGATTAGGCAGGATCTTTTTGTCCATCTGCAGAAATTGAAGCTTGCTTTCTTTGATAAGCGGCAGCACGGAGAGCTGATGAGCCGGATGACGAATGATGTGGATAATATTTCGACGACGCTGAATACGTCGTTGGTTCAGATCGTATCCAGTATCATTACCTTTATCGGTATACTGGCTGTCATGGTCATGCTTAGCCCGGTACTTACGATCATCACGCTGCTCGTTGTACCAATCATGTTCATCGGCATCAAATGGATCACAAACCGAACCCGGCATGCTTTCAGAACACAGCAGCAAGCTGTCAGCCGTGTGAACGGTTTTGCAGAAGAAAGTATATCCGGCCAGGCAGTCATTAAAGCATATGCTCAAGAAAGCAAAGTGACGGGTATCTTTCGCAATAAAACAGAACAACTGCAGCACGCAGGATTCTGGGCTCAAACTTTTTCCGGCTTCATTCCTAAGTGGATGAATATGCTGAATAACATTAGTTTTGCGGTCATTGCCGGCGTTGGTGCTCTCCTGATTGGGCATGGACGTGCGGGTATAACTGTAGGGACGATTGTCATCTTCCTGGAATACTCAAGGCAATTCACTCGGCCGTTGAATGACTTGGCGAACCAATTTAATTCCTTGTTCTCGGCGCTTGCCGGTGCAGAACGGGTTTTTGGGATTTTGGACGAGCAGGAAGAACACGAAGAAACGGCGAAACAAACAGTATCTAAACTTCGAGGAGACATACGCTTCGAGAATGTGACATTCACGTATGAAGGAGAACCTGCCCTAAAGGATATCAGTTTCTCTGTTCAGTCGGGGCAAATGGCAGCTTTCGTCGGCCCAACTGGATCTGGGAAAACAACAATCATGAACTTGATTGCTGGTTTTTATCAGCCTGATCAAGGGCAGGTTACAATAGATGATAACCCGCTTCCTGAGCTGGATTTTAACAGCTACCGTAATCGAATCGGGGTTGTCTTGCAGCAGGATTTCTTGTTCAAAGGTACTATCCTTGAGAATATCCGCTATGGTAAATTGGAAGCTACAGATGATCAAGTGATAGAAGCAGCCAAAGCAGCCAATGCTCACCGGTTCATTACCAGACTACCGGAAGGATATGAAACGGTAGTGGGGCAGGATGGCGGCGGCCTTAGTCACGGGCAGCGTCAGCTGCTGTCCATTGCCAAAGCGTTATTGAAGGATCCCGATATCCTCTTGCTGGATGAGGCAACATCCAGTATCGATACGATTACAGAACTCAGGATCCAGCAAGCGATGAAAGTGTTGATGGAGGGGCGTACAAGTATTGTAGTGGCGCATCGCCTTAATACAATCGAACAGGCTGACAAGATATTTGTGCTGCAGGATGGCAAAATAAAAGAACAAGGGAGCCATCATGAGCTGATGGAGCAAAAAGGCTTCTATTCTGCCCTACAGAATGAGAAAACACAGCATGCTTCGAGCAGCTGATACTCCCCGATTAATCGTAGGTGTTGCGATTTTTTTAACGTTTGCGTAAAATATGTTAGTGATTAAATCTGTAGGAATCATTTTGCAGGACCATTGTAAAGGAGTGCCAATATGCTTAAATTAGAAGAATTGAAAGAACTTATTACCTTAATTGATCAATCTTCAATAGATGAATTCGATTATGAAACTGAAGGTGAAAAAGTCTCCCTTCGCAAAAACAAAGAAGTTGTACAAGTTGCAGCGGCACCAGCGCCAGTTCAGCCGGCCGTAAGTGCTCCGCAGGCACCAGTATCAGCTGCGCAGCCTGAGCCAGCAGCGCAAGCTCCAGAAGCAGCTGCAAAGAATTATGATTACGAAATCACATCATTGATGGTCGGTACTTTCTACAGCAAACCAAATCCTGATTCTGATGTTTTCGTAAGCGTCGGTGAGCGAGTGGAGAAAGACACAGTTGTATGTATCGTGGAAGCGATGAAACTATTCAATGAAATCACTGCAGACGTATCTGGTGAAATCGTAGAAGTACTAGTGGAAAACGGAGAGCTTGTTGAATATGGACAACCTCTGTTCAGAGTGAAGGCTAACTAAGGGGTTGACTCGTTGTGATTAAGAAATTATTGATTGCCAACCGAGGTGAGATTGCTGTCCGGATTATCCGTGCCTGCAAAGAGATGGATATAGAAACCGTCGCAATCTATTCGGAAGCAGACAGAGAAGCATTACATGTACAGCTGGCGGATGAAGCGTATTGTGTCGGTCCGGCAGCAAGTAAAGAAAGTTACTTGAATTTCTCGAATATCATTAGCGTAGCGACGCTGACTGGTGTCGATGCAATCCATCCTGGATATGGATTTTTAGCAGAGAACCCAGATTTTGCAGAGCTATGTGCCGAATGCAACATTACATTCGTTGGTCCTAGTGCGTATGCCATCAACAAGATGGGAACAAAGGACGTTGCTCGTGAAACGATGCGGGAAGCTGGTGTTCCAGTAGTGCCCGGTTCAAACGGTATCGTTGCAGACGCAGAAGAAGGTAAGAAAGTCGCAGAACAGATTGGCTATCCAGTCATCATCAAAGCGACAGCTGGCGGAGGCGGTAAAGGTATCCGAATCGCCCGTACGGAAGAAGAACTTGTAAAAGGAATCAGTGTAACGCAGCAGGAAGCAGCTACAGCTTTCGGAAACCCTGGTGTCTACTTAGAGAAGTACATAGAAGATTTCCGTCATGTGGAAATCCAGGTGCTTGCGGATAACCATGGCAATGCTATCCATCTTGGGGAACGTGATTGTACGGTACAGCGTCGTATGCAGAAGCTGATCGAAGAATCTCCTTCTCCAGCAGTTTCACCGGAAATCCGAGCGAAAATGGGTGAAGCAGCAGTGAAAGCAGCTCTTGCGGTTGATTATTCTGGTGCTGGTACAATCGAATTCATTTTTGATCGTAAAGATCATACATTCTATTTCATGGAAATGAATACACGTATCCAAGTGGAGCATCCCGTAACCGAGCTTGTGACAGGCGTGGATCTTATCAAGGAACAGATTCATATTGCCAACAATGAGCCGTTACGTTATGCGCAGGAAGATATCACATTCAACGGATGGGCTATCGAGTGCCGTATCAACGCAGAGAATCCATTCAAGAACTTCATGCCTTCACCAGGTAAAATCGATCTTTACCTTGCACCAGGCGGTTTCGGTGTACGTGTGGACGGAGCAGCTTATCAGGGCTATTCTATTCCGCCATTCTATGACAGTATGGTGGCGAAGCTGATCGCGTTCGGCAAAACACGTGAAGAAGCAGTTTCCAGAATGAAGCGCGCTTTGAGTGAATTTGCTGTCGAAGGTGTGCATACAACGATTCCGTTCCATTCACGTATGATGGAGCACCCGGTGTTTGTAGAAGGGGATTTCAACACGAACTTCCTTGAAAATTACACAATCATGGAGTAAATAACCTAAAGGATGTGAGATCTTTGCAAGAGCAATCCTTCGTATCGATCGGTCATAAGGGAGCACTTGGCAACGTCATGCTTTCACCTGCTGTGATTGAGGTAATTGCCGGAATTGCAGCAAGTGAAGTGAAGGGCGTTATGGCAATGAGGGGCGGCTTTGCCACTGGTGTGGCGGAAAAGCTCGGCAAGAAGGCACATGGTAAAGGTATCAAGGTTGAACTCACGGAACAAGGAGTGGCAATCGACGTCTTTATTACTGTTAGTGCCGATTGCAGGATGCCCGAGGTAGCCAAAGACATTCAGCAGCATATCCGTCAGGCGCTGCAGACGATGACGGCACTTGCGACCAAAGAGATCAATGTCCATATAGTAGGTATACAACTCGATCTAAAAGCGGACACTGTCGAATAGACTGTTTCGCTGGAAAAGACCTTGGCTGGTTCGGCCCTGAGGTCTTTTCTTTTGTTCAAAGATAGATTTAAGCCTATATATCATGTTATGATTTGATGAGATGAGTTAAAAGGAGATAGAATATGAAACGACGTACGGCACGGGAAACTGCCTTCCAAGTCCTCTTCCAGATGGACATGAACGATATTCAGCCAGAAGAGGCTGTGGAAAATGTATTAGGAGAGCCTTTGCAGAATGCTTTTTTGGCTAGTCTTATTAATGGCGTAATCGAGCATAAAGCTGAAATCGATGCAAAAATTGCCGAGCATTTAGAGAATTGGTCATTCGATCGGCTAGCGAGTGTGGAAAAGACAGCATTGCGTATCGCAGTATATGAACTTCTGCATCATTCAGATGTACCACAAGGCGTAGTCATCAACGAAGCCATCGAGATTTCAAATCTATTCGGAGATGAGAAATCAGGCAAATTCGTTAACGGCGTACTATCTAGAATAATCAAAAAATAAGGGAGCGGATGAGTATGACAGCAGAATTAATCTACGGAAAAGAACTTGCAGCAACGATTCGGGAAGAACTGAAACAAGAAGCAGCAGCACTGAAAGAACAAGATATTCTGCCTCATCTGACCGTTGTCTTAGTTGGAGACGATCCTGCCTCCAGATCTTATGTAAAAGGGAAAGAAAAAGCATCAGCCGAAATCGGTATCAGTTCTGATTTGATTGAACTGCCAAGTTCTACAACGCAGACGGAGCTGCTGGATCTTATTCAGCGTTTGAATTTGGATACGAATGTGAACGGCATTCTAGTCCAATTGCCTCTTCCGGCACATATCGATGAACAAGCAGTTATCGACAGCATTGATCCAGAAAAAGATGTAGATGGCTTCCATCCTGCCAATGTTGGCAAAATGATGCTTGGAGAAGATACATACTATCCATGTACACCATACGGAATCATCCAAATGCTGAAGTCGAAGGATGTTGAGATTGCAGGTAAAACTGCTGTCATCGTCGGCAGAAGCAATATTGTCGGCAAGCCGATCGGGCAGCTGCTTTTGAATGAGCATGCTACTGTGATTCATACGCATTCACGCACACCGGATCTTAGAAGCTTCACAAAACAAGCAGATATCCTTGTTGTGGCAGTAGGACGTGAGCATATGATTAAAGCAGAAGATATCAAAGAAGGCGCCATCGTCATCGATGTAGGTGTGAACAGGAATGCAGCAGGCAAGCTGACAGGAGATGTCGATTTCGAACATGCGAAGGAAGTTGCCTCTATTATTACACCAGTGCCGGGCGGTGTAGGTCCAATGACGATCACGATGCTGATGCTTAATACAATCAAAGCAGCAAGACGCCAAGCAGCAGCGGTAGTGTAAGGAGCAGGTAAAGTATGAGTGATGACCGTTATCTGACCGTGACTGCCCTGACCCGCTATATGAAGCGGAAGCTGGAAACGGACAAACATTTGAAGGATATTTGGCTAAGAGCTGAAATATCAAACTTCAAGCACCACAGTCGCGGTCATATGTATATGACATTGAAAGATGATGGAGCACGGATACAATCTGTCATGTTTGCAAGTCAGAACAAAGGAATGAAATTTGTTCCGGAAAACGGAATGACCGTTTTGATCCGAGGAGAAATTGGCTTATATGAGCCGCAGGGCCAATATCAGCTCTATATTCAGCATATGGAGCCAGATGGAGTGGGAGCGCTGTATCAAGCTTATGAACAGCTGAAAGAGAAGCTGGAAAGAGAAGGTTTATTTTCTACTGCTCACAAGAAACCGCTCCCAGCTTATCCGGAGCATATTGGAGTCATTACTTCCCCGACTGGTGCAGCCGTAAGGGATATTTTGACGACAATCAAAAGGCGGTATCCAATTGTTAAAGTGACGGTTCTCCCTGTATCGGTACAAGGTGATCGATCAGCTCCGTCGCTTGTACAAGCTCTCTCTTATGCAGAAGAGCATGACTTTGACGTGCTGATCATCGGTAGAGGCGGCGGCTCGATCGAAGAGCTTTGGAGCTTTAATGAGGAAATCGTCGCACGCGCTATCCATCGTGTGAGTATTCCGATAATTTCCGCAGTCGGGCATGAAACGGACTTTACCATCAGTGATTTCGTTGCCGATGTCAGAGCAGCTACCCCGACCGGTGCAGCTGAATTGGCTGTGCCAGCCCGAGAAGAATTGCTGCACCGCTTAGCACAGCTCTCAAACAGGATGCATTATGTTGTCCGTCAAGGCTACACCCAAGAAGCAAACAGATTGGCAAAACTTCGAGGTTCCTATGCATTCCGGTATCCTGAGCAGCTTCTCAGGCAGAAGGAGATAGAGCTGGACAAGCTTTCCGATCGTCTAAGCAGAGCAGGTACGACTGCGGTATCAGCGCGACAGCAGCAATTTACTACTTTGGTTAATAGGCTTTCACTTGTTCATCCAGGAAAACAGGCACAGAACTACGGACAGCAGCTTACTGCCCTGCAAGCCAGGCTGAAGCAAGCGATGGGAAAAAGGCATGAAAGCGAACAACAGAAGTTTCTGCATCAGATCAATAAGCTTTCTTTATTGAACCCATTGGAAACGATGAAGAGAGGATATAGTATCTCGTATAAACAAGATACCCTTCTAAAGAGCGTGAATCAGGTTAATAAAGGCGATGATGTGCAAATCCATCTGGAGGACGGCACAATAGATTGTATCGTCAAGGAAGTGAAGGAGGATACAAATGGCTGAGGAGAAAAAACAGAGCTTTGAAGAAGCAATGCAGCAGTTGGAGGAAATTGTGAGCAAGCTGGAGCAGGGGGATGTCCAGCTTGAACAGGCGATCGGCTATTACCAGGAAGGTATGAAGCTTTCCAAAATTTGTGGCGATAAGCTCGAACAAGTCGAGAAGCAGATGGTGGAAATCGTGAATAATGCCGGCGAAACCGAGCCATTCACTGTACAGGAGGAAGAATAAGTGAATGAATCGTTGCAGGATTATTTGAAAGCAGAGCAGCACCACTTAAACGAGTACATGATGAACTTGCTCGAAAAAGATAACATGCTACCAGACTCTCTAGCGCAATCTGTTTTATATAGCATGCGGGCTGGAGGCAAGCGGCTGCGTCCAATTCTTATGCGTGCAGCATTTGAATCCTTCGGCGGACATGGCGATAAAGTCCTTCCAGCCGCTGCTGCGCTTGAAATGGTGCACACCTACTCGTTGATTCATGATGATCTGCCTGCAATGGATGACGATGATTACCGTCGTGGACAGCTTACGAATCATAAGAAATTTGGGGAAGCAACAGCGATTCTTGCAGGTGATGCACTTCTTACAAGAAGTTTTTCTGTCATCGGGCAAGCTGCAGGGTTACAGCCAGAGGAAAAGGTATATCTGATGTCTTATTTATCCGAAGCTGCTGGGCCAACTGGCATGATTGCTGGACAAGCATTGGATATGGAAGCGGAAGATAAAGAAAGTACGCTTCATGAATTAGAGCAAATACATAATTTAAAAACGGGTAAGTTATTAACATATGCGATTGTTGCCGGAGCCTATTTAGCCGGGGTAAAACCTGAAAAACTTGAGCTGATGAAACAGTTTGGTACCTATATCGGCCTGATTTTCCAGGTGCAGGATGACATTTTGGATGTTACAGGTGACTCATCTGTCCTCGGAAAACCAGTCGGCAGTGACGAAGAAAATAAGAAGAGCACGTATCCAAAGCTGCTAGGCCTTGACGGAGCAAAGGCGCAGATGGACAAATACGTCAGCTTGGCTCACCAGTGTCTGGAGCAAGCAGATATCAAGGATTCCAGATTGCATGAGCTTACCGTATATCTAAGCAGAAGGACGAGCTGACTGTTATTGATTGTAAGCAGCTAGCCAACTGTGATATATTGCTACTAGGAATATAGGACAGAACTGATACGTACGAACATAGAAAACGCCGTTATCACATATGTGCTAGCGGCTCTTTTTAAATAGGCTCCTGCACAGCCGAAGTGCAGAAAATGTCTGATATTGATGTAGGGGAGATAGAAACAGGGTATAAACCTACAGGATTGATTTCTTCGTCCGGCGCAGAAATGTACCTATTCATACTATGCTGTCAGGCTGATCAAGCCGGTGACAAAAGGGGAAGGTTATATGGATTTAACAGCAATTAAGAACCCGGCATTCTTGAAGGAAATGTCAAATGAGGAGCTAAATGAACTTGCAGCTTCCATCCGGACATTTCTGATTGAGAAGCTGTCCGTCACAGGGGGACATCTAGGTGCGAATCTTGGTGTCGTGGAACTCACACTAGCTCTGCATAAAGCATTCAACAGTCCGCAGGATAAATTTATCTGGGATGTAGGGCATCAAGCATACATTCACAAGATACTGACCGGCAGAACAGCTGACTTTGAAACACTACGCCAATATAAAGGCATGTGCGGCTTCCCGAAACGGATTGAGAGTGAGCACGATGTATGGGAGACAGGGCATAGCTCTACATCACTTTCTGCTGCAATGGGTATGGCTGCAGCAAGGGATTTGATGGATGAGGATTATGAGGTCGTACCGGTTATTGGAGATGGTGCTCTCACAGGCGGAATGGCATTGGAAGCGCTGAACAATATAGGTGATGAAAAAAAGAACATTACTGTCATCCTTAATGATAACGAAATGTCTATCGCGAATAACGTTGGTGCACTGCATCATGTTCTCGGCAGAATGCGCAGTGCAGGGAAGTACAAGCGGGCGAAGGATGAAATGGAAACGCTGCTTAAAAAGATTCCTGCTGTGGGCGGCAAGCTGGCTAATGCTGCAGAACGGATGAAAGATAGCATGAAGTATTTCATGGTTCCCGGCATGTTCTTCGAGGAACTGGGGTTCACCTATTTCGGACCTGTTGATGGCCATAACTTCCAAGACCTTGAAGAAGCGATAAATTACGCCAAGAAAACAAAAGGACCGAAAATCATCCATGTTGTTACCCAAAAAGGGAAAGGGTATCATCCTGCTGAAAGTGATAAAATAGATAATTGGCATGGAGTCGGCCCATACAAGATTGAATCCGGTGAAAAAATCAAAAGCTCCGCTACAGCTCCTGCTTGGAGTAAGGTGATCAGTGAAGCCGTCCTTGATAAAGCACGTACGGATAAAAGGATTGCAGTCATTACTCCCGCTATGATTCTTGGTTCCAAGCTGGAAAACTTCAAGAAAGAAATGCCGGATCGTCTTTTTGATGTCGGAATAGCGGAGCAGCACGCCACAACAATGGCAGCTGGAATGGCGACACAAGGTGTAAAACCTTTCCTTGCCATTTACTCCACTTTCCTGCAGCGGGCATATGACCAACTGCTTCATGACATTGCAAGACAAAACCTGAATGTTTTTGTCGGAATCGACCGTGCTGGTTTTGTTGGAGCGGATGGGGAGACGCATCAGGGTGTATACGACATATCGTTCCTGCGAGCAATGCCGAACTTCACCATTATGATGCCAAAAGATGAGAATGAAGCACAGCATATGGTCCATACTGCTTTGGCGCATGAAGAAGGGCCGATAGCCTTGCGCTACCCACGCGGAAATGCACTTGGTGTTCCAGTAGATGACACAACTCATGCATTGCCTATCGGAAGCTGGGAAGTGCTAAGAGAAGGAACGGATGCGGTTATCCTGACATTTGGGACAACAATCCCACTGGCAATGGAGGCAAGTGAATCACTCGCCGCTGATGGTATTTCTGTACGCGTCGTGAACGCCCGTTTCATCAAACCGATGGACGAGGCAATGCTTCATGAGATTTTCGCTTCGCATTTACCGATCCTGACTGTTGAAGAAGCTGCACTTAAAGGCGGTTTCGGCAGTGGTGTGATGGAATTTGCTGAGGAGAATGGCTACAATGCTTCTTCTGTCAGACGAATGGGTATACCTGACTACTTTGTTGAACATGGCAGTGTTCCTGAACAAATGGAGGAAGTCGGATTAACGAAGGAAAATGCAATCGACAGACTCCGTAAAATTGTAAGAATGAATGAAGAGCAAAGGGCTTGAGTGAATGGCAAAAGTGAGATTGGATGTTCTCCTCGTGGAGAGAGGACTTATTGAAACTAGAGAAAAAGCAAAAAGGACGATCATGGCTGGACTCGTATATTCTGGCCAGGACCGTCTTGATAAACCTGGTATGAAAGTTGACGAAACAGCTGACTTAACTGTCAAAGGCAAAGTGATTCCGTATGTAGGACGAGGCGGATTGAAGCTGGAGAAGGCTTTGGATTATTTCGCAATCAGCGTCGAAGGCCGGACAATGGTTGATATCGGTTCCTCGACGGGCGGTTTCACTGATTGTGCTTTGCAGCGCGGTGCTGCGCGCAGCTATGCGATTGATGTCGGATATAATCAGCTTGACTGGAAGTTGCGGAATGATCCGCGTGTCGTAGTAATGGAGAGAACGAATTTCCGTTATGTCACACCAGATATGCTGACAGAAGGACTGCCGAATTTCGCGTCAATTGATGTTTCTTTCATTTCCCTGCGATTGATTTTGCCTGCATTGAAGGGTATTCTAGCGCCAGGCAGCGATGTTGTCGCGTTGATTAAACCACAGTTCGAAGCAGGTCGTGAGCAAGTAGGCAGAAAAGGAATCGTACGAGATCGGAAAGTGCATTTAGAAGTACTGGAGGATACATTGAAATTCAGTGAATCGCTCGGTTTTCAGTATGAAGGACTGACTTTTTCACCAATAACTGGCGGGGACGGTAATATCGAATTCCTGGCTCACTTAGCTTTGGAAAAGGATACTGCAGATGAATTCCCTGATACAGAGGCAATTAGAGCAGTCGTCGACGATGCGCATCAGCAACTATCCGCGAAGAAAGGCGTGTCGGAGGAAGCGATGGAGGAAGACAATGAGTAAAATTCAACGACATATCAAAATTCGCGAGTTGATCACAAACAACGATATTGAAACACAGGATGAGCTTGTTGACCATCTGAAGGATTTAGGTTTCAATGTGACACAGGCTACTGTGTCCCGTGATATCAAGGAACTGCACCTTGTCAAAGTTCCAACCTTCGAGGGAGCTTACAAATACAGCTTGCCTGCTGACAATCGGTTCAATCCGCTTGAAAAACTCAAGCGGCTTATCATGGATGCTTTTGTAAGTATCGATACGACAAGTCATTTTATTGTACTTAAAACACTTCCTGGTAATGGGAATGCACTTGCAGTTCTTTTGGATAATCTGGATTGGGATGAGATTCTCGGTACGATCAGTGGGGATGACACGATTCTGATCATTTGCCGTACAGAAGCTGATACAGAATTTGTGAAAGACAAACTGCTGGCCATGCTGTAAACGGAAGTGAAATGAGGGGATACCATGCTTACAGAACTTTCGATTAAGGATTTTGCAATTATTGACCACATACGGATACATTTTAAAGAAGGGCTTACTGTGCTGACTGGAGAAACGGGAGCAGGTAAGTCTATTGTCATTGATGCAGTCCAGCTGCTTAGCGGCGGAAGAGGATCGGTTGAATTCATCCGCCACGGCCAGAAAAAAGCAGAGCTGGAAGGTCTTTTTATCATTGACTCACCCGATCACCCTATTTATGCGGTAGGTGCCCAATTTGGTGTGGATATTGATGATGGAATGGTTGTTATGGAACGTACAATGACGACAAGCGGAAAAAGTATTTGCCGTGTAAATGGCAAGCTGGTGACTTTGGCTATATTGCGTGAATTCGGCAAATCATTGATCGATATCCATACCCAGCACGAAACCCAATCCTTGATGGATGCTGAAAAGCATATCGAGCTTTTGGATTTATATGATGCAGAAGCAATCGGCAAGGCAAAGGAAGCCTATACGCTTCAATTCAAAGAACTTCAAAAATTGAAAAAACGCTATAAAGAATGGAATACGAATGAACAGGAAATGGCCCAGCGTCTTGATCTGCTGAAATTTCAATACAATGAATTGAAAGAAGCAGCACTTCAGCCTGGTGAAGATGAACAGCTTACTGAAGAGCGTACAAAGCTAATGAATTATGAACGTATTTATCAAGCCCTTCATGATGCATATAATGCGCTATACGGAGAGCAAAAGGGTTTGGACTGGGTTGGGCATGCTTTGGCTAGTCTTGAATCGGCTAGTTCTTATGATGAAGATATCCAGAAGCATTATCAGATGATCAGTGAACAATATTATCTGATGGAGGATCTCACATTCCAGCTGAGCAGTCAGCTTGATTCGCTTTCTTACAACCCGGAACGCTTGAATGAAATTGAAATGCGCTTGAATGAAATAAACCGATTGAAAAAGAAATATGGACAATCGGTCGAAGAAATCCTGGAATATGCAGCAAATATCGAGGATGAAATCGATCAGATTCAAAATCGTGACTCCCACATTCATCAGCTGGAGCAGCAGATTGCCGATCTTGGTGAAGACACAATGCTAGAGGCAAAACAGCTTCATGACCTGCGTGTACAAGCAGCTGTCCAGTTAACAGACGCAATTCATGATGAACTGAAGGATCTGTATTTAGAGAAAGCGCGTTTCCATGTCGACGTACAGTTAAAGGCTGGTAGGTCTGGTGATCCAGAATTGAATGGCATGCCTGTCCAATTGACAGCAGATGGCTTTGACGCGATTACATTCCATATCTCTACCAACCCGGGAGAACCATTGAAGGAGCTGCACAAAGTAGCTTCAGGAGGGGAATTATCCCGTATCATGCTAGCTCTGAAGCGTATTTTCTCCAGACATCAAGGTGTGACGAGTGTCATTTTTGATGAAGTGGATACAGGTGTCAGCGGGCGTGTTGCCCAGGCGATAGGGGAGAAGATTTACGGTATCTCTGTTGGTTCTCAGGTATTGTGTATTACGCATTTGCCGCAGGTAGCTTCCATGGCGGATACGCATTTATTAATTGAAAAGCATGTAGAAAACAACAGCACGCATACGTCAGTGACTGAGCTCGGTCAAGACACTGCTGTCGAAGAAATCAGCCGAATGATGACCGGAACAGTGCTTACAGAAAAGACCAAAGAGCATGCAAGAGAACTGATAACGCTTGCCGGCCAATACAAACAATCATAATCCTGCCATACATGGCAGGATTTTTCGTTTTAAATAAAGGAAAAGATAGGCGCTTTTTCTGATGTTTTCTGGGTTTAAAAAGCCTCTGTAAAAGTCAAACTAGAAGTACATAAACAAGCATGAACTGCTGTGGGGTAGGACTTCTAGGAGATGAGAAAATGAAGAATAAGGTAGCAGCACTGCGCATCGCCATTGGTCTTTGTCTGCTGGCTCTAGTATTAGCCGCACCATTGACAAAGCCAGTACAGTCCTTTTTGAGCATACCCAAAACAATGACTTTGTTTTCAAATAACGATCCTTCTGATGCTCTTCCAGCCTTTGGTGACGGTAAGGCTATAGAAGCCATTGATCAAGATGCCTTTAAGGGCCAGTCAACAGGCAAACAAGATCTCGTCTACACGGTAGGAAGTATACCTGTAAAAAAGGTATCTGTTGATGTATTGTCAGATATCCGCATTGTACCTGGAGGACATTCAGTAGGAGTCAAGCTTCATACATTAGGTGTTCTTGTAGTCGGTCACCACCAAGTAAGAACCGCCGAAGCAAGTGTATCTCCTGGAGAAGATGCGGCTATCTATACTGGGGATATTCTGTTGAAGATCGATGAGAAGGAAATCCACAGGATGGAAGAAGTTGCTCCGCTGATCGAAAAAGCTGGCAAAGAAGGTAAGCCTGTCAGCATTGAAGTGAAACGCGGCAGCCAAGTTTTGACTACTGAGCTTAATCCCGCGCTGGATGATAAAGACAAACAGTACCGAATGGGTCTCTATATCCGTGATTCAGCAGCCGGTATTGGTACGATGACCTTCTATGATCCTGCATCGAAGAACTATGGTGCATTAGGCCATGTCATATCGGATATGGATACACAAAAGCCTATTGAGATTCATGACGGTACAATCGTCAGATCTAATGTAACAAGCATTCAAAAAGGAAACAATGGCAAACCTGGGGAAAAACTCGCTGAATTCAGCATGAACCGCAATTATATCGGAACCATCACGAAGAATAGCCCTTTTGGTATTTTCGGCAAATTGGAAAGTGATATGCGTCAAAATGAAGAGGAAAAAGCACTTCCAATTGCTTTTAGCGAGGACGTAAAGAAAGGACCAGCAGTTATCCGAACTGTAGTCGATGGCGAGAAGATTGAAGAATTCGACGTGGAAATCGTCAATAGCGTACCACAGGATCATCCTGCAACAAAAGGTATGATCATCAAAGTTACAGACAAACGTCTGCTTGCTAAAACAGGTGGAATCGTGCAAGGAATGAGTGGAAGCCCGATCATTCAGGATGGTAAGCTTATTGGAGCAGTTACGCACGTATTCGTTAATGATCCGACGTCCGGTTATGGTGTCCATATTGAATGGATGCTGCAGGAAGCAGGCATCGACATTTACAAAAGTAATAAAAAAGCAAGCTGAAAAAGGCAATTCCTGTTCGTTTTCGAATAGGATTGTCTTTTTCTTTTTCAAGTCATACGGTATACTGTAAAGACAAGAAACACCTGTTCGGAACACTCTGCGTCGTATGCTGTCGAATGATGGGCGGTATTTCATACTTTGGAAATAAAAGTGAGGTTTTTTTCAATTTGGCAGGAATTGACCTTGATGTGTCGAAACTATAACGTGGAATCATAAGGGATATTAAGGGAGGAAGCTGGGAATGGATAAGATAAAAGCAGTTTTGGTCGATGACAATCGAGAACTTGTGCAGCTTATGGAGGAATACTTTGAAGACCAATCCGATATAGAGGTAATTGGAACAGCTTATAATGGAAAAGATTGTTTAGATATGCTGGAAGATATCCAGCCTGATGTCGTCGTACTCGACATCATCATGCCGCATGTCGATGGACTGGCTGTTCTTCGTACATTGAGGGAAAGAACATCCGCGCCGATGCCGCATGTGATCATGTTAACGGCTTTCGGTCAAGAAGAAGTGACAAAGAAGGCTGTGGATCTCGGTGCTGCTTATTTCATCCTTAAGCCCTTCGATCTTGAGAACCTGGCAGCACAGATCCGTCAGGTAAGCGGACATGGCGGAAGTTATGATTCAAGTCCGATTCGTGTCACAAAAGAGAAAAAACGTGATAAAAAACCGAATTTGGAAGCAAGCATTACCAATATCATCCATGAAATCGGTGTGCCGGCACACATCAAGGGTTATATGTACCTGCGTGAAGCAATCACAATGGTCTATAATGATATTGACTTGCTCGGTTCGATTACGAAGGTTCTTTATCCGGACATTGCCAAAACATATAATACAACAGCTTCCCGAGTGGAAAGAGCAATCCGCCATGCTATCGAAGTAGCCTGGAACCGCGGAAACATGGATTCCATCTCCTCCCTGTTCGGATACACTGTCAGCATCTCAAAAGCGAAGCCGACGAATTCTGAATTCATAGCAATGGTAGCAGATCGACTGCGGCTTGAGCATCGTGCCAGTTGAAGCTGAAATAGATCGATCGTAATCCAAATAGACCGAAAACGGCTTTGCTTTAGCTATAAATACTATATTTTAAAGTGTTAACGCTTCTGTTTATCGATCGCCGATAAAGGGAGGCGTTTTTATTTTGGTTATTCCTTTTGGAATAGTTGACTAACAGCCATTCCAAGGGTATACAATAGGACTATCATCAAGGAGAGGAAGATACATACGAAGAACAACAAGTATTATAATTCATTACCTCCTCCTTATTTTGTCAGAAAAAGTGATAAAATAATTTTTTCGAGGAGTTTTATTCTATGATTACTGCATTAATAGGGATTCTAATTGGTACAGGATTGTCATTTCAAACAGCTGTGAATTCGCAATTGAGGAAGTTTGTTATTTCTCCGTATTTGGCTTCCATGATCTCATTCGTGATTGGGGCTCTATCTTTGGCCGTTATAACTTTGATAACAGGTTCACCGCTTGGAATATCATGGGGATTCATTTCCCAGCAGCCGGTTTGGATTTGGCTCGGCGGTGTGCTCGGAGTAATTTTTCTTACTGTCAACATTTTGCTTTTCCCTAAATTGGGCAGTGTACAAACAGCCATTATGCCTATCTTAGGACAAATTATTATGGGTATGCTGATCGATAATTTTGGATGGTTCCATTCTATGAAGGAACCATTTGATATGTATCGGATAATAGGTATAGCTTTAGTCATAATTGGTGTGTTTTTTGCTATTGCCATACAGGAGTTCAGATCAAGAGGGGAAAAGAAGAAAGAAAAAAATCTGAATCTGTGGATCTGGCGTCTAGTCGGAATAGCATCAGGAATGCTGATGTCAACTCAGGTAGCGATAAATGGGCAGCTTGGCATTGTTCTGCATTCCTCTATACAAGCTGCTTTTGTCTCCTTTTTCATTGGTGCACTTACTTTGATTATTGTAGTCGCCTTGAAAGAACGCACTTTTGCAGGGATAAAAAATCCAATAAAGCAAAAAGCCTCGTGGTGGGTCTGGCTAGGTGGATTTTTAGGAGCAGCATATGTATTAATTAACATTTACTTAGTAGGTCAAGTGGGGACAGGGCAGACTGTTGTTTTAGTTCTCTTTGGACAAATTGCTGGAAGTTTGCTGATTCAGCGATTGGGATTGATGGGTTCTTATAAAGCTCAGATTGATATCATACAGATAGTTGGTCTTCTTATGATCTTGGCTGGAGTAATCTTCGTAAGGATGTTCTAACCACAAAAGTAATCTCGTTAGTATTTGGAGAAGAAAAAGCTTGCATTATCAGGTTATTGATAATGCAAGCTTTTTCATGTTGTTAGTTAATCATAATATAATTATGTAAACTGACTATATTATTATCTGTATTTGGATTGGTTTTTTGTAATGAAACAAAATAAATAAAGATAGATAAACACAAACAAAAGAATTTAGTGTATAATCCTGTCATAAGGCGATATGTAAGCGCTTTATAAAAAGAGCGGTTTTAACTACCGCTGCAATGTATAGGAGGGAATGAACAGTGGCAGCAAAACAAGGAAGTTTAAAGGCTACAATTACAGTTGCGATGTCCAACTATTTGGAGGCTGGTTCAATTGTTGCTGGAGCTGGTGGTTTGACTTTATGGATGGAGTACCTGAATTTGAATGATGCAAAGCTGGGTCTGCTAGGTGCATTGAGTGCCAATGGCTTTGGATCGGCGATTGGGGCTTTTCTTGGCGGTATCTTAGTGGACAAGTTCGGCAGGAAGTTTATTTATAAGTATGATTTGCTTGTGTACATGCTGGGGATTTTGATGATTACTTTTTCATTTAATTTCCCGATGCTGCTTGTAGGTTATGTTGTGACAGGAATCGCTGTCGGAGCGGCAATTCCAGCTGCTTGGACATACATAGCGGAAGAAGCTCCCAAGGGAGAGAGGGCGGCTCGTGTCGGCTGGGGACAATTTGCTTGGTCAATTGGTCCTGCGATTACGCTGTTTCTGTCAGTTTTGCTGGCGCCTTTAGGTTTGCTTGGCAGCAGAATCATCTTTGCACAGCTCTTTGTCGTGGCTCTCATAACATGGATCATGCAGCAGCAGATCAATGAGTCGACAATCTGGACGGAAGAAAAAGAAAAGAGTCGCAAAGAAACAGGTAAGCAGGATGTTTCGTGGAAGCAATTGTTTACCGTTAAAGCAAATCTAAAAGCGATTGTACTGCTTGTTGGTATTTATGTTTTCTGGAATCTTGTTGCGGGGGTCATGGGCTATTTCATGCCTTATATTTACGAAACAGTCGGCGGCTTATCTGCATCACAGGCCAACTTATTGCAAGGCTTCCTTTGGACGTTAACTGTGGCAGCGACTTATTTCGTCTTCATCAAGCTCGGTGACCGGGTAAATCGTAAGCTTCTTTATGGAATCGGAGCGGGTATGGGCATCGCTGCTTGGCTGGTTCTTACGTTTGGCGGTATGGGCATGTTTGAGCTGTTCACATTTGTCGTTCTTTGGGGGATTGCAGCTGGATTCGGGGCACAGGCATTTTATGGCCTTTGGGCTGGAGAGCTGTTCCATACACGTTACCGGGCAAAGGCACAAGGTTTCATCTTTGCACTGGCACGGATAGCGGTTGGATTGATTTCTCTTGTTGTTCCTTTAATGATTAGTTCTCTTGGATTCCAGGCAGCTGGTTTGATTATGATTGGATTCCTAGTTATCGCAGCCGTCGTTGGTTTAATCATGGCACCAGAAACAAGAGGAAAATCATTGGAGGAAATTCAGGAAGAGCGGTATGGAAGCGTAGAAGAGAGACGGCGTCATGCGAGAAATTAGCAAAACAAAAATAAACAAATAAAAATAAAGATAAATACACACACGGAAGTAAATCTGTTATATAATGAATTCATAATTTGAAAGCGCTTCATCAATTGTAGAAGGAGTGGTAAAGTTGGTACAGAATAAATGGAATGAATCTAATGCAAATCAGGTCGAAGGGCTCGATGAACTCGTATATAGATCGAATTTAATTGGAAGTGATCGTTCTGTCTGTAACTGGGGTGGCGGAAATACATCCATGAAAACTACGATCGAGGACTTCCGCGGACGTCCGATAGAAGTTATGTATGTGAAAGGAAGCGGTTCTGATTTAGCATCCATGGGCGCGCATAATTTCACCGGTTTGCGGATGGAGGATATTCGCCCATTGATTGAAAGGGATTCGATGTCTGATGAAGAAATGGTTGCTTATTTAAGTCAATGCATGATTGATGCTAGTCATCCGCGTGCTTCTATTGAAACACTGCTGCATGCGTTCCTGCCATTCAAGCATGTTGACCATACACATCCTGACAGCATCATCAGTCTATGCTGTGCAGATAATGGAGAGGAAATCGCGAAAGAAATATTCGGTGGGCGATTCGTCTGGGTTCCTTATATCCGGCCAGGATTCACTTTGTCTAAAATGATTGCAGAAGCAGTTGCAGCAAACCCGCAGGCAGAACTTGTTCTGATGGAAAAGCATGGCTTGGTCGTTTGGGGAGAGACAGCGAAAGAGAGTTATGATCGGACGATTGCTGTCATTAATGAAGCAGAAAGCTATATTCGACAAAAGCAATCGGAAACAAAAGCTTTTGGCGGAGAGAAGGTTGCCGCTTTGGATAAACAAAAACGACAACAGCTTATTACGAAAGTGATGCCAGTCATCAGAGGTGCAGTGAGCGGAGAAAAGAAAATGATTCTAAGCTTCGACGATAGCGAAGATGTGCTCGAATTCGTGAACAGCGAACAAGCACAGCAGCTGAGTCAGATAGGAGCGGCGTGTCCGGATCATCTTGTACATACAAAGCGTACGCCTTTGTACATTGCATTCGATCCATCTGCTGAGGATGCTGAGACATTGCTTCGAAAAGTAGAAGAAGGCATCCAAAACTTCGCGAAAGAATACCAGGATTATTTCAATCGCCTCGCTTCTGAGGGAGATGTGATGTTCGAAGCTGTACCTAGAGTTGTGCTCATTCCGGGTGTAGGGATGGTGACGACAGGCAAGGACAAGAAAGCTGCTGATATCAGTGCTGCTTTGTATCATCGTGCAATTGCAGTGATGAAAGGAGCAACAGCACTCGGTGACTTTGTTTCCTTGTCTGAAGCAGAATCGTTTGCTGTGGAGTACTGGCCATTGGAGCTGTATAAGCTGTCCTTGGCACCACCTGAAGCAAGGTTCAGCCGCTCAGTCGTTCTCGTCACAGGCGGTGCCGGCGGTATCGGCAGTGCAACATTGCGCGTCTTCCTGGAGGGTGGTGCTCATGCGGTTGTGACCGATATCAATCTTGAAGGTGCAGAAAAGGTCGCTCAAGAGCTAAATGAAACATATGGAGCGGGACGTGCAATAGCGGTCAAAATGGATGTAACCGATGAAACTGCTATCACTGAAGCGTTCGAGAAAGCGGTTCGACAATTTGGCGGAGTAGATCACATCGTCAATAATGCAGGTCTTGCTACAAGCAGCCCATTCGATGAAACGACATTAAAAGAATGGCAGCTTAATATGGATGTATTAGGTACAGGATATTTCCTCGTTGCCCGTGAAGCCTTCCGATTGATGAAACAGCAAGGTATTGGCGGAAGTATGGTATTTGTCGGATCGAAAAACTCTGTTTATGCCGGCAAGAATGCAGCGGCTTACAGTGCAGTGAAAGCAATGGAAATGCATTTGGCTAGATGTATTGCTGCAGAAGGCGGCAGCTATGGGATTCGGGTAAACGGTGTCCTTCCTGATGCTGTGCTGCAGGGGTCTGCGATCTGGGGTTCTAAATGGCGTGAGGAACGGGCAGCTGCTTATAATATTTCACCAGATGAATTGGAAGAGCATTATCGTAAACGGACGACACTTGGTGTGAATATTTATCCAAGTGATATCGCGGAATCCATTGCTTTCTTCGCCTCAGATGCAGCGCAAAAAACAACTGGCTGCATGATAACAGTGGACGGCGGCGTACCGGCTGCCTTCACTAGATAGGGGGATATCGCATGCATATTGCGGTTGATATCGGTGCGTCAAGCGGGCGGCTGGTCTCTGCTGAACTAAAAGACGGAAAGCTCGTCATCCAAGAGATCCACCGTTTTGCGAATGGCTATCAGAAACAAGGAGACCACCTCTGCTGGGATATTGATCATCTGGAAGAACAGATTTTAAGAGGGTTGGAAATAGCAAAGCAGCAAGGTATCGCCACATGTACGCTCGGAATTGATACATGGGCAGTGGACTACGTGTTGCTAGGGGAGAATGGTGAGCGATTGCGTGATGTGATCGCTTACCGGGATTCCCGGACAGATGGTGTGATGGAACAGGTGTGGGAAGAGGTATCAAAAAATGAAATCTACCGAAAAACAGGCATCCAGTTTCAGCCCTTCAACACAATATATCAGCTCTTCACAGAAAGTGAAGAGCTGATTCAAAAAACAGAAACGATTTTGCTTGTTCCGGATTATCTGAACTACAGACTTACCGGGAAAAAAGTGATGGAAGCGACCAATGCTTCTACAATGCAGCTGTTACAGCCGCTTACGAAGGATTACAATACAGATTTGCTTGCTTTAACAGGTTTCCACTCTGAACAGTTTGCTCCTCTCATTGAAGCCGGCACAATTATCGGTGATCTCAGCGCCACTCTAAAAGAACAATATGACCTTCCTGTTTGTACTGTTATTGCTATAGGGTCGCATGATACAGCCTCTGCAATCGCCGGGGTGCCTGCTAGTGGGGAACGATGGGCATATCTTAGCAGCGGCACCTGGTCACTGATTGGGACTGAGCGAAAACAGCCGATCCTGGAGGACAGGAGTTTAGAGAAGAATTTTACGAATGAATGGGGCATTAACAACACGTATCGGTACTTGAAAAATATCATCGGCATGTGGGTGATACAGGAAATCAGAAGAGTATATCCGGTTGATTATAATTTTGGTGAGATGGTTGAGGAAGCAAAGCAGACTAACCTGAAACAGATAGCTTCAGTCAACTTGAATGATGCAAGATTTCTAAAGCCAGACAACATGATTGAGGAAATCCAGGACTATTGCCGAGAAACGGATCAATTTGTACCTGTAAGTATCGGAGAGCTCAGCCTGACAGTGTTCCATAATCTGGCTATTGCTTACAGCGAAGCTTTGAAGGAGTTGGAAGCTCTGACAGGAGAAAGCATTCAAACTCTGCACATAGTCGGCGGAGGGTCACAGAATAATGTGCTGAATCAGCTGACAGCAGATTACAGCGGATTACAAGTAGTTGCTGGTCCTACAGAAGCGACAGCTCTTGGGAATTTGATTGTACAGATGATAGCCGCAGGTGAGCTGGATTCTTTGGATGCTGGCCGACAGCTTATCCGTGAATCCTTTCCAGTCGAGACTTTCTTGCCAGACGGTCGTGATGTAACCGGGGAAAAAAGGAGGACAATACATGATTCGAAAAGCTAGTGTGATGTATGTTTACCGGGATAAATTCGATGAATACAAAGAACGTCATGATAAGCTATGGCCAGAAATGGAGCAGGTTTTGAAGGAGCATGGTGTCAGCAACTACAGTATCTTCCTGCATGAACCAACTGCTATGTTATTCGCCTATTTGGAAGCAGAATCAGAAGAAAAGCATGCTAGCATAGCCCAAACAGAAGTGTGTCAGCGATGGTGGACATATATGCGGGATATCATGCAGACGAACCCTGATCATAGTCCGGTCAGTGAAACGGTGAACGAAGTATTTCATTTAGATTGAGGAGGAAAACATATGACAGTAATTAAAGCGTATGAACTGGCAAAATCGATGTACGAGGCATTAGGTGTCGACGTAGAAGCTGCATTGAACAAATTGAAAACGGTACCAATCAGTATCCATTGCTGGCAGGGAGATGATATCGGCGGGTTCGAAGTGCAGCAGAATGAGCTGTCAGGCGGAATCGATGTGACAGGTAATTATCCTGGAAAAGCTACAACGCCGGAAGAACTGCGCGCAGACCTTGAAATGGCATTACGTCTCATTCCAGGCAAGCATCGTATCAATTTGCACGCAATTTACGCGGAAACAAACGGTCAGCACGTGGAGCGTAATGAAATTAAGCCGGAACATTTCCGGAACTGGGTAGAGTGGGCAAAGCAGCATGATTTAGGACTGGATTTCAATCCGACGATCTTTTCCCATGAAAAAGCGGCCGATGGTCTAACCCTAGCCCATCCGGCTGAAGAAATCCGCCAATTTTGGATAGAGCACTGCATCGCATCACGCCGTATCGGGGAGTATTTCGGAAAAGAGCTTGGTTCAGCCAGCCTTACGAATATCTGGATCCCAGATGGCTATAAGGACGTACCAAGTGATCGGCTAACACCAAGAGAACGCCTGAAGCGCTCACTCGATCAGATTTTTGCTGTCGAAATTGATGAAAAATACAATATCGATGCTGTAGAAAGCAAGCTGTTCGGCATCGGCTCGGAGTCCTATGTTGTCGGCTCTCATGAATTTTACATGGGTTACGCTTTGACTCGCGGCAAACATTTGCTGATGGATACTGGGCATTATCATCCGACGGAAATGGTTTCGAACAAGCTCAGCGGTACGCTTCCATTTACAGATAAAATTGCTTTGCATGTATCACGTCCGGTACGCTGGGACAGCGACCATGTAGTGACGTTTGATGACGAGCTGAAGGAGATTGCCCATGAGCTGGTTCGCAATAACACGCTGGATACAATACGGATCGGGCTTGATTTCTTTGACGCCAGTATCAATCGTGTTGCTGCTTGGGTAATTGGTACCCGCAATATGCAGAAAGCTCTTCTTTATGCATTGCTTACACCGCATGCAGAGCTGAAAGAATATCAAGAGAAGGGACAATTCACAGAAAGACTTATGCTGATGGAAGAGCTGAAAAGTTATCCATTTGGCGCAGTATGGGATTATTTCTGCCAGGAAATGCAAGTACCGCGCGGGACGGCTTGGCTGCAGCATGTCCAGGAGTACGAAAGAAACGAAATGGCTCAGCGGTAACACGTTAGATTATGCTACACTATAATCAAAACGTGATAAAGGCAGGAAAAGGGATGTTAGTTGCAGAAAGACAAAGGAAGATCGTAGAACTGGTCAACGAGCGGGCCAGTGTTAGAGTTACCGAACTCAGTTCTCTTTTTCATGTAACCGAGGAGACGATACGGCGTGACCTTGAGAAGCTGGAAAGGGAACAGCTGCTGCATCGCAGTCATGGCGGAGCAGTACGCATCGAGGAAGGGGCAACCGAGATTGCCCATGAAGCGCGTGAAGTGATGCGTATGCAGGAAAAGCAGGCAATTGCCAAAGCAGCAGTTTCCGAAATTCAGACTGGAGAGCGGATCATACTGGATGCCAGTACAACAGCATGGTATATGGCAAAGGAATTGCCAAATATGCCACTGACGATCATAACCAATAGTATCAAGGTGGCGCTTGCTTGCAGTTTAAAGGACCAAATACGAGTCATTTCGCTCGGCGGACAGCTGCTATCGAAATCTTTATCCTTCGTAGGTCCGCTGACAGAAAGGTCATTGACAACTTATTATGTGGATAAAACCTTTCTTTCCTGTAAAAGCGTGCATCTCGAACATGGTCTGAGTGACTCGAATGAACAGCAGGCTATCGTAAAGAAAAAGATGATCGAGATCGCAGGCAAAACAATTTTGTTAGCTGATTCAAGTAAATTCGGGAAGAGGGCTTTTGCGACTATTACCGAACTTGGGCGGATTTCAAAAGTCTACACGGATGCAGGAATCGATTCTGCTACTAAAAGCTATTTTGAAAAACAGAACATGGAGTTCCAGGCTGTGAACTAATCAACTGACCCCGCAAGGTAAGCTTTGCGGGGTTGCTAAGGATGGTACTATGCAAAAGAAATCGCTCGTCCTGCTTATTCTGTTGATTTTTGTAAGCGCTTGCAATAAAAAGGAAATACTCTATGTGCAGGAAACGCCGTCAGAGCCGCATCCGGAGCAAACGGAACAAACGGAACAAACGGAACAAATCGATATTGCCATTGTGCCGAAAGTGAAGGAAATTCCTTATTTCCAGGCTGTACAACAGGGAGTGGAGGAAGCGGCGAAGTCCTCTGGTGCTACTGTTCATTTTAAAGGACCAGCAACAGCTGATCCTGCTCAGCAAGAAGAAATCATCCGTACATTCATAAAACAAGATGTTGACGTTTTGGCAGTAAGTGTCATAGATCCAGATAGATTGACACCTGTATTGGCAGAAGCCAGACGGCAAGGTATAACGGTTCTGACTTGGGATGCGGATGCTCATCCCGAAGCCAGGGACTATTTTATCAACATGGTAGATGCAGAAATGTTAGGTGAGCATTTGCTGGACAGCCTAGCTGCTCAAATCGGGGAAGAAGGCGAGTATATCGTTCTTTCTGGTTCACAGTCTTCGCTCAATCAAGAAGAATGGCTGCATTGGATCAAGCAGCATAATCGAGCCTATTATCCGAATCTGATTCTTCGAGAAGTAGCGTATACGAATGATAGTCCTGTCACAGCATACCAGGAATCTAAACGAGTAGTGAAAGCCTATCCAGATTTGAAGGGCATAATTGGGATCGCTTCTCTTGGTCCTCCAGCAGCAGCGGCCGTTTTGAAGGAAGAAAATTTATCAAATGATATCGCTATCGTCGGTTTGGCATCCCCGCGTGACATGAATGAACACTTGAAAGAAGGCAATGTCCAAGGAATCACCATGTGGAGTCCGAAGAAACTCGGTTACTTGACCGTCATGATTGCGAAGCTGATGCAAGAGGATGCGGTAATTGAAGACGGCATGCTCATTGACGGTGTAGGCAGGATTCAAGTAAAGGGAGAGCAGATCATTATGGGGGAACCGATAGACTTTACGGCGGAGAATGTGGATCAATATGATTTTTAAAGAGAAAATCCGTAATCTGTCATTAATGCATAAACTGCTGCTTTCTTATACATTGCTTACCATCATACCAGTCGCACTGCTCGGTTTTTTTATCTACACAGCATATACACATGCAGCAGAAGAACAAATCGGGGCGCTCGTACCGCAAATGCTTGAGCAGGCAAGTCAGCAGATTGACCGTAATGTACAGGATGTTGCGAATATGCCCGAAAGACTTTATCAATCACAGCAGATGATAGAAATATTGAGAGAGGATAGTTTCCAGTCCCATGCAGAAGCAATGCAGGAGCAATACATGATGGAACGTTATCTATCCAGCAGTTTCCTTCATAGCAGTTCTTCTGATTTGCTCGGGGTTTTCGTCTTCTCTAAAAACAGGGTTTTCGCAGCCGCAGCCAAAAGTTATAGCGGTTTTTCTAAAAGTGAAGCAGCTGTTTATGGCCAAAGCTTAGAGCTTGAAAAAGGAAGTATGATTCTTCTTCCGCAGGATACAAATCTTGTCTTCGAGAATAATGCTGATTATCTGTTAATTGGAGTGCCGCTGCAGGATCGTGATAACCAAGCTTATCTGGGTACGATGTTTCTTGCGTTGGATGTAGCGTTTGTCGATCGCATCACAGGTACGATTAAAGAACAAAACGCTGCCAGAATCATGCTTTTGGAACAGGAATCCGGAAGAATAGCTTATGATTCGAAAAGGGAGAAAAGCGATCAAATTGTTCCGAAGGATCTTTATCCGATAGATAACGGAAGCTTTCTGCAGGATGGAAAACTAATCGGCATCACTCCAGCCATACAGCAGGATTATGCTTTGATTTATGAAATACCCACAGAAAAGCTGTTTGCCAAACAGCAGCAAACACGCACCATATCGATTGTTCTTTTTCTTCTATTCATTTTATTCAGTGTGTGTTTGTATACATTTGTTGCCTATAATGTCTCACAGCCTATTAAGCGGCTGATGGATAACATGCGCAGCGTCCAAAGCGGAAAGTTTCAGCAAACGCTGCCGGTTACGAAACAGGATGAGGTTGGCAGGCTGACAGAAAGTTATAATCATATGGTTATGGAAATACGTGATTTGATCCAGAAGAATTATATGATCAAACTTAAACAGCAGGAAGCTGAATTGTATGCGCTCCAAACACAGATCAATCCACATTTTATTTTCAATACACTGGAAACGATCAATTACGCGGTAGAAGCTGGAGAGCAGGAAGAGGTCATCGATATTATAACGACGCTTGGCAGAATGCTGCGGTATTCTTTGGATAATGGCGTCAAATTTGTATCACTTGTCGATGAAATGAGGCATGTCGAGGATTTCCTGTCCATCCAGCAGTTCCGTTTTTATGACAGGCTCACTTGGAAGACGAATTATCCTGACATCTCAGCTTCTGTGCAGGTTCCAAAATTCATACTTCAGCCGATTGTAGAGAACAGCATTAAATATGGCCTGGAAACCAAGACTGCTATTCATATTGATATCAAGATGAATCAAACACCTGATATGCTCATTTTGACAATAAACGATGATGGGCCAGGCTTCGATCCGGCAGTCAAAGCAGAGCTCGAAGAAGAACTTAGTCTGGAACCAGGTATAACGTCAAAATCTGCGCACTATGGGTTAAGCAATGTTGCCAATCGAATCAAGATGCTGTATGGAAACGACTACGGTGTCTCATTGGAGAACAATCAAAAGGGTGCAACTGTAAGGCTTTACTTGCCATTTCGCCATGTTTCGGAAAGGGGAAGTCTCGATGCATAATTTGCAAATCATGATCGTGGAAGATGAATATCGAATCCGTATGGGGCTAGAGCGGTTCATCAATGATCAGCCGCAATGCACCATCATTGGTACATATGCCAATGGGCAAGAGGCGTTGGATGGCTGGAAACATGGGAAGGCAGCTGAAGTCATTTTGACAGATATCAAGATGCCGATCATGGATGGATTAACGCTGATTACAGAGTTAAAAGAGGCAGGCTACACAGGAGAATTTCTTGTTTTGAGCGGTTTCGATGATTTTCAGTATGTGCAGCAAGCATTACGGAATCAAGTTGCTGATTATCTTTTGAAACCAATCGATAGGAAGCAGCTGCAAGATCGGCTGCAGCTGCTATATGTTAAAAAGCAAGAAATGGAACAAGAGCTAGAACGGGAAAGTCAGAAACAAGAGCAGCTTCAGCTGCTCCGAGCACTTTCGGGCGAAAGCAGCTTGGCAGACACACAGTGGACTGAGATTTTCCCGTCAGGAACGTATTACACGTGCCGATTACAGCTTCAAAACTTCCATCAGCAAAAAGTGAAACGAGACCCTGTTCGATTCCATCAGGAGCTTAGTGCGTTTGTCCGGATATTGAATGCAGAGCTGTCAAACCAATGGTCGGCTCCTTCCTTTTGGTGGTGGTGGGATCAGGAACAAAGCTTTGGTTTACTTGTACATACAGCGGAGGGACATACATCTAAAATTATCGATCATCTTGTTCGGACTTTGTCTCATCGTTCCTTTTTCAATGTAACAGCTTCACCAGGACAGATACTGCACGAATTGGAATTGCTTCCTGCGGCGATGGAAGCAGAGCAAATGGAGATAAAACTCCAGCCTGTTTCTGCAGAAGTTCCATATACAGAAACCATTAATGTGAACATCCAGAATATCTTGCATACACTGCGTTTTGCTTTTAAGCAGTTTGTATTCGATGATTTGGATACTGCTTTAAGACAGTTAAAAGAAGGACTCTCCGCAGCTGAGTCGCTTGAGTCGGTAATAGCAATCCTACAATCAGCGGGTATCGAAATGCTGCATGATGTCAGCAAGCGCTTGCCAGTCAATGACGTTAACCGAATGCTGCAGAAATTAGGGAGGAACACGAACCAAGCTTTATCAGCACCGGAAGTGCTTCAAGGATTTGAAAATTGGACTAGAGATCTGGCAGGCATGTGTACAAAATTGGATAAACATTCAGATCGCGCTGCTGTGGAGCAGGCGAAAGCGTTCATCCATCAACATGTGCAAGAAGCGATAACGATTGAACAAGTAGCAGCACATGTCTATATGAATCCAACCTACTTTTGTGCCTATTTCAAAAAGCACACGAAAGAAACTGTATTGCAGTATGTCACTAAACAGCGGCTTGAGCTTGCCAAACGCAGGTTGGAGGATACAGATGATAAAGTGACGACAATCGCTGATTCTGTCGGATACCATGATCACAAATATTTCAGCAAACTGTTTAAGAAACATACAGGATTTGCTCCTTCTGAATATCGACGCTTGCGTCGATAAGACAATAACAGAAGAATAACCTCCTATTCCGAAAGACGTCCCCTTCTCGAAGCGGGACTTTTTTCATACTCTTTATGTAAGCGCATTCAGCAGTGAAGGAGGTCAAGAAATGACAAGTGAATATGTACTTGAAATGAAAGGGATATCAAAAGCCTTTCCTGGTGTGAAGGCTCTGAACGATATGCAATTCCAGCTGAAGAGGGGTGAAATCCACGCCTTGATGGGTGAAAATGGTGCGGGAAAATCCACTTTCATCAAAATCATCACTGGCGTCCATCAACCAACAGAAGGCGAGATTCTTTTGGAGGGCGAGCAAGTGTCTTTTCAGAATCCTAAACAAGCTCAACAGCAAGGAATTGCGGCAATTTATCAGCATGTGACAAGTTATCCTGACTTGTCTGTAACCGAAAATATCTTTATGAATCATGAAATCAGGCACCCTGCATGGAAGACGCTGAATTGGCGGGAGATGCATAAGCAAGCGCGGCAGCTGTTGCGTGAGTTGGGCAGCAGCTTGGACCCTAAAGCTCAAATGAATACGCTAAGCGTGGCACAGCAGCAAATTGTCGAGATAGCTAAGGCGATAAGTACAAAGGCGAAAATAATCATCATGGATGAACCAACAGCAGCACTGACGGCTAGAGAAAGTGAAGAGCTGTATCGTATTACCGAAAAGCTGCGGGATGAAGGCACTTCTGTCATCTTCATTTCACACCGTTTCGAGGATATGTATCGACTCGCCAGCCGTGTGACAGTGCTGCGCGACAGCAATTATATCGGCACTTGGGATGTAGAAGACATTTCGAATGAAAAATTGATTGTCGCGATGGTCGGCAGGGAAATCAATCAGATTTTCCCTGATAAGAAGACGAGCGCAGGAGAGACAGTTTTGGAAGTGAAGAACTTGTCTAAGCTAGGTGAATTCGATGATATCAGCTTCTCTATCAGAAGCGGCGAGATACTCGGTATGACTGGTCTGGTTGGGGCTGGGAGAACAGAAGTATGCCAGGCTATATTCGGCATAACAGCCTTTGATAAGGGAGAAATTTTATTGAGCGGCAGTCCGATACGCATTAGAAATCCCCAGGAAGCTATGAAAAATGGCATCGGCTACTTGGCAGAAGATCGATTGGATCAAGGTCTCCTTGTGGATTGGAGTATTGAAAAGAATATAACACTAGCCAATTTAACTGATTTATCGACCTTTACGTGGATCCACAGTGATAAGGAGAAACAGCAGGCCAAAGAATTCGGTGAAAAAGTGCATATCAAGGCCACGAGTATCTTTGACTTGGTTAGTTCCCTTTCGGGAGGCAATCAGCAGAAGGTAGCTGTAGCGAAACTGCTGACAAAGGACTTGAAAGTGATTTTGCTGGACGAACCGACGAAAGGTGTCGATATCGGAGCAAAGGCAGCCATATATGAAATTGTCCAGCAGCTGGCAGAGGCAGGTTATGCGGTTCTATTCGTTTCTTCTGAAATGCCTGAGATCCTTGGTATGAGCGATCGGATCTTAGTAATGAAAGAAGGCAGGATTGCAGCCGACTTCGTTAACAGGGGAATTACGCAGGAGATGATTTTGGAAGCAGCAATGGGCGAAGAGCAAGTACAGGAGAAAAGCGGTTAAAGAAGGAGGGGTCACAATGGAAATCAAAACAGAGAATTTAGAATTGGAGAAGAAAAATCCGCTGGCACTGTTTTATCAATTCCGGGAGCTCGGACTGTTATTCTTCATCGTCATTTTATGTATCGGGGTACAGTTACGCAATCCTTCTTTTTTGACGGGAGAAAACATCCTTGACATGGCGACCAATACGTCAATCCTTGTCATCCTCGCGCTTGGCATGATGATCGTTCTGATCACAAGGGGAATCGATTTGTCGATAGGAGCTGTTATTGCGCTTTCCGGTATGCTGACTGCGCAGCTTGTGGCAGCTAATCCTTCTGTAAACCCGTTCCTTTGCCTTCTTATAGGCACCATAATTGGTGCTTTCTGCGGAATGGTCATCGGATTGCTGATTGCAAAAGTCGGATTGCTGCCAATCATAGCAACACTAGCATTGATGAACATCTTTCGGGGTCTTACGTTTTTGGTGAGTGATGGAGAGTGGGTTAGCTCTTATCAAATGTCGGAAGGCTTTGTTGAAATTGCAACCGGAACTTTCCTTGGACTGAATCATTTGATCTGGATTGCGGCGATCTTCTGCCTCGTATTCTTTTATTTTCTCAATTACACAAGTACTGGTCGGCAAATCTATGCGGTCGGCAGTAATCCGCAATCTGCTGCTGTGAGCGGTATTAAACAAGGACGTATCTTATTCCTGGTTTATACCATCATGGGAGGATTATCTGGACTCTGTGGTGTGTTGTGGGTATCCAAGTTTGCCTCGGCCCAAGGAGATACAGCCTCGGGTTATGAGCTAACAGTCATTGCTGCATGTATTCTGGGTGGTGTCAGCATCGCTGGCGGCTCTGGTAAGCTCGCTGGTGTTCTGCTCGGAGCAATATTATTAGGTATTTTGAACAATGCGCTGCCGCTTTTGAATGTGTCACCGTTTTGGCAGAACGGCATCCAAGGGCTTATCATCCTGCTAGCGGTTATCGTAAATGCCATCGTGAAACGCCGTGTCGAACGAACTCATCTGCTTAGGAGGGCTGGCTGATGGAACAAAAGAAACAAACATATCAACCTCGTACTCTGGAAACGAATCTGCCGTTCTCCTGGAAACGTCTTTTCTTCCAATGGGAGTGGATGCTTTTAGTCATTTTGGTTGCAGTGCTCCTGCTTGGAAGCAATCTGTCACCTTACTTCCTGAATTATCCGAGTCTGCGGGATGGGACGATGGTTTTCCTCGATAAGGCGTTAATCGTCTTTCCGATGGCGATGATTATGATCATGCGGGATATCGATATTTCTGTAGGTTCAACTGTTGCCTTATCATCAGTCGTCATGGCCACGCTTTACACAAGTGCAGGTCTGCCGATGGAAGTTGCCATCATTGCCTGTCTGGCAACGGGAGCTATATGCGGCCTGGTCAATGGACTTTTGATCGTGAAATTCAAAGAGCTTTCGGCAGTTATCGTTACACTCGGTACCATGATCCTTTACCGGGGAATTGCTTACATCATTTTGGAAGACCAAGCAGCAGGAGGTTTTCCTGAATGGTTCGGATTCTTTGGATGGGGTTATGTTTTCGGAATACCGTTTCTGCTGATTGTATTCGCAGCGTTGGCTCTACTATTCGGTATCGTACTGCACAAGACGACTTTTGGAAGAAAGGTTTTTGCTATCGGAAACAATCCGACCGCCAGCCTTTTTTCTGGTATCAAAGTAGATAAGGTCAAGGTGATCGTCTTTATGCTGGCAGGGTTGCTGGCTGCAGTGACGGCAATATTCCTTACATCAAGGATGGGCAGTACGCGGCCGAACATTGCTACCATGTATGAATTGGATATCATTGCAATGGCGGCACTTGGCGGTGTAAGTACGGCAGGAGGCAAAGGGCGGGTGCTCGGTGTCGTCATAGCCGTCTTCATCATCGGCTATTTACAATATGGACTTGGGCTTATCAATCTTCCAAGTCAAATGTTTTTGATCATTGTAGGAGCATTGCTCATCCTGTCAGTTGCCATTCCGAAGCTAGGCGGGATGATGAAAAAGAAGTGAGTATTCCAGCGCTTGCTGATACTAATAGATAAGAAGGGGAGACCGAGATGAAAAAGTGGAGCAAATGGATCGCTATGATGCTATTAGTATGTTTGCTGGCTGCCTGCAGCCAAGGAGCACCAGAATCAAGTGGTGCATCTGGTGGAGGGTCAGACGATGGACCAAAGAAATATGCTTTCGTATTTAAAAATACAGGAAATCCATATGGTGAGAAAATGCTGGACGGATTTGAAAGCACAATCGAGGAATTAGGCGGAGAAGTAATTCTGCGCTCACCAGATCAGCCAACTGCGGAAGGCCAAATTCAGATTATTGAACAGCTTATCACGCAAAAGGTGGATGTCATCGCGGTAGCGGGGAATGATCCAGATGCATTGGAGCCGGCATTGAAAAAGGCAAAGGATCAAGGAATCAAAGTTTTGTCCGTCGATTCAGCAGTCAACGCTGCCAGTCGTGATATCCATGTGAACCAAGCTAACCCGGAACGGATTGGCCGCGTACAAATCGAAGCAGTTTCTGAAATGATCGGCGGCGAAGGCCAGATCGCAGTTCTAAGCGCAACGAGCCAGGCTACGAACCAGAATACATGGATCGAGTGGATGAAGAAGGAACTTGAGAAAGATGAATATAAAGATATTGAGCTTGTAAAAGTAGCTTACGGAGACGATTTGCGTGATAAAAGTGTATCTGAAACAGAAGCGTTGCTTAAATCTTATCCTGATTTGAAGGCAATCATCGCACCAACGACTGTTGGTATTGCTGCAGCAGGTAAAGTGCTTACAGACAAAGGTTTGGAAGGCGAAATCGCTTTGACCGGCCTTGGCTTGCCGAGTGAAATGGCGACCTACATTGAAAGCGGAGTCAGCCCTTGGATGTATTTGTGGAATCCGATCGATGTAGGGAAGGGTGCTGCTTACGCTGCTTATGAATTGGGTGAAGGCAACATCTCTGGTGAACTAGGAGAGAAAGTAGATTTACGTGATCTTGGTGAAGTGGAGGTCGTCGAGGATGGAGAAGGCACACAAATCATGCTTGGAGACCCATTCAAATTTGATAAATCGAATATCGATGAATGGAAGGATGTATATTAAGAACAATAGCCGGGGACTAGATCTCCGGCTTTTATACATATAAGGACTTAAAACCATTGGAATAGCCTATCCCTTGCTTCTCAAGCTATAGCGTATAACATGGATCTAACACAAAAGGAGGAGGCTGAACATGGATTTAGGATTGAAAGGTAAAAAAGCTCTTATTACTGCCTCTGCATCGGGGATTGGAAAAGCCATTGCACACATTGCGTGTTAATGGAGGATTTATATAAGATAGTGATGAAAAGCGCTTGTTGCAGGAAAATATAAATTCCAAGGAAATAAGATAAGAACAGAGAGCACAACGTTCCGCATATGTATAGATTCTTTATTGCCACGGCTCTAACAGTTCAAAAGGAAGATCATCAAAAGTAAAAAGGAGACAAATTAAATACTAACGCCATTACTTATAAAATAAAAAATAGAGGAGGACAAACAATTGGGATATGAATTAAAAACAAAGGAAACAGACAATAGCGTGCTAGATTTCATCGAAGCTGTAGAGAATCCTAAAAAAAGAGAAGATGCTTATAAGCTGCTGGATATTTTTACAGACACAACAGGCTTTGAAGCCAAAATGTGGGGACCGAGCATTATTGGTTTTGGTTCTTATCACTACCGTTATGCAACCGGACACGAAGGTGACGCCCCGCTTGTTGGGTTTTCACCGAGAAAGGCCAATATTAGTTTGTATCTGGCTCCTGGTGAACCTGATAGGGAAGCGCACTTGCAGAAGCTTGGTAAGCATAAGACTGGGAAGGCATGTGTGTATATTAATAAAACAGCAGATATTGATGAGGATGTTTTAAGAGACTTGATTGGAGATTCGGTGGATTTTCTAAGAAAAACCTATCCCGAATCCTAATGAGGAAAAGGTCAGCTGGCTCAATGAGCTGGCGATGTATTTTGAAAGCGGAATCATTAATAGCTGGCAAGTTTAATATCTACGACCATTAGGAGGAGAATGCATGAGGAAAGCAAGAATTGGATTATATTCGGTAGGATTAAAGGCTTATTGGGGTCAGTTTCCGTCATTGAAGGAACGTTTGCTCGGGTATAACCAGCATGTAAGCGAACAAATCGAGCAATGGGCAGATGTATGCAATTTCGGTTTGGTAGATTCTGAGCAAGCTGGCAGGACGGCAGGAGAATATTTTCAAGTGAATCAGGTGGACCTTATTTTCTGCCATGCAGCAACGTATTGTACGAGTGCTTCCATCCTGCCGATTCATCGAATTTGTTCTGCGCCTGTCATTTTCCTGAATCTCCAGCCGACTCGTCAAATCAATTATGCAGAGACGTCTACTGAGGAATGGCTTGCGCATTGCGGCGCTTGCCCAGTGCCTGAATTCGCGAATGCTTTTCACCGTGCAAACATTCCGTACCATGTTGTGAATGGTTTGCTTGGGCTTTGGAAGACTCCATCTGTTTCCAAAGCAAATGAAGTGACAGCTGAGGAACCGGAGGCAATCGCTGCTTGGAAACAAATCAAGGAGTGGACGATGGCTGCATCTGTGAAGCGCAGCCTGCAATATAGTAACTTCGGTTTTCTCGGAAACACATACAGCGGTATGCTTGATATGTATATTGATTTTACAATGCTGCAGGCACAGCTTGGCATTCATGTAGACGTATTGGAAATTGGCGATTTGAAAGAGCAGTTAGAGCAAGTGTCGGATAAAGAAGTGGAGGCTAAAAGGGCCGAAATAGAAAATGTGTTTACAATCAGTGATGATTCGCACAGTGATCCGATTGCCAAGAAGCCCACAGAAAACCAATTGAATTGGGCGGCTCAAGTAGCTGCAGCGGAGGAGGGGCTTGCTGATCAAAGAAACTTGGATGCTTTGACTTACTATTATCACGGTGCGCCAGGAAGTTCGGAAGAAGCGTTACAGGCAGGAATGATTGTTGGGAACAGTCTTCTGACAGCCAAGCATATACCATGTGCTGGAGAAGGGGATTTGAAGACAAATATAGCAATGAAAATCTGCGACTTACTCGATGCGGGAGGAAGTTTTGCCGAAATTGTGCTCACGGACTATGCAGAAGGAACGATCCTGCTGGGGCATGATGGTCCGTTCCATATTGCTATAGCAAAGGATAAGCCTATATTGCGCGGAATGGGTCTTTATCATGGAAAGCAGGGAACTGGAGTGGCAGTAGAGGCAAAAGTGAAAGCTGGTCCGATTACAACATTAAATGTCACCCAGACAGTTGAAGGGAAAGTCAGATTCATCATCAGTGAAGGAAAAGCAATAGATGGTCCAATCATGCAAATTGGAAATACGCAGACGCATATCAGCTTCGATGAGCATCCAGATGCGTATATGACCAGATGGTTCAAGGAAGCTCCGACACATCATTGCGCGCTGGCGATCGGGCACATTGCTTCTCAGTTGGAGAAGATATCCATATTGCTTGATATAGAGTATGTCATTTTGTAATTCTTTACCTTAGAATTGCTGGATTTCTATCTTTAGTGACGACAACAGTTAACGGTATTATTATTATGTAAACTAATGTCGTCACTTTTTTCTCAAAATTATGTCTTTCACCTAGCCAGCGGAAGAAACTCTGTGATACTATTTTACCTAAGTAAAGAAAAAGCGTAATGGAGAGAGACACATGAAGGTAGCAAAATTTGGTGGTAGTTCAGTAGCAAGTGCGGAACAGCTCCGCAAAGTAGCACAAATCGTGAAAGCTGATCAGGAGCGGAAATTCATTGTCGTTTCTGCGCCAGGTAAACGCGACAAAGCTGATACGAAGGTGACGGACTTACTTATTGCAATAGGAGAAGCACATAGCAAAGGGGAAGACGTCAGTACACAGGTAGAAAAGGTGCTGTCGCGTTTCCGGGTCATCGTTGAGGAATTGGAGCTGGATAATAACTTGATCGAGCAGATAGAGGATCAGTTAAAAGGAATCCTGGCTGATTCGATACCTGCAGTTAATACAATGGATGCGTTGAAGGCAACGGGTGAAGATTCTCTTGCCAAAGTATTCAGTGCTTATCTCAATAAATTAGGAGTGCAAGCAGCTTATGTGAATCCCCAAGAAGCTGGTTTGTTAGTGAGAGAAGAGTTAGGCGGTGCTCGAATATTGGATGAGAGCTTTGAGCTTTTATACAAGCTTCGTGACCGTGATGGAGTGCTTGTCATTCCAGGTTTCTTCGGCTACACAAAAGAAGGGAAGCTTGCAACATTCCCAAGAGGCGGGTCGGATATTACTGGTTCTATCGTAAGTGCGGGAGTGAAAGCTTCCTTATATGAAAACTTCACCGACGTGGATAGCGTGTACAGTGTAAATCCGAATATCGTCGATAATCCAAAAGAGATCAACACGTTGACATACCGGGAAATGCGAGAGTTGTCTTATGCAGGTTTTTCAGTTTTCCATGATGAAGCGCTGATTCCTGCTTTCCAAGCTAAAATACCAGTATGTGTGAAAAATACAAACAATCCATCTGCGCCTGGTACGATGATAGTTGCCGAAAGGAAAGTGTCCGGTAATCCAGTAATCGGAATCGCCAGTGATACAGGCTTCTTGAGTATCTATATCAGCAAATACTTAATGAACCGCGAGCTAGGGTTCGGAAGGAAACTGCTGCAAATACTTGAAGAAGAAAATATTTCCTTCGAGCATGCGCCATCTGGTATCGATGATATGAGTGTCATTCTGCGTGAAAGTCAGCTGCCTCCAGACAAAGAAGCGGTAGTTGTCCGTCGTCTTAAAGAGGAACTCAAAGCAGATCAAGTATCGATTGATCGTGATCTGGCGATGATCATGATTGTCGGACAAGGTATGATTGAGACAATTGGCGTTTCAAGTACTGCGACGAAGGCGTTTAGTGATGCGAATATAAACATCGAAATGATCAACCAAGGCTCTTCTGAAGTATCCTTGATGTTCGGTGTCAAAGCACGTCAGATTAATGAAGCAGTGCAATCTTTGTATCAAGCATTTTTCCAGAATTAAAAAATCCGGACAGCGTCTTCTTTGGCGTTGTTCGGATTTTTTACTTTATCTCTGTAGAGCTGGAGTCGGGTTGCTCTTTCGTTCGTGTTTTCAGGTAACTTAATTGCAATTATCTAATAGTGCTTTCAATCTTTTGAAAGGGCTTTCTATTTCTTCTTTTTACTTCAATTCTCCGAAAACCCCAAGAATTACTGTTTGCTTGGTTGCTAAAACCTTCTTCGGCCATTCTTTTTTTGCCAGCTCAATAATCTATTTATACAGAATCAGTGGTAGCTGTAGGTCACTACTGCGATATCGGCAATACCATACCTACTCCATACTGCAGAATAAAAGAAGCTATTGTATGACGCTCAAAGGACGAATGCTTTAAAAGTTTCGCCTATGCAAGGTATGGTGATCCTTTAATAGCGTCGGGATTTTGCTTCGTTGGACGAATGAAACAAAGAAATACATAAATGAAATTCTTTGCAATACGAAATACGCAAAAGTACGCGGATATATTTGGGGTCTTTTGACGGAATAAAAGACTGCGTCAGGGGTATGATTTAGTTATAACTTCGGATAAAAAGCCACTCCTTGCATGCCAAAAATCTTATTATTGCTAATTTCTGCAGACTAGTTTAGTCTATATATGTGCAAAACTTTGCAGGATGTGATCATATTGAAACATTTACTCGTTGTTGGGGCCGGAGAAGAAGCAGTCCAATTCATCAAGCTGTTCCAACGAAAAAAAGGCTTCCGGATAATCGGGATGCTAGTCAAACAGCCTAGCGCCATTGTGAAATATCAAGCTGAGCGATTAGATATCCCTCTTTGGAAAGACGTGATAGCGGAAGCGCTTGATCATGTCGACTTTGTGCTGGAAACATCAGAGAGATTAGCGGATTATCTTGAACCGACTACCTGCAAGGCGGAGATCATATCCGGACAAAGTGCACAGCTGATACTAGCATTCGCAACTCAAGAAGAGACAGAGAATACTTCTACATATAATAACCAGCAGTTTCGCAGTAAAACGCTGGAGTACTTGCATGAGGGGGTCTTGTGCGTCAATCGCCAGGACGAAATTATATATATAAACGAAGCAGCTGAAAAACTGCTTGGCAGCAAGAAGAGTCAATTGTTGGGGAAACCGATAGCAACTGTTATGCCAGATTCCAAGCTGCCAGAAACCATTCGGAAAAGGGAACGTTATGTGGATGAACAGCTAAGACTCCCTTCCGGTATTGAAATTGTCTATACCTGTGCTCCGATGGAAAATGATCAAGAGGAAGTAACCGGTGCTTTTACAGTTATGAAGAGAACGGTCGATATCGTTGCTTTGGCAGAAAAGCTTACTGATGTTAGAGAAGTGAAGTCAATGCTGGAAGCTATCATCGACTCCTCGCAGGAGGCAATCAGTGTCGTAGATGAAAATGGCATTGGTTTGATTGTTAATCCTGCCTATACGCGTCTGACAGGATATACTCCTGAACAGATTGTCGGAAAACCGGCAGTGACAGACATCATGGAAGGGGAGAGCTTGCATATGCAGGTTCTTCGGACACGCAGACCAGCTACGGGTGCCCGGATGCGTGTCGGTAAGCATGGTAAGGAAATGATGGTCAATGCGGCACCAATCATTGTTGATGGGAAACTGCGCGGGAGCGTGGGGGTCCTGCACGATATCTCGGAGCTGCATGAACTGCAGGATGAAGTGCAGCGGGCCCGGAAGATTATCCGCAGTTTGGAAAACAAGTACACACTGAAGGATGTCATATCTGATTCGGAAACGATGCAGGTAACACTTGAACAAGTCAAATTCGCTGTCAATGCGGATGCGCCTTGTCTTTTGCGTGGAGATGCCGGTGTAGGCAAGGGTATGTTTGCAGCTATCATTCATAATGAAAGCAAACGACGTCATCGGCCGTTTATCCGTATCGATTGTACAGTCGGTGATGAAGAGAGTTTGGAAAAACAGCTTTTCGGATCTCTGCGCAACAGTCACTCTACTGGAATGATAGAAAAAAGTGACGGCGGTACGCTGTTTCTTGATGATGTTGATGGTATGCCGCTTCGTATTCAGGAGAAGCTCTCGGATTTCATGGCTACAGGTAAACTGCAGCGCACTTCCGGTAAATCAAAAAAAGTGGACGTCAGGATAATAGTCAGTGCTCGTCATCCTTTAGAACGCGCAGTATTTGAAAAGAGATTTTATGAGCCTTTTTTTGAAAGACTGAAGCGTATAACAATCTATATTCCGGCTTTAGTCGAACGGATGAAAGATTTCGAAGGATTGTTATCCACAATTGTCCACAAGCAGAATCAGCTGCTGCAATGTTCGGTTCAATCTGTTTCTGAAGCATCAATAGACGTATTGAAAGACAAGAAATGGTTCCATAATGTAAAAGAGCTGGAAACAACCATAGCCCAAGCGATGACATTTATGGAGAAGACGGAACATGTTATCCTTCCGAAGCATCTGCAGATGTCTTCCTTGGATCAGCAATCCTTAGCGGGCACGTTACAGGAACAGGTGGAGAACTTGGAGAAGAAGCTGATTGAATCTGCTTTGCGGGCGAACGACTTTAACAAAAAAGCGACGGCAGATCAGCTTGGAGTGTCGATTCGTAATCTATACTATAAGATGGATAAATATGATTTTGATAGAAGTGGCATGCAAGATTTTTCATAATGGGGGAAGGAAGAATACGATGCATAAGTTTACCGCTCTTGAAAAAATGGCAGCTGCGAAGCAAGGATTTTCGATTGCAATCGCAGCTGCGGACGACCCTTCCATTCTTAAGGCAGTAAAAAAAGCGACCGATCAGCAGCTGGCAACGTTTCTGCTGTATGGAGATATTGACCGGCTAAAGCAGTATATAAAGGAAGAACAGCTGACAGAAGAGGAAATCACGTGTATTCATGCATCATCTGCAGACAGAGCCGCAGATATGGCAATAGAAGCCTGGAAATCAGGCAAAGCGGATTTGCTGATGAAAGGAATTGTCAGTACTGACGTGCTGGCAGGTAAGATATTGAAAGATAAAACGACGCTTAAACCAGGGAGCATCCTGTCCCAGCTCGCCATTTTCGATATTCCTTCTTATCATAAATTGCTTTTCCTGACGGATGCAGGTATAAATATCGCGCCATCGCTGGAGATAAAGAAGAAGATTTTGGATAATGCCGTATCTATCTATGTTAAGATGCTCCACGCAGAACCGAAGATCGCCGCACTTGCCGCTACGGAAAAGGTGAACTCGGCCATGCCGGCGACAACTGATGCGGCGCTGCTATCTGTCATGCAGCAGCGCGGACAGATTAAGGATTGCCAGATTGACGGGCCTCTCGCACTCGATAGTGCATTATCTGCCCAATCTGCTGCCATCAAGAAAATAGATTCACCTGTTGCGGGAGATGCAGACATCCTAATGGTACCGGAAATCGAAAGCGGAAATATGCTTTACAAATCATTCACTTATACAGCAGGAGCCGTAAGTGCTTCTTTACTTATCGGAACAAATTCACCTGTCATCCTTACATCTCGAGCGGACGACAGCACTAGTAAATATTATGCAATATGCTTCGCGATAGCGGCAGCATCACTTGCCTAGGAGGAACTAAGATGAAGATCTTTGAAACGTTGGAACAATACGATTACGAACAGCTAGTCCTTTGCCAGGACAAAGAATCCGGTTTGAAAGCGATCATCGCAATTCATGATACAACTCTCGGTCCGGCTCTTGGCGGTACTAGAATGTGGACTTATGCAACTGAAGAAGAGGCAATCGTTGATGCACTTCGTCTGGCAAAAGGCATGACGTACAAAAATGCTGCAGCTGGACTGAATCTTGGCGGAGGAAAAACGGTTATTATCGGGGATCCGAAAAAAGACAAGAACGAAGCGATGTTCCGTGCATTCGGACGTTACGTACAATCTTTGAATGGACGCTACATTACAGCAGAGGATGTTGGTACTACAGTAGAGGATATGGAACTTATCCATACTGAAACGGATTTCGTAACAGGTATCTCTGCAGAATCTGGATCTTCAGGCAACCCGTCGCCAGTAACAGCTTATGGCGTATACAAAGGAATCAAGGCATCTGCTAAAGAAGCATTTGGTGATGACAGCTTGGAAGGAAAAACAATTGCTGTCCAAGGTATTGGGAATGTTGCTTATGCTTTGTGTGAGCATCTCCATGCAGAAGGTGCCAAGCTGATTGTTACTGACATTAACAAGGAAGCCGTACAAAAAGCAGTAGAAACATTCGGAGCAACAGCGGTAGATCCTGATGATATTTATGGTGTCGAATGTGATATCTTTGCTCCTTGTGCTCTAGGCGCAGTAATCAATGATGATACATTGCGTGTATTGAAAGCGAAAGTAGTAGCTGGAGCTGCGAACAACCAGCTGAAAGAAGAACATCATGGACAGATCCTATTCGAACGCGGCATTGTGTACGCACCAGATTATGTGATCAACTCTGGCGGTGTTATCAACGTTGAGGACGAATTGCATGGCTATAACAGAGAGCGTGCGCTTCGTAAAGTAGAGACAATTTATGACAGCTTGCAGCGCGTATTCGAAATCGCTAAGCGTGATGACATTCCGACTAGTATTGCTGCTGATAGAATGGCTGAAGAAAGAATTGAAACAATGCGCAGATCCAGAAGCCAATTCCTGCGTAACGGTCATCATACTTTAAGCAGAAGATAAAAACGAGGGGGAAACCGCGTGCAGAAAGCAGAAAACCGTATTTTAGCTATTAATCCAGGTTCTACTTCTACGAAAATCGGTGTGTTTGATGACGAGCATAACATTTTTGAACGAGTGATCCGCCATGATTTAGAAGATATCGGCGGATATGAAAGAGTAATGGATCAGTACCAATTTCGGAAACAAATCATCTTGGATGCATTGGATTTCGAAGGTATTAACGTGTCCAAGCTAACTGCGGTCTGTGCACGCGGCGGACTGCTCCGTCCGCTTGAGGGCGGTACATACCGTGTGAACGAAGCGATGCTTGCTGATCTTAAAACGGGCTATAATGGTGAACATGCCTCCAATTTGGGAGGATTGATTGCTTATGAAATCGCAAGCAGCCTTCAGATACCGGCTTTCATCACCGATCCTGTCGTGGTTGATGAATTGGATCCGCTGGCACGGCTTTCCGGTTTGCCTGGTGTGGAGAGAAAGAGCATCTTCCATGCATTGAACCATAAGGCTATTGCACGAAAAGCGGCAGCTGCCAAAGATAAGAGCTACGAGGAATCGAATATTATTGTCGTTCACCTTGGTGGCGGCATTACTGTCGGTGCGCATCATCATGGACGCGTGATCGATGTGAACAATGGTTTGAGCGGGGAAGGGCCTTATACGCCTGAACGGGCAGGGACAGTTCCTGCCGGAGATTTAATAGAGCTGGCGCTGAGCGGTTCCTACACAAAGGATCAGCTGATGAAAATGCTGACGACCAAGGGCGGATTCATGGGTTACCTCGGTACAAATGATGGAAGACTTATCGCTGACAGGATCAAAAAAGGTGATAAAGAGGCAAAGATGATTTTTGAAGGCATGGTGTATCAAACAGCGAAAGAGGTCGGGGCAATGAGCGTTGTTCTCTCAGGGGAAGTAGATGCCATTGCAGTGACTGGAGGTCTTGCACATGACGAGCTGTTCATCTTGATGATGAAGGATCGGGTGAGCTGGATTGCCGATGTGCTTGTGTATCCAGGCGAAAACGAGCTTCGTGCCCTGACAGAAGGCGCGCTTCGTGTCATGCGAAAAGAAGAAGCGGCGAAAGTTTATGTCGTATAGGAGGCAGAAACAATGGTAAGAGAATATGACATTGTCATCTTAGGAGGCGGTACGGGCGGTTACGTGGCCGCCATCCGTGCTTCCCAGTTAGGGTTAAAAACAGCAATAGTGGAAAAAGCAGAGCTTGGCGGAACTTGCTTGCATAGAGGATGCATCCCATCCAAGGCATTGCTCCGTTCGGCTGAAGTCTACCGGCAGACAAAGGAAGCAGCAGCTTTCGGTATACAAACATCAGATGTGCGTCTGGACTTTTCAGGGGTACAGCAAAGAAAAGAAAAAATCATCGATCAGCTGCATCGCGGGGTTCAGCATTTGATGAAAAAAGGGAAAATTGACGTCTTCCAAGGATACGGCCGTATTCTCGGACCTTCCATCTTCTCTCCAACGGCAGGAACGATTTCTGTGGAATTTGCTGACGGCAGTGAAAATGAAATTCTACTTCCGAAAAACGTAGTCGTTGCGACAGGTTCCTCTCCGCGTTCCTTACCGGGTATCGATTTTGATGAATCAAAAATCCTTAGTTCTGAAGGCGCGTTGGCGCTGCAGGAACTTCCGGAAAGCATGACAATTATCGGCGGAGGTGTAATCGGGATCGAGTGGGCATCGATGCTTCATGATCTCGGTACAAAGGTTACCATACTCGAGTATCAGGACCGTATTCTTCCAACAGAGGACGAACAGATCAGCAAGGAAATGTTTAAGCAGCTTAAAAAGCGAGGCATCGTAATCCATACGAATGTGCAAGTGGAGAGTGCTGAAGCTGGTGACAGCAGCGTGACAGTCACAGCACAGATGAATGGGGAAGAGCAAGTTTTTGTGTCTGATAAAATTCTCGTCTCTGTTGGCCGTACAGCAAATGTCGGGGACATCGGGCTCAAAAATACCGATATCCAGTTATCAGAGCAAGGGTTTATCCAGACAAATAATTTTTACCAAACGAATGAATCCCATATTTATGCAATCGGTGATGTGATTGGCGGTATGCAGCTGGCACATGTTGCCTCCAGGGAGGGCATGATTGCGGTTGAGCATATTGCAGGTGTTCAGACGGAAAGCTTGGATTACAGCATGGTTCCGGCTTGTGTCTATAGCTTTCCAGAAACGGCAAGCGTCGGATTGACAGAGGCACAAGCGAAAGCAGAAGGTCATAGTGTCAAGACTGGGAAAATGAGTTTCCAAGCTATCGGAAAAGCTTTGGTATATGGTGAGACAGAAGGCTTTGTTAAGATAATCGCCGATGAAAAGACGAACGATTTGCTTGGTGTTCACATGATTGGTCCACACGTGACTGACATGATTTCAGAAGCTGCGCTTGCCAAACTGCTTGATGCGACACCTTGGGAAATTGGTCAGACGATCCATCCGCATCCGACACTCTCGGAAATTATTGGAGAAGCGGCACTTGCGGTCGATGGAGAGCAAATCCATGGCTAAGATATTGAAGAAAGGGGGAGCGGCGATGTCAGAAACAAGACATGCTTCTCTTGGAATATCAGACGAAAAAGTATTGGAAATGTATAGATGGATGCTCCTGGCAAGAAGAGTGGATGAACGTATGTGGCTCTTGAACAGAGCCGGTAAAATACCGTTTGTTATCTCTTGTCAAGGACAGGAAGCTGCACAGGTTGGTGCTGCAATGGCGCTGGATAGGGAGATTGATTATCTTTTGCCCTATTACCGCGACTTAGGATTGGTAATGCCATTTGGTATGACTGCAAAGGATTTGATGCTTTCCGCGTTTGCGAAAGCCGAAGACCCTAACTCAGGCGGTCGTCAGATGCCTGGGCATTTCGGGAAAAAATCTTCTCGAATCGTCACTGGTTCTTCACCAGTGACAACACAGGTGCCGCATGCTGTCGGTTTTGCGCTAGCTGCCAAAATGGAGAAGAAACAGCTCGTCAGCTTTGTGACATTAGGTGAGGGTTCTTCAAACCAAGGTGATTTCCACGAAGGTTTGAACTTTGCAGGTGTTCATAAATTACCAGTCATAACGATGGTTCAAAACAATAAATATGCCATCAGTGTTCCGCAGGAAAAACAGCTCGGCTGCGTCAATGTGTCCGACCGTGCTCAAGGATATGGCATGCCTGGATACACGATTGACGGAAATGATCCTTTAGCTGTTTATCAAACAGTGAAAGAAGCGCGTGAGCGTGCACTGAATGGGGAAGGACCGACGCTCATCGAAACAGTGGGATACCGTCTTACACCGCATTCCAGTGATGACGATGATATGACATACCGTGAAAAGCAAGAAGTCGAGGCAGAACGCAAAAAAGATGGCTTGCTGACATTCGGTGCGTATCTTCGTGAAGTTGGCGTGCTGACGGAAGAATTGGAAAACCAAATGGAAGAAGAAATCAAACAAATCGTAAATGAAGCAACAGACTATGCTGAGCATGCTGAAGATCCGGAACCGGAATCCGCATTGCTTCATGTGTATGCCGATTAAGGGGGAGAAACAATGCCAGTAATGTCCTATATCCAGGCAATTACGCAGGCGATGCGTGAAGAAATGGAAGCAGATGAAAAAGTATTCGTATTAGGAGAAGATGTCGGAAAAAAAGGCGGTGTGTTCCGAGCTACAGATGGCTTATATGATACATTCGGGGCAGACCGCGCATTGGATACACCGCTAGCTGAATCGGCAATAGCCGGTGTTGCAGTAGGTGCTGCTATGTATGGGTTAAAGCCGATTGCTGAAATGCAGTTCGCTGATTTCATCATGCCGGCAGTTAACCAAATCGTCTCAGAAGCAGCGAAAATCCGTTATCGATCTAACAATGATTGGACGTGTCCGGTTACGATACGTGCTCCATATGGTGGAGGTGTACATGGTGCTTTGTATCATTCCCAATCCGTAGAGGCGGTTTTCGCAAACCAGCCTGGATTGAAAATTGTGATGCCTTCGACGCCTTATGATGCAAAAGGTCTTTTGAAAGCAGCTATCCAAGACCCGGATCCAGTATTGTTCTTTGAGCATAAACGTGCTTATCGTCTTATCAAGGGTGAAGTGCCCGCTGATCCTTACACACTGCCGATCGGAAAAGCAGATGTGAAACGCGAGGGTTCCGATATTACCGTTATCACGTACGGGTTATGTGTTCATTTCGCACTGCAGGCAGCCGAAAAGCTTGCTGCAGAAGGTATAGAAGCACATATCCTCGATTTGCGTACCATATATCCACTTGATAAAGAGGCAATCATCGAGGCAGCTTCCAAGACTGGGAAAGTTTTGCTGATAACAGAAGATAACAAAGAAGGATCGATCATTGGAGAAGTTGCAGCTATCATCGGAGAAAATTGCCTCTTCGATTTGGATGCTCCGATTCAGCGACTGGCGGCACCGGATGTGCCAGCGATGCCTTATGCGCCTAGTACAGAGAAATACTTCATGGTCAATCCTGCAAAAGTGGAAGCAGCCATGCGGGAATTAGCGGAATTCTAAACGAGGTGTAATGATGACGATAGAAAAAATAACAATGCCAAAGCTTGGTGAAAGTGTTACAGAAGGAACGATCAATACTTGGCTTGTCAAACCAGGCGACCAAGTAAGTAAATATGATGCCATTGCAGAAGTAATGACAGATAAAGTCAATGCAGAAATCCCCAGCAGCTTCACGGGTGTAATCAAAGAATTGATTGCATCTGAAGGTGATACGGTCGAAGTAGGGGCTCTGATTTGTACAATCGAAACAGAAGAAGCAGGGGATAAAAAGGAAGCAACAGCAGATCCAGTTCCTTCAGCAGAAGAATCAACAATCAGCAACACTTCTGCTGATACTGCGATGAAATCACGTTATTCGCCTGCGGTCATGCGGCTTGCGCAAGAAAATGAACTAGACCTTACAGCAATTACAGGCAGCGGAAAAGGCGGACGAATCACCCGTAAGGACGTCGAAGCAATCATTGCCTCCGGTGAAAAGCCGCAAAAACAAGAGCAGAAGCAAACAGCAGCTGCAGAGGCTCCATCATCTGTTCGTGAGCAGACAACTGAATCAGCACAAGTGACACAAACAGATGCTGCTGGTAAATCCATACCAGTTACAGGTGTTAGAAAAGCCATCGCAAACAATATGGTTAAAGCAGCAACTGAAATTCCGCATGCATGGATGATGGTGGAAGTAGATGTTACCGATCTGGTTGCCTACCGTAATAAGGTGAAGGATACCTTTAAAGAAAAAGAAGGATATTCACTTACTTTCTTCAGTTTCTTCGTAAAAGCTGTCGCGCAGGCGCTAAAAGAATTCCCGCAGCTGAATAGCTCATGGGCTGGCGATAAAATCATCCAGCACGACGAAGTCAATATTTCCATTGCAGTAGCGAAAGACCAGGAATTGTTTGTTCCGGTTATTCAATCGGCAGATGATCTAAGCGTAAAAGGTATCGCAAAACAAATTACAAACCTTGCCAAGAAAGCTCGTACAGGCAAACTGACAGCTGCTGACATGCAAGGAGGAACGTTTACGGTGAACAATACTGGCTCCTTTGGTTCAGTCCAAAGCATGGGGATCATCAATTATCCGCAAGCAGCGATATTGCAAGTGGAATCGATTGTAAAGCGACCAGTCATCATCAATGATATGTTCGCTGCCCGGGATATGGTGAATCTGTGTCTCAGCTTGGATCATCGTGTTCTTGATGGGCTCATTTGCGGACAATTCATGGCTAGAGTGAAAGAGATTCTGGAGAACGTATCCGAGTCAACGATGCCGGTTTACTGAGAAGGTCATAGAAATTGAAAGAGACTGAAATTGCTGATACACTTAAAACAGTGTAAAAGGAGGAATACCGATGGCAGATTTCAGAATGTATATGAATGATATCGTAACAACTGCTAGGAAGGATCTTACCGATGCAGGATATACGGAATTAACTACACCGGAAGAAGTGGATTCCACACTTAAGAACTCCGGGACGACACTTGTAATGATCAACAGCGTTTGCGGATGTGCCGGCGGAATTGCTCGCCCGGCAGCTGCGCATAGTCTGCATTATGACAAACGCCCTGATCAGCTTGTGACAGTTTTCGCAGGTCAAGATAAAGAAGCGACTGAAAGAGCAAGGGAATATTTCACTGGCTTTCCGCCAAGCTCTCCGTCATTTGCTTTCTTGAAGGACGGCGAAATCGTTACAATGATCGAACGTCATGACATCGAAGGTCATGAGCCAATGGAGGTAGTCAATAAACTGCAATCATTGTTCGATGAGCATTGTAAAGAAGTTTGACAGAAAAAGTCCCCATCCATCTGGATGAGGGGCTATTCTGCTTTTGATCACTTTTGATGAGGAGTACCATTGTGAGAATAGGTTACCGAACGATTAAGACGGCCGTAGGAACACCGCTTGCGATATGGATAGCGGAGCTTCTGCAGCTGGAAAACAGTGTTTCAGCAGGTATCCTGACGATTTTGTGTACCCAAGTAACAAGGAAGAAATCTTTTCTGGCCGCTTGGCATCGAGTGGCCGCCTGTCTGCTGGCAATCGTACTCTCATTCGTCATATTCGAGACAATCGGCTTCCACCCGATCAGCATAGGCATTCTGCTGCTTGTCTTCATTCCGGTCACTGTCATGGTGCGAGTCTCGCCTGGAATCGTCTCAAGTGCTGTTATCATTTTGCACTTATACAATTCCCATAATATCACGCTGGATTTGATCATCAATGAGATTATACTCATAACAGTCGGAATAGGCGTGGCTCTCATTGTGAACTTGTATATGCCCAGCCTGGAAGCAACGATCCGTCGGAAGCAGATTATTCTGGAGCGTAATTTTACGAAGATCTTAGAAGAGATTGCTTTGTATCTGCGTGATGGTGACCAGTCGTGGTCAGGAGAAGAAATCACTCAGACCGAAAAGGTACTGAAGGAAGCAAACCAGCTAGTCGGCAGGGATGTGGAGAATCATGTGCTCAGGTCAGAGCATCCGTATTATGATTACTTTGAGATGCGTACGAAGCAATTTGCCATATTGAAAAGAATCCTGCCGCTAATCAGCAGGCTTCCGGAGACGTCTTATTCCCAGTGTGGGCAGCTGGCTCATTTCTTTTCCGGTCTTGCTGATTCCGTGCACCCGGGTAATACAGCAGTCTTGTTCCTGGAAGAACTCGAGTCATTACGGCAGTCTTTTGATGAGGATCCCCTCCCTAAGACAAGAGAGGAATTCGAAACGCGTGCCCACTTGTTACAGTTGTTGTATGAAATGGAGAATTACCTGGAGCTGAAACAATCGTTCAAAGAAAGCGATGTGCAACATAGAAATAGACAGAAGGAGCAACAATAAGCACATCACCATTTGAAAAGGGGATGTGCTTATGCGCACGTTGCTAATAGCTTTCACCTGTCTGTCAATTTTGTCTCCGTTATGGCCATTCGGTGAGAATCCTATGCCGGGAAGGCCGCTAATCATTGTTAATAAAACAACAAACCAGCTTGCTTTTTTGGATAATGGGGAAGTAATCAAGGTTTATCCGGTAGCTACTGGAAAGAAGCCGGAGTCGACACCGGAAGGGATATTTCTCACTTTGTTCAAAACGGAATACCCTGGCTACTCCCGAAAAGGAATTGCTGGCGGAGACAAAGACAACCCGCTAGGAAGCAGATGGATCGGTTTTAACGCTAATGATACGCAAGGTCGTACTTTCGGAATTCATGGGACGAATAGACCGGAGTCCATCGGCAGCCGAGTCTCAGCAGGCTGTATACGGATGCGAAACGAAGATGTTGAAGAATTGTATAAACAGGTTCCTGTCGGGACGAAGGTAAGAATAATGACAGGCTGGAAGTCATTTGAAGAAATTGGGATAGAAGATGGAGCTATTTTGTCTCCTAGAAGACAAAATAGCTCAGGGTGATTGCGAGAGTGGAAATAAGCATCGTGAATATCATCAAGTAAACCATGAATTTCATTGCGATATTTTGTTTGGATCTTTTTTTATTATGCTTGGCCAATGGAATGGAGCCCCCTTATCTGTTTATGTCCATTGTACAGGGAAGCGGGTAAGGGGACAAGGAGAAACCAATAGATAGAATAGGAGTACATAATCATGATAAAAATAAATGAAAATCGTTTAGTTGAAGAGTTCTTTGAATTGGTTCAAGTTGACTCGGAGACAGGTAACGAGAAAGAGATTGCTGAAGTGTTGAAAAGAAAATTCACTGAACTAGGTGTACAAGTGCAAGAAGATGACTCAATGACGAAAACCGGCCATGGAGCAAATAACTTGGTTTGTACCTGGAAAGGGAATGTCGAATCCGCTGAAACGATCTATTTTACTTCTCATATGGATACAGTGGTTCCCGGTCAAGGTATCAAACCACAGATCAAAGACGGGTACATTACGAGTGACGGAACAACGATTCTCGGTGCTGATGATAAAGCTGGACTCGCTGCTATTCTTGAAACAATCAAAGTTTATAAGGAACAGGAGTTGCCGCATGGCACTGTTCAATTCGTGATAACAGCAGGTGAGGAAGCTGGTCTTATTGGAAGCCGCGCGCTTGATTCATCCCTGCTCACTGCTTCGTTTGGGTATGCCATTGATAGTGATGGCCCAGTTGGTGACATCGTTGTTGCAGCACCAACTCGTGCCTCTGTGCTTGCGAAAGTATATGGCAAGACTGCGCATGCAGGTGTAGCGCCTGAAAAAGGGATTTCAGCCATCACTGTAGCTGCCAAAGCAATTTCTAAAATGCCGCTTGGTAGAATCGATGATGAAACTACTGCGAATATAGGCAGATTCGCTGGAGGCAAACAGACGAATATTGTTTGTGATTATGTCGAAATTCTGGCAGAAGCTAGGTCGCTTGAAGCAAGCAAAATGGAAGCGCAAGTGCAGAAGATGAAGCAGGCATTTGAACAAACAGCTGAAAGTATGGGTGCACGTGCGGAAGTAGAAATCAAAGTTGAGTATCCAGGCTACAAACAAAAAGCTGGCGACCGAGTCGTTGAAGTAGCTCGCACAGCTGCGAAAAGCATCGGCCGTGACAGTAACCTTACAAGAAGCGGCGGCGGCAGTGATGCAAACGTGATTGCCGGCTTCGGTATCCCGACTGTCAATCTGTCTGTCGGCTATGAAGAAATTCATACGACTAATGAACGCATACCAGTAAGCGAATTGGTTAAAACAGCTGAAATGGTTGCTAGCATCATCCGTGAGGTAGCGAACAGTTGATAATAGGAGGCTCATGCCTCCTATTTTATATGCAAACATGTTATAATAAGAACGACAGTTCGCATTGAGAGGAGGGACAGCATGCAGCCAAAAGGAAGGGCGATTTTCCATGTGGATATGAATAGTTTTTATGCTTCGGTTGAAATGGCATTCGATCCATCACTCCGTGGAAAACCGCTTGCAATCTGCGGAAATCCTGCCGAGCGGAAAGGTATCGTCGTAACCAGCAGCTATGAAGCGAGGAAGAGGGGTGTTCGTACGACGATGACACTTTGGGAAGCTAGACGCCTATGTCCGGAATTGCTCGTGCTGCGCCCAAACTTTGAACGGTATCGGAAAGCATCCAGTGAAATGTTCAAAATCCTGCAGGAAGTTACGCCAGTCATTCAACCGGTTTCCATAGATGAAGGATATATGGATGTGACGGATTGTGCCCATTTGGGATCTTCGTTGGAGATCGCCCAATCGCTTCAGAAACGTATCATGAAAGAGCTGGATCTACCTTGCAGTATCGGGATCGCTCCGAACAAATTTCTAGCAAAGATGGCTTCGGACATGAAGAAGCCGCTTGGTATCACAGTATTGCGAAAGCGTGATATACCTGAGCTGCTATGGCCGCTTCCAATCGAAGAAATGCACGGGGTCGGAGAGAAGACTGCAGAGAAGATGCGCTCACTCGGTATTAAGACGATTGGTGACTTAGCTCAAAAGGACATCTACCAGTTGAAACGTGTTTTCGGTGTAAACGGGGAGAGGCTGGCTAATCGGGCCAATGGCTTGGATGACAGACCGGTCGATCCAGAAGCAGTGCACAGCTTCAAAAGCATCGGGAGCTCGCAGACGCTTCCGCACGATACGACAGATGATAAAGAATTGGATAAACTTCTGCTGGATTTGTCCAAAAGTGTGGAAAAACGGATGCATAGGAAGGAAGCAATCGCAAAAGGTATTCAGCTGATGATCCGTTATCATGATCGTAAGACGATCACGCGCAGTATGAAACTCCCAAATTTCATGGAGTCGGCGAATGAGGTATTCAGTCATGCGCAGTCCTTGCTGCAGAAGCATTGGAACGGGGAACCAATCCGTCTGTTAGGGGTCAGTGTATTTGATGTGGCAGAGAAGAAAGAAGTCGGGAAACAGCTAGATTTGTTCACATATGAAAAAGAAGCATCAAAAGAGGGGCTATATCAAGTTATCGACCAGCTGACAGCAAAGTTTGGGAAAAATCCATTCCGTACTTTACACTCATCGTCGTCAGATAGCATGAGGACAAGCTTTCAAAAGGATTTTCTTGATGACTATACAAAATAGCAGCGATTCTTATGAATCGCTGCTATTTTTTGGTATATCGAAAACGCGCATATCTTCTGCTAGCTCTGTTTTCAGAAAAACAGTCCGAGCTTGTTCTGCCAATATCTGTGCATCGTCTTGATGATATCGTGCAGATATATGCGTCAGGATTAATTTTTTCACATTTGCATCTCTGGCCAAGCTTGCTGCTTGTATAGCTGTAGAGTGCCCGTAAGCCTTCGCCATTTCCGGTTCATCTGCTGAAAAGGTTGCCTCATGAACGAGAATATCAGCATCTTCCACAGAGTCCTTAAGCTCTGGCAGATAGGTTGTGTCACCTAAAATAACTATTTTCCTGCCTGGCTTATCCGGACCGACAACATCCGATCTTTTGATTTGCTGCCCATCAGGCAAGTCAGTGATTTCCTGATCTTTGATTTGGCGATAAATCGGCCCGGGGGAGATGCCCATTTGTCTGAGCTTGTCCACTTTAAGTTCTCCTTGCACGGCTTTTTCCTCCACAATATATCCGAGACATGGAATACCGTGGGAAAGCTTAACGGCATCGACTGTCCAGCCTTCATCCTCGAAAATTCGCCCGGGTTCAATCTCGTGGATGATGAGGGAACTTGCCACATTACTTCCGCTGACACGCAAGGAGACTTCGATAAATTCCCTGATGCCTTGCGGGCCGTAGACTTCCAGCTGCAGGTCGGACTTCTGGAACGAACGGGTTGATAACAAACCAGGCAATCCATATATATGATCCCCATGCATGTGGGTGATGAAGATTTTTTCGATTTTACCCGGCTTTAACGGTGAGTAAAGCAGCTGATGCTGGGTGGCCTCGCCGCAATCGAACATCCAAACTGCTTGCCGCTCCTGTGGCATTGACAGACAGATGCTCGTCACATTCCGATCTTTTGACGGCAATCCTGCACCTGTTCCAAGAAAATGTAATTCCATAATAAAAGCCTCCTGCAGTTACCAGCCTCGTTTATACATGGCTGGTGCTTCCAATCTATAATTCAGCTGTTCGGCAGCTTCGAGCGGCCAATAAGGATTTCGCAGCATAGCGCGCGCAATGAAGACAAGATCGGCGCGTTCATTTTGCAATATCTCCTCAGCCATTTGTCCGTTTGTAATCAAGCCGACAGCTGCAGTATCGACAAGAGCATGCTTCCGTATCCGTTCTGCATGAACTACTTGATAGCCCGGATACACAGTGGATGGACCCTCTGGAACGACTCCCCCTGTGCTGCAATCGATTAAATCGACACCTTGTCGTTTCATTTCAATGCTGTAGTAAATGAAATCATTTATACCGTTTCCGCCTTCTGCATATTCATCCGCTGAAATACGGACGAACAATGGACCATCCCAAACCTGTTTGACCGCATCGAGTACTTCTCGGAGAAAACGGTACCGATTTTCACGGGCTCCGCCATAGGCATCAATTCGCTTGTTTGTAAGTGGAGATAGAAACTGATTGATCAAATAGCCATGAGCAGCATGGATCTCAATCACATCGAATCCTGCTTCCTTCGCACGAATTGCAGCCTTACGATAAGAATCGACCAATTCGTTTATCTTTTCTTCTGTCAAAGCTTCCGGTGCGACGGATTCACCATCCCATGGCAAATTACTTGGTGCGACAATTGGATCTTCCGCTCTTGATTTTCTGCCGGCATGACCAAGCTGGATGCCGCTTTTGCTGCCATGCGCTTGAATTCTTTCACTGATGGTGCGAAGTCCTTCTATATGTTCATCAGACCAGATGCCAAGATCCTGATCAGAAATTCTTCCTTCTGGTGTAACAGCCGTAGACTCCAAGAAAACAAGTCCAGCTTGCCCAATCGCCCTGCTTTCATAATGGGTGATATGGAAAGGGGTGACTTTGCCATCTTTTTCTTCGACGCTGTACATGCACATCGGGGAGACGACAATGCGATTTTTAAAGGTACAGTTTTTGTATGTGATTGGTTGAAATAATTTAGGTGTAGCCATTGTAGGACCTCCGATTGTTTGATTAACTAGTGATATAGCCCTTTTGCAATTCTAGTGCACGATCTGGCACATCCGAGATGATAACATCACATTTCGCTTCAAGAGCACGTAGTATATAAACTGGCTGGTTGACTGTATATACCCGAATCGGTACATTATGCTGCTCGCACTCTTGAATAAGTTTCTTGTTCAGCAAACGGTATTTTGGGTGTAAGGCTTTCGCTCCGATTTCTTCCATCAATGAAAAAAGCTGACGGGGGCGCCTTGAAGTAAGAAAGCCTGTATCTATACCATCATCCAGATCAGATATACGACGGATAGTATCCGCGTTAAAGCTTGATATGATCGTCCTGTCTTTCATTCCATGATCCGAAAGGCGCTGCAAGACGATCTCCTCGATACCAGGGTATGGATACTTATTCGTTTTCAGCTCCAGATTGAGTAGCATAGGAGTCTTTTTGATCCATTGCAGAAACACATCTAATGATATGATTCTTTCACCAGCATAGTCGCGTGAGAACCAAGCTCCAGCATCCGCCTGGAGCAATTCTTCATATGTAAGCTTCCGAATCAAACCACGTTTATTGGTCGTGCGATTGATGCTTTCATCATGAATGATGACTGGTATTTGGTCTTTCGTCAGCTGCACATCGGTTTCGATGCCATCAGCCTGCATCAGTTCTGCCAGCCGAAAAGCGGCCATCGTATTTTCCGGTGCATATTTGCTGGCACCGCGATGTGCAAATATTTTGGTAGACATGGTTTCACCCCGAACTTGGACGTATAGTTGAATTGTGCGAGAAAAACTGGCAAAAGTCAATTTGAAAGGACGTGCATGCATGAAACAGTGGCAATCGAAGGACGAATTAATAGCACTACTGGCAGAGCTTGTTGAAATTGAGAGTATTACAGGTTCTCCAGAAGAAATCCGTTTTCCTGAGCATGTTCATGCCCTTCTGGAACAAAAGCTTTATTTCCAGCAGAACCCAGCTCATTTGCAGCTTCATCCGCTGAAGGACGGCCGTCAGCTCCTCACAGCATTAGTTAAGAAATCTGACAAAAAAGATACTATTATCTTGCTCAGTCACTTTGATGTCGTCGGAACAGAGGACTTTGGCACCTACCAGCATCTTGCCACAAAGGTGCATGACCTGACTGCGGCTTATTTGAATGATGAAGTGGAACTGCCTTCTTATATAAAAAAGGAAATGCAGCAGGGAGAATGGCTTTTTGGCAGAGGAACGATGGATATGAAAGCTGGTCTGGCAATCCATCTTTCTATGCTGGAACGCGCGATGGATGCTGCGTTCGACGGAAATATCCTATTGTTGACTGTGCCCGACGAAGAAGTGAATTCTGCCGGAATGCTGCGCGCCCTTGAAATTTTGCAGCAGCTGCAGATAACGGAGGAGCTGGTATACAAATTATGCATGAACGGAGAACCTGTGTTCAGCAAATACCCAGGTGATACAGGTAATTATATGTATAGCGGATCCATAGGAAAAGTGCTACCAGGTTTCTTTTGCTATGGTAAGGAAACGCATGTTGGTGAACCGTTTGGTGGTTTGAATGCTAATCTTATGATCAGTTATTTGTCACAGGAATTGGAGCTTCAGGAATCCTTCATAGAAGAAGTGGACGGAGAAGTGACTCCGCCGCCAGTTAGCTTGATGCTGCGCGATTTGAAAGAAGCATATTCTGTGCAGACGCCTGTATCTGCAGTCACGATGTACAACGTACTGTTTTTAGAACAATCCATTCAAGAGATCAATATGAAATTAAAGCAAGCAATGGAGCGAGCTGCTAGGAAAATAGAGACACATTATCAACAGAAAGCAAATCTTTCTGCGGTTAAATCGAGTGCTTTTCAGCCAATAGCATTCCAAATTAAGACTATGTTTTATGAAGAACTTTATGCGCATGCGGTCAAACGGTTCGGGAAGGCGGAAGTGGAAAGAAGACAAAACAGGCTCGTAACGACGCGTAAGGAAGGTGACCGGGATTTTTCGACTAAGCTTGTGAAAGAGCTGGTTAGCATGTGTCATGATCTGGCACCTGTCATCGTTCTTTTTTACAGCCCGCCATTTTATCCTGCGGTTTCCTCTAAAAAAGATCCATATGTAAGGCAATTGATTTCTAATATCCAATCAGAGGCAAAAGCGACCTTTTCGGCTGATTTGAAAGAAGTACAGTTTTTCCCGGGTCTTTCAGATTCAAGTTTCATTGGCAAGCCTACATCGCGTACGGCGATTCAGGATTTAATATCTAACATGCCGCTGCAGCAGAAAGGCTTCACTTTGCCAGCTGACTTGATGGAAGGGCTGCAAATGCCAGTGCTTCATTTAGGACCATACGGTAAGGATGCACATCAGTGGACAGAGCGGCTTGAAGTAACCTATAGTTTTGGCAAGCTGCCTGACTTGATGGAAAGTGCCATCCGGTTTGCTTTCCGTACATAATCATCCTGTAAGAAGGGTAAACAGAAAGAGGTACTGCATATGGGAGCAAGTAAGAAAAGCCTGTTGATAACAGGAGCCTCAAGCGGCCTTGGAAGGGAACTGGCCGTTGAAGCTGCGGCTGCCGGCTATCAATTGCTGCTTGTTGCAAGATCCGAGGAAAAGCTAAAGCAGTTAGCTATTGAGCTGAAAGAGCGATTCCAGATAAATAGTACGATTTACAGGGCGGATCTGAATGACCCTGAAGAATGGCGTACTGCCTTGCAGCAGATTGTAAGGGAGAATCAGCATATTGATGTATTGATCAATAATGCGGGAGTGGGGTATTTCCGTCTCTTTAAAGATACAGATCCAATACAGATAGAAACGACGATGCGAGTCAATTCCCTGGCAGCTATGGAGGCTTCAGCAGCCATACTGCCAGGTATGCTGAAGCAGGGAGCAGGACATGTAATCATGATCGGTTCGATGGCTGGTAAAGTAGTCACGCCAAAAGCTGCAGTATACGGTGCAAGTAAACACAGCATCATCGGCTTCAGTAATGGACTGCGCCAGGAGCTGAAGCCATATGGGATCCATGTGACGACTGTTAATCTAGGACCGATGGATACAAACTTTTTTGATACAGCTGATCCGAGCGGAAGATATCGCCAGGCGAGCGCCCGTTATATGCTGCAGCCTGATAAAGTAGCTCGTAAAGTCATCTCAAGTATCGGGAAGAACAAGCGTGAAATCAATCTGCCTGGCTGGATGGGCATCGGAAGTAAGGTGTATCAGCTGGTGCCGGGAGTGGCAGAGAAATTGCTCGGCGGTCAATTCAACAAGAAATAAGGAGGAGCATAACATGAAATTAACGATCACAGACACAGCCTGGGAAAAAGTACAAGCATTGCGGGAAGAGGCACATCGATACCTGGTTTTATACTTTGATACGGTAGGAGTAGGATGTAAATCGAATGGCATTCCGACAGTCCGACTTGCTGAAAAACCGCGCTCTAGGGACATCGAGGTGGAGAGCGAGACAATACCGGCATTGGTGGATAAGCAGCAGGAGGTATATTTCGCCGAGGAAGTGAAGCTGGATTTCAGTAATAATGTGTTCCGTCTATCCAGTAAAGAAGGATTTTTGAATGCATTGATTCCGCAGGCACATCTGACACATACTGATTTTCTAGATGAAGAACCGGAAGCTAGCAGGGGAGATTCCTGCTGACTTCCGGCTTTTCTTTATCGGTGGCTCGTATACTGAATTGATCGGGTGACTTGCTGAAGCAAATCGTAAGTTTCATGAGATAATGGAACAGTGGAGAGTGCGGCATTCTGCTTTACCTGATCCAATGAACTTGCTCCCATAACGGCACTAGCCAAAGCAGGATGCTGAAGAACATAACGCACAACTAGAGAGGTGACGGAAGTATCCTCCTGCTCAGCCAGCACACGCAGTTTTTCGCTGGCAGCCAGCAGCTCGTCGTATGTGTGAGTCAAATAGCCATCTGCTCCTTTTTGTTTTACCTTTTCACTGGCTTTGTCACTCAGCATGCCTTTAGCAACACTGCCGCGCGCAAATACACTGATTTCATTATCTGCCAGTAAATCAAGTACTTGTTCCTCTGGCCTTCTGTCCAGCAAGCTGTACTGCATCATGACGCTGATGATATTCGACCGTTTGACATATTCACGGATGACATTCGGTCGAATGGAAGAAATACCGTAATAGCGGATGAGTCCTTCTTTTTTCAGCGTTTCGAATGCATCAATTGTCTCGTCAATATCATCCTCCATCGTTCCGCCATGAAGCTGATAGAGGTCTAAATAATCCGTTTGTAACCTGCGAAGGCTTTCTTTGATCTGCGAAATAATATATTCCTTGCTCGCATCCCAATGCCACGACTCGCCTCCGGGATCAAGCCGGTTTCCGACTTTGCTGGCAAGAACCACTTTGTCTCGTCTGCCTTTGAAAGCTTTACCGACAATCTCTTCATTTTTGCCTTGATCATATAAATCTGCTGTGTCGAAATAATTGATACCTAAATCATGCGCTTCGTGAAGCAGCCGTATTCCTTGCTGTTCGTCTGTACCGATGCTCATCGTCCCGAATGAGATTTCAGAAACTTGAAGATCAGAAGTGCCTACTCGTCTTTTCTGCATCATATAGTCCCACCTTCCTTTTTTTCCTACGTATTTAGTGTAAGCGTAAGCAGTTCAGCAGACAACTTATGTGTCCTGGTCAAGCTATGGTAAGATGGAAGAAGCGATATAAAGGAGTGTACATAATGAAGAAATTCGAAGAAAAGACAATCGATACATCCTCCATCTATGAAGGAAAGGTGATTTCCTTGAGAGTGGATACAGTTTCCTTGCCGGACGGGAATACTTCCAAACGGGAATTGGTTAAGCATCCTGGCGCTGTAGCTATCATTCCGATAACAAAAGAAGGAAAAATCATATTTGTCGAGCAATACCGAAAAGCGCTGGAAAAATCGATAATTGAAATTCCGGCAGGCAAGCTGGAGCCTGGTGAAGAACCGGAAGTGACGGCAGTAAGAGAGCTTGAAGAAGAGACAGGCTATACAACTCAAAAATTGAAAAAACTTGGCTCCTTCTATACATCTCCCGGCTTTGCCGATGAATTGCTTCATGTATACGAAGCTGATAATCTCGAGCTCCTTACTGAAAAGGTAGCTGGTGATGAGGACGAATTTGTCGAGCTGATGGAACTGACGCTGGAAGAAGCGGAGGAACTTGTAAAAGAGGAGCGGATTCATGATGCGAAAACTATGTATGCTTTGCTGCATCTCCGCTTGAAACGCGCTAGTAACTAACAGTTCTATCAGACAAGCTTCCGTCATAGATTCTAGTAACTAGACTAGAATACGGAGGCAGATAAGATGAAACAGCGGGAGTTTATTCTCTTTCATCATGTAAAACAGCATGCAACAAGCTACTTGTTCATGCTTGTACTATTCCTGATTGGAATCATATTCGGTGCGATTGTTGTCAACAGCATGAACTTTACGCAAAAGGAAGATTTGTTTTACTATTTGGAACGATTCTTCGCACAGCTTCAGCAAGGACAGGTGATCAGCAAGCAGGAGATCCTCCAGTCGAGTTTTCTCGCTCATCTCAAGTTTCTGCTGTTCCTGTATGTACTTGGGCTTTCCATCATCGGGATACCGATCATCTGGATGCTGCTGTTCAGCAAAGGACTGATGATGGGATTCAGTGTAGGATTCCTTGTCAATCAGCTGGGGTGGAAAGGCCTGATGCTTGCAGCAGCAGCTGTTGCTCCGCAGAATTTAGTAGTCATTCCGCTTTATCTCATAGCTGGCACTAGCGCGATGCTATTTTCTGTTACACTTTTGCGTAAGCTCATTGCCAAACGGTCACCATTATCATTAAGACGCTATTTTTTCCAATACAGTACCATTTTCCTGATGCTTATTGCAGGGTCTGCTGCAGCATCCATCATTGAAACTTTCCTTGCAAACCCGCTTCTGTCAATGCTTGTAAATGATTTGCTGTGAGTGAAACTAATAAGAATGATTATAATTAGCTGTTTATAATAATTACAATTTGACACCTTTTTCGCAATCAGTATATAATAAGTGTGGGATTACGAGGGAGGAATTCACTTGGAACACCGCATTGAACGCATAAAGAAGCAATTACATGCGCAGAGCTACAAGCTGACACCGCAGCGGGAAGCGACGGTACGTGTGCTGCTGGAGCGAGAAGAGGACCATTTAAGCGCTGAAGACGTCTACCTCCTCGTAAAGGAAAAGGCACCGGAAATCGGTTTGGCTACTGTATACCGTACACTGGAATTATTATCAGAATTGAAAATTGTTGATAAAATAAACTTCGGGGACGGCGTTTCCCGCTATGACCTTCGCAAAGAAGGGGCAACGCACTTCCATCACCACCTTGTCTGTATGGAATGCGGATCCGTTGAGGAGATTGATGAAGACTTGCTGGAGGACGTAGAGAAGATTGTCCAGAGTGATTGGGGATTCAAAGTAAAAGATCACCGGCTTACATTCCACGGTATCTGCCGCGTCTGTCAGGCTAGTGAGAAGGAAGAAGAGCTCGAAGCAGCCGCTGTGCAAGTGAATCGAACATCATAAGCAGATGAAGCCTTTCCAAGTATATGGAAAAGGCTTTCTTTCGTTTCACTAACCAATTTACAAAACAACGGGAATGAGGTAACGTTATCCTGTACGTATAAATTCCGCTTTCTTTGGCATAGTCTGTTACAAAGACAAGTCTCAAGAAAGGGGAAATGTACATGAAGCGGTTCGTCTTCGACACTTGTAAGCTTCTGCTCGTATTTGTAGCCTGCTCCGCATTCTTCTATTTTGGATTGCGATTCATCCATAGTGAATACGAGAGCTATCACCGTTATGACCCTCCAGAGGGTAATGCAGTGAAAGTAGCAGCAATGGAGCAGGAAAGTCTAGTGGATAGGATGACGTTATTTTTCCGGTTAGGAGAGTAGGATACATGCAAGAAGCGCTGGATGATTTTATCCATTATCTGCAGATCGAACGGGGTCTTTCGGAGAATACACTGCAATCCTACGCCCGAGATCTGCGTACATATGCAAGATATCTCCAGGAAAATGAAGTGAAAGAGTGGGCACAAGTGACTCGTGCCAAGCTGACTGCTTATTTGCGCTGGCTGCATGATGAGGGGAAATCAGCTGCGACGATAGCACGTACATTATCCAGCATTCGACTCTTCCATCAATTTATGCTGCGCGAATACGGACTGAAGGAAGATCCGAGCATACATATCGATACACCGAAGAAAGAACGGAAGCTGCCGAAGATACTTTCTTCCGATGAAGTAGACAAGCTGCTCACATGTCCAGGAACAGATATATTGACGATCCGGAATCGTGCGATGCTGGAAACACTTTACGCAACAGGTCTGCGGGTTTCAGAGCTATTGGCATTGGAACTGGATGATCTTCATCTGGAAATGGGCTTTGTCCGCTGTTTCGGGAAAGGATCAAAGGAACGGATCGTCCCGCTTGGGGATATGGCCAAGGCGAGACTGGAAGACTATTTAAACCGGTCCCGTAAAATGCTGCTGAAGTCCAAAGCAAGCGACATCTTGTTTGTGAATCATCATGGAAACCCATTATCGCGACAAGGATTTTGGAAAGTATTGAAACAGATAGCCCGGGAAGCTGGGATACAGAAAGAAATCACCCCTCACACACTGCGCCATTCATTTGCGACGCATCTGTTGGAGAATGGGGCTGATTTGCGTGCTGTTCAAGAAATGCTCGGTCACGCAGATATCAGTACGACACAGATTTACACGCATGTGACAAAAACAAGACTGAAGGATATTTACAAAACACATCATCCTCGGGCTTGAGCAATAAACTAGGAGGCATTTAACTTGGATTTTAAACGCGTATTTCTTATAGTAATGGATTCTGTCGGCATCGGGGAAGCACCGGATGCGGAAGCTTTCGGTGATAAAGGAGCGGATACGCTCGGCCACATCGCTTCTCACCGCGGCGGATTGCAAATGCCGAATATGGCAGCACTTGGTCTTGGCAACATTCGAGAAGTAGAAGGTATACAAGCTGCCAAACAGCCAAAAGCTTTCTATACAAAAATGCAGGAAGCATCAAATGGCAAGGATACAATGACTGGACACTGGGAAATCATGGGCCTTCGTATAGATCAGCCTTTCCGCACGTTCCCGGATGGTTTTCCAGATGCGCTGCTTGATGAACTGAAGCAGCGGACTGGTCGCGGTATCATCGGAAATAAACCAGCTTCCGGTACGGAGATATTGGATGAGCTCGGTGAACAGCATATGGAAACGGGCGATATGATTGTATATACGTCTGCTGATTCCGTTTTGCAAATCGCTGCCCATGAAGATATCATCCCGCTAGATGAGCTGTACAAAATCTGTGAGATCGCTCGTGAAATGACATTGGATGATCCCTATATGGTAGGACGTATCATCGCTCGTCCATTCATCGGTAAACCAGGCGCTTTTGAACGTACTTCGAACCGCCATGATTATGCTTTGAAGCCTTTTGGCAGAACGACGATGAATAGTTTGCAGGATGCGAAATTCGATGTCATTGCATTAGGAAAGATTTCCGATATTTACGATGGCGAAGGCGTGACAAAGTCCGTCCGTACAAAGGACAATGATGATGGTATGACGAAGATTGTCGAAAGTATGGATGAAGACTTTACAGGCATCAGCTTCCTGAACCTGGTCGATTTCGATGCAAAATACGGTCATCGCCGCGACCCGGAGGGCTACGCACAGGCGCTTGAGGATTATGATAAACGGCTTCCGGAAGTACTTGATAAACTGAAAGAAGACGATTTGCTTATTATTACAGCTGATCATGGTAATGACCCTGTTGCCCCTGGGACAGACCACACACGGGAATATGTGCCATTGATTGCTTACCACACTGGAGCGGATCAAGGTGAGGAATTGGAACTGCGCAATACATTTGCAGATATCGCTGCAACGATAGCAGATAATTTCGGTATCGAAATGCCAGAGCACGGAACAAGCTTTTTACAAGCATTGAAAAAGGGGAAATGAACATGCAGGCAGAAGCAATCAAACAGGCAGCAGATTATATTAAAGAGAAATTGACTGCCACACCTAAGATAGGTCTCATTCTTGGATCAGGGCTTGGAGTACTGGCTGATGAAATCACAGAAACGACGGTCGTACCTTATGGTGATATTCCAGGGTTCCCAGTATCGACGGTCAGCGGACATAAAGGACAGCTTGTCATTGGCAAGCTGGAAGGGCAGGATGTAATTGCTATGCAAGGCCGCTTCCACTTCTATGAAGGGTATCCGATGGAGCTAGTAACTTTACCTGTCCGTGTGATGAAGGCTCTTGGTGTACAAGCATTGATTGTCACCAATGCAGCCGGCGGAATCAACGAAAGCTTCGAGCCGGGCGATTTGATGCTGATCACGGATCATATCAACAATATGGGAACAAATCCGCTTATTGGACCAAACGACGAAGAGCTTGGAGCCCGTTTCCCGGATATGTCTTCTGTCTACAGCAAAGAGCTACTTGGCTATGCGCGTGAAGTAGCTGCTAAAATCGGTCTTGGAGTGAAGGAAGGCGTTTATGTCGGCAACACAGGTCCTTCTTATGAAACAGGTGCCGAAGTGCGGATGCTCCGTGTTTGGGGCGGGGACGCTGTGGGTATGTCTACGGTTCCGGAAGTTATTGTTGCAAGTCATGCAAAAATGGAAGTCTTGGGTATCTCCTGTATCTCCAATATGGCAGCTGGTATCTTAGATCAACCGCTTACACATGATGAAGTAATGGAGACAACGAGTCAAGTAAGGGAAGATTTTCTTCGTTTCGTAAAAGAAATTGTCAAGCAGCTTCCAATAAAATAAAGCAGGTGAACGGATATGAGAATGGTTGATTTAATTACAAAGAAAAGAGACGGCGGCACGCTCTCCAAAGAAGAGGTAGCCTTTTTCGTCCATGGTTATACAAAAGGAGACATTCCTGACTATCAGGCCTCTGCCTTCTTGATGACTGTCTATTTTAATGGCATGACAGAAGAAGAAACAGCTTGGCTGACAGAAGAGATGGCCAATTCCGGTGAAACATTTGACCTTAGCAGCATCGAAGGTAAAAAGGTCGATAAACATAGCACAGGCGGTGTAGGAGACAAAATCACCTTGATTACTGGGCCGCTAGTCGCTAGCATCGGAATTCCAGTTGCGAAAATGTCAGGCCGCGGTTTGGGTCACACTGGCGGGACATTAGATAAACTTGAATCCTTCGAAGGCTTCTCAATTGATTTGAGCCGCGAGCAATTCATGGGATTGGTGAATGAAAACAAACTTGCGGTTGCGGGTCAGACGGGCAACTTGGCACCCGCTGATAAAAAGCTATATGCGCTGCGTGATGTTACAGGCACGGTTAACGCGATTCCGCTAATCGCTAGTTCCATCATGAGCAAAAAGCTGGCATCTGGTGCGGAAGCGATCGTCCTGGACGTGAAAACAGGATCTGGTGCTTTCATGAAATCATTGGATGACTCCAAAAAATTGGCGGAAACAATGGTTAAAATCGGGAAGAACCTCGGTCGACAGACTGTAGCAGTCATTACGGATATGAACCAGCCGCTCGGTTTTGAGGTCGGAAACAGCAACGAAGTAAAAGAAGCAATCCAAGTATTAAGCGGCGAGAAGATAACAGATCTACGTGAAATTTCCGTTGAATTGGCAGCTCATATGGCGCTTTTGGCTAATAAGTTCTCAAGCTACGAGGAAGCACGTACGCATCTGGAAGCCTGCTTGGATAACGGAACTGCACTAGCAGCTTTCCGTACGTTCATTGGGGCTCAGGGCGGCGATACAGCGCTTGTCGATAATCCGGAGCTTCTCCCTCAGGCGGATCATCATATTGAGGTCAAAGCACCTGCTGCTGGCTTCGTTCACAGTATCGATGCTGAAGGAATCGGAACCGCAGCGATGTACCTAGGGGCTGGCCGTGCAACAAAAGACGATGACATCGATCACGCAGTTGGTATCACCCTGAAGAAAAAGCAAGGAGATGCTGTTGAGCAAGGCGAAACGATAGCAATCCTGCATGCACGTGATGCACAAGCTGCTGATTCTGTAAGTAAAGTCTTGGCTTCATATACAATCAATGCAGCGCAGCCAGAAAAAATGGAACTGATTTACGACGTCATTTCCTAATGTTAAAGCAGTCCTTTTGAAGGGCTGCTTTTTTTGTGTACAAATTATTAATAAATCATTTCATTTGGGAGATTCTAACTGTATTACCGTAAACGGAGGAACCTTAAATGAAAAAAATGAGTCTAGTAAGTTTGCTGATCGCGTTCGTTATCAGTCTTATGGCGTTGCCGCCACAGACTTTCGCTGCAAAACAAGAGGAGAAGACAGCTAAATCATCAATCTTGATTGAACGAGATACCGGTCGTGTCCTGGCTGGTGAGAATATGGAGGAACAACTCCCTCCTGCCAGTATGACGAAGATCATGACGATGCTTTTGATTATGGAAGAAATCGAAGCTGGCAAGCTTCGATATGATGAAAAAGTCAGAGCGAGTGAGTACGCAGCGAGCATGGGCGGCTCACAAATTTTCCTTGAACCTGGAGAAGAAATGACAGTGAAGGATCTCTTAAAAGGTGTAGCTGTTGCATCAGGTAACGATGCAAGTGTGGCATTGGCGGAGAAGATTGCAGGTACCGAGGATGGATTCGTCCAAAAAATGAACGAGAAGGCAAGAGAACTCGGACTGACTCATACGAAGTTCCAAAATGCTACCGGTCTTCCTGCAGAAGATCACTATTCGACAGCTAAGGATATGGCATTGATGGCCAGAGCATTGCTTGGACATGAAGAAATCACTGAATTCACAAGTATTTATGAAGATTATCTGCGCAAGGATTCTGACGATCCATTCTGGCTCGTCAATACGAACAAGCTCGTGAAATTCTATCCTGGAGTCGACGGCTTGAAAACCGGCTTCACGAGAGAAGCAAGATATTGTCTAACCGCAACTGCAAAGAAGGATGGGATGAGGGTGATCGCGGTCGTAATGGGTGCCGAGACTCCAAAACAGCGTAATAATGAAGTGTCTCAGCTGCTCGATTATGGCTTTAACCAATACACAGTAAAGCAGCTTTACAAACAGGATCAGACTGTGGCCAAGCTTGATATGCTGAAGGCTCGCGATAAGGACGTTCCAGTTGTAACAGCTGCACCTGTATCGCTGCTTGTCAAAAAAGGAGAAAATCTTGGAGAATTGTCGACGAAAATCGTATATAAACCAGAGCTCTCCCTTCCTCTGAAAGCAGGGGAACAAGTAGGTGTGCTGGAAGTAAAGGCTGATGGAAAACGTATTTCTTCAACGCCTCTTATCATGAAAGAAGACGTACCAAAGGCGAGCTATTGGCTGCTGATCAAACGCAGCTTTGATGATGTGGTGAAATTCCGCTGATTCTGACTAAGACCTACGAGTTTCTTCTAATTTTGTCACTCGAAAGGTATTCGCCTTTTTCTGCAGAAATCTATATGCAGACAAGGGAGGAGAAAAGCTATGGGGTTGACAGTTGATTATGAATTGAAGGAATCCATCTTGCTGGCACGTCTAAACGGGGAGCTCGATCATCACACTGCGAGCGAATTAAAGGAAAGCTGGCAGCTTGCCCTGCAGCAGCCTGGAATCAAGCATATGGTCCTGAATTTGGAATCTCTTTCATTTATGGATAGCTCGGGTCTAGGTGTTATTCTCGGCAGATATAAAGAATTGAAAGCAGAAGGAAGGGAAATGGTCGTCTGCAGTCTGACACCGGCTGTAGACAGACTGTTTCAGCTATCCGGGCTATTCAAGATTATCCGATTTGAAGAAAATGAGCGCTATGCGCTGGAAACTTTCGGGGTGGTATTATCATGAACACGAATATGATGCGGTTCTCTTTTTCAAGTCAAAGCAGGAACGAAGCTTTTGCCCGTGTAACAGTTGCATCCTTCGTATCTCAGCTGGACCCGACAATGGACGAGCTTACCGAAATCAAAACAGTCGTATCTGAAGCTGTAACTAATTCCATCATCCATGGCTATAATTCAGATCCAGATCAGATGATTACAATAATTTGTACATTATCTGATGATGAAGTGGAATTGATTATCCAGGATGAAGGCGTCGGTATTCCGGATGTCGATGAAGCAATGGAACCCCTTTACACATCAAAGCCAGATCTGGAACGCTCCGGTATGGGTTTTACCATCATGGAAAATTTCATGGATCATGTGTATGTGCATTCTACTGAAGGTGAAGGCACAACAGTAACGATGAATAAGCAGTTCAATCGAAGCAAAGCCATGAGTCAGTAGGTGGGGCAGATGGATGTATATTTAAAACAGCAGAAGGCAAAAGAGCAATTGACCGATAAGCAAGTAAAAACATACATCCAGTTAAGTCAGAATGGTGATAAAGAAGCAAGGGACATCCTTGTTGAAAGAAATGTTCGGCTCGTCTGGTCTGTCGTCCAGCGTTTTATAAATCGCGGCTATGATCCGGATGATTTGTTCCAGATCGGCTGTATCGGATTAATCAAATCGATTGATAAATTTGATTTGTCATATGACGTTCGATTTTCGACATATGCGGTTCCGATGATTATCGGTGAGATTCAGCGCTTCATTCGAGACGATGGCAGTCTGAAGGTTAGCCGTTCGCTGAAAGAAACAGCTAATAAAGTAAGAAAGAAAAAAGAAGAAATGACAAAAACACTCAATCGAGTACCGACCATCCAGGAAATTGCCAAGGAACTGGAGTTGGAGCCGGAGGATATCATCCATGCGGAAGAGGCTGCAAAGCTGCCTCATTCAATTCATGAGACTGTTTTCGAAAATGATGGAGATCCAATCACCTTATTGGATCAGATTGCCGAACAAGATGATAACTGGTTCGATAAGCTTGCCTTGCAAGAAGCGATACAATCACTTGGTGAAAGAGAGCGTCTTATCGTATATTTGCGATTTTACAAAGATCAGACGCAATCGGAAGTATCCGAACGGCTTGGAATTTCCCAAGTCCAGGTTTCCCGGCTTGAAAAGAAAATATTGGCTGCCATCAAAGAGCAGCTGGAGAAGTAGCTTTTGCACCTCGTGCAGAAGCTTTTTTTATTGCCTGTAATTACCAGCATGTTTTCCTTCGCTTTTCCCATACTAAGTACAGAAACCCTTCTTCATAGGAGGAGAGGTGCATTATGCCAGCTATTGTATATATCCGGTTCATCCGGAAAATCACTACTGATCCAGAATCTGTGATCAAGCTCAAAGATATCGCACATATCGCAAATGCTGGAGACTATAAGGAGCGCATGCTTGACACGGTGATCCACCGGATTACGAAGAAAGACAGCAATATTGTTGTCCTCGATTGCTTCTCGGTCTTCCAGCAGCTGATGAAGCTATTCCCTGAGCATGAACTGCAGCTGATCGGTGCTGAACAGACCATTGTCCATGTCCAGCATACAACAAAACGCATTGTATGGCCGCTCGTCATTCTTATCTGGCTGCTTTTGTTCATAGGATCGGCAATGACGATCATGAATTTCCATTTTGATGTTGCGATGGAGCCGGTGCAGCAGCAAATCCATTTCTTATTGACAGGGGAAAGGCTTGTGCATCCGCTATGGCTGCAAATTCCGTACAGCATTGGCATCGGAGTTGGGATGATTCTCTTTTTCAACCATGTATTCAAAAAACGTTTGAATGAAGAGCCTAGCCCGCTTGAGGTGGAGATGCACAAATATCAGCGTGATATGGATGTTTATGTAGCTTATCACGAAAACGAATTGGAACAGCAGCATGTGGATCGCCATAGTTGAATTGGTGATCGGACTCAGTGCCGGGCTAGCAACTGGAGCAGGATTTGTCGCATTTTTGACTGTACTAGGTATTATTCCAAGGTTGGTGCAGCTAAGTAAAACCCATCATTTCCTGATTTCTTATGAAGCAGGTGTAACTGCCGGTGCTTTTGCCGGAACGATTCTTTCTTTCCACTATTTCCATTTTCATGCGCCGATTCTGCTGATCACGCTGTGGGGTCTTTTGCATGGAATATTCGTCGGAATGCTTGCTGCGGCTCTGACAGAAGTATTGAATGTATTTCCAATACTGACTAGACGAATTGGTCTGGATGGCAGTCTTATCTGGTTCTTCATGGCAATCGTCCTGGGGAAAATCACCGGATCCTTGTTCCAATGGCTTTTACTTTCCTATTAATCAAAGAGGTGACATCATGGATTCCAAGTTCAAGAAAGAAAATTACAGCAATACAGCGAAAACGTATTATCCGAAAGTCCCCTATGTGAGAAATTGTTTGAAAGCTTTCTTTGTCGGCGGTTTTATCTGTCTTATTGGAGAACTGCTGACTAAATTTTACATGCAAGTTTTTGATATGTCCCAGCAGGAGGCCGGAACGCCCACTGTCACAACACTGATACTTATATCTGCGATATTGACAGGGATCGGGGTCTATGACCGAATCGCACAATTCGCCGGCGCAGGATCAGCGGTTCCGGTAACCGGATTCGCCAATGCCGTGACCAGTGCTGCCTTGGAATATAAATCGGAAGGGTATGTGCTTGGAGTAGGTTCCAATATGTTCAAACTTGCTGGCAGTGTTATTGTATTCGGGGTTACGTCGGCTTATATCGTCGGAATCATCCGGTATGTATTCAGCCAGCTGATCGGGGGATAAGGAAAATGGTGAAAACAGGCAAGCAGTCCTGGACGCTGAACCAGCGGGTTTATATTCAGGAAACAGGAACAAGTGTAGGACCGAAGGAAGCGAGAGGTCCTTTAGGAAGCTCCTTTGATAAATCCTACGATAATCTTTACTGCGGAGAAGATAACTGGGAAATGGCAGAAAGAAAGCTTCTGCAGGATGCTATACAAATAACGCTGGAGAAAGCTGGTTTGAAGCAGCAGCATATTGATATGTTCATCGCTGGTGATCTTTTAAACCAAAATGTGAGTGCTAACTATACAGCACGTGATTTGGATATGAGCTACCTCGGTATGTTCGGAGCCTGTTCCACTAGTATGGAAACGCTGGCGGTAGCGTCCCAATTGGTCGATGCAGGCGTAGCAGACCGCATTTTGACAGCTGTCTGCAGCCATAATGCAACAGCGGAGCGGCAATTCCGTTTCCCGACTGAATATGGCAATCAGAAACCTGCTACATCAACGAGTACAGCAACTGGAGCTGGTTGTGCGCTGATAAGCCGTGAAAAGAGCGAAATCCGAATTGAAGGGGCAACTATTGGCAAGGTAGTCGATTTTGGTGCAACAAATGCATTCGACCTTGGAAGCGCAATGGTTCCGGCAGCATATGACACAATCAAACGACATTTTAGTGATTTTGGCACTACACCTGCGGATTATGATTTGATCGTGACTGGTGACTTGTCGAGTGTCGGTTCGCCTATTTTGAAAGATATGCTCCGCAGTGATGGAATAAACATTGATGCCGTACATAAAGATTGCGGCAATTTGCTTTATAACAGCGATCAAGGAATGCTCGCTGGCGGAAGCGGTACGGCTTGTTCTGCTATTGTAACGTATAGCCATCTTCTGGATGAGATGCGGAAGGGAACTTATAAACGGATACTGGTGACTGCAACGGGTGCATTAATGAACCCGACATTGCTGCGGCAGAAGGAATCCATACCAGCAATTGCACATAGTGTCGTTCTCGTAAGGGAGGAGGGATAAGCATGGACTTTTTTTGGGCATTTGTAGTCGGCGGATTAATTTGTGTTGTGGGTCAGCTGCTTTTGGATGTTGCTAAATTGGATGCTGGACATGTGATGAGTACCTTCGTCGTACTAGGCTGTGTGCTGGATGGGTTTGATCTGTATGATAATCTGATTTCATTCGCAGGTGCCGGTGCTTCGGTCCCTATCACCAGTTTCGGCCACTCTTTACTTCATGGTGCAATGGAACAAGCTGACAAACATGGTTTTTGGGGCATTGCACTAGGCATGTTTCAGCTGACATCCGCGGGTATTGCTGCTGCGATTCTTTTCGGGTTTCTAGTGTCTGTATTCTTTAAACCAAGGGGATGAGCCCTTTATGAAGAGAGTAATACTGATTACAGACGGAGACGCTTATGCAAAACGCACAATCGATTACCTAGCTGGTAAAATAGGCGGAACGTCTTTATCTTACTTGGCTGATAATCCGATGACAGTGGATGCGAAAGCCATAATCGATGCCATCCATGCTGCTGAAGTCGAACCGGTTTATGTCCTGCTTGATGATGGAGGTGTACCGGGTGTAGGCAGTGGTGAATTGCTGCTTCAATCGATTATAGATGATGCGGAAATTGATGTGATTGGTGCCTTGGCGGTTGCATCTCATACGCAGAACCGGGAGTGGAGCCGCGTCAGCTTTTCCATCGACCAGGATGGGGATTTACAGCCATTCGGCGTCGATAAGGAAGGCGTCATTACAGAGGAAATCGGACGTATTAATGGCGATACGGTATATCTGCTTGACCAGCTTGATCTCCCTTTAGTAGTCGCGATCGGAGATATCGGGAAAATGCATGGGAAAGACGCAATCGAGATTGGCTCCCCAATAACAGAACAAGCGATCCGCCTCATTCTAGAAAGGGAGGGAAGCAGAAATGGCAGATGAACAAAAAATGCCCATTCCGTCTAAGGTCGATGACGTAAATGAGTTTATGAAGGAACGTGTAGGTGTAGGTGTCTCCTTCGACGTCGGTCATCGTACCTTGATCATTCTCAAGAAAAAAGTAGAGATTTACTATACTACCGGTCTTGCAGATGCTGAAGTTGTGCAGCGTGTACTTTCTAAATTGATGAGTATCAATGATGACGAAAAAAACACGAACAAAATCCCTGAAATCATCGAAAACCGACTGGTACACATGCAAGTGAAGCGGACTGAAAGCATTGATGATTGTGTCGATCAGTTCTTATCAGGTTTGATCGTTGTATTCATCGACGGCTGTGACTTTGCTTTTGTTGTCGATACAAGATCCTATCCAGGAAGACAGCCCGAAGAGCCCGACACGGAGAAAGTCATTCGTGGTCCTCGTGACGGGTATACGGAAAATATCATTATCAACACTGCTTTAACACGCAGAAGGATTCGTGACGAACGGCTTCGGCTGGAAATGATGCAAGTAGGAGAAAGATCGAAGACAGATATTTGTATCGCTTATATCGAGGACGTTGCTGACCCTAATTTAGTGAAGCTGATAAAAAAAGAATTGAAGGAAATCGAAATCGATGGACTTCCAATGTCGGATAAATCAGTGGAAGAGTATCTCGTAAAGCAAGGAAATAGACCGTTTCCGCTTGTCAGATATACTGAGAGACCAGATATTGGCGCCGTCCATCTTTTTGAGGGACACGTGCTTATCATTGTTGATACGTCACCAAGTGTCATCATCACACCTGCAACTTATTTTTCCCATTTGCAGCATGCTGAGGAATACAGGGAATCACCAGCACCAGGAACCTTCATACGCTGGGTCCGACTGATAGGTATCTTTGTTTCACTATTCCTCCTGCCGTTTTGGTATCTGATCACGGTTCATCCGGAATTGCTGCCGCAAAGCATTGATTTTATCGGTCCCAATAAAGATGATGGACATATACCATTATTCCTGCAAATACTGCTAGCGGATCTTGGTATTGAATTCCTCAGACTTGCTGCGATCCATACTCCGACCCCGCTTTCTACGGCAATGGGTCTAATCGCAGCTATCCTGATCGGGGAGATAGCCATCAATGTAGGGTTGTTCACACCCGAAGTAATCCTTTATGTAGCGGTTTCTGCTGTCGGTTCCTTTGTAACGCCTAGCTTTGAGCTCAGCGTATCAAACAAAATAACGAGAATCTTTTTCCTGGTTGCAACTGCTATATTCGGGGTTCCAGGGTTCGTCATCAGTATCACATTGGCTATATTGATTCTTGTAAGCACCAAATCACTTAATACGCCATATATGTGGCCGTTCATTCCTTTCAATTTGAAAGCACTGTTAGAAATTGCATACCGTACACCGGTTCCGCTTACAAAATATCGTCCAACCATTACCAATTCTCCTGATAAAACTAGGGCGCCGAATTCTTAGTTGCTAGAAAAATGAGAATATGGTACGTTTACTCTATCTATTTTTTACGACAGTACGGGTAGTGTAGCGTGTGATGCGAAAGCTCATCTTCTTCCTATGCGGAAAGATGGGCTTTCGTTTTTATGCTTATCCGATGAAGCCGTTGTTTGGAGGTTATTTTATGCAGCATCCTTTTGTTATCAATGATCAGCACATTTTGGAAATAGGCGGAGTGGATGCCGTCACATTAGCTAAAAAATATGGTACACCCTTATTCGTATATGATGTTGGTATTATCCGAAACAATGCCAAGGCATTTGTCGAAGCGTTTGAAACATTGGGGGTCAAAGCGCAAGTAGCATATGCCAGTAAGGCTTTTTCTTCAGTTGCGATGGTGCAGGTAGCGAAGCAGGAGAAACTCAGTTTGGATGTGGTTTCCCGCGGCGAGCTGCATACTGCTTTGAAAGCCGATTTTCCGACTGAGAAAATCCATCTGCATGGCAATAACAAGAGCTATGAAGAACTTTCCATGGCTGTTGAACATGATATTGGCTGTGTGGTTGTGGATAACTTCCATGAAATTGCCTTATTGGAAGCAGTATTGAAGGAACAAGGAAAGCAGATGGATATCCTGCTGCGCGTCACACCAGGCATCGAAGCACATACACATGATTATATCTTGACTGGCAATGAGGATTCGAAGTTTGGCTTTGATATCAGTAATGGACAAGCTGAAGAAGCGTTTCGCAGAGTAAAGGATAGCGAAGTGATCAGAATGAAGGGGCTGCATTGTCATATCGGTTCCCAGATCTTTGAAACTGACGGTTTCCTGATGGCAGTAGACAGACTGTTTGAGCTCATAAAAGCTTGGCAGACTGATTATGGATATGCACCTGCAGTACTTAATGTGGGCGGCGGCTTTGGTATCCGTTATACGGAAAACGACGAACCGCTTCCATTGTCTGATTATATCCATGCACTGGTAACACGAATCAAAGCAGCAGCCGATGAAGTGTCAATCGACATGCCGGAAATTTGGATTGAGCCAGGGAGATCGATTGTAGGGAATGCGGCAGTTACACTTTATACAATCGGTTCAGTAAAAGAGATTCCTGGTGTGCGCAAATATGTTTCTGTCGATGGCGGAATGACGGATAATCTACGTCCTGCACTTTATAAAGCTGTATATGAAGCGAAAATCGCTAACCGCGCAGATGAGGAAGCAATAGAAACAGTTTCCATTGCAGGTAAGTGCTGTGAATCAGGTGATATGCTTATTTGGGATATTGATCTGCCAAAAGCAGAGGCTGGAGACTTGCTTGCGGTTTTCAGTACTGGAGCATATGGCTATGCGATGGCAAACAACTATAACCGCTTTGGCAGACCTGCTGTTGTCTTTGTGGAAGATGGAGTTGACAGACTAGTTGTCAGAAGAGAAGAAGCCGAGGAATTGACAAGGCTGGATCTTTCTTATGAATAAAAAAACCCTGTATGCATCATGCATACAGGATTTTTTTTTATTCTTCGTCGAAAACTTCTACAGTTTCCATTGTGTCGCCGTTTCTCATGTTACGAGCAACTTCAAGACCTGAAGTTACTTTTCCGAATACAGTATGAACACCGTTCAAATGCGGCTGTGGCTCGTGCACGATAAAGAACTGGCTGGAGCCTGTATCTTTACCAGCGTGCGCCATGCTCAAGCTGCCGGCTTCATGCTTATGGGGATTTCCTTCTGTTTCACATTTGATTGTCGTACCGCTGCCGCCGGCACCAGTGCCAGTCGGGTCGCCGCCTTGGCTTACGAAGCCTGGGATGACACGGTGGAACGTTACGCCATTATAGAAACCGGAATTTGCGAGCTTCTCGAAGTTCGCTACTGTGTTTGGTGCTTCCTCCGGATATAATTCGAATTCAATTTTATCGCCATCCAGCATCAGGATGTAACCTTTTTTAGCCATTTGCTTGTCCTCCTAAATTGAAGTGAGTATGTACTCGTGATGATTCTACCACATAAACCCTCACTCTCGCCAGATTCTGCTTCTATCCTTTGTATGGAGTATGGAATGTAGGAGAAACTATCATGGAATTTCCTTGTTGTAGTCCGGCAGAAAGTATATGGGAGAAATACAGGAAGTAAAGTTGACAAAAAACGTAGATAGGTTTTAAATAAGACTACGTACGGCAGGAGTTGAAAAACAGTTGCAGGATAGTGACAAACAAGAGAAGGTGCTTTTCTGGATCATGATGGGGGCTAGTTTGCTTTTTCTTCTCTCTATGGCCAGAAGGTTATTTTCTTAATGAGGGGTTATTATGCTAATACGATACAAGAAGTCAATGGAAAAAATCGCAATGGGACTTTTATCTTTCATGCCCGATGTAAAAGAAGTGAAAAAATTGCAGCAGACAATTCAGGAATACAATAACAATCCGAATTGGCACTTGTTTCTTTGGAAAGATGAAGATGATATCCTCGGGGCGCTGGGAGTCGTAATCGATGAGGATAAGGCTATCGTGCAGCATATTTCGGTCGATCCATCTCACCGGGGCAATGGCATCGGCAAACAGATGGTTTGTGAATTACGTAATATGTATTCGCCGATGCATCAAGTCACTGCGACGGATGAAACAAAGAATTTCCTTGAGAAATGCGAAACAGAAGCTTAAAATAAAAACCAGCCTCCTAAGAGGGCTGGTTTTCTTTGTGCGCTCGGCTTATAGCCAAGCAGCACCTACGATAATTAGAAGAATGAAAAGCACAACGATCAAAGCAAATCCTCCGCCGTAGCTACCCATGGTGAAATTCCTCCTTTATAAGTTAAGACTCAGATAAAAGCCAGATGTCTGAACATTTATCTTACGGTATAAGGTATGACGGAAAGTTAGTCTGGGTATGGGCGGTAGTGAACTTTTTTCGGAAGGAGGAGATTTTGTGCAAGGATACAGTGTGAAACTGGATGGATTTGAAGGCCCGCTCGATCTGCTCCTGCATTTGATTAATCAATACGAAATCGATATTTATGATATACCGGTGGCTGTGATCACCGAGCAATATATGAACTATATACATACGATGCAGCAATTAGAATTGAACATTGCCAGTGAATATTTGGTGATGGCGGCAACGCTTCTGGCTATGAAAAGCCAGCTGCTTTTGCCGAATCAAGCAACACTTGATGAAGAATCAGCGATGGAGGAAGAAGACCCACGGGATGAGCTGATGAACCGCTTGATCGAATATCGTAAGTTCAAGGAAGCAGCAGAAGATTTAAAAGAGAAAGAGCGGTCTGCTGACAAGCTTTATACTCGGCCGCCAGCTCCGCTTCCGGACAAGCCGGAACTGAAACCGCTCGAGCCAGGTGAAGTTACTGTTTATGATATGGTAGCTGCCTTGCAGCGTGTTTTCCGCAGAAGGGAATGGAGTCAGCCGCTCGATACGAAAATTCAGCGCGCAGAAATTATGCTGGAGGATCGGATGGGAGAAGTGCTGCAATCTGTTAAAGCCAGAAAAGAAGGGGTCGATTTCTTCGAATTATTTCCGGAACGGACGAAGCAGCACATCGTCGTTACCTTTATGGCTATATTGGAATTGATGAAAAAACAGCAGATTTTCTGTAAGCAAAAACGGCATTTTGATGAGTTAATCGTATTTGAAATGGGGATGCACGATGGAAGTACCGTATAACAGTATTTTGGAAGGGCTATTGTTTGCAGCTGGAGATGAAGGGTTGACAAAAAAACAGCTCATGCATGCATTGGAAATAGGAGAAAAAGAAGTTGAAAAGGAATTAGCATCTCTGAGGGAAGCCTACGAATCACCAGATCGCGGTTTATCCATCATGGAAATGAAAGGTGCCTACCATCTGACAACCAAATCAGAGCACGCAGCTTATCATCGGAAACTGCTGGATTCGCCGCAAAACAGCAAATTATCTCAAGCGGCGCTCGAGACGCTTGCTATCATTGCCTATAAACAGCCAATCACAAGAGTCGAGGTCGAGGAAGTGCGCGGGGTTAAAAGCGAGAGGCCGATTCAAACACTTGTTGCCAGAGGTTTCATAGAAGAAAGCGGACGTAAGGAAGGTATAGGCAGACCGATTTTATATGTTACGACACTTGCTTTCCTTGCTTACTTTGGTTTGCATACATTGGATGATCTGCCTCCTCTGCCGGAAGGAACCGATGACCCGGAAGGAGCCGCAGACCTGTTCTTCGAAGATTTCCCTGCCGAATCGAATTGACAAGATTCCCTTAGCTGAATGGGCACATATGCTAGGGCGAGGTGAGTGATCTTGAACAACAGAAATTATCTGGAAGCATTGCTGGAATGGAGCAAGGCAATGCAAGTACATGTGGGGGAGACTTCAATACAGGAATGGGAAGCCGACCTTCGTGAGCTGCAGCATAATTTGCAGCATACGCTTTTAGACTCCGAAACTATTGCACAGGAAGCAGTATTGCAGTTTCGTCAGGATGCAGAGAGGATTGCAGCCCGGGTAGGGCAAGCCAGCCGCCAGAATAGTGTCAGCTGGGGGCAGCACAGGCTTCCGCCGCTTCCTTACCGCTTTGATGCACTGGAGCCGCACATCAGCAGGGAAATCATGCAACTGCATTATACAAAACACCACCAATCCTATGTTGATGGTCTGAATAAAGCAGAAGAAATGCTTTACCTGAATCGGGGGAACAAAACCAGCTCGGACTATAAGCATTATTTAAGAGAGCAATCCTTCCATGGTTCTGGTCATTTCCTCCACACGATTTTCTGGTACAATATGTCGCCTAATGGCGGCGGAGAACCTTCCGGACAGCTGGCGCAGCAGATCCAGAGAGACTTTGGTTCCTTCCAGAGGTTCAAGGAAATGTTCTCAAAGGCTGCTGACAGTGTGGAAGGGGTCGGCTGGGCCACTCTAGTTTGGGAGCCCAGGTCGCACCACCTAGCTATTCAGACGCTTGAAAAGCATCAGCACTTCAGTTTGGCAGATACTATTCCTTTATTAGTCTTGGATATGTGGGAGCATGCCTATTATCTGCAGTATAAAACAGAGAAAAAGAAGTACGTGGAAAATTGGTGGAACGTCGTCAATTGGGCGAATGTGGCCCAAAGATTCCAAACTGCCAAGCAAGTGAACTGGGCACCATTTTAAGAAAAACCCCTATCCAAATAAGGATAGGGGTTTTTCACTTATTCATAAGCTTGTCTTCTGTGCATACACTGATGATAGATGATTAAGGGAGGGTTTGAAACATGTTCAAGCGCGTTCTGGTTGTAATGACTGCCATAATCCTCTGTGCGATGCTCCTGCCAGGGCAAGCGGCGTCAAAACCTGGCGTATCTGCAGATGCAGCAATTCTGATGGAGCTTTCTACTGGCAGGGTTTTATATGAAAAAAACGCATCTGAGCCGAAAAGAATCGCCAGTATCACAAAAATCATGACTGCTATTATCGCGATAGAATCTGGAAAGATGGATGAAGAGGTCCATATCAGCAAAAATGCTGTATATACGGAGGGATCCTCTATTTATCTAGAGGAAGGAGAGGAAATCCCGTTAAAAGATCTTGTTTATGGGCTCATGCTTCGATCCGGAAATGACGCAGCCGTAGCCATAGCTGAACATGTGGGCGGCAGTGAAGAAGGGTTTACCCACTTGATGAATGAGAAAGCGGCATGGCTTGGCATGCAGGATTCCCATTTTGATAATCCGCACGGCCTGGATACAGAGACACATCACAGTTCCGCTTATGACATGGCGTTATTGACGAAGTATGCGATGCAAAATGAGACATTCCGTAAGATCAGCGGAACGAAAACATATAAAGCAGATACCAAGATGTATGCCTGGGGAAACAAAAATAAAATGCTCACGCGTTATTACGAATACTCTACCGGCGGTAAGACAGGTTATACGAAAAAGGCAGGTCGGACACTTGTGAGTACCGCTGAAAAAGATGGAATGGAACTGGTGGTTGTTACGATAAATGACCCGGATGATTGGCGGGATCATATGAATCTTTTTGAATGGGGATTCGATGAATTTGAGCTTACCAAGCTGAAACAGTCTGGGACAGGCACATCTCTAATCTATCCGCTTTCCGAACAGGAAAAGAAACAAGCGCATACGAATACACAGCTTCTGAAACCGGACAAGCAAAAGGAAAACCAGCAGATCGGTGCGGATATTTATTATCTGAATGAAAAGAAAATCGGTACAGTGCCAATTTTCGCAGTTCCAGAGAAACCGACACTGGCCGGTAAGACAAAGCAAGTGTTTGACGATCTGGCGGGTGTCCGCTTATGGTGAATTATATATGGGCAATCATGGCGATCGGCGGTATTATTTATGCCATGATCAATGGGACGATGGATGAAGTGAATAAGGCAATATTCAAAAGTGCAGATGATGCAGTCGTACTTGCCATCAGTTTGATCAGCGTGATGGTGTTTTGGCTCGGCATGACGAAGATAGCAGAAGCCGCCGGACTTTTAAAAGGTCTGGTACGGCTGTCCAAGCCGTTCATTGCCAGGTTGTTTCCAGACATTCCGAAGGATCACCCGGCAATGGGATATATCCTGTCCAACCTGACTGCTAATTTCTTTGGTTTGGGGAATGCAGCGACACCAATGGGAATAAAAGCGATGGAAGAGATGAAGAAGCTAAGCGGCAGTCCCAAAGCGAGCCGTTCGATGATAACCTTCCTGGCTATCAACACATCCAGTTTGACGCTGATTCCAACGACTGTGCTTGCTGTGCGGATGAAATATGATTCGCAATCACCGACCGAGATTGTCAGCGCTACCTTACTGGCTTCTATCATCTCTTTCATTGGAGCCATTCTGATTGATAGGCTCTTTTATGAAATCAGGAGACGGAAGGAGCGGCATTTATGAGTCTGCTTACTACCGCCAGTATGTGGATCATTCCTTGTCTCATTCTTGTTGTACTAACTATCGCGACTGCGAAACGACTCCCTACTTACGAACTGTTTGTGGATGGTGGCAAGGAAGGTATCGGTTTGGCTATCTCGATACTCCCTTTTCTGCTCGGAATGCTAGTCTCGATTGCGATTCTTCGGGCTTCTGGTGCATTGGATGCCATTATCGGTCTGATTACACCTTTTTTGAGCTTTATCGGAATGCCTGCTGATATCGTCCCGCTGGCACTCGTAAGGCCGATCAGCGGAACAGCAGCACTCGGAATGACAACAGAACTGATTGCAACCCATGGTCCGGACTCTTTCATTGGCAGATTGGCTTCCGTGCTTCAGGGAAGTACGGATACCACCTTTTATGTGCTGACTGTCTATTTTGGTGCCGTTGGTATCCGTAAGATGGGAGATGCATTAAAAGTTGGACTGTTGGCTGATGTTATTGGTATAATGGCATCAATAATAGTAGTAACGATTATATTCGGAGCATGAGAGGCGTTGACAACCGTTAACGCTCTTTCTTTTGTTCCTGATGATAAAAAGTGAGGATCAGTAAATGGATAAACAAGCAGAACGCCTGCAGAAAGTAATTGCCCACAGCGGGATTACATCAAGAAGAAAAGCCGAGACGATGATTTTGGAAGGCAAAGTCAAGGTCAATGGCAAGGTTGTGAAGGAACTTGGTATCAAAGTGACCGATAGAGACACTGTAGAAGTAAATGGAATACCGCTTGAAAAGGAAAAGTCTGTCTATTATATGCTTTACAAACCACGCGGCGTCATTTCAAGCGTGCAGGATGAGAAAGACCGGAAAGTAGTGCTCGATTTGATGCCGGAAGTATTGGAAAGAGTCTATCCAATTGGCCGTCTTGATTATGACACATCAGGTTTGCTGCTTCTGACGAATGACGGAGAGTTTGCCAATATGCTCATGCATCCAAGCCAGAAGATCGACAAAGTGTATGTTGCCAAAGTCAAAGGCATACCTAGCCCGGATGAGTTAAAACAGCTGAAACGCGGCATTATGATTGACGGACATAAATGCAAAGCTGTTTATGCGAAGCTGATGAGTGCTGACAGAAAGAAGAATACAAGCCTTGTTCAAATTATCCTGCATGAAGGGCGCAATCGTCAGGTGAGAAAAATGATGGAAAGAATTCAATTTCCTGTTCAGAAACTAAAGCGAGAAAGATATGGTTTCTTAACACTTGAAGGGCTTCAGCCGGGTGCATATCGTAAGCTGACCCCGGAAGAAGTACATCGGTTCAAAATGGAATACAAAGAAAAAAGTAAATAATTTGTCAAAATTGCAGGCTGGAAGACGTGCTATACTTGGCAAAGAGGTGAGGATACATGACACCTATTCGTAAGAGGCGTTTCATTGTACGTCTGACTGTGCTTGTCTTACTGGCTGGCCTTGTTTTGACAGCGTGCTGGCAGCTGTTGGGAGAAGGAAAGGCAGAAAAGGTGGAAGCAGGACAACAGGCACCTGAATTCACGCTGACGGATATGCAGAGTGGCCAAGAGTTCAAACTATCTGATATGCGCGGCAAAGGTGTCCTAGTCAATTTTTGGGCAACTTATTGCGAGCCTTGCAAGCAGGAAATGCCTTTGTTCGAAGAGGCATCCCATACATATGAAAACAAAGATGTGATTCTTGCTGCTGTCAATGTGGACGAAAGCAGCGTTGTCATTGATCGTTTCCGAAAGCAGTATGATCTTACTTTTCCAATTTTGCAGGATAATGGACAAGTGATGGAAGCATATGGAGTAGATGCACTGCCGGCTACGTTTTTCATCTCAGCAGATGGAACAGTCAGCAGGACTGTTTATGGGCCGTTGGAAACGGAGCGGCTGGAGGAATATTTAGATGAGATTGTGCCTTGAGAAAAGAGGCGATGTTTGTGCAGAAATGTTCTAAATGTAAGCATGAAAACGAAAAGTGCGACCATTGCGGAAGCTACGTAAACGAAAAAATGGACATGCGCTATGAAAATGCAGACCGCCGCTCCCAGCAGAGCAACCAGACAATGATCGATAAGGTTTGGCGTTTTTTCGCATCTGTGCGGAACGGTATGTATATCCTCTTCCTGACTTTGCTTGCAACGGCGCTCGGCACCATTCTTCCGCAGCGGGCATACATACCTATTGATAGACTGGCTCAGGAATTTTACGAATCAGAATATGGCAACTTCGGGAGTCTGTATTATGCATTCGGTTTTGATCAGTTATACAGCTCATGGTGGTATATGACGCTCCTCGGGATGCTTGGTGCAAGTATCCTGATTGCCAGTATCGACCGGTTTTTCCCTTTGTACCGTGCATTGAAGCTGCAGCCAGTGAAGCGCAAAAAACATTTCCTGATAAGTCAAGTGTATGTTCGGAATATGGAAATCAGTGATCAAGAGATCTTGTTAAAGCAAATACGGGCAAGACGTTATCGTATCCGCCAAGATGGACAGGATTATCTGGCTGAAAAAAACAGGTTTGCCAGGTGGGGTCCATATGTGAATCATATCGGGCTGCTCCTAGTGCTGCTGGCAGCTTTCCTTAGGCTGTTTCCTTATTTTTATCAAGATGAATTTGTATGGATAAGGGATGGTGAAACAGCGGTAGTACCCGATACCGATCAATCATTGTTTATCAAAAATGAACAATTCAATGTCGATACATACGATAAGGATGATCCAAAGTTCAAAGCTGCTATCGAACAAGAAGGCAGGTCGATTCCGAAAAGCTTCACAACAGATATCATTGTTTACGAAGGTGAGGATCATATTGCCGGCGATACTCCTGGTTTGAAGGTATTGACACAATTGAAGGTGTCCGTGAATCATCCAGTCAAAGCAGCTGGGTTTACGATCTATCAATCAGGCTATCAGCTGAATGAATTCAGCAGTTTGACTCTCCGCGCTGAAAATGAAGAAGGTACATCAGCTGATTTTAAAGTCGATACCGATAATCCCCAAGCGAATTATACGCTTGATAACGGTCTTCAAGCAACATTAGTTGATTATTATCCGGACTATCAATTGGACAGGGACAAAATGACTACTGCATCTAAATACCCTCGAAATCCTGCATTCGTTTTTGATATTTCAGAAGGCGATAATACGCAAAGACTTTTCATAGCAATTGATGAGGTTGTTTCGGAGACAGAAACGAACAAATACAACGTACGTGCAGTGGATTATGATACGCATAATGTAACTGGATTGTCCGTGAAACGCGATTTGACTTTACCAGTATTCCTGCTCGGAGGACTCATTTTCATGATTGGTCTTGTCCAGGGACTTTATTGGCAGCATCGCAGGATCTGGCTTCAAAGACAACCTGATGGCTCCTATCTTATTGCAGGACATACGAATAAGCATGCGTCCTCCTTTGAAAGAGAATTGGATAGTATCTTCGACAATTATGATAAAGGAGAGAGCAGCTGATGGAAAAGTTATCTATCATTAGCGGTCATTTGCTGGAAGCTGCTTTTATCAGTTACCTGCTTGGTATCATCTTATTCACATGGTCAGCGGCAAAGCATAGGCATGACCTTATTGAGCGGATTGCTTGGTCTGTCACTGCTGCCGGATGGATTGCACAGCTCGGCTTTTTCATCCTTCGATGGGTGTACAGCGGACATGCACCGGTAAGCAATTTATTTGAATTCATGACCTTCTTTGGCATGATGCTCATATTGGTTCTGCTGATTATGTATCGGTATTACCGCTACCCGATTTTAGCGGTAACGGCATTGGTGATCAGTATACTGATCATTGGATGTGCAGCCATGTTTCCGCGGGAAGTAGCACCGCTTGTGCCTTCGCTGCAAAGTCATTGGCTGTATATTCATGTAACAACGGCTGCACTAGGGGAAGCCGTACTTGCTGTCAGCTTTTTCGCTGGTTTTCTTTATATCCTGCATGAAACGAATCAAGACAAACAGCATAAGAGGGTATGGCTGATTGAAAGCATAATCGTAGTTATATTATCAGTTGCAGGCTACATGCTGCTCGCTATTCTTTTCCGAACATTCGGATATACTGCTAGTGTGACGACAGCAGAGGCAAGCATCATCTATCAGCTGCCGCCTGTCTTTGTTCCAAATGATACGATATCCTCACCATTTCCGATCGGTATATCTGTTCCCGACTGGCTGCGCGGTGAAAATGCGGCAATGAAGCTAAATACAATCTGCTTGTCCTTGCTCGCTGGTTGTGTACTTTATGTTCTCATTTGTCTCTTTACTAAAAGGAGAATCGGAGCAGCACTGCAGCCGCTAGTGCGCAGAATGCCTAAGGATATGCTGGATGATATCGGCTATCGTTCTGTAGCAGTCGGTTTTCCTATCTTCACACTTGGTGCGCTTATCTTTGCGATGATCTGGGCCCAGCAGGCATGGGATCGCTTTTGGGGCTGGGATCCAAAAGAAGTATGGGCGCTGATTACGTGGCTTTTTTATGCTGCTTATTTACACATACGTATGCTGAGAGGCTGGCAGGGCATACGATCAGCATGGCTCGCAGTGATCGGCTTTTGTATCATCATGTTCAATTTGCTGGCAGTAAATTTGCTTATCGTAGGATTACACGCGTATGCTTAACATAAAAAGAGAAAAGGGGAAGGACCATGGAAACAGAAGCACATATTCTTGTAGTAGACGATGAAGAAAGAATCCGCAGACTCGTGCGCATGTATCTGGAGAAGGAAGGCTACACGCTTGATGAAGCAGCTGACGGAGACCAGGGGCTTCAAATGGCAAACGAGACAGACTATGATGTAATCCTATTGGATGTCATGATGCCCGGCAAGGATGGAATAGAGGTTTGTCAGGAGATCCGCAAAGAAAAAGGCACGCCGATCATCATGCTGACAGCCAAGGGGGAAGAAGCTGACCGAGTAGAAGGCTTTGAAGTCGGTGCGGATGATTATATCGTGAAACCTTTCAGCCCTCGTGAAGTCGTCCTGCGTGTAAAAGCACTATTGAGACGGTCTTCCACGACTAAATATTTGCATACCGATGCAAAAGCGAAGGATTTGCTTGTATTCTCTCATCTTACTATCGATAAGGATGCCCACCGTGTGACGGCGGATAATTCGGAAGTTACATTGACACCAAAGGAATATGAATTGCTGCACTTCCTTGCTTCGACACCAGATAAAGTGTACGGCCGAGAAGAGCTGCTCAAACAGGTTTGGAAATATGAGTTCTTCGGAGACTTGCGTACAGTAGATACACATGTCAAAAGGTTACGTGAAAAATTAAGCAAGGTTTCAGAAGAAGCTGCTAGCATGATTGTGACAGTGTGGGGTGTCGGATACAAATTCGAAGCGGATAAAAGCTGATGCTGTGGGGAAGTGTTGTTAACAAGTTATGGCTGACTATCCTGGTACTTGTGTCAGTCGTCCTTGGTCTGCTTACATTCCTTCTGTTGGAGTTTTTTGGTAATTTCCATATTGAAGAGGCCGAAGAAAGCCTCATGCAGACAGCTACGAAGGTGTCTATTTTACTGGAAGAAATTGATGACCGAAATACCGTCTACGATACTGCAGAACGTGTGCAGGATCCGAATTCCCGCATAGCTATCCTACAGAATGATGAGCTTTGGATATCAAATCCAGATGAGGCGGAGCCATTGCCTGATGTTAACCAGCAATGGCTGCTGAATGATGATACATTAAATAAAGCTGTAACAGAAGGAGAAGATGTTTCCAAACAGCTTATCTTGCCTAATACCGATAGAAGTGTAATCGTTGTCGGTACACCGCTGCAGGATGGTTCTGGTGCGGTTTATGTCTATCAATCACTATCTGTCGTAAAAGAGACAGGTAATCAGACGACACAGATCATCCTCTTAGGAGCAGGGATCGCATTCGTGCTGACAACCGTGTTTGCCTTTTTCCTATCATCCAGAATCACGAAACCACTGATTAAAATGCAGGATGCAGCACTGAACGTCGCCAGAGGTGAATTCGGGACAGAAGTGCCTGTCGTTACACATGACGAGATAGGCATGCTAGCAACTGCTTTGAACAAGATGGGTAAACAGCTGGAATTCAATATCAACGCACTAAGCCAGGAAAAAGAGCATCTTGCCCGTGTTGTAAATGCCATGGTGGATGGCGTCGTCATGATCAATCGGCAGGGTGAACTAACCGTGACGAATCCGCCGGCTGAAGCATTTATCCATGATTGGCAGTTTGAGAATGGCGAAACATTTCATGAAGTGCCAGGTGTCTGGCTTGAAATCATGGAAAGTGTTGTCTCAACTGCATCGGAGGTTACACGAGAGGTGACGATCCAGGGACGCGAATGGGTGATTATAGCAACGCCCCTTTATGATGATGCAGCTATTCGCGGTGCGGTCGCTGTCGTTCGGGATATGACACAGGAACGAAGATTGAATAAGCTTCGCGAAGATTTTATAACGAATATCACGCATGAACTGCGCACTCCGATTTCCTTACTGCAAGGCTATAGTGAAGCAATCATCGATGATATCGCCGATACAGTCGAAGCAAAAAACGAGCTGGCTCAAATCATCCACGATGAATCTTTGCGAATCGGAAGACTTGTCAATCAGCTGCTTGACCTTGCTCGGATGGAAGCAGGCGATACAAATCTCGTGATGGAAGATGTAGAAATAAATCCTTTCCTGGAGCGGATTGTCCGTAAGTTCCAAGGCTTGGCCGATGAAAGGGAAATCAAACTTGGGCTCGTCAATGCAGTGGATAAACGCACCTATCATTTTGCGCCTGATGCACTGGAGCAAGTACTGACGAATTTGATTGATAATGCCATCACCCATACAGAGCATGCAGGTGCTGTACAGGTATTGGTATCCGACGATAAAGATCAGCTTGTTATAATCGTCAAAGACTCGGGGAGCGGGATACCGGAAGAAGATTTGCCTTTTGTATTCGAACGATTCTACAAGGCTGACAAATCTAGAACAAGAAAAACCGCTAAAACCGGAAATGGCTTAGGACTTGCTATCGCTAAAAATATCATTCAAGCTCACAATGGTACTATCAAAGTGACGAGTAAACTGCGTGAGGGAACAACTTTTACTATTCGTCTCCCTCAGGATACAAACCTGACATAATATGATAAAATAAGCTGAATCAAAGCGTACAAGGTGTCGAACAGACTTGATAGGGAACACGGTGTGATTCCGTGACTGTCCTCGCAGCTGTGATTACCGCCGAAAAGAACATATCCACTGTCCTAATGGATGGGAAGGGTTCTTAGTAGATGAAGGTATCAGTCAGCAGACCTGCCCTGTGTGCTTGTGTTTCACCGCTTCGAGGACTGAGCGGTTGGAGCGGCAGCTTCTGATGCTCTTTCCTTTATTAAAAGGGAGGATTTTTTTATGAAAAAAGCACTACATATGTTATCTGCCTTATTGCTGGCAGCAGGCATACTGGCTGGCTGCGGGACTACCGAACAGCCGCAGCAAAACCAGCAGGCAGAGCAGAAGACCGAACAGCAGGTCACTATCACCTTATCTGAAGATGGAGAAGAGATCTCATCCAAGGAAGTCAGCTTCGGGGAAGGCGACAATCTATTGGATGTAATGAAAGAGAACTTTGAAATCGAGGAAGATGGTGGATTCATCACGGCAATTGATGGTCATTCCCAGGATGAAAATGCCAATAAATACTGGCTTTTCACGGTTAATGGGGAAATGTCACAAGTCGGAGCGAATGAGCTTGAATTGAAAGACGGCGACGATGTTGTCTTCGATCTTCAAGCAACTTAATGTTTACCACACGTAAGCTGACGCTGCTGGCAATGCTGACGGCACTTGCAGCGGTAGGCAGGATATATGCGAATGTGCTGTTTCCGTTTCTGCCGAACATGCAGCCGATGACGAGTGTTATCATCATTTGTTCGCTTTTGCTGGGTCCAGCTGCAGGTGTCATTATTGCTGTTTTGTCCACGCTTTTATCCAATATGATCTTGGGTATGGGGTTATGGACATTGTGGCAGATAGTGGCTTGGGGATTAATCGGTCTGATGTTCGGACTGATAGGCAAGCTGTGGAAAGAGCCGCCACTGATTGTCATGACAACTGCCAGCGTCTTGGCAGGATACGTGTACGGCTTATTGATATCACTGCCGAATGTATTCATAATGGAACATTTTCTGGCGTACTATCTTGCGGGCATAAGTTTCGATACGATGCATGCAATCGGTAATGGAATTTTCTTTTTCATTTTGTACCCTGTTCTGCGAAAGCTGTTCAGTAAGTGGATTCCTGCAGAAGGAAAAAGAACCACTTCCTCTTAAAGGGAAGTGGTTCTTCATATATGGGATAATGCTTCTTTTGCGATAATCAAATCACTTAGTTTAATCGACTCGGTCGGACACTCTTCAAATGCCTCTGTTACATCTTCCTGCAATTCCTCCGGTACAGCAAAGGTACCAGTATTGCGGTCGAGCAGGACAAATGCCAGACCTTCATCATCATAATCGTATACATCGGGCGCGACAGCTCCGCATGTACCGCAGGCGATACAAGTATCCTGATCGACATATGTATACATTGCCATCCCGCTTTCCCCCTTCCGCTTTCAACAAAGCTGCTTCTTGCTTTATACTAAGTGTAGCGCGTCCCGAAACGGAATACAAGCTTACAGAAAGGTTGATTGCCATGCTTCTGGCTTCTATCATCATACATGCCGCTCAGCCCATCAGGCATGAACGGAGTTCGGCGTCCATCTATCATCTTCTGCAAGGCAAGCGTTCCGCCCAAACATTGCAGGATGCCCATATGTACGGTCTTACCCATCTGTTTGGCATCTATCCGAAGCTATCCAGACAGTTTTTCGACCAGGTGGCCGAGAATGCCATGCAGGAAGAAAGCCAAGATATACTAAAAAATCTGCCATATTTCAATGGTATGACCTATCAGACTCAAACAGAGCCATTCTTATATCGGCTGCTTCTGCTCGTTCAGCTGCTTTCCAATCAAGCGAAAGAGGAGAAGCAGTATATACCTGTAACGGATAATCCAGCTATCCAACATTGGATAAAGCAGTTGTATCGACAGGAACAGCATCACTTGGACGATTGGCGAAACGGAGTATATAAGGAGCTATATGGATTGCTCGGGAAACTGCCGCAAATACAGGCAGATTTATTCGTTGACCGATTGACCGGCTACCATCATATCGGCTTGACTACTGTTCAGCTGGCAGAAAAATATCACGTGCATGAAACAGATGTGCTCCTATATCAGACATCGACTGTCCACCATTTTTTACAGCATGCTGACAGCGATGGGGCAGCCTATCCATATCTTGCTGCACTCATGGATAGAACGCAGCAGCAGATCCGTTCCATCACAACTACTGCGCAAAAGACTCGGACAATGCTTGAACGTGGTATGTCAGTAGAACAGATCGCTTTAGTCAGAGGTTTGTCAGAGAACACAATTAAAGATCATATTGTGGAAATCACTTGGATAGATGGAGAAGCACTTTCCAGTAAATTCATTTCCGATAACGATGCTAGTATCATTTTAGCGAGCGCTATGCAGGCTGGTACAAACAAACTAAAACAAATACATGCTTTGCTGGAAGGGAAATATGATTATTTTCAGATCAGATTGGCATTAGCATTACGGAAAGAACAGGAGGTGAAAGCATGAAAGCAGATTTGCAAAAGGCATTGCAGAAGTTCTATGGCTACGATCAGTTCCGTACTGGGCAGGAGGAAATACTAGGCAGTGTCCTAGAAAACCATCATACATTGGGAGTTTTGCCGACAGGAACGGGGAAATCTATCTGTTATCAGCTGCCTGCTTTCATGCGGAGCGGACAAGTCATTGTTGTTTCTCCCCTCCTGTCTCTGATGGAAGATCAAGTGAAACAGCTGCGTGCCAGAGGTTTCAAGCGAGTGGCTGCACTGAATAGTTTTCTCGATTTTGAAGACAAGCAGCAGATCATGCGGAAACTTCAGCATTACGATCTGCTGTATGTTTCTCCGGAGATGCTGCAAAACGAATTCCTGATTAATCGTCTGCAGACACTGCATATACAAATGTTTGTAGTGGATGAAGCCCATTGTATTTCGCAGTGGGGGCAGGAATTCCGGACGGATTACCTTCGCTTGGCAGAAGTGATCCGAAACCTGGGCAGTCCGCCAGTACTTGCATTGACGGGAACTGCTACTCCAGAAGTCCAAGCGGATATTCAGCATTTGCTTGGGGATTTGGACATGGATAAACATATCTATCCGATGGATCGGGAAAATATCTCTTACTTCGTCAAGGAAGTACAGGACCAGCAGGAAAAGAATGAAACGATGCTAGCTTTGCTGAGAAAGATTCAAGCTCCGACAATCATTTATTTTTCAAGTCGAAATATGGCCGAAAGTACGGCAGCTATCATTCGGGCAAATATGCCGGACATGCCGTGTGCGTACTATCACGGAGGCATGGAGAATGAAGACAGGATATTGATCCAGCAGCAGTTCCTTGCCGGCCAGCTGCAAATCATCTGCTGTACGAGTGCATTTGGTATGGGAGTGGATAAAGAAGATGTTCGTCTGATCGTTCATTATCATTTGCCAAGTGATAAGGAATCTTTCATTCAGGAGGTCGGCAGAGCGGGACGTGATGGCGAGGAAAGTGTAAGTGTTGTTCTTTATAGTCCAGGCGATTGGCAAATACCCATCCATCTGATTGAGCAGGACCTTCCAGAGCAAGCTTCGATTCAGCAAATGCTGCGTTTCCTTTATCAGCGCGTAAAAGCAGGTCAGACAGAACTTCCATCTTACGAGCTGCTCATCCAGCATATTCCGATTAGTGAGACGCAATGGCGATTTTTACTTTATCAAATGGAGAAACATGATATAGTTAAGGGAAATCATCTGCATTATAAGGCAAATGCCTGGAAGGAATTCCTTAACCAGATAGAGAAGTTTGTTGGAGACAGGAAAAGGCATAAGCTGAAGCAGCTGCAGCGTATGAAGGAATGGGTTTATACAGATACATGCAGACGCCAAGTGCTTTTTGCTGACTTTCAGTCTGAAGTGCGCCCAGCAAAAGGCAGATGCTGCGATAATTGCGGTGATACCCTTGCGGAATGGCAGGCAGGTTTGATGAATGCACAGCCGGAACGTACTGGCTGGCGGGAGCAGCTGTATCACCTCCTGCAGCAGTAAAACGGAAATGGAAGGATGGACACTTCATGGCAAAGACAGAAGAGAAGGATCAGAATCTGGAGGAGCTGGTGGCATCCGTGACACAGACTCAGGGTGCCGAGGAATTTAAACCCGATCAAGAAGAATCGGAACCAGCAGTTCAGCGTATCGATGTTCTTAATTTACCCCCACGCCGGACAGTCCATGACGGGCAGCGGACAAGCTTCCGCCTGCGCTGGAATGGAGGTATTGCCAGGTTCATCCTCCTGACGGTCATCGTGCTGGCAGTAATAGGATTTATTCTGTTGTACGCAGATGTGCCGCTGTCGATACCAGCCCTATTTTAGTCCGTTTTCAGTTTGGACAACAAGGGTATTTTTAACTCAAAGATTAATATACTAACTATACGTACAAATCCTTTCTGTTCGAGGTTGTAAACTATCACGAAAATGGACGCTCCCATTGGGAGAGTGCCGCGTACAAAACATAAAGCGAATCATATGCTATCTATATCTAGAATGGCATCCAAGGGGGAAAAGTGATGAAGTTAGAGCGCGTTTCATTAAATCAATTCAAGATCTTTCTTACCTTCGACGATTTAATCGAGAGAGGCTTGACTAAAGAAGATCTGTGGCATGATCTTCCAGGCGTTCATCAGCTTTTTCACGATATGATGTATGAAGCAAGCGATGAATTGGGCTTCGAATTGGAAGGCACACTTCTTGTTCAAGTGCATATTCTTCAAGCACAAGGGATGCAGATCATCGTAACACAGTATCCACAGACGGAAGACTTCGAAGAAGAAGAGGATTATATCGAGATGAAAGTGACACTTGACGAAAGCAGGGAGCTTATCTTCTCATTCACAGATTTTGAGGACATCATCAGCGTTTCACGTCAGCTGGACCAAATCGGCATTGAAGATGCCGCTGTGTACTTTATGAACGATCTTTACTATATGGAAATTCGAACGCTGCTCCATCCTGCAGCGCGGGAAAACTTGATTGCAGTCATGTCGGAATTCGCTAACCCGAGTATTGTTACCTCGGTTCGGCTGAATGAATACGGCAAAAAGATTTTCGATAAGGATGCAATACGGCAGATCTGCACGTATTTTGCATAAGTTGCCGAAGATACCGGAGCATCCGCCGGTATCTTTTTGATTTTTGATTAAATACACGTTTCTCATTATCCATCTGGCTGCTTTTTTGTTAGAATGGAGGTGAAGATTCGATGTGGTAATATCGCTAAACAAGATGGGGAAACATTTAGGAGGTACAGAACAGTGGCCGACAACGCTGCGGAATCTACCAACAACAAGCATAGGGACGTATTAGAATCGACACAGAGGGTCGTACAAACGGCTTTGCAGAAACTTGGCTATCCCGAGGAAGTCTATGAATTACTGAAAGAACCAGTGCGGTTAATGACAGTCCGTATTCCAGTTCGAATGGACGATGGCAGTACGAAGATATTCACAGGGTACAGGGCTCAGCATAACGATGCAGTTGGTCCAACCAAGGGTGGCGTTCGTTTCCATCCGGAAGTGAGCGAGAATGAAGTAAAAGCATTGTCCATTTGGATGAGTCTGAAAGCGGGTATCGTCGACTTACCTTATGGAGGCGGTAAAGGCGGTATCATCTGTGATCCCCGTGAAATGAGTTTTCGGGAGCTGGAAGGTGTCAGCCGTGGATATGTACGGGCAATCAGTCAGATTGTCGGTCCGACGAAGGACATACCAGCACCGGATGTGATGACCAACTCTCAGATAATGGCATGGATGATGGACGAATACAGCAGGATGGATGAATTCAACAATCCAGGGTTCATCACCGGAAAGCCGATTGTATTGGGAGGTTCACATGGCAGGGAAACAGCTACAGCTAAAGGCGTGACAATCTGCTTGAAGGAAGCTGCCAAGCAGCGAGGCATCAGAATCGAAGGAGCACGTGTTGTCATTCAAGGCTTCGGAAATGCTGGCAGTTACCTAGCTAAATTCATGCACGAAGCTGGCGCTAAGGTAATCGGTATTTCAGATGCTTACGGGGCGCTTCATGACCCGGATGGCCTGGATATCGACTATTTGCTTGATCGACGGGACAGTTTCGGAACAGTGACCAACTTGTTCAAGTCTACAATTTCCAACCAGGAATTATTGGAGCTTGATTGCGATATACTTGTACCAGCTGCGGTAGAAAACCAAATTACCAAAGACAATGCACATAAAATTAAAGCTCAGATTGTGATTGAAGCTGCAAATGGACCGACAACGTTTGAAGCGACCAAGATCTTGACCGAACGCGGTATCTTGATAGTTCCGGATGTGCTTGCATCGGCAGGCGGTGTGACGGTCTCCTATTTTGAATGGGTGCAGAACAATCAGGGCTTTTATTGGACGGAGCAGGAAGTAGAAGAAAGATTAGAGAAAGTGATGCTGAAAGGGTTCCAAAATGTATACCAGACTGCACAAACTAGACGGGTCGATATGCGACTGGCTGCATACATGGTAGGTGTCCGGAAAATGGCGGAAGCATCCAGATTCAGAGGCTGGATCTAATCATAATGGAAATTATGCTCTTATCCTGAAACAAAAAGGATAAGAGCTTTCTCTTTTCTCGGGAAGAGGGATAGAAAGGAGCAGTACAATGCAAAAAGAACAAGCAATCATTATAGGAGCCGGTCCATGCGGATTATCCGCAGCAATTGAGCTGCAAAAAGTTGGTATCGAACCGCTTCTTATCGAAAAAGGCAATGTCGTAAATTCAATTTATAACTATCCTACCCACCAGACCTTCTTCAGCTCCAGTGAACGGCTGGAGGTAGGCGATATAGCATTTGTTACCGAAATGAAGAAACCTGTCAGGAACCAGGCGCTGGCTTATTATCGAACAGTTGCTCAGCGACAGAATTTGCGTATACATACTTTCGAGCGAGTGATGCAAGTGTCTGGAAGTGTTCATGACTTTACGTTAACTACGAAGACGATAAAGGAGGAAGAAAAACACTATAAAGCAGATTATGTTATTGTAGCAACCGGATACTACGATCAGCCTTACTTGATGAATGTGCCTGGTGAGAATCAGCCGCACGTATTCCATTATTTTAAAGAAGCTCATCCTTATTTCGGTAAAAATGTGACGGTAATTGGCGGGAAAAATTCCGCCGTCGATGCTGTGTTAGAACTTCATAAAGCAGGTGCGAATATTACAGCACTCTATCGCGGCAGTACATATTCCAAAAGTGTAAAGCCTTGGATCCTGCCAGAATACGAATCATTGGCTCGTAATGGATACATCGACCATAGATTCAATGCACATATTAAAGAGATCACCGATACACAGGTTATTTATGAAGCAGAAGGCGAGACTCAATCGGTCGACGCTGATTTCGTTTTTGCGATGACTGGGTACCGGCCCGATCTGAAGCTACTGCAAAGCATGGGTATCTCCATTCATCCAGAAACAGGAAAGCCTGACTATGATCCGGAAACGATGGAGTCGAACGTACCGGGTATTTTCATTGCGGGAGTAATCGCAGCTGGGAATAATAATAACGAAGTATTCATCGAAAATGGACGTTTCCATGGTGGACAGATTGCCCAATCAATTGCTTCGCGTAACTGAAAGGAAGAAAATAGATGAAAAAAGGGAAAGTTGTATTGATCACTACTGGCGGCACAATTGCCAGTGTTCCGAATGAAGAAAGCGGAAAACTTGCATCCGGTGAAATGACGGGTGAGGAACTGCGCAGCCAAATTGATCTGCCGGATCATATCGAAGTCAAAGTGGTAAGTGCACTTCAGAAACCGAGTATGCACATTACGTTTGATGACCTGCTGTCATTAAAAGAAATAATCGAACAGCAGCTAAAGGATCCGCAAGTCCAAGGGGTTGTTGTCACACATGGCACAGATTCGCTGGAGGAAACGGCTTATTTCCTTGATTTGACCATAGCGGATGCCCGTCCAGTTGTCGTCACAGGTTCACAGCGTGCTATCCACGAACTTGGTTCTGATGTGTTCATCAACCTGCGCCACGCTGTTCTGACAGCTTTTGATGACCAATTGTTGGATTGCGGAACTGTTGTTGTCTTCAATGAGCGTATTTTCCCAGCAAAATATGTTAAAAAAGAGCATGCCTCCAATATCCAAGGCTTCAATGCTTTCGGGTTCGGATATTTAGGTATTATTGACAATGATAAAGTGTATCTCTATCAAAAACCGGTCAAACGGAATACGTATGAGCTGAAAAGCAGGCTTCCTGACGTGGATATTATCAAGTGCTATCTGCAGGCGGACGGCAAATTTCTTAAAGCAGCGCGTGAAGCAGGGGTAAAAGGCATTGTCTTAGAGGGCGTTGGGCGAGGACAAGTAGCTCCAAAAATGAAAGAAGAAATCCTTCAAGCCTTACAGGATGGTATCAAAATCATTCTAACGACTGCTTCTGAAGAAGGTAATGTCTATACGACATATGATTATGAGGGAAGTGCCTATGATCTGTATAAGGCTGGTGTTCTGTTAGGAAAGGATCAAGATAGTAAGAAAGCCCGAATCGAGCTTGCTGTTGCTTTGGCATCGGATCAGACCGACAGGCTTATATAGACCGCAGGAATTATTTCCTGGTTCTTTCCAGTAACATATTCCAAAAAAATAGACCACATGGTACGATAAGGGAAGATTGTTAGTTGGAAGAGGTGCTATCATGCTTACCATCCTTTCCGCAGCTATTGCGCCAGCCCTCGCGCTTCTCACCTTCTTCTATTTGAAGGATCGTCTGGAGCCCGAGCCGCTCAGCATGGTACTGCGGACTTTCCTATATGGCGCTCTGCTTGTTTTTCCTATCATGTTCATCCAATATGCGATGAAAGCCGAAGGATTAAGCACGCATCCGATCGTTTACTCATTTTTCACTGTCGGATTCATGGAAGAGTTCTTCAAATGGTTCATCTTCCTGTACACAGCTTTCCGGCACACTGAGATGGATTCGGTATATGATGGGATCATTTATGGTGTCAGTATCAGCTTGGGCTTTGCTACGGTGGAGAATGTACTCTACTTATTTGCGCATGGGGTAGACTATGCTTTCACTCGGGCGCTCTTCCCGGTTTCTTCCCATGCTCTTTTTGGAGTGCTGATGGGATATTATCTCGGAAGAGCTAAATTCGGCAGTTATCATCCTCGTTTGCGTATTTTCGGAGCGATGCTGATCCCGTTTTTGCTGCACGGATTATACGATTATATTTTACTGATTGTTACATTCAACTGGATTTACGTACTGGTTCCCTTCATGATCATCCTTTGGATAATCGGACTTCGTAAAGTGCGATCAGCAATTCAGCATCCTATTGAACAGATACATACAACGAAATAAAAGAGTCAGGCAGTGAATCTGCCTGGCTCTTTTTTTGTTGCATAATATGAGCACACGAGAAGAAAGCTATCGGTATCAGATCATAGTTAGGTTGGAGGAAAAAGACAGATGGAAAGTAAAAAGTTTCGGCTTTGCAAATTGTTATGTGCCGGTCTGATATTGATAGGCGCAATCCTATCGGCACCTGTAGAGACTAAAGCCTTTTCCGATCAGGTGATCCAGCATGGAGCCACAGGTGACGACGTAGTGGAACTGCAAGCTCGCTTACAATATGCAGGATACTACAATAAAACAATTGATGGTGTTTTCGGGTGGAGCACGTACTGGGCACTACGTAATTTTCAATATGAATTCGGAATGGAGATTGACGGTGTTGCAGGCCAGCAGGCGAAAGACAAGCTAGTTTCCATGACGAAGTACGACAAAGCCTTCGTTATGCGTCAGATTCAAGAAGGTAATACATTCACTTATTATGGTGGAACACCGCAGGAAAATCAGGTGAAGAAGCGTGGTAATGGAGGCGGAGGCGGAGGCAATACTAATGCTAATGCTCCAACTACGTCTGCAGTCAATGTTCCAAATGGGTATTCTCAGAATGATATTAAACTAATGGCTAATGCTGTCCATGGAGAAGCGCGAGGAGAACCGTATGTTGGGCAAGTAGCAGTAGCAGCAGTCATTCTGAACAGGGTGGAAGATCCTTCTTTCCCTAACACCATCTCTGGTGTCATTTTCGAACCGAGAGCTTTCACAGCTGTTGCAGATGGCCAAATATGGCTGACACCTGATGAAACAGCGGAACAAGCAGTATTGGATGCAATAAACGGCTGGGATCCTTCCGGAGGAGCCATTTATTACTTCAACCCAAACACGGCAACTTCGCCATGGATTTGGGGCAGACCTCAGATTAAAACGATCGGTGAACACATTTTCTGTATGTAGAAAGGAGAGCGAAGGATGTACAAATGGGTTATTATCGGCGTTCTGGCTTTGGCACTCACAGGAACAGCTTTTTGGGGCTATAATGAACGCCAGGAAAAGAATGATATCAAGATGCAAGCAGAAAATAATTATCAGCGTTCTTTCCACGAGCTGACGTACCGGATTGATACGCTGCACGATAAGATCGGAGCGACACTGGCAATGAACTCCAGAGATTCCCTTTCCCCACAATTAGCGGAAATCTGGCGTTTATCATCTGAAGCACATACAGACGTCGGCCAGCTTCCATTAGCACTACTACCATTTGAAAAAACAGAGAAATTTTTAACGAACATTGGTGATTTTACGTACAAAACAGCTGTCCGGGATTTGGACAAGGAACCATTGTCTGAAGAAGAAATGCAGCGCTTGGAGAAGCTGCATGATAATGCGGGGCAAATTAAAAATGAGCTGCGGAATGTCCAAAATACAGTTCTGGGAGATAACCTGCACTGGACTGATGTGGAGCTTGCGTTATCAGATGATGAACCAGATCATTCAGATAATACCATCATTTCAAGCTTTAAAAATGTAGATGATACCTCAGGAGGATTTTCTGACGAAAAAGATTTCAATAACGGTGCATTGCCAGCCTCCAACGAAGAGCATAAATTTGAAGGCGTGACCGGTGAACGAATCAATCAAAAACAAGCAAAGACAGTTGCTGCAAAAGCTTTTGATTTGAATACGATAAGCGGCATAGAAGGCGGAAAATCAGGTAAAGGTTCTGATGTACCTCTATATAGTCTCTCCTATCAAAAGGATGGCGAAAGCGGCTATGCAGATATCAGTCAAAAAGGCGGTCACATTCTTACACTAATGATGCAGCGGGATCGGGAGGAGCCGAAACTGGGATTGCACGATGCCCAGCAAAAGGCACAGGACTTCTTGGAAGAGCAGAAACTGGCGGATATGGAAATGGTGCAGAGCAGCCAGTATGATTCTGTCGGTATCTTCTTCTTTGTACCTGTCCAAAACGACGTTCGTATATATGCAGATATTGTGCAAGTGAAAGTAGCACTCGATAATGGAGATATTCTAGGCTATAATGCCCGTGACTATTTTATGAATCACCATAAGCGTGATTTACAGAAACCAAAGCTTACAGAAGATCAAGCAACGGAAAAACTCAATCAAAATGTTAAGGTTCAGGAGACTCATCTTGCTTTGATCGAGAACGATACCCATGAAGAAACACTCGTCTATGAAATAATGGGTACTAGGAATGACGAAACTTACCGAATTTATGTAAATGCCAATACAGGAAAAGAAGAAGAAATCGAGAAACAAACAACAACAGAAGCACGTTTTCTGCAAAGTACGTAAAGGGGAATGGCAAACAGCCTTCCCCTTTTTGAATATTTTTGTAATAATAGGAAGAAAGAACGATTCAAGGGAAGAGGCGAGGTGCTTGCTGAAAATCGGTAGTACTTTAGTATTAGAGAAAACAGATACATTAAATCGGGACGAATGGCTTCGATATCGGGCCAAAGTAATCGATTTGGAAGAAGATGCGATTTATATCGATTATCCGGTTAACGAACAGACAAAACGGACAGATATTTTTCCAGTCGGTACTGCTTTTAGAGCATTATATGTGACAGAAGACGAGAATGCATTTACATTCGGAACATCAATAATGGGCAGAGAAATGCTGAAAGTTCCGGCATTGAAACTATCAATGCCGAAGGAAGATACTATCCGGAAGATTCAGCGCCGCCAATATGTGCGAATTATGACGAGTACGGATGTGGCTCTTCACAGCAACGAAGCTGGTATACCCCCGATTTCATCCATTACACTTGATATAAGCGGAGGGGGGCTGTCTTTGCTGCTGCCTGAGAAGCATGGATTCAAGGAGGGGATGAGCGTAACGCTGTATATTGCCTACTCTCTGCAGAAAGAGGGTCCTGCTTTTCTGACAGCCTCAGGAAATATCATTCGAATCGTCCGTAATGAGAAATCCGGCAAAATAATCGCTAGCATTCAGTTCGATGAAATCCAGGAACGGGACAGACAAGCAATCATCCGTTTCTGCTTTGAGCGTCAGCGGGAACAGCGGAAAAAAGGGGTTCGAATCAGGTAGACTTCAAATAGACCAAGCCGCTTTCCTGTGTTATGCTTTATTAGGTTTTATTTCCGATTATGATGAGAAAAAGGATTGAATTGAATGACGAAAACTATCGCTATCGCAATTGATGGACCTGCAGCTGCAGGCAAGAGTACGGTATCCAAATTAGTAGCTAAAAAATTGCAATTTGTATATGTGGATACTGGTGCCATGTACCGAGCGCTTACACTGACTGCACTTGAAGCTGGAGCTGATTTGGAATCAGAGGAAGCTTTACTATCCTTGCTGCAAGGAATTGACATTGTTTTGATGCAGCATGAAGAAGGTCAAAAAGTACTTGTAAATAGTAAAGATGTAACCGAAGCAATCCGCTCGAATGAAGTGACAAATAATGTTTCCATTGTCGCTAAGCATCCGCTTGTACGCGAAGAAATGGTGAGACGACAGCAGAAACTTGCAGCCGATAATGGTATTGTCATGGATGGCCGTGATATTGGGACTCGAGTCCTTCCGGATGCTGAAGTGAAGATTTTCATGATCGCTTCTGTAGAGGAACGTGCAGAGCGCCGTTATAAAGAAAATATCGCCAAAGGATTCGAGGCAGATCTGGAACAGCTGAAAGAGGAAATTCGTCTTCGTGACAAGCTCGATTCTGAAAGGGAAGCATCTCCATTAGTCAAAGCGGAAGACGCTGTTGAAATCGATACAACTGCACTATCGATTGATGGTGTTGTAGAAAAAATCCTTAAAGCCGTACACGAGGCTCTCGGAAGATAAGGAGTAGGGATTATGTCATTATATACCATAGGTAAAATGATCCTTAGTGCTGCATTTTACCCGATGTTTCGTATAAAAGTATATGGCAAGGAACATGTTCCTAAAGAAGGACCTGTTCTGGTCTGTTCCAATCATATCTCCAATTTCGATCCGCCTATACTTGGTATTACTTGTCCGCGTGACATCGCCTTCATGGGAAAAAGTGAGCTTTTCAAGCCTAAGCCGCTTGGCTGGCTTATGAAGAACTTGAATGTTTTTCCAGTGAAGCGGGGCATGCAGGATCGTGGAGCACTTCGTGTAGGATTGGACATATTAGCCGAAGGCAAGACGATGGGTTTGTTCCCAGAAGGAACTAGAAGTAAGGACGGTAAGCTAGGGGAGCCCCTTCCTGGAATAGGTTTCTTTGCCATGCGCTCGGAAGCGAAAGTTGTACCTTGTGCGATTATTGGCTCCTATAAAGGGGTAAAAGCATTGAAAGTAATCTATGGACCGCCAATTGATATGGAAGAGCTGAGAGAGCGTAAAGCGCCGGCTAAAGAAGTATCACAGGTGATCATGGATGAAATACAACTTCTAATGAATAAGCATGTCGGATAGATGCCCTATCACTTGACAAATATCATCAAATGTTAGAAGTTAGAAAAAAGGACATTTCTATGTTTTTTTACTAATGTTTTGTCTCGTAAACTGAAGGAGGTCTCTTTGATGGATGAAATGAATGAGCAAGCTACGGATTTCAAGGAATTGTCTGTAGGCGATACTGTAACCGGTAAAGTGGTGAAAGTGGAAGATAAACAAGCTTTGGTAGACATTGGCTACAAAGTGGAAGGTATCCTGCCAATCAGCGAATTATCCAGTCTTCATGTTGAGCGTGCTGCTGATGCAGTGAGTGAAGGTGAAGAGTTGACACTTAAAGTGAAAAAAGTAGATGACGAAGAAGTCGTTCTATCCAAGCGTGCAGTCACTGCTGAGCTTGCATGGGATGACCTGGAAGCGAAATTCGAATCCGGAGAAGTCTTCGAAGCTGAAGTCAAGGAAGTCGTCAAAGGCGGTCTTGTTGTAGATGTCGGCCTTCGCGGATTCATCCCTGCTTCTCTCGTGGAAACATATTTTGTGGAAGAGTTTGAAGGGTACAAAGGAAAACCGCTTACGCTGAAAGTGGTCGAGCTTGATCGCGAACAGAACCGTGTCATCCTATCTCACCGTGCGGTAGCCGAGGAAGAGGAAGCTTCCAAGAAACAGGAAGTGCTTGACAGCCTAGAAGCTGGCCAAGTAATTGACGGTACAGTACAGCGTTTGACTGACTTTGGCGTCTTCGTCAGCATTGGCGGCGGAATTGACGGTCTCGTACACATTTCCCAGCTTTCACATGAGCATGTGGAAAAGGCATCTGATGTCGTGACAGAAGGTCAAGAAATCAAAGTCAAAGTCCTTGGCGTCGACAAAGAAAACGAGCGCATCAGCCTATCCCTGAAAGAGACACTCCCAGGACCTTGGGAGAACATCAGTGATCGAGCACAAGCAGGGGATGTACTGGAAGGCGAAGTAAAGCGCTTGGTAAGCTTCGGTGCATTTGTTGAAGTATTCCCTGGTGTTGAGGGCCTTGTCCACATTTCCCAAATTGCTAACCGTCATATCGGTACGCCGCAGGAAGTACTTGAGCCAGGTCAAACAGTGCAAGTGAAAGTTCTTGATGTCAACGAAAGCGAAAAACGCATGAGCTTGAGCATCAAGGAATTAGAACAAGATGAAAACGATGCTGTCATCAAGGAATACGAAAAAGAAGAAGAGCATTCCGGCTTCCAGCTTGGAGATATTCTCGGTGACAAATTGAATAAGTATAAGCAATAATCTTAAAAGACCAAGGCTGTCCCCAAAGGACAGCCTTGGTCTTTTTTTGTCATCCGTGTATAGTTTTTCTCCTCACTTGTCATAATGCTGATACAAGGAGGAGTGAAAAATGGACGGGTTTTACTTTTATTGGGCTACATGGATCAGCTGGATCTTGGTAACCTTTTTCATGCGTCATTCATTGGCTCGGACACTTTTTGCATTCGCTATATTGCTTACCATTTCATTATCTGGTTTTTCCGTTAATTTTGCTGGACATCGAATTTTTGCTACCGTTTTTCTGCTTGCTGTCATTGGCTACCTATTCATTTTTTCCAGTAAGCGAGTTGGAAGGGGGACATTTGGGAGCATTTGTGTAGGAATTGCTTATGCGGGAATGCTGCTTTGGGAACTGACAAATCCCGTCGCACTGCTTATTCCGCGTATCCTTTTGTTTTCATTGACATTATTTGCCCTTGTCCTCTATCTGACTCGGAATTTCCATTTACAGCTTGGCATTAGCTGCTTGGGCTTTGCTATCGGAGAAGTCATTTATCTGTTATTATTGGATATTTATGGTCTGCAGCAAGATGCTGGCAGCTTTAAAGCAATGGATGTACTGGGAACGATACTGCTGTTAATAATCTCAGCAAAACTGCTTGGTATGCTGAGAAAGTATCTGCGAAATAAGTCGAAATGGACTCCCGGACGAACATGATGTCGAAAAATATTGTTTCCCTATGGCGCTTTTGCTAGAATAAAACAGTTAGGTTGCAACAGAAGAACCAGCACATAAAGGAAAGTAGGAAAGGATGTTCCTTTCATGAGGAAATCAGTAGTTGCCATTGTAGGCAGACCAAACGTAGGAAAATCAACAATATTCAACCGTCTGGCCGGGGAAAGGATCTCCATTGTGGAAGATACACCTGGTGTGACACGTGACAGAATCTATACGGAAGCTGAATGGCTGAACCAGCCGTTTAACATAATTGACACCGGCGGTATCGAAATCGGAGATGCACCATTTCTAGTGGAAATCCGTGAGCAGGCAGAACTTGCCATTGCAGAAGCAGATGTCATCATTTTCATGGTGAACGGGCGCGAAGGTATCACGGGAGCGGATGAAGAAGTAGCGAAGATTCTATTCCGTTCCAATAAGCCTGTTGTACTGGCTGTCAATAAAGTGGACAACCCGGAAATGCGAGATCAGATTTATGAGTTTTACAGCCTTGGCTTTGGCGAACCATTCCCAATCTCTGGTACACATGGTTTAGGGCTGGGTGATTTGCTTGACGCAACTGTCCAGCATTTCCCTGAGCGTGCCGAGATGCAGGAAGATGAAGAAACAATTCATTTCAGCTTGATTGGCAGACCGAATGTCGGGAAATCGTCCCTAGTGAATGCACTGCTTAATCAAGAACGTGTAATTGTAAGTGACGTTGCAGGAACGACGCGTGATGCAGTCGATTCATCCTTCACAAGAGAAGGACAAGACTTTGTCATCATCGACACCGCAGGTATGCGTAAACGCGGAAAAGTATATGAGACAACTGAACGATACAGTATCCTCCGTGCATTAAAAGCGATTGAGCGATCCGATGTAGTCCTCGTACTTATTAATGCAGAAGAGGGCATCATCGAACAAGATAAGAAAATTGCCGGATATGCGCATGATGCTGGTAAAGCAATCGTTATCGTCGTCAATAAATGGGATACGGTTGAATCCGATGAGAAGAAGATGAAGGAATTCACAGACGAAATTCGCGCGCATTTCCTTTACTTGGATTATGCACCAATCGTCTTCTTGTCTGCTAAGACGAAAAAACGGATCCATACACTATTGCCTGCAATTCTGACAGCAAGTGAAAATCATGCGAAACGTATTCAGACAAATGTTCTGAACGACGTTATCATGGATGCCTTGGCAATGAATCCAGCTCCGACATACAAAGGCCAGCGTCTGAAAGTGCTTTATGCTACGCAAGTGGCAGTCAAGCCGCCAGCGTTTGCTGTATTCGTCAATGATCCGGAACTGATGCACTTCTCTTATGTTCGATTCCTTGAGAATAGAATCAGAGAAGCATTCGGATTCACTGGTACACCAATAAAGATTTTCCCTAGAAGAAGATCATAAACAGGGACGAGGAGGATTTTTATGACACAACAGATAGCAGCAGTACTCGGTGCCGGCAGCTGGGGAACCGCCCTTGCCATGGTTTTGGCGGACAATGGACATGATGTGAGACTCTGGTCTCATAATCCGAATCAGGTTGCTGAAATTAACGAGAAGCGCCAGAATGAGAAATACCTGCCTGGAGTGACACTTCCTGAGGCTATTACTGCTTATGCAGATATAGAAGAGGCTGTACATGATGCAGCTGCTGTGATCCTCGTCGTACCTGCAAAAGCAACGCGCGAAGTGGCTGCGAAGCTTGCGGGACACATTCCTGCTGAAGCCGTTATTGCGCATGCTACGAAGGGAATTGAACCAAAAACTAGTAAACGCGTCTCCCAGATGATCGAAGAAGAACTGGAGCATGTCACACATCGTCCAGTCGTTGTCTTGTCCGGTCCAAGCCATGCAGAGGAAGTAGCGAAAAGACAGCCGACGACGCTAAGTGCCTCTTCTGTCGAAATGGAAGAAGCGAAGAAGGTCCAAGAGCTGTTCATGAATGAATACTTCCGCGTTTACACCATCACGGACATGGTCGGCGTGGAACTTGGCGGGTCCTTGAAGAATATCATTGCCCTTGGAGCAGGTATTTCCGATGGCCTGGGTTATGGGGATAATGCGAAAGCAGCATTGATCACAAGGGGTCTCGCAGAAATTGCCCGCCTTGGAACAAAGCTAGGAGCAAATCCTCTCACATTCATTGGCTTATCCGGCATGGGGGATCTCATTGTGACTTGTACGAGTGTCCATAGCCGTAACTGGCGTACTGGTAATATGCTCGGTAAAGGTATGACATTGGATGAAGCGCTCGCCCAAATGGGTATGGCTGTAGAGGGTGTCCGAACGACCGAAGCTGTGGCTGAGCTTGCTGACAAGGCTGGTGTCGATATGCCAATCACCCAGGGAATCAATCAAGTCCTCTTCCATGGTGCAAAAGCCAAGGACATTGTTGATCAGCTTATGACACGTTTGCCAAAACATGAAATGGATGATCTTCAAGATGTATTGAATGCCCGCTAACATTTTTTCTCTCCTTGCATATACTGTTTCGTAGCTAAACTGCAAGGAGGAATGAACGTGGCAGACTTTCAAAAGAACTTGATTGATCAGATTCAGAAAAAATCGAATGTGAAGGCTGATGATATCTACAAGGTAGCCAACTCTGTTAAAAGTGCGAATTTCCAAGACGAAGCAACAGTGCGTGGTTTAGTGAAGCAATTGGCTGCAATGGCAGGCAAGCCGCTTACACAGGCGAAAGAAGATAAAATCGTCAAAGCCATCATCGGTAACAATATGCCGACTGATATGAACACGCTAAGCAAATTATTCAAAAACTAACAGCAGCAATTGGGCAGAACAACTTACCATTCCTTGCCCTTTACGCATAAACTAACTCGCACCAGCATATTTTTCTAGGTTGCCTTGGGTATAATTTAGTCTATTTCAAGAAGAAGCGTCTGCTTCTTCTTTTTTTATTGGTATGATCCCCGACTGCAGGGCATAGATTATCCGCAGAGGGCAATATGCTGTTCGTCCTTTCCTGCAAAACCGCCCTTTGATGCCAGCAGGCAAGGAATCCATTATTTCTAGCATATTTGGATAGGACAACATCATAAACTGCTAGTGTATGTAGCTAAGACTGTCCATGCATCGAAAGTAGATCGGGAGGGGATCTTTTGGAAAGAGTAGATATTTTTAAGGATATCTCGAAACGGACAAACGGCGATATCTACCTTGGGGTGGTAGGGGCTGTCCGAACAGGGAAATCGACTTTTATCAAGAAGTTCATGGAATTGGTTGTCCTGCCTAACATGGAGGATGAAGCAGAGCGGGCCCGAGCCCAAGATGAACTGCCGCAAAGTGCAGCTGGTCGGACGATCATGACGACAGAACCGAAATTCGTTCCGAACAACGCTGTCTCCCTTCAAGTGGACGAAGGTCTGGAAGTAAGTGTCCGGGTCGTCGATTGTGTAGGATATACAGTGGCAGGTGCAAAAGGGTTTGAAGATGAAAATGGGCCGCGTATGATCAACACGCCATGGTATGAGGAGCCTATCCCATTCCATGATGCTGCTGAGATCGGAACCCGCAAAGTGATTCAGGAGCATAGCACCATTGGTGTCGTTGTGACGACAGACGGTTCGATCGGCGAAATTCCGCGAACTGACTATGTGGAGCCGGAAGAACGAGTCGTATCTGAGCTGAAGGAAGTTGGCAAGCCGTTCATCATGGTGATCAATTCGGTAACACCGCATAACCAAAACACCGAGCTGCTCCGTCAGGAATTGAGTGAAAAATATGATATCCCAGTACTCGCGATGAGTGTAGAAAGCATGACGGAACATGATGTATATAATGTGCTTCGGGAGTCGCTGTATGAATTCCCGGTCCTGGAAGTGAACGTCAATTTGCCGAGCTGGGTGATGGTGCTGAAAGAAGACCACTGGCTTCGTTCCAATTATCAAGTAGCCATCCAGGAAACAGTCAAGGATATCAAACGGCTTCGTGATGTTGATCGTGTTGTGGGGTACTTTGATGAATATGATTATATCGAAAGAGCAAATCTTGCTGGAATGGAACTGGGCGAAGGAGTAGCAGAAATCGATTTACATGCTCCGGATGCTTTGTACGATCAAGTACTGAAGGAAATTGTCGGGGAAGAAATTCGCGGAAAAGATCACCTGCTGCAGCTGATGCAGGATTTCTCCCATGCGAAACGTGAGTATGATCAAGTATCCGATGCGCTGCATATGGTAAAACAGACAGGCTATGGTATCGCGGCACCTAGTCTTCAGGATATGGCTTTGGATGAACCTGAAATCATCCGCCAAGGCTCTCGCTTCGGAGTTCGTCTGAAGGCTGTTGCGCCGAGTATCCATATGATCAAAGTAGATGTTCATTCCGAATTTGCACCGATTATCGGAACAGAGAAGCAGAGCGAAGAGCTGGTTCGATACTTGATGCAGGACTTCGAGGAAGACCCGCTTTCCATCTGGGATTCAGACATCTTCGGCCGTTCCCTCAACAGCATTGTAAGAGAAGGAATTCAAGGCAAAATCAGTTTGATGCCGGAAAATGCCAGATATAAATTGAAAGAAACATTGGAAAGAATCATTAACGAAGGATCGGGCGGATTGATAGCGATCATTCTATGAGCGGCAAATGAGCCGCTTTATTTTTTTGTCAAAAAAATATGCTGAAATGCGATAAATTTAAGGTTTTCTGGCGTTTTGTGTTGAATTATGACGCTAAGTCGTATATTATAAGCGTTGATATCGCTCCGTGAGCGGTATTGATAGGTATAAAACCTATCTTTATAGTGAACAAATGATAGCAAATGCTATTGTCTTTACTGTTCAAGGTAATGTCAGGGAGGTGTAATGATGAACAAAACAGATCTTATCAATACTGTTGCTGAGAAAAGCGATCTTTCTAAAAAGGATGCTACGAAAGCTGTTGACGCAGTTTTCGATTCAATCATGGATTCTCTTAAACAAGGTGACAAAGTACAATTGATCGGTTTCGGTAACTTCGAAGTACGCGAGCGTGCTGCACGTAAAGGCCGTAACCCGCAGACTGGGAAAGAAATCGAAATCCCGGCGAGCAAAGTGCCAGCGTTTAAAGCCGGCAAGGCCCTTAAGGATAACGTGAAGTAATTACATATGGGCTGTGATGAGGGATGCCTGAATACATCAGGTGTCCCTCATTTTTATTTGACAAGCTTGCAGACAAGACGAAATAGGACTTGCTATGCTATAATACTTTTTATACAGTTTGAAATACGAAAAAGGGCGCAGGTGATTGTTTTGTCCTATGCATCCATGGAAGAGCTACACACATTACGAAATAAAATAGAGAAGCGCATGCAGCAGACTTATCTGGACAAGAATACGGAAGCGCCATTCTTGGACGAAAATAAGCTGCTGATACTGCAGACGCTATTTGGTCAAACGAACCTGCCCGATAAGCAGCAGACAGACTACGTGATCACAATCATGCTAATCCAGATGGCGCTGGACACACACGATAAAGTGATCGTAACCACTAAATCTGACGAGACAGCTGATGAACGGAAAAACCGACAGCTGACTGTATTGGCTGGTAATTATTATAGTGCGCTGTATTATCAGATTCTTGCCGGTCTGGAAGAAATTGATATGGTGGCGCTGCTGGCAACCAGCATTAAAGAAATCAACGAACAGAAAATGTCATTGCATTATGATACGACTGCAACGGAAGCGTTCTTTACAAAGCTAGGACGGCTGGAAAGCAGCTTGTTCCGAACTGCAGCTTCCCGTTATATGGATACAGCAATACTTGAGCCGCTGAATGAGTATTTCCTGATTAGCAGACTACAGCAGGAGGCCAGGGAAAAGAAACAGACGTCCTTGCTTTCAAAGCTTGCTGCAATTCTAGAAACGGAAAAGAGCGGACTGACTGTGATGGAAGCGATACATCAGGAGATAGAAGCTGCTAAAGATCGGCTTCTAGCTAGACTGGATATACTGCCGCCGGTCTTTGCAAAGTTATCCCGCAAGCTGCTGCTTCAGGGGAATCGGCAGGAAGAGTTATTTCTGGAAGAAGGGTAATTATGGCACAAGAAACGAAAGAACAGCGTGTACACCACGTTTTCGAAAAGATATATGACCGCTATGATTTTATGAACTCTGTCATTTCCTTCAGGCGTCACCGTGCTTGGAGACGGAGTGTGATGAAGAAAATGCAGGTACAGCCAGGAGATACAGCATTGGATGTTTGCTGTGGAACTGGTGACTGGTCCTTTTCGCTTGCTAAGGCTGTTGGTCCGAAAGGGCAAGTGACAGGTCTTGACTTCAGCAAGAATATGCTTTCAGTAGCAGAAAAGAAAAACACGGAAAAATCAATCGATCAGCTATCGTTCACATGGGGAAATGCAATGGAGCTGCCGTTTGAGGATAATTCTTTTGATTTCGTGACCATCGGCTTCGGCCTGCGTAATGTCCCTGATTATCTCCAAGTATTGAAGGAGATGTATCGGGTGGTCAAACCTGGTGGCAAAGTGGTTTGCCTGGAAACATCACAGCCGACGATGTTCGGTTTCAAACAAGTATATTATTTTTATTTCAAACGAATCATGCCAGTATTAGGTAAGCTTCTGGCGAAGAGTTATGATGAATACAGCTGGCTGCAGGAATCTGCAAAGGATTTCCCAGGCAAGAAGGAACTTCGCGGGCTATTCCAGCAAGCTGGACTGACGAATGTGAAGATTAAGACATATACAGGCGGCGTAGCAGCTATGCATATGGGAGAAAAGCCGGCGGTAAGGGACTGACTGGTAAAATGTCTGGACGGATGAAGGTGACGTGAATGAAATTACCGATGATCTACTCATATTTAAAAAAGGATTTGGACAGAATCGAGGATGCGATGACAAACACGATTCGCGCGGAGCATCCTGTCCTGGAGGATGCGTCGGTACAGCTTCTCCGAGCCGGAGGCAAGCGGATCCGACCGGTTTTCGTTTTGCTGAGCGGTAAGTTCGGAACGTATGAACTGCCTCGGATCCAAACCGTGGCCGTCGCACTCGAATTGATTCATATGGCTTCGCTTGTTCACGATGATGTCATTGACGATGCGGAACTCCGACGTGGGAAACCGACCGTAAAGGCGAAATGGGACAATAAGGTGGCCATGTATGCGGGTGATTATATCTTCGCTCGTTCCCTGGAGTACCTTTCTAAGCTGGAAGAGCCAAGGGCGCACCAGATTCTTGCGCACACGATTGTCGAGCTTTGTATCGGTGAAGTGGAACAGATTCGGGATAAATACCGGATTGAGCAGCACTTGAAAGATTACCTCCGGCGTATACGCCGTAAGACAGCGATACTTATTGCAGCCAGTGCACGGCTTGGTGCAATTGCATCCGGTGCATCACTTCAGCATGAGCGTGCATTGTATCGGTACGGTTATTATGTGGGTATGAGTTATCAGATCATCGATGATGTGCTCGATTTCACTGCATCTGAAGCTGATTTGGGCAAGCCTGCTGGCGGTGATTTACTGCAGGGGAATATGACACTTCCTGCTTTGCTTGCATGCGAAGATCGTTTCTTCAAAGAACGGCTTACACAGGTCTTTCGCAATCCGGAAGCCTTGGATCAGGAAACTTTGCAGCCATTTATCCAGCACATAAAAGATTCAGACAGCATCAAGCGATCGTTGGAAATCAGTGACCGCTACTTACAGAAAGCATATCAGGAATTGGATAAATTGCCGCCAACAAGAGATCGCAATACACTGAAACAAATTGCTAGACATATAGGTAAGCGCAGCTCCTGATTGTAAAACGCTTACATAACTGGTATGATGACAGTAAAGTTCAGAAAAGGGAGCTGTATTTAGTATGGAAAAAACATTTTTGATGGTTAAGCCGGATGGCGTACAACGTGGATTGATTGGGGAAATCGTAACAAGATTTGAAAAGAAGGGCTTGAAGCTTCTGGCAGGTAAGATAATGGTTGTAACAGAAGAGCAAGCAAAGACGCATTACATAGAACATGAAAGCAAACCCTTCTTCGGTTCTTTGATCAGCTATATTACATCCGGTCCGGTATTTGCAATGGTTTGGGAAGGCAAGGATGCTGTCGCACTGACGAGAAGTATGATTGGGGCAACTAAACCAACAGATGCAGCGCCAGGGACTATCAGAGGCGATTATGCAGTCGAGATGAGCCGTAACCTTATCCATGGTTCTGACAGCGCAGAAAGTGCTGAACGGGAAATCGCAAATATGTTTAAAGCCGATGAACTGGTTTCATATGAACAAGCAACAGCGAAATGGCTATATGAATAAATGAAAAATGCAGGCGTACATGCCTGCATTTTTTTTATTTTCTTCTACCAACAATCGTCTTTATACAGTAAAATAGAACTAGATACATATAGACAGGGGAACATGACGTGGCAACAGATTATGATTACTTTGTACAGCAAATCAAAGCACATACGGGTATCGATTTATCACAATATAAAGAAGCGCAGATGCTGAGGCGTTTGACGACGCTTCGTGAAAAGAGAGGCTTTAAAGATTTTAAGGCATATTTCCAGGCAATTAAGGATGACGCTGCTTTGATGGATGAGTTCCTTGATCGCATGACCATTAATGTCTCTGAATTCTACCGTAACTATCAGCGCTGGGAAGTGTTGGAGCGACGGATATTACCCGAACTGCTCAAGAAAAAGAAGCCGCTGAAAATATGGAGTGCCGCTTGCTCTACCGGTGAAGAACCATATACATTAGCAATCCTTCTTGATCGTTACGCTAAGGGAACTTCGTACACCATCCATGCAACCGACTTAGATCAGCGTGTGCTGGATACCGCTAAGCTCGGAAAGTATAATGAAAGGGCATTGAAAGAAATGCCAGCAGCTATCAAATCCGCTTATTTCAATCAAGACGGATCCGTATTCCAAATAAAAGACGAATTAAAGCAGCATATTCAATTCAAGCAGCATAATCTGCTGGCCGATGCTTATGATACGAATTACGATTTAATCATTTGCCGGAATGTACTTATTTACTTCACAGAAGAAGCGAAGGCAGATATATACCATAAATTCAGTAAATCCTTGGCATCTGATAGTTATCTCTTTGTCGGCAGTACCGAACAAATATTCAATCCCGGCATCTATGGCTTGGGAGCGGTCGACACATTTTTCTATCAAAAACAAAAAACAGACTAGGACACTTCCTAGTCTGTTTTCTTATTCTTTAATCCGTATTATCTTCGACACATGTCGATTGACGAATGCCGGAAGAAAGAAAGAGATGGCGAATACTAAAGTAAAAGCAATGATCCAAGCACGCAGCCAGTTTGATAATTGGAAAGCTTGTAATCCTGAATTCACTGCTGTTAATGTAAAAGAAATAATGGCGGTCATTATGGCAGCAGTGACAGCGCTGCAAAGAACGCGATGAATTTTTGAATTGACAATCATGTTCGTACTCCTTTTGTAACTAATCTCCAATAATTATATATTATCTTCAAAAGTTGTCAAATGGATTAAATGACGTATAATGATGCTAAAGCTGCATGGAGGGGGCAAAATTTTGAATGGATGAAATTGATTATAAACTGCTGCGGCAGATGGCGGTAACTATTGGAGACGCAGCTAAAATCACTGATATTCCGATTCGAAAGCTTAGATACTGGGAAGATAAAGGTTATATCGATAGCGTAGAGGAAAAGACGAATACGACAAGGCGGTTCGATTATTATATGATCAAGAAAATTGTCCTTATGAAGGAATTGTTGGAAGACGGTTATACCGTGGAAGCTGCCTCTAAAAAAGCGGAAGCCCGTCTCGGCACATTGCGTCACGTATTCGAGGAGCGCAGCCGAAAATAACGATAAGTTACTGCTCGAAAATATTGTCAGAATTGTTCCCACTTAAGAAACAAGTTATGTTATAGTAAATAAAATTACAAAGAACAGAGACAACGGAGGAATATACATGCGCTACTTAACTGCAGGTGAATCACATGGTAAACAGCTTACAACAATTGTAGAAGGTGTTCCTTCCTATTTACCGTTGACTACCGATGATATCAACGCATCCTTGCTTGAGAGGCAGAAAGGTCATGGCCGGGGCAAGCGAATGCAGATTGAAAAAGATTTGGTCGACATTGTAGGTGGTGTCCGTCATGGATATACACTAGGATCTCCTATCGCACTTGTCATACATAATGATGATTTTAAGCACTGGGTAGATGTAATGGGTGAGGACCCAGTGGAAGATCCGCAAGCTGTGCGTCGAATCGTCTCACGTCCAAGACCCGGACACGCGGATTTAAACGGTGCCTTGAAATACGGCCATCGCGACATGCGAAATGTATTGGAGCGTTCATCTGCTCGTGAAACAGCAGCACGCGTGGCAGCTGGTGCAGTAGCTAAAAAGCTTCTTGCAGAATTGGATATAAATATTGTTGGCTATACAAAAGAGATAGCGGGCATTAAAGCAGTTGAATTCCCAGATTATACATATGAAGAAAGAAATAGTATTTCAAAAGCATCATCTGTACGTTGCCTTGATCCACAGGCTTCAGAACAGATGGTAAATGCGATTGATCAAGCAAAGAAAGACGGAGATTCTATCGGCGGTGTCGTGGAGGTCTTTGTAGAAGGACTGCCAGCAGGTATTGGATCTTACGTGCACTATGACCGTAAACTTGATGGACGTATTGCAGGTGCTGTCGCGAGCATCAATGCATTCAAAGGTGTGGAATTCGGAATCGGCTTTGAAGCAGCAAGACTTCCAGGAAGTCAAGTACATGACGAAATTGCATGGGATAAAGAAAATGGCTATTACCGCAAAACGAATCGTCTTGGCGGACTGGAGGGCGGCATGACAACTGGTATGCCACTCGTTGTCAAAGGTGTCATGAAACCAATCCCGACTCTTTATAAACCGCTTCAGAGCGTGGATATAGAGACTAAGGAGCCGTTCAATGCCAGTATCGAACGTTCCGATAGCTGTGCCGTTCCGGCTGCAGCTCTTGTAATGGAGCATGTAGTGGCATTCGAGATAGCAAAGGCGATTTTGGAACAGTTCCCGAATGATCAGTTTCCAAAGCTTCAGGAAGCAATCAAAAACTACCGGGAAGAAATCCGGGTGTTCTGATGGAACAGATAACAGTAAAGGCAAGTCAGTCAAGTTACAAAGTTTCTATAGGTGCGGGAATCAGGCATAAATTGTCTGAGTTCCTGCCTAAGTCCTATCAAAATGTATTTGTTGTAACCGATACTAGTATAGCACCTCATTATCTGGATGATTATGTATCTTCGCTCTTGCCAGATGCTAGGATAACAAAGAAAATCATCGAGCCAGGGGAAGCGGCTAAAAGTAAGGATGTATATTTCGACATATTGGATAGTATGTTCGAGGCTGAGCTTGACCGAAAGGCCCTGGTCCTAGCCTTGGGCGGAGGAGTTATTGGTGACTTAGCTGGGTTTGTGGCAAGTACATATATGCGAGGCATCGACTTCGTTCAGCTGCCGACAACAATCCTTGCCCATGATTCGAGTGTCGGAGGTAAGGTTGCGATCAACCATGAAACTGGAAAAAATCTTATTGGAAGCTTCTATCCTCCAGTTGCTGTCGTCTACGATGTAGACACTATTACCACACTACCAGAAAAAGAAGTGCGAAGCGGCTATGCTGAGCTAATCAAGGAAGCTTATATCGGAAACGCTGCCTTTCTTAGTCAGCTGCTGGAACGTGAAAAACTAGACAAAGAAAATCAGGAACTGCTTATTCAGGATTTATCTTATGGAATACGTGTGAAAACGAAGATCGTTGAGGCAGATGAAAAAGAAAATGACCTGCGCAAGTTTTTGAATCTCGGTCATACACTCGGACATGCAATTGAAGCTGAAGCAGGCTACGGCACATTCACTCATGGAGAAGCTGTCGCAATTGGTATGCTGTTTGCTTTGGAGTTGAGTGAGAAACGATTCGGAGCTGATTTGCGTTTAGAGGAATTCCGCAGCTGGATGGAACGAAACGATTATCCGTTGCAATTGCCTGATCTTTCTCCCGAAAGACTCGTTAAGAGAATGCAAATGGATAAAAAATCGGAGAACAAAGAAGTACACATGGTGCTGCTTCGTGAAATCGGAGAACCGGTGACTGAAAAAATCGATCATGATACGCTTCATGACGCTGTTAGATCATTCCTTGAGAGGATGAGCAGAGCATGATACGAGGTTTTAGAGGAGCAACAACTGTAGCTGAGAATGATGAGAAACAAATTATCGAAGCAACTGCAGCTATGCTGGATGAAATAGTCTCGAAGAATGCGATAGACCCGGAGGATGTTGTCCAAGTACTCATTTCGGCTACTCCCGATTTGACAAAAACATTTCCGGCAAAAGCATTGCGCGTCTTTCGTGATGACTGGACATATGTACCTGTCATGTGTATGCAGGAGCTGGCAATCGAAGGCGGGCTGCCTAAATGCATTCGTGTGATGCTGACAGCACGGACTGACTTGGCACAGAAGGACATTCATCATGTTTATCATGAGGAAGCAATCAAATTACGTCCCGACTTAAAGGAGGAGCATCAATGAGAGCAAAACAGATTTTGAATGAATTGACAGCTTACAAACCAGGAAAACCGATGGAAGAGGTTCGGAAGGAATTTGGATTGGACCGCATCGTAAAACTCGCATCCAATGAAAATCCCTACGGTTTTTCAGCTAAAGTAAAAGAGGCTTTGCCGACATTCGCAGATGAACAAGAGATCTATCCTGATGGATATGGTACAGCATTGAAAGAGAAATTGGCAGAGCGCTTTGGCGTAGGCTTAGATCAAATCGTTCTCGGAGCGGGTTCTGATGAAATCATTATGATGCTTTGCCGCACATTCCTTGCGCCTGGCCTTAACACGGTAATGGCACATCCTTCTTTTTCGCAATACCCGCATCATGCTTTGATTGAAGGGGCAGAAGTCCGGGCAATTGAAACAAAGAACGGGTTCCACGACCTTCCAGCAATGCTAGAAGCAATCGACGAGAAAACAGGAATTGTTTGGCTATGTACACCTAACAATCCAACAGGAAACCATATTGCCAAAGCAGACTTTGAAAACTTCCTTCGTCAAGTTCCAAAAGAGGTTCTGGTAGTAGCGGATGAGGCTTATGTCGAGTTTCTGGAAACAGATGACTATTTTGATACACTAGCTGCTTTGAGTGAATACCCGAATTTGATCACACTGCGCACTTTCTCTAAAGCGTATGGCTTAGCTGCATTGCGCGTTGGTTACGGAATCGGTCATCCGGAAGTTATTCATAAGATTAACGTAGTAAGAAGTCCGTTCAATAATACGACAATTGCACAAAAGGCAGCAATTGTGGCACTTGATGATCAAGAATTCATCAAGGATTCCATCGCTAAGAATAACCAAGTGAAGCATAACTTCCTGGCATTCTGTGATGCTCACCAAATCAAATATTATGAGTCACATACAAACTTCGTCTTGATATACGATCTGCCTGTTAGCGGAGATACTGTCTTCCAGCATATGCTTTCCAAAGGGTTTATCATTCGTTCCGGCGACGCTCTCGGTATTCCGAACAGTGTCCGAATCACAATTGGTAATGAACAAGATATGACGGAATTCACTGTGTTACTTAATCAATTCCTGACTAGCGTGAAAGAAAGCTAAGATGGAGACGGTCGTAATCGCGGGACTTGGTTTGATCGGCGGCTCACTTGCTCGTAATATCCAAACGCACAAGCAAGTTCATCTTATCGGAGTAGATCAAAGGGAAAGTACGTTGGAGTATGCCCTAAAGCATGAGATCATCGATGAAGCGTCGTCTTCTTTCCAAGAAGCTGCACGCAAGGCAGATATCATTATACTTGCTGCACCAGTTTCCAAGTCTGTCGAGCTACTTAAGGAGCTTGATAGTATGAAACTGGAAAAAGATGTGCTTGTAACCGATGTTTCATCAGTTAAGGGTCCGATCTTCCAGCAGGCTGCGTCCCTTCAGTCCAACAAAGTATACTTCGTCGGCGGCCACCCGATGGCAGGTTCCCATAAACACGGAATAGAGTCTTCAAAAGCGCATTTGTTTGAGAATGCCATATATGTTTTGACACCTGTTCAGCGGGCTAGAGAAAGTGATATCAAGCGGTTGGAGAACTTGCTTGATGGTACGAAAAGTAGTTTTATCACGTTATCGGCAGAAGAGCATGATGAGATGACCGGAGTTGTTTCTCATTTTCCTCATTTGATTGCATCTGCACTGGTACAGCAGGCAAAGAAATGGGAAGCGAAACATAGCTTCCTTCCTAAACTCGCTGCAGGCGGATTCCGTGATATCACCCGGATTGCCTCGAGCAATCCGGGGATGTGGCAGGACATTTTCTTTCAGAACAAAGAGAAGATGGGGGTCCTGCTTGACGATTGGATTGAGGAAATGCAGGCTTTTCGAAAGCTTTTGGCAGAAGATCAGGGACAGCAGATTCATACCTACCTGGAAGAGGCGAAGCAATATCGGGACGGTTTAGAACCTCGGAAAAAAGGTGCAATCCCAGGGTATTACGATTTGTATGTCGATATTACTGACCAGCCCGGAGCTTTGCAGAAAGTTCTCACCATTGTCGCTGACGCTGGTTTGAGTATTGTGAATATCCAAATACTTGAGCTGCGCGAAGGACTGACGGGTGTTCTTCGCCTCAGCTTTTCAGAGCAGAAAATCCAGCTGAAGGCAAAAGGTGTGCTGGAAGTTTTTGGATATGAAGTAAAGATAGAAGATTGAAGGTGGAAGCAGTGACAGATGTACGACTCAAACCTACAGCAAAGGGACTTTCTGGTTCTATTACCGTACCAGGCGATAAATCGGTTTCCCACCGAAGCATCATTTTCGGTGCTTTGTCCAAAGGAAAAACTACTGTCCGTCATTTCTTGACTGGAGAAGATTGTCTTCGGACGATAGATGCTTTTCGAGCGCTTGGTGTCTCGATTGAACAGGATGGGGACACGGTTATCATCGATAGCGCAGGGAAAGACAGCTTTACAGAACCGACTGTTCCGATTTACTTTGGTAATTCTGGAACAACGGCGCGCCTATTGCTTGGTGTTTTTGCAGCCTTGCCATTTCATATAACAGCATACGGGGATGCATCACTTACTAAACGACCGATGGATCGTGTTGTGATTCCTTTGCGACAGATGGGGGCAAAAATAAATGGGCGTGAGCAAGGGAAATATTTGCCGCTGGCCATTGACGGACAAAATCTCTCAGCTCTTACATACCACACCCCAGTAAAAAGTGCACAAGTGAAATCAGCTTTGCTGCTTGCAGGTTTATTGGCAGACGGCGAAACACAGATTTCGGAAGATGTCAAGACGAGGGATCATACCGAACAGATGCTGAAAAGCTTTGGAGCAAGTATTGATGTAACAGGTACGACTGTCAAAGTTCAAGGCGGTCAGCAGCTCATTGGAACGGATGTCTATGTTCCCGGAGATATATCCTCGGCTGCTTTCTTCCTTGTTGCTGCATGTCTTGTTCCAGGCAGTGAAATCATACTAACGAATACCGGTTTGAACGAAACACGTACTGGCATTTTGGATGTGCTGCAGCAAATGGGTGCCGATATGGAAATCATAGAGCATGACATTCAAGCTGGTGAGCGAATCGGAGATATCACAATACGATATCGTCCTTTGAAAGGTACAGAGATTGGCGGAAACATCATTCCCCGGCTTATCGATGAGCTGCCTATCTTGGCATTACTGGCAACACAGGCTGATGGGGAAACAATCATCAAGGATGCGGAGGAACTTCGTTTCAAGGAAACCGATCGAATCGAGGCGATAGCAGCTACACTGCGGAGTTTTGGTGCTGAAGTGGAATCGACACCTGATGGAATGAAAATTTCTGGAAATCAATCCCTTACGGGTGCAACTGCTGATTCTTTCGGTGATCACCGAATCGGTATGATGATTGCTATTGCCAGTTTGATTGCAAAAGGGGAGACAGTACTAAGTGATGCTGACAGCATCAATATCTCTTACCCATCATTTTTTGCGGATCTACGTGCGCTGCAGGATTGATTATGTCTGATTCCCAAACGGGAATCAGACTTTTTTGCTGTTCTAAAGCTATTGCTTTAGGTTACACTGAAGACAGATCGATAAGCCGAGAGGCGTGTAAATAGAAGGAAGTGTGGAAAATGGAAGAAATTAGAAAAGCAATATCTTATATGGAGAATGATCAGCCACAAGAAGCGGTGGATACATTAGAGGCTTATTTACCGGCTGCCAATGAGGAAGAGAAATTCACGATAGCAGAATTATATATGCAGTGGGGCATGCATGAAGAAGCAAAAGCAGTCCTGCTTCAGCTCGAGCAAATGTTCCCGGATGAAATGGAGCTTAAGATGATGCTTGCTGAACTTTTCATTGATCTGAATGAAGACCAGGAAGCAATTGATAAGCTTGATCAGATTGTGGAGGATGAGGACTATTTTATCCCAGCTCAAATGCAGCTTGCTGATTTGTATGAGGCACAAGGTTTATTTGAAGTCGCTGAGCAAAAACTGCTGGCAGCAAAACGATTCGACCCATCTGAACCTGTCATTGATTTGGCATTAGGAGAGCTTGCTTTATCGACTGCATCCTACTTGAAAGCAATCACTTATTATGAAAAAGTCTACGAAAAGCAGACTGCCATGGGTGATATCGATATCGCCCTTCGCCTCGCAGAAGCTTATGCTGCTACAGGTGAATTCGAGAAAGCATTGACTTATTACCAGGAAACCGATGTCGATGATGTGGAACAGCTGTTCAGTTTTGGGTTCACGGCCTTCAAGCTAGCCAGATATGATATTGCTATCAGTACATGGGAGAAACTTCTTAAAGAGGAAGCGGATTATCTGTCTGTCTATGAGTATCTTGCCAAGGCCTATGAAGAAGAGGGCTTGATGGAGAAGGCATTCGAAACGGCAGAAAAAGGATTGTCATTGGATGAGTATAACCAGAAGCTCTATTTCACTGCTGGCCGTCTTGCAAGACAGCTTGGCAAAAATGATCGCAGCTATTTCCTTATTCGTCATGCAATTGCACTCGACCCGGGTTATAAAGAAGCGATTCTCTATTTGATTGAGAATTTCAAGCTGGATGAAGACCACGAGGCTATCATCGAATTATTGACGCATATCCTGGAGACAGATGAAGAAGATGCAGCGTACCGTTGGGAGCTTGCGCGTGCCTATAATGAAACTGAAATGTTTGATGAGGCATTAAAGGCATATGGGGAAGCATATACTAACTTCAAAGATGATAGCGATTTTCTAAAAGAATACGGATATTTCCTATTGGAAGAAGGGAGGATGCAAGAGGCTGTCGAAATACTAAAAGAGTATCTTCGCCTGGAGCCATCAGATATCGAAGTAGAGGAGAATATCAACCGGCTCTTGTCTCAATAAATGCATTGAATTGAAATCATTTCGCTTTCTGGGAGGGGGCACATATGAATATTTCCGTTACCATGCAGGATAAGAAGACGTTCATTCGCTGGTTCTTAGATAATTACCAATTGAAGCGCAGGGAAAGTGTCTGGATCTTGAACTACTTGATCAATCATGATTCGTTTCTTGATAATGTGCATTTCATCCGTGAAGCAAGATTCAGTCCCAGAGGAATCATCATATCCGCCCATTGTTCTGAAGAAGTGCCGTTCCGTTTCTACAAGGACAACATCGTTACAACCGATGCAGAGAAATCATTCCATGATATTCGCATGAACAAGAAAGACCCTGTCTATATTCAACTCAATTTCAAGAATTCCCATCAAAGTATGGAATATGTCGCAGTGCTGGAAGACAATCCTTTCTTGCCGGAAGATCATTATGTGACGAAAGAAGACCGGCAGCTGGCAGCGAAACTTCTTGATGCGTCACACCATCAATACAAGAAGAAGAAGCTGCAAGAAGCAATTGATTTAGCTCTTGATAAGAGAGACGAAGATAAATTCCGGTTATTAAGTAAGGCGATGCGACAATTGAAAGAAGAAGCTGAAGACACAATTGAACATATTTAACTGGATGCGCTATAACAGCGCATCTATTTTTTTATCTTTCTAGTTGAAAATTCCAATAGAGAAGAGAGATTCTGCTAAAATAAAGTGACTGCTTATTAAGAAGCAGGCTGGAATACATAAAAGAAAATACTCCATGAAAGGAAATACACAGAATGTATCGTCTTCTATTTCACCGTTACAGCATGCTGATATTGTTTATCATTAATCTTATTGGGACGATCTATGGGTACATATGGTATGGCTGGCAGCTTGAGATTACACCGGCGATTTTCCTTCCCTTTGTACCGGATAGCCCGACAGCCAGTCTCTTCTTCACTATCTTCCTTGGGTTATACCTGATTGGAAGACAAAATGGCTATATCGAAGCGCTGGCAGTTGTTTCATTATTCAAATACGGTATATGGGCGGTCGTCATGAATTTGCTCACCATAGCCGTAGCAGGGTCACTTTCCTGGCAGGGGTATATGCTGATTGCCTCTCATTTGGGAATGGCGATTCAAGGTCTTTTGTATGCACCGCTTTACCGAGTGAAGTTACGGCATCTTGCTGTAGCTGCCATCGTCGTATTACATAATGATATCATCGATTATGTATTCGACATGATGCCTATTTACGGCAACTTGATGGATTATAGCGATAATATCGGCTATTTCACTTTCTGGCTCAGTATCGTTTCCATCCTGGTTGGATACATAGCCACGCAGCGGAAATCTTCTTTACGAAATCTAAACAAATAAGGCACATACCGACATACAAATACGTTTTTAAGCATAGGCTGTAGGAACATTTAAAAAAGAGGGGATGCTTATGAAAAAGCTGCTTCTCGTCATTGTTCTGACAGCCTCTTTTTTTGTACTTGCCAATCTTGCTGAACTACTTCTGCAGCCGCATACAGAGGCTCTGTCGTCATCTTCCGACAAAACAGGTCAAACGTTTGATCAACAGTTCGAAGCACTGCCTGCATATTTGTACAGTGTTACCGTACCTGATAAAAACAGTTATGGAACAGGACGATTCTGGGGAATACTTGGTATTAGTGCAAGCATTGTAGGAACACTTGTTTATGTTGGTTATAAGAAGTATCGAGCTGAAAATGACAAAAGTGTGAACAACGATCCTAATAGTTGATTTTTTTCGAATTTTTGACTAAAATTGACCTTAATAAGTTCCAAATATTTTTATGGAGGAATGTATATGTCACTAGGTGCTTATATAATCTATATAGCACTTCTTCTGATTATCCCTTTATGGGCTCAATCGAAGGTAAAAAGCACGTATAAGAAGTATTCGAAAGTAGAAACGTCATCTCTAATGACAGGTGCACAGGTCGCAAGAAAGATTTTAGATGATAATGGAATATATGATGTGCAAATTGAAGAAACACGCGGTATGTTATCTGATCACTATGACCCGCGTCATAAAGTAGTTCGTTTATCCACTGACAACTACCATGGTCACAGCATGGCTGCAGCAGCGGTTTCCGCCCACGAGGTTGGACACGCAATTCAGCACGCAGAAGGATACGGATTCCTGAAGTTCCGTACAGCTCTTGCTCCGGCAGCTGCATGGGGCAGCAACCTTTCCATGTTCCTTATCATAGCAGGTGCTATCTTTGGATCCCTTCAATTCGTCGGACTTGGTATTGCGTTCTTTGCTATCGCGGTATTGTTCCAGGTTGTTACTCTGCCGGTTGAGTTCAATGCTTCTAACCGTGCAATGACACAATTGGTTTCAACAGGAATCATCCGGAACGATGAAGAGCGCTCAACTAAAAAGGTTTTGAACGCGGCAGCAATGACTTACGTTGCGGCAGCTCTAGTAGCTGTAGCCGAGCTTGTACGCTTCATCCTTATGTTCTTTGTCAGCAATAACGAAGATTAACAAAAGGCATCCCGAGGGATGCCTTTTTTATTGTGCTTGTATGACCTTGATCAACTCTCGGAGGTAGTCGGGCAGATCAGGCGGCCGTCTGCTGCTGACAATATGACCGTCTACGACAACAGCTTCATCATGCCATATCGCTCCTGCATTCGTCATGTCGTCTTTTATTCCAGGAGTACTAGTGACATTTACACCTTCCAATATGCCGGCAGAGATAAGCACCCACCCGGCATGGCAGATTTGACCGATTGCTTTCTTATGTGTGTGGAAATGACGGGTGACTTCCAATACACTGTGATAGCGGCGAAGTTTATCCGGTGACCATCCGCCAGGGACGAGCAAGGCATCATATTGATTCGGATCAACTTCATCAAACGTCAAATCAGAAGTTGCTGGAACCCCATACTTTCCTTTATAAACAGTATTTGCTGACTCACCAGCTAAATACACTTCCGCTCCTGCTTCGCGCAGCCGAAGTATTGGATACCACAATTCCAGATCCTCGAAATCATCACTGACAAACGATAGTATTTTCTTTCCAGTAAGTTCCACGATCTCACCTCTCTCGTTTATTCTTCTCCACTTTACCAATTCAAGTATCAAAATGCATGCAAAACGTCAGTCGGTATTATACGGTTTTTTATTTTCATCCAGTGTAAATCCTTCTCCCATGACATCATGCACCTCGCTAAGGGCGACAAAGGCATGTGGATCGACTGAGGTGATAATCGCTTTCAGTCGGACAATTTCGTTCCGGGCGACGACACAATAAAGCACATCGCGTTTTTCGCCTGTGAAGCTTCCTCTGCCATCAAGGACCGTTACACCCCGGTCCATTTGCTTTAGTATCTGATTGGCTATATCTGCACTCTGACTCGAAATGATAGTTGCACCTCTTGCCGAGTAGGCGCCTTCTTGGATAAAGTCGATGACTCTAGCGCCAACGAAGACAGCAACGAGTGTATACATACCGCGGATCAGATCAAGATAGGTAAGAACCGATGTAACAATAACAACGGCATCAAAGAGAAACATCGTCCGTCCCATCGTCCAGCCGGCATACTTGTTAGCAAGTCGGGCAATGATGTCGACTCCTCCGGTTGTACCGCCGAAGCGGAAGATGATACCGAGACCGACTCCTATGAATACACCAGCTAAAAGTGAAGCAATCAGCAAATCGTTACCTAAGTCAATATTAAACGAATATGTCTGGAATAAACGCAGGAACAAGGAAACTGCCACTGTCCCGATGATTGTATAAACGAAAGTTGTCCGGCCAAGGAACTTCCAGCCGATCAGGAACAATGGAATATTCAGCACCAGGTTCATAATTGCTGGATCCCAATCGAATTCGAATAGTAAAATAAGCGTTATCCCGGTGAATCCGCCTTCCCCAAGTTTATTGGCGATATTGAAATGGACGATACCGAACGAAAAGATAGCCGCGCCTAACAGAATGAACAGGATGTTCTTTATACGCAGTCTGAACATAATCTACCTCCTAAGATGACAATTCCTTCTATATTATAGACAACTATCCTTATCCCTACAAATCTGTCAGATAGGTAAAAACATTTGTCAAATGCCGTATTTTTAAGCTAACATGGTAATGATATAGCGAAAGGAAGATCGCGAATGAATACTACATATACGACAAAGGAAATACAAGCACGTGTCGACGCTTATATTTCCCAATTTAAAGAAGGTTATTTTTCACCGCTCAGCATGCTTGCCAGAATGACGGAAGAAGTAGGAGAGCTTGCAAGGGAAGTGAACCATACATATGGAGAAAAGCCGAAAAAAGCTAGTGAAGAAGCTAATACAGTAGCAGATGAACTCGGAGATATTATATTCGTGATGACATGCTTTGCTAATTCCTTGAATATCGATCTATCGGAAGCATTCGAAAAATCGATGACGAAATTCGAAACAAGGGATAAAGACAGATGGACGAAGAAGACACAGGAGGACATACATAATGACTAAAGATACGATTAAAATTATTGTAGCGGGACCAAGAGGCAGAATGGGATCAGAAGCATTGCAGCTTGTCGATCGGACGGCTCATTTTGAGCTAGTGGCAGCAATTGACCGAAAAAACGGAGGAAAGCGGATCAGTGATATCGAAGGATTGCCAGCGAGCGATGCGGTCATTTACGAAGATGCTGAGGCGTGTTTAGATGAAGTAGAGGCAGATGTACTTATCGACTTGACCATTCCGGAAACAGGCTACAAACATATGAAGCTCGCTATTGAACATGGTGTGCGTCCGGTAGTCGGTACTTCTGGTTTTACGGAAGAACAAGTAGAAGAGCTAGGGAAGCTTAGTGAAGAAAAAGGTATAGGAGCAATTATTGCACCAAACTTCGCAATTGGGGCAGTACTTATGATGCAATTCGCCAAGCAAGCAGCAAAATACTTCCCAACAGTAGAAATTATTGAAAAGCATCATGATCAAAAACTGGATGCCCCAAGCGGTACGGCTGTGAAAACAGCTCAGCTGATCCAGAAAGTACGTGAACCAGCAAAACAAGGACATCCGGATGAGAAAGAGACGATAGCTGGAGCACGTGGTGCAGATGTGGACGGCATGAGGATTCATAGTGTCCGTCTCCCTGGACTCGTTGCACACCAAGAAGTTATTTTCGGTGCACCAGGCGAGCAATTCACAGTTAAACATGATAGTTTCAACCGCGCATCCTTTATGTCAGGTGTAGAGCTGGCAGTGGACCGTGTCATGAAGATGGACATACTAGCATACGGATTAGAAAATATATTGGAATGAGGCGATAGACATGCATATTGCTTTAATTGCCCATGATAAGAAAAAACCTGAGATGGTCCGTTTTACGGTCGCATATAAAGAAATGCTGAAGAAACATACCCTGTATGCTACAGGCACGACAGGCACTCGCATCAAAGAAGCAACAGGATTACCTGTGGAATTGTTCCAATCGGGCCCGCTTGGAGGCGATCAGCAGATTGGTGCAAGGATCGCAACGAATCAAATGGATCTGATTATCTTTTTCAGGGATCCACTCACTGCCCAGCCGCATGAACCTGATGTAAGTGCACTAATGCGCTTATGTGATGTGCATCGTATTCCGCTGGCAACCAATCTGGCAGCGGCCGAAATATTTATTCGCGGATTGGACCGTGGAGATTTCGATTGGCGCAAGATCATACGCGATCGTGAGCCGGAGCTATGAAAAAGCTGAAAATCGGTATCACTTGTTATCCGACGCTTGGCGGATCGGGCGTCATTGCAACAGAACTCGGGAAAAAACTAGCTAAAAAGGGACATGACATTCATTTCATTACATCCAGTGTCCCTTTCCGGCTGGATATGCTGCTTCCGAATGTATTTTTCCATGAAGTCGAGATGAGTCATTATCCTGTCTTCCAATACCCGCCATACGATTTGGTGCTGGCTAATAAAATGGCTGAAGTAATCGACGAAGAACAGCTCGATATTCTGCATGTCCATTATGCTGTTCCGCATGCTATATGTGCGATTTTAGCTAAGGCAATTGCCAAGCGGGATGTAAAGATTGTCACAACCCTGCACGGAACGGATATTACGGTGCTTGGAATTGATAATGGACTGCGCAAAATGATCATTCATGCAATTGAAGAGAGTGATGTCGTCACAGCGGTATCACAAAGTCTCGTAAAGCAAACAAGAGAAATGCTTGATGTCACTAGCGCAATCGACGTTGTCTACAACTTTGTCGATGAAGAAGTGTATCGTCCGGCTGATGTGCGTGACATAAGGCAGCAATTCGGTATCAAGGAAGATGATAAAGTACTCGTACATATAAGCAATTTCCGTAAAGTGAAACGTGTACAGGATGTTGTACAGGTTTTTTCGTATGTACAGGAGAAGCTGGATGCCAAGCTGATGCTGATTGGGGACGGACCCGAGTATTCAGATATTCTGCGAGATGTGCAGCAGCGCGGTCTTGAAGATAAAGTACTTTTCTTAGGTAAGCGTAATAATGTTGCTGCCCTGTTAAATATGGCGGACATCATGCTGCTTCCTTCTGAAAAAGAGAGCTTTGGTTTGGTTCTTTTAGAAGCAATGGCCTGTGGGGTGCCGTGTATCGGAACAGATGTCGGCGGCATACCAGAAGTTATCCAGCACGGTAAGAATGGTTTTATAACGCAGCTGGGAGATGTAGAGCAAATGGGTTCCTTTGCAATGGATTTGCTGACAAATGAAAAGCTGTGGCAGCAATTTTCCGAAGCATCCATTCATTATGCTGCGGAAAACTTCCATTCTGATCAAATTGTTGCTCAATACGAAGCAATATATGAAGAGGTTTTGCAATGAAGATATTTGAAAAAGCCTTCCGGGTCATACAGCAACTCGAACAGCATGGTTATGAAGCATATCTGGTCGGAGGAGCGGTGAGGGATTACCTTATCGGAAAAGCTGTCGGCGATTTGGATATTGCTACATCAGCTACGCCGGATCAGGTAATAAAAGTCTTTGATAAAGTCATACCAATTGGTATCGAACATGGAACTGTTCTTGTGCGCTTTGAGCAGGAAAGCTTCGAAATTACAACCTTCCGAACAGAAGGCGCATATTCTGATTACCGGCATCCTGATAGCGTGAACTTTGTGACGGATGTAACAGCTGATCTTGCACGTCGTGATTATACAGTTAATGCGATTGCGATGGCCAGAACAGGGGAGTTAGTGGATCCTTTCGATGGCAGGAGCGCTATCGAAAAGAAGGAGCTTGTTACGGTAGGCAAAGCCTTTGATCGTTTTCAAGAAGACCCTCTGCGTATGATGCGCGGTGTCCGGTTTGTTTCTCAGCTAGGGTACAAATTGGATTATGATGCACGAAAAGTGATGGAGGACCAGCGTCTGTGGTTAGCACGAATTGCAATTGAACGTATAGCGATTGAAATGGAGAAATTATGCCGCGGCAAACATGTGAAGACAGCTGTGCAGCTCCTGCAGGATTCGGGATTATGGGAAGCAATGCCGATTTTTAAGGATCACCCTGAGCTAATGGGTGAGCTTTCCAACAAAATGGTGCCTCTCGGCAGTTTAGCAGAATGGGTCGCGCTTTGTTCTTTATTAAGCACAAGGCCAGTGCTTGATTGGGTAAAAGAGTGGAAGCTCTCCAATGCTGTTAAACAAGACGCTCAAAATTTGGTGCGCATACTGCAAAGCGACCTGGATGCATGGGCGGTATATCAGTTGCCAGTTCATCTGGATACTGGCTACTGCCGTCTTGTGAAAATTTATAAGGAAATAGATATTCAGGATGAGTTATCAACTTTGAGAAATTCACTTCCGATTCGAAATAGTTCGGAATTGGCTATTTCCGGTTCAGACTTGATCAGCTGGTTCCCAGAAAGAAAGAAAGGAAGCTGGATCCGTGATCTGCTGCTCGCTGCGGAGAAAGCTGTGGTGGAAAACAGGGTGCCAAATGATAAAGAACAGCTGAAGGAGTGGGTCTACCATGGACACGACACGTAATCGTCTTATAAGAATTCTCCAGGAACATAAGACGTCGTATGTTTCTGGCCAGAACCTATCCGAACAGCTCGGTATCTCAAGGGCAGCAGTCTGGAAGCATATGAAAGCGTTGGAAGCAGACGGCTATGAAATAGATGCTGTTCCTCGTAAAGGATACCAAGTTAAGCGATCGCCGGACAAACTCAGCAAAAATACGCTGAACTGGAAGCTGGATACGGAATGGATCGGACGCAAGATCATCTTTGAAGAAGAGCTTGATTCTACCCAAGTTTTGGCGAAATCTTTGGCGGATCAAGGTGCAGTTCACGGTACTGTTGTCATCGCTGATCAGCAGACAAGCGGTAAGGGAACAAAAGGACGCAGTTGGCATTCACCAGCCGGAACCGGTATATGGATGAGTTTAATCATCCGGCCTGAATTCGGACCCCGGGAAGCAGCACAGCTGACGTTGGCTGCAGCAGTTGCCATCACACGCGTATTCCGCCAGAACGATATTGATGCTAGCATTAAATGGCCGAATGATATCTATCTGGGCGGCAAGAAGCTCGCTGGAATACTGACCGAGATGCAGGCAGAGCAGGATTATATTCAGCATATCGTACTGGGTATCGGAATCAACATCAATCAGACTGCGGCGGAAATAGCGCCGGATATCCACGATAAAGCAACATCATTGCGTATCGAGACAGATAAGGAATGGAAGCGGCAAGAGCTCATTCATCTGATTTGGAAAGAGTTCGAGGATGTCTATTCGCTATACATAAAAAAAGGTTTCCACATCATCAGGAACGAATGGATGCAGTATGCTTTACGACTCGGGCACCGTGTGAAAGCAACTACTCCATCAACTGTCTTTTATGCAGTTTTCAAGGGAATCGGGGAAGACGGCGAGCTTATCCTTGAAAATGATGATGGCAGTACACAGCGTTTGTATTCAGCTGAATTGGAATGGAGAGAGGAGTAACGAAATGAAAACAAGACTCGATTTTCAGAAGATGAAAGAAAACAACGAGAAAATTACGATGGTCACTGCCTATGATTATCCAACGGCAAAATTGGCGCAGCAGGCAGGTATCGATATGCTCCTTGTCGGCGACTCATTAGGTATGGTCGTACTCGGATATGACTCCACCATCCCGGTAACAGTGGAGGATATGATTCATCATGGAAAAGCCGTCACTCGCGGCGGAAACGATACGTTTGTTGTAGTAGATATGCCATTTATGACTTATCATGTATCGGTTGAGGCAACTATACCGCAAGCGAAACGCATCTTCCAGGAAACCGGAGCACAGGCTTTGAAGCTGGAAGGAGCAAATCAGGTCATCCTAGACAGCATCAAGGCATTAGCAACAGGCGGTATTCCGGTTGTCGGTCATCTTGGTCTGACACCGCAGTCAGTCCATATACTCGGTGGATATAAAGTACAAGGGAAAAACGAACAGACAGCAAAACAGCTGCTGGAGGATGCACGCAAAGTTGAAGCAGCCGGAGCGATTGCCGTTGTACTGGAATGCGTTCCGAAGCAGTTAGCAGCGCTTATTGCTAAAGATATTTCCATCCCGGTCATCGGAATAGGAGCTGGTGTCGATGTTGACGGCCAAGTTCTCGTTTTCCATGATGTAAGCCGGTACGGAGTAGATCGACTGCCGAAATTTGCTGTAAGCTATGCGGACCTGAACGAGACTATCACAGATGTCTTCACCACTTATCGGGAAAATGTAAGGAATAGTATTTTTCCAAATGACGATCAGAGCTTCACAATGGACGAAGCAGCATTACCTAAACTAGGAGAATGAATATGAAGATCATTTCGACACTAGAAGCGTTAGAGCAAGAAAGGGCACAGCTTGCGAAAGAGCAGAAATCAGTTGGCTATGTGGCGACGATGGGCTTTTTGCATGAAGGGCATCAATCCTTGATGAAGCGCTCTAAGGCGGAGAACGATATTACCGTGCTTAGCATTTTCGTAAATCCGCTGCAATTTGGTGAGGGCGAGGATTTTGAGACTTATCCGCGAGATGCAGTCCGTGATCAGGCTATCGCGGAAGCAGAAGGCGTCGATATCGTCTTCATGCCAGAAGCAGCGGACATGTATCCAGGCAGCAGTACAATCAAACTACATGTTGCTGACAGAGTAGACGTGCTCTGCGGCAGATCAAGACCCGGTCATTTTGATGGTGTGGTTACTGTCTTATCGAAGCTTTTCCATTTAATTCAGCCGGACAGAGCGTATTTCGGGCTGAAGGATGCACAGCAAGTAGCAGTTGTACAAGCTTTGGTGCACGACCTTAATTTCCCGCTGGAAGTGGTTCCGGTACCGACTGTACGCGAGGCAGACGGATTAGCGAAAAGCAGCCGCAACGTCTATTTATCAGAGAAAGAGAGACAAGAAGCTCCAGCTATTCACCGCGCACTGCAGCAAGCTAAACAAAGCATCCAAGATGGAACAAAGGATCCTGAAAAAGTAGCATCTGCAGTAAAAGAATTTATAAACAGCCAAACAAGTGGTAGAATAGACTACGTTGAAATTTTGTCATATCCGGCCTTGAAGCCTGTCAGGGAAATAGATGCACGTATCATCATTGCTGCAGCTGTCTATTTCGACAAGGCAAGATTGATCGACAATCTAGTATTAGAAGCTGATGGCTCCATCATGGACCGTTTTTAATATAGGGGGATAATAAGATGTTTCGCACAATGATGAAGGCGAAGATACATCGTGCTCGTGTCACGGAAGCAAACTTGAATTATGTTGGCAGTATTACGATCGATACGCACATTCTGGAACAAGTAGGCATACTTCCTCATGAAAAAGTGCAGATTGTGAACAATAATAATGGAGCTCGTCTCGAAACATATGTCATCCCCGGTGAGCGGCATAGCGGTGTCATCTGCCTAAACGGTGCAGCTGCACGTCTTGTACAAAAAGATGATGTAGTTATCATCGTTTCCTATGCCATGCTATCTGAAGAAGAACTGGCTGACTTCAAGCCAAAGATCGCCCTGATGAACGAAGATAATACAATTCAGGAAATCATCGAGGAAGAACCGCCGCTTACTGTTATGATGTAACGGCATAAAAGAATCGTACGATAAGACTCTTATCTGTGATAAGAGTCTTTCTTTTCTAAGCAGTATGGAGGGTGGAGTATGGAAAAATTTGTAGTGGTGGATCTTGAAACAACAGGACATGCGCCGTCGAATGGCGATAAAATCATAGAGGTCGGGATTGTCGTCATCCAAGGACGTGTGATCACAGATCAATTTCAGACGATGCTGGATCCCGGTATGCCGATTCCACCTTTCATCTCCCAACTGACAGGTATTACGGATGAAGATGTAGCTGGTGCTCCGCAATTTGAAGATGTAGCAGAAGAGATTTCTGCTTTCTTCAAAGATAGCTATGTGGTCGCTCATAATGCGAATTTTGATTTGCGGTTTCTGAACAGCGCTCTGGAAGAGGCGGGACTTACTCCAATCCAGCGCCCAGTGCTGGATACGGTCGAGTTGGCGCGTATCCTACTGCCAACGGCACCGAGCTACAAATTAAGCGTTCTTAGTGAGCACCTTTCTTTTGAACATGATCAGCCTCACCGTGCGCTGTCCGATACGCTTGTAACGGCAGAACTCCTGCTGTCTCTTCTTGATGAGCTAGGAAAGCTGCCTTATGAGACAATTTCTCATCTACTAACACTCGAACGCTCATTGAAGAGCGATTTACGCGGCTTACTTGAGTACCGTTTGGAGGAACTTGCATTCGAGGATACACAAGACGATGGGCTTGAGGTTTATCGAGGGCTGGCATTTCGGAAAGTCCAGGAAGAAAATGATACTGTATCTGTTATTACCCAGTCTTTCGGTGAGATAGCGGATCAGCTGTATCAAAAGAGTGGCTGGCTTTCAGAGGGAATGAAGGGCTATGAGCCGAGAAAAAGTCAGCTGGAGATGAGTGAACAGATCTTTGATGTTTTCCAATCAAATAAACACGCTCTCCTGGAAGCAGAAACGGGTACTGGAAAATCACTTGCTTATCTTATGCCAGCAGTATACACAGCAGTAAAAGAAAAGAGTCGGATCGTTATCAGCACTCATTTGACGCAGCTGCAGGCACAATTGATGGACAAGGAAATTCCGCTTTTACAGCGTATTCTGCCGTTTTCCTTTAAAGCTGCACTGCTGAAGGGAAAGCAGCATTATTTAAGTCTCAGCCGCTTCGAATCAGAGCTTCAGCAAACAGCAAATGATAATTATGATATCGTACTTACAAAAGCGATTTTACTTGTATGGCTGACAATGACTGAAACTGGTGATATTGATGAAGTGAATCTGCCTTCCAGCGGGAAGCGGTTTTTCCTGCATATGTCTGCGGATGCAGAGGATACGCAAGATCCATTTTCGCCATGGTTTTCCCGTTCGTTTTATCAGCGGGCAAAAAAAGCAGCATGGCAGGCAGATGTGATCGTGACGAACCATGCGCTGCTTTGCAGTGATATGCAAGAAGAATACCAGCTCCTACCATCGTATCAGCGAGCCATTATCGATGAGGCACATCATTTCGAGGCGACAGCCGCGAAGCATTTTGGATTGGCATTGGATTACGTCAGCATCCACCACATGCTGTCTCATGCGAATAAAGTATATGAGACAGCAACGGATGAGCTTCCAAATACACAAGCAGAGATGCTGATTTGGCAAAGTTTATGGGATCAGACGAAAGAAGAAGCAGATGACATGTTCCGCTACATCCATGATTTTGTCTTGTCCCAGCATAAAAAGAAGCTCGGAACCAACGACATCGGCAGATTACAGCTGCGGCTCGAGGATGTTCGGCAGACAAAGCAGGTCCTAGTAATAGCTGAAATGAGCAACAGATTATTATTTGGTGTGCGAGACTGTATCCACCATTTGCTTCAGCTGACAAAATCCGCTGATAAGCAGGGGGATAAAAAGATTGCTGATTCCATTCGGAATGCAGTGGATCAGCTGCAGACTATCATTGATGCGATTGAACGGATGTTCCTTATGTATGACGATGAGGAAGTGAAATGGATAGAAGTCGATATGTACGGCGCGCGCAACGCTGTTTACTTGTACAGTGAACCATTAGAAATTGCAGATTTGCTACTGGAACATTTCTTTTCGGAAAAGAAGAGTGTTGTGCTCACAAGTGCAACTTTAACAATGAAGCAATCGTTTGCTTTCATTCAGGAACAGCTAGGCTTGGATGAACAAACCGTAACAAGACGTTTCGATTCTCCTTATTCTTATCAGGAGCAAGTACAGCTGCTTGTCCCAAATGATTTTCCGGATGTCCGAGGCAAGGATAACTATCCTTTCATTTATGCGGTTTGTGAATCGATTCTGAGCCTTGCTGCCATTACGGATGGGCGGATGCTAGTATTGTTCACTTCCTATGATATGCTGAAAAAAGCTTATGGACTTGTGAAGGAACTGACAGAGGATCAGGATTATACTTTGATCGCCCAAGGTATTACGAGCGGCAGTCGTGATCGGCTGAAAAAGAATTTCCAAAGCAATAAGAAGGCCATCCTGTTCGGAACCAGTTCATTCTGGGAAGGCGTCGATATTCCTGGTGAAGATTTAAGCTGTCTCGTCATTGTAAGGCTGCCATTCCAGCCTCCAGATCATCCAATTTATGAAGCAAAGGCAGCCAAATTGAAGGCAGAAGGAAAGAATGCCTTTATGGAGCTTGCATTACCTAATGCAGTCATCCGCTTCAAGCAAGGATTCGGCAGGCTGATTCGGTCATCCAGTGATAGAGGGATTGTGTTCGTTTGTGATGACAGGATGATGAAGACAAGATATGGCAGTTACTTCACGGCTTCGATACCAGATGTACCTACACATTATAAGAGTACAGCTGAACTTTTGGAGCTAGCAGAGGAATGGCTATAAAAAAAGTGCGCCACTAGGACGCACAACTGCTGGGGAGAAGGAAGATTTTTGTTGAAAAAACTTTGAACTCGTCTTAGAATTACACCAGTACAACTGGTATAATAAGAATTGGATTGCTTCTCAACATACATTAGTTTGCTGCAGAAAGCCATCTCTATGAGTAACAAATCATGTAAATGAATTGCTCGGAGGTAACGATGATGGAAAATAATAAGATGGAGACATTGTCCACTGTACGTGTACAATACAGCAGCGACCTGTACAAGCTGGTTGACTCACTGAACCGTACACTGAAAGAGAAGGACTTAATGTTCGGATTAGCATTGGATGAGGAAGATCATGATACGGCGATATTCACGATTTACCGTACCTAAATGGGCAAAGATCACAATTTTCAGTGCTTTAGCAGTTTTGATCATTGTCCTCGGCTGCGGTATATACGTTTATAGCACAGCACAAAATGCACGAACAGAGGGCTTTGAAGCTTCAGAGGACTTTGCACTTGATAATACGGATCTAGAAACCGCAGATGAAGTGACACGTTTCAATGGCGAACATGTGCATCATGTCGTCAAAGGCAAGCAAGCTGATGGAGAAGATGCTATCGCTTATGTCAAAAAGGGCGAGAAGGATCCTAAGCAGATCATTTATACAACAGATACTGCTGATGAACAGCAAGCAGAAACTAGCTGGCAGTCAGCGTGCGGAGCGGACTGTCAATTGGATGATGTCCGGCTTGGATTGTACGATGATGCACCAGCATGGGAATTTACATTCCGCGATGGACAGGATCGCCTCGGCTACAGTTATTACACACTAGATGGTACCGAGCAGCTGGAAAGCTATGCTCTATCTAACCAATATCAATAATACAACTACATATGTAGGACAGACAATGGAGGGTTCTTTTTGAAGACAACTATCGCAAAGCTTAGTGAGCATGTAGGAGAAGAAGTAACAATCGGAGCGTGGCTCCGCAATAAACGTTCCAGCGGTAAAATTGCATTTTTACAGCTGCGTGACGGAACTGGATTTGTACAAGGTGTCGTCGTGAAAAGCGACGTATCTGAGGAAGTGTTCCAGACAGCCAAGAACATGACACAGGAAACATCCCTTTATGTTACAGGAAAAGTAGTAGAGGACAGCCGTTCTTCCTTCGGTTATGAAATCCAGGTCAGTGATGTGGAAGTAATCCATGCAGCAACAGATTACCCGATCACACCAAAAGAGCATGGAACTGAATTCTTGATGGACAACCGCCATCTGTGGCTTCGTTCCCAAAAACAGCATGCGGTGATGAAAATCCGTAATGAAATCATCCGTGCAACGTATGAATACTTCCATGAAAATGGCTATACGAAAATCGATCCGCCAATTCTGACAGGTTCCTCTGCAGAAGGTACGACGGAATTGTTCCATACAAAATACTTCGACGAAGAAGCATATCTATCACAAAGCGGACAGCTTTACATGGAAGCAGCTGCAATGGCATTCAACAAAGTATTCTCCTTTGGTCCGACATTCCGTGCAGAAAAATCCAAAACTAGACGTCATTTGATCGAATTTTGGATGATTGAGCCGGAAATGGCTTTCGTTGAACATGAAGAAAGCTTGGAAATCCAGGAGAACTACATCAGCCACCTAGTTGCTTCTGTACTGAAGAACTGCAAACTGGACCTTGAAATCCTTGGACGCGATACAGAGAAATTGGCTAAAGTTACCGCGCCATTCCCGCGCATCACGTACGACAAAGCTATCGAATTACTGAAGGAAAAAGGGTTTGATGATATTGAGTGGGGCGAAGATTTCGGAGCACCGCATGAGACTGCGATTGCTGAAAGCTTCGACAAGCCAGTATTCATCACGCATTACCCAGCTGCAATCAAAGCATTCTACATGAAGCCAGATCCGAATCGGGAAGATGTCGTGCTTTGTGCAGATTTAATTGCTCCAGAAGGCTATGGCGAAATCATCGGCGGATCTCAGCGTATCGATGATCTTGAATTGATGGAAAAACGCTACGAAGAACATAATCTGACTAGCGATGCGTACAACTGGTACTTGGAATTACGCAAGTACGGCAGTGTACCACACTCAGGCTTTGGTCTTGGTCTGGAGCGGACAGTTGCTTGGCTTTCCGGAGTGGAGCACGTTCGCGAAACTATACCATTCCCACGTCTTTTGAACCGTCTATACCCATAATAAATAGATTACCTGACGATCCCTTGTCGAATGACGAGGGATTGTCCTATTAATGGAAGGAGAACCCAGATGAATAACGACTTGAATTACCAACGAATGCTGGGAAATCCATTTTCCTTTCCCGGTATTTTGATGAATAGATATGTATCCCTTGGCTTGAATGAAACGGAAATGATGGTCATTTTGCATATTTGCTTTTTCCAGCAGCAAGGTATCATGTTTCCGACTACAGATCAACTTGCCAAAAAAGTAACGCTTTCCGAAAGAGATGTAGCCTTAGTTTTACGCAAGCTGGTTCAGCGTAATATGCTGCAGATTGAAGATGTGCAGGAAGAAAATGTGCGAAGCCAAGCTTACAGTCTGAACGGATTATGGCATCTCGCGTTTGCAGAAACCGTGTATCCTGAACCTGAAAAGAATACAGACAAAGAAGAAGAGGCTGCAATATTCATTCTTTTTGAGCAGGAATTCGGCCGTCCATTGTCACCTTTTGAAATCGAAACGGTCACATTATGGCTCGATGAAGACATGCAGCCGCCATCCCTCATTAAAGCTGCTTTGCGAGAAGCAGTACTGATGAGTAAATTGAATTTCCGCTATATAGATCGTATTTTGCGTGAATGGAAGCGTAAAGGTATCCGATCCGTAGACCAGGCTCGCAAGGAAAGTAAATCATTTCATGAGAACCAGCGGCCTACAGCAGCTGCAGTACGTTCAGAGCAGCAAGCACCAGCCCGCGATGTAAGTATTTACTATAACTGGCTGGAAGAAGATTGAGGAGGAAAAGCATACAATGCTGAACAAAACACAGATACGACGAGCATTGGATGTGATGCGAGACATGTTCCCGGAAGCAGCATGTGAACTGGTCCACCGTAATCCATTCGAGCTGGTGATCGCCGTACTGCTGTCTGCGCAGTGTACCGATAACCTTGTCAATAAAGTAACGAAAGATCTGTTCGAAAAATATAAGACACCGGAAGACTATCTAGCTGTTCCACTTGAAGAGCTGCAGCATGATATTCGTTCTATCGGTCTTTATCGCAACAAGGCGAAGAATATCCAGAAGCTTTGTCAGACGCTGCTTGATCAATATGATGGAATTGTACCAGACACACGTGATGAATTAGTCAAGCTAGCTGGAGTAGGGCGCAAGACAGCCAATGTGGTAGCATCGGTTGCTTTCAACGAGCCTGCCATTGCTGTAGATACCCACGTTGAGCGTGTATCCAAACGGCTCGGTTTTTGCCGCTGGAAGGACAATGTAACCGAAGTAGAAAACACATTGATGAAAAAGGTACCACGTGATGAGTGGAGCGATACACATCACCGCATGATTTTTTTCGGACGCTATCATTGTAAAGCAAGAAACCCTAACTGCCTGGCATGTCCCTTGAACGATATTTGCCGAGAAGGCAAGAAACGTCTAAAGGCCGAAGCAAATTAAAAGACAGTCACTCCAAATTGAAGTGACTGTCTTTTTTTGTTTGATATTTTGTTATTGCTGCTCGTTTGTATTACCTTGATCAGTTTCCGATTCAGCATCTCCGCCGGGATCAGTTTCCTGACCGCCTTCATTAGGGTTTTCTTCTTCCTCGGTATTGCCTGATTCCCCGCCTTGATCAGAATTTCCATTATTATTACCGTTGCCGTTGTTATTCTCATTTCCGTTACCGTTACCATTGTTCTGGTCATTGTTTTCATCGGCGTTTTGGTCTTGATTCTGTTCATCATTCTGATCTTGGTTCTGCTCGTCCTCATTTTGCTGATCTTCATTGTTCTGATCTTGCTGATCCTCAGCATTTTCAGCAGGATTTTCTTCTTCTTCTTCTGCGTTTTCTTCTCCACCTGGGACGGTGACAGAAGTTGATTTTGCCTCACTAGTCTCACCATCAACTGATGCTGTAACTGCAATGTTGTAGGTTTGTCCAGCTTGAACGTTATCAATTACCGCTGAAGTGTCAGATGTGGATGTAGAGCCGCTTGGATCGGCACTTACACTGAAGTTTGCATCGCCATCGTAGTTCCAGCTGATATTAATGCTGTTGCTTGCTTCATCATAGCTTGCAGAAAGTCCGGTAACCGGAGCTATTTCTTTTTCTTCATATCTTTCTGATGTAGCACCAGGAAGATTACCCTTCAGGAATAATTCCGTCAGGATTTCAGAAGAGGGGGTGCCAGCACTAGGAGAAGCAGCAGGGCGAGAGCCTCTTTCGACTTTCGCCTCCACTACGCTGCTGGGTTTTTTAAAGCTTTCCGTGTCCTTACCTTCATGGACTTCTGTCATGATTTGCTTGAACAAGTATTTTGCGACATTTGTACCGGCACTGCCGCCTGCAATCACAGTATCATTCGGTGTACCAGTCCAGATGGAAAGCGTGTAGTTTGTGGTCAATCCATTCATCCATGAGTCAGGGCTGCCTTCTTGACCATCTTTATTTGTTGTACCAGTTTTTCCTGCAATATCGAGGCCTGCAACATTAGCTAATGTCCCTGTACCTTCTGTCATAACAGAACGCATCATGTCAGTCACCATATAAGCAGTAGATTCACTCATTGCAGCTTCAGATTCAGGCTTCATATCCAACGTACTGCCATCGCTGAATTCAATCTTACTGATAGAGTACGGTTCTGTATAGATACCTTCATTACCAAATGCAGCATATGCACCGGCTAAATCAATAGGTCTAAATTCAGAAGAACCGCCGATACTATCAGAGTAATGAATGGTATCGTCTTTAAACTCCAAACCAAGGCCATTGGCAAATTCCTTCGCTTTATCAAGACCGACTGCCTGGAAAGTTTTAATGGCTGGAATATTATATGATTTTGCTAACGCTGTTCTTGCGCTCATCCAACCATGGAATTGGTCATCATAGTTATTTGGTTTCCAATCCCCAGCTTCTTCAATAGTTATTGGTTCATCATTAATTTGCTCATAAGTAGATGTATACACGCCATTTTCAATAGCGGGAGCATAATCAATTATCGGCTTCATACTCGAACCTGGCTGATTGGATCCTTGTATTGCGTAGTTAAACCCGCCAAGCTCATTATTTTTATTTCCGCCAATCGCACGGATAGCACTGCTCTTTGTATCGAGCAGCGTGATTCCAGCTTGAAGATTATCATCTACCCATGAAATGCCGCTTTCATCACTTAAAGCGTTTTCCACAGTCTCTTGTGCATCTGGATCCAGAGTTGTGTAAATCTTCATCCCATCAAGGTTTAGGTCTGTATCTTCAAAGCGTTCACTGAGCTCTTTTTGCACTTGATCCAGGAAGGCTCCGTACTTATTAGATTGCGGCTGCTTTTCAGTAAGTAAATCTTCGACTTTCGTCTTTTTCGCTTCGTCTGCTTCAGCCTGGGTGATCTTCTCATGCTGTACCATCAAATCAAGCACGGTGTTCATACGTTCCTGAGCAAGATCAGGGTTTTCAAATGGGTTGTAAGCAGTAGGACGCTGCGGCAGACCAGCTAGTAAGGCTGTTTCCGGCAGTGTAAGATCATTTAGATCCTCTTTACCAAAATACGTTTCTGCAGCTGTAGCCACTCCGTATGCATATTGGCCGTAGAATACTTTATTCAAATACATCTCAAGGATTTCTTCCTTGGAGTATTGACGGTCAAGCTGGAAGGCAAGCCACCATTCCTGCATTTTACGTTTTACTGTTTTCTCTGGGGATAGGAAGGAACGTTTAATGACCTGCTGGTCGATCGTACTTCCGCCTTCAGCGCCGAATCCATTCTTAAAGTTGGAGACAAGCGCGCCACCAGTACGGATTATATCGATTCCGTTATGTTCGAAGAATCTGGAATCCTCTGTTGCAGTTACTGCGTCGATCAGCTGCTGCGGCAGATCGTCATAGGTTACTTTTCGTCTGTTTTCCGAACCTAATTCCGCAAATTCATCGCCATTCATGTCATAGACAATATTGGAAGCAGGGTCAGATAGTTTTTCTTCGTCCAGCTTAGGAGCTGTAGCAGCGTAGTAAGCAAATACACTACCACCTGCGACAACACATAATACACCTATTAATACAATCGTAAGTAATATTTTCTTCCAAATAGGTTTTTTCTTCTTTTTCTGTTTTCTTCTTGATGCACGAGATTGGCCCTTTTCTGCCATTACTCCTCTTCCTCCGTTCTAAAATGAAGCTGGTCGATAATGTGTAAGTAATCGACCTTTGCCTGATACTTCATTGGAATCAGAAATCCTTGCTCACAAATCACTTCGTAGGGAATGGATTTTCTGCCTCCATCATATTGACGTTTCCACCACGGAAAAAGTTTCTCTGCTTCGAAAAAAAATGTTTGATTATGTGCGGAAAAACGCATAATGACGAAGCAGATAGCCCCATGGCTGCATACATGCTCCATGTGGGAAATCTGGTGCTCGTGGAAATTGGAGAGCGGGAAACTAGTCTTGTTTTTTGTGACCTTGGCTTCGAAGTCTACATATTTTCCGCGATATACGCCATTATAATCCGTAGTGGATGCTTGTTTGAAATACGCTTCTTTAATGACCGCTGCACTTCGTTTTGGATAGTCGACCTGGACAATCTGCACTGGGGTAGGTTTTTTGTGGATGATAGCCTTTTGCTGAGCGAGATAATACTCGTTCGTCTCATTGATATCTTCCTCTAAAGTCATCCCTCTGTTGCCGAAGTCGACAGGCTGTGTGAGCCTCGATGCAGCAGTTTGTCTGATGATCTTTTTCCCGTTAGGATATTGCACGGTTTCTCCCCCCACTATAGGAATGATCATACCATAATCCTTAGAATACTTCACTTTGTGTCTGTAACTCAACTGAAAAAAGGGGCAATTCGATGACAATTACTGACATAGCACAATTGCTTTCTTCCATCGAAGAGAAAACAGCCGCTGCAAACTTAGATAATATCCGAAGAACGATGGCTTATCAAGCTTTTTATGAACGGAATCCAGAGATAAAGTGGGCATTCCTGGCTTCCATGGTTTCTAGGAACGCTGGCTGGAATATGACAGATTTACATTTGGATATGTTTCAGGACTTACTGTCAGCACGCATAAGAAAACAGCTTTTTTCTCTTTACGAACGTGCCAATTGGCTCATCTTCTCTGATGCTTATCCGCAGTTGCTGTTGTATGAGTCACATAAAAAAGGACAAATTGACATGATTGCACATCTTCATCATTTTCGTGTGTCTGCTTTTATGGAAGAAACGTGGAAGCAATTCATAAAAGAAGGTGACATGCAGCAGCTGCTGTACTGCCTTATCGTCAACGAACAGCATGTCATCGGCTCGCCTGTCATCGTCCAGCCGTTCTATAAAAAGCATGTCTTCCGCCGCTGGCCATATCAGCTTCAAGATTTTTTTCGTTTGAATACTGTGTTCTTCCCGACAATGGATGGGGAGTTGTACGGACTGTATGCTCACCATTTTACAAGTGTGGATGAGCGAATACAGATGGGGAAGAAGTTGAGCCAGCTCCTTTTTGACGACCAGCTTTATCCCGCATTTGTACAATTTGCCAAACGCGTTCCTTACACGGGGTCTCGAGATGATTATGAGCGCTATGGCAGATTTAGAACAATCGGCAGTTGTCCACTACGAGCGTGCTATCCAGTCATTACACACAAAGATATTATTCGTACGGACTGGTACAGATATGGGGGCATCAAACGAAGTTGGCTGACCCCTGAGAAAAAAAAGCGTCATCGTCCAACCGGAACCGTCTTTTATTGGAAGAGGCGATTGATGAAGATTGCGGCATTGATCAAGAAAAAAAGCAAAGCGATCAATTGACCGCTTTGCTTTTTACACTTATATGGAAGGACGGTTTGGTCCATCAAGCTTTTTATCATACCCGTCGCCGGCAGTGCGGGCTGTCGGCCGTTTCTGGCCAGTCGATGTCTTTCTTTCCTGCTTTTTCATCTTTCACCCTCCTTTATAGTTAGGATGAGCGAAACAGCTCTGAATCATGCGAATGTGCCCGTATTTTTTGTTGTTTTGTCAACTGTGCAGGAGAAGTCTTAAATGGGCAGAAACAGTAAGGAAAAAGGGGGCATACGGATGAACAAGCAAAATGGTGTGACCAAAGAAGAATTGCAGCTGGCTCTGTTCCAGCTGACTGGCGCATATCGGAAATTGGACCAAAGACTCACCGTACAGGCGAACCGTTCCAGGACGACGTTAAAACAGCCTCTTATTGAACGAGTGCTCCAAGCAGAGTCCCAGCTGGATAAAAAGCATGATAAATGGGATCATGAGCATGGTAAATTAGCCTGACTGCTTGTATAATAGAACAACACGATAAGCAGAGAAGGGGTTATATTGACTACATTACAGATATATAATAAGCAGCTATCCGACTTGATGGCACGTTTGAAAGAGCGCTTCCTTACGCATGAGCCTCCAAGCGAAAAGCATGATAAAGCTTTTTTTGAGATGGTCAAGAAGGAAACAGAACCAATGTATCTGCTGCTTAGGAAGTGGCATCAGGCTGCGGAGGAATTTGTCCAGCAGCGCGAGGTCAGTGTGCATCCGCAGCAGGTACAGTCTACAGAAGAAAATGTCCATTTAATCATTCTGCATAGTTATTACATAGACATCAAGTCAGAACGATATATGGATTATCATCAATCAATCGGCTACGTCATCCAATTGCTAGATGAAGATTTGGACCGAATTGAAGGATACAACGGAGAGGGAGAAAACAATGACGAAAGAAGAATTGATTAATCTGGCTAAAGAAGCAAGAGAACGGGCATATATACCTTATTCTAAATTTGGAGTAGGTGCTGCAGTACTGACAAAGGCAGGAAAAGTTTATCAAGGATGCAATATCGAAAATGCTGCTTATCCAGTTACATGCTGTGCTGAACGAACAGCAATTTTCCAAGCAATTGCAAACGGCGAAAGGGAGTTCTCTGAAATCGCAGTTGTTGCGAATACAGAACGTCCAGTTCCGCCATGCGGATCGTGCCGCCAGGTAATGGCTGAATTCTTCCCGCAGGATGCTGTCATCCACATTTCGAACATGAATGGCGTTTCAAAGACAGTTACTATGGAAGAGCTGCTACCGTTTTCATTCCAGCCAGAAGATCTCTACTCTGACGAAAAAGCTGCGCAGTAACAATCAACATTGATTCAAGGACCCAAAGTGTTTTTACATTTTGGGTCCTTTTTTCTTTTTTTTATTTATCGTTCGATAGGTTTCTTCATAAGGCGAACGGGGTAAAGGGGACTATTGAAATGGAGGTCTGACCGTTGACTAAGAAAAAAGTAGCAGTTATCGGAGCTGGTCCTGGGGGGCTGACAGCTGGGATGCTGCTTGCAGCCAAAGGGTATAACGTAGAAATATATGAGAAAAATGATGTGATTGGCGGCCGGACTTCACGTTTGAAGCAAGGCGAGTTCCAATTTGATCTTGGTGCGACCTTCTTCATGATGCCTCAGCTTCTGGAGGAGCTTTTCGAGGAAGCGGATCGAAATCTTAACGATTACGTTCAGCTGCATCGACTAGATCCATTATATACGCTTCGGTTTGGGGACGTCACTTTTACACCGCGAGTCGACAGACAAGATATGCTGGATGAAATCGAGCGGGTCTTTCCTGGCGAAAGCGAAGGATTCATTCAGTTCATGGAAAAAGAGGGGGAGAAGTTCGACAGAGTGGAAAAACTTCTGCGCCGTCCTTTCGTACATAAACGCACGTATCTGACTAAGGACGTGCTGCATGCGCTGCCGAAACTGGATATGTTTCAGACAGTATATAGTAAGCTTTCTACCTATTTTAATGATGAACGATTAAAATATGCTTTTACCTTCCAAGCAAAATACTTAGGAATGTCACCCTGGAAGTGTCCTGGTACATTCACGATACTTTCTTATCTTGAGCATAAGTTCGGTTTGTACCATCCCATAGGTGGCGTAAATCGAATTTGTGAAGCGATGCGGCAGGTGATTGAGGAGTACGGAGGCATTGTCCATACCGGAAAACCTGTTGCTCAAGTTCTTACAGAAGGCAAACGGGCAACAGGTATTCGTCTGGAAGATGGTCATGTCGTACATGCTGACGAAGTAATTATCAATGCGGATTACAGTTATAGCATGCATCATTTATTTGATGGTAGGTGGAAGAAGAAATTCCGGAAGAAAACGGAGAATAAAAAATATTCCTGCTCAACCTTCATGCTTTATCTAGGTTTGAAGCAAGAAGTCGACCTTCCTCATCATATGGTTGTCTTTGCAGATGACTACAAAAAGAATGTAGAAGAGATGACAGAACAGTTCGTTCTTTCAAAGGATCCGTCCGTCTACATTCACTATCCGACGAAACTTGATCCGACAACGGCACCTGCTGGAAAGTCTACAGCATATTTGCTGATGCCAGTGCCGAATACGGAGGCTGACATTGATTGGAACGAAGCAAGTCCTCGTATACGGCAGAAAATGCTGGATATCCTTGCTCGTGAAACCGGTATTGAGAATATAGAGGCTCTGATTGAAACAGAGCATTGTATCTCCCCGTCAGATTGGGAAGCGATGAATATTCAGCATGGAGCAGTATTTAATCTTGCTCATTCACTTGATCAAATGATGTACAACCGACCTCATAATCAAGTGAAAGAGCTATCCCATTGTTACCTTGTTGGTGGAGGAACGCATCCGGGCAGCGGACTGCCAACCATTTTTCAGTCAGCAAAGATCAGTGCCGATCTAGTGGAGAAAAATAATGGAGTGAAAACTTATCGGATGATAAATTTCTCTCGGAAGAAGGTGCCGATGTGAGAACGGCAATTATCGGTGCAGGTATCGGTGGGCTAACAACTGCACTGCTTCTGGAAAGACAGGGACATGAGGTTACGATCTTTGAACAGCAGTCGAATCCCGGTGGGCGTATGCAGTACGAAACTGACGGCATGTTCCGAATCGACCAAGGTCCGACAATTGTCCTTCTGCCCGATATGATTCGCAGTGTATTGGAGTCATGCGCTATTCCCCAGAAGGATCTTGAGCTGATTAAATGTGATCCGCTTTACCGGATTCATTACGCGGATGGTACTGCGTATACAAAATATGCCGATCCTACAAAGCAGAAAGAAGAATTACTGGAGAAGTTTCCAAATTCTGCGCCACAATTTGATCAATTCATGCGCGATATGAAAAACGTATACCGATTTGGGGTGAGTCAATTTTTGGAGCGGGGCTTTTCGAACAGGTTACGTTTCTTTACGACAAGCAACCTGCGTTTCCTTTATAAATCAAAAGCTTACCGTAATGTTCATTCTTTTATCAGTGATTATTTCACTGAACCGAAGCTGCAAGATGCTTATGCACTCCAATCCTTGTATATAGGAGGTTCTCCTTATACGACTCCTGCAATTTATGGCCTCATTTCTTATAGCGAGCATGAGCACGGTATCTGGTATGTGAAAGGAGGCTATGCGGGACTGATCGAAACGTTGGTTTCTTATTGTGAAAAACGCGGTGTCACTATTGAATACAATTCGAAAGTGGAAAAAATCCGGAAGAATGGGAAACGAGTAAGCGGTATCGAGATGGACGGAGTATACCAGCCTTTTGATAATGTAGTGTTCAACGGTGACTTTCCTGCCATTCATTCTTTACTTGATGATAATAAAGCAAAAAAGAAAAAGCAGCCTGCTGCCTCCAGTGGCTGCCTGCTCATTTATGCAGGTACCAATCGAAAATGGGAAGAGCTGCAAACACATCAATTTGTGCTACCTGAACAGTTCCAGCTAAATATGAAAGCTATTTTTGAGTCCAGGACTATCCCAGATGACCCGTCCTTTTATGTATTCAATCCGTGTTCAATAGATCCGTCATGTGCTCCTGCCGGAAAATCGGCATTATATTTCCTAGTCCCAGTTCCATCCGGCGACCATATCAATTGGGATCAGCAGCAAGACTTACTCGTTGAACGTGTTCTTCACAAAGCAGAGCAGACGCTGCTGCCAGAATTGTTGGGATCAATTGAATGGCTGAAGGTAAGGACCCCGGCCGATGCAAGTCAAGCTGGGCTGTATCAAGGAGGGAGCTTTGGAATAGCTCCGAACCTGCTTCAATCAGGAGGCTTCCGCCCGCAGAACAAACCATTCGATATTGAAGGACTTTATGCTGTCGGCGCTTCTGTCCATCCAGGCGGAGGTGTACCGATCGTCATGCAAGGAGCGAAGAATTTAAGTGACCTAATAAAGAGTGAGGTGGGAGACTATGCTCAAGAAACCGTACGCAAAGGCGTGTGAGAAGGCGATGAAGCAGCACTCCGCGAGCTTTTATCAAGCTTTTCGCGAGCTTCCTTCTCCGCGTAAGGAAGCTGTTTTTGTTATTTATACTTTCTGCCGGATGATTGATGACAGCATGGATGAACCTGAAAACAGCGCTTATACGCTGGACGAGCTGGAGTGGAACTTTCACCATCTCAGCCAAGCGGAAGGGCATTTTATCTGGCCTTCCCTTCGCTGGCTGTTCGACACTTTTCCAAATCTGGAACCAGCGCCGTTCTTCACCCAGATAAAGGGTCAGCGCATGGATGAGGAGCATACGCATTACAAAACATTTGAACAGCTGGAAAACTATTGCTACCACGTAGCCGGATCTGTCGGCGAAATGCTGCTGCCGGTATTGCATGATTACCCGTCAGAGCAAATTGTTCAAGCAGGAATCAAGCTTGGTAAGGCAATGCAAATTGTCAATATCCTGCGGGATATCGGAGAGGACTTGGAGCGCGGTCGACGATATGTTCCGCTGTCTATCATGTCAGCCTATGACTATACAGAAGAAGCGTTTTATGCCCAGGAACTATCGTTTTCGTTCAATCAGGTGATTGATGACTTGATAACTACTGCTGACAATTGGTTTGAAGAGGGTCTGGAAGGTTTGAATACGTATCCCGAATCGAGTGCATTTGCAATCACCTTGGCAAGCAGCTATTATGCAGCAATCATGGATGCAATCAAGGAAAATGATTATGATGTATTCCATAAGCGTGCATATGTACCGCAGTCACGTAAACTAGCACTTTACAAAGCTGCCAAAAAGGCGAGGAAAAAGGAATCGATTACATGATGTATCGTATCTTTGCTGTTTGGCTGTTTATAGGACTGGTGCTTCTTTTATTCTGGGAGCTGCCGGAATGGCTCTACTTTGCTAATAGTATTTTTATGATTCTTTATACGGCATCCGTTCTGGCAGAAAGCAAAGCATATTTCTTCCATAACACGAAAAAGATCAAAACGACCGCTGTTCTGTTAATCATCGGTGTTACTACACTGCTCATTGAAGCACTAAGTGTTTATACAGGATTTCCGTTCGGCGATTACGGATATACGACCATGCTCGGGTATCATGTGTTGGGAGTACCCTTTACAATCGCCATTGCCTGGGTTGGTTTTATCGTTAACAGCACTATGATCAGTACACAGCAAAATAAGTGGCTGCGGGCTTTGGAAACTGGTATATGGGTCGTATTCATTGATTTAATACTTGATCCTGTCGCATTAGCTTGGGACTTTTGGCAATGGGATAATGGCGGTTTTTATTATGGGATTCCGGCAACGAATTTTATTACATGGTTTTTCCTGGCTGCTATTCTGTCATTAGTGTTTCCATTGCAAAGGGGAGTGAAGCCGTCAGTTCAGTCGTATCGATTATTGGAATTGATGTTCCTGTTTTTCGGTCTGCTGGCTCTGAAGAAAGGTTTCATCCTTGTTGCTTGTCTGGCCATTCTGTTCATTCTTGTTACAGAAGGGAGGAGAGTGTTTGATTCAAGCAGAAAAAAAGCGATGGTTCATTAAACTTTTCGCTGCTTATCAACGGTATTATTTGCTTCCTCGTAACTTTGAACGTGTTGAAGCTACCGGACATGTCCAGACACCAGAAGTACCCGTCATTTATATTGCAAATCACAGTTCTTGGTGGGATGGACTGCTAATCTTCCAGGTTGTGGAAGATCATTTGAGAGGCAATCATTATATGCTGATGGCCCAAGAAGGACTGGAAAATTATCGCTTCTTTCGCAAGCTCGGTGCCTTCTCCATTAACAAAACAAGAATTCGCGATGTTGTCGCTTCCCTTCAATATGCAACACAGCTGCTGGAAACGGGCAGCTGCGTTTGGCTGTTTCCCCAGGGTCAGATTTTGCATCAAGACCAGCGACCATATCTTTTTGGGACGGGAATAGGTTATTTGCTGCATCAGAAGCAGGTACCGGTCGTCCCGGTTACTTTACATTATCATTTCGGGGAAGAAAAGAAGCCCATTGCTTCCTTGCACTTCGGTAAACCGATTCAGGAGAACTGGGAAAGCATGACACGTTCCAGTGTCAGTATGTATTTATCTAAACTACTGGAAGAACAAGCAGACGAGCATAAACAGACGATCATCGGGGAGCTGCGCATGGAGTCCCAGGAACAGATCAGCTAGGAAGGGGATGCGTTATGCTTGTACTATTATTAATAATCAACTTCCTGCTTCTACTTCAGCTGATTTGGGTGCTGTATAACAGCACCGCTTTTCCGAAAAGCTTCACGCAAAGAAGTCCTGCGGTCAAGCCATTGAGCATACTGGTACCCGCACGAAATGAAGCAGATAACATTGGACAGTTACTTGAGAGTCTGATACCGCAACAGGACTACATAAAAGAAATTCTTGTATTGGATGATCAGTCAACGGATGGAACAGCTGCTATTGTGCAGCAATTCCAGCATAAGCTAAAGAACTTGAAACTAATTCAAGGCAAGGAGCTGCCTTCGGGCTGGACAGGTAAAAACTATGCTTGTCATCAATTGGGGCAATATGCGGAAGGGGACTGGCTGCTGTTTCTCGATGCGGATGTGACAGTGGAGAAAAGTGGGCTTGTGCTGCTTCAGCCATATCTTGACGGTCGTTATCATATGATATCTGCTTTTCCGAGGCAGCGTGTTCATACTTTTCTTGAACGCATGCTTGTACCATTCATGGTTTTCCTCGTCATTTGCCACTTACCAATTCGACAAGTAACGAAAGCCCAAGATCCTAAATTCACTGCAGCTCACGGTGCGTTCATTTGTATTCACAAGGAAAGTTATCAGAATGCTGGCGGTCATGCTGCTATCAAATCTGCCATAGTGGATGATATCGAACTTATGCGTCTGATGAAACGGTCTCAGTTTCCAGTCGCTTTGCTGCGCGGTGAAAAATTCGCCAGTATGCGAATGTACGAGGCTAACCGTTCTGTGTGGCTCGGATTCCGGAAAAATATTTTCACGGGGACGGGAAGCAATATATTCCTTACTTTATTTATATGTGTGTTATATGCACTGATATATGTTGTACCGACAGTTTGCTTTGTTTCTGCTCTATTGATTGGCACTAAGCAAACGGCGCTTGCAGCAGCTTTGGCTTATATGATCGGAGCTATCATTAAATTTTTCATTGATTTTCAAGCTAAGACAAGCTGGTATACATTCTTTCTCTACCCAATTGCATGTACCTGTTTTATTTTGCTTGCTCTGGATGCAGTAAGGATTCATAAACAAAAAGAGGGATATGAATGGAAAGGCAGGAGATATTACGAATGAAACGTGCTATCATCATCGGGGGCGGATTAGGTGGTTTAACGACCAGTATATATCTTGCCCATGCTGGCTGGAATGTAAGAATACTTGAAAAGAATAAAACACTTGGCGGCAAGCTTCAACAGGTTAACCAGGATGGTTTCCATTTTGATTTAGGACCAAGTACAATCACGCTAAAGCACATTTTTGAACAAGTATTCCATGATACAGGAAGGGACAGCCGAGATTATTTGTCCTTCTACCCAATTACACCAATTGGGAAGAATTTTTTTCCTGATGGGAGCATTGTCGAGCTGACAGCAGACGTTGAGAAGATGCAGGAACAGCTGGCCGTCTATAGTAAGGCTGACGCAAGGGCTTATCCTGCTTTTCTTGCTGAAAGCAAGAAGCTGTTTCAAATTTCTGAAAGGGCATTTCTTCATAAACCTCTATTTCTACTGAAGGAAAAACTGCAGCCGGAGCTTTTGCGCAATTTTGCTAAAATTCGCCCGATACAATCGTTTCAATCTCTATTAAAACGATACTTCCGGCATCCGAATACATTACGTCTGTTCGGCAGGTATGCGACATATGTCGGGTCCTCTCCTTATCAAGCACCATCCATCTTTGCCATGCTGGCATTTCTGGAAGCGGGGGAAGGAGTGTATGGCATTAAAGGCGGCACATACAAACTCGTGGAAGCATTTGAAAAGCTGGCTGTGGAGTTAGGTGTTCACATTGAAAAAGAAACCGACGTGACCAGTATACAGACAAGCCGAGGTACCGTGACAGGGGTTACGACTACCAAAGGTGACTATGCTTGTGATACGCTTATCGGAAACGGAGATGCCCTAAGCTTGTACAGCGGACTATTGGATGAGTCTGAGCGGCCGCATTTCCCTGATCATAAAATAAAGAAGTTCGAACCTTCCTTGTCGGGCTTTACGATGCTATTAGGTGTTAAAAAGCGCTACGCTGCATTAGCTCATCATAATGTTTTCTTTTCTTCCGATTATGAGAAAGAATTTTCTTCGATCTTTAAGAAGAAGCAGTATGTCGAAGAACCAACACTTTATATTTGTTTTTCGGGAGCAAGTGAACCCGAACAGGCACCTGCCAATATGAGCAATTTGTTCATTCTTGCAAATGCACCATATCTTACTGGCATGAACCAGCTGCATGAGAAAGAATGGTATAAAAAACAGCTTATCCGGCAGTTTGAAGAGAAGGGTCTGATTGCTTTATCAAAAAATATAATCTTTGAAAAGCTCCAGACACCAGCTGATTTAGCGGTGCGGACTCGCGCTTTTCGGGGGGCTATCTATGGGATGAGTTCGAACAAATTCCAGCAAGCCTTTTTCCGGATACCGAATAAAGATACTCATATTAAAGGTCTTTGGTTTGCTGGTGGTTCGACACATCCAGGAGGCGGTACACCAATGGTCACTTTGAGCGGGAAATTGACAGCACAAGCAATATTACAGGGATAGGTTTTGAGCCAGGGGGAAACAGGATGAAAGAAAGATCTATACATAACCGTAAGGATGAACATATACATATTACGTTGAATGAACAAGTACAAGGAAAAGGAATTTCAACCGGCTTTGAAACTTACCGATTCGAGCATCAAGCTCTTCCTGAAATCAGCTTCAATACTATTGATACTAGCACCACATTTCTTCAAAAACAGGTGAAAGTACCTTTTTTGATCAGCAGTATGACCGGCGGCACGCCCCGTGCACATGAGATAAATCGGAATTTAGCAAGAGCTGCTGAAGAAAAAGGCTGGGCATTAGGGCTTGGTTCCAGTCGAGTGGCGCTGGAAAATAAGGCAGCTGCCGCAAGCTTTCAGCTGCGGGAAGAAGCGCCTACCATTCCAATCTTCGCAAATATCGGTGCTGTCCAGCTGAATTACGGCTATGGACCTGAGGAATGCGGTCAAATCGTAAGTTTGACAGGTGCAGATGCTATCGTGCTCCATCTTAATAGCATGCAGGAAATTTTCCAAGATGAAGGGGATACAGACTTCAGCGGCCTTCTGCTTAAAATCGCAAGAGTGGCTGATACATTATCTGTACCGGTCGGCATCAAGGAAGTGGGCTTTGGGATCGCTCCTGATACATGCAGCCTGCTGATTGAATCAGGCGTGCAATTCATTGATACAGCGGGAGCAGGAGGGACTTCTTGGATCGAAGTGGAGAAATATCGTTCTCAGAACCCTATAAAGCAAAGAGCTGCGTCAGCATTTCTTGATTGGGGTCTTCCGACAGCTACATGCATCGAGCAGCTGAGCAGATTGCCAAAAGCCCCTGACTGCCTGATTGCAAGCGGAGGAATCACGACTGGCGTTGATGCAGCTAAAGCGATAGCTTTAGGAGCTGATATGGCAGGCTACGGTCGTTCCATCTTACCGGAAGCTGTGGATTCGAAAGAGGCACTGCTGGAACGATTCGAACAGCTGGAACTTGAGCTTAGGATCAGCATGTTCGGAATCGGGGCTCAAAATTTGGAGTCATTAAGAAATACGGACAGGTTAATCAGTCGAAACGCCTGAAATATAGGTTTTTGTCATAGTACATGTTCTTTCGCCCTTTCATATGTTATAGAGAATCCAATACAGAAAGGGGAAAGAACATGCGTAAAAGACATTGCTGTCCTCCTCCGCGCCCAGTACATTGTGGTCCAGTGCACTGCGGAACGAAGACTATTGTCGATCCTGTCATCAACAATGTACAACACACTTACTCTGAAGAGGTAATTGAGCATATACACCCAGTTCATACTACAGTGGTGAACCATCATAAGGTGAAGAACGTCCACATGTATCCGCATACGACTTCTTTTGCCAATGAAAAATCGATGGAGCAGACACATCTTAGCCCTACTCATAATAGTCCGCCAAGACCGAACCCTTGTCATGACTGTGGTCCAATGCCGATGCCAGCACCTATGCCAATGCCGCAGCAGGTTAGCCCGCAAATGTACCAGCCGCAGCCTCAGCCACAGCAGCAGCCGCAAATGGCACCGAAACCTAAACCAACTCAGAAAAAGTGGTACTAATAGCCGTATTAGAGCTGGCGTCAGCCAGCTCTTTTATGTTTAGATAGAAACAGTGAAAAGAAGAGGAGCGCATGTCCCAGATGAAGAATTTATATGTGACTGGATACAAGCACTACGAAATGGGAATCTTTAAGATGAGTGATCCTCGTGTGCATTATATCAAGCAAACCATACGGGACAAGCTAATCGGTCTGATTGAAACTGGATTGGAATGGGTGCTTCTGTCCGGACAGACGGGTGTGGAGCTTTGGGCAGCCCAGGTTGTACTTGATCTGAAGGAAGAGGAATATGATATACAGCTTGCTGTCATCCCCCCTTTTGATAATCAGGACGCACGCTGGTCAGAAGATTTGCAGGAAGAGTATCAGGAACTGATCATGCTTGCTGATTTCTATCAGCCGATATATGAAGGTGATTATAAGGGACCTTACCAATTCAAAGCACGAGATAAATGGATGCTGTCCAAAACGGAGGGTGCACTTGTCATGTATGACGAAAATCAGACAGGCAGTATCGACTTCTTCCTCAAAGAAGCACGCAGCTATCAAGAAGCGCATGATTATGAGCTCTACTATATAACTGCGCTGGATTTGCAGGACACACTTGAGAGGGAACAGATGAATGATCCTTCATATTGGGATCAGACATGAGAAGAAAATTGACAATCTCAACTGATTTTGAAAGAATGGACATATATACAATTGTATAAATGAGGTGACTTGTGTATGGCTTTGGCAAACATCCAACTGACACAAAAAGATATCTTTGAAAAGAATTTTAAAACAGGTATGCGTGGTTATAACCAAGATGAAGTCGATGAGTATTTGGACAAAATCATTCAGGATTACGAAACATTCCAAAAAGAAATCGATCGACTGAAAAGCGAAAACGAACGTCTGAGACAGCAGCAGTCCTCAAACGACACTGTGAGATCAACCAGATCTGTACAGCAACCGAAAGAACAAGCTCCACAGCCGGCTGCTCCGGTACGTGAGCGAGAGACTCAGACAAATCATCAAGTGAATTATGACATCCTTAAACGTCTGTCCAATTTGGAGAAGGCCGTTTTCGGAAAAAAATTCGCTGAGAATGATGTTTGATGCTGGGCGGTCTTGACTATTGACGTCGAACCGCGTACAATAGGTTAGCAACTTAAAAATGAATGTTTGAGTAATCGCTGCAGTGATGCAGAGGAAAGTCCATGCTCACACAGGCTGAGATGCTTGTAGTGTTCGTGCTTGGCGAATTCATAAGCCAAGGTAGCAGCAATGCTAACGGCAGGCAGAAAGCCTAAGTCTTCGGATATGGCTGACATGTCTTGAAAGTGCCACAGTGACGTAGTCAGCTTGGAAACTTGCTGAGTGGAACGAGGTAAACCCCACGAGTGAGCAACCCAAATGTTGGTAGGGGCACCCTTGATTATGGGAATTCAACCTAAAAAGGGACAAGTGATGAGCTTGTAGATAGATGATTACTGCCGTTGTACGAGGCTGACCACCGCTCGCAGTGCATCGGTACAGAACATGGCTTACAGAACATTCATTTGGTCCACTGTATACAACAAACAGCCCTTTCTAACTGGTTTCAGCTAGAGAGGGCTTTTTAATACATAAAAGCGAGGTTTTACATGATGAAAAGGCAAGTGACCCTGATTGCCACTGCGGCGATGGGATTGGAGTCTGTCGTTGCACGCGAAGTGAAGCAGCTGGGCTATGAAGATGTTCAAGTAGACAATGGTAAAGTAATATTCCAGGCAGATCCGTCCGCCATTGCACGCTGCAATCTGTGGCTGCGGACAGCTGATCGTATCAAAGTGCTTGTTGGGGAATTCAAAGCGACTACTTTTGATGAGCTTTTTGAACAGACGAAGGCATTACCTTGGGAAACGTACATACAGGAAAATGGAGAATTCCCGGTTATCGGAAAAAGCGTCAAATCGACGTTATATAGTGTCCCGGATTGTCAGCGTATCGTAAAGAAGGCTGTTGTAGAGAGGCTGAAGCAAAAGCACGGTATTGCTTCCTGGCTGGAGGAGTCCGGGCCAAGACACCGGATTGAAGTGGCTATCTTGAAGGATACGGTTAGCCTTACTCTGGACACTAGCGGGACAGGCTTGCATAAACGTGGCTATCGCGTCGGGCAAGGCGAAGCTCCTATCAAGGAAACACTTGCAGCCGCAATGGTGCTATTGACGAATTGGCGTCCGGAATTCCCGCTTCACGACCCGTTTTGCGGAAGCGGTACTATTGCTATCGAAGCAGCACTGATAGGGCAGAACATTGCACCTGGATTTAACCGTGAATTTGATGCCGAAAACTGGCATTGGGTGAAATCTGACCTTTGGGAAAAGGCACTGGAAGAAGCCGAGGACTTAGCCAATTATGATCAGGAACTTCATATTTCAGGTTCGGATATCGATCATAAAATGGTGGAAATCGCGAAGGCAAACAGTATTGAGTCAGGCCTTGGGGAATTAGTCAACTGGAGACAGATGCAGGTGGCAGATTGGAATCCGAAGCAGGATAATGGCTACATGATAACGAATCCGCCTTATGGGGAAAGAATGGGAGATCGCCCTGAGGTGGAAAAAGCCTACAAAGAGCTCGGCTCCATCATGAAGGCTAACCCTTCATGGAGCGGTTATATCTTGACATCTCACGAAGGTTTCGAAACATTCTACGGCAAGCAGGCAACGAAGAAACGCAAGCTTTTCAATGGTTTTATCAAAACCGACTATTATCAGTATTTCGGTAAACATATCTAAATAAGGGAGCGGATAGTATGTCAGATGCAACACAGCAATATTGGGACTTGATCAAGGAACAAAAAGCGTATGAAGAAGCAATAGCCCTCATGCATTGGGACTTGCGGACGAAAGCACCGAAAGCTGGTATGGAATATCGGGCAGAAGCGATCAGCTATTTATCACAGCAGTCGCATCGTCTATCCACATCTGACAAACTGAAAGAACTGATAGAGGAACTGAAGCCGATCGCAGAGGACGAAATTCTGGTCAAATCATTAGCTGAGAGTGAAAAAGAATACGATCGAAACAAGAAAATTCCTGAAGCAGAATTTAAAGCATATATCATGCTTCAGTCCAAAGCCGAATCTGTTTGGGGAGAAGCAAGAGAAAAAGGTGATTTCAATTTGCTTCAGCCATATCTGGAGGAACTGGTTGCCTACAAAAAGAAATTCGCTTCTTATTGGAATGCTGATCAGCATCCTTATGACGTTCTGCTCGATATGTATGAGCCTGGCGTGACAATGGAGACGCTGGATGAAGTGTTCCCAGCATTGCGTAAATCCCTTACAAATTTACTTGAACAAATCAAACAGTCAAACGTGAAACCAGACACTAGTGTGCTGCAGACCCATTTCTCGAAGGAACAGCAAAAAGCTTTTACTATTTCTGTTCTGGAAAAAATGGGCTATGACTTTGAAGCTGGAAGACTGGATGATACAATTCATCCATTTGAAATCACATTGAACCCGAAAGATGTCCGTATCACGACGCGTTATGATGAAGAAGATTTCCGGATGGCTGTCTTCGGTACGATTCATGAAGGCGGTCATGCGCTGTACGAACAGAACATAGCGGAAAAATTAGCTTCGACACCTTTAGCAAGCGGAACGAGCATGGGAATTCATGAATCTCAGTCTTTATTCTGGGAAAACTTCGTCGCACGCAGCGAGGCATTCTGGAAAGGCCATTTTGAGGAATTCAAAACTTATGCGCCTGCATCACTGCAGGACATTGATTTTGAGACATTCTATCAGGCAGTGAATGAGGTAAAAGCTTCATTCATCCGGATTGAGGCAGACGAATTGACGTACGCATTGCATATCATGATCCGTTATGAACTGGAGAAAGCACTATTCAAAGATGAGATCGAGGTGAAAGATCTGCCTGAAATCTGGAACAGTAAAATGGAAGAGTACCTTGGTATTGTGCCAGAAAGCGATTCCCAAGGTGTGCTGCAGGATATTCACTGGTCAGGAGGGGACTTCGGTTATTTCCCTTCATACGCACTAGGTTATATGTACGCAGCGCAGTTCCATGCCAAGATGCAGCAGTCTTTGGATACGGACAGTCTGATTGAAAAAGGGGACTTCGCTCCGATCAAAGAATGGTTAACGGAACAAATCCATCAATACGGTAAAGCTAAGAAACCTTTGGAATTGCTGCAGGATGTAACGGGTGAAGGATTGAATCCCAATCATCTTGTAAGCTATCTAACTGAGAAATACAGTAAAATCTATCAATTATAAAAAAAACGATGCAGAGCGATCTGCATCGTTTTTTTTAGCTTAGAGCTGTTGTCATATCTGGTACTTGCAATCCAGCATCTTTATAGAGTCCTTCTAAGTCGGACTGGAAAGTATCGAATTGTTTCTGAGCTGCATCTAAGTTAGGCTCTGTTTGAGAAGCATCGATTGCTTTACTAATTTCCTCGAAGTATGCTTTCAAAGACTCAAGTGAAGCAGTGAAGGCTTCCTTCTCTTCATCTGGAAGATTGCTTTCCAACTTGTAATCTGCAAGCTTTGCAGCACCTTCATCAGCTGCTTTTTTAGCAGCTTCAGCAGACGTTTTGATAACATCGTCTGTGGACTCTTCGTCAGCTAGTGCAGTTTGATAAGCTGCGATCGGTGCATAGTTAGGACTGAATTCTGCTGTGAAATCCATTTGCGTATGCAGAAGTTCCTTTTTGACATCGGTCGTTTCTGTTTTTTCTGAACCGCTGTCTGACTTACTTTGTGAATCAGCATTTGAACAACCTGTTGCAAAGATGGCTACGATAGCCGTTAACGCTAGCAAATACATAAGCTTTTTCACGCTAACATCCCCTTTCTAATTGGCTTTATTAGTTTAATGCTAACTTTTTGAATTGTAAATACTTAGTAGAAATGTTGCGCAAGTTAGAAAAATCTAATAAATCCAATAAAATAGAATTATCATAAAATCATTGAAACCGGAAACAAGAATGCTATAATAATAGTCGGATTCTGATAAAGGGGTTTTGCAAGTTGACGAAACATAGCTTGGCCTATTTTCTGGACGATTTATGGGCAAAAGGATTCAAACTGACTGACGAAGACGTACAATTCATTTATTTTGGCAAAAATTATGCCAATGCTCCTGATTGGAAGGTTATTTTTGCTGTGCAAATGACGTTGCGCTTCCAGCATGCCTTTGACGGCAGCTTCTATCTTAGTGTGCTCGATTTAATAGGGGAAGATAAGATACATACAAAAAAACAAGCAGAAAATCTGCTTGCGAGAAAAGGATTTCAGCTTCAATATCATTGATTCTGCCGAATTGCTTCCCGGGCAAGCTGATCAGCTGCTTTGTTTTGTTTTTCTGGTATCCATTTAATGAAGAAATAAGGAAACTGCCGACTAAGCTGCATGATTTGTTCCAATAGTGGCTGGAATTCCTTGTTCTTCGTATGTTCCTTATCGATTGCTTGTACTGCCGCTTGGGAATCCGAGCGTAAGGAGATGATATCGTCGGGGTAATCGCTCTGACAGATTTCCAGTGCTCTGATGATGGCCCAAAACTCGGCTTGATGATTTGTCATCATACCGAGCGGTACGCTGTAGGTCTGGCGTGTTCCATCATTTATAATTACGATACCTGCACCGCTTTGCCCTGGATTACCACTAGTCGCACCATCCGTATATACCTCGATCAATATCCATTCCCCCTAATCGTTGATTTGTCTGTACATCCGTTTTGCGCCGTAAAGAAACGGTGTCGAAATGATGCTGACCACGAATTTCAACAAATACGTCGAGATGAATATCTCCATCCATACCGAGCCTTCATATGTCCCTGCAAATGCAATTGTGCAAAAGACGAGCGTATCCAGCAGCTGACTGAGCATCGTACTTCCATTGTTTCGCACCCAAAGATATTTATCATCTGGCAGCATTCGCTTGAGCAATGCATACAGCCAGACATCAACATATTGGCTGATGCCGTATGCAATCAGGCTCCCAAGTGCGACTCGAGGTAGGAATCCGAAAATCGTGCTGAGAGATGAGTGCGCAATGTCGCTTGGCGCCGGGTCGAATACAAGAACAACCTGCATGATGATCGTCATGATGATAAGGGTAGCAAAGCCTAGTCCGACAGCTTTTCTGGCTATTTTCTTACCATAATTCTCGTTCAGTATATCTGAAGCCAAGAAGATGGTTCCATATATGATGTTTCCCATTGTAGCTGTTAAACCAAACAGCTCGATTGTCTTCGTCACCTGAATATTTGCCAATACTGTAGCCATACCGACCCATACGAACAATCCGAGACGCCCGAACAGCCGATACATGATTAACAGCAGGACAAAATTTATAATCGAAAAGACAATCCATAGTAAATCGTTATTCAATGCTGCTCCTCCTAGTGAAAATAGCTTAGACATTGGAAGAGTATACGCGCTTTTCCAAACGGATGCAACTTATGGAAGGAAGTGTGTACAAAAAAGCGGCAATCCATTGGATTGCCGCTTACGATTATATTAGACTTTTTCTACGTTAGCTGCTTGAGGGCCTCTTTCTCCTTCGATTACTTCAAAGGATACTTCCTGACCTTCTTCAAGATTCTTGAAGCCTTCTTCCTGGATGGCGGAGTAATGTACAAACACATCGTTACCGTCCTCTACTTGAATGAATCCGTAACCTTTTTCAGCGTTGAACCACTTTACAATACCGTTTGGCATATTCCTTATCCTCCTAAAAGACGTTTCACAGAAAACGCATGTAATAATACAAATAAGACGTGCATGAATTGAAAAAGGCAGTCTGTTAGAAGGGCGGAATTTCTTAGCTCTTCTAACAAGCTGCCATCGTTCTTATTCCGCTCATCTTGTTTGCTTGACACAAATATAGCTTATTTTGAAAAATGCGTCAAGTACGTAAAAATGGGGTTATATTGGGAAAGTAATCGCTTTCTGATTTGATTGAAAGGTTCTATTATGTCTTCTTTCGTCAATTTGCGACATTTAATGTTTTTTCATGACAAGGCATTGCTCTTCGTTGATGGCTTGATACGATTACATTACAATATAATAAATCGTATATTGTCGGAAGGAGGAGAAGGTTTGACAATACAAGTCGGTGTGACCGGTTGGGGAGATCACGATAAATTATATCCGGATACGAAAACCAGGCAGCAGAAATTGAAAACATATGCAACCCATTTTGATGTTGTCGAAGTGGATTCTTCCTTTTACGCCATTCAGTCTGTCAGTAATTATACGAAATGGGCAGAAGAAACACCGGATCATTTTTCCTTTATCATAAAAGCGCACCAGGACATGACTGGCCAGAGTCGGAAAAAGATGACACGGGCAGAAGCAGCATTACTATTTGATGACTTTCTGACATCGATCCAGCCCATTATAGAAGCAGATAAGCTAGCTGCGGTCCTTTTCCAGTTTCCTCCTTGGTTCCAAGTGGAAAAGACAAGTATCGATCGGCTCCGGTTTATTCGTGAGCTGATGAAAGGACTGCCAGTAGCGATTGAATTTCGAAATCAGTCTTGGTATGCGGACGAATACAGGGATAGGACACTTCATCTGTTGCGTGAGCTAGAATTCATACATACAGTTTGCGATGAACCACAGGCAGGGAGCGGTTCAGTTCCGGCTGTTTCCGAAGCTACAAATGACCACTTGACGCTAGTACGTTTTCATGGGCGGAATGTGCATGGCTGGAATCAAAACGGTCGCGAGGACTGGCGAAAGGTCCGCTTTCTTTATCGATACAATCAAGCTGAATTGAAGGAGTGGCGGGATAAGGCTTTAAAGCTGGAGCATTCCAGCACACGTGTCATCTTACTGTTCAATAATAATTCCGGCGGTGATGCCAGTGATAATGCCAAGGAGATGATGCAGCTCCTTGGTCAGAAGCTGCCGGATCCTCCGCCAGAACAGCTGAACCTATTTGACCAGGAAGGGCGATGAACGATGGACCAGAAAAGACAATTGGAAGAAATGGAGCGTTATGCATATACCATTTTCCGCAAAGATGCGACAGGGCACGACTTTTATCATATGAAGCGGGTAGCTAAGATGGGAAGGAAAATAGCATTTGAAGAGGGCGCAGATCCGTTCCTGACAGAGGCAATCGGCTGGATGCACGATATTGGGGACCACAAACTGTTTGATGAGCCAGCTGATGCTGTGGCTGAGGCCCAAGGTTTTCTCCGGCGTATCGGTTTGGATGAAAGCGCGATTAAAGATATATTCCAAGCATGCCGCAATATTTCCTTCAGTAAAGGACGTACTCCTGATACATTGGAAGGTAAGATCATTCAGGATGCGGACCGTCTTGATGCTATAGGAGCTATCGGGATCGCCCGTACGTTCGCGTTTGGAGGGGCAGCGAGCCGCCTTATCCATTGGCCGAATGATCCGAAGCATTCGAGCGTTCAGCATTTTTATGATAAACTGTTAAAATTGAAAGAAACACTGCACACGAAAACAGCATTGCATATGGCTGAATCGAGACATGCTTACATGCAGGACTTCCTGAACCGATTTTTTGAGGAATGGGAGATGCCGTGTGATGATATACGATAAAGGAATGATATTATATGACAACCTCTGAACAAGCTTATCTGGATCTATGCAGATATGTTCTGAAAAATGGCACTAAGAAAGAAGATCGCACAGGCACAGGCACAGTTTCCGTTTTCGGCTACCAGATGCGTTTTGACCTGCAGAAAGGTTTTCCGCTGCTTACAACAAAAAAAGTCCCTTTCCGGCTGATTGCCAGTGAGCTGCTTTGGTTCCTAAAGGGAGATACGAATATCCGCTATTTGTTAGAGCATAACAATAACATCTGGAATGAATGGGCGTTTAAGAATTGGGTGGAAAGTGACGCATATGACGGACCGGATATGACCGATTTTGGCCGCCGATCTCTGCAAGACGATAACTTCCGAAAAACATACGAAACGCAAATGGAACAATTTAAACAGCTGATTCTGACTGATGATGCCTTCAGCGAACGATTTGGTCATCTTGGAGACGTATACGGGAAGCAGTGGCGAAACTGGAAGACTTCACAAGGTGAAAGCATCGATCAATTGCAAGACATAATTGAAACAATAAAGAAAAATCCAGACTCAAGAAGATTGATAGTTTCTGCATGGAATCCAGAGGATGTCCCATCGATGGCGCTGCCACCCTGTCATACGATGTTCCAGTTCTATGTAGCGGACAATAAGCTTTCTTGTCAGCTGTACCAGCGCAGCGGCGACATTTTCCTTGGCATCCCGTTCAATATTGCAAGCTATAGTCTGCTGACGCATTTAATTGCCAAAGAGTGCGGGTTGGAAGTCGGAGAATTCATCCATACAATTGGAGATGCGCATTTATATACGAATCATCTTGAGCAAGTGAAGACACAGCTTGACCGTACACCAAAACCATTGCCAGCATTGCAGATTAAAGATAGCTTCAGCTCAGTATTCGATGCTTCTATGGACGACTTAGAAATCATTGGATATGAACCGCATCCTGCCATTAAAGCGCCAGTTGCCGTATAAGGAGGGACAAGCATGATTTCATTATTATTTGCGATGGATCAAAACCGAGGTATCGGGTATAAAAATGACCTTCCGTGGCGGCTGCCAAGGGATTTGCGATTCTTCAAGGAGAAGACGAGCGGTCAAATTATCGTTATGGGGAGAAAGACACTCGATTCCATGAATGGTGCGCTGCCGAATCGGACGAATGTTGTGCTTACGAGGGATGAAGCGTTTCAAGCAGATGGTGTCACAGTTTTGCATGATGTGGCTGACATAAACAAATTGGCCGACAAGCACGCTGAAAAAGAGATTTTTGTTATCGGTGGAAGTGAGATTTTTTCCCAGACGTTGGAGATCGCTGATCGTATTTATATGACGTATATAGAGGAAAGCTTTCCGGCAGATACACACTTTCCTGACTTTCCGGTGGATGAGTGGCAGGAAATCTCTCGGGAAAAAGGTACCAAGGACGAACGCAATCCTTACGATTATTACTTTATACAATATGATCGGGTGAGGCACTAAATGCTGCATGTATTTTTGCCGCCTGTTTTTTTCTTCTTATTGATTGTGCTGACAATTTATTACCCAGTGTGGAGGAAGAAGAACGAAGTACAACCGAAAGAAGGTGAATGAATGCGTTCTTTTTATCATTTTATGATGACATATCGAGGACGGAAGAAGCCAACGGATGAGAGCAAGTTGGCAGACTGGATGTTTGGGGATCATAATTTTCCTAAGCACAGCTCGTCTTATGACGAAATCAGTGAATACTTGGAATGGAACAGTCCTTTTCATGGAGCGCTGCAGGTTTTCGATCGTCTATGGCGGGCTTACGAAACAACAGAATAAATGAAATAAATGCCTGTATCAGCAGATACAGGCATTTATTATGCCATATTTAGGTAGAAATTTGTCAAATGTCATTGAAAGTTCAGATATTTATTTATACTATGGAACTAATGCAAGGTGGTGTAAGTTTATGGAAGCCGTAGGGCTTGCTTTACTAACAATCATATTAGCATATCTGCTCGGCTCACTGAATGGAGCCTATTATATGATGAAATGGAAGCATGGAATCGATATCCGTACGACTGGAAGCGGGAATGCAGGAGCAACGAATGCTGGCAGAGCAATGGGTAAGCAAGGTTTCTTTTGGGTGCTTGTGTTCGATATAGCCAAAGGAATGCTAGCTGTAGTGCTCGTCAAATGGAGCGGCCAGACTGAAATTATTGCAGGTATCAGTGTGATTGCAGCAGTGCTGGGTCATATATTCCCGATTCAGCTTCGTTTTAAAGGCGGAAAAGGAATAGCAGTGTCCCTTGGGGCACTTGTATTTTTCTCTTACCAGGCAACCTTTCTGCTGATCGCTGCTTTTCTAGTTATCTATCTTTTTGTTAAAAAATTCAGCATTTCAGGATTACTTGCTTATGCCTCTACAGCCATGCTGCTTCCATTTTTACGATTGGACATGACAACTATTGCTGTTTACGTTGTAGTGACCGTCCTTATCCTGGCAGCCCATCATACACATTTGAAAGCTGCTTGGAGCTATTTGCTATTACGTAACGAAAGGTGACATACGATGAATTCGACACAATTAAAGTACAAGATTGCTACCGAGCCGTGGGAATTTGAACAGGTGCATGCGCTTAATTATCGTACCTTCACAGAGGAAATTCCACAGCACGAGACCAATCAGGAGCGCAAAAGAATAGATAGGTTCAATCAGGAAAATACATATATTATCGGCTTGGATGGGGAAACGGTCGTTGCAATGATAGCCATCCGTTCAGTCAGGCCTTTTTCGCTTGATGAAAAAATAGAGGGACTGGATGACTATCTGCCTCCTCATAATGCAAAATGTGAGATCAGATTACTGGCAGTCGAAAAAGCCTATCGTGACAGTTTCGTATTTTTCAGGCTAGCAGAAGCGCTTATTCAATACTGTCTCGAAAATGGATTTGATATGGCCGTTATTTCTGGCGTCTTACGGCAGCAAAAGCTGTACAAGCATATGGGATTCGTAGCTTTCGGGCCGTTGACTGGATCAGGAGATGCACAGTTCCAGCCGATGTATGTGACGGAAGAATTGTTCCAGCGCAAAGCGCGGGCTTTTCAGCGCATTCTTTTGCAAAGTCAAGATCCGATAAGTTTCTTGCCAGGTCCTGTTCCAATGGCAGATCAAGTAAAAAAAGTAATGGGTGAGACAGCATGTTCGCATCGTGCACCTGCGTTTCTTGATCACCTTCATCAGCTGCAAGGGCGACTAAGAAGTCTTACTCAGGCAGCGCATGTCCAGATATTGCTGGGAACCGGAACACTAGGAAACGATGCCGTGGCAGCTCAGTTACGCATATTGGATCAGCAGGGGTTGATTCTTGTTAATGGAGAGTTCGGCTCAAGGCTGACAGATCATGCGCAACGGGCAGGTTTGCGTTTCAACACAGTGGAAATTCCTTGGGGTGAAAGCTTTGATTATGAACATATATTGACAGAGGCAAGAGCATGTGATGCCGCCTGGATATGGGCTGTCCATGTAGAAACCTCAACCGGTGTGCTGCAAGACATAGATCAGCTGAAGTACATAGCAAAGAAAACAGACAGCAAGCTGGTTCTGGACTGCTGCAGTTCCCTTGGCAACGTACCAATCGATTTGCGAGATGTGTTCCTGGCAACTGCCGGAAGCGGGAAGGGACTGGCCTCTTATGCTGGTTTGGCGTTCGTCTTTTATCATCATACAATTGAAGTAACCAAGAGCATTCCTCGTTATTTGGATCTGGGTCTTTACCATACATATGACAGTGCCCCGTTCACGCATTCATCTAACTTGATCAGCGCTTTATCCGCGGCAATCGATCAATGGGAAGATGCAAAACTGCTGCAGCAGGTCAGCGAATTGACAAAAAAACTGATCAAGCTTTGTAAAATGAAGGGACTGAGGCTTTTAGCTGAAGTAGCGTGGGCCCCGGGGATTGTTACTATCGTTCTGCCAAAGGAGCAGCGTGCAGATATCGTCGGTCGGGAACTCGCAAAGAAAGGCTATTTGATCAGCTGTAATAGCAGTTACCTGATCGAACGTAATTGGGTGCAAATCTCCGTCATGGGACATCATAAGGAGAAGGATTTGGAGCGTGTGACAGATGCGCTTGCCGTTCTAATCGGAAAGAAGGAAACATTCGCCTGATGAATTTTTTTACTTCCGCTAAAGGATTCTGTTTGGCAGGAGCAGTTCTCCTATTAAGTAAAATGTACCTTATTTGTATCATCTATTTCGATTTGCCTCTATATGAGCCATTTGATTACATCCGGTTGTTCCTGTCCTGTATGTCGTCGATTGCCGTATTGATTGTCTTGCTGTATCTATTTGCCAAAAAACTTCGTGCTGGCGCGTTCTTACTATTACATATCATCGTATCGGGAATTTTGTACGGAAATCTATTGTATTTTCGATTTTATATCGACTTTGTGACACTCCCTATTCTTTTCCAGTTCAAAAACGTCGGGGGACTCAGTCAAAGTACTGCTGAATTGATGGACCCTCTGGATTTAATTCTTTTCGCAGATGCTGTGATTCTTCTTTTATGGTGGATCTTTAAACGGCCGCTTCCTGCAGCCTTTAAATGGAGCCGAAAGGGCGTCTTCGCTATATGTGCGGCATTATTAATTTGTGTTAATGTAGGGTTCTCCTATATTGGAGGAGATCAGCATGATGGAAGTTATAACCGCTCAGCAATGGTGAGTACACTGGGTCCTGTCTATTATCACGGGTATGATATTTACCAAACTGCGCGCGCAGAGCTCAGCAGTACGTTCGCGACAGAGCAGGATTATAGGAAGGCTGCAGCGTATTTGGAAGCTGCTGATACAGATGTAACATCAGAATATTTTGGTGCTGCAGAAGGAAAGAACGTCATCCTAGTTAATTTGGAATCCACACAGCAATTTGTCATCGGAAGAAAAGTAAGGGGAGAGGAAATCACGCCGTTCCTGAACAGCTTAACGAAGGAAAGTTTCTATTTTGACCAGATATATCATCAGACTGCCCAAGGGAAGACCTCAGATGCAGAGTTTATGTTCGACCAGTCTTTCTATCCGTTAGCTAGCGGTTCTGTTTATGTGAGACGACCGGAGAATGAGTTTATCGCCATGCCGGAAATCCTTGAAAAATCCGGCTATCACAGCGCTTCTTTCCACGGCAATGTCGGCAGTTTCTGGAATCGGGAAGAAGCATACGATGCTTTCGGCTATGACGATTTCTTCTCAAAGGATTATTATCAAGTCTCCGAAGAAAATTCCGTTAATTATGGTATAAAGGATGAGGCCTTTCTCGAACAATCAATGCCTTATCTCGAAGAACTGAAACAGCCTTTTTACAGCAAGTTCCTGCTGCTAACGAACCATTTTCCATTTCTTTTGGATGAAGAGGATATATTATTAGATGAAGCAAACACAGGTTTGGATGTCGTGGATCGCTACTTCCAGACAGTTAGGTATGAGGATGAAGCACTCAAGGAATTTTTTGCTGAACTGAAGCGAACCGGTTTATACGAGGATTCCATCATTGTGCTCGTTGGTGATCATTATGGTATATCAGAAAACTATTATGATGGCATAGAAGTTTATCTGGATGAGAATCTATCAACACCGGAGAAAATCGACTTACAGCGGGTTCCGCTAATCATTCATGTACCAGGACAGGAGGGAGAAACCTTCCATAGCCCTGGAGGACAAATTGATATTCAGCCGACGATCCTGCATCTGCTTGGCGTTGATACTGCTGTTTATCCGAATTTTGGCCAAGATCTGCTGGCACCTGATCGTGATCCGTTCGTTGTGTTCCGAGATGGTGATTTTGTTTCCGAGAAAGTTATTTACACAAAACAGCTTTGCTATGACAAAGCATCTGCAGAACAAACAGAAATGGACAAATGCTCTCCATACTTCGAGAAACGGAATCAAGATTTATATTATTCAGACGCTATCCTGAATGGTGATCTTCTTCGTTTCGCCAATTGATAAAATCCGGTTCCGGTTGGGGAACCGGATTTTTGTTGAGTGAATTCATATATTTGTTACAGCATCCAATACTTTACCGCCATTTTAGTAACACAGATTCATATTTACATAATCTTTCCATCATGTTATTGTGTATAAGGTCAATTCATACTTAGTTGATTGGAATTATATATTTTAATGAGGAGGATGATTTGTGTGGACTTATTCACTTTTGTGAACATTATTATTCTTATTGTCTTAATCGGCGTACTCTTTTACATGCAAAAAAAGCATGTTTCCTTTTCCAAACGGGTACTGACCGGGTTGGGTCTCGGTATTGTGTATGGAGTGGTACTGCAGTTAGTTTATGACCCGGCCTCTGAAACCATCGTCATGACGAATGATTGGTTTAGTTTGGTAGGAAGCGGTTATGTGAAACTTTTACAGATGATCGTCATGCCGCTTGTTTTCATCTCGATTGTAGCTGCTTTTACGAGACTAGAGAAGTCTTCTAATCTTGGGAAAATAAGCGGACTTGTCATCGGTACACTTATGGTGACAACAGCAATTGCTGCAGCAATCGGAATTGCAGCTGCTGCAGGTTTTGACCTGAAAGCGATTGATGTAACTGCTGGCGATGCAGAAATAACACGTGGTGAAGATTTGGAAACAAGTCTGACGGAAGTGGAAAGCACGACAGTTCCGCAGAAGATATTGGAATTCCTGCCTGCTAATCCGTTCTTGGATTTGACAGGAGCAAGACCTACTTCCACGATTGCAGTCGTTATTTTTGCGGCATTTGTAGGAGTAGCTTACCTTGGGATTAAGAGAAAGACTCCTGAGCATGCAGCTTTCTTCAAAAAAATGATTGAAGCTCTGCATAGTCTTGTCATGCGTATTGTCACACTGGTATTGCGTCTAACGCCATATGGCATACTTGCTTTGATGGCAAAGACGGTCGCAGGCAGTGATTTTAACGCAATCGCAACATTGGGTAAATTTGTTATCGCTTCTTATGTGGCGCTGATTGCCATGTTCATTGTTCATCTTATAGTGCTGGCTGTACTAGGACTAAGTCCAAAGCAGTATCTAAAAAAGGTCTTTCCAGTATTGGCTTTTGCCTTCACTTCCCGTACGAGTGCCGGCACTCTTCCGCTGAACGTGGAAGCACAGCGAAATAAATTAGGTGTACCAGAATCTATTGCCAACTTCTCTGCCTCATTTGGCATCACAATCGGACAAAATGGATGTGCTGGAATATATCCAGCTATGCTCGCGGTTATGATCGCGCCTTCTCAAGGTATCAATCCTTTATCACCGTCGTTCATTGCAACCTTGATAATAGTTGTTATGATCAGTTCATTCGGTGTAGCTGGAGTAGGCGGAGGAGCAACATTTGCCTCTTTGATCGTTCTTTCTACGATGAATTTGCCAGTGGCTTTAGCCGGCGTACTAATTTCAATTGAGCCGTTAATCGACATGGGACGTACGGCACTCAATGTCAGCGGATCAATGGTATCAGGTCTCGTAACCAGCCGGACACTTGGCGAATTGGACACAAAAACATATGCTTCTGATGAAACACCAGCGGAAAGCATGGCACGTTAAGCTGACCACTATGAAAAAAGCCGCCTCAACCGAGAGCGGCTTTTTTTAATGAAGCGTAATATCTATAATATGGTCGAATGGAATGCGGAGAGGGTACAAGCTATCCTTTGTGTCCAGAAGCAAATATTGCCCAGACTGCTTCAGTCCTGTAACGACGCCTGATGCATGTTCTACATCGCGCCCTTTTCTGTACATCATACTGACTTTTGTTTTGCCAACCTGGATAGAGCGCATCTTCTGTTCCAGTTCTTCCAACTGCTGTTCATCTATGATTGGGGGCTTTGTTTTTCCAATTTCCCGTCCCATTTGCTGCAGCATCTCTACATGCTCGGGCAGCATCAGGGATGTCCATTTGATTTTCCCGCGATCATTCACCATACGTCATTCCTCCTGCAAACAGTATAGTCGAACATGTGTTCTTTTTCAAGTGACACAGAACATAAGTTCGTATATAATATGTGTATGAACTTATACAGAAGGCAGGGATCGTAATGGATAGAATTGCATTGGCAAAATTCGTAGAGCAGCAGGTCACAATGATTTATATGGCGAAGGATGGTTCCTTAACGAAGCGTCAAGTAAAGATCGAGCGAATCAATGTGTCCTCCGTAACAGGGTATTGTTATTTGCGTAAGCAGCTGCGCACCTTCCGGATGGATCGAATACTAGCTATCCAGCCACAGCGTAAATTATGGCGGATGTCTTCATAATTCCAGTCAGTCACCTGCTATCTCCATCCTGAATAAAGTACTAGGGATTAAGCCAGGAAAAGGAGACCCTGTGATGACGATCTTATTTGACAGCTATGATGCTGACAGTCACCCCAAGACTTCTTGGCAGCAAGAAGCACTTTTCACCTTTCATAATAAATTATCCGACCAGCAGTCCCATTTCCCCTGCATACCAGCCACAGTCGGTCATAGGACTGGTCAATTCCGTTATGGCTTTGCCGCTGACCCGACGACAGCAGCTGCAGCTGAACAGCTGGCAGATTTTCTGTACGCATACGGACGGCAAGCAAAGGATTTAGGTTCTTATACTTCCCTGATTATTTTCTTTGATACAACTAAGCAGCAGGAGTTTCACCTCGATGTGCCTGCTTATTTTGAAATTTTTTGGGACCTGCTCAGCAAGACGACCGCTTATGATTCACAGAGCTGGCCAGTTCATATTCCCAAAGACCCGGAAGATGCATTATGGGAATATTGTTTCGGAGGAGAGCAATATTTCATGTATTGTGCCACTCCAGCACATTCCAGTAAGAAAAGCCGACATTTTCCGTGTATGATGCTGGCCATTACGCCAAGGTGGGCGCTGGAGACATTCGAATCAAAACCGAAAGCTGCAGCTGGCATCAAACAGAAAATCCGGGAACGGATCCTCAATTACGATTCTAGCGATATTCATCCTGATTTGAATGCATACGGCAATGAGGATAATCTTGAATGGAAGCAGTACTTCCTCCATGATGACAATACCTCGCCTTCCAATTGCCCTTTTCATAGGAGAAAGCAAGACTAGCAGTTTCCTGCCGGTTCTTCCCATACCACCCTTTTCTAAATCGTGCTAGAATAATAGCAGGAGGAATTCGTATGAAACTATTGCATACCGCTGATTGGCATCTTGGCAAGATCGTCAACAGCGTACATATGACAGAAGAACAAGCTCTTATCCTAGAGCAGATCAAAACGATAATCGATAGAGAACAGCCTGATGCAGTCATCGTAGCAGGCGATTTATATGATCGGGCAATTCCGCCCCGCGATGCAGTGGAACTGCTGAATAACACATGGAATTGGCTGATCGGAGATAAGGAAATACCAGTATTGTCCATCAGTGGAAACCATGATAGCCCGGATCGTCTCGATTTCGGCAGTCAGCTGTTCAAGGCAAGTAAGTTGTACATCGAAACGAAGCTACGGCCTGGAATGACTCCGGTCACACTGGAAGATGCACATGGTCCCGTGCATTTTCATCTAATCCCGTATACAGAGCCTGCTGACATACGTGCATTCTTCGGAGATGACACTATCACAACCCATCAACGTGCGATGGAAAAGATCATTTCCTATATTACTGATACGTATGACATGACAGAACGTCACGTTTTTGTTGGACATGCTTTCCTTGCAGGCGGTATGGAATCCGACTCTGAGGAACGGCTTTCGATGATCGGCGGGAGTCCGTATGTGGATGCAGCTCTTTTCCAACCATTCACGTATGCAGCATTTGGGCATTTGCATCAGGCGCAGCGGATCGGCAGTGATCATATACGCTACAGCGGATCACCGCTTAAATATTCGTTTTCAGAGGCAAACCATAAAAAATCAGTGACAATGGTGGAGCTTGATGCTGACGGATTCCAATCTTTTGAAAAGATCGATCTCACACCTGAGCGGGACATGCGTATTGTAGAAGGATACTTTGATGAACTGATGGAAGGAACGGCAGGAAACCCGGACGATTATCTGCATATACGTCTCTTGGATGATGGGCAGCTGCTGGACCCTATGGGGAAACTGCGCAAACTTTATCCAAATATCCTTCGATTGGAGCGCAAGGCAAAAGTAGGCGCGAGCTCGATGTCCGACATCAAACAAATCAAGGAAAAGCAGCGTATGTCGCATATGCAGCTATTTGCTGCCTTTTATGTAGAAATGAAAGGTGAAGAAATACCGGAACACCGTCAGACTCATATGGAAGCAATCATCCAGCGTCTGGTTGAGCAAGAGAGGAGAAGCTGATATGCGTGCCATTACATTGAATATGACCGCTTTCGGTCCTTACCACAAACCGCAGACGATAGATTTCCGGGAGCTTGGATCAGAATCCATCTTCTTGATCACAGGTCCGACTGGTGCAGGAAAGACGACAATCTTTGATGCAATATGTTACAGCTTGTATGGACGTGCCAGCGGAAGTGATCGTGATCAAGATTCCCTTCGCAGCCACTTCGCAGCACCGGGTGAAACGACGGAGGTACGCTACCGTTTCGCACTTCGCGGTACGGAGTATGAGGTTATCCGTTACCCGAAACAGCAGAAAAAGAAAGAGCGCGGTGACGGCTTTACAGATGATCCGGCAAGAGCGGAATTTTATGAGTGGAAAGATGGAGAGCAGGTACTGATCAGCTCCAGAATCAAGGAAGTGAACGAGACAATCGAAGAGAAGATCGGTCTCGATTATGAACAATTCCGTAAAATGATTATGATTCCGCAAGGAGAATTCCGAAAGCTCATCTCTGAGAACAGTAAAGAAAGGGAAGAAATTCTACAGCGCATCTTCCGCACATACTTCTATGAACGCATGACAGAGGCTCTGAAGGACGAAGCCAAACAGCTGAAGGAAAGTTTGCAGCAGACAGAATGGAAAGAACAGCAGCAAATCAGCAAAATCGAGTGGCGTACACAGGAGCCCGCTGAGACAGACAGTGTACCAGATACGATGAAGAAGCTGCAGATAGAACTTGATGCTATAAAAGCTGCTGTCACACAGGGAGAGCAGGAGCTTGAAAAGCATAAAAATATCTGGCAGGAACGGCAGCAGCAATATTACGAAGCAAAGCAGCTCCTTGATACGTTCAAACAGCTGGAGCAAGCACTTGTCCAAAAAGAACAACTCGATCACAAGCTGCCGGAGATCAAACAAAAACAGCAGCGCCTTCGGGATATGGAACGAGCAAATCGTCTAGTACCTTATGAGCAGCAGCTCGCGACTCGCAAACAGGAGTGGCAGCGCCAGGTAAAAGCGCAGCAGGAAACGAAGGAAAGAAAAGATCAGTTAGAACAGCAGTACCTCGCAATCTCCACTTCCTACACAAAAGCAAAAGAGCTTGAACCGCAGCGAAGAAGCCGGCAGGAACAGCTGCAAAAGCAGAAGCAGCAGCTTGAGCAGTGGAAGGACTATGAAAAACGCAAACTCGAGTTAACACGAATTCAGAAGATGCTTGAAGAAAAGCAGCAGCGTTTGCTGAAGTTAAAACAGTCACACACAGATAAGAAGAATCAGCAACATATACTGGAACAAGATTTAAGCCAGGAAGCGGCACTGATTCAAGCATTCTATGAGGATCAAGGAATTCTAGAGAAACTTGATCGGCAACTGGAGGAAGCAGCTCGATTGAAGGATGCTGTCCGTCAGTTACAGGAAATGCGCACTATTTATCAGCAGACCAAAAATCTTCTGCAGGAAAAAGAGCATCATGTACAGCAGCTGCGGCAGGAGATTTCGGAGATGGAAGGAGCGCAAGCGGCCCATCACGCTGCACATCTTGCCGGACAGCTGGCATCTGGAGAACCTTGCCCAGTATGCGGATCCACCGAACATCCTTCACCGGCTCAAACAACAACGCATCTTCAATCATTTGAGATGCTGAAACAAAAGAGATTGATGCTCGAAGATGCCCAGCGTGCATATGATGAGGTACAGAAAAAATATGTGGAAGCAAAATCGAATGGGCAGGCCATCCGGCAGGTGACAGATGAGCTTTATCGGAACATCGCTGGAGAAGCAACATACGATCAGACAAAACTGGATGAGCTGGAACATGATATACACTCGAAAAAGGACAAAACAACAGCCTCCCTTCGTACGAAGCAGGAAGAGCGTAAGAAGCTGGAACAAAAAAGACAGATACTGGAGCAGCTTAAACAAACGTTTGAACAAGAGCTGAAGGCCGCTGAAGAGCTCCAAAACAACCTACGCACTCTCGAGGAAACATACACTCGCGCCGAGGCAGAAGTAAGTTATCAACGTAAACAGCTGCCTGACGTCCTTCAGAACCATTCAGAATGGGAACACGAGATCAAACAAGAGGAAGCTGCAATTGAAGCTGCGATCAGCGAATGGGAAGCTCTGCAGCACCAGTACGAGGAAATCACCATAAGCAGACAGCAAATAGCAGCGGCTTTGGAATCAACTGCAAAATTTGCAGCAGATTTGGAGCAAACGTACTTCCGGGAGGAAAAAGCATTCCTCGCTAAGCTTGAAGATGCAGGATTTGCTGATACGGAAGCTTTCAGGCAAGCCAGCGGTTCGGAGCTGGACGTAAGAAAGCTTCAGGAAGAATTGGAGCAGCATGAACAGCAGCAACGCAGTGTTTCTGAACAAATCGACTCTTTGCGTAAGCAAACCAATCAGAAGGAAAAGCCAGATTTAATTTTGTTCGAGCAAGCAGTGTCAGAAGCAGAGCAAATCTTTGAAGCGAAAAATAGCAGTCTGAATATGGCAAGAAGCTATGCCTCCCATCATGAAGATATCATGACTTCCCTGATACGGCTTCAGGAAGAAGCGGCAGATCAAAAAGCACAGTATTACGATATTGGCGAACTAGCTAATTTGGCAAAAGGAGATAACAGCCTGCGACTTTCCTTTGAGCGCTATGTGCTGACAAGCTTCTTGGATGAAATCATCCTGCAGGCGAATATACGATTAGAAGAAATGACAGATCACCGCTATCAGCTAAAACGAAGCGGCCAGATCGCAAAACGCGGCGCTCAAAGCGGTTTGGATCTTGAGGTGATCGATCATCACACTGGACAGGAACGTCCAGTCAAGACATTATCCGGCGGTGAAGGCTTTAAAGCAGCATTATCGCTTGCTCTCGGCATGTCTGATGTTGTTCAAGCGCATGCAGGCGGTGTTGAACTCGAAACCCTATTCATTGATGAAGGATTCGGGACACTGGATGAAGTATCGCTCGAGCAGGCAATTGACAGCTTGAAAGGTTTGCAGGCGAGCAATCGTGTACTCGGCATCATCTCTCACGTACCACAGCTGAAAGAAGAGATTCATATGAAACTGCAGATTGATACTTCGCCGACAGGTTCGTCAGCGAAATTCATTTTCCAATAAGGAGGAGACAATTTTGGGTACTCCCATCAATTTTGAAACGGTCCTTCGTACAGAAGGAAAAGAAAAACGCATTGACAGCAAAGAAAATATTTTTCAGCTGAAACTGCAGGGTTATCATTTATTCCCCCTGCATCAGCCGATCGATATCAAGCGAGCGAAAGATACAGATGAAATTGGCAAAGCAATCATTGTCGAATTGTCGTTGAAAGAGGAACAAACTATTTGTACGTATCAGCTAGTTTCGTTGTCAAGCGTCAATTAACGACATAAAATTCTACTTTAAAAGTAGATAGAGGGAGAATCTTGCGCTTGCCCGGGAAATAGAGGGCCAAAGAGGGAAATATATTGCCTGCATCTAGAATAGAATGGAACAAAAGACTTCTTGCTTGCGTAGACTGGTAGAAATATTGACGCGAGAAGAGGTATGAGAATGGCAAGAAATCCATTTGGTCCCTCCGTCTTTGGGCGACGAGGCCAGCCACAGCCACCTGTAAGGAGGAATCCATTTCTTCCTCAACCGAGAGTCGCACCGCATCAGCCACAGCGCCCACCAGGCGGCTTACCTGGTATTCTGCAAAAGATTCTGAACCGTGGAAGCAAAGGCGCACAAACAACGGCCAGAGCAGCTCTTCCTGCAACGAGCAGTTCTTCTGGAGGAGTATCGTTACTTGACATGCTGAATCATACACAAAGCGCATTAAAGGCGGCTGAGTCCTTCATGCCGATGGTACAGGAATATGGACCGATGGTGAAGAACTTGCCTTCCATGCTCAAGATGATGAAAGCTTTGAAGGACATCAACTTTGATGATGATGAGGAAGAAGCGTCTGAGACAGAAGTCAAAGATGAGGGTAAGGATAAAAGCGAGGATGATAGCAAGAAGACATTGTCCTCCATCCAAAAGGAAAAAAAAGAACCATCTAAACAGAAACTGAAGAAGAACGAATCTGGAGAGTCCCTTCCGAAAATGTATATTTAAGCGTGCTACTTGATTTTTTTCCGCAAAAGAGGAAAATATATAGCATACGATGAAGGAGGGATTTATTATGGCATTACAACACGCTACCTTTGCAGGAGGCTGTTTTTGGTGCATGGTTGAACCATTTACGGAGCGACCTGGTATCGAAGCAGTAGTTTCCGGTTACACTGGCGGCGACAAACCGAATCCCACATACGAGGAAGTGTGCTCGAACACGACAGGTCATGTCGAGGCCGTTCAAATTACTTTCGATCCAGATATTTTCTCTTATGAGAAACTGGTAGAAACATTTTGGCAGCAGATCGACCCTACAGATGCTGGGGGGCAGTTCCATGACCGTGGCGAATCTTACAAAACAGCGATCTTTTACCACGATGAACACCAGCGGCAAGTGGCAGAGGCATCCAAAGCGAAGCTGCAGGAGAGCGGACGTTTCCAGAAGGATATCGTAACCCCGATCCTGCCTGCCAAGCCGTTTTATCCGGCAGAAGAGAAACATCAGGATTATTACAAGAAGAACAGGTACCATTACAAGATGTACAAGCGTGGTTCCGGTCGGGAGGATTTCATCAAGCAAAACTGGGGTCCTAAAAAAGATAAAGCGAAGCTGAAAGAAATGTTGACTCCGATCCAGTATCACGTTACGCAAGAGAATGGAACAGAGCGTCCTTTCGAAAACGAGTATTGGAATAATACCAAAGAAGGAATCTACGTGGATATCGTATCCGGCAAAGCATTGTTTTCTTCCAAGGACCAATATGACGCCGGCTGCGGTTGGCCAAGCTTTACAAGACCGCTCGATTCTTACGAAGTGAAAGAGAATATGGATCTTTCACACGGTATGGTGCGGACAGAAGTAAGGGCAGCTGAAAGTGATTCGCATCTTGGTCATGTGTTCGATGATGGTCCGAGAGCAACAGGCGGTCTGCGCTACTGCATGAACTCTGCAGCAATGAAATTCATCTCTGTTGATGAAATGGAAAAAGAAGGTTATGGAGAGTATTTATATCTCTTCAAGTAAATAAATACAGTAACAGCTTTGCTCTTGTTCGCTATATGAAGGAACAAGAGCATTGTTTTGGACGAGGAGTATGAGAATGGATTCTACATTATGGATTGAATACGGCTGGATTCTTCTAGTATTGATTGGACTGGAAGGATTGCTTGCAGCTGATAATGCGCTTGTGATGGCGCTAATTGTAAAACATTTACCTGCTGAACAGCAGCGTAAAGCTTTATTGTATGGCCTGGGAGGGGCATTCATCTTCCGTTTCGCTTCCCTTTTCTTTGTCAGCTTCTTAGTGAATATTTGGCAGATCCAGGCTTTAGGTGCTCTTTATCTACTATATATTTGTATATCGAACCTTATCAAATTAAAGAAAAACGGTAGCGGGGAAGATGCCGAGAGTCCGTTCAGCAAGAAAAACTCTGGATTTTGGATGACAGTATTGAAAGTGGAATTAGCGGATATTGCTTTCGCGGTAGACTCAATCCTTACTGCAGTTGCACTTGCGGCTTCCTTATCGGCTACACCACTTCCTCACATCGGCGGAATGGATGGCGGTCAATTCCTTGTTGTATTGGCAGGAGGCATGATCGGTCTGATCTTAATCAGAATAGCTGCGTCTTATATCGTTAAAATCCTGGACAAGCGTCCTGGACTCGAAGCAGCTGCGTATTTGATCATCGGCTGGGTAGCAATCAAATTGGCTATCCACACATTGGCACATCCTGCATTGAAGATCATATCGGAGCATTTCCCTGACTCTGCTGGCTGGAATGCTACATTCTGGATCGTAATGGCTGTAATTGCCATCGGCGGCTGGTTTTATAAACCTAAAAGCGAAAGGGCCTGACTTCCATGGGGGGAAACGGTCAATTACGTTCCATCCTGAAGTCTTATCTGATCGCCTTGATAGGTGGCGGCCTTTTCACTTTGCTGCATTTGCCGCTTCCATGGATACTTGGGCCGGTAACGGGCCTCTTGCTTTCCAAGATCATCTGGAATAACAAGACAGCTGCTTCACAGCGACTTCGTAAAGTGAGCTATTGGCTGCTTGGTATCCAGATTGGTAACACATTTACGGTGCATACATTCCATAACGTACAGCCATATCTATTAATCTATACGCTTTTGACATTACTATTGATTGCCATTTGCATGGTCAATGCGTATATGGTCAGTAAATGGGTGAACGTGGATATGAAAACAAGCATGCTCGGCAGTATACCAGGCGGTTTGTCTGCCGTATCGGCACTTAGCGAATCCATGAAGGCTAATACGGGTCTCGTGACGATATTCCAGACGATTCGCCTAGTCAGCATCCTTTTCATTATTCCGTTCGCTGCTACACATCTCTTCATGGACACTGGGAGTCAAGGAGCAGTACAGCTGCCCCAGACAGAGCAAGGAGCTTGGTGGACAATAGGGTTTTATGTCCTCATGTACATAGTTGCCCGTCTGACAAACAGATTTATACCGTCATCGCTTGTTATCGTTCCGATGCTGCTTACAGCTTTACTGCAAGTAAGCGGGATGCATTTATATCAGTTTCCGCATCTGTTTTTCGTCGCGGCACAGTTGACAATCGGCGTATATTTAGGTCATTCTATTTCTATAAGAGATTTAAAAAAAGCTGGCAGACTTTGTCTCTATTATACCGGTCTGTCTATACTGCTTATTTTACTTTGCTTTGGACTAGGGTTTTTGTTCAGCAAGTTCACATCATTGAACATGGCTACTTCTGTACTCAGCATGGCGCCTGGAGGCCTCGTCGAGATGGCGCTGACAGCACAGACGACTGGCGGAGACCCATCCATTGTCAGCTCTTTGCAGACGATAAGGCTGCTTTTAGTAGTACTTGTTTTACCGCTGCTGCTGCAATGGACGCTACCGAAGCTCGAGAAACATCAACGAAAGGAAGAAACATGATGATCCATAAACATTGGCAAGATACGAAAACAATCAAACAAGTGGAATGTGTCCACACAGATGCAAAAAAATATGTCGTGAATACGACACTTACACCTGGAAAAATATATGATGTTAAAAATGAAACAGAAGAATTCATTTTTATTATCGACAATACAAACCGCGTCGGTGCTTTTCGGAAAGATTATTTCAAAGAAGTGTAATAAATGAACAAGGTAAAGGCTAACCTAGTAGAGGTTAGCCTTTTTTGTTGGCTAGTATTTTCCTATGCTTGTAATTGTCCGATTGTTAACCGATAATAAGGCTAAGCATAGCTAGAAGGAGATGGGGCTTGTGAAAAGGATTATTCTTGTTCGTCATTGCAATGCACAAGGACAGCATAAAGACTCGCCGCTAACGTATGAAGGAATAAATGAAGCCCGATCGCTTGCTGCTTTTTTGAAACGGCTGGACTATCCGATCCAGCGTGTCCTCTCCAGCCCCTTCTTCCGGGCCGTCGAGACAATTAAACCTTTTGCCGATGCAGCAGATATACCGATAGAGCTCGACCGGCGGCTGCAGGAGCGAATCTTAAGTGAAGAACCTGTTGATGATTGGCTGGAAGTATTGGAAGAGTCGTTTGCCGACTTTGATCTGCGCCTTCCGGGCGGTGAATCATCAAATGATGCCAGAATCCGGGTGCGCGCCCTGCTCGATGAACTGGAAGCTGAAGAGCATCTGGAAACTGTAGTCCTGGTCACACATGGGAATCTTCTGGCAATCCTTTTGAAAGAATTCCAGACTGATATTGGATTTTCTCATTGGAAAGGCTTTTCTAATCCGGATGTATTTCTGGTGCAGCGCACTGGCGGCAGTTATATGGTCGAACGAATCTGGAATGCCTAAATGCTATCACTTGTAAGTATGACCATTAAAATGGTGCACAGTTTTTCATAAATTGTATCGACTTGTTCTAGGGGCAAGGGATTTTGTCCTTTGCCCAGTTCAATCGTAAAGCCGGGCCGTTGATAGGATCCAATGAACCAATCTTTAAATCCGGCATAGTTATCGAGTTCCTTTACTGCTTTGTATCCGCTTAGATGTTCCATCTGAGCGACTAGCTTTTCCGCAGAAGGCGGCTCTTTCTCCTCGAAGCTCCAGTAGATTTCCTCTCCTTGCGTGTGCAGCGCCACAACTGAATCAAAATCTTCTTTGCGAACGAGCTCATACATACCAATCGATTCCGGTTCAGTCAAAGGCGTAAGCCCCGGAAAATCACGAGAACCAGGCAGTTTTGGTTTCCGCAGCTGCTCGTATTCCCACTTGGCAGGATACTGCTTATTCAAATCAACACCTGTTATATTTGCCTTCCACCCTTGAAAGTCACGAAAGCCCTCATTCAAGAATTGGACAAGTTCTTCATAGTCATAGGCAGCTTTACTTCCATGAATAACAAGATCAGCACCATCCGGGTTTACCATAGGTACAACTGAAAGCGTCACTTCTCGATATAACTTGCTTGCAGGGTAACCGAAAAGCTTTTTGTCATGTGTGACAGCAAGCAAGTATTCATTTACGAACCTCATGAGAGCTAAAGAAGTGATCCACTCATTGCCATGATAACTTGCATTTATATGAATCTTTTTCTTCCCTTTGCCAATTTGGAGTTCCGTTACTGGTTTTCCCAGTACCGATTTGTATACTGTACGCATGCGGATATACGGAAAAAGCTGATGAAGCGCTCTTATATCATGAAGACAAGTAGCATAATCATAGTGCTGGCGGAAGCATGTTACCGGATAGGTCACCTGCTGCGGGAGTATGAGCTCAGTACCTGCAGGGAAGTGGGATGCGTTATACAATAGATGAACCAGTCTGAGCGGAAGCCTATAAGCAGATGCTAAGGCAGCATCTGTCATCTCCTTATCGAGAGTGAATGACTTGGGAGCATAGCCAGGAACCTGGATAGGCTGCTGTGATTTTACATGCGTAGACAGAAACGGATTTGCAGCAAACAGGACATACGTCGGGAGGTGGAACAGTGTTGCCACCGTACTTAATTGACAGCTTTCCTGCAGTGTTATCTCCATATGGATCGCCTCCTTTGCTACAGTGTATGTCAAGTATGAAGTTTTTAGGCAGAACAGGCAAGCTGTCAAATATTGAGTACGCCCGTTGTTATTATCGAATATTGTTGTTATAATTTGAATCGATAGGGTATAAATACATATAGTTCGTTGTATTTTGCGAAGTCGCAGTATACCTGGATAAAAACCGTGTCGAATGACCGGTTCATTTATAGTAGTAGAGGAGGCTGTACACATGGCTTTTGTCATTACTTCCCCATGTGAAGCGGAAAAGGCAGGCGAATGCATGGAAGTTTGCCCGGTTGACTGTATCGCGGAAGGTAAAGATATGTTCTATATCGATCCTGACATCTGCATTGATTGTGGTGCATGTGAAGCGGTATGCCCAGTTGAAGCGATCTTCATGGAAGACGAGGTACCAGCGGAAGAAACGAAGTATATTGAAATCAACCGCAAGTTCTTCCAGGAAAACTAAGCAGATCCACTGCCAAGAGGCAGTGGATTTTTTTGTTTATCTTTTCCTCAAAGAGGTTAAGTGTAACAAAAAAGGAGTTGTCACTATATGTCGACTGGCAAGCATGAATCTTATTGGATCGAAACAAGCAGTTTTCCGAACTATGAGAAGCTGCAAGAGGATACGGAAACAGAGGTTTGCGTAGTCGGCGGAGGCATCGCAGGAATCACTACTGCTTACTTACTTACAAAAAAAGGCTATAAAGTCACTTTAATTGAGGCATTGAAACTTGGGCATGGTACAACAGGCTATACGACAGCCAAATTGACAGCTCAGCATGATTTAATCTATGATCAGCTAATCAGCAAATTTGGCGAAGAAACTGCTCGAATTCATTTTGAAGCAGCAATGGAAACAATTGATTTTGTAAGGGAAACAGAAAAGGATTTACAGGCAGATTTTCAAATAAGCCAGGAACCCGCTTATGTCTTCACTGATGAAAAGAAAAATGTCCGCCAAATTGAAAAGGAATGGCAAGCATATGAGAAGCTAGGCATACCTGGTGCATTGGTAGACGAAATAGCACTGCCGCTTTCCGTACAAAAAGCGGTAAGGATGGATAATCAAGCACAATTCCATCCGCTTCTTTTCCTCCAAGCGATGGCAGAATACATCAGCTCACATGGCGGGCATATTTATGAAGACACTCGTGCCGAAACGATTGAAGAAGGTGAACCAGCTACTGTCAAGCTGAAGGATGGCGGGAGTGTAACAGCCAAGCATGTGGTAATAGCTACTCACTTCCCGTTTTATGATTTCAAAGGAGGTTACTTTGCACGTTTGGATATTGCTAGATCTTACATTGTTGCAGGTAAAAGCCCGCATACCTATCCAGGCGGTATGTATATATCCATTGACAGTCCATCAAGATCTGTCCGAAGTGCAAAGGACAAGAGCGGGAATACATTATGGCTGATCGGTGGCGATGGGCATCGAACCGGTAAAGGAAATAATATGAAAGAACATTATAGTCATCTCCGCAATTGGGGCAGATCAGAATTCGATATAGGTGAATTTGATTATAACTGGTCTGCAGAGGATTTCATGAGTCTGGATAGTCTTTTCTATATCGGCCGTATAACGAAACGCACTCAAAATCTTTATGTTGCCACCGCATTCCGCAAATGGGGTATGTCCGGGGGCATCACCGCAGCGAAGGAAATCACTTCTTTGATTGAAAATGGCAAAAGTATCTATAACGATATTTACGATCAGGCACGGCAGGACGGGATCAAAGGCATCGGTACGTTAGCTAAAAATATGGTGGAAGTAGGTAAAGAGCTCGTATCCGGAAAACTTGAGAAAACAGAAAAGACCATCGAAGAACTGAGTCGTGGAGAAGCAGGGAAAATACGACAAAACGGCAAGCTGGTTGGTATCTATAAAGATAATGATGGTACTGTCCATAAAGTAGACACTACATGTACTCATATGGGTTGTGAAGTACATTGGAACAATGCAGAAACAACCTGGGATTGCCCTTGCCATGGCTCGCGCTTCAGAGCAAGCGGGGAAGTTATTGAAGGACCGGCAGTAAAGGACTTAAAAAAGATAGATTAAAAAAACGCCTGGCTATATGCCGGGCGTTTTTCATTTACCTTACTTCAAAACGTCTGAAGCCTTGCTGTTTTTCTAAGTATTTCAAATCAACTTGTTTCACTTTTATAAAGTTATTCGGACCTTTGCGGATCTGCTGGATGAATTGTTCTACTTTTTCTGGATCACCTTCAGCATCAACTCTAACAGTACCATCTGCCTCGTTCCGGACAAAACCCACTAACTCAAGATTTCGGGCGATTTCAGCTGCAGCAAGCCGGAAACCAACACCTTGAACCTTACCTCCAACTACCATCTGAACGCATTTCATACCTATACCGCCTCCTTGCAAAACGTCTTCCCTGATAGCGTATACAAAAAACATCTGATTAACACATCATTTCTTTGGCAAAAATGGTGCTATTACTACAGATGGAGGATAATCATGACACATAATAAAAGCTATTGGCGGGAGAAGACGGAGATTCCGCAGTTTGAGACACTCCGTTACGATACAGAAAGTGAAATCGTCATTGTTGGCGGAGGTATTACCGGTATTGTCACAGGATACATGCTTGCAAAGGAAGGGCGGCAAGTGACCATTCTGGAGGCTGACAGTCTCTATAGCGGAACTACAGGCTATACGACAGCAAAGCTGACTGCTCAGCATGGGTTGATCTACGATGAATATATCCAGCATTTTAATAAGGATACAGCTAAGACACATTATGAAGCGTGCATGGATGCTATCAGATTTGTAAAAGAGACGACTTCCGCGCACAGTATCGACTGCCATCTGGTAGAACAGGACGCTTATATCTATACAAAGGATAAACAAAACATCAATAAGTTGGAAAAGGAATACGACGCATATCAGAAGCTTGGTATACAGGGAGAACTGACTGACTCGATTCCGCTTGGTTTTGATGTAGAGAAGGCATTGATCATGAAAGAACAGTACCAATATCATCCGCTGGAATTCCTTAACGGTTTACTTCAAGTATTTCTTGATAATGGAGGTAAGGTATATACAGATACACCAGTTGACACTATCGAAGAGGGACAGGAACCTGTTGTGGTTACAAAGAGCGGATTGAAGGTAAACTGCAAAAAGGTAGTCGTTGCTTCGCATTTTCCTTTTTACGACGGAAAAGGCTTCTACTTTGCCAGACTGTATCAGGATAGATCTTACGTAGTGGCTGCTAAGCCAAAAACGTCTTATCCTGGCGGCATGTACATCAATGCAGATACTCCTTCCAGATCCGTGCGCAGCATTGAAACCGAAGAGCACGGCCCCTTACTTCTCATAGGCGGGGAATCCCATCGTACAGGTGAAGGTCATCCTGAGGAAACATATTATAAGGAACTCGCGGACTTTGCCGCTTATCTGGATACAGAGACTCCAATCTATATGTGGTCGGCCCAGGATATCGTCACATTGGACAATCTGCCATACATCGGTCATATCAGCAAAGGCAACGATAATATCTTTGTCGCTACTGGATATCGTAAATGGGGTATGACTAGCAGTATCGTTGCAGGTCTTGAAATCAGTTCACTTATTACGGCAGGCAGCAGCCGCTACAAAAATATTTATCAGCCATCGAGGTTTCAGGCTGACCCGGATTTGGGTAGTGTAACTAAGAATGTTATGGAAGTTGCGAAGGAATTTGTGCTAGGTAAATTGGAACAGCCATATGAATATGTCCCGAATTTGAAGCGGGGCGAAGCGACCAAAGTGCGGTTTAATGGCCTGCTGCTTGGTGTCTATAAAGACGAAAACGGAGAAATTCACCAAGTCGATACAACTTGTACCCATATGAAGTGTGAAGTCAATTGGAATAGTGCTGAATCCAGCTGGGATTGCCCTTGTCATGGTTCACGTTTTTCTGGAACAGGTGATGTCCTCGAAGGACCGGCGAAAAAGCCGTTGAAAAAATTGGATCGCGGGCTGAACAGTTAACAACTTATTTACACATTCTCAAATCTTCCTTAACACCATATTGTTTTTCATTGCAGCATCGTTAGCATATAATTATTAACGAACGTACCAAGAAATGTTGATGTCACAGGAGGATGAGTCATGAAAATTGTTGTAGCTGGTGGAGATGGTTTCTGCGGATGGCCGACAGCCCTTTATTTGTCCAAGCAAGGTCATGAAGTAGCAATCGTCGATAACTTAGTAAGACGTAAGTATGATGAAGAATTACGATCCAATTCCGTAACACCAATTTATTCCTTGGAAGAGCGCGTCGCAAAGTGGAAAGAGAAGACTGGCAAGGAAATCAAGACATACATAGGCGACTTGAACCATTATGATTTTCTAGCGGAAGTATTCCGTCAGACACAGCCTGACGCATTTGTCCACTTTGCGGAACAGCGCTCGGCACCGTACAGCATGATCGATCGTGAGCATGCAGTATACACGCAGCAGAATAATGTGATCGGAAACTTGAATGTATTATATGCAATTAAGGAATTCGCTCCATCTTGTCATCTGATTAAGCTTGGTACGATGGGAGAGTACGGTACCCCTAATATCGATATTGAAGAGGGCTATATCGAAATTGAACATAAAGGCAGAAAGGATAAACTGCCGTTCCCGAAACAGCCGGGTTCTTTTTATCACTTATCCAAGGTTCATGACAGCCATAACATCATGCTTGCTTGCAGGATCTGGGGCATTCGTGCAACAGACTTGAATCAGGGTGTCGTATATGGTCTTCATACAGAAGAGACGAAACTCGATCCGGTTCTTGCAAACCGTTTCGATTATGATGGTGTCTTTGGTACAGCTTTGAACAGGTTCCTCATTCAGTCAGCTACTGGCCACGACATCACTGTATATGGAAGCGGCGGACAGACACGTGGCTTCTTGAATATCACGGATACAATCCGCTGTGTGGAAATTGCAGCAGAGAATCCAGCAGATGCAGGGGAATTCCGGGTATTCAACCAATTCACAGAAAGCTTCTCTGTGAAAGAACTTGCTGAGAAGGTGCAGAAAGTCAGCCGGGAGAAGGGTCTTGATCCACAGATCAAATCTATCGAAAATCCGAGAGTGGAAGCAGAAGAGCATTACTATAATGCGGTGAATACGAAGCTCCGTGATCTTGGTCTTGAACCGAATCTGCTAACAGATGACGTGCTTCGTGAAATTCTGGAGACGGCTCTTGAACATAAAGATCGCGTCATCAAAGAAAATGTGCTTCCTACAGTTACGTGGAAATAGGAGTACACATTGAAAATCGTCATTATCACCGAGACATTTCTTCCATCGACTGACGGTGTCGTCACCCGGCTCACCGAAGCGATCAAGTTCCTGCGCAACCAGAATCATGAAGTCGTCGTCATCGCTCCGGATTTAGGTGTTACCGAGTACGAAGGCGCTCTTGTGGAAGGGGTTGGAACGGTAACGATGCCATTTTACCGTTCCAAGAAATTCTCCTTGCCGACTAGGCGAATTAGATCCTTGCTGGAGAAGCATCAACCGGATCTCGTACATGTGGCGAACCCAGCCTTGGTCGGAGTAGCGGGAATACATTACGCGCATAAGAAAGGACTGCCGCTTTTGGCGTCTTATCATACACATGTACCGAAATACCTTGATTATTACAAGTTGTATAAACCTTTAAAACCATTATTCTGGTGGCATTTCCGTAGGTTGCATAATACAGCTGACATTAATCTGTGTACGTCTGCTGCCATCAAGCATGAGCTTGACGAACACGGCTTCGAGCGGATGCATGTGTTGCGCAGAGGCGTCGATATAGAGAAACGGCATCCGAATTTTTATTCAGAACGTATGCGTGAGCGGCTTTTGCAAGGAGATCATAGAAAGAAACTGCTTATCTTTGTCGGCAGATTGGCAATTGAAAAGGAAATCCATAAGATTCGTCCATTGCTGGATGAACGGGATGACTTAGCATTAGCCATTATCGGAGACGGTCCTGCCCGTAAAGAACTGGAGAAGATATTTGCAGGAACAAACACGCTGTTCACAGGCTTTCTTCATGGAGAAGAGCTATCACAGGCGTTTGCTTCTGCTGATGCTTTTCTGTTCCCGTCTGTTACCGAGACACTCGGTCTGGTCATACTAGAAGCTATGGCATCCGGCATACCAGTCATTGCTGCTAAAAGCGGACCGACACTGGAGCAAATCGAGGAAGGCAAGACAGGATTCCTCTTTGAAAATGAGGATGTAGCCAGCATGAGTAAAGCGGTTGGCAGACTCGATAATCAGGAATTAGCAGCTATAATGAAGAAGAATGTGCGAATAGAAGCTGAGAAGCACTCCTGGACGAATGCTTCCAGTGAATTATTTGATTACTATTTAGAGACTATTCAAGCAAGATCCCCCGTATATCAAGCAGTGCAAAACCCGAGCTCCAGATAACGGAGCCGGGTTTTTGCATGTTTAAGCTTTTTATCATATGGTTAACAATAAGAAAAAGCACACGAAATGAGGTGCAGCAGCATGAAATTCTTCAAAGGTCTGCTAATCGGGATTTTGCTCGCTCTTCCATTCTGGATAGTGCTGATTTATTTACTTTTTTTCCGTAAAGGATAAAAATAAAGGCAGAAAGGGAGTCTTAACTATGAAAGCAATCACATTACAAGGTTTCGGAGGCCCAGAAAAGTTAAAACTGGAGGAATCTGATAAACCAAAAATAAAACCGGACGAAATTCTTGTCGCTGTAAAGGCTTCAGCAATCAACCGTGCCGATATAGAAAAGCGCAAAGGAAACTATCCATCCAGTGATTTCGATCCTATTTTAGGCTTGGAAATTGCCGGTGTGGTAGAAGAAGCAGGAGAGGAAGCCTACGGATGGGAAAAGGGAGACCGCATCTTTGGACTCATTCCATCTGGCGGCTATGCTGAATACGCTGTGCTTAACAGTAAGCTGGCAATGCCAATTCCAGAGCATCTAAGCTATGAAGAGGCAGCGGCGGTCCCGGAAGTCTTCCTGACAGCTTATCAGACGCTACATTGGCTCGGAGAGCTTAAACAGGGTGAAACCGTCTTGATCCATGCTGGTGCAAGTGGTGTTGGAACTGCTGCCATACAATTGGCGAAGCAAGCAGGTGCAACAGTTGCAGTTACAGCAGGATCACAGGAAAAACTTGATTTCTGTAAAGAGCTTGGGGCTGACATCACAATTAACTATAAAGAAGAAGATTTTGCTGAGAAGCTTGCCGATACAGGCGCTGATGTTATTCTGGACTTCATTGGAGCAACATACTGGGATCAGAACATCAAAACACTTAAAACTGACGGCAGATTGATCTTAATTGGATTCTTAGGTGGTACGGAGCTAGAGAATGTATCCATAATGCCGTTGCTTGCAAAGCGCTTACATGTAAAAGGAACATTATTAAGCACAAGAAGCATTGATTACAAAGCCAGACTGACAGCTGATGTAATTGATAATGTATTGCCATTGTTAGAATCTAAAGCAATCAAGCCGATTGTCGATAAAGTATTTCCGTTAGCAGAAGTCTCGGATTCTCATGAATATATGGAAAGTAATAAGAATACAGGAAAAATCGTATTACACGTGGCAGATTAATAAGAAAAATGGATTGTGCAGCAAAGCTGTTTGCACAGTCCATTTTTTTGATTTTGTCTCACTATCTTAAGAATACTTAGGATTTGAGATATGATACAGCGTTTTTCATTTACTTCCGATAATATATATTATGTAAACTAAGTTATTTTAAAATAATGAGTACTAATAGTTCACTTACTTTCTACTTCTATTTACGCCTTCTTTTTAACTATCCATGATTTGCAGTTGTTCACCTGTGCTTATTATAAATTTTTCTCGCATTGCTACCGAGTTTTATTCCTTGATGTCCTTTAATTTCGGCTGTCGATAACTACTATGTTACCAAATGTTTTAAGCGGCATAGTTTTTGATTCTAAATTGTCCTTATCTACAGCAATATTTTTATAGTGTATCCTATTTTGAGCAGCCTTATAAAAGTATACAATTCTAGTGGAAATACAACTTAAAAGGATTTATAAAAAAATGTCTTTAATAGTGCGCTTGTTGATCGCATCTCTATTGTTAATTACAAATGCCAACGTTCACTTCAGCTGCGTCACTCAAATTCTGGAGAAATTTCCCTATACTAAAAAAGGGTGAATCTTAATGATTTCACCCTTTTGAAACAATTACTTATAAATTAAGTACTCTTTTCGAACCTTCTTAAATTCATATAGATCTTTCTGATATTTTTTCGTGATTTCTCTAACGGATGCTCCTTCAAGAATCATTGTTCTGACCCAATCGTTTCCAATCAATTTATCAAAGAAGTTGTTTGAAAGGAATTCGAAATCGTCTGGATACATGTCATGAATTGTTTTAATGATGTAAAGTCCTGTAGTTACCGCATCGAATTCAGCGCGGTCTGTTACATAAATTTCAACACCATGGCTGAGTTTTCCAGCATGTTTAGAAGATGTCGGTGTAAAGGATGCAGCCCTGAATTTCACGCCTGGCAGACTGAGTGAGTTCAATTCTGCAGCAAGATTTGTACTGTTGATAAAAGGTGCGCCGATCAGTTCAAATGGCTTAGTTGTTCCCCGCCCTTCTGAAAGGTTTGTTCCTTCAATCAGACCGGTTGCAGGATAAACAAATGTTGTTGAAACTGTCGGCATATTTGGTGACGGTAGGACGAATGGAAGTCCTGTGGCATCGAAATCCATGGACCGCTTCCAGCCTTTCATTTTGACGACTCTCAAATCTGCTCCAATATCAAATTCTTCGTTGAAGAAGGAAGCAAGCTCTCCGACTGTCATTCCGTGCTTTGTTGGAATTGGGTACATCCCTACAAAGGAAGAGAAATCAGGCTCGAGTACAGGACCATCAACTGAAAGTCCGCCTAACGGATTCGGACGGTCAAGCACGATAATTGGAAGGTTGTTTTCTTTTGCTGCTTCCATGGCATAAGCCATTGTATAGATGTATGTGTAATAGCGTGTGCCGACGTCCTGAATATCAAAGACAAGCACCTCTACGTTTTTAAGCATTTCAGGTGTTGGTTTTCTTGTTTGTCCGTAGAGGCTGTATACAGGTAGTCCTGTTTTTTCGTCAATATAAGATTCAACATATTCCCCTGCCTGAGCATCACCGCGTACGCCATGCTCAGGACCGAATAAAGCTGTCAGTTCAATATCCGAATCTTCGTGCAGCAGATCAACAATGCTGTTCATTTTTGAGTCAATACCGGTCGGATTGGTAATTAAGCCAACTTTTTTGTCTTTTAAAAGTTCTTTCTGATCATCTAAAAGGACCTCAACACCAGGCGTTACTTTATTATCTTTCTTCCTCTTATGGGCAGCAACCTCTTTTTCCGCAGGAAAAGCACTTAAAGCAAGCAGCAGAATCATTACCATCAACAATACTCTTTTCAATGGTACTCCTCCCCTTTAATTCGGATTATTTAAGCAGCTTCCCTGAACGAATATCGAGTCCATAACCATATGGATAAAGAATCTCTTCAGGTTGAGTGACAGATGGAATATCTACTGGTAATATACCTTTTGGCTTTGATTCACCAAAAATCGTTTTAATGCCGGCAGGAATGTTCGGCTGTCTATATGCACCATTTGAATAGCCTTTAAAACCATAGACCGCAAGCACAGCTTTTGCTTCTTCAAAATTTCCGACATCATAAGGATTGCGCAGACTCATTAACACGAACTTTTTATTCTTTGCTTCAGCATCTTTCATGACAGCTCTTGGAAAAGCTGTTGCCCATTTGCTTGAATCCTGAATACTGTCATCAATGACGCCATCATTTACAGCAGGATCATTTTTCACAACATAGGAACCGGTAATAACATAGTCTGCTTCATCAACCATGGCTGCCACCTCTTCATTGAAGGACTTTTCCGAGAAAGCATAGCCAGTAACTTCAACATCTTTCTTCTTGCCTTTTAATTCGTTTATGCTTCTTGTCATTGCTTCTACTTGATCATTAAATGGAGCAAGCACGAGAACCTTCTCACCTTTTTTTGGTTTGAAAGGGAGTGTTTTGTCTTCGTTTTTCAAAAGCGTAACAGCATCCTCCGCCATGTTCTTTTCTTCCTTCAAATGCTCCTTGTTGCCTACTACTTTTAACGATTTAGCTACTTTTTCTTCAATTGGTGATTTGTCAGGATCCAAAATACCGCGTTTTTCTTTCAGTTTTAGAATTCTCTCAACTGATGCATTTACTTGCTCCATCGGGAGTTCTCCAGATTCGATTGCTTCTAGCACTGCGTTATAAACGGAAGCCAAATTCTTTTCCATTTCCAAAGAGTTCACTTGTGCAGGCATCAACGCAATATCTACACCTGATTTTAAAGCTAATACTACAGCTTCTTCCTGGCCGAAGTTGTCTGAAATCGCTTTCATATTAAGAGCATCTGTTACAATTACACCTTCAAACCCCATTTCCTCGCGCAGCAATCCTGTCAACACTTTTTTGGAAAGTGTGGCTGGAACCAAAATCTCCTGACCGTCTTTTTTGCTGATATACGTTGTATCATCAAAAGCAGGAAATTGAACGTGAGCTGTCATAATCATATCTACGCCTTCATCAATTGCATTCTGAAAAGGCAGAAGTTCTACAGCTTGTAATCTATCCTTGTCATGTGTAACAAGCGGCAAACCGTAATGACTGTCAGTAGCGGTATCGCCATGTCCTGGAAAATGCTTTGCTGTTGCAGCAACATTCTGGCGTTGCAGTCCTTTTATAGTCTTAATACCTAGCTTTGAGACAAGCTCTGGATCAGAGCTGTATGAACGGACACCGATTACAGGATTTTCAGGATTGTTGTTTACGTCCAATGACGGACCGAAATTTACATTTACACCAAGAGACGATAATTCTTCCCCAATGATTTTGCCAGTTTGATAGGCATATTTCTCACTTCGTGTTGCACCTAACGCCATGTTGCCTGGCAGATTCGTTCCCGTTTGCAGACGTGTCACGATTCCGCCTTCCTGATCAATAGTTATGAAAAGCGGTAGTTCCGGGCTTGCATTTTGCAAGCCATCTATCAAACGTACTGTTTGTTCAGTACCGACGACATTTTCAGCAAATAGGATAACGCCCCCTAAATGATATTTCTGAATGATGCTTCCCACTTCATCGTTCATCTCTATAAAACCTGTTGCTTTGCTTTCCCCTTGCTTTTGCCAGTTGCGGAAATCCGGCATAAGCATTTGACCTACTTTTTCTTCAACCGACATTCCTTCAACAATTGTCTTCACATCTGTTTCAGCCTTCACATCTGTAGGTTTGATTCCAACTAAAGCCGTAACTGAAAGCGCTGCAACTAAAGCGGCTGCCGCCCATTTCTTTTTGAACATATCCCCATCCCCTTATTAATTATTTGATACCAAAGCTTTGTAAATAGCTTTCACTACATAGTAAAGCGAGTAAGTCCGATGGTTATATCGCCATTCTTTACAAGATTGAGCACTTAAAGGATTTTCGTTGTTTTGTAGGAAAAAGAGGCAGCGAACGAGACATCGTCCAGTTTTACATTGGCTATCAAGCTTGCAATTAGATACTTAATAGTAAGGCTGTTGTACCTTAATAAATGCGGAGTAATTTCTGTTGGGCCTTCGCTGCTTTATTTGAAGCACAAAAACCAACGTTTTTTATTAACATGAATTACTTTTATAAAGAATATTGGTTCGTATAAATAAGAATTGGGCTATTATTTAGCTGAGTGCTTAAATGAAGTAGGAAGGTTCAAATATAATTAATATTCCGAAAACTATGAGGGGGAATCGGCAGTAAACTATATACTAAAAGTAAGCGGTAGTATTTCCTGTTATTATGACCTCCATATCTATTTTTCCCCAAGTTTAACATACTCCATTATAAGATGGTTCAATATTAGAATTTCTTTTAAATTTAGGAAAACTTGACTATTACCTTTTATATAGGACTGATGTTTTACATATATAAACACTCCCGTTTACGGTAGTCAATTAGTGTTTTGAACATACAGAGTTTATGTGAAGAGATCGATTATAACTGACCACTTGCCCTTTTAATAGTTGGTGGTACTTCTTTGTTTACATAAGGTCGCAGGAAAGAAGAGTCATGTTTTTGAATACACGACTCTTCTATTTTTCATCTAATTCTTCAGTTGTCTAATTCTTTTTGTCAGTTGATTAAAACGCTCATCCAAATCCTTGTACGCTGTATCTCCAGGTGTCAGCATACTCAGCTTCCCTAATACTTCCTGCCGTTCATTTTCAAGCTGCATCAGAAGAATATCATCTTCTGTTTCTGATTTAGCTGCTGTTGTACTGAGATTCTTGCTTATCTTTCCTTCCTGTATGATTAACTGCGTATCTGTCACTTTCTCTCTGAAATAGCGATCATGGGAGATAACGAGAAGTGTCCCGCTGTAAGCTGTGAGTGTGTGTTCCAATTGTTCCCTGGATGGAAGATCCATATGGTTTATTGGTTCATCTAGCAAAAGTACATCCTTATCTGCCAGGATATGCTGCATAAGCTTCAATTTCACACGCTCTCCCATACTCATTCCTTCTATCGGAAGCATCCAGCTTTCTTTATCGAACCCAAGATTCAGAAGCAGCGTTTGTACCTTTCCCCTCTCAGCAAATGTTTCCTTGTGAAAGATCTCCCCAGGTGTCTTATTCAGGGGCAGATCATAGACATCCTGTGAGAGATAGCCGATGTTAGCTGTTGGCGAAATCCATATTTCTCCTGCATACGGTTCATTATCGGTTATCATCCGGAAAAAGGTTGTTTTTCCGCAGCCGTTTGGCCCTTGCAAACCGATCTTTTCCCCATGCTTGATGGTGAAATTAGCATCTTGAAAAAGTATCTTATCATCATATTGCTTGGTTACATTTATACATTCCAGAAATCGTTTTCCCCTTTTACGGGAGGAGCTTAATTCGAAGGATACCCCATGATCAGGTACAGCTGCTTCGATTTTCTCTTTTTCTAATTCCTTTTCCAGTCGCTTTTGCTTTGATTTCACAGCCTTATCCATTCGTTTTGCTTTTTTACGATAATATTCCTTGGCGCCTTCTTGTTTGGTAGATTGTGCATGTGCTTTTGTACTCCAATTTTGCAGGGAAGCAATTTGACTCTCTACTTGCTGGATGCGTTTCTGCTGCTTTTCATAGGCATGCTGCTGTGCCGCTTTTTCTTTTTGTCTATGATCTGTATAAGCAGTATAATTTCCTGCAAAAGTATGAAGCCTCTGTCCTTCTATAGACCATATCTTTGTAGCCACTTGATCTAGTAAATAGCGATCATGAGAAACGATCAGAATTGTTTTGTTGGTTTTTTTGATTTCTTCCACAAGCAAGTTCACACTGTCTTCATCTAAATGATTAGTTGGTTCATCAAGGAGCAATACGTCTGCCCTGCTGGAAAGGCCGTTCGCAAGTCTTGCTTTCAGCTTCTCTCCTCCACTCATTTTATGGTAAGAAATGGATGGAATTCGCCATTTGCCGAGCAGTACAGCTGCTTCAAACTGAACTGATTCAGAAGAATAATTTTCTCTTTCCTGTTCCACTAATTCTATCCCTATCGAATCCGCCGTCCATATTGAACCTTCTGTCACAGGCTTACTACCTGCCATAAGCTGCAATAATGTACTTTTACCTGCGCCATTCCTTCCGGTTATACCAATCACATCACCTTGGTGTACTGTAGCATTTGCTTGCTGTACGATAAGACGTTCACCATACTTGTAGGTCATTTGCTGTACTTTGATTAATTCTTTCATAAGTAATCGCTCCTTAACATAGGAGGACAGAAAAAAATCCTCCCAAAATAAATTGGAAGGATTAGCCGTACCAGAAATACACATACGTCCTTGGAGAGGTATACGTTTCCGTTCAGTTTGAAAATGGGCAGACTAATCCTATTTTATACGCGTTGAAAATGACTTTTCAATTCGTTAAAAACAAGATTAATCAATCATCGGCCACCCATCATCCTCTCGTGTTTGTTGGTTACAGTATATCAAAAGTGAAATGGAAGTCAATTACAATTAGATTAATTGCTCTTTACGTTCTGTTCCCGGGGCTAATACAGTCCCATCTAGACCAGCTTGATAAGGCTTGTCGACAGTGGCTTCTGCGAATTCTGCTTTTGCCTGCTCAACAAGTGCCGGTTCCGTCAGAAGATCATATGCGGTCAAAGCCATGATTCTTGCAGCATAATGCATGCCCTTCAGGCCGATGCTCGTTCCGAATACTGCTGTAGCTTGCCAAGCGTGTACTTGGGTGCCAATCGGCCCGCAAGTCGTACCGATGCTGGCAAGTGGTGTTATCCAGCTTACATCGGCGACATCTGTCGAGCCGGGCATCGTCGTATCTTTCATCGTCATGTTATAAAAATTCTTGGTCGGCAGTATGTCATTAGAATCTAGGCCTAACAGGCGACGGGATTCCTCAATGAGTTTTGGATCCATTGACTTACGCAGAATAGCAGCATAAGCAACTTCATCCGAAGTGAAGCTTTCCATCGGATAATCCTCCATATTGCGATAATTCAGCGTATCCAATGTATCATTTGTCAGCATATGATAACAATTCGCTAAAAGTTCATGCGAAGTTGAGGTGCCAGTAATCAATGCTGCTCCTTTTGCTATATCATACATTCGCATCAGCATATCTTCTACTTGATCCCGGTTCTCACCTCGAAGGTAATACCATACTTCGGCTTCATCCGGAACGATATTCGGCGCTTGGCCACCGTTGGTGATAGCATAATGGATACGTGTGCCATCCACTAGATGCTCACGAAGGTAATTGGCCCCGATATTCATGATTTCCACGGCATCAAGCGCACTTCGTCCGGCATGCGGTGCGCCTGCTGCGTGAGCCGGTATACCATGGAAACGGAATTTGATGGAGATCATTGCTTGGGTACTATAATTGTGGACGACGTTACTCGTTCCTGGATGCCAGGTGAGACAGCAATCCAGGTCGTTGAATACACCTTCTCTTGCCATGAATGTCTTGCCAGAGAGCACCTCTTCAGCTGGACAGCCATAATAGCGGATTGTACCGTTCACCTTTCCTTCATCGATAAGCTGCTTCAGCCCAAGCACGGCCTCTACACCAGCTGTTCCGAGTAAATGATGGCCGCACGCGTGACCTGGTCCGTTTTCACTGACAGGATCCTTATAGGGCTTGCTTGATTGGGACAGACCTGGCAAAGCGTCAAATTCACCTAATATGCCGATGATAGGATGCCCGCTCCCGTATTCCGCATAAAAAGCAGTTTGCAAACCGCCGATGTTATCTGTAATGAGGAAACCGGCATCTGCCAGCACACCCTTCTGTGCTGCACTCGCATAAGTCTCTTCATAAGCGATTTGAGGATGCTGCCATATATCAAGTGCTAAACTTCCTGTGACGTGCTCTAACTCCTCCAGATTACGAACCAGCTCTTTTTTACTCATGAACCATCTCTCCTTTATTATTAGATTTAGATGCTTGCTTGTTTTCCAAAAGTACACAGATAATGACTGTCAGGAACATACAGACTAAGCCTTTAAAGAAGATAGGGATGGGGAGCTGTGTCATCAGGATCCCGAAAACGATGCCGATCACACCGAAAAGCGGTTTTCTCATAGCCAATTGAGCAATCATGCCTCCAAAGATAGCAGGAATGATATAGGCGAACGCAGCCTGAACGGATTCCGGGATGACGGATAGGATATACGATCCTCCTAAAATGACGGGAATAAGCACGGCAATATTCATAAAGCTGGCTGCCGCTATAGCAAGAGTTGCTGCTACCTCTCCTTTTCTCGTACCTGGTTCCGCGCCAATCACTTGCTGAGCTGCAGCCGCAGACGGAAGACACATGTTAGCGATGTTACCTGTCAGGAAACTAAGGTACGTACCAGAGACCCCGAGTGTTGCGTAGTAACTGACCGGCTCCACTACCCAGGCAAATCCAACTAAGGCGATATATGCGAGAAAGGCTGCGAATATGGCCTGCCATCCAGGATGATAGCCCTCGACGAAAGATAGGTAAAGCGGCAATGCTGCCGATAATACGATCACACAGCCAATCGTGAGCCTGCCCCAGAAATGGGCATTTACATGAAAAGCATCAAATGATTGCTGCTGTGTTTCCATCAGCTGTTCCTGTACTATGACCTGTTCTGCTGTTTTAGCCATTTTCCTTTCCCTCCCTTTCTTAACCTATAAAGTAGCCGACGGTCAGTCCGCCGATGATAGCAAAGCCTAATGCCCATTCTTTCAGCCAGTTCAGATGAAACTTATTAGCTAGCAATAAGGTGCCGATTGTTATCAGAATGCTTGTCAGGATGATCAAGGTATGCCCGCTGCTCTTCACTGCCTCATTTGCAGCGAAGTAACCGAACGCGCCCAGCATGGCTGCGGTTGAGATAATAACCATCTTCTTCGTACCATTTTTACGTGCTGTAATCTTCTTTTGGAAAGAGCCTAACGACTTCGTAAAGAAAAACGTGACGATTAACCACCCTGTACCGCCAATGCACAATGTCCAAGCGATGGTTGTGAACGCCTCAGGACCGAAGTTTGCCGATCCTAGCTCTGTGCCATAAGCTGTCGAAGCCATTTGGGCACCGAGTGATTCGGTAGCGGAGGATCCGATAATTGCACTGCGCATCATCGTAAGCGGATTCCCGATCAACGTCATCAGTGACACGGCAATGATAATATTGCCTAAGGCAGGACCAATTGCCGCAATAGCACCTGTCTTCATTGCACTCCGGGCCTCTCGATCTGTCATACCAACACTGGCTTTCACCTGAAACGCAGATCGCATGAATACGACTCCTTGAAAAATAACGATAGATACGACAAGCAGACAGAACACCCACAGAATACCGCTGTTCATGATCTCAGATATCTGCAATTTTTCGCCTCCTTAAATATAATTAATAATTCTGATTATTATGTTAATTGTGTAGCCCTTAGCTGTCAAAACCTTTATGAAAAACAGGCCTATCTGAGTAAGGATGCAGAAGAATCAATACGAAATCATACCTATCACTTGTCAGTTTCTTTATCAAGAGACATCCGATAAGTAACAAGCTCCGCTGGTCAGTTCGGCTAACAACTTTTAGGTGCTGGCTCTCATGCGTTAAAAGCAATAAAAAAGAGCTTATCTGAACCTAGCCCGGAATTGGCCAAGATTGTTTAGCTCTAAATTAAACATAAGATCGATTAATAGGTACTTACCTTTATATAGCTTACTTAATTGGAACTGTAGCTTACTCCTCTATTCATAAACAGCATCTTACTCACATACATCTAAACTATGGACAAGTTGAGGTGACCAATGTGGGTAAACAATCATTATTGAAAGGTACGATCATCCTTGCGGTTGCTGCTTGCTACAGTAAGCTGATCGGATTCATAAACGGAATCGTTTTGTCACGGCTTTTGGGACCAGAAGGAATCGGACTGGCGATGATGGCTATGCCGATAACCGGTCTGCTGATTGCAATTACAGGCTTCGGACTGGAAGTAGCGGTTGCCAACCTGGTGGCAGAGAATAATGCGACGAATAATCGGACAAGACTGCGGCACGTCCTTTCCCTTTCCTTTCTGATAACGGGGACATTGGGAGTTATCACATCCTTGCTGCTGCTTGGACTGGTCCATTATATTCCAGGACTTTTATTTGCAGATGAACGTGCCATATACACATTCACAGCTATCATCCCAATTATACCGATTGTCGCGATTTCTTCTATCTTGAAAGGTTATTTTCATGGCAAACAGTATATGTCACCTGGAGCTTTCGCATCTATCCTGGAGCAGAGTGTACAGCTTGTAGTTACGTATATGCTCGTTCAATACTTGCTCCCTTACGGTTTAGGTGTTGCTGCTGCAGGTGCTGTGATCAGCATGGTCATTGGCGAAGCAATCTCTTTAGGTGTATTGATCATAGCGTTCAACAGGCAAAAGGAATTCAAATGGCGTTTCTTTCATATTATCCGGGATCTCGTCCGTGACGGTAAACAGCATACAAGAGATTTGATTCGTGTCGCATTGCCCAATACCGGCAGTCATTTGGTCAATAGCTTTGCTGGGGTTCTATTACCAATAATTATTACCCATAGCTTTCTGACAGCAGGGCTTACAGCAGAAACAGCTACCGAAACGTATGGGCTCTTAATGGGCTATGTCATGCCGCTAGTATTCGTACCGACGTTCATCACTCATTCCTTATCGACCAATCTGCTCCCTTCTATCAGCGACTTATATGCACGTCGTCAATTTCATCAGATGTACAGTAACATCAACCAAGTGATAAACGTTACAATGATGATTTGTATCCCGTGGGCGCTGTTTCTTTACTTTTTCGCGACCGAATTGACAGGTTTGTTTTATCACTCTGAAGAAGCTGGACTGCTTATTCAGAAGATGATCTTCTGTTTCATGCTCAGTTATTTGCAGATTCCGCTGCAGGCAGTTCTTATTGGTATAGGGAAAAGCAGTGTCGTGCTTTACAATAATTTAATTGCGGCGCTTGCCAGCTTGCTGATGATCTACTTCGTTGCTTCTCAGCCAAGCATGGGTGTGAATGGAGTCATACTCGGGCTTAACTTAGGAGAGGTGCTCGGGACAATACTCCACTTTGCGAGTCTTTACCAGGCTGTGCGCTTTCCTTTTAGTTTTGCCAGGTTTTATAAGCTGCTTATTGCCATCGTTTGTATGGCATCATGTGCGATCTTCCTTTATATGACACTGGACACGTATATCTCTAATGGTTACGTACTGCTCAGCAGTGTATTACTTGTCTCTGCCACTTTTTATTTGCTCCTACTTCACCGATTCAGACTGTTCAAACAAGAACTGTAATAGAATCATGCTTGAAGCCGATAATTCCGCTGGGTTATACTTATACTAGTAATTGAGGTGAAGACATTGTATAAACTATTGACACATAATGACCTGGACGGTGTCGGCTGCGGTATTTTAGCCACACTTGCTTTTGGTGAGGATGTTGAAATCCGCTATAATTCCATCAGCAGTCTGAACGAAGAAGTAAAGAGATTCCTGGCTGATGAAACACAGCATGAGAAAGAACTATGGGTGACGGATTTGGCTGTGAATGAAGAAAATGAAGCTGCTATCAGCGATTTCATCCAATCAGGCGGAAAAGCCCGACTTGTGGACCATCACAAAACAAGTGAGCACTTGAATGCCCACGATTGGGCATGGATTGCGACAAAGGAAGAAGATGGAACACTTACGTCAGCGACAAGTATGCTGTATGACGTTCTTGTTAAAGAAGGATATCTGGAAAAAACAAAGGCAGTAAGCGAATTTGTCGAGCTTGTCCGCCAGTATGATACATGGGAATGGGAGAAACGGAATAATGAAGCTGCCAAGCAGCTGAATGCACTGCTCTTCCTGCAAAGCATAGAAGAATTTGCTGATGAGATGATTCAACGGCTGCAGCATAATGATACATTCGTCTTCAGCGACTTGGAGGAGAAGCTGCTTCAAGTACAAGATGCACAAACAGCTCGTTATATTCGTAAGAAAAGAAAACAAGTTGTTCCTGTTAAGATAGGTACATATCTGGCCGGGGTCGTTCATGCCGAATCTTATCTCTCCGAATTGGGTAACGACTTAGGTAAAACGTTCCCGCATCTTGATTTGATCGTTATGATCATGATGGGGACAAAACGATTGAGTCTGAGGACTATCCATGACGATGTAGACGTATCGGCTATTGCGGGTAATTACGGTGGAGGCGGCCACCAGAAAGCTTCCGGAGCTTCATTGACTGATGAAGCATTTGAATTGTTCGTAAAGAATGCCTTCGACCTGCAGACATTGCGACCAGATGCCACAGAGAATAGATTCAACGTACCCGAGAACGATCTTGGGACGCTGTATGTCAATGAGCAGAATGACAAATTCCTCATTGTACAGCAAAACCGTAAATTTTATATTATGAAAAATCAGCAGCCTGCTGAAATCGGATTCGATTCCTTCGAGGAAGCTGAAAAGCATCTGAAACGGGAAGAACTCGCTTTCCTCGTTACAGATCATCGCTATGTAAGATACCTGAGTGAGCGTGTGAAGAAACAGGATTTGATTGTGGACCAACCGGTTCAAAGAAATCAAGAAAGCTGAAAAAAGGCGAAAAACACCGATGTGTTTTTCGCCTTTTCTTTATGCTTTCTCCGCACTTGCAATAGCTTGTTCTATCAGAAGGATATCATCATGAATTAAACTGCGAATTTGCGGTTCAGGACATCGTTTAAACTCGTCTTCAAGTCTTTTTAGTTCGGCGTAGAATATATCCATTTCTGTAAAGTCCACGATTACTGCCTCCAAATGGCTTTTTTACTTATATATGCCGAATGCAGCAGAAAATATACATCTTATGTAATATTATTTATAGTTGTTGCCACAAAAGAACTATGGTAGAATTCCTAACAAGGTTTAAATATTCTAATTATTTTTTCTTTTAAATTATCTGATTAATTAGAAATCGTAGTTCATCTTGGAGGTAAACACTGTGAAAAAATCTATTCCGTTTTCTTATGTTATCGTAACAGGGTTCATGTTATTTGCATTATTTTTTGGTGCAGGCAATTTAATCTTCCCTGCTTTGCTCGGTCAAAGTTCCGGAACGAATGTATTAACCACAAATCTAGGGTTCATTGTCACCGGTGTAGGCTTGCCGCTGCTAGGGATATTGGCTTTTGGTTTCTCCGGTAAGAATGATTTGCAGGATTTAGCCAGCCGGGTTCATCCTATATTCGGCTATGTGTTCACAATCGTTCTGTATTTATCTATTGGTCCGCTTTTTGCATTGCCGCGTACAGGTACTGTATCATATGAAATTGGCATTCAGCCATTCTTAACTGGTGATCCCGGACCATGGCCATTGATTATATATTCGATCTTATTCTTCGGAATTACTTGTTTCTTCTCTTTGAAACCAGCCAAGATTGTCGATATAGTCGGTAAATACTTGACACCTGCTTTGCTGATTGCCATAGCAGTATTGATCATTACTGTACTTGTCAACCCGATAGGCAGTCCTCAGGAACCAACGGAAGCATACAGCAGCAACGCTTTCTTCAAAGGATTCCAGGAAGGCTACTTGACAATGGATACATTGGCAGCGTTCGTCTTTGGTATCATAGTCATCAATTCCGTGAAAAATATCGGAGTCACCGATCGTAAAGCAATTCTCGGATTTACATGGAAAGCTGGCTTAATAGCAGCAGCACTTCTTGCTTTGATCTACACTTCCATTTCCTACCTTGGTGCAACCAGTGTAGCTGGAATTGGATTACTGGATAACGGCGGTGCCGTGCTGGCGGGAGTTTCTGAAGTGTACTATGGAAGACTTGGTAATGTTTTGCTTGGATTGATAGTACTAGGCGCCTGTTTGACGACAAGTATCGGTTTGGTTACTGCTTGCAGCAGTTACTTCAGCCGTCTGCTTCCTAAAGTTTCTTATTCAGTTATCGCTATAGTGCTTTCTTTATTTAGTACAGTCGTTGCAAATGCTGGTTTGGCTAACATCATCACCTTCAGCGTACCAGTATTGACTATCATTTATCCGCTGGCAATCGTCTTGATCTTCCTGACTTTCCTGCATGATGCTTTTGCTGGAAGCAGAGCTGTTTACTTAATCAGTTTGCTTTTCACTTTCGCTGTCAGCTTGATGGAAGGATTGAATGCTGCGAAACTTCCTATACCAGGAGTACAGAACTTCCTAACAGATAATCTGCCAATGTACAGTCTTGGTCTTGGCTGGTTAATACCAGCAATTGTTGGAGCACTTATCGGGTATGTGATTTACCTAGTCACAAAACCAAGTCAAAATGAAATCAGAAAAGCGGATGCTAGATAATATGACATTGCATCAGTAAGAATTGAATAAATGAAAACCGCCTGGAACTTATCCAGGCGGTTTTTTTTGACTATTACATATCATCTGTATTTGGGAATAATTGAAGATCATAAGAACAATTTTCAAGAATCTCGATAAATATGTCAACGATATCCGTATCGAAAAGACTGCCTTTGCAGCGAATCAATTCAGCTGCGGCATCCCGGACTGACATACCTTCACTGTAGGTGCGATCAGTAGTCATTGCGTCAAACGCATCTGCCACGCCGACGATGCGGGCAAATAAAGGTATCTCTTTCCCTTTTAACTGCTTTGGATATCCGCTGCCATCCATCCTTTCATGATGGAGCATCGCTGTATCAATCGATTTCTGAAAGAAACGGTTCGGCTGGATGGCGGACAGTATACGGGCACCTATTTCGGTATGCGTCTTCATAAGCTCGTACTCGCTTTCGGTAAGTCCAGTTGTCTTCCGCAGAATTCGATCTTCAATACCGATTTTCCCTATATCGTGTAAGATAGCAGCCTGATATAGCTCGAAGCACATTTGGGCATCCAGCTTCATTCTTTTTCCGATCAGCCAGGCATAGCGGGCTACTCTCTCTGAATGTCCTTTTGTAAGCGGGTCACGCGCATCCAGTGCTTCTGCAAGCATACGAATCATACTGACAAACATCTTATACAGTTCATCGTACATTTGACTGTTATACATAGCTAAGGCTGACTGCTCCGCCAATATCGCAGCAAGCTCCCTGTCTCGAGTATCGAAGTGGCTTCCGTTTTCTTTATCCATGAGTTGAATGGCACCTAAAACTTGCCCTTTTGCCTGAAGTGGAACAGTAAGTATGGTGGTAGCAAGGCTGGGATATGCAGCAGAGCTGTCGATAACACTTTCCGTATTTGTTATCATTTCTGCCTTGCCAGTCATCATCACTTTTTTAACGATGCCTTCCCCATCTGATAGGGTTTGCTTTGGTAATGAATCAATCGGAATTCCGTAAGACACTTTTGCCACTACCCGGTTCTTCTCTTTTTCAAGCACCCATAATAATGCCCCTTTTGCTTCCGAGATCATTACCATTTGATCGAGTATCCCCTGAGAAATATCTTGCAAATCGATTGCAGCATTCAATTCTTTAAGGGCTTCTAGCAGTTTTGATAATTCTTTCACTTTTGACTCAAGCTTCGTAATAGTTGTCAAAACGCTTCCTCATTTCCCTGAACTCATACTTTCGACATGGTACGTTCTTCCTGATATTCCGTATTTTTAAGTATAAGCGAACAACTGGTTAATTAGAAGCTGTTTTCCTATCAAGCTTAAGCTTTAATCAATAATATTCTAAGTGCTCTCTATGTTTATTTCGAGCAAGGTGCTGACTTAGGACAATCTTTCCCTTTTATGCTAGGCTGAAAATATAGAATTGGAAAGGAGAGTATAGAATGCAAAATCATATCCCTACCAAGAAACTGCACGACGGTACGATTCTTCCTGCTGTAGGCTTCGGTACATATAGCTTGAAAGGCAGTGGAGGTGTTCAGGCCATCCGCAGCGCTATCGATGCAGGCTACCGCTTATTGGACACGGCTTATAATTATGAAAATGAGGCAACTGTCGGACAGGCTATCAAGCAGCACAGTATTTCGCGTGATGAGATTTTGGTCACCTCCAAACTTCCAGGTCGGTATCATCAGCATGATAATGCGATTACGACGATACAGGAATCCCTTTACCGTGCAGGTCTCGATTATTATGACCTCTATCTGATTCATTGGCCGAACCCGAAACAAGATCATTATGTAGAAGCATGGCAGGCCTTGCTTGATGCTCGTAAATGGGGCTTGATCCGTTCTATCGGTGTTTGCAATTTCCTGCCGGAGCATTTAGAGAGACTTAAGGCAGAAACAGGTGAACTCCCTGTTATCAATCAGATCGAACTGCATCCATTCTTCAACCAGGAGAAACAAAGACAATACCATGAAGAAAATAGCATCGTAACAGAGTCATGGAGTCCGCTCGGCAGAAAAACGAATCTGCTGGAGCATCCATTGCTTGCTGAAATCGCCCAGAATCATGGCAGAAGTGTCTCACAGATTGTACTGCGCTGGCATTATCAGCTGGGAAGCATCGCTATACCTAAATCTGCTACCCCTAGCCGCCAGGTAGAGAATCTTGCTATCTTTGATTTTGAATTGGATCAAGCAGATATGGAGAAGATCAACAGCTTAACAGCTTCAGATGGACGTATCGCTGATCAAGATCCAGCGGTTTACGAAGAATTCTAAAAAGAGCGAAGTGTGGGTTCCACACATCGCTCTCTTTATTTCTTCTCGAATTCCATTTTCCAGCTGTAATAGTCATTGTCTGGATTCTTTTCATAAGAAAGATAAGCCGAGAATTTCTTCCCGCGTTTGCTTGTCATACCTTTTACATGAGCTGTACCGCTTTTCAGGAGTGCTTTCACCATCGTCTTCGTTGGCTTCTTCCGCACTGCCGAAAGGAACTTATCATTCTTCCAAATGATGTAGCTGCATGTTTTCTTATAGTTTTTACAACCAAATCCTTTATACCCTTCTACAACATCTCCGCCGCAAGCTGGGCACTTGCCGAGAACTTCATGGGTGATTGTTTGCTTCTCAATAGTCCGGATCGGTGCTGCTTCGTCTTGTTTCATCGTCTGCACTGCATCCTTCGTAAAGGAGAAAATCATCTCCAGAAAATCTTCCCGGCCGACTTTCGCATCCTCTATATCAGCTAGCGTCTTCTCGAGCCTTCCGGTAAAGTTCAAATCGAACAAAGGCTTAACCGGAAACGTTTCAACCAGCTTCTTACCGGTATCGGTTACGTGCAGTTCTTTCCCTTTATTACTAATATAGTGAATGTCTTTCAGCTTCTTGATTGTTTCTGCCCTTGTTGCTGCTGTCCCGATACTGAAACCACGCAGTACTTCGACGACATCCTCTTCATCCTGTTTTCCTTTACCGCACGTTTCCATAACTCGCAACAACGTTCTTTCCGTATGAGGCTTCGGCGGCTGCGTCATATGGGAAGTGACGGTTGTTTCCCATGTATCCACCAGCATGCCTTCCTGGACATCCGGCAGCAAGGTTTCCTTTGTTTGCTGCTTCTCGACCTTCTTCCAGCCATCTACAAGCTGAATACGGCCTTTTGAGATAAAACTGCCAGATAGAGAGACATCCGCAATGATGGTTTCTAAAGTCGTCTCCTCATACACTGCGACAGGCATGAATTGCATGATAAATCGGTTTTTAACCGCATTGTATACAAGCTCCTGATCAGGCGTAAGTCTCTTAGGCAGAACATATGTCGGTATGATCGCACTATGGCTGGATACCTTGCTATTATTGAACACGCGTTTCGAACGGCTGAATTTGATTTCCGATTCATAAGGCAATCCTGCTGCTACTTTCTTCAATACGCCAGCAGCCTTGGATACTAGGCTTTCCTCCAAAGCTGTACTGGATGTACGAGGGTACGTTATATACTTCTTCTCATATAGCGTTTGTGCCACTTTCAGCACCTTATCAGATGTCCATCCGCTGTATCTTGCTGTCATATATCCTTGCAAACCAGAGAGGTTAAACAGAGGCGGACAGAATTCCTTTTTCTCTTCCGTCTGTTTGTCCTTGATCTGTCCTTGTTTGCCTTGAATGCGCTGCAGGATATCCTGCAGCGGGTCCCTCTCCTTAAACTTGTCCGTCTTCCCTTCCTTGTAAACACCTTCATAGAATTTCTTGTCAGGTGTTCGGAAAGTTGCAAGCAACTTGAAATAAGGCTCTGGTTTGAACTCACTGATTTCCTTGTCACGATCATAGATGATTTTCAATGTCGGCAGCAGTACACGCCCGATATTTAAAACCTGTCCGCGGCCGCTCTGATAACGAAGTGTCGCTACCGAGGTAAGGTTGATTCCGATAACCCAATCAGCCCACTGACGGCCGATTCCAGCATCATAAAGTGGTCTGAGCTCTGTGTTCGGCCGGAGTGATTGAAGACCGCGAAGTACTTCCTGTTCGGTCCATTCATTCAACAGCAGCCGGTAAACGGGCTTGTCCGGTTTGATATAGTTGATGATGCTGTCACCAATCAGTTGCCCTTCCCGGTCGTAGTCACATGCGGATACAATTTTCTCTACATCTCTTCTTTGCATGAGACGCTTTACGATTGCTATCTGCTTCTTCGCACCAGGATCGGCAGCGTCACGATTGCGCGGACTCGATTTGATTTTATATTGGAAAGCATCTGGTACAAACGGAAAATTATCCAGTTTCCATCTTGCCATAGCAGCATCATAGTCTTTCGCATCAAACAGCTGCAGCAAATGACCGAATGCCCATGTGATAATATAACCAGGCCCCTCGTAAAACCCATCCTGTTTTGTTTTTATTTTCAATGCATCGGCGATATTCTTCGCAACCGAGGGCTTTTCCGCCAATATAACTATCATACTCATATATAGATAAAACTCCTTTAATCTATCAAGCTCATAACTTCTATTCTAACATAAAAAAGCACTGACTCTTTCTTTGGAGTCAGTGCTTTACCATCAAAGTGCGTTCAGTAAGTTAGAATGAATCGTACGCAGAACATCACCGCGGCTGATTACCCCCACAACTTGCTTTTGGTCATTCAGAACCGGTATCTTTTTAAACCGGTGTTTTGCCAGTATGTTCACGACTTCTTCCATTTCATCCTCTTCATGGACGGTGACGATTCCTCGTTTTTTAGCAAGATTCAATATAGGATGATCTTTTAATTCATCAACAATTTTATCTATTTTCTCTGCTTTAAAGCTTACAGTCAGCAAATAGTTGAAGACGACTGTATCCTTCGGCTGGATCCCTCGCAGGATATCTCCGTCACTGACGACGCCTACAATACGCCGGTCTTTATCCAGTATCGGCATTCCACTGATCCGCCGGTTAACAAACGTCTCTAAAACCTGCTTGACCGTATCTTGTTCGCTCGCTGCTATTACATCTGTTATCATGAAGTCTTTTGCTTTCATAAAAAAGCCTTCCTTCTGTATGGGATGAATGCTACATCTTTATTATACGCTTACCTGACGAAATCTGCTAAAAAAAAGACATCTGCTAAATAAGCAGATGTCGGTTTATCATTCTTTTTCAAGTTGTTTTGTGCTGCGTACAGTATCGATCGGACGGACAAGCTTTTCGATTTGTTCACGTTTTGGCTCCAAAAATGGCGGCAAGGAAAGTTTTTCTCCTAGCGTTTCGTATGGTTCATCACCCATGAAACCAGGACCGTCAGTCGCAAATTCGAATAAAATCCCTGGTGCTACTCTGGAATACAGCGATTCGAAGAAGTGTCGATCGACATATCCGGAAGTTTGGAATTGGAAGCTATGCATCCGTTCAATCCATTCCTCTAATACTGCTCGATCCTCGACACGGAAAGCAGCATGGTGAACTGTGCCAAATCCTTGTCTTCCGTCTGGCAGAATTGTATTGTGCTCAAGAACGATGCTTGCACCATTACCGCCTTCTCCTACTTCATACAAATAGTAGGACCCTTCCTGTGCAACTGGACGGAAAACAAGTACTTTTTCGAGCATTTCCTTGAAATAATCAATATGTGCCGTCCTGACAAAAATCGGACCGAGCCCTGTGATAGCAAACTCCAAAGGTACAGGACCGTTCTGCCATGGTGTTCCAGAAGCCACACCTTCATCATTTTCATCGCTGATCAACTGGTATTGCTGTTCGTCGAAATCCTCGAAAGATAAAGTCTTGGTTCCAAACTGCTCTTTGATGCCATGATGCTTTACTTCTAGACGATCGAATCGTTTTACCCAATAATCCAGGGCAGCATCGGATGGCACGCGGAATGAAGTTTTGTAGATTTCATTCGTACCATGTGTACCCTTCGGTATGCCAGGGAAATCGAAGAACGTCATATCTGTTCCTGCGCTGCCTTTGTCATCCGCGAAAAACAGATGATATGTTTGGATATCATCTTGGTTCACTGTTTTCTTAACAAGACGCATGCCAAGTACATATGTGAAGAATTCATAGTTTTTTTCTGCACTGCTCGTAATTGCCGTTACATGGTGAATACCTTTTAAATGATTCATCTTTATCACTCCAGCCTGATGATGGAATTACCTCGAATTCGAGATAAATACATTATGACGTACTCTCTCTGTGATGTCAAATGGATAGAAATCAAAGAAAAGCCTAAATATATTTCAATTACATCAATTCATTTCAATTTTTAGCTTAATTGAAGTTATTTTGTATTTTTATTAATTTTTCTTTTTTGTTTCTCCGGCTCCTCCGGTCGTTTTCGACGCATTTCGCTTTTCTTTCAATTTCTATCCAAAACAATAGAGATTATTCTGTCCGATCAGAATAACCTCTATTTCTATATTAAAATCTCTTTTAGCTTCTTTGCTTTTCTTCTTAGTATATAAACACCAAAAATACCTATTATAGCTATTGGAGCAATAGTTCCCCCTATCCAGAAAGGCATATGGCTTGGATTCGTAATTGCCGGTAACCAGAAAGATAGCACATGCATTGCCAGAATAAATAAAAGATAATTAGATAAACGTATGTATTTAGCAGCTCTTGAATGGACATCTGTAAAAATCTCTAATTTATCTGTTCCATCATCTTTTTTGCAGAAATAGTACCAGCCTCCAAAAGAACTGACCATATGCCATCCATCCATTTCGAATAAATCGAAATAACTTTTGTCAGGAATGCCTAGTCTGTAATCCAGCTGATACACTAGTTTCAAAGGTGCTGCAGCTTTAAAGGTGTACGTGAACCATCTGTATTGTTCAAGCACCCAGCCTTCCTGCGCCATTCGCTGGAGCCAAACCTCTTCTTTCTGGTCTTCCCATGCCCAAAACAATTTTCTTACCTTCTTTTTCTCTGTCATATTTCTTCCCCTAACTGTTTTTCGCTGATTTCAACAAGCTTGCGAAGCCGCTCATATTCAGCGAATAATAATCTTCTGCCGTTATCCGTCAGCTGATAAGACTTTTTAGTATCCTTCTGCTCCACTTGTGTGATCAACTGAAGCTTCTCTAATTTGCGGAGCGCTCCATAAAGTGTCCCTGGGCCAAGCTTCACTAACCCCTCACTGATAACTTCCACCTCTTTCATTATGCCGTAGCCATGCAGCGGCTGCCGCAGCACCATTAAAATGTAGTAGGTGGTATGCGTTAAAGGCAGTAATTCCTCTGTTTTCTTCAATTGTTACACCTCCTTTGTTATATCGACATGCGATATATATCGTGTGTCGATATAATATCATATAATATGCATTTCAGGTTATCGATAATTCTTATACCTAGGCTAATATGATGACAAAAAGGCCTCAATGGAAAGTGTGATTTTGAATAGAGTTATATATTCGGTACTACTACAAAGTTTCCTTATCGAGAGCTTCCGTCTTCTGCTAAGGGCAAAAAACAAGCGCCTGAACATAAGTCCAGGCGCTTTACCAATGCTTGACATCCTTGAAATCCCGCATGATGATGCGCGACTCTTTTATGTCCTGATATAATCGATATGGCTTGCTCGCCAGCCGGATCGGCAGCGTAAAGAGAAATTGGCTTAGGTCATCTTTGTACTCCGTCGTCATTCGGGAAGGTTTCGAAAGAATGCGATTTTGCCATTCTTCCTTGAATTCTTTTTGCAAATCCAGTCTGACATCAATAGCATGATGGCATTGCGTACAACAAATCGTTTTGAGCTTATCATTGATGTACGTAATCGTAAATGGAGACTCCTCGCGACAATGGATACAATATAGCTCTGCTTCCATGCGGCTTTGTTTCAACGTTATCTCCTTCTTTCCTAATATCTAGCTTCAGAAACCAGAAACACACCGGGAGCGACAGGATAAGTCCGTCTGCTCCGAGCTTTCTCACTTTCTTCTCCGTTACTGCACGATTTCTTCCGCTATTATTCCCTTCCTAATTAGAACATTTCGCTGTCCGCTTGCTGATATCCTGTCTATAACCTTCAATTTGTATGCATACTTTTCAACTCTTCATAAACAATTTTCAATATCTGGTCTTCTATCCGGGGTCCTTCCTCTTCATCCAACAGTCCGTTCAGCAGAATGGAGAAAGCAACATGTTCCCCTGATTTTGTTTCCATATACCCTGATAACGAACTAACGCCTGTAAGTGTGCCCGTCTTAGCATTAATCTTTCCTGCGAGTTCCGTGTCAACAAAGCGATTGCGGAGTGTTCCGCCGACCATGCGTTCTGCCTTTCCTGCAATCGGAAGCGATGTTTTGAACGCTGGAAACCAAGACTCCTGTTTTATTTGTGTAAGCAGTGTTGTAAGCTGCCTTGCAGTTATACCATTCACATGTGACAGACCAGACCCATCTCTTATGACCATTTGTTCCTTTGGCAGCTGTATGTCACTCAGGTAATTTTCCATTAAATTGATACCATCTTCCCAGTTCCCGGCTTTTTCCTTGCTTCCGATATGCTTGAGGAACATTTCTGCATGCCCGTTATTACTCAGTTTCATAAATGGGAGAAGCAGTTCTTTGAGCGGAGCAGATTGCTTTCGCAGAAGCTCGGTTCGATTTGCTGGTGCTTTTGCAGTTTTCGCAGTACCTGTGACTTGGATACCGGATGCTTTCACATAATCTTGAAACAGATGCAAAACATATTCTGTTGGTTCCCAGACCGCTACCCATTCCCGCTCGCTATCGCCTGCAGCAATCGAGCCAGAAATGACAATATCATTCGTTCCATGGATTCGTTTCACTTCTAATTCTGCTTCTTCATTACTGGATACAATGACAGCATCGTTTTGTATCGATACATAGTCTGTTTCTGGAACCGCATTTACCGTCGGTTTCCCTGAAGGCGAACTTGCTTCTACCATGACCTTCACTGTTCCCGTATCATGGTCACTATCAGGCGCTGCTGTCAGTGCACTGATTGCTGCTCCATAATAAGCTGATTCATCTTTCCAGGTTGTATCTTCACTGTAACGCTCCCGATCAAAATACGTATCGTCCGCAACGATATCACCATTAATCTTCTTTATCCCTAATTCATGCAGCTGACTTGCAAGCTGCTGTACATCTTCATATGTAAGGGAAGGGTCCCCTTTACCAATCAAATACACGTTTCCATTGAGCTGCCCGTTCTTTACTTGGCCATCTGTTGCAACTATCGTTTCGAACCTATGCTCTTCCCCTAATTCATCCAGTGCTGCTGCAGCAGTCAGAAGCTTCATATTGGATGCAGGGCGCATACGCTGGTCAGCACTCTTTTCAAAAATTGTCCTACCTGAATGCTCTTCTGTAATATGGATTGCAAAGGCAGCTCCTTGCAGATGTTCTTCACTTGCCAGATATTCTGATAATCTATCTTTCATCCTATCCTCTTTTCCGGCTACGTGGACATGCGTATGAGGAACCATACAAGCAAAAAGCAGCAGTCCTGCGGTTAAAATCCGCATAACTTTGCGAAACATAAGCATCTCTCCTTATTGCATATCCTACTTAACCTGCACGTTATAATGTATGTGTATGTATCCTATCTTAGTGTAACAAACTATCAGATTATTTAAAATATTGTTCGGAGCATAAAGAAAAGACACCATCACATGGTGTCTTCATCCTTTATATACAAGCATACCGGACAATGGTCGCTGCCCATTGTATCAGCATGTATTTCTGCTTCTTGTATTTTGTTTTTCCAACGTTCAGAGACGATGAAATAATCGATACGCCAGCCGATGTTCCTTTCTCTTACTTGATTCATATACGACCACCAGCTGTACGCGTCCTCACGGTCCGGATAAAGGTATCGGAAACTATCTACAAAACCGGAAGCAAGGAAGGCAGTCATCTTTTCCCGTTCTTCTTTCGTAAAGCCGGAATTGCCGTGATTTGTCTTATAGTTTTTCAAATCTATTTCCTGATGGGCAACATTCAAATCACCGCATAGGATGACAGGTTTCCGGTTATCCAGCTCCTGAACATAAGATAATATCCTATCTTCCCACTCCAGACGCTCAGCCAATCGCGCCAAATCACGTTTGGAATTCGGTGTATACACCGTAACTAAATAGAAATTGTCATATTCCAAGGTAATGATCCTGCCCTCAGGTTCAATAACGCCCTCATCGAGTCCATATGTGACATGGAGAGGTTTATGCTTCGTGAAAACAGCAGTACCTGAGTACCCTTTGCGCTCTGCGTAATTCCAATATTGATAATATCCTGGCAGATCTAATTCAATCTGGCCATCCTGGAGCTTCGTTTCCTGCAAGCAGAAAAAATCTGCATTTTGTTCCTTAAAATAGCCAAGAAAGCCTTTCTTAACACAAGCTCTTATTCCATTCACATTCCATGATACCAACTTCATTTCTCTATTTCCCCCGTTGTATGTCTCTAATCTGCGATGCGCAGAATGATTTTTCCTGCATGTGTCCTGCTTTCCATTAGCTGATGCGCCTTACTCGCATCCTCGAGCTTGAATTCTTGTATGCTTGGGAAAGTGATATCTCCCATCTCCACAAAACTGATAACCTGTTCAGCGATGTGCTTTAAATCTTCTGGTCGTTTCTTACGAGTCGTCCCTAAGCTATAGCCGAGCAGTGACCGGCAGCTTGCGTGGACATCTGATGTTTTTATAGAACCAGCAGTACCGCTAGCATTCCCGTAGTTTACTAATCTACCGTAAGGCGCGAGACACGTAAAACTCTCTTCCATTACAGAGCCGGCTAGCGAATCTAAAATGAGGTTGGCTCCAGCTCCATCGGTCAGGCTTTGGACTGACTCTGATAGATTATCATAAGTAATACAATGATCAGCACCAAGCTTCAAAGGCAAATCCGCTTTATGATCTGTGCTCACTGTCCCTATTATTTTGCCTGCACCTAGCTTTCTTGCGAGCTGAACCAATGTAAGGCCTGTCCCGCCTGATGCAGCATGAATAAGCACTGTTTCTCCGTTTCCTAGTCTCCCAACGCGCTCGAGCAGCATGAAAGATAAAAAGGAAGGAACCGGACAGGCAGCAGCAACAGCTGTATCAACTTGATCTGCAACTGGATAAACGAGCATTGCATTTGCTATGGCATACTCCGCATAAGAACCTTCTTTTACGAATGCAATAACTCTTTCTCCAACTTGAATCCCTTTGACATCTTGTCCTACCTTATCAATGATTCCAACAGCATCCAATCCAAGTATGCCTGGATTTCCTGCTCCTTTCATGCCTTTTCGCTTTTTTATATCAGCAAAATGAACACTTGCTTTTAACACCCTTATCCTTACTTCACCTGCTGATGGCTCAGGCACAGTAACTTTTTTGTATTCCAATACATCCAGACCGCCTGTACTTGCCGCTACAATTGCTCGCATAATAATCCTCCTATTAGCTGGGACATAGATGCACGAGTCATAATTAGCTATTCTCTGCATATTTTATCATATTGCAGTATATTTTCCGTTCAATAACTCTCGGGAAAAGGAGCTGTATCATGAGCCAGGTCAACATGGAAGATGTGAAGATGGCAATTGAGAAGCGTATAAGTAAGCTTGAAGAGCTACAGCAGGAGGATGGATCTTGGCGTATGTGCTTTGAAGGTGCAATTTTGACAGACTGCTTCTATATAATCACCTTCACTTCTTTCGGCAAAGAACCAGATACTGTAGAGAAGCTGAAAGTCCATTTATTAAAAAAGCAGCGGGACGATGGCAGCTGGACAGCATATCCTGGCGAAAGAAACGGCAACTTATCGGCTACTGTATTGGCTTATGCTGCACTGCGTTTTTCTGGAGTCACCGCTCAAGAGCTGCGGGCAGCAGAACGCTTTATCAGCACGAACGGAGGAATTAACAAAGCCCATTTTATGATCCGCTTCATGCTGGCAGTGCACGGGATGATACCATGGCCGCCTTTTTTGAAGTTCCCTATGACCGCGCTGCTTGTACCGACCACATTCCCAATAAATTTCTTTCAATTCAGTTCTTATGCCAGAATCCATTTTGTACCGATGCTGCTTTTGCTGAATAAAAAGTTTAAACGAATCAGCCGGCATAGCGTCCAGCTTGAGCATTTATTGTATGAAGATGAATGGGATGATTTAACGGATATTCGATCGCCCTTTCGTACCATCACAGATGAATGGAGCCGTCTCGCCCGGCTGCCGGCCCGTCTGCACCGTGCCGGCTATAGATATGCGGAACAATATATGGGAGAAAGAATCGAATTAGATGGGACTCTATACAGCTATGCAAGTGCCACTTTCTTCATGATTTACGCTTATCTAGCGCTCGGATATGAGGAAAACAGTCCAAAAATACAGCAGGCATTAAAAGGCATACACGGACTTGTCAATGAGAACTGCAACGGTATCCACGTCGAAAATTCAACATCAACAGTTTGGGATACCGCTTTACTCAGTTATGCACTTCAGCAGGCAGGCGCCCCTGCCAAACATCATATGATTCAATCAGCCAATCATTATCTACTGCAGCGGCAGCATGTTAAGAAAGCAGATTGGCAGATTCATCAGCCTGGTACAGAGCCTGGCGGCTGGGGTTTTTCAGATATCAATACAAATCATCCAGATAACGACGATACATCTGCCGCACTTCGAGCCCTCACAAGACAGGCACGTCATAACCTTACTGTTAAGCGAGCTTGGAAAAAAGGATCAGATTATCTGTTGGCGATGCAAAATAAAGACGGCGGCTGGGCAGCTTTCGAGAAGGATACAGACTGGTGGGTATTAGGTAAGCTTCCGATTGAAAATGCAGAAGATGCAGCCATTGATCCTTCTACTCCGGATTTGACTGGCCGGGTGATGGAATTCCTAGGAACATATGCAAGTTTGAAAAAAGATCATTCCAGTATGAAAAAGGCTGTCCGCTGGCTTTATAAACACCAGCAATTAAATGGTTCATGGTATGGAAGATGGGGAGTCTGTTATTTGTATGGGACGTGGGCTGCTTTGACTGGCCTTGCAGCAGTTGGTGTAAAACCGACAGAAAAGCATATAAAGCGTGCTGTAAATTGGCTGAAAGCCGTCCAGCATGAGGATGGCGGCTGGGGAGAATCGTGCCGAAGCGCTGAAGTAGGAACATATGTAGACTTGCCGATTAGTACGATCGTCCAGACTGCTTGGGCCGTTGATGCCTTAATAGCCAGCGGCGAACAGGATAGTAAGGAGGTACAGCAAGGCATCACTTTTTTGTTGTCAGAGCCTTTGCTGAAAACCTCGATTGACTATCCTACTGGAATTGGTCTTCCTGGACAATTTTATATTCGCTATGAGAGCTATCCGCATATCTTCCCGCTGCTTGCTTTAAGTCATTACCGAATCAAAGCAAAGTCTTAACCAATACTTTTGACCATTCCGCCATCCACGACGAAAGCTTGGCCGGTAATATATGAATTGGCAGAAGAGCATAGGAAAACGGCCATGTTAGCAAATTCTTCAGGCGTACCGTATCTCCCCATCGGGATAGATGCTTGGCTTTGCTGCTGAACGTCCTCCAAGCTTTTGCCTAGTTGATCAGCAGTCTTCTGATCCAGCTTATCGACTCGATCGGTATGTATTTTTCCAGGACCAAGCGTATTGATCAGGATATTGTCTGGTGCCAGTTCTTGCGAAAGAGATTTCGCCAAGCCGACAATCCCCGCGCGGAATGTATTTGATAACAGTAAGTTATCGATTGATTGCTTAATGGAAGATGAAGCGATATTAAGAATATGGCCGCCTCGATTTTCCTTCATGATCGGAGCTGCAGCTCGAATGAAACGGACGAAACTCAATAGATTCAGTTCGAAAGCTTGCTGCCAGTCTTCATCGGCGAAATCCATTAATTTACCAGCCGGTGGTCCGCCAGCATTATTAACAAGAATATCAACTGATCCGGTATGCAGCTTAGCTGCCTCGACTGCGCGGATGATATCTTGTGCATCAGTTATGTCACAGACCGAATAAGCAACAAGATCATTCCCGGATTCTTTCATTATTTCATCTCGTGTCTGTTTAAGTGCCTGCTCATTACGGCTGACAATATGAACAGAGGCGCCCTCCTTGGCTAATTGCAAGGCTGTCGCCTTACCTAGCCCTTTGCTGGCTGCTACGACCAGTGCTGTCTTGCCTTTTAATCCTAAATCCATATGATCACTCCTTAATCTGCTGCTTTTGCGATTTTACTTCTGATCCAGCGAGCTGCTGTTTCCTCCGGGATCTCATATGTACCGCCTTCGCGAAGCAGTTGATTTTTATACATTGTTTGGACAAGCATGATTACTTTCATCATTGCCACTCCTTTCTGGTCTTCATTATACACCCAAGCCGCCAAGCAGGCAGGCTTGGCGGCTTTCATAGGAATACAATATAATTTCGATGGACTACAGCTTTATGCCAAACGGAAGACGGATCAGTCTCGCGATTTGTGAGCATTTCGCGCAAATCAGCAGATGAAATATCACTGATACCGCGGGCGATTATATCTCCATCTGTTGTCTTGATTTCCACGACAGCGGACGTGGAAAAAGTGCCATGTACTTCTGTGATTCCGATCGGAAGCAGGCTTTTCCCATGCTCAAGCAAAGCTTCTGCTGCACCTGAATCGATTATAAGGCTGCCAGTCGCTCTTGCATGATGCGTGAGCCATTGCTTCGTTTTGCGCTGCACCTCTGTTGCTTCGTCTCCTATATACGTTCCTGCTCCATTGTCTCGGGCAATCTCAAGCAAGGTTGATCGCTCATTCGTTGTACCGATGAATACAGGCACCCCTAACTCAAGCGCAGTTTGAGCAGCCAGTACCTTTGAATACATGCCGCCCGTACCGACCTTGGAACCGGATGTCTGTTCAATGGAAGCCTGCATTTCTGGAGGAATCGCGTCCAGACGCTGATATCGTTTCGCATCAGAATAAGTATTTGGGTTCTTATCGTAGATACCGTCCACATCTGTAATTAGGATCAGTAAATCAGCTTTCACGAGTCCGCTGACATAAGCAGACAGCATATCATTATCACCAAATGTCAGTTCTCGTATGGATACTGAGTCATTTTCATTGATTATTGGAATGATATTGCGCTTCAGCAGCTCCTGCAGCGTATTGTAGCTGTTATGATACTGATCGGCATTTGTAAAGACATCCCGCGTCAAAAGCAGCTGCGCACATTTCATATCATGTTTGCCAAAGGCTTCCGTATAAGCTTGGACGAGCAAACCTTGTCCGATTGCAGCCGCGGCCTGTTTCCCTTCAATCGTAACCGGTCTTGATGGATAGCCCAGCTGACGGAATCCTGCTGCCACAGCACCTGAGGATACAAGTATCACTTCATGTCCTTCTTTGATTAACGCTGCTATTTGGTCCGTATGCTGGCGAATCTTTGATTCACTCATTCCGCCGCCCGATTCAGAAAGCATGCTTGAGCCTATTTTTACAATTATTCTTTTCATCTTCCATTCACCTTTTCATCTAACAACTCATTTTAGTAACGATTATATAGTAAAATAGCCCAAGCTCCTAGTCTGAAAGCTAAAAACCTCCACCGCTATGTGTGGAGGTTCATCTAAGTTAGTTGACTTCGACTGTCCAGCCGAATGTATCTTCCAGCTCACCTTTTTGAATGCCGACGATCGTATCATAGACACGCCTTGCAACTTCACCAGTGACGCCATTATTGATCTCGTACGTTTCGCCTTCATAGAAGAGCTTGCCGACTGGGGAGATGACTGCTGCTGTTCCAGTACCGAACGCTTCTTCCAGTTTGCCTTCTTTCTGCGCTTGAACCACTTCCGCAATAGAAACACGGCGTTCTGTTACTGGATAACCCCAATGTTTCAGCAACTGCAGGACACTGTCGCGTGTAACTCCCTGAAGGATGCTGCCGTTCAGCTGTGGTGTAACAATCTCGCCATCAATTTTAAAGAATACATTCATACTCCCTACTTCTTCGATGTATTTCTTCTCGACACCATCCAGCCAAAGTACCTGAGAGAAGCCAGAAGCGGCTGCCACTTCTTGCGCCTTAAGGCTTGCAGCATAGTTTCCGCCGGTTTTCGCATCGCCTGTACCGCCTTTGACTGCACGTACATAGTCATTCTCCACTGCAATGCTTACCGGGTTGATACCTTCTTTGTAGTAAGCCCCTACAGGAGACAGAATGATGATGAACTTGTAGCTGACAGATGCAGCTACGCCAAGGAACGGCTCCGTCGAAATGATGAACGGACGGATATAAAGTGAAGTTCCTTCTGCAGTCGGGATCCAATCTTTCTCGACCGAAATAAGCTGTCGCAATGCTTCTAGCGCTAATTCTTCATCTAATCGTGGAATGCAAAGTCTGTCGTTTGAACGATTCATACGTTCAAAGTTTTTATCCGGACGGAACAGCAATACTTTCCCTTCCTTGGTTACATAGGCTTTCAAGCCTTCAAAAACCGTCTGGCCATAATGGAAACACATGGCTGCCGGATCCAATTCCAGCGGTGCGTACGGTACGATCTGTGGATCGTGCCATCCTGTATCGACTGAGTAATCCATCGTGAACATATGGTCGGTGAACACCTTACCGAATTGAAGCGTGCTTGCTTCCGGTTTCTGTTTTAAATTTTCGCTGCGTGTAAATGCAAAGGTTTGTTGTTTCAAAGCTAGGACTCCCTGTCATTTAAGATTTTCTTTCTCTTTTTCAGTTGAATTGTTTCTAATGATAGAATATTGCGACAACAATATCTTATCAACAGATTATATAGGAGTTTGCGAACAGTTTCAACCTAAAATTTTAACAAAACTGCATTCTGTATGTTAGGATAAACAAAGATAAGGGAAAAGAAAAGCACATACATTAAGGAGGTACGGCATATGGAAACGGGTACAATCATGTGGATCATTTGCGGAATCATAATTATCGGCGCACTTGCAATCGCTGCTGTTATGATCATGAAAGCTGTTAAATCAATGCTCGCAACAAAGAATAAAATCAATAAGACAATGGCACCGATGCAAGCGGATATGCAGACAATCAAGCAAGAGCAGACAGTTTTACAGCAGCATCAGAAAGAAATCCAGTCTAATGTTCAATCGATTACGGAAGGTTCGAAGACGGTTATTTCTTCCATTAAACAAGCACCTTCTGCATTGAAAGAGCAATTCAAACAAACACAGTTTTAAAACAAACAACCAGCAGTCATTTGACTGCTGGTTTTCTTTATGCTTCCGTAAGTTCATTTAATTGGCGCAGTATGGTTTCTGCCTGTTGCATCGCACCTTTTACATCCATAAGCTCACCAGTGAATTCCTTGATGCTTTCTTCTGTACGGCTGCTTATTTGTTCATTACTATGTGAATGCGTCATGATATTCTCAAACTTTGTCGTAACATTCCCCAGCTGTTGCGTACCATTTGCAATCAAATCCTCTGCTGTCTCCATGAATTTGCTCACATTATTAATCTGGGAATACGTATCTTGAATCAGCGCTGTTACATCGGAAACAGATGATTTCGTTTCTTCCGCCAACTTCCGAACCTCGCTCGCTACGACGGCAAACCCTTTTCCTTGTTCACCTGCCCTTGCCGATTCAATCGAAGCATTAAGAGAAAGAAGGTTCGTCTGTTCAGCAATACCTTCCACTAACACTACAATACTGCCGATCTTAGCAGCTGCTGCCTCCAAAGCAGTTAGTTCCTTTTGCACCATATCCATTTGCTCGCCGATTCGGTGCATCCGCTGTTGCTGGGATGCCAGACCCGCTTGTCCTTGTTCAGAATGGTTCACCACTTCTTTTGCTGTCTGTTTTGTTTCATTACTCTGTTGGGTCAATGTTGCTGAGAATGCAACAAGCTCTTCGACAGCTCGGTTCACCTGCAGGAATATGTTTGTGAGGCTCTCGGAGGTAGCTTGGATTCTTTCATATAATGTATCCTGCTTCTCAATATGTTCAATATGTACACGTTCATGTTCTGTATTATAAGCATCCAACACAATTTGCTGTTCTATGTTAAAGATCTTTGTCGTGGCAAGTACGGCTGAGCGGTAGGCTCCGAAGTCATGGAGGTGCTGTTCGAATATGGATAGCATCTGCTGCAGGAGATCCTGGAAAGCTCCCATATACCACTTTGGTTCCAGTCCAATTTTTGCATGAATCAACGCGATACGTTTGCGTTTCTCTACATAATCAGCATCCACTTTGCCATCAAACATTTCCTGTATATGCCGCTTAAGCGTCTGCTTCAATCTTTCAACTGAACTATTACTTTCAATGATTGTGAGCAAATTGTTCTGATTGGTGATGTTCTGATAAAAACGGCTGACGATACTTTCAATCTCCGAACAGACTAGTGGCTGTAATCCTGTTAAAACGTACAAATCATCTTCTGTCAGATGAATCATATCAAGCTGTTTTTTCAGTTCGCCTTCAATCTTCAATGTTACGTTTGCTTCTCTAGATAAATTAGTTTGTTCCACTTTTTCTGCATTTCTCTCTTTTTTGCGTTTCAATAACATGCTGATCCTCCTCGATGAATCCCCCATTCCTTGTATATCGGTTGAATATCAGTAATTTGAAGGCGTTCTTCCAAAATACTGGCAGGAGATCTGACAAGTTGCTGGCTTGCGTTCCGTTATGGCGGCATAATAAAAGCAGAACCTCCGTTAAACGGAAATTCTGCTTGATATTTAAGGTAAGACAGTCTCACCCATAAGCTGAAGATCAACCTGTTTGGCAACGTCCCTGCCTTCGTTGATAGCCCAAACGATCAGACTTTGTCCGCGGCGGGCATCGCCGGCTGCGAATACTTTATCGACATTCGTGCGATAATCTCCGTAAGCTGCTTCTACGCGTTTGTTAGGTGTTACATTAACACCAAACTCTGTAAGCAACGGCGTTTCAGTACCTTCGAAGCCGATGGCGATCAACACGAGCTCAGCAGGCCATACTTTCTCAGATCCTTCAACTTCCTGGTAAACGAACATGCCTTTCTCATTACGTACTTTCTGCATATCGATTGTATGCAATTCCTTAAGATTGCCTTGCTCATCCTTGACGAATTTCGTTGTCTGGATAGAGTATTGGCGCGGGTCTTCCCCGTAAACCGCTTTTGCTTCTTTATGCGCATATTCCAAACCGAATACGTGTGGATACTCCGGCCATTGGTTATCAGCACTGCGAGCAAGCGGCAGCTGTGGGTGTTTCCCGAATTGCGTAACGCTTTTTGCGCCTTGACGGACAGCTGTAGCGATACAATCCGCACCAGTATCTCCGCCGCCAATAACGATGACATCTTTGCCAGCTGCATCGAACTCCGGCTGAACAGCTTGTTTCTCATCAAGCAGAGCTTTTGTCGAAACGGTCAGATAATCCATTGCAATATGAACACCTTTGGATTCTCTTCCTTCGATCACAAGATCGCGCTGCTGTTGAGCTCCTGTACAAAGAATGACAGCATCGTATTGGTCACGAAGCTCTTCAGCAAGGATGTCCTTGCCGATTTCTGTATTCAGGACAAAGTCGATACCTTCCTGACGCAGTAAGTTGATACGACGTTCCACGACTTCTTTTTCCAGCTTCATGTTTGGAATACCATACATAAGCAATCCGCCAGCACGATCAGCACGCTCGTATACAGTTACTGTGTGCCCAGCTTGGTTCAGCTGATCCGCACTAGCCATACCGGCAGGTCCAGATCCGATAATTGCGACCTTTTTACCCGTACGCTTTTGCGGAATGCGCGGTGTAATCCAGCCATTTTCAAAGCCTTTATCGATGATTGCACGTTCTATATTCTTGATGGCAACTGCAGGATCGCTGATTGCTACCGTACAGGAACCTTCACAAGGAGCCGGGCAGACACGGCCAGTGAATTCAGGGAAATTATTCGTCAGCATCAATCGTTCCAATGCCTCTTTCCATTTCCCCTTGTACACAAGGTCGTTCCATTCCGGAATCAGGTTGTAAATAGGACAGCCAGATGTAGCACCGCCAATCTCCATACCGATGTGACAGAACGGTGTACCGCAGTCCATGCAGCGGGCTCCTTGTGTCTTCAGCGTAGCATCAGAGAAAGGAGCGGCGTATTCGTTCCAGTCCCGGGTCCGCGTCTTTGGATCGCGTTCATTTGCTTCTTCTCTTTTGTAGTCGATAAATCCGGTTGCTTTCCCCATACTTCCACCTCTTTCTTAATGTACTGCTGCAGGTTTCTCGGATTCTTTTACTGGTTTTGGCTGCTGGTTTTTCAATACGAATGCTTCCATGACAGCCTCTTCCTGCGATAGCCCAAGCTCACGCTGTGCATCGATCTGATGCATCATGCTACGGTAATCAATTGGAATCACTTTGACAAAGTAAGCGAGTTCCGCTTCCCAGTTTTCCAGGATGAAAGATGCTTTTTCGCTATCTGTGTAAGCAGCATGCTTCTCAATCGTGCTGCGAAGCTCTGCGATCTCTCTCTCATCAGACAATTGTTCAAAGTCGATCATTTCCGTATTGCAAAGCTGTTTGAATGCTTCCCGGTCAGCTGTATGAATGTAGGCAATTCCGCCCGACATTCCCGCAGCAAAGTTTTTGCCAACCTCACCGAGTATGACAACCTTACCGCCAGTCATATATTCACAGCCATGCTCCCCGATTCCTTCTACAACAGCTGTTGCTCCACTATTTCGGACAGCGAACCGTTCACCTGCCATGCCGTTGATATATGCTTCACCAGAAGTCGCACCATACAATGCAACATTACCGGCAATAACGTGCTGCGCAGCGGATACTTGGAATCCAGCTGGTTTCTTGACGATCAATTTCGCGCCGGACAAACCTTTACCAACATAGTCATTGGCATCTCCCGTAACTTTCAAGGTCATACCCTTCGGTGTAAATGCACCAAAGCTCTGTCCAGCTGAACCATTGAAATGCAGATTAACAGTGTCTTCCGGAAGCCCTGCTTCAGCAAATTTCCTGCTGATTTCACTGCCAGCAAGTGTTCCGGCTACACGGTTGATATTGCGAATTGGAAGCTCCAGATTCACTTGCTCCTTGCCAGATAATGCTTTTTCAAGATGCGGCAGGATATCTGTCGTATCCAATGCGATATCGATCTTATGGTTCTGCGGCGTATTGTAAGTCCGAGCTCCATCGATTTGATGCAGCAATCTGCTTAAATCCAGCTGTCCTGCTTTCCAATGCGATTGTGCTCGTTCCGAAACTTCAAGTACATCTGTACGACCGACCATTTCCTCCATTGTGCGGAAACCAAGCCCAGCCATGATTTCTCTAACTTCCTGTGCGATGAATGTCATGAAGTTTACGACATGATCCGGGTCCCCCATGAATTTCTTACGAAGCTCAGGGTTTTGCGTCGCGATACCAACTGGACATGTGTCGATATGACAAACACGCATCATAACACAGCCAAGAACAACTAATGGCGCTGTTGCAAATCCGTACTCCTCTGCTCCGAGCAATGCTGCCATGACAACATCACGGCCAGTCATCAATTTACCGTCAGTCTCCAAACGGACACGGTCACGCAAACCATTCAGCATAAGTGTCTGGTGTGCTTCCGCCAATCCGATCTCCCATGGCAGACCAGCGTGCTTGATGCTAGTTTTCGGTGATGCTCCTGTTCCGCCGTCATAACCACTGATGACGATGACATCTGCGGCACCTTTTGCTACACCAGCAGCAATTGTGCCGACGCCGCCTTTGGCAACTAATTTAACACTGATTCTTGCATCACTATTCGCATTTTTTAAGTCGTGGATGAGCTGAGCCAGATCCTCGATGCTGTAGATATCATGATGCGGAGGTGGAGAAATCAAACCAACTCCTGGAGTCGATTTTCGAACGTCTGCAACCCATGGATACACTTTCTTTCCTGGCAGCTGTCCGCCTTCCCCAGGTTTTGCACCTTGCGCCACTTTGATTTGAAGCTCATTTGCCTGCACTAGATAAGAGCTCATAACTCCGAAACGGCCAGAAGCAATCTGCTTGATGGCACTTCGGCGGGAATCTCCGTTTTCATCTAGCGTATAGCGCTTCGCGTTTTCGCCACCCTCACCACTATTACTTTTTCCGCCTAGACGGTTCATCGCGATGGCTAATGCTTCATGTGCTTCTTCACTGATCGAGCCGAATGACATAGCACCTGTCTTGAAGCGTGTCACAATGCTTTCAACCGATTCGACTTCTTCAATCGGAATCGGATTGGACTTCTTGAAATCGAATAAGTTACGAAGGAAACCGAGCCGTTCTTTATCGGCAGCTTCGGTGTATTCCTTGAACAGCTCATAGTTATCACGGCGGCATGCCCATTGTAGCGTATGGATCGTTTTCGGGTTGAACGCATGATGCTCGCCGTTTTTACGCCATTGGTATTCACTGCCTGTTTCCAAGGCTGTGGTTGTTGATTTATAAGCTGCATGGTGGCGTTTTTTCGCTTCTTCAGCTATCGTCTTTAAGTCGATTCCATCAAGCTGGGATGTTGTTCCTGTGAAGTACTTGGAAATAACACCATGACTGATACCGACTGCTTCGAAAATTTGTGCGCCGCGGTAGCTTTGCACGGTACTGATACCCATCTTGGACATCACCTTGACAACACCCTCAGTCATTGCTGCTGCATATTGTCTGACGGCTTCCGGATAAGTCAGCGCGATATCGCCATTATCAATGCTTTCCTTCAGGGTTGCGTATGCTAAATATGGATGAATAGCATCTGCACCATAACCTAGAAGCGTAGCCACATGATGCACTTCGCGAACTTCTCCGGCTGATGCAATCAAACTGACCTTCGTACGAAGACCTTTCCGTACAAGATGCTGATGCAAGCCGCTTACAGCAAGCAAGGTTGGAATCGGAACATAGATATCAGACATGAGGCGATCTGTCAGCACGAGTACACTGACACCTTTGCTGATCGCATCCTCTGCTTCCTGGAAAATTCGTTCCATACTCTTCTTCAGATTTTCTCCGAACAATGTATGAATTTCCTGCAGCTTGAAATTGCCGCTCGGTTCAGAAACTAGTTGTTCCAGCTGATTGTTCGTAATAACTGGTGAAGCTAACTTGATCCGTTTGCAATTCGTTTCATCCGGATGCAGCAGATTGCCTTCTTTTCCAAGATAAGATAGCGTGCTTGTAACGATTTGCTCCCGATAAGCATCAATCGGCGGGTTCGTTACCTGAGCAAACAGCTGCTTGAAATAAAAGAACAATGATTGCGGGCGGTCAGACAGCACGGCTAACGGTGTGTCATTCCCCATAGCCCCGATTGGGTCTTTGCCTTCTGATACAAGCGGAACAATATACTTCTGCACATCTTCATATGTGTAACCGAAAGCTTTTTGTTTTGTAATAAGGTCCTCAACAGCGCTATCGTCAGAAACAGTCTGATCATGGAGTTCCACAATGTTCTCATCCAGCCACTGCTGATAAGGTGCTTCTGCTGCCATTTCCTGCTTTATTTCCTCATCAGGAATCAAACGGCCTTGCTCCATATCCAGTAGAAGCATCTTGCCAGGGCTAAGACGATCTTTCGATAGGACGTTCTCTTCTTCTACATCAAGCACGCCTACCTCTGAAGATAGGATGAGATGGTCATCTTTCGTTACGTAATAACGTCCTGGACGCAGACCATTACGGTCAAGAACCGCACCAATTTGTTTTCCATTCGTAAATGAAATGGCTGTCGGGCCATCCCATGGTTCCATCAATGTGCTATGATAAGCGTAAAAAGCGCGTTTTTCCTTATCCATATAGGGGTTCTTATCCCATGGTTCAGGAATCATCATCATCGCAGCATGAGCCGGTTTACGGCCAGCAAGCACGAAGAACTCAAAAGCATTATCCATGATGGAAGAATCGCTTCCGTCTGTATCCAGAATCGGCAGGATCTTTTCTGTGTCTTTGCCGAATGCTTTCGATACTAACTGCTTTTGGCGGGCACGCATCCAGTTGACGTTCCCTTGCAGTGTATTGATCTCTCCATTATGAATCAGGTAGCGGTTTGGATGGGCCCGTTCCCAGCTTGGGAATGTATTTGTACTGAAACGGGAGTGTACAAGTGCAAATGCACTTTCGAATAATGGGTCCTGCAAGTCCAAGTAGAACTGATCCACTTGCACAGAAGTCAGCATTCCTTTATAGACGATCGTCTCACTGGAAAAGCTGGCAAAATACAGATGCTGCTGCATTTCTTTCGCTTCATTTTCCGCCTGTTTGCGGATGACGTACAGCTTACGCTCGAATGGAAGACCTATTTCTGTGTTCTCTCCTTTGCCGACGAAAAGCTGACGGACGAAAGGTTTTACATCCTTCGCCATAATGCCGATGTGCGTGTCATCGACAGGTACCGTGCGCCAGCCGATTACGTGCTGACCTTCTGCTTCTACAAAGGCACTGATTTTACTTTCCAGCTCTTCCTGCTGCGCATCCTGTGTGTTGAAGAAAATCATGGCAACGCCGTATGAACCAGGCTCCGGTAACGAAAATTCAGTCTTTTCGGAAAAATAACGGTGTGGCAGCTGCACCATGATACCTGCTCCGTCACCTGATGCAGGATCGCTCCCTTGCCCGCCGCGGTGATCCAGCTGACACAGCAGCTGCAATCCTTTTTGGACAATATAATGGGCGGCTTTACCTTTCATATGCGCGTACAAACCGATTCCGCACGCGTCGTGCTCAAATTCCGGTCGGTATAAGCCTTGTGCTTTTGGTAGGAAATGAAATGCCATTATTAATCCCTCACTCTCTGTCTCGAACCGACATGTTGTCTTATTAAACATTGTAGGTTTTCTAATTGATCGAAACAATATATAATTTAGATAGAATCAATCTCAATTTGAGATAGATCGGAGGATTATAGCATGGAATTGCGTCAACTGCGCTATTTTATCGAGGTTGCCAAGCGAGAGCATATGTCTGAAGCAGCTGAATATTTACTTGTTGCACAGTCCGCCATCAGCCGGCAAATCAGTAATTTAGAGGATGAACTTGGAGTGGATCTGTTTGAACGGGAAGGCAGAAATGTCAAATTGACTAAAATCGGGCGCACCTTCCTCTCTCATATTGAAACAGCTATGCAAGCAATCGATTATGCCAAAAAGCAAATCGACGAACATTTGGATCCGGAGCGCGGGTCTATCAAAATCGGCTTTCCAACGAGCTTGGCTGGGCAGCTTTTGCCGACAGTTATCTATTCATTCAAAGAAGCTTATCCGAATATCCAGTTCCAGCTACGCCAGGGAACGTATCAATTTTTAATTGAACAAGTGTCCCGCGGTGATATCGATATTGCTTTTATTGGCCCTGTGCCGAGGGATCACGATCGAATTGATGGAGAAATTCTGTTTACAGAGAGCTTTTCTGCGCTCGTTCCAGTCGCTCACCGATTTGCAGAACGTGAGCGGCTGCATCTGAAGGATTTGCAGAGCGAGCAGTTCGTACTTTTCCCTGAAGGTTATAAACTGCGCCAGCTTGTGATGGATGGATGCAAAAAAGCTGGATTTGTACCGACTGTATCATCAGAAGGGGAAGATCTGGACGCTATAAAAGGACTCGTAGCAGCCGGCATCGGCATCACTATTTTGCCGGAAAGTACATTCTATGATGCTACGCCCAGGATGACTGCGAAAATTCCAATTACGTTTCCCGAAGTAAGGAGATCGGTCGGTATCATCATGCCGCGAGAAAGACAAGTAGCGCCATCCGAAAGGTTATTCTACGAATTTGTCCGGGAATTCTTTTCCCGTTTACAGCAATTCAGATGAAAAAAGCGACTGTGCGTTATGCACAATCGCTTTTTAATTTGCCAGCTGGTCAGCAGCACGCAATAAACGGCTTAGCTTTGTCAGTTCAAATTCCTCAAGCATGGCCTGTTTCTGCTTCTCATCTACGGACCAAACAGCATCTTCAAGTTCACAGCTGATTGGAACCTCGCAATGGATAGCAGCAAGCTTTCTGCTCAAATGCAGGTTATCCATATCAGATTCGATTTTCTTCCGTACTCCTGCTGGAAGTTCCTCCAGGTTCTCAAGCAGCTTATCGATATTTTCATATTGAGTCAGCAGCTTGATAGCCGTCTTTTCACCAATACCTTTGACTCCAGGATAGTTATCGGAGCTATCCCCCATCAAACCTTTCATATCGATGATCTGAGCCGGCGTCAGACCCTTTTGTTCGAAAAAGCTTGTTTCCTGGAATATTTCGTAGTTGCCTTCACCTTTTCGCATAATCGCAACATCGATATTCGGCCGGACGAGCTGCAGCATATCCTGATCACCCGTCAGAACGGTAACCTGATGTCCTTCTGCCGCATAAAGGCTAGCCAATGTACCGATGCAGTCATCTGCTTCGTAATTTTTCAATCCGATATTCGGGATACCATATCCAGCTGCAACCTGCTTCACTGCTTCAAATTGAGGAATCAGCTCAACAGGCGGTGCCTCGCGATTCCCTTTGTATGTGTCCAGCATTTCGCTGCGGAATGTCTTTGAGCCCATATCCCAGCAGGCAGCAACATGTGTCGGTTCAAAGTGATCGACAGCAGCAGCCAAATGACGGATAAAGCCATGCAAGCCATTTGTCGGCATACCTTTTGAATTGATCATAAAATAATTTCGGTAAGCAGTAGCATGAAATGCGCGGAACAAAATCGCCATGCCGTCTATTAGTAAAATATGATTTTTCATAACAAGTTTCACTGTCTCCTTTTTTCTTTCATCCTTATAGTTTAACATACTAGTACAAGTTTTATATATAGGGTAAAATAAGTCATATTGCACCAGGGAGGAGCTATTAACTATGACAACAAAATTTGCCAAAGCTACATTCGCAGGAGGATGCTTCTGGTGTATGGTGAAGCCTTTTGATCAATGGGACGGCGTCGAATCCGTCATCTCCGGTTATACAGGCGGACACGTCGAAAATCCGACTTACGAACAAGTGAAAACAGGTACGACAGGACATTATGAAGCTGTCGAAATTACGTATGATCCTACAAAAATAACATATCAGCAAATACTGGACCTATATTGGCCGCAAATCGACCCTACCGATGCAGGCGGACAGTTCCAAGATCGCGGTGACCAATACCGTACAGCTATCTTCTATCACGATGATGTGCAGGAAGAACTAGCCCAATTCTCGAAGAAAGCACTTGAAGAAAGCGGCAAGTTCAAGCAGCCGGTCGTAACGGAAATCTTGCCGGCAGCTGTTTTCTATCCTGCTGAGGACTATCATCAGGATTTTTATAAGAAAGAAAAAGAAGCATATGAGGAAGACCGTGCTAAATCTGGCCGTGATGAATTCATAGAGGAACATTGGAATAAATAACAGGAGCGAGTTATTCGCTCCTTTTTTAAAACATTTAGTTTACATAATAATATTATGGTCTACCTCTCGTTTGATAAGTTCATATGATTTCCATTTAGCTTCTTTATCGTAGATATTTGTAATCAACATGAACTCATCCGCCTCATATTGCTCTTTCAGCCTTTCAAGTTCTTTCCTTACCTTTTCTGGAGTTCCGATGACACAACGCTTGCGGTTTTGCCGGATTGTTTCTTTATCCTCTTCTGTCAGCTGGCGTTTGTTAATGAGTTCCGGAGATGGTACTTGTGTATCGCGTCCTTTCCCGACACTCAGCAGCCAGTGATCCTGACTCTCGGCTAACTCTTCCGCCTTTTCTTCTGTTTCAGCACATACGACAAATATACAAACGATGCCATATGGCTTTTCCCTCGTGACAGACGGACGGAATGCATCCTTATATACAGGCATAGCATTAGGCTTAGCAGGACTGATGAAATGACCAAAAACATAGCCGATACCCAATTCACCTGCTCGCTTGGCACTTCCCTCTGACAAACCAAGCACCCATAGCGGTGCCGGTTCGCTGACACGCGGGGAAGCTTTTACCGAACGATAAGGATGCTCGCGCGGGAGGGAATTATAAAGGAAACCTTGCAGCTCCGCAAGCTTTCTGGGGAATTCGCCCATCCCGTTTTCTGCTCCATCTGCTAAAGCACTCCGGGTCTGTTCCGTTCCGCCAGGCGAACGCCCAACTCCAAGATCGACTCGACCTGGAAAAAGTCCAGCTATTGTATGAAATGTTTCCGCCACTTTCAGCGGGCTGTACTGCGGCAGCAGCACGCCGCCTGTTCCTACTTTTATTGTATTTGTCGCACTGGCAATCCGCGTTGCCATGATTTCAGGTGCGACGCTCACTAAACCATTTGTATTATGATGCTCCGCAAACCAGTAACGCTCATAACCTAATCTTTCCGCATGCAGAGCCAATTCCACGCTTTCCTGCAATGCCTCCTCAGGCGTTGAACCTCTCCTGATCGGTGCCTGATCTAGCACGCTAAGCTTCATGCGCCCACCTCTTCTCTGCTCTTCTCCTATTTATTTTAGGGAAAGTGATGGGGAGCATACAAGATATTCGCTCAGTAACGCAAAAAATACTTTGGGGTAGCGTCAGGAAATGCGAATTTATCACGATAAGGAATTTCCAAATTAAAAAGCCCAACTTCTCTACAAATCAAAATAGAGAAATTGAGCTTTTCATTACTTCATTAATTTATTGAATTCATTAACTGAAAGAAGTATTCAGGTTTATGAGTCTTATTTAGGTTATACCATGAATGTAATGCATCTGGTGTAAAAACATCTATTTTTTTCAGTACCTCCATTGCAAATTCCAGAGGAGCTATTCCTGATGCAGTAACTAAATTCGCATCAGATACGGTAGATTCCAACTCATAGAACTTTTCTCCCTTATAGTTAGGACATACCATTTTAGTATACTCTAAGTTATTACTAGTATGCTTTCTAGTATCTAGGTATCCCATATTCGCGAGGCCCTCAGTTGCACCACAAATTGCAGCAACAATAGTGCCAAGCTTTAAAGCTTGGCCAATTCTTTCCAAGATAGGTTGATGAATTTTTTCACTCCAAGTAGTACCTCCTGGTAAAATTAAAAGATCTTTAGCCTCAAAAGTGCATTCATCAAGGGAAATATCTGGTTTTATGCTCAGTCCCCCCATAGTAGTAATCAATTCCTTATTATCTCCTACTGTCATTACTTTAAGAGGCGCTAAATCTTTTCTGAAATATCTTCCTGAGTTTAGTTCAGCAATTAAATATCCATATTCCCAGTCCGACATGGTATTAAATACATATAGAAAAACTTTTTTTGTTTGCATCCCATAACACTCCAATCACAATTGATATAGCTATTATAATAAAACTACCCTGACAGTTAGCGTCAGGGTAGTTATCATACTTGATGAAATCTTATTAATTCCGACAGAACTTCAATTAGTCTTTTCTTAAGACTTATAGGCTCAATAACTTTAATAGATTTATTGTACGGTAAAAGTAAATAAGGTATATATGTATGTATCAAATCTTTTTCAAGAAAAAATACTGCTTGATTTGAAGTCCGTTCTTGTAAATAATGTTCTAAAAACCAATGTTGGCAAATATCATCCAATACACTTTTTTCGCCGTTAATAACCAAAGACATAATCCCTTCCTTATCTTCTATAGTTGGAAGAAGATTTTTCATAAAAAAGTCACGTGCCGAGAAATTTTCTGGCTGATTAAAGTTATTTTCGGTTCGCATTAGGTTTTCAATTCGATCTACTCTAAAACTACGAATTTCATTCCTAAAATGACAAAATCCAACCACATACCACTTATTATTCCAATAGATAATTCTGTACGGATCGACCAATCTATAATTCAATTGCTTTTCGCCACTTTTATGGTAAAGAATTGTTACTGAGTACCCGTCAGTTAAGGCCTGCTCCAACTCCTTCAATAAAGATTCCCTAGAGAGAGAACTTAATCGACTTATTACTTCAAGACTATTTAAATGTTGGTTTATCTTTGTTTCCTGCTCTTGATTTGAGTATTTACTTAGTTTTGAAATGGCCCTATTTAGTGCTTCACCTCCATAGTATCCGGCTTCTTCTGCAAAAACAGCAGCGTGAAATAGTGAAGTTTGCTCCTCAAAATCAAAATAAAGAGGCGCCTCAATAAAATTGTTCAATAAAGTGTATCCCCCGTTATATCCTGGTTCTGAAATTATAGGTACGCCACTTGTAGATAATGTGTCAATATAACGATACACACTCCTTATATTCATCTCTAACTTTTCTGAAATTTGTTTTGCTGTAATTTTTTCACCTGAACGAAGCATCCATAGAATTGCTAACATTTTGTCAATTTTAGGCATATAATTCCACCTGTCTATGAAATTTAGTTTCTATATTTCCGATTTTTGGTATAACTCATCAACTGTTCCTTGCCGTTAGCTTTCTATATAATGTTGCACTAGCCACATTTGTAATTTCACAAATTTGATTCACAGTCATAACTCCCTCTTGCCAAATCATGGAATGGAATTTACTTATTCTACTATTTTTCGTTCTAAAGTATCCTCTAATAAGGACCAGGCTTCACGACAGCTTGGAGCGGTTATATAGGGTCTAAATCCATAATTCAAGTACATATTAATCGCTTGGTAACTTGTTGTCTGCGAAGTAAGATAGGCCTTTGAATGATAGTTGGCCAAGATATTCATAGCTGCACTTAGTAAAGGTTTGGATAGTTTTTTTCCTTGGTATGCAGGAACAATTCCCACCCAATGAATTCTCCCTAATACTTCTCCATCGTCCTTTAAGTTGCCATACCATGCCGTTGTTGTTCCAATCACTTCTCCATGCTCATTCTCGATGAACACACATCTATTCATCATTTCATTAATATAGGGTCCAAATTCTTTATGAAAGTGCTCTAGTGCAGAGTCTTGATTTTCAAATTCCTCTACACTTGCTTCCACACGTGCCCAATGATGCTCGTCACCTTTCTCAAATAATCTAATACGAAATCCATCTGGAAGCTCGTATTGCGGGATATCCACCAAATCTTCTCTCACCATACGAAGTGAAATTCTCTTCATTTAAGTCAGCTCCTTATATAATTCCATTTTTTGTCCATCTAGCCTTTAAGTCTGCAGCGGTTCCTTTCACTAATTCATTTATGTATTCTATAATAGAAGTGCTTAATCTCGAACCATTTTTCTATAAATTCATCTGAAGACGCTTTTCTATTACCTGATCCAGTAACTATTGCGCTCACCCCCTCCGTTTGTATTCGCTTTCATTTTTGCCTCTCCAGTAAAATTGGAGCATAATTCCATTAGTTTTACTGGTTTTTTAAAAATAATGATACATAGAAGAAGCTAATAATTAAGTATCTCAACGCAAAAAGCTTCATTCACACACTACTACCTGCCTGGAAAACAATGCCTTCAATCCCTTATTAGCAACACATCGATCCATGATCGTAAAGCCTGCTTTCAAAATCATCTCGTCCATATCTTCGATAGTTAGAATGACCACTCTGTCGGCAATCCTTCTGGCATGCTTAATGATGGTGTACTGTTCTTCCGCTGTTGCACGGGAATAAAGATTATATGGCATATCAATAATCGCGACGTCATAGTGCCCTTCTTGCTCGGCAATATCTTGAACTGCCACTTCCCCATGATAGTCAAAGTGGGCAATATTTTCCCGAGCTCCCTTAACCGCAAGTGGATTGCGATCCGCTCCAGTTATGGTTATCCCCATCGAGAGTGCTTCCACCAGGACTGTGCCGATTCCACAGCAAGGATCGATCACACTAACATCTACCGGGTCTGGAACTGCGATATTCACAACCGCTCTTGCCAGCCGTGTACTTAGAGCTGTCGAGTATTCCTGCGGTTTCTTAGCATGATGCAGCCAGACAGATTCACTCTCTACATAGCTGCCGAAATACCAGCGTCCTTCAAACGGAATAATTCCAAACAGAACATCAGGGTTTCGCATTTCTGCTTTGCCTATGATATTCCATCCAACTTTCTTCTCGATTGCCCGCTGTTCTTCAAATTCTATTTTCCGGTCGCTTGGCAGGTCATTTATTTTAATATAAAGCACCTTGAACGTCTTATTATCAAGCTCTATCTGGTTTACTTGCTTGCTGATCTCTTCAACAGAATCCCCAGAATAAAGAATGGAAAGCCTTCCTTTTATAAACGGACTTCTGCTTGGGTCAATCATACTTGTACTTTTGATAAGATTATCTGATTCTTGTCCAAAAAGCACTCTTTGCTCTAATAGACAGAGCGACACTTCTTCCAAACCATGTGAGAATATGTAAAGGTATTCTGTTTGTTCTAAGTTATGATTATTCATACTCTAAGCCTTTCTAGACTGCTGTTTTATATCATTATATCAGAGAATTACATACTAAAAACATTGGTGTCATCCTTACCGATGCAGATGAGAATCAAGGAGGCATATCGAGAGTAACCCTAACTGACTTTTGATATTCGAGAAATTGTTACAAATGCAGTTCATTTTCGTCAGAGATCCAACCCTCACAAACTGTGCATCCTATTCTTTTACATTCTTACTTTACTTCAGATAGTTAAATGATTATAATTAAATTAGCTTAACTACATTGGAGTTGATTAATCTGAAACTTTTTCAAGAGATAGATAGCTTTTATTATAAATTAGCCCTAAAAAATCTCCGTGCAATGAATAAAGATAATCTATATAAGAATTTGAGTTACAACAGCTTACTATACTTAGAAATAATTCTTTATAACAAAAACTGTACACCAAGCTTCCTAGCTGACACCCTTCATGTGGCAAGATCAGCAGTGACGGTGAAAGTTAATGAACTGGTTGCCAAGGGGTTGGTAATTAAGTCAAATAGTCCAACAGATAAACGAGTCATCCACCTGAGAGTCAGCCCGGAAGTAATAGACGATTATAAAGAAATTGACAAAACACTTATCAAAGCAACAAGAGAAATTGAAAGGAACTTTAGCGACTCTGAAGTAGAGCTTTTCATACAGTTCCTTCAAATTATTAGTAAACATTATAGGGTGGCAGAACATGAAAAATAAAAATCTGTACTTAGAAAAGGTTAATTTAAGTAATGAGGCTTTGCAGACACTACGTGAGTATCTAGACTATGATTTCCCTTTCATGTCACGTCCTCCTTTTCGTATCATGAAATCATGGTTAAAAAAAGATAAAATGCATGGAGTTTTCCTTACAGATGGTACGGAAAGATATGGTTATGCTTTATACAAAGAACGAACTGAGTATAATGTGCTGCATGTAAGCTACTTAGCCATATTACCTAAATTTCAATCCTCCGGTTATGGTGGTAATCTAATCGCACTTCTGAAAGAGATATCACCAGGAAGCAGCATTTTTCTGGAAGTAGAGGATCCAGATTCAACCAAGGAAGCTGAAGACAGAATTTTGAGATTACGTCGGATCAGCTTCTATGAAAAACATGGGTTTACTATTTTTCCAAATGTAAAAATGCATCACTTTGGTTATCCAATGCGAATTATGAGCTACGGGCCTAAACCACATATATCTTTAAAAAAGTTACTCCAAAAGCTTTTCCTGCCACTTTATGGACCCATTTTCACTCAACTTGTAATCCGCACAAAAAATTACTGACTCCATTGTTACGCCGCAATGGAGATTTTTTATATGGAAACTTATCTACAACTTACTGTCCCGCCATGGTTTAAGTATCGCCTATTAGGTCCTCTTTCGACTCGCTGTACAATCACTTTATGCTTTCCTTGTCTGAGAAAAATGAAGAAGTCCATTCATGCATTACAGAACCTGACTTGATCCACTAGTAACAGCATAAAACAGGTGATGGATACAAGTATGAGAATCAACAAAATCCACATAATGAAACTAGACAAACTCTAGGAGCGAAAACAATGGTAAAAAGCGAGGAAAGATTGAAGGATATTGAAATATGCATGCATTATGGCGAAGTCCCGAATAATTATAATGGCGCAGTTATCCCGCCGACATTCAGCAATACTCTATTCGTTTACCCTACCTTTGAAGAATTAGGGAAAGCAGTGTCGAATGAACAAAGACATTTTGTTTATACACGGGGAACGAATCCAACCGTACATATAGCTGAACAGAAATTGGCTGAACTGGAACGCGGGGAAGCCTGTAAATGCTTCGCTTCTGGAATGGCTGCCATTAGTGCTGCTTTATTAAACAGTCTCAAGAGCGGAGATCATGTATTGTGTATTAGCAATGTTTACTTTTCTTCTATGGATTTTCTTACTTATATGGAAAAGTTTCATGTTTCGCACTCTGTTATCTATTCCACAGACATTGCCGACATTGAACAAGCATTGCTCCCTGCCACAAAAGTCATCTATTTAGAATGCCCAACTGATCATAATTTCAGGCTGGTTGATTTAAAAGCTCTTGCCAGCTTGGCCAAAAGCAGAGGAATTCGAACAATTATTGACAACACCTGGGCAACACCACTCTTTCAAAAACCATTAACTCACGGCATTGACATCGTTGTTCATTCTACATCGAAGTATTTAGGTGGCCACAGCGATCTAATGGGAGGAGCTGTTATTTCCAGCAAACAGATAATAAGCCAGCTATTTACAGATGAATTCATTTTATTTGGAGGAATTATGCCTCCTCAAGAAGCCTCCCAGCTCTTACGCAGTCTACGAACTTTACCTATACGCATGGCAACACATGAAGCAAATGCGCTCAAAGTTGCGAAGTTTTTAGAATCTCATTCAGCTGTAGAGGCAGTTCATCATCCGGGACTGCCATCTCACCCAGACTATGAATTGGGGCAAAGACAACTGACAGGATACTCCGGATTATTAAGCTTTTCACTGAAGGTTGCTACCTATAAAACGGTAAAAAAGGTTATAAATAAAGCAAAAGTATTTCAAATCGGCGTTTCATGGGGTTCTTTTGAAAGCTTGATTATGTCTCCTAACTACGGGAATAATGCTGAACAGCTGAAAAAGGAGCATACCAGCACAGGGCTGATCCGTATATCTGTTGGGCAAGGCGATGTGGATGAGCTAATACAGGATTTAAAACAAGCATTGGCATGAACAGCAACCAATCCTATTGTAGCTTGTATGTGTAATCTTCAGTGATTTGGTGATAAGTTGAATAAAAGTATATTATTCAACTTATCAATTAGCATAGCTGTAGCTTCAAGTTTTCTGCTGCCCTATATTTAATTCCTGGTACTATGACTTTATCAACTGAAATCTATACCTTAGGCAGAAGATATACCAACGGAACAAGTCATTGAAAATCAAAGCTTCCAAGCATAAGGTAAACGGAAAAAGAGCGTCACCACTCTTCTATCGGCGGACGCTCTCCTTTGTTATTGCCTTTCTTCTGGAACCGGCGTGCTAGCTCCGCTTCTACTTCTTGCAGGCTGACGCCTTGGTTTGCGAGCAGGACGAAGCTGTGGTAAAGCAAGTCGCTTACTTCTGCAACCAATTCCTCTGGATCATCATTCTTTGCCGCGATGACTACTTCACCAGCTTCTTCAATCACTTTCTTGCCAATTTTATCGACACCCTTGTTATACAAGTAGTTTGTATAGGAATTCTCTACAGGGTGCTTTTTCCGGTCTTCTGCTTCATCCATAACTGTCCTGAATATATTTGCTTCTCCCTCTGTATCACCAGTAATTGGTGTTTCATTGAAGAAACAGCTCACTTCCCCAGTGTGACACGCTGGTCCTTGTGGTGTGACACTGATCAGAATTGTATCATTGTCACAATCAAGCTTCATATCGACAACCTGCTGGGTGTTGCCGGAGGTCGCCCCTTTATTCCAAAGCTCCTCTCGCGAGCGGGAATAGAACCATGTTTCTTTCGTTTCTACTGTTTTCTCATACGCTTCTTCATTCATATAAGCAAGCATGAGTACTTGCTTGGTTTGGCTGTCCTGCACAATCGCTGGGACGAGTCCTTTGCTAAAATCAGGCTTCACGAATCCGTACTCCTTCCTGGTGGCAGCTTTGCTTTACTTCTTCGATACTGAAAGTCTTATCATGGAAAATGGACGCTGCAAGAGCTGCGGACACATCTGTTTCCTGGAATACTTCTGTTATATGTTCAGGGCTGCCGCAGCCTCCTGAGGCAATGACAGGGATGCGGACTTTCTCAACAATCGCTTTCGTCAGTGGAAGATCATAGCCAGTTTTCACGCCGTCAGCATCCATGCTTGTGAGCAAGATTTCCCCTGCTCCTCTGGCTTCTGCCTTCTTCGCCCATTCGATTGCATCTATGCCTGTATCCTTACGGCCGCCGTGTGTTACAACGTGCCAGCCATCCTCAAAACGTTTCGCGTCGATGGCAACGACAATACATTGTGAACCAAACTTCTCTGCTCCCTTTGTGATGAGATCTGGGTCGGCAACTGCTGCTGAGTTAATGGCTACTTTATCCGCTCCAGCCTGAAGCATGGTCGTCATGTCATCAAGGGAGCGAACACCGCCTCCGACTGTAAAAGGCACGAACACATGCAATGCAGTCTGACGTACGATGTCCATCATCGTCGCCCGTCCTTCATGTGTTGCGGAAATGTCGAGGAACACAATCTCATCTGCGCCGCTTTTCGAATACGCCGCAGCCATGGCAACAGGATCACCGAGTTCACGTAGTGAAACAAAATTCGTACCCTTGACGACAGTGCCATCCTTCACATCAAGACATGGAATGATACGTTTTGCGATCATATGCCTTCCTCCTTGCTGTACGCCTGCTGGCTGCTTTCAAATACGCTCTGCAATAACAACTGGCCTACTTTCTCACTTTTCTCCGGGTGGAACTGGATACCGCAAATATTCCCTTTCTGCACGATTGCAGGGATCTGTGTGCCATATTCCGTACTGGCAACAATATATTCTTCCGGTGTGTTCGCCTGATAACTGTGAACGAAGTAAACATGTTTACCGTTTTGTTCTGTGTAAGTTGGAAAACGGTCACTTACCTCTAATGCATTCCAGCCAATATGAGGAAGCAGGTGAATTGTTTCTATTTTATCAACAGTTCCTGGAATCAGACCAAGTCCTTCTGTTTCACCATGTTCGAAGCCCTTTTCAAATAACAGCTGCATGCCTACACAAATACCAATGAATGGTTTACGTGCAGCTAGATCAAGAAGCATTTCGCGCAAGTTGCGCTTGTTTATCTCCTCCATGGCGGCTCGGAATGATCCAACACCTGGCAGAATGATATGTGTTGCTTGCTCAAATTCCTCTTTTTTGTCTGTCAGTATCGTTTCATATCCAAGCTGCTTGCAAGCATTGGCGACACTAGCGACATTGCCGACGCCATAATCGACGATTGCGATCATTCGATCATCCCTTTCGTACTGTTGACACCTTTGATATCTGGGTTCACTTTAATGGCAATTGCCAGCGATTGGCCAAGGGCTTTGAATAAAGATTCTGCTTTGTGATGCGTATTGAATCCGTAATGAACCTTTGCATGCAGTGTAATACCTGCGTGCACAGAAAACGCTTGGAAAAATTCGCGTACCAGCTCTGTATCGAAGTTGCCCAGTTTAGGATTTTCGAATTCTGCATCAAACACAAGGAACGGGCGCCCGCTGATATCCAGAGCTACAAAGCCTAATGTTTCATCCATTGGCACAAAGGCGTTGCCATAGCGGTTGATACCTTCCTTTGTACCGAGCGCTTCTTTCACCAGCTGTCCGAGCACAATGCCAGTATCCTCCACTGTGTGGTGACTGTCGATATGTAAATCACCTTTTGCTTCTACAACTAGTCCGATTCTGGCATGACTTGCGAACAATGTCAGCATATGATCGAAGAACCCTACTCCAGTATTGATTGAGATGTTGCTGTTGTCATCCAGATTCACCTGCATGTTGATGTCTGTTTCGAACGTTTTTCGAGCTTTTTCTGCTGTACGCATTATTGCATCCCCCTGTCTATGACTTGAATCGGATATTGATCGATTCTCCATGTCCTGTCAGCTGTTCCTCTTCTGTCAGCTGAGTGATAGCCGTTCTGCCTTGCTCCAATGCTTGTCTATCGTAATACGTGTATGTCGTTTTCTTAATAAAATCATCCACACTGAGCCCTGATGAGAATCTTGCTGTGCCGTTTGTCGGCAATACGTGATTTGTTCCCCCGTAATAGTCACCTAAAGCTGTAGGAGCATAGGAACCAAGGAAGACCGATCCAGCATGTTTTATCTTTCCTAAAGTTGATAGCGGGTCAGCTGTCTGGATTTCCAAGTGTTCGGGAGCAAAAGCATTCGATAACTCGAAGCTCTCACCCATAGAATTTGTCAGAACAAGAGCACTATCCCCGTTGATTGCTTCGCTTGCAATTGCTTTGCGAGGCAGCTTCTCCAACTGGCTTTCCAGCTCTTTTTCTACTGATTGGATCAAAGCCTCACTGTCTGTCAAAAGGACTACTCTTGCATTTTCATCATGTTCTGCCTGAGCCAGCAAATCCGCTGCTATAAATGCAGGATCAGCAGTTGCGTCTGCAATGATAGCTACTTCGGATGGGCCAGCAATCATATCAATCCCAACCTGACCGAAGACGAGCATTTTCGCCGCAGCTACATATGCATTTCCCGGTCCGACAATTTTATCTACTGAAGCGATCGTTTCCGTACCATATGCCAGAGCTCCAATCGCCTGTGCACCGCCAATTTTATATATTTTATCCACGCCGGCAATTTCAGCTGCAGCCACTAAGACAGGAGCAATCGCCCCATTGTTCTTCACTGGTGTTACCATAATGATTTCCCTCACACCTGCCAGACGTGCTGGAATGGCATTCATCAGAATTGTCGACGGATATACCGCCTTGCCTCCAGGTACATATATACCGATTCGCTCCATCGGCAAGACGAGCTGACCGAGCTGTTTGCCTTCCTCGGCAGTCATGATGCGGGATGCTGTGACTTGCTTTTCATGAAAAGCACGAATATTTGCCGCCGCTTGCTTTAAAGCTGTCAACGTATCAGGTGCCAATTTGGCTTTTGCCCCTTTTATCTCAGCTTCCGACACAAGAAGCTGATCTGTTGTTGTACCATCGAATTGTTCGGTATATTTCCGTACAGCCTGATCACCTTCCAGCCGGACATCCTTCAAAATAACCGATACAGACTGAAGAATCTCAGGGTCAAAACCGCTGTCTGCTTTCCGGGTGCAAAACTGTTCGAGGAATTGTGTACTGGTTATTTTTTTCACGATTGCGCCACCTCCTCCTGTAAAACAGAAAGGTACGGCTGGAGAATATTCCGTTTCATTTTTAAAGAGGAACGGTTAGCAATGACTCTGGCCGTAAAGTGCTGGATATCTTCAATTACTTCCAAACCATTCTCTTTCAAGGTTGTACCTGTTTCTACGATATCGACAATGGCATCTGCCAATCCAAGCAGCGGAGCCAATTCCACGGACCCTTCCAGCTTGATGATGTCGACCGACTCGCCTTTTTCTAAATAATATTGCTTCGTGATATTTGTGTACTTGCTGGCGATCCGTTTTTTCCGGTCCGGCCAAACTTTATCCTTCTCAGCAGCAACCGCCATCTTGCAGGCACCAAATGGCAATGGGAAGAGATTGAATACATCCGGCTGGAATTCGGCAATGATGTCTTCTCCTACGATTCCAAGATCCGCAATGCCATGCTGTACATACGTTGTCACATCTACGCCTTTGGCGAAGAAATAGATTGCCTCATCCGTTTCAACGCTCAACTTGCGTCCTTTTTCCACCAACGGTTTGCTGTCGATGCCTCGTTCCTCCAAATATGCAAGGAATTGCTTTTCGACGCGACCTTTCGTTAATGCGATGACTGGTTTCATCTCTCGACCACCTCGTATTCTTCTCCGCTCTTAACAACTTGATAAACTCGATCATAATTTTCAGCTGTTGCTTCTGTCCTGATATCTACAACTGCATCTGGATATTTATACCGCAGCGCTTCAGCTGCAATCAGACCTTGCTCATCCGTCAGCAAGCATATGCGTTCTTGTCTATCTGGTGCTGGCAGCGCAGCCGCAAGAACGTCCATGTCAAATGCCAAGCCGACAGCGCTCATCTTTCCGCCAAACTGTTCGTACAGCTCGTCATATCTGCCGCCAGAGAAGCATTCCGCTCCACTTTCGACCAGGAAACCTCTGAACATGGCGCCATTGTAATATGGAAGCTGCTTTACACGCCCCAGATCCACGATGACATCCTGATCAAGCTCTTCCAAAGCAGCCGCAAGCTGCTGAAGCTCTTGAATAACAGGTAATAGTTTAGAGTTATTTTCCCACGCCCCAGCGAATTTATCTAAAATCGCTGTTCCGCCAAATGCATCTGCTAATGCAGCGACTGCTTCGGCTGTCTCCTCATTTCCTGCTTCCTTGACAAGACGATATACTTCATCTTTTCGCTTATCATGCATCGCCTGTCTAATGTTAGAAGCATCAGCATCAATAAGTTCCAGAGAAGAAATAAATGTCTCGAAGATTTCCGTATGACCGAGCTCGATGCTATACTTTTGCAATCCTAGTTCCCGAAGGAAGCGGACTGCTGTGAACAAACTTTCATATTCTCCATACAGACCTGGGGTCCGGATGATTTCGATGCCAGCCTGATGGCTTTCGACGCCCGCATGATCCTTTTTGAAGACTGATCCAGCATACGCCCATTTCTGCTGATCAGACTGCTGATTCGCAAGCGCACGAGCAACAGCAATCGTCCAATCCGGGCGCAATACTTCGATTTCCCCTTCTTCATCAAACCATTTCAGCATCTTTTTAAGTGTCATACCTGCATAAGGATTGGTAAATGTTGTGCTATACTCAATGACAGGTGTTTCAATCGCTTGATAATTTCGTAAATTCACGACAGACTGAAACTTTTCATATATGCTGACACGATTGACAAGCTGTCGACCTGTCAAATCACGACTTCCTGCTGGTAAGAACATCTATAAGCCTCCGATTCTTTCTTTATCATTCTACTACTTTACTTAGATAAAGGATTTCTGTTGATTTGAATGTAACATAATGAGATACTAACGTCAATACATAACGAAAGGAACAACCATATGCCAGGAGATTTTCACGTACATACTCAGTATTGCCAGCACGGCGCAGACGATAAAATGGAAGCCTACGTTCTGCAGGCAATCGAAAAAGGACTTACCCATATATCATTTACAGAACATGCTCCGCTACCGGAAAGCTTTACAGATCCCGCTCCACATCGTGACAGCACCATGGACCGAAACAAGGTGGAAGCCTATGTAATGGAAGGCAAAGAGCTGCAAAGACAATATAAAAATGATCTGCAAATCAATATTGGCTTTGAAGTTGATTATATCAGAGGCTACGAACAAGAAACACAAACTTTCCTTGATACATACGGTCCGGAAATGAATGATGGTATCCTTTCCGTGCACATGCTCCAAGCACCGGATAAGTCTTTCTTCTGTATTGATCATAGTGAGGATGAATTTGGGCGTGCTGCTGATGCATTTGGAGGACTTTTACCATTATATAAAGCTTATTATGATAATCTCCAGTCTTCCATTGAAGCTGATCTTGGTCACTATAAACCAGGAAGAATTGGTCATATTACGCTGATTCAAAAATTTCAGCTTGCTTATCAGAAGCCGGCTTCTTTCTCAGAGGAACAGAAACACATTCTGGAACTCATAAAGAGAAAAGGATATGAGCTTGATGTGAATACAGCTGGTCTTTATAAACCATTATGTAAAGAAATCTATCCGCCAGTTGAGCTTATAGCGCACGCAGCAAAAATGGGAATTCCGCTTGTTCCTGGCTCAGACAGTCACGCAGCTGGGGGAATTGGTAAGGGTTTTGAATATTTATCTGATTATTCTCTTCAAATTCCGCAGAGATTGGCTTTATAAATAAGAAAAACAGCTGCTTGTGTTTCCCAGAGATGCAGCTGTTTTTCATACTTACTTCATACTATTTAGTTTTGTTGTTGTAAAAGTGTGCTAGTTTTTTCTATTAGGCAGAACCAGTTTTTAACCAATAAGCTAGTTTACGATATAATTCCGCTTGTTCCTAAAATGCTTCTATTCCCGTACTGGAAGGAAGATTAATAAATACACATTTGCTCTAAGGGAGAGCTGAAAAGTTATTTTTCCAAAGTATTTTTCTTCTTTGGATAGCCAATTAAGATGGCAATAATACCACAAATACCTACCAAGATTGGATAGAAGCTGTATGGAATGATACTCATTGGCGAAATTCCTGCAACGGTTGCAGCAGTCAATAATTGAGCTCCGTATGGTAAAAGACCTTGGATTGAGCAAGAGAAAAGATCTAATATACTAGCTGATTTTCTCGGTTCTATCCCATACTGATTTGCAATATTTTTAGCTAGTGGACCAGTAATCAATATAGAGATTGTGTTATTAGCAGTTGAAACATCAGTTAGACTTACAAGTCCGGCGATACTAAATTCGGCACCCTTTTTCGTTTTAATTCTTCGCGTTGCAAGGTGCAGAATATAATCAATTCCTCCATTAAACTTAATTATCTCTACCATTCCAGCTATTAATATTGCAAGGAAGGCAATCTCATACATACCTGCCATTCCATCCCCAATCTGCTGCATCAGGCTCATGAAATAGTAGCTGCCATCTATCCAGCCAACAGCTCCCGCAAGAACAATTCCCAGCACAAGTACGAGGAAGACGTTCATACCAATTAAAGCAAAAACTATAACTAGGACGTAAGGAATTATCTTTATCCAATTATAGTTAATTTGTTCTACTTGAGCTGATTCACCAATTGCGATAAATCCTAAAATGATGCACGTAACAATTGCTGCCGGTAACACAATCCAAAAATTAACCTTAAATTTATCTTTCATCTGTGCGCCCTGCGTGCGAACGGAAGTTATCGTTGTATCTGATATGAAGGATAGATTATCACCGAACATCGAACCACCAACAATCACTCCCATCACCAAAGCCAGCGAAAGACTAGTTTCATCGCTTATTCCAACTCCAATTGGAGCTAGTGCTACAATGGATCCAACAGATGTGCCCATCGACAAGGAAATAAAGCATGCAATGACAAACAATCCTACAACTAGCAGGTTTTGCGGAACAACTGATGTAGTAAGGTTTACAGCAGACTCTACTGCTCCCATGCCTTTGGCAACTTCAGAAAACGCTCCTGCTAAAATGAATATGATCACCATCAGCATGACATTGCTATTACCTGCACCTTTGCAGAAAATATCGACCTTATTTGTAAGGGATTCTCTTCGATTCATAGACAAAGCTACAGCCGCTGCTATTGTGATTGCTACTATGACCGGAAATTTATAAAAATCTCCTGTGATAATCCCGGATCCAATAAATAAAACTAAAAAAACAATAAATGGGATGAGAGCCCATGGATTTGCTTTCTTCATTGATTCACCTCTGATTTTGTTTTATTGCAAAAAAATAAAGCCCCTCTTACATCCATAAGAAGAGGCTTTATATCTATAAAACGCTCCTCTTATCTATCAAGCCGCAGCTTGCTGGATTTGGCACAGCAACTTAATCTCATAAGTTCCGCTGCCGAGATTTCTTCGGGCCAGTCCCTCCATCTCTCTAAATAAGAAGAAAAGAATATTTTTTTCACAGTAAGTAGGATTATACACATCTCCTATTTTTTTATCAATAGTTTTAGGAAGCCCAGGCATTGCTTTCTCAATATCTCCTTATTAGAAAGGAAAATACGAGTAAAAGTGCTCTCTTTTGTCCCTTGCAAAATTATTGGCTGTAACGGCCTCTACTCCTAATTTATTTCATCCTTAAAAAGTTATCGCTTCTAATTTCATGCATGTTTCCAATGAATGAAGCAGGAGATCGATGAATAAAAATATAATTAATTAAGTTTATGCGAATAACTCGTTAACACAGGGTGGTAATTGCTGTTTATTTGCAGTATAAGCTTCCTTTTTAGGAATAGGAGGATATCATGTTCTTCATCTTCTTAATTTACTTATCATTTATCAGCTTAGGTTTACCCGATTCTATATTAGGGTCTGCGTGGCCGCTTATGAACACTGATCTTGGGGTTCCGATTTGGAATGCAGGTATTGCTTCTATTATTATATCTATAGGAACAATAGTATCCAGTCTGTTTTCATATAGATTAATTAGAGTTTTGGGTACGGGTAAGATTGTTATAATAAGTATATCTATGACTGCTATCGCACTGCTTGGTTTCGCATTTTCTCCTTCATTTATATGGCTGATAGTATGTGCTATACCATTGGGACTGGGTGCTGGAGCGGTGGATGCAGCTTTAAACAGGTTTGTCGCTACTCACTACGAAGCAAAACATATGAACTGGTTACACGCTTTCTGGGGAGTTGGAGCTCTGCTCGGCCCTGTTATATTATCAGTATTAGTTGTTTGGGGGAATTCTTGGAGAAGCGGTTATTTTACCATTTCATTATTGCAGTTTGCATTAGTTTTACTGCTCCTCTTTTCACTTTCAAAGTGGAAAGAATACGAAAATGCTGATAGTAAGAGAATTCAATATACGAAAGAAACCAATTCAGAAAATAAAATGGGATTGCTGAACTCCTTTAAGAAAAAAGGATCTGCCTTTGGAATGGTGTCATTTTTCTTTATAGCATCAACAGAGGCTTGTATAATGCTCTGGGGTTCTAGTTACTTAGTCAAAATAGAGAATGTCCCAGCCGAAAGTGCCGCTGGTTGGATTTCTTTGTACTTTCTTGGTATGACAGCAGGCCGTATGTTAAGTGGATTTCTATCAATACGAATAAAGAATGAAGCATTAATTCAGCTGGGATGTACTTTGGCTGCTTCCGGTTTAGTTATAATGTTACTTCCATTTCCCACGATATTTACTCTATTATCCTTTGTCATTATAGGAACCGGTCTTGCACCAATCTACCCTTCTATGTTACACCAAACTCCTGTATATTTTGGAGTAGTTCATTCACAAGCAGCTATGGGAATTCAAATGGCCTTTGCTTACACTGGTGCTACTTTAGTGGCGCCCTTGCTAGGACAGTTGTTGGCCAACATTTCCTTTTTGATATTTCCTTATTTTCTTCTAGTATGTGTAGCAGGGATAATGTTCTGTCGGTTGATTTTAATACGCGCTAACGAAATTAGTGTTAAGCCTAAACGATTGAGCCAATAATCAGGTCTTGAAACTTCTTGATAGGTGAGAACGTAATGAAAGACGTTAGCTAAGACTATAATTAACTTTTTTGAAGAAATGAGGCTGTACATATGGATAAAAGTTTTAAAGATAGACTGCACAATAGCAGTATGTATCTACCAGGAGATAAAGATTTTGCAGCTCAACAAATAGTATGCCTCGAACGACTATACGACTTTAATCAAACGCGACCAACCGAAATAGAAAAAAGAGAAGCTTTGCTAAAAAAAATGTTCGCTGAGATTGGGGAAGGTTGCTATATAGAGCCCCCACTCCACGCAAATTGGGGTGGCAACCATGTTCATTTCGGAAAGAATGTTTACGTCAATTTTAATTTAACTTTAGTAGATGACACGCATATTTACGTCGGAGACTATACAATGATAGGCCCTAATGTAACGATAGCAACAGCTGGGCATCCTATCTGGCCAGAACTCCGTGAAGAAGCATATCAATTTAATGTACCAGTAACTGTAGGAAAAAACTGTTGGATAGGTGCTGGTGCAATTCTTCTTCCGGGTATTTCAGTAGGAGACAATACAGTCATTGGGGCTGGCAGTGTAGTTACAAAAGACATACCTTCCAATGTTGTTGCTGTAGGTAATCCGTGCCGAGTACGCAGGGAGATTACGGATCATGACAAAGAATATTATTTCAAGAATTTAAGGGTAGATAAATAATAAGATGAACGAAGCCACACTTTACTACAAGTGTGGCTTTTCGCTATACATTTTTGTGACTGGAGTAAGCCGGATACTGTGTGATGAGTACTACGTTCTTTTACACCAGACTTATACAATTCCTTGTTTTCTCTCAGAATAAAGATATGCCCCTATCACTCTGAAAAGGTCAAGCAGAAAAATCAACTCAAAGTTTGAGGGGTATTTCTTGTAAGAACATTTTTCTTTTCTCATCCGTTGTTACGTTTACCCCAGAAAAATGAACCCATTTTGTGTCATCATTTCTTAATCCCAAGTCAGCTAGTGTTCTGTTAATAAAGACTCCCTGAATAGCGTTTCCACCTTCCGATTCAATGTAAGCTTTATCAGTTGTAGAAGTTGAAATGACAGTTGTTTTTCTTATGTTGGTCAATAATCCTTTCAGCTCACCTTTTTCTTTGTCTTCTAGAAAAGCAAAGCCACTCAACATCACTTTATCGATGAAACCCTTTAAAATAGCAGGTAAGTCCCACCACCAGACCGGGAAAATAAATATCAATTCTGTGGCTTGGCTTAATTTTTCCTGATATTCCTTAACTAATTTGTACGGCGTTTCTCCTTTGTTAAATAACTTCAATTCTTCAGCTGTATAGGCGGGGTTAAACTCATCTTTATAAAGATCGATCACTTGAAATTTCTCTCTTTTGGCTTCTAAGTCTTTTGTTATGCTAGTTAAGATCGCATGATTAAAGCTCCCTTCCCAAGGATGAGCATAGACAATGGTCTTCATTATTGTTTCCTCCTTTTTCGCTTTCTTTGCATCATAGCTTGATGTACATTTAGTTTATTGAATGCCTTACCCTTCTACAAGTACGGTAATTAAAGTGCGATACTTACCTAAAGGAGAGTGTTGAATGGATCGCTATGAATTTAAAGATCAGATAAAGGAAACTGGTTTTGGATTTACGTTGTCTTTAATTGGGGGGAAATACAAAATGTCAGTCTTATATGCCTTATATTTAAGCAATGATCCTATTCGCTATAATCAGTTAAAACGGATGCTAGGCAATATTTCTTTTAAAACTTTAACCAATACGCTGAAAGAACTGGAAAACGATCAGCTAGTTAATCGCAAAGAATATCCTCAAGTGCCTCCAAAAGTGGAATATAGCTTAACCGAAAAAGGATTATCTTTGATTCCTGTATTAGATGCAATTTGCTATTGGGGGGAAGAGCAATTAGAGAAGTAATCCTTAAGGTAAAATCCTGTCAGGGTATACGATAGCCAGTAAATTAATGAAAAATGCGTGTCCCTATAATGGACACGCATTTTTTATTTTTTCTTCAGTTTATATCCTATTACCAGTATCAGCACCCACAAAGGCAATATATAAAGAGCCAAACGATAATCCGGCATGAATCCTATGATGACGAGCACCGCTGCCAGGAATAGCATTACAACATAATTGGAGATAGGATAAAGCGGCAGCTTGAAGGATAACTTGCTTGCTGCTTCCTTTCCTATGCGCTTTCGGAATGCTAAATGGATGATAACAATCATACTCCAGTTGATGATACCTGCAACCGTCGCAGTCGCCATCACATAGCCGAACACCTTTTCCGGCATTAAGAAGTTGACTATAACAGCAATTCCTGCCACCCCGGAAGAGAGTAAGATGGCTGGTACTGGTGCACCTGTCCGTTTCCCGGTACGCTGCAGGAATCGTGGTGCGTTGCCTTGCTTCGCTAAGGCATGCAGCATGCGCCCATTACTGTACAAGCTGCTGTTATGCGCCGACACAGCCGCAGTCAAGACAACAATATTCAATATTCCAGCTGCTGCCGGTATACCGACGCCATCGAGTATTTGAACAAAAGGACTGCTTTCCCCGTCTATTTGATTCCATGGGAAGATAGCTGTGATTACAATCATTGAACCAACATAGAAGATTAAGATGCGGTAAACAACTTGATTAATTGCTTTAGGAATCGTTTTTTTAGGTGTATCCACTTCACCCGCTGTTATCCCTACCAGCTCGACACCGCCAAAGCTGAACATAACAGGTACAAGTGCCAGAAGAACACCTATCATTCCGTTTGGCAGGAAGCCTCCTTCATCAAATAAGTTGGAGAAACCGGTCGGTACACCGTTATTGCCAAAACCAGTGAAGATGATTATCAAACCTAGAATTATCATGCCAATAATAGCTACCACTTTGATGAGAGCGAAATAAAACTCGAATTCTCCATAAAGCTTGACACTAAGTAAATTAATGCAAGTAATCAAGACAAGGAATCCGAATGCTGTCAGCCAGGACGGTACTTCCGGAAACCAATATTGGACGTATATACCGACGACCGTCAACTCCGCCATCGTTACTGCCACGTAATTGAACCAATAGTTCCATCCGGAGAAGAACCCGAAAAAGCCTCCTAAGTTCTCATATGCATAATAACTGATGGAACCAGAGTTTGGCGTATCAACCGAAAGCTCCCCCAAGGCCCGCATGATAAAAAATATCATCAAGCCGCCTACCAGATAAGCCAGCGGGATTGCCGGTCCTGCTAATCCAATGGAAGAAGCAGATCCATAAAATAAGCCGGTTCCAATTGCTCCGCCCAGTGCGATCATCTGCACATGGCGGTTTTTTAACCCTTTTTGTAAATCATTTGATGTTTGGTTGTTTCTATCCATAACTCATGCCCCTTACTACCTATTCCCACGTATCTTTTTAGGTTGATAGCTAACATCATCAAAAGGTTATCTAGTACCACTCCAAAAACCACAGAAGAACGAAATGTGGGATATATCGTATGCTATTTCAAATAAACTTAGTATAAAGAAAGATCATTTATGAACATTCTACGTGCACATTGTACCAGTGTAAGCTTTTCCTTCAATAAAGTCTATTGTAACCGAAATCGAGCTCTTACCTCCAACTACGATTGTTTACCTCTATTCCAGCTTTCCATGACTCAAGGATCTCTATTTGAAGCTATTCTGTAATCTAATAAGTTCTTTACAGTTATTTATTCAACTAACTTAAGTTGAACTTAAAATGAATCAAGTGAAAACAATCTCATCCAAAAAGTAAAATTATGATGTATGGAATCTTCAACTTAAAAAACTCCCCTTAAGTAAACAGTTAGGTTTAACTGTCTACTTGAAAGGGAGCATATCAAACTGATCTTCCTTTTTCCTATCTTAACTAGGCTTAACTAAGATCTTACATTCATTTTTATCATTTATCAGTTTTTCAAAACCATCTGCTACTATGTTGTCCAGCTCTATAATACTCGTAATGACTGGCTTAACATTCAATGATCCCTTAGCTAACAAATCAATTGCTTGGCTAAAAATATTATTGTAACCAAGAGAGGAATTGATTTTCTTCTCACTGACTACTTGCATTGTTGGGTGATAGTTAACTGGATTCGCGAAAACACTGACAATCATAAATTCCCCATTAGGTTTGATGCAATCAAGAGATTGATTGAATGTAGCTTCCACCCCGGCAACATCAAAGGAAACATCCACTCCGCCATTCGTATTATTCTTAATAACTTGCACTGCATCTTCCTCTATCGGGTTAATAACGATATCCGCTCCCATTTCCAAAGCTAATTTTCTGCGTTCCTCACTTACTTCAGCCACAAAGATCTTACTTGCTCCTGCTGCTCTTAAACTTTCTGATAAAAGCAGTCCGATGGGTCCTGCACCAAAAAGCGCTACGCTGTCGCCAATTTTAAATTTGCTTTTTCTGATTGCTTGTAATACAACAGCTAGAGGTTCTATTAAAGCTGCCAATTCAAAGCTGAGTGTAGCCGGCAGTGCAAATACATTTGCTTCTTTTACTACAACGTATTCTGCAAAGCCGCCATTCTCGTGGATTCCGTATGATTTCATATCAGGACATATATTATAGTTTCCTGTTTTACAGGTATCACACTCGCCACATCCCCAAATAGGTTCTACGGCTACTCTATCACCAGCTTTAAATTTGGTTACATTGTCGCCCACCTCAACAATCTCACCAGTAAACTCATGACCTAAAATCATTTTATCTTCTGTTACAAAGGTCTTATGCAGATATTCGTGAAGATCAGTACCGCATATACCTGCGAATTTAACTTTGACTTTAACCGTTTCTTGGCTGACCTCTGGCTCAGCGATATTTTCAACTTTTACATCTTTTGATCCGTAATATACTAAAGATTTCATTGTTTTATCCCCTTTTTCAATGAAGTAGCTATGTGCTAGTCCGTCTTAATTTGTGATGTCTTTGATGTATTGTCCGATATCATTGCTTTGTTGATCAAGATTCTGTATATCTTCCATGAACTCTACCATTACACGAGATTGCTCTTCGGATGCAGTGGACACTTCACCGATACTCACAGTCAAATTCTCCATGTTTGTTCGTATTTCCTGAAGGGATTGACCGATTGTACCGACTGCTTCCTTCGTCCCTATGGAAAGCTTGCGTATTTCATCTGCCACGACGCCGAATCCTCTTCCAGCATCGCCGGAACGGGCTGCTTCAATAGCTGCATTCAAGCCCAATAAGTTTGTCTGTGTTGAAATATCCTCAATCAGTTGAACAACCTTACTAATTTCCTGGGAGTTCTCATTTGCATAAGCTGCTTGACCATTGATATCCGTGCTCGTAGCGGAAAGTTCTTCAGCCTGCGCTGCAACTTGCTGCACTTTTCCTTGCAGACTGCTGACAATGGTGCGTAATTCATCCAGCTCTTTATCAAGTATTTCTTCGTCTTTCAAGGTTTTGGTGATTTGGAATACACCGACAATCTCCCCATTTTCATCACGAATAGGATTAGCGGAGTATTGCATACCAACACCATAACGCTCTTTTGGAATATGTATTTGTACCTTTTCTCCATTTAATGCCTGACGCAGTATATCGTTGTCCTCAGAAAAAGCAAAATCGCCGACATTAACGCTATAATCAAAGTCTTTCGACTGGGAAGAAAAAATAAAATTCTCTGTGTCGGTAACGACCACAGAGCAATTCTCACCAAGGTTTTTTTTGATTTCGGGTGCTAGATGGACCAACGCTTGTAATGTTAGATTCATATTCTAATCTCCTATTCCTGGTTAGTTACTTTCTTCATTGTTTCTATGATTTGTTTACTCTTTTCGTCCAAAGCTTGAATGTCATTCATGAATTCGACCATGACGACAGACTGCTCCTCTGATGAAGTGGAGACTTCATTAATACTGAGTGTCAGGTTTTCAATGCTGGATCGTATCTCTGTTAGGGATTTCCCGATTGTCTGAACTGCTTCCTTCGTATTATCGGAAAGTTTACGGATTTCATCTGCAACAACGCCGAAGCCTTTTCCTGCTTCGCCAGAACGAGCTGCCTCGATGGCTGCATTTAATCCAAGAAGATTTGTCTGTGTGGAAATTTGTTCTATCAATTGAACCACTTCACCTATTTGGCGGGAGTTTTGGTTTGCATTGTTCGCTTGCTGGTTGATGTCACTACTAGTAGCAGAAAGTTCCTCTGCTTGTGCAGCTACATACTGTACCTTACCTTGCAATGCATCGATTACATTATTAAGTCTGCTAAGCTCTTTGTCTAGCTTATCTTGATGCTCCAATGTCCGAGATAAAGACAAAAGACCAACAATTTCGTTTGTTTCCATATCCCGAATAGGAGTTATGGAGGTCACGACCGGTACACCGAATATTTCAGGATCTTCGGTTTTAGAAATAATGTGTTCCCCTTTGATGGCTCGCAAATAAACCTCATGTTCATCAAGTCTTGATTTTCCTGCTTCAACGTCCAGCTTCAGAAGCGTTGATGGAGCGAAATAGACAAACTTCTCTGTATCCATTACACCTATTGCCGCTGTCGGGCCTAATGTATCTTTTATAATGGGGGCAATATTGACTACTGCCTGAATCGTAGAATTCATAAAATACTAGCTCCTCTGCACATGATTCCTCTTTATATCGGTAAGAAGTACTAGAAAGTGAAGCTTTTCACTAATGATTTTGTCATATTTTGTAGAAAGGGTATTAACTGGTACAAATTCATTCTTATAATGGAATGGTTTAAATTAGGGGGGGTCATTCTAAGCAACAGAAAGAATCCCCTTTTTGAAGAATGAAAGGGGATTCTTTGTTATGTCTTTCTATAATTATGAAGACACCACATTATCTTGTTGTTTGAATTCCGAAGTCAGTTTCTTCATCTTTATAGTCAATATCTGATGGTCTTCCATCTCGATTACAGTTAATGTATAACCGTGTACTTCTAATTCTGTCGTTACCTTAACTTCATTGCTATTCCTAAAGAACCAACCACCTATAGTATCAACTTCATTCTTATCCTCATCATCGAAAAGAAGTCCAAAGGCTGCCTCCAGTCTTATCTTGTAGGTCGTCTCGTTAATTTTTTGGGATATGTGGAACTTCGTCTTCATCAAAACACATAGTGTATGGTAACCATTCAAGACTTTTATGTCATATATGTAAAAAATATAATGAAATTTGTCTATTGCTATATAAATTATATGTGTTAGTATAATAGATGCGTTATTTGGAAAGCTGCTATTCAATATATCTGGATCTTTCCAAGCAGATAATTTTGACCACTTCTCTCTTGAGGGAAGTTTAAGGGCCATACGGACAGCCGGGTCAAATGCCGATTGGCAACTTTAGTTGCCCTATTGATTGAGTTAGAAGCTCAAATTTTATAAGTTGGTTACTTTACAACCAGTGCTTATGCACATCAACTTGTGAAACGGTCAATAAGAGTGGTAAAAGTAATTATTTGCTATTAGACTCTGATCCTATTTGATATATTCTTGAATATTAAAAAGCTTTCTTGCAAAAGACTCAGTTTAATTGGACTGCTTTTGTTCTGGAGTTACTATGCTATTTTAATATTGATAATTATATCTAAAGCAAGTGTGATGCGCGATTAGCGTTTCTGGCACTTGCTTTTTTGTTTTTAGGGAACTATTTCTAAGTATTTCTTTCCTGCAGCCGTGCAAGTGGCAACAACTCTGATCGCTTGGTTGGTTCAGTATTCTTCTTTGCTAGACAAAAATCTATCTTAGTTAGGAGATAAAAGAATGGGTAAAGCACTTATTATTGGCGCTGGCGGCGTAGCTTCAGTAGCTGTTCACAAAGCCGTTCAAAACAGCGAGGTATTTGAAGAGATTTGTATCGCAAGCCGTACAAAATCTAAATGTGATGAGTTAAAAGCAAAATTAGATGGCGGTAAAACAAAAATCACCACGGCGCAAGTGGATGCAGATAATGTAGATGAGCTAATCGCTCTAATCGAAGAAGTAAAACCGGATATTGTCATGAACTTAGCATTACCGTATCAGGATTTGACGATCATGGATGCTTGTCTTGCAACAAAAACACACTATATGGACACAGCAAACTACGAGCCAGAGGATACAGCTAAATTTGAATACAAATGGCAGTGGGAATACCGCGAGCGTTTTGAAAAAGCAGGAATCACTGCTCTTTTAGGCAGCGGTTTTGATCCAGGTGTTACAGGTGTGTTTTCTGCATATGCACTAAAGCATTACTTTGATGAAATCGAATATATCGATATCCTTGACTGTAATGGCGGAGACCATGGCTATCCTTTCGCAACGAACTTCAATCCTGAAATCAATATCCGTGAGGTTTCTGCTAACGGAAGATATTGGGAAAATGGCGAATGGATCGAAACAGAACCAATGGAAATCAAGCGTGAGTATGACTTTGCTGAAGTTGGTAAAAAAGATATGTACTTGCTTTACCATGAAGAGCTTGAATCTCTTGCTGTAAATATCCCTGGTATCAAGCGTATTCGTTTCTTCATGACATTTGGCCAAAGCTACCTTACACACCTTAAAGCTCTTGAAAATGTAGGAATGACTTCCATCGAACCAATCGAATTCGAAGGAAAACAGATTATTCCACTTCAGTTCCTAAAAGCTGTATTACCAGATCCAGCAACACTTGGACCGCGTACAGTTGGAAAAACAAACATTGGCTGTATCTTCAAAGGTAAAAAAGACGGCAAAGAAAAAACTTACTATGTATACAATGTCTGTGACCACCAAGCATGCTACAGAGAAGTTGGTTCTCAAGCTGTCTCTTATACAACTGGCGTTCCTGCCATGATTGGAGCAGCTATGATCATGACTGGCAAATGGAACAAACCAGGCGTGTTTAACATTGAAGAGTTTGATCCAGATCCATTCATGGAAGAGCTGAACAAATGGGGCCTTCCTTGGGTAGAAGACTTCAATCCAGTGCTTGTTGAGGAGCCTGCAGCTAAAGATCAGGAGTCCGTTCGATAACATGCGGTTTGAAGAATTACCAACCCCTTGTTATGTAGTTGACGAAGGTCTCGTCGAAAAGAATCTAAAAATCCTGAATGGCGTCATGCAGCGTACAGGTGCAAAAATTGTGTTAGCTCAAAAAGCTTTTTCCATGACAGCAATGTACCCCTTGATTGGAAAGTATTTAAGCGGCACAACAGCGAGCGGCCTGTTCGAAGCTCGTCTAGGTTACGAGGAAATGGGCAAGGAAAATCATGTCTTTGCCCCTGCCTATCGTGAAGATGAAATCGACGAAATCATATCCATTTGTGATCATATTATCTTTAACTCTTTCTCACAGCTGGAAAAATTTAAGGATAAGGCTCTTGAGGCTGGCAGAAAAGTTGGCTTGCGTATTAACCCTGAATGTTCCACACAAGATGGACATGAAATTTATGATCCATGTGCCCCAGGTTCCAGATTCGGAGTGAAACAGGAAGATTTCTCTCCAGAGTTGCTTGAAGGTGTTTCAGGACTGCACTTCCATACCCTTTGCCAGCAGAATTCGGACGATTTAGAGACGACTCTAAATGCCGTGGAAGAAAAATTCGGTCAATGGCTGCCGCAAATGGAATGGATCAACTTTGGCGGCGGTCACCATATCACTAGAGAGGATTATGATATCCCCACTCTAGAAAAGTGTATTAATAGAATGCAGGAAAAGTACGATCTAGAAGTATATCTAGAGCCAGGAGAAGCCATTGCGCTTAATGCAGGCTATCTGATTACATCAGTGCTTGATATTCATAAGAATGGAATTGAAATAGCCATTCTTGATACTTCCGCAACTTGTCATATGCCAGATGTATTGGAAATGCCATATCGCCCCCCTCTATTAGGCTCAGGCGAATCTGGCGAGAAGCCATTCACATATCGCCTTGGCGGGCAAACATGCCTTACAGGTGATGTAATAGGAGATTATTCTTTCGATCAGCCTTTAAAAAGCGGCGATAGATTAGTCTTCGGAGATATGGCTATTTATTCCATGGTAAAAACCAACACATTCAACGGTATGCCCTTACCTGCCATTGCGGTACGAGATAAAGATGGAGATTGTAAGGTCGTGCGCGAGTTTGGTTATCAAGACTTTAAGACGAGATTAGCTTAAATGAAATTTCATACTTCCTTCTCTTAGGATGCTGATATCTAAAATAGACCCGTCCACTTAGAGAGGGCACTATAATACCGGATTCCTCTATTGGAATCCGGTATTTTATAATGCGAAAAGCTCCAGCAGAAGTGCTGCATATGACATTAAGAAGACATAGAGTCTCTAATTCATCAAGAGGATGTTAAATAACACAAACTAGATGAATATATCCTTAGTTATAAGTTTGTAGGATTTCGAATTGAAAATACTTCGACTGATCAGGGCAGCAAGCTAAAAAATGCATACAAAAAGGCTGTCACATGACAGCCTTTTTGTACAAACATTATTTCTTAATACTCATCTGATTTACGGCTATTCTCTACAGCTTCATCAGTAGCTTCATTTGCAGCTAATGAACCTTGACCAAATTTCGTGTGCCCTGCTTCGCGTCCTGGAAGCTTATTTTCTTCTTTGTTTTCTTTGATTTCTTTCAGCTTCGCCTCAATGCCTTCCTTCACACGACGGCCATATTCCTCATCTGCCTGTGTAAAGTGCTCCACCATGGCGTCTTGGATTGATTTATCACAAACAGCCAAAGCATTGGACAAGTTATTGATTAACTCATCTCGCTCCCAATCCTCAAGGTTGCGATACGTTTCACCTGCTTGCCCGTAGTTATTCGGGCGATCGATCGGCGCGCTCATAGCTGCAGCGTTATATGTTGGACGGTGCTGCGGCCGTTCTCCTTTATCCGCTTCCTGCAAACCGCCAAGCATGGACGGTTCATAATTGATATGCGGATTGTCACCGGACTCTTTCGGGTCCCGGAAATCCATCTGTCCACGATGCTGATTTGTATGGATAGTTGTTTTAGGTGCGTTAACAGGCAATTTCAAGTAGTTGGCTCCTACACGGTAGCGCTGCGTATCGGAATAAGAAAAAGTACGGCCTTGCAGCATTTTGTCGTCAGAAAAGTCCATTCCATCGACAAGCACGCCAGTACCAAATGCTGCTTGCTCAATCTCTGCGTGATAGTCCACTGGATTACGATCTAAAACCATTTTTCCTACTGGAAGCCATGGGAATTTATCTTCCGGCCATAGTTTCGTGTCATCAAGAGGATCAAAGTCCAGCTCTTCATGATAATCATCTTCCATGATTTGAACAAATAGCTCCCATTCCGGGTAATCCCCTTGCTCTATTGCCTCATATAAATCTTGTGTTGCATGACTGGTGTTCTTTCCTTGAATGTAATCTGCTTCTTCTTGGGTCAAATTTCGGATGCCTTGCTTCGGTTCCCAGTGGTACTTCACCAGGACTGCTTCTCCCTTTTCATTTACCCATTTATAAGTATTGACACCTGAACCTTGCATATGGCGATATGTTGCTGGTATGCCATATGGCGAGAATAAGAATGTAATCATATGTGTTGCCTCAGGCGTACGTGACACAAAGTCAAACATGCGCTGCGGATTAGGGACGTTTGACGCTGGATCTACTTTGAACGCATGAATCATATCCGGGAACTTCATCGCATCACGGATAAAGAAAATCTTCAGGTTGTTACCAACCAAGTCCCAGTTTCCATCTTCCGTATACATCTTCACTGCAAAACCACGAGGATCTCGAGCAGTTTCCGGAGAATCTTTTGCCCCCGCTACTGTAGAGAAACGAACCATCAATGGCGTTTTCTTACCAGCGCCCGAAAAGACTTTTGCACGTGTATACTTTTCTACAGGCTCGTCCCCTACTTTTCCGTACGTTTCAAAATAACCAAACGCCCCAGCACCCCTTGCGTGTACAACCCGCTCTGGTACCTCTTCCCTGTCAAAATGGGAAATTTTTTCGATAAAGTGATAATTCTCAAGTGTTGCCGGACCTCGGTCACCAATCGTACGGATATTCTGATTATCTGTAACTGGATGCCCCTGCCTAGTAGTTAGGGTCTTTCTCTCAACATTCTTATCTTTATTCTCAGCCAAATTGGTGTACCTCCTTAGATTATTCGAAATAATTCTAACATTCAAATTCCATTTCATCAATTATTATACTTGTTATCTAATATAAATTATTCAATTATAATAATTACAATAAGTTTCTTTTCAGTATCCTTCTAAAGGAGTTATTATTTATTACTTTTCCCGACCTTCAATATATTTAAACGTTAAAAGCAATGGTTTAAAACAAGAAGTAGTATTACCAATAATACATTTATTTATTAGAAAAACTAATTGAACTACGTCATTAGAAACAGTCATAATAGCAACTGTAGCTCCCAACCCTAATACGCCTATAATTAAATAACAAATCAGCATTATAAATTTGCTTAAAAAGGAATGTAAATTATGCCTATTAATTCTTTTGATAACTATCCTATGAGCTGGAAGCCAGTTCTTGATAAAACTAATAAGCCTATCTACAAAGCGTTAGCTGAGCAATTGGAACGAGATATAATCCATGGTGTTATCATACCCGGAACCAAACTTCCTCCCCAGAGAGAACTGGCTGATTATTTGGATTTAAACGTAAGTACCATTTCAAAAGCTTTTAAAGTCTGTGAGCTAAAAGGATTGCTAAGCGCCTCTGTTGGAAGTGGTACCTACGTATCATACGATGCTTTGTCGAATGCTTATTTACTCGAGGATACAGAGCCGAAGCATTTAATAGAAATGGGTGCAACACTGCCGGATGATACTTCATATGAACCTCTCCTGCTTCAACTTAAAACCATGCTGCAAGAGTCAGACTATGAAAAGTGGTTCAGCTATGGCAGGTCAGGTGAAAGCCTTTGGCAAAAAGATGCAGCTGTACAGTTAATCAAAAGAAGCGGATTCGAAACATCCGTAGAGCGTATATTATTTGCAAATGGAGGACAAAATGCGATTGCCGCTGCATTGGCAAGTCTTTGTAAACCCGGAGATCGAATTGGTGTTGACTTACATACATACCCTGGCTTAAAAACAGTTGCTGCCATGCTCAGCGTGCAAATTGTACCGATAAAATCAGAGAATTATGAGATGAGTCCGGAATCGCTTGAATATGCATGTAAGAACGAAAACATTAAAGGCGTTTATTTAATCCCGGATTATCACAATCCTACAGCTACCTTTCTATCCGTGGAAAAACGAAAAAAGATTGCAGAAATTGCGAAGAAGTATAAACTGTTTGTTATTGAAGATGCATCGTATCATTTGCTTAATGAAGACCCGATGCCCGCACTAGCATCTTTTGCTCCGGAACAGGTCATACATATCGCCAGTTTATCAAAATCATTAGCTCCAGGTCTGCGACTAGCATATGTAGCAGTGCCAGGGCAATTTAAAGAGCAACTTTCCAAGGCGCTGTACAATCTGAATATAACTGTTTCGCCCCTGCTAGCAGAATTATCGGCACGAACGATTGTATCCAATCAATTTGAAGTCTTAGTCGATAATCACCGTCAACAGACGATTTGCAGAAATCAGATCGTAAATAAGTATTTTAAAGACTATACGTGCTTAGGCGTTGATACAGGCATCTTTCGCTGGCTTTTATTACCCGGTACGATTACTGGTGATACGTTCGAAACGTTAGCTGCAAAACAGGGCGTGCAGGTGTATGCAGCTGATCGTTTTGTTGTAGGCAACAGCTCACCAGAAAGAGCTGTAAGGGTTTCTGTGTGTGCACCAAAAACCACGGAAGAGTTAGAGCAAGGACTAGCTATTCTTAAAAACTTATTAGATAAAATCACGTAATATTGTTTGCCATACAATTATTGAATTGTATGGTTTTTTTGTGCGTGCTATGATAATGCAAACCTAAATTAAGGAACTTGTTAAAAGAGAGGTGAATTTTCATAGTGAAAGATAGAGATGTAGGAACACAATCAGCCTTGGTACAAAGCTATGTTCATTCTTCAGAGAAACAAAAAGCACTATATAAGCGTACTTTATTGGTTGTTAGTATCTCACAGATTTTTGGAGGCGCAGGATTAGCAGCCGGAGTAACCGTTGGTGCTCTCATTGCCCAGCAAATGCTTGGAACAGATGCATATGCCGGCCTACCTACTGCCTTATTCACACTGGGATCAGCCGGAGCCGCATTTTCAGTTGGCAGACTGTCTCAACGTTTCGGGCGTCGTGCGGGTCTTTCTGCGGGATTTATCATTGGCGGACTTGGAGCTATAGGAGTCATCATTGCAGCAATTATAAATAGTATTTTGCTATTATTTGCTTCCTTGCTTATTTATGGCGCAGGATCAGCCACCAATCTGCAAGCTCGCTATGCTGGTACTGACTTAGCGAATAACAAACAGCGCGCGACAGCTATCAGCATGACGATGGTTTTCACAACATTCGGTGCAGTTGCAGGACCAAACTTAGTCAATGTGATGGGACGTTTTGCTGAGTCTATTGGCGTTCCATCACTTGCGGGTCCTTTTGTTTTAGCAGCAGCTGCTTATATTCTAGCGGGTCTGGTTTTATTTATTTTACTTCGACCAGAACCGTTAGTCATAGCTAAAGCAATTGAAGCGGCTAAGCAGGATCAGCGTAAGAGCGATGATACAGGAAAAGCTAAACATACCAACAAGCGTGGCATCTTTGTGGGTGCAACCATTATGATCCTTACACAGATCGTCATGGTAGCAATTATGACGATGACACCGGTGCATATGAACCATCATGGTCATGGACTGGGCACCGTAGGTCTAGTTATAGGCTTTCATATTGGTGCCATGTATTTCCCATCTCTATTTACAGGCTTTCTAGTTGATAAGTTTGGCCGCATAATAATGGCTGGCGCTTCCGGTGTAACATTGCTTTTAGCGGCCTTAATTGCTGCATTGGCTCCAGGAGATTCTTTGCTTCTGCTGATTATCGCCCTTTCTTTACTGGGATTAGGGTGGAACTTTGGTCTGATTAGTGGTACAGCACTTCTTGTTGATTCTACTGAGACTGGCATTCGAGCTAAAACTCAAGGTACAGTGGACGTTTTGATTGCATTATCTGGTGCAGCAGGCGGGGCTTTGTCTGGACTGATTGTAGCAGGTTCCAGTTTTTTGATGTTATCTATGGTTGGAGGGATTGTTTCTGTTTTATTGATTCCATTGATGATATGGTATCGTCGGAATTGAATCTTAAGAATAACAGTTTTCTTATAAAAAGACTGTACACACATTTCTGTGTACTATATATTTATTATCTCTGTTTTATTCGAACCACTGATGCTCCACCATATAAGCAAGACCTTCTACAATATATGAATAGAAGATATGATTTATCAAAAAAGGACATAGGAAGATCGCTTTCCAATATCCTTTATCTTATATCCATACTACTTTAATAATGGAATCTGCAATAAATGAAAAGATTTTTCAAAAAAATCAGCTAATTTCATTCTAGGTTTACTATCTTATTTCCCTAATCAAAATGTTATGTGTTACTCTGTGGCAAGTAATTTGATTCGAAGTTATCTCGGAAAAACTTCACTTTTACATTGGAAAGTAAAACAGGCTGCACCTTAATTCAGTGACAGTCTGATTCTCTATTTAGTCTTTTAAGGAACCAAATTAACGCATCATCCACAGGTTCCAACCATTCTGGTTTACCTGCAGTTATTGCAATATGTTCAAAACCAGCTGTCTTTTGTAGCTACATGCAAATGTTGTATGCCATCCATGAGTGACGATGACATCGCCAGCTTTTAACAATTGAGCAGTTTTCCCTTCTTCTTGGTACCAGCCTTCCCCACCTGTGACTAACAAAACCTGAAATCCATCTCGATAACTTGATTTGGTTTGAATACTTTGAACATAATTATTCATTCTTTTCTACTATGCTATCAAGTAAAGGAGCACCTGCTTTTCGCAAGAGCTTTTTGGAATTTGTGATAGAAGAATTGGATGTCGACTTGGATTTAATAGAAGGGATTAATCAAGGATTAAGCAGGAACTTAGTACTGAGATTCTTTGGAGCGGCCATCGTAGAGATAGTGGAAGCATGGATCACAAACGGATTATCTGAACCAGCTAAAGTTGTTGCTAGGCAAATGGGAGTGTTGCTTGATAGAAATTTATAAGGTCGTTCGCTTTAGAATGAAGCACTGAGGCACATTCCTTTAAAACATAATATAAAGGCTGTCGAGGCATTCTCGACAGCCTCAGCTTACGCATTTAAGAATAGAAGCAGTTAATTTGGGCTCTTTTTGCCACTCTCCATGACTCTCTCAGTGCTATGTGCTTTACTTTGTGGCTCAAGAAAGATCTCATAACTCCTTTGCAAGATGGTATCGCCTTCTAAGCATCTTTACAACTTCTTTTACTTAAATCAGATTATTAAGTTATATCTATTGACTTCGCCATACTCGAAGACGGTACTTTTTTAATCTAAAAGTTACTTTGCTTTAAAATGCTGACACAAATAAAAAATAGTTTAGTAGAACACCAATCCGAATAAAAATTGGCGTGAAGGGTAGTATACCTCTATAAATTGTTTTTAGGTGGTGGAAATGATGAAACAAGAAGAATTGGAAACAGTAAGAGAGTTAATCAAAGACGTAGACACGGCGATGCTGACTACTGTTACGGAAGAAGGACTTGTATCTCGCCCTATGAAAACGCAAGAAGTAGAATTTGATGGTGACTTATGGTTTTTCACAAAAAAAGAAACTGATAAATATGAAGAAATTCTACATGACCAAGATGTGAATGTAGCTTATGCAGGTAAATCCTATGTCTCCATACGTGGAAGAGCGGAAATCATTGAAGATTTAAACAAGAGAAAGGAATTATGGAGTAAAGCATACGAGAAAATTATGCAAACCTCTTATGATGATCCAAGCGTTGTCTTAATTAAGGTACAAGCGGAAGCAGCTGAATATTGGGATACAGGCAACTTCACGAAGAAAATTGCCTTTATGTATAAACGTATGACTGGGCAAAGTGTAAAATCGACAGACATCAATGAAACGGTTGATTTGGAAAAATGACAGTAAAATAAGAAGAGAGGCAAGATCCCATTAGATACCTTGCCTCTCTTCCATTATGAATTAGTGTACTCATAGAACTCTTTATAAGACAATATTTTTTTCGGCTTTTATTAAAAAGTCCTCAATATATTTTCTGGCAGCGTCAACATCCTGACCTACACTGCTCTCTCTTTTTTCATCGACACTTATCTTTTCTAGTGCTTGCTCTCTTATGCTGCTCGCTTCAGAATGCGGAACTACAACTACCCCGTCACTATCGCCTACAATATAATCACCAGGATTTACAGACACTCCTCCGCAAACGATTGGGACGCCAATCAACCCTTTTTGAGTTTTTTTACTAGCACATGTCGTTGTCCCTTTACAAAAAATCGGATAGTCTAGAGCCAAACTTCCTTTGATATCTCTGATTACTCCATCGATGACAATTCCAGCCAGCCCCAGTGTCTTGCCTAAATTAAGAATAAAGTCTCCAGCGACAGCATTTGCTGTCCAGCCTTTTCCGTCCACAACCAATACATCACCTGGTTTCGCTTTATACATAGCTTCCAAAACGGATATGTTTTCCCCTTCGTCTATTTCTACCGTGAATGCAGGTCCAGACAGTTGAAAATCTCCTATAGGTTTAATCTCGTAAGACATGTGATTCTTTCCTTGAAGGGCATCTGAAACACTTGTACTAGGAATATCTTTGAACATATCTAATCCTCCTGTTTAGATCCTTTTACAGACAATTTCTCCTTTGAGGGCTATACTCCCTCTCTAGATTCTTCGGCCGATTGGTTCCATGAATTTCAGTCCTTTAAAGCGCAATAGTTGTACCAGTTAAGATAATATAGCAATGACCCAGAGAGACTCTACTTACTCATCTTTTGTTCTCCATCATGAATACTCTCTATAATATATTCTGCAAACTCAGAAGTCGAAGCACTGCCACCTAAATCACCTGTCTTAACTCCAGACTCTACCGTCTTAAAGAGAGTTCTTTCCATTGTTTCCGCAACCTGTTTAAGCTTTTCATCCTTATGCTGGGAATACAGCCATTCGAAGAACATCACCGTACTTAGCATGATACCGATTGGGTTGGCAATATTTTTACCAGCAATATCCGGTGCAGACCCATGTGCTGCTTGTGCCATGGCTTGCGTGTCGTTCGAGTTGATTGACGGGGCAAGTCCCAGACTGCCAACCAATTCACCAGTAAGGTCTGAAAGGATATCCCCAAACATGTTTTCCGTTACGATGACATCAAAGTCGCCTGCGCGACGTACCAAATGGGCAGTCATGGCATCGATATGATAATCATCCACTTCAACTTCCGAATATTGCTCGGCAACTTCGCGGCATACATTCAGGAATAAACCTGTTCCAAGCTTAATCACGTTGGCTTTGTGTACGATGGTGACTTTTTTTCGTCTTGTCATGGCACTTTGAAAAGCAGCGTGTGCAATCCTTTCAACAGCTTTTCTGGTGAATACACCTGTTGAGACAGCCACATCGGGTGTAATCTGCAATTCCCCGACTCCTATATACATGTTTCGGTCTGTATAGAAGCCTTCTGTGTTCTCGCGGAAGATGACTAGATCAGCTTCGCCAACCATACTTTTTGTACCAGGCATCGTTTTCGCAGGTCGCACGTTTGCGTACAAATCAAAGTAGTGGCGCAGCTCTCCGCTTGGGTTGCGTTTCTGTTTATGTTCTTCCGGATAGGCTGCTGAATCGTGTGGTCCGAGAATCCAGCCATGGCATTTTTCGAGCTCATCTTTTGTGTACTGTGGAATCGGATCATTATGTTCCTTTATCGCTGCCCATCCCATTGGCAAGTCTACAAGATTCAGCTGCAGCTCATGTTTTTTTGCAGCTGCTTCGAGGATACTAGTTGTAGCGCTTACAATTTCTGGCCCAATTCCATCTCCTTGAAGTACACCTATACGGTATGTTGTCATTACCATTCAGCCCCTTTTCCGACATAAGTATCGTTCTCTCTAAAAAGATTCCCCTATTTCATTCCTAATTAATGTTCAGCAGTTTCGCAGGAAGCTTCTTCGTCATCCAATCGATAGCATCTTCTTCTATATTATTTTCTCTCAGGAACTGAATATAAGCTGGCAGACTTTCATTCCAAGGAGGATTCTCAATTTGTCCGCTATCAGTGGATACAAGTGTTGTCTCATATCCAACTTCACGAATTGCTTCTACATTGGCAGGCAGATTGTTTTGATAGTTGCCATTACCTATTGGCTGTGCAAATGTTCTTTCAAAATATACATTGTCAAAATTGGAAACGATAAATTTTTGATCTTCAATTGATAAATCGACAATATGAAATTCCGGATGTGTCACTACTATGTGAGAAATCCCTAAATCATTCGCCGCTTCCAGAACAGCATATATTTCATCTTTCGAAATGTGTCCAGTTGCAAGTACTGCATTATGCTGCTTGATAACTCGCAAGATTTCCAGCAGTTCCGGTACAATCCGATTGCCTTCTTTTATAGTGATTCCGCCTTGCTTGCTCTCTTTCTGGCGATGATTCCTAGCATCAATTGTCGGAAGCCAGACTATCTTTGCGCCTAATTCCAGTGCATAGCGTACAGCAGTGGGATTAAGCCCGCCTACAGCATTATTCAGAGTAATACTCCCATAAGCAATGGTTTTATGGGCTAATTTGTTTAAAATCCAAGCCCTCTCAGTTGTTGGAAACTGATGCGACTTTAGCACAAATCCTGCTGCCCCTAAAGCTTCTGCCTGGCTTAATAACTCCAAGTCATCGTGTTTTCTAGTTCTTATATCCGGTGCAGAATGAATATGAAGATCATAAACTCCCTTAATTGTTTTCATGTAAGACCAACTTCTTTCAACTAATATTTCTATTTAAATGATACAAAACTTACAACTCCTATTAAAATAGTGTTTTTTTATAGAAGGTCATAATTTTTTTCTATTTCTGCACACTACCAAGCTATTGTTATTGCACCTGTCAGCAAAGCAAAAACAATTAGTGCAACGGATAATAAAATCAACCATCCAAGAGCAAACCGTTGAAATTCTCCTAAATCTTTTCCCACTAACGCGAGCAATACCCATAACGGGGCGGATGTTGGGCCCATTGAATGCAGAGGCTGCCCTATTACTCCTGCCCTTGCTATTTCTACTGGATCAATTCCGTATTCTGCTGCGGCTTGAGCCAGGACTGGTAATGCACCAAAGAAGAATGCGTCATTTGACATAAGGAAACTGAGTGGCAAGCTAATTACAGCAACAATGACTGTGAAAAATGGGGAAAATGCTTCTGGTACAATTGATAGAAAATCGGAAGCCATATGGTCAACCATTTTTGTTTCGGAAAGTATCCCTGTAAAGATTCCCGCTCCTAAAACAAGCATAACCACTGGTATTGCATTACTTCCATGAACTTTAATAAGTTCCTGCTGCTCTTTAATTTTGGGATTGTTAACTAGCAATGCAATTACAAAACCGATAATAAATAGGACCGGCAATGGCGCTATACCCATTACTAATGATACAAGCAGGGCTAATGTCAATAAGAAGTTGAACCAAATCTTCCAAGACACTGCACTTTCATTTTCTGTGATAGTTGCAGCAATCTCAGCTGAGACCTCTTTGATTTTCGCTATTCCGATTCTTTTCCTTTCCATTCTGCCCATTACATAAGCAAGTACAATAATGAACAACGAACCACACAAGATCATTGGAATCAACGGACAAAGTAGTTCGATGCATCCAAACCTAGGACACTTATGCCTCTTGTTGCTGCACCTCCCCACGGAGTCATTCCTGAAATTGTACCTAAGGCCATGACTGAAATGGTAGCAAGTACTAAAGGATTTATACCGATTTTTTTATAAATGGGCAGCATGGCAGAGCAGATAATCATATAACTGGTTGTACCATCTCCATCCAGTGCCACTAACAGTGCAAGTATGGCTGTACCAACTACTATTTTGACTGGATCTCCTTTAGCAATCTTTAAAATCGTGCGTGAAACAGGGTCAAATAATCCAGAATCCATCATGATTCCAAAATAAAGGATCGCAAACAACAGTAAAACTGCAGTAGGAGCAACTAGCTCAATCCCTTCAAACATCATTGGTCCGAGATTTGAACCGAACCCTCCAATAATGGCAAAGATAATAGGTGAAATAACGATTGCAGTAAATGCAGATGCTTTCTTTGTCATTACAAGATACATGAAAAGTATGATCGTAAGAAAACCTAAAATGGATAACATTAGTTCATCTCCAATCTTTGTATGCGTTTTCATTTTCAACTTTGCAAAATATCTCTTTTACTTTCCCCCCTCTGCTTCTTGTTATATGTCCACTGTATGTGAAGTAAAGCAAAGAATAAAATATATATTTCCTATGAAAGATGATTGAAATTTTCAATTAAATAATCGTGTTAACAAGAATGGTGAGCTACACAATTATGAAGCCTCATCCGGTTAGATTATTATCACTCCAGTTGATTAAAAACTCTCTAAAAAAAAAGTGATCAAACACATCTCCCGAAAACATTTGTTTTAAATACAAAAAAAGAGCCATAAGGCTCCATATCAAAATTACTCTATCCTAATTTGTAATTGTGCAATTATTTACTTATACGAAAACTAAATCGCTGTCCAGCCTCCATCGACTTTAATTGTCTCTCCGGTTATAAAATCAGCCATATTCGATGCAAGGAAGAGTACTGCTCCAGTAACATCTGAGGGCTTTGCTAAGGAGCCTAATGGAATTCGGCTTAATACATCTCTGTAGAAGTCTTCGTCTTGAAACATACCGCTGGTAAGATCTGTTTTTATAAAAGTAGGTGCTACTGCATTGACTTTGATTTGATGGTGAGCCCATTCCACTGCTAAAGCTTTAGTGAGTTGCACTGCCCCTCCTTTACTGGAGCAATAAGCAGCTCTTTTGACGTATCCTACAAATGCCATTTGAGATACGATATTGATAATCTTACCCTGTATCCCATTATCAATCATATGTCTTCCTACCTTTTGAGAACAGAAGAAAGTGCCTTTTAGATTAGTATCTAGAACTGTATCCCAATCATTCTCTGTCACTTCTAAAGCAGGCTTTGCAATATTTGTTCCAGCGTTATTCACTAATACATCTATACGCCCCATATGTTCCTCAGCTATAGCTACCATCTGTTCAATGTCATCTATCTTGGTAATATCTGCTTGGACGTATGTGCAACTCTTATTTATTGATTTCAATTCTGCTTCGGCTTTCTCCAGGTCTTCTTTATTCCTTCCAGTAATTACTACAGCTGCCCCCTTATCTGCAAAGGCAGCAGCTATATCAATTCCTATCCCCTTGCTTCCTCCCACTACCAGTATGTTTTTCTCTTTCAGATCTTCAAACGAATACATGGAAATCCTCCTTTACTAGTTAAATATTGGATTGTTCATATCATCTCGTTTGATTCTTTCGTTAAATAAAAATAGTATATACAACATTATGATCAGGCATTACGCTGCTCCTTCAATCTTGTTGATCCATGCTTTTGAATTTCTTGAAGTATCGCTTTTACACTGATTTCAGGACTGGTTAAAACCGGGACTTGGAAGGTGCTATCCTGTTCCAAGACACGAGCCATAGAAAATTGAGCCAAGACAATAACGTCTGATTTAGATTCCAGTTCCTTAATCTTTTCAAGGATAAGGTAATCATGGTCCTCTTTTCTTCCATCTTGTAGTGCTTGAAAAGCTTTATGAATTACTACAGTTTCAATATCTACCTCTTTCGCTTTCTCTTGGGCTACTTGTTTTAGTAATCCTTCTGTAGTTGGACCTGCTGCTTCTACGGTAGCTATCACACCAATCTTACTGCCTATCTCAACTGCTCTTTCAAGCATGCTCATATCTGCACTAAGCAATGGCTTGTCAAAGAGATCACTAATCTGCTCTACGCATGGAGTAAATGACGAACAAGTCAGAAGGATCCCGTCAACACCACTTCTCTCTGCTTTGCTAATTAACTCGACAAGTCTGCGAACCATATCATTTGTGATGACTTTCTTTTCATTCAGCTCATATATGAGACTTTCATCCATGAAGTTGACCAAAACTGCTTCAGGAGCATGCTGTTGAAAAGCGGATAAAATAGGCTGCACAGAGTTCATTGTAGCGTGTATCAATCCAATTTTTTTCTTCATATTTACCCTCCTGTAAGTGCTTACATATAACTTATACGACAAACATTTTTCATAAAAATGTTATCACAGTGATTAGTTTTTCAATAATACATATTCTCGATAGTAATGCATAAAGAAATTTTATATCTCTTTATTTGTTTCTGATAATGTAGAAAGAAAACTATTGCTTCCGGATAATTGTTTAGCTAAATTGTCCGCTAACATCCATTCTCAGAGATAGTACTTATACTTGAATAACTTACATCACTTACTTATCTAGATATAGAAAAATACAATTAAATTTCATTCATATTATTTATTTTATTTATTTCATATAGCGACTTATACTTAAAATGTAAAGTAAACCTCTTATGAAGGAGTTTGATACAAAATGACAACATACCGTATTGGCGTACTTAACGGAGATGGAATTGGCCCTGAAATTGTAAGCGCTACAACTAGTATCCTCGAAGCAGCTGCAAAAAAACATGAGCTGCAGCTGGATCTTGTGGACTTGCCTATGGGATGGGCAGCGATAAAGGAACATAATGATCCGATTCCACAGTACACAAAAGATGAGCTCGAAAAATGCCATGGCTGGATTCTCGGACCACACGATTCAGCAGCCTATCCGGAAGAACATAAACAGAAACGCAACCCAAGCGGAGAGCTGCGCCACTACTTTGATTTGTACGCAAACGTGCGACCTGCGAAAACGATGCCTGGTACAAAAAGTATGGTTGGCGAAGCTGATCTAGTCATCTTCCGCGAGAACACAGAAGGCTTCTATACAGACCGAAACATGTATATAGGAGTCGGGGAATTGCAGATTACACCCGATGTGGCTGTCTCAACAGGTGTATTCACCAGAAAAGCTGTTGAAAGGATTGCACACGCCGCTTTTCAAAGTGCCATGACACGAAAGAAAAAAGTTACCATTGTGCACAAAGCCAACGTGATTAAGCTTGGAACAGGTTTATTCCTGAATGTATGCCGCGAAGTTGCCGAGCAATATTCGGAAGTTGAAGTGGATGATTATCATATCGATGCCATGACTGCCCATTTGGTACGTCGCGCAGGCGACTTTGATGTCATCGTAACGGAAAACATGTTTGGGGATATCCTTTCAGACCTTACTGGTGAATTGGTTGGCAGTCTGGGACTTGCCCCGTCAATCAACTCGAACGACACGCAAGCCATGGCACAAGCAGCACATGGGTCTGCACCGGATATTGCTGGTAAAAATATTGCCAACCCAATCGGTATCATGCTAAGTACGGTGATGTTCTTCGAATGGCTGTATTCCCAGCATAAGGATGAGAAGCTTGATGCAGTCGCAAAAACAATGGAAAAAGAGATATTTGCTACAGTGGAAGCTGGCATTAAAACTGGCGACCTAGGCGGCAATGCCTCCACTTCTGAATTTGCTGAAGCAATCGTTTCCCAAATTAATCAATAATAAGGGAGTCTCAAATGGATATTAAGAGTCAATTGATTGAAACAGGTAAATACCTTAAAAATAATAAACTTGCATGGGGCACATCCGGAAATCTTAGTGCACGCCTAGATGAAGGATACATGCAAATCACTGCTTCAGGAACTATCATGGAAGATTTGACTGAGCATGATTTTGTAGAAATTAATGTAGAATCAGGAAAAGTGATTGGTACTAAACGTGCATCAAAAGAAACGCCTTTCCATCTAGGAATTTATCAGAACAGACCGGACATCAATGTTGTCCTTCATAGTTCTCCCTTATATACGACCTTGTTTTCATGTTCAGAAGAGCGTATTCCTTCCAATCTATTTATTGAAACAATGTATTACTTAGAGAGAATTGCATATGTAGACTACCATCACCCTGGCACGCAGCAATTAGCAGATGCTATTACTGAAAAATCCAAAGAAGCAAATATCATCGTAATGAAGAATCATGGAGTAGTAGTTTTTGATACTTCCTTTGCAGAAGCAAAGATGCGATTGGAGACGTTAGAGCTGGCGTGTGAAATGCTGATTAAAGCAAAATCAGCAGGTATCGAACTCAATGGCCTGCCACAGAAGGTCGTAATGGAATTTCTGGAGGAATCAAAGTATAAACCACGTCAAAGAATCGAACATGTAAACAAGTAATGGTTGACCATCAAAGGAAAGGCATTTGATCATCTATCCTAAACTGGAAGCTCATCAACTTGCTGATGATGAGCTTCTTCAGGATGTTACTTGGAGCCCTTCTATCAAAGTAGAAATAAGACATAAGGAAGGAATAGAAAAATGAGAAAAACAATTGGAGTTGTTGCGGATGATACTACCGGAGCAAACGATATAGGCGTAATGTTCAATCGAGGTGGTTACACAGCAAAAATCGAAACCTTTGATCAAGATGCCGAGTTACAGGTAGACACGAATGTCGTTATCGTTGATACAGATAGCCGATTAGACAGTTTGGAAGATAGTTATAATAAAGTGTATATAGCAACAAAACAGCTGATGGCGGCTGGTTGCAGTACCTTTCATAATAAAACGTGCTCTGTCTTCAGAGGTAATATTGGAACAGAATTCGATGCCATGCTGGATGCTTTAGGAGAAGAATTTGCTGTTGTTTCTTTAGCGTTCCCTGAAAATGGCCGGCAAACAGAACACGGTATCCATACCGTAGACGGAAAGCTTCTTGAAGAATCCGGTTTTTTACATGATCCTGTCCACCCTACTACGGATTCGAATTTAGTCCGCGTTCTTAGTGAACAAACTGAACGAAAAGTTACGTTTGTTGATTTAGAATTTGTTCGACAGGGTGCTGCAGTTCTACAGGAGAAAATCTTAGAGAAAAGAAAAGAGGGTTATAGTTATTGCATCGTGGATAGTAAAACCCAAGAGGATCTACGCATTGTTGCAGAGGCAATTTCTAATTTCAAGGTAATATGCGGAAGCTCTGCTATCGGTTTGGAACTACCTCCCTTTTACGGAGAAGAACCTATAGAACTGAACAGCAAACAATTTTCAGCAGACCCAAACCAAGGCGTGTTAGTAATCTCAGGAAGTTTAACCCTTCAAACGAAAGAGCAAACTGCTTATCTGGAAAAACAAGGTGAACCTACTTTCACCCTGGATTCTCGCGAAATTCTAACTGCTTATGAAAATGCCTCTAAAGAAATTAAAAGGATAGTTTCAGAGGTGTCTGCTTATATTACCAACGGTAACAATGTCTTGGTTTTAGCTGATAATACGCCTGAAGTTGTGAAAGAAACAAAAGAACTTGGACACAAAGCTGGATTGCATCCGCTCGAGATAAGCAAGCGCATATCTGCTGCTTTAGCAGATATTGCAAAAGAAGTTTGTGACCAGACTGATTTAAAAAGACTAGTAGTTGCTGGAGGAGATACCTCCGGAACTGTGACTCGTAAACTTGGTATAAAGGGGAATTACATTTTAGAAGAAATAGACACAGGAGTTCCTTCAGGTTTATCTATGGGAAGGGAAATGCTGATTGTGTTGAAATCAGGAAGCTTCGGTAAGAAAGACTTTCTAGTCAAAGCAATCGAACATCTTAAAAGTATTGAAAATATCTAATACTAAAAAGGCTCCAACGGTTACTGATACCGATAAGGAGCTTTTTTAAATATAAAAACTTAAATGACTCTGGCAATTCGGTTATTGTTTTGTAAATACGGCAATCCATTCATCAATCTCAATAGATTCTATCTCTTCATCTTGTTCCCTAACCGTAATATATTCCCGCTGCTCCTTTGTTCCGGTCTTTATATATTGTATAACTTCGTTTACTTGCTGCTGCGATTCTGTCGTTCTTGACACCCACACAGGAAAATCGAAGACCTTCTTTCTTGTAACTTCTTGTGAGATGTTCAACCCTGCAGCAGCAGCATATTCCTCCCACTCACCTGCTGACAAACATGATACATGGCTTTTATCACGCAACTTTTCAATGGTATTAATATAAGTGGCTATACCTTTATCATCAGGTACTATATTATCAACCAGGAGGAAAACGCCTCCAGGTTTTAGTACCCTTGAGACTTCTTTAAGGAATACGGATTTATCAGGGAAATGGTGAGCTGCGATCCGACATCCTACCAAGTCAAACTGTCCATCCATAAAAGGTAGATTTTCTGCATCCGCAACTACGTATGCAATATTTCGATACTCCGTATCCAAGAATGTCCTAGCTTCCCTCAACATCATCGGAGTCAAATCTGTCGTATAAATTTGTCTCACATATGGAGATAACAATTTGGTCAGATGGCCACCACCTGTTGCAATGTCAAGAGCTTCCCAGCTCTTGCTTGGCTGGAGCATGTCCAGGATCAACTCTAAGTCTTTACCTTTCGCGTGGGATACACTTTGAACATATTCTTTTGCGTTCTTAGAGAATTGCTCCATGACCAGTTTCTTTTCTTCTGACATAGCCACTCACCCTCTTACTTTAATTGATTGTAACAACCAAACCGTTCTCAGCAAATAACTTTCGCATAGCTTGCTTGGCAGCCTCTTCGTCCGAACCATAAATCTCTAATTTATATTCTTCCGAGTTTAAAATGCTGTGAGACAAACCAAGCATGCTCTTCACATCAATCACCCGGCTGCCAGTGATCAGTACAATACTCGACTCGTATTTAGATGCTTCGTGATTGATATCTACCACTGCGTGAATTAAGCTCTTTTTAAGACTCAAAGTATCCCTCCTCTTTGTAAACGCTATCTATTAATTAATATACCTTTATATAGCGCTGAGGAAAAATAGAAATAACAATTTAACTACCATAGATTTTCTTTATTTCACTTGTATCCTGTTACATACTGATCATCAAGATATTGAATGAATTCCCTTACCATCGCTAACTCCAGGGATTCTTTCTTATACAAAAACCACGTTTTCCAGAGCAGAGGCTCTTCATTCCTATCAGTTAAACTTATGTAGTTCTCCTCATCTTTTATGATAATACTAGGTACGATCGCATAGCCTAGCCCCTTCATGGCCATTCGTTTGGCTGTCTCCATATTATCAAAATGGAAACCAATTTTAGGTGGGGAAGAGAAATTTTGCTTCCACCAGTTGTCAATGACCATATTCAATGCTGGGTCCGTGTTATAAGTTATTCGCTTCAAATTAGGCAGATTACTTAATTCGACTTTATCCTTGGAGAGGATACACATTTTCTCTTCGCTAATTGTCCTTTGTTCGTAACTCCAGTGATGTTCTCCTCTGACAATACCAATATGCGATTCTCCCTTGAATACATGCTGAATCAAGTTTAAGTTCAATCCTGTCCTCACATTGAAGTTTACTCTGGAATACTTGTCGGAAAAGCCTTTTAAAACATCCGGTAACCGATATAAAGCATAAGCCCTTGCCACACTTAACTTAATGGTTCCGTACAGTTCTTCATCCATATTCCAAAGCGTTTCCTCCAACATCTGCAGTCGTTCCAGTGTAGACCTTGCGAACTCTACAATATATTCCCCTTGCTGGGTAAACTGGACGCCATGGCGTCCACGATGAAGTATTTTAATATTATACTGTTTTTCTATTTGCTGAAGCTTGTATGTAAGCGTCGGCTGTGAAACAAATAACCGATCTGCAGCTTTGGTTATATTCTTTTCCTCAAATACTGTGATCAAAATAATGCACTCTCTTTTATCCAAACTTAAACCCCTCCCAGTTATTTAATTTCATTATGATAACTAATAGAAATTAAGTATTATATTTATTTCTAATCTTATATTACGCTTAGTCTATAGGAAATACAACGCTTACAGAAAGGAGATGACTACAAGGGGAAACTTGTTTAACGAAATTAAATACCCATTATGAAAGCGCATACTAAGAGGGGGAATTTCATTGCTTTCTATTTTAGGTTTTCTTACTATAATTGTCTTTACAATTCTTGTAATGCTCAGAAAAATGCAAGCGTTTACTGCGATAATTTTTGTACCAATTGTATTTGCAGTGATTGGCGGCTTCGGATCACAAATTGGTGAATTTGCTGCTGAAGGTATCCTGCTTGTTTCTGACACAGCTGTATTATTGCTATTTGCGATACTGTACTTCGGTATTATGATGGAATCCGGTCTTTTCGATCCAGTAAGTAATGCAATTCTAAAAATCGCAAAAGGCGATCCAGTAAAAATATGTATGGGGGCTGCCATTTTAGCTATCCTTGTAGCTTTGGACGGTGATGGAACAACAACTTATATGATTGTATGTTCCGCAATGCTTCCTGTATTTCGTAAATTAGGAATCAACCCCTTAATTCTAGCTACACTAGCTATTATGGCTTTAGGTATCGTAGCAGGAAGTACTCCTTGGGGTGGTTCTGCAACGCGCGCAATCAGTGTTTTAGGGCTAGATGCTTCTGAATATTTCCTTCCGATGCTTCCTATTATGGCTGGAGGTATTATCTGGACATTAATTACAGCATTTATACTAGGAAGGATGGAAAGAAAAAGACTTGGACTCACGAATGAACAGCTCCGCCAAGAGGTCAAGACTCAAGAGGAAACAGCCTCCACTGCCCAAAATGCTGTACAAGCTAGAAAATGGGTCATCTATTTCAACCTATTTCTGACACTCGCCCTTATGGCACTCTTAATAGCTGATATTATAGAGTTATACATACTCTTCATTATCGGTTTCGCTATAGCCCTCGTTGTCAATTATCCAAATTTACAGAAGCAGCGGGAAGTAATGAAAGAACACGCGGCCAACGCCATACCAGTCGTGTCTTTGGTATTAGCAGCAGGGATATTCACTGGAATATTACAAGGAACACATATGGTTGATAGCATGGCTGAGGATATAGTAAGTGTCCTGCCAGAAAACTTTGGAAGTTTCTACACAGTATTCATAGCTTTAATAGGTCTCCCACTGAGTTGGCTTATGTCAAACGATGCTTATTTCTTTGGGGCTTTGCCAGTTCTTGCTGAAGCGGGCAATGTATATGGTGTAGCACCTATAGAAGTAGCGAGAGCATCGGTAATTGGCCAGACAATTCACTTAATCGGTCCTACATCAGCTCCGCTTTGGGTGCTGATAGAATTAGTAAGGACAGATCTTGGAAAGTTACAAAAGTTTGCAATCATATGGATCATCTTGTCCGCTCTGGTTATGATTCTTTTTGGATTACTATTCGGCGGTATATCAATTGGATAAATTGCATAACTTATGGCAACTAAAAAAGACTGATATCAAATTGCAATTGATATCAGTCTTTTATTAGTTCATTTTTCAAACTTTTAAAAATTCCAAGTGAATGTGCACACATACTATAATCTACTATCCCTCTTACAGGAACAACCCTACAATGGTACCAGTCAATATAGATCCCATTGTAGCCACCAGCAGAACCTTTAAGCCGACTTTAGCCAGCAAGCTTGCCTGCTTTTGATCTATAGCTTGTACCGTTCCCAAGATCATTCCGATGGATGAGAAGTTAGCGAATGAGATTAAGTAAGCCGAAACGATACCTACAGTTTTAGTGGACATGTCAGGCAGTATTTTAACGAAGTCAGTAATTGCTACAAATTCATTAGCAGCTACTTTTGTTCCCATAATAGAACCTGCATTAAGGATTTCAGAGGTTGGGATACCCATTATAAATGCTACCGGTGCAAATACGTAACCAATTAGTTCCTGGAATGTCATTCCCACTATGCCATCCAAAATAAAGTTAATCATCGCGAGTAAAGCCATATACGTCAGTAACATCGCTCCTACGATCAGAGCAGTTTTACCACCTAGTATAGTACCGTTACCAATGGCTTCAAAGAATGATTTTTCATTGTTCATTTCTTTTACATCTATCTCAAAATCTTCTTCCTTTGTAACCGGAGCAACAATGGAAGATAAAATCAGACCTGAGAAAACGTTTAATGGCAGTGCTACTAGAACATATTCAGCTGGAATCAACTGCAAATAGGCCCCTAGTGTGGAACAAGATACCGCTACTAGTGATGAACTAGCTACAATAAACAATCGGTTTGGACTAAGTTTGTGAATTTGTGACTTTACGGACAGAATTGCCGTAGTATTACCGAAGATCATGGAATTTACGGCAACAAATGATTCGATCTTTGGAAGACCAGTTATTTTGGATACAAAACCACCAATATACTTGATTGCGATTGATAGTATTCTGGTATAAGTTAAAATGGATAATAATGCAGATACAAAAATAATCATCAAAAGGACGTCAAAGAAGAAATAACCCTTTGTAGATAGATCACCCAATAAAAATGCGATTCCTTCATGACCAAATGAAAGTACTTTCGTGAATACATCTACAATCTTCTTGATAATCGTTCTGCCAATGGATGTATTCAGCAAAAACCAAGCTAATATAAGCTGGATAACTAGCATGATACCAACAGCTTTGTAATTGATATTCTTTTTATCATTTGACATGGCCCAAGCTATAGCGACTAAAACAAGTATTCCTAAAACCCCAATAACAATAGACAATTCCATTACCTCCAACTCTACTGACCACAATGCTTCAGTGAAATTTTAGCTTTGATCAATTTTAATCTCCTTATAATGAAAGCAGTGAAAAAATGCGCCCATCACAATTTGTTAAAATCTTTATTATAAATACACGATTATCATTTAATCTGTTTTATAAGCTAACTTAACGCTAAATATTAGCATCTATTATTACATATATACCAATGCATGATAACTCTTTTAGAATTAGTTCTATTATTTACATTTTTCCTAAAATACGCTTAACTAATTCATTAAAATTATTCACTTAAATCTGAAAAAACAGCAAAAAGAAAAACCTAAAACACTGTGTTTTAGGTTTGACCTTTTCCAAGCAAAAGATTCACCTCTACAAGGTTCAGTAAGCATATTAAACCACTATAAACCTTACCTAATTTCCTTTATTTGGAACAATAACTACGTTACAATATAGATGACTAAGAAAGGAATGATAATATGAAGAAGCTTGGTAAGTGCTGGTATTCGTATCCTGCACTTATATTACTTGTGCTAGTGCTTGCTGGCTGTACAAGCACCAATGTCGATTCAAAAGAAGCGTCTTTAGAAACGCCAACTGCATCTACTTCTAATCAGCAAGATGAAGAGTCTGAAGAAAAGAATCTTCCAGACAAAACGGAAGATAATTCGGGGTCAGCAACAGAGTCAGAAATAGCTGCATCAAACCACTCAGAGGAAACCCCTGCCGATTCCTCTGAAACAGAAGAACCTAATCAGTCTTCTGAAGAAACAACAACTAGTGAAGATTCAACCGATACATATGAAAACAAAGTAGATGATCCTTTGACTGGATATTCTGCAGAAGAAATCGAATACGCGCGAGTGTGGCTGCAGCTCGGCCCTAACCAGCAAATTGACGGGTTGTATGTACGGCATATTCCAGCTGGTACTCCACTCGAACCAGATTATTTTCCCGTTGTCAGCTATCCTGAAGATGTTGTTCAGCTTAGTGGTTCTCGCATAGTTGATGGATCTGTAACATATAGTTCCAATGGAGATGGCACGATTTATGTGTACAACGTTCCATTGCCAGGACGTTGGTTTGGTGGCTCACCCACTCCACCAGAAGGATTGGATGAAGACACTATGAGAGAGGATTTAGAGGACATAATTAATAATACAGAGCATGTTTACGTTAATCCCGGAAACGATGAAGCAGTCAAAAAGTTCATTGACTTAATTAACAAATAACTATCTTTACCAATGGTGGGCTGCTATTTAAAGAGTCCGCTATTATTTATTCAAGACTCTAGATATTCATAGGGAGTGATTAGGATAGAAGCTAAGAATGCAATCTTCAAAGAAGTCCAGCAACCTAGACAGCCTTTGCTTTGGTTTATAGTACTATCAATTGCTGCCTTTACGTGGTACGGATTCATTCGGCAAGTTATTCTAGGACTTCCTTTCGGTAATAAGCCTTCTTCAAATGCTGTATTAATTATAATTTGGATGATTTTTGGAATCGCTTTTCCTATTGTCATGCTTAAATGGACTAAGCTGATCCTTGAAGTGCATGAGGACGGCCTTTATATTCGCTTTACGCCTTTCCATTTTCATTATAAAAATTTTTTATATAAGGACATAGAAAGTTATAAATCAATCAACTACAGTCCATTCAAGCGTTTTGGCGGCTGGGGGTTTCGTGTGAATTTCAAAGGAGAAATGGGCTATATAATGAGCGGGAAGCAAGGGATAGAGTTGACTTTAAAATATCAAACAGTAGTGATTAGCACTTATAAACCAGACGAAATTATAAAGGAAATGGACACATTTCAAAAGAGTAACCTCTGAAAGAACTTTTTGCCTTGAATGTAGTTAATCGAACTCACTCTCTTATTTGCATATTTGGGTTAAATCTCGATTGCGCCCCTATAAAAAAGCTGCCTGGAATACCAAGCAGCTCATCTTTTCCCCTTTTTGAACTATATAGTGAACGTACCGACGGGCCAACCAAACTTCTCCGGAGCGTTACGCTGATCCGTTCATTACATCGCCCTCACAGATAAGAGAGCTCTTCCTAAACTCCACCCCGCCTCAAATAGTCGACAATCTCATTTCCTTTCACTTCACACAACAGCAAGTGAATCTCTCCAACCATTAGTATGCGTTATGGGAGATTTAACTGCCATGATACTCCGAACTTATCATCCGTCCAGCCGAATTTCCTACTGAATCCATAGTTATCTAGCGGCATACGTTCAAGTCCATCCTCATTCAGTTTCTGATAAAGATCATCCAGTTCCTTTTCTGTATCACAAGTAACATAGATGGAGAAAGAAGGTGTAAAGGAAAATTGATGTTTCACATTGCTGTCAATGCACATAAATTCCTGCCCTTTTAAGGAGAAAGAAGCCAGCATCACTGTCCCTTCATCTCCAGCTTCATTCGCTCCATATCTAGTAATACTTTTAATTTCTGAATCCTCAATGAGTGATATGTAGTAATTCATTGCTTCTTCTGCTTTGCCATCTTGGAACATTAAGAACGGTGTAACCTTTTCCATTAATAATTACCTCACTTTCATAATCTCTCATTTTGGTAGTAGCCCTATTAGAAATGTATGGTTCCGCTAATACTGGGAATTAGCATGAAATCCAGTTAAAGCACAATAATATCTTCTGCGTGACACCTTATGTTTCCTCTAATAGAGATGCGATTACTTGCCGTTGCTACGAAAATGTCTTATCTATTGAAAAAGCCGCCGGGAACCCCAGCAGCTTATCTCCAGTTATTCTCTATCCAATGCCCTCAGCGCCGGCCCCTCAACGACTTCTCCAACAGCTGTAAATCGTGATCCATGACAGGAGCAATCCCATGTATGATCCGCATTATTCCAGGAAACAGGACAGCCGTTATGCGTACAGGATGCACTCATTTCGTGCAGCTCTCCTTGTTCATCCCGATAATAAGCCATTGTCTGACCATCTTTCTCGAGGATGGCACCTTTTCCATTAGGCAAATCATCTGGTTTGACAACCGTTTCATTGCTGATGCGATTTACATCATCCTCACCGATACTGACAGCTTCCGCTTCTTCCATCTCTCGACCAACTTTATATAGATCAGCATATTCATTCTCTTTACCTTCAATCAGATCGGCCAGCAATGTAGCTGCAGCTACACCGTTGGATAAGCCCCATTTGCCGAAGCCTGTTGCGGTGTATATCTCAGGCGCATCGTCACTTACCTTACCGACGAATGGCAACTGATCTGTTGTAAGCAGATCATGGCTGGACCAATGCTGATAGAGTTCTTCTACTCCAAATTGTTCTTCAGCAAATTGATAGATTCTTTCGTATCGATCCAGCACAGAAGAACCATCACCCGTCACGTGGGACTCTCCTCCGACAAGCACATAATGATCATCGCCTTTTTTCAAGCTGCGGATTGAACGTTTTGGCGATTCTAGGCTGATGTACATGCCGTCAGGGTACGGTTTCTTGGACTTGATGGCGATTCCGTAAGAATTCTTAGGGTTCATATTAGAAGAGAAATACTGATTCTCTACTTGCACTGGAAAATGTGTTGCACTGACAACATGATTCGCTGTAATAGTGTGACCATTCTCCGTATGGACGACAGGCCGTGACTCTGTATCAAATGAGACAGCTAATGTCTGTTCGTAAATGCTGCCTCCCCGCAGCTCAATTTCCTTTAGTAAGCCTACTAAGTATTTCACTGGATGGAATTGGGCTTGCTGGCGCATGACAGCGGCTGCTTTTATTGGGATATCCAGAGGCATTGAATCCGTCAGATACCCATCAATATGAAGCTTACGGTAAGCCTCGACCTCTTTCTCGATTGTTTCCACGCCTTCATCCAGCTGTGTATAGATGTAAGCTTCTTGCTCCATGAATTCACAATCAATTCCGTGTTCAGCTGCTGTATCTTTTACATAATTGATTGCCTGCAGATTTGCTTGAAAATACTGTTTAGCAGTTTCCTCGCCATAGCGTTCGATCAAGCCGTGGTAAATGATGTCATGCTGTGCAGTGAGCTTACTTGTCGTATATCCGGTAGTACCTGAAATCAGCTCTCGCCCTTCGATAAGGACAACACTTCTGCCACGCTTGGTCAGTTCATATGCTGTCGTTATCCCGGCGATACCTTCACCAATTACTAATACATCCGTATCCAGGTCTTTTTCCAGAGCTGGATACGTCGGCAAATCCGTTGAATTACGCCAGTATGATGATGGCTTCTGTGAAAATAGCTTTTTTGTTTGCTCCATAACTGCTAACCTCCTGGATTATTCCTTTTGGTTATACAGTATCCCGGATTGCCCTTGATCAAACTTCTTCCGGCTGAAGTGAAGCGAAATTCTGTATCGCTTGCTGGAGCTTCTGACGGGATGATGTGTCTGTTAAAGCCCGTAGCATACCAGTATAATAGCTAGCCAGCTGATTGGCTGCCTTCTGCTGAAGACGTTCTTCTTCCGACTGCCAGATCTCCTTGTAATGGCTTTCCATAGCTGATGTATATACTTGCAAGATTTCAACTAACATTGGCTCCATCAGCTTAAGAAGTTCCTCTTTCAGCTTCTCTTTCTCGTTCCCTTGGAAAAAGGCTTTTGGACCGCGATACAGTTTTTGCAGACGTGTTAATTCTCCTTGTTCGAAGCGGAACTGCGTTTCAGGCGGTGCTGTTTCCAGCAGTTTTTCCTCTGCAGACACTGCCAGTGCCAACGTTTCGTTCACCGTTTGTACGTCCTTTTCCAATCCGCTCCTCCACCGCTCCATCTGTTCTCTAACGGTTCTGTCGACACGGATGGTGACTGCACGGTATTCCTGTTCCAGCTGCATTTTGATTTGGCCCGCAAATTCGTGAATCTGCCGAGCCACTTCCTCTTTCCCTGATGCTCCATTGCTTCTGATCAAAGAAGGATTAAAGCACTGTTTAAATAAATCATTTGCTTCAAGCAGCTGCCTTTCCTTTACATAATGCAATTGTTTCTCGATACGTTGTGAAATGGCTTGTTGAAAAACAGGCTGTGTATAATGGTGTGCTTTGACTAAGACCTCTTCCTGTTCATGCTTATATTGACGGATTTTCGCTAATTTTGCTTCTTCATCTAAGTCCATGGCGTTGGCATATGCTTGCAGCTGTCCATATTGCCTTTTCAATTCCCGCTTGGCACCTTGAATAATGACTTCTGTCAGCTCATTGCGGATGAACTCATTCAATTCTTCTTCCAGCTTGCCAAGCCCTGAATTGAGTTTTTGGGAAGTCCGTTTCTCTTGCAAGCCAAGTAAGCTGCTCAAAGCGAAAAGGCGTGGCTGTCTGATTTGGAAGTTTGCCAGATTGTCTGCCACATAGGAGGTGACATAACTGACTTCCTCTTCATCTTTAGCCAAATCACTTGCATTTACGATGAAGAACATATTGTCTTTCTCCAAAGCCCCTTTTACTTTACCTAGCTGCTGAAGTACTTGTTCATCAGCTTTTGAGAATGCGTGATTATAGTAAGTCACGAAAAGGATTGCATCGGCATGCTTCATGAATTGGAATGTCACATCCGTATGGCGGGCATTAACAGAGTCAGCGCCGGGAGTATCAATTAAAGTAACGCCTTGCTTAAGGAACGTATTTTCCAAATAAACCGTTATCTGTTCAATGAAGCAGCTTAACGTCTCCTTCGTCACATGGTCACTGAACTCTTTGAAGGGAATTGTTCCTTCTGTACCAAGCTTATCGTGTACCTGACTATAGCCAGTTTGGACCGCTTGGAGAAATGCTTGATGCCTCTTATCCTGTACGAGATCCGCTGGGTTTTCAGATAAGAAATCTCCCATAGCGAGCTTCTTTCCGCTCAGAACTTCAATATCAGCCTCAATGTGCTGGCGGGATTTCCATTTGACGAGCACAGTCTGGTGAGGATGTTGAATTGTCGCTTGCTTCAGCATATTGATTGATGCTGTCGTTGGATTCGGCGACACAGGCAGCAGACTTTCACCAAGCAATGCATTGGCGAATGAAGATTTACCTGCACTGAAAGCTCCAAAAAGCACTAACGTGTAATCTTGATGCACTAACTTTTCTTTTCTATTCTTGATATCTTCTATTGCTGATTGAAATCCTTCCACGCCGCTGAGAGCAGATGCCGCAGCTTCCAAGTGATGCGCCATCTCTTTTGCTGTTAGCTTTGTAGATGAATCGCGCTGTACAATCGGTTCAGCCTCCAGCTTCACAGATTGTCCATTGGGGGCGGCCTCCAATAGCTCCACTCTCTCCTTAAGCTGGTATCTATTCGCCATTGCCTGTTTCGCCTGTTCAATAGCCTCTAAATCCATATTCCGATCAGTCTGATGAATCTTACTTGCCAGTTTTTCGTAGGAATGCTGCAGCTGACTGATTTCATAATTTATTTGTTCATTTTCAGCAGCTTTTCTATTTTCTTGTTCTTCCATTTTTTCTGCCTGCTTGTAGGCATTTTGAGTCGTCTGGATGGCTGCTTCCATCACTTGCAGAGCAGCTTTTTTATAAGTTAGCTTGATATGATCCTCGACAGCAGCTGTATAGACCAATGTATAGGTACCATTCTTACTCGCTCCCGTTTGAACATGCTGCTCAAGCAAATCTGCTGGCAGCTCTACCGCAAAATCCTGCAGCAGCACTTGTACGGACTCTGTATACAGATCATGCTTCCTAGCCCAGTCGCTAAGCTTATCGCGAATCCGCCATGTCAACTGTTTCTCGATTTGCTGCTGAATAAGCTCCTCTGTCTTAGCCCGGCGCTGCTCCCGTTCTTCTGCTGTCTTCCGCTTACTGCCAAACAGACCTACTTTAAAGTCCGGAAATGTCGATTCCAAATAGACTTCGGCCACTTCGCGTACTTCAAAAGGCATCAAATTCGCGTTCTTTAATGTCTGGTGGATAGTCTCGCGCCCGTCTTCTTCTGCTGTTTTCTGTTTCTCGCGCCAATTACTTGCCGCATTCACAGCATCTTTATCCAATTGGTGACGCCTTTCCATTAATGCTGCTTCCTTTTCTGCTAATCCCTGTTTCATCTCCTGCAGATAATTAGCAATCAAACGCTGCTTTCCTCGCTCTAGTCCTGCATTATGCAGCAGCTCCCTATCTGCAAGCAGCTCTCCCATCTTTTCTTTCACCGTATTCAGCTGATTATGTTCATGATCCAGTTCTTTCAATGTCGTGTAATAAACTGCTTCAGGTGTAATGTGCCACTGTTCAAATACGTTTGTGACCCCAGTTTGGAAATCGGCCCAAGCCAGTTCTTCTTCCCGATGCTTGTCAATTTGATTGATGATCAAATAAAATGGCTGTTTTTGTTCGGATAGCTGCTGTAAAAACAGCAAGTTCACTTCTGACTGCACATGATTATAATCTGTTACATAAAACATACTGTCTACGAGATGCAGTGCCGACTCCGTCATTAATCGGTCTGCATCGTCACTCGCGTCGATTCCGGGTGTATCCATCAAAGCTACCCTTTCTGGGAGGACTGTTTGGTCATCTTGTATGTCGATTCTGCGAATATCTTTATTTCTGCAATATGTATCCAATGTTTCTTTGCGGTACGGAGAAGGAAGTTCATATTTCGTATCATCCGCTCCATAAGCGAAGACTTTCGGCTCTCCTTGCTGAATGGTCACAATATTGGCGCTCGTTGGTATCGGACTCGCTGGAAGCACTTTGTCACCAAGCAGTGCATTAATAAGGGAGCTTTTTCCTGCCGAAAAATGCCCCGTGAAACAGATGAAGGCAGTTCCTTTCTCGGCCTTCTCCACCAAATCAAGCATTTTCTTGCTATATTGTGGTTCATTTTTTGCTTCGAAATATTGATATAGTGCTGACAAACTGAACAATTCAGTTGTTTCCGCTGTTCGCCGCATAGATGATCCCTCCTCGTATGTATGCGCATTCATATTTTTTATTATAAAACAGGTAAACCGCACTTACCATTGTAAATGCGGTTTTCTTCTCATTCTCCCATATAAGGAATGCGGACATCCGTGTCCAAATCACCTGTAAACTGACTGAATGGCAAGTCTTCACCCTTGAGCCAGTTGCCGAAATCAACCTCGTTTGGCTGCTGATTTCCGATAGCAAATCCCATCTTCAATTCCTTTGGTTTGTAGACAGAGGTATGGATTGTACCTCCCCAATTGCGATACTGGTCTGAGAAAACGTCATGTTTGGGATCGTTCAGGAGACGAAAACCCTCTGATGCATCAATATTTTCTTTGTAATGCGTCTGGATAGCATCAAATCGTCGTTTACTGTCCACAAGATGATGACGGTTCTCTTTTGTCAGCACATCAAAATGGTTCGTACTATAACTCGCTTCTCTAACTGCGGTACCGCGCGGGCTGCCTTCTACCACACGACGGACTCCGGATGCATCATTTATCACATAGTTGAAGGAGTGGCGATGCGGCATTTGCGTCAGCTTTTTAGCTGCTTCTTCTGTCGTCGTACACGTCTCCAGAATGATACGCGATAGCATATTGCAAATGAAACCTTCCTCCGGAAAACGTTGATGCACAAAGTTATAGCCTATAGTCAGCCCTTTTTCATTCATGCCATCAATACGTCCGAGAATCCGCTGCGATGGACCGATTGTGGCAAAATATTCTCTGTCTGATGGCTGGTATAAAAGGAAGCGACCCTCATATGTTTTCGGGTGGTAATCATAATTACGTGCAAGAAAGTCATTACCCGTGACGATCGAACAGCCGGAGTTGATCCTCCACTCTTGCTGGAAGCCGCTGTAATCCATCAGTGTTTCCTCGATGGAAAGGCCGAGTGCATCACTGAGTCCGGTAAGCTCTTCATAAATACCAGGATGATAGCTGCGGAACATGCGGAAAGCATCGGCCGGATCAACCGTAAAACGGCGGCGGTTCCGCTCTTTTTGTTTTTGCTGGTATGCGTATAACGGTGTATTTTTCAGGCGCTCTCCTTGCATGACGCCGAAATCATAATGTGATCCACGGTAAGTGAAAACATTGGAATGTATCTGTTTCATAGGCGGACCCTTCTTTTCTGCATAGTATCCTTCTATTATCCAATACGATGCAGGAACGAGGGAAATGATATGCTTATCGCCCTTTTATTGCACAAAAACGCTAAGCTGAGAGGATATGATTCTAGGATGTTGGTGTATGTGTATCTGTAATTTTATCGCCGTCTTGGAGCGTATCAGGTATCGAAGGACTGTTTGTTTTATAACGTTCTTCTTCATTTTCAGAAAAAATATATTGCCCATCTAGTGACCCATCCATTTTTTGCTGACATTCAAGTGAAGTTGTATCCTGGTTTCCGCATCCAGCTAACAGAAGGGCAGAAGCAGTGTAACGAATGGCCCCCATAATCAGTCTTTACCATCACGGTTTGAGTAACTGGATAATGGCCTTCCCCAGCTCGATACTCCCGCCAATCCCAATACCCCGATTAGCAGCCAGACAATAGGATTCTCTTCTCGAAACAGCATGCCGGAAACCATACCAAATATTACAACAAATGACCCAATTATCTTCATTGTCACGTTTTCCTGTCTTAGTGAGTCGTTATACTTATTCTAACATTCATCCATTTTATGTAAAATAAAATGATAGCTGAAGTGAATAACGTTAGACATCATCATTTTCGTATTATTATTAGCATTTAATTCCTTAGTTTTATTTGCTTTTGGCATAGGAGAAGGAGGAATGGTATTTTCTGATTGGTTTCCGATAATCCTTTCATTTATCATCTGGGGCATTTTTTACAGAATTCAATTTATAAAACCTTCTAGAAGCTTTAGAATATGCTGGTTTATTTTCATGTCGATCACCTTGTACTTCTGGCAAACCGGATTGGGAGCGATGATTGGCAGAAGTTTATTTTAGTTATGACAATCCACACAAAAAAGAAGCAGCTGTCCGCTGCTTCAATCTTCTTCACTATCATATGTGATGGTTACAATTTCTCCAGACTGAGCATTGATGACAACTTCCGCTTCATCGTCAGCTGTTTTGAGATCAAGCTCATAAACCGGCAGTCCGTCCTCTTCATCAAACTCCGCATCAGTCACGCTGCCGCCTACTTCGTCTGTCGCGATTTTTATTGCTTCGTCCATAGTGATTTTCACTTCAGCCTGTGATGCCTGCTTTTGTGATGGAGCTGTCGGCTCTTTATCTGATTGCTGCTGATCGTCAGTAGATTGATCGTTTTCACCCTGTTGCTGATCATCACCAGCTGCCTGACTCTGATCTGTATTGTCCGTACTTGGTAAAGTTTTCTGTATGCTGCTCTCTTTCAAACTGATTACTTCACCAGTATTGCCATTCAGTGTCAAATCATAGAGCTTTTCTCCATTTTCCAAATCGATATCATACCTTGGCTCGCTTCCGCTGCGATCCAATTCGATTTCGGTTACGGTTGCATTATATTGTTTCTCCGCTTGCTGACGTGCTTGATCGACTGTCATCTCCGGTTCTCCAGCTGATGCCTGCATTTGATATATACCAAAGATTGCAACTAAAAGCACGACAACTGCAGCAGGTATAATCCACTTTTTCTTCACTTCTATCGCCTCCAGCTATGATCTATAGCCAGTATATAGCTTCCCCATTAAAAGAATGGTGAGTACTTTATTAGAATTTGATGAGAGATTACACTGGCAGACGTACTGTGAACGTAGAGCCTTCACCCAAGACGCTAGTTACTTCGATCTTCCCGTCATGCAGTTCTACGAGCTGTTTAGCAATGGCCAAACCAAGACCGCTGCCACCTTTTTCACGGGTGCGTGCTTTATCCACTCGGTAGAATCGATCGAATATACGCCGCTGATCTTTCTCATCGAGCCCTTCTCCGTAGTCGGTGACACGCAGGATGGCTTCCTTGTGATCCGCTTTGATAGCTATCTCGATATGCTCGTCACTGTATTTGATGCTATTGCTTAACAATATATAGACAACCTGCTTCAGCATATTGCTATCTGCCGAGACCATTACATCGGTCTCTGAGCGGACAATGATTTCTCTTTGATAAGCTGTTTGCATAGCTGCCGCACAGGTTTCTGCTATACTGCCAAGCTCGACCGGTTCTTTTTGGAGCAATTCTGGATCATCTTTTGCTAAGATAAGCAGCTGGTCGACTAAAGCCTGCATCCGTTCTGTCTCACCATGAATTGCTTGTACTGCTTCCTGCTGGACAGCAGGGTCGTCGGCACCCCAGCGATCCAGCAGCTTACTATAGCTTTTAATGATGCTGATCGGAGTCTTCAATTCATGTGAAGCATCAGATACGAATTGCTGCTGCTTTGTAAAGTTTTCTTCGAGCTGGTCAACCATTTCATTAAAGGTCTCACTCAAAGCGTGCAATTCATCATGGCTTCTGTTTTCAGTTTCCATACGCTTCCATTTTCCGCTCTTGCGGATGGCCTGCATAGTCGATGTCAAAGCCAGGATTGGCCGTAGCAAGAAGCTGCCCAGCAGCCTGCCTCCGAGTATGGATGGAATCAAAATGATCAATCCAGCTATCGTAAGACAATATTTAAGCACCTGCAGCGTCTGCTGGAGACTGACCAACTCCTCAGCAACTTGCATAGTATAAATGCCATTATCCCGGATAACAGGAATCGACACCTCTGCATACCAGCTGCCATTATGATAATACGTTTGATCCTTTTCCTGTGATGTGTACGTAAAAGGAAGCTCACGATACTTTTCCGCTCTCGTTATCACACCCTCACTTTGTCCATCGGTACCGATGAAACGTACCATCCCTTCTGCTGGCAAATCTGCTTGAAACAAACTGGTACGTGATGTATCTTTCCAGTCGACAGTGGCAGCAGTCTCTGCCAAGGCACGCCCTTGTTCATGCAATCGATCAACACTATTATGCAAACTGACTTGCCGGAACAGGAAGTAGATGGACATATTTACAATCAGCAACAGGATCACCAGTGTAACAATTATGTATAATTGGATCCTTGTCCGCAGCTTCACTTCTCTTCATCCTTGATCGTATATCCGACACCTCGTACTGTCTTAATCAGCTTGCGTTTCTCACCTGTATCAATTTTTTTCCGCAAATACCGGATATACACATCGACCACATTTGTGTCACCGGCATATTGGAAGCCCCAGACTCTTTCAAGGAGCTGATCGCGTGTCAGCACCTGTTTTTCATGCTTCATGAGGAACAATAATAAATCATATTCCCGCGGTGTCAGCTCAACTTCATTTTTACCGCGGATGACGGTTCTTGTCTTTTCATCAAGCGTTAAATCCCCAACCTGCAGCACCGGATCTTGTACTGTTGCGGCTGTCACAGTATGGCGAAGATGGGCGCGTATCCGAGCCAATAATTCTTCGATTTCAAATGGCTTCGTCATATAGTCTGTTGCACCTAGATCAAAACCGCTTACCTTATCAGGCACGGCATCCCTTGCTGTCAGCAGCATGACAGGAACTTGCGCATCCTGCTTACGGATGCGGCGAAGCAATTCCATCCCGCTCAATGACGGCAGCATCACATCAAGCAGGATGAATTGATAGGAATTGGCATAAAATGCTTCTAATGCATCCAAACCGTCGTATTTTACATCAACAGCAAAGCCCTCATGCTCCAGCTCAAGCTGCAGCAGCCTTGCCATATTCTTTTCATCTTCCACTACAAGGATTGTCGTCTGCTCCATAGGCCCTGCTTCCTTTCCTTATGTTGCTTTGATTTCTCGGTAACTGCCACCAAAGTACAGAATAGGATCACCATCACGCAGCACCAAGTCTTCCACTTCTCCGATCAGGATAACATGATCACCAGCGATCACTTTATCCACGACTTTACACGCTAAATTGACAAGAGCACCATCAACAACTGGAACCTCCTTCAGCTTTGTGATCGGCACAGGATTCTCCTGCTCTTTCTGCTTGGCAAATACCATGCTGACATCCTTTTGTTCCTCTTTCAGGACACTAACTCCAAATGTAGGATTTGTTTGCAAAATATCATATAAGGACGCTTTTTTATCGATTGATACGGCAATAAGCTTTGGTTCCAGTGATACGGACATAAAGGCGTTCACAGTCATCCCTTTTATCTCCCCAGCAACCTCAGTCGTAACAATTGTAATACCAGTTGCGAATTTCCCCATTGCATCTCTAAACGTTCGATTATCCATTCTGCTCCCCCGTTCATTTTGCTATACGTAAAACTATACCATGTAAATTGCGTCGGCTGTCAATTATTCTATCCTTACAAAGACTGTCATGTGCAGTTAAAAAAGAAAAAAGAGAGGCTATCAGCCTCTCTAGTTTACATAATATTATTATCGTTCACTTAAGCTTTGTCTTGCGGAAACGCAATATCGTATACTGCTTCCGGATATGTGGCGATAACCTCTCCATGCTTGTCAGCATCTAAAACATAAGATCCATTGCTATAACGGTCATTTGCATTCAAATTCATTGGCTCAAGAACGTGATCCTGCTTATCCTTCGTTTCCATATGAATTGTGGCGTTCTGCTCCAATACATAAAAACCTACAATTCGATGCGGGTTCTTTTTCAGCTCACGGAGCATCACAACACCGCGTTTTGCTCGGCCGGATGGTTCGAATTCCTTCAGTTTCATCCGTTTTGCCGAGCCTCTATGCGTGATGACAACAACACTTGGCGAATGCTTCAGTTCGAATGCCTGGGCACCGACAATATACTCGCCTTCTTTCAGCTGCATGCCTTTCACGCCTGCTGCACGTATTCCGATCGGGCTTACTTCTTCTTCGGTAAACCATAAACCATATCCTGAATTTGTGGCCATGAACAGCTGCTTGCTTCCATCAGTCAGAGACACGTGACAAACTTCGTCACCAGCTTTCAAATTGATGGCAGTCAGCGATTTATTAGCTCGTGTCGCTTCATAAAGCTGGAGCTCACTTCGTTTGACTGAACCGTTTTTTGTGAAGAAAACAAGATAGCCGCCTTGCTTGAAATCACGCACTGGAATGCTGGCAATCACTTTTTCATCCTTATCCATGCTCACGATATTAGCTAGATGCTGCCCTTGATCCTTCCAGCGGATATCCGGCAGCTCATGCACCGGCATGAAACTGAACTTCCCTTTATTTGTGAAGACGAGCAGTTTATCAGTAGTATTGATTTCCTGCATGCCGATCAGATGATCTTCTTCCTTGATCGCCAAATCCTCACCGTTGGACGCCTGATAGGAGCGAAGGCTTGTCCGTTTGATATAGCCATCATGTGTAACAGTGACCAGAACGTCCTCTGATGCAACCATTACCTCCAAATTAATCTTCAATTCTTCGATTTCATCCTCAATTTGTGAGCGTCGATCGGTAAGATAGGTTTTTTTGATTGTCCGAAGATCCTGTTTGATCACTTTGAGCAATGTCTTTTCGTTCTTTAAAATATCTTCGAGCTTTTGGATCTGTTCATCCAACTCCTGTGCTTCTCGCTGCAGAGCTGTTATGTCCGTGTTCGTCAAGCGATATAACTGTAAGTTCACAATCGCTTCTGCTTGTGCCTCTGTAAAGCCGTAAGCTTCCTCGATCTGCTGCTTTGCATCAGCTTTATCCTTGGATGCACGAATGGTAGCAATCAATTCGTCAAGAATGGAAATAGCCTTTATCAATCCTTCAACGATATGCTTCCGGTCTTTCGCTTTTTGCAGTGTATAAGCAGATTGTCGCGTGACAACTTCTCTCTGGTGGCCGATATAAGCATCAAGCAAACTCGCTAAACCTAACAGCTGCGGCGTTCTATCCTTGATTGCCACCATATTGAAGTTATAAGAAATCTGCAAATCGGTATTTTTATATAGATAATGCAAGATACCTTGGGCATCTGCTTCTTTTTTGAGTTCGACTACAATTCGCATGCCGGTACGGTCTGTTTCGTCACGCACCTCTGCGACACCCTCGACTTTACGGTCCAGACGCAGTTCGTCCATTCGTTTGACGAGATTCGCTTTATTCACCTCATAAGGAATTTCATCGATGACAATCTGCTGTTTGCCGCCTTTGAGATCCTCAATGCTCGTTCTTCCGCGCACGATGATCTTGCCTTTACCTGTTTCGTACGCTTTCTTGATTCCGTCTACTCCTTGGATGATACCGCCTGTCGGGAAATCCGGACCTTTCATGACAGTCATCAATTCTTCAACCGTTGCATTCGGTTTATCCATGCGCATAATAACAGCATCGATTACCTCGCCAAGGTGATGCGGCGGTATTTCTGTCGCATATCCAGCAGAGATCCCAGTCGATCCATTGACGAGCAGGTTAGGAAATTTAGCCGGAAGAACAGTTGGTTCCGCGTTCGTATCGTCAAAGTTCGGAACAAAATCCACGGTATTTTTATCAATGTCCCGCAGCAGTTCAGAGGCGATGCTTGATAGCCTAGTTTCTGTATAACGCATCGCAGCTGGCGGATCGCCATCTACACTACCGTTATTCCCATGCATCTCAATTAGTACATTACGGACTTTCCAAGTTTGACTGAGTCGAACCATTGCTTCATAAACCGAAGTGTCTCCGTGTGGATGGAAGTTACCGATTACCGCACCGACGGTCTTGGCAGCCTTCCGAAATGGTTTATCATGCGTATTCCGCTCATCGAACATTGCGTATAAAATCCGGCGCTGTACCGGCTTCAGTCCATCTCTGGCATCCGGCAGCGCGCGGTCTTGAATGATATATTTACTGTATCTGCCGAATCGGTCTCCGATGACTTCCTCCAATGGCAGATCCAAATAGTTTTCCAAAAGAAATCCCCCTTAGTTGTGCAACTTGTCGTTTTCGAGGATATTCCCGTCTTCTTCCATACCGAAAGCGACATTACTCTCGATCCATTTACGACGTGGTTCAACTTTATCGCCCATTAGCGTCGTGATACGACGTTCAGCTCGAGCAAAGTCCTCGATCGTTACTCGGATGAGTGTGCGAGTGGCAGGATCCATCGTTGTTTCCCAAAGCTGGTCGGCATTCATTTCGCCGAGACCTTTGTAACGCTGGATCGTATAGCCATTTTTCAATTCCTGGACGATTTCACGCATCTCTTCATCGCTCCAGGCATAGCGGATCACTTCTTTTTTACCTTTACCTTTAGAAATCTTATACAAAGGCGGAAGGGCAATGAATACCTTGCCGGCTTCGATCAATTCCTTCATGTAACGGTAGAAGAAAGTAAGCAGCAGGATTTGGATATGTGCACCGTCTGTATCAGCATCGGTCATGATGACAACTTTGTCATACTGCACATCCTCTAAATCGAATTCAGCTCCGACACCAGCACCAATTGTGTGAATGATCGTTGAAATTTCTTCATTCTTCATAACATCCTGCAGCTTGGCTTTTTCTGTGTTTATGACTTTACCTCGCAGAGGCAGGACAGCTTGGAACTTACGGTCTCGTCCCTGCTTGGCAGAACCGCCGGCAGAGTCTCCCTCTACCAGATACAGTTCATTTTTCTGCGGATTACGCGATTGAGCTGGTGTCAGCTTTCCGCTTAACAGCGTATCTTTTCGTTTCTTCTTCTTCCCGCTGCGGGCATCTTCGCGAGCCTTACGAGCAGCTTCCCGCGCTTCCTTTGCACGTATCGCTTTTTTCACCAGCATACCGGCAATGTCGGGATTTTCGGAAAGGAAGTAAGAAAGCTTCTCTGATACAAGAGCATCAACAGCAGAGCGAGCCTCGGATGTACCGAGCTTACTTTTCGTCTGTCCCTCGAATTGAAGCAGTGCTTCTGGTATCCGGACACTGACAATAGCTGTCAAACCTTCCCGGATATCAGTTCCTTCCAAGTTCTTATCTTTTTCTTTTAAAAGATTATTCCGGCGTGCGTATTCATTGAATACACGAGTCATACCGGATTTTGCTCCGGCCTCATGGGTACCGCCGTCCTTTGTCCGGACGTTATTGACAAAGCTGAGCATTGTCTCGGTATACCCATCATTGAATTGGAATGCGAAGAAGATTTCGATATCCTGCTGCTCGCCTTCGAAAGCAAGCACAGGATGAAGCGTGTCTTTCTCCTCGTTCAAATAATCAACGAAGGACTGCAGTCCATCAGGATACAAATATGTTTCTTCCTTATCGCTGCGCTTATCCTCAATATGGAACGCCACTCCCTTAAGCAAGAAAGCCGCTTCTCGCAAACGTTCAGCAAGCGTGTCAAAGTTGTAGCTAGTTGTAGAAAACATGGACGGATCCGGCTTGAAATGGATGCTGGTTCCTGTTTTCTTTGTTTTACCTTGTTTCACGAGCGAAGTGGCAGGTTTTCCTCCATGCTCAAACCGTTGAGAGTAGATATTGCCATCCCGGTGGATCGTTACTTCGAGCCACTCGGAAAGAGCGTTAACGACAGATGCACCAACACCGTGCAATCCTCCGCTTGTCGAATATCCGCCCTGACCGAATTTCCCTCCGGCATGAAGTACTGTGAATATGACCTCAGGAGTAGGTCTTCCTGTAGCATGCATGCCGGTAGGCATCCCGCGGCCAAAGTCTTCAACAGAAATACTGTTGTCTTCATGAATGGTCACATTAATCTTGTCACCATGCCCTGCAAGTGCCTCATCCACACTATTATCGACAATTTCATAAACTAAATGATGTAATCCCCGACTGTCAGTACTACCGATATACATGCCGGGACGCTTTCTGACCGCTTCAAGTCCTTCAAGCACTTGAATAGAGTCATCTGAGTAATGCGATGCTTGTTTTGCCAATGCCACATCGGCTCCCTTCTTCGAACAAAAAACTGTTTCCAAGTCATTTTTCCAGTATTATCGCTGGAAAAAGACAGTACGTTATGTTTATCATAACGCAAACATATGTTTGTGTAAACTAGCTCCCATGCCTAGCAGAGTCCAGTGTATGCCTAATTAAAAGTAGCAGAATAATGCCAGTCAATCAATCCACTTTTTGGGATTTCACGTAATTCCTCGTCTGCTAGAGGCGATTTTCGCTTCATTTTCAGCCATTTTGCATGATTTCTTGCAAAACTTACGAAAAATAGCTCTTCGTTTTATTTTCGGTATGATTTTGATAAATAATGGCGGTAAGCTAAGAGAAATATCATTATCTGTACGCTGCTTTATCTTAACTTCCTATATATGTATACCTGCCAGGAGGCAGGCAGAATATCATGTTCCGCAAAAAGTCTGAAATGGCTCTTCAGGTTCTGGAGGATCTTCCATATATTTTGGATCGATTGGTGCATCGCTGTAAGGATCGGAGACGATATCACAAAGACGATTGAACAGCGTATAATCGCCGCTTCCTGCAGCTTCCAATGCTTCCTCCACCAAGTGATTGCGTGGAATCACACTCGGATTAGACTGTCGCATTTTCTCACGGGCAGCTTCGATTCCTTCCGAAGCCAGGCGAGCCTCCCAGCGTTCATTCCACGATTGGAAGCCTTCTGCTTGTTCCAATGAAGCTGTGTCCCCGGTTGTTAATGCGCGAAATGTATTCGTGTAATCCACTTCCGCTTGCTCCATTACTTTTAGCAAATCCTCCACTAAAGCTTCATCGCCATCTTTCACATCCTCTATACCAATCTTCTGATACATAATGTCAAGCCAGGACTTTCTGTACATACGCGGATACTCACGCAAAATATCTTCGGCTTTCTTCACAGCTTTCTCTGGAACTTCATCAAAAAGAGGAAGCAGTGCTTCTGCAAAACGAGCTAAATTCCACGCAGCAATTGGCGGCTGATTGGCGTATGCATAACGCCCTTGAAGGTCAATGGAGCTATATACAGTCATTGGTTCATACGTATCGAGGAAGGCACACGGCCCATAATCAATCGTTTCCCCGCTGATCGTCATATTGTCTGTATTCATCACACCGTGGATGAAACCGACACTTACCCATTTAGCAAGCAGTGCAGCCTGGCGCTCCACTACCGCTTGGAAAAATCGCACATACTTATCAGGCTGATCTGCAAGCTCTGGATAATGACGCTGTATGCTGTAATCAGCCAAAGCCTTCAGCTCAAGCTCTGAACAAAATCTTCTCGCATATTCGAACGTCCCCACACGAATATGGCTTGCTGCGATCCTGGTGAGTATTGCACCAGGCAACTCGGTTTCCCGGTATATAGGTTCACCTGTAGCAACGACAGCCAAGCTTCGTGTTGTCGGGATACCAAGCCCATGCATCGCTTCACTGATCACATACTCCCGAAGCATCGGTCCGAGTGCTGCACGACCGTCACCGCCTCTGGAATAAGGCGTGCGTCCTGCACCCTTCAGCTGGATATCCACTTTCTTGCCCTTCTGGTCCTGCCATTCACCTAGAAGGAAAGCCCGTCCATCACCAAGCATAGTAAAATTGCCGAATTGGTGACCAGCATATGCTTGCGCAATCGGAATTGCTCCCTGCGGAAAAGCATTACCTGCCAAGGCTTCTAGAACACCTTCCTGTTCGATTCCAAGATGTGCTGCTAGCTTCTCGTTCCATTTCACCATCTGCGGATCACTGACCGGATTCGGTTCCATCCGTGTGTAGAAAGCTTCAGGCAGTGCCGCATACGAACTATCCAATTTACCATCTAAACCCACGTTGATTCCTCCTTTTTAAATCTGCATTCGTTCTAGTATACGCTAATGATACAAGAACCCCATCTGCTGGGAGCAGATGGGGTAAAGTCAATTGCGGGTAGGCCCGACAAGCACACTATGGGCGACTTTGATACATAGATCCATCAAGACCGTAAAGCCTTCTTGTTCTAAATAAGAGGCCGCTCCTTCATCATAAACACCTTGTTGAGTCCAGAAGATACGAGCATTGGTCTTGCTTGCTTCCCTAGCCAAACCAGGCAGAAATTCCGAACGGCGAAAGACATTGATAATATCAATCTCACCAGGTACATCAGCTAAGCTTGGATAGGCTTTCTCGCCAAGAACTTCGGTTACATGCGGATTGACTGGGATAATTTTATATCCAGCCTGCTGCATCGCCCGAGACACGCCATAGGAGGTGCGGGCCGGGGAATCAGACAGCCCCACTACCGCAATCGTTTTTGCATTTACTAATATGTCACGAATCTGTTCATTCTCTGGATTCTGAAACGTCATTATTCATGCCCCTTTCTTTAGAGTAGACCTTCCTGCTCAAGGAATTTTCTTGCAACATCCTCTGGCTGCTTCCCTTCGAAATCGACTTGATAATTCATCTCTGTCATTTGCTCATCTGTTATCTTACCCGCAAGCTGTCCCAATATGTCAGCAAGCTCCGGGTATTCATCCAGCGTCTCCTGACGCATCAGCGGCGCTCCTTGATATGGCGGGAACAGATTTTCAGGGTCGTCCAGGGTGACAAGGTCCAAATCTCTTATATAACTGTCTGTCGAATAAGCGTCGATAATATCTACATCATCCACTTCAATCGCCTGTTGACGTATACCGGGATCCAATGTACTCAGCTTACCAAACTCGACACCATAAAGGTCCTGAATGCCTAAATAGCCATCTTCCCGGTCGCTGAATTCCAATGTGAAACCGGCCGTCATCTCACCATCCATTTTTCGAAGGTCTGCAATCGTCTGCAGGTCGTTCTCCTCTGCGTAAGATCGTTTTACTGCAAGTGTATACGTATTATTGTACGCCATAGGTTCCAAGTATGCCATGTCGAACTTCTCAAGCATAGCTTCCTTCGCCTGCTCGTACACTTCTTGACCGTCGTTACTTTCTGCTTGTTCACCTGCTAATGTTACTAGTGCAGTACCGCTGAATTCCGGATAAATATCAATACTGCCGCTTTTCAATGCTTCAAACAGGAAATCTGTTTTACCTAGATTCGGCTCCAATTCCACCTGTAGATCAGACTGATCCTCGATAAGCAGCTTATACATATTGATCAAAATGGTAGGCTCTGCATTGAGTTTCCCGCCAATCACTAGATCTGGCTGATTATCTTTTGCAACCATAAACGGTGTAATGACTCCGATTATAGCTACAAGAAGCAAGACTGCCAGTGATTTGAAGCCAAATTTCCGACTCGTGCGCTCGAAAATACGAATAACCAAGTCCAGCAGTATAGCAAGCAAAGCTGCCGGTATTGCACCAAGTAGGATTAGGTTTACATCGCCGCCACGGTCAATTCCTAACAAGATCAGTTCCCCGAGTCCGCCAGCACCGATTAAAGCAGCGATAGTAGTAGTCCCGACAATCATGACCATTGCTGTCCTTATACCGGCCATGATGATTGGCATCGCAAGCGGCAGCTCTACCTTGCGAAGACGACGGAAACTGTTCATTCCCATACCAGTAGCTGCTTCTTTCAAAGCAGGATCGACTTCTGCTATACCGGTATATGTATTACGGAGTATAGGAAGAAGGGCATAAATGATAAGTGCTACAACGGCGGGTTTCGTCCCGATACCTATCAGTGGAATCAAGAATGCCAATATAGCGAGACTAGGAATCGTCTGCAGTACTGCTGCTACTGCTATAATCGGTTCGGCCAGTTTTTTGGAGCGACTCAGCAGAAGACCAAGCGGTACTGCTATTGCAATACTGATAAGCAAAGCGATGATCGATATTTGCAGATGTTCTCCTAAAGCTGCCCATAAGGAATGACTTCGCTGCTCGAATACGTGCAAGAATGCGTTCATTGCGTGACCACCCCATTCTTGACTTCCGTCTTACTCGCTAGGAACGTCAATAGCTCCTGCTGCGTAAGTGTACCGATCAGTTCGTTGTTTTTAGTGATAGGCAGGATGCTAGTACCAGTATTTTCAAATACTTTTACTGCCTCCAATACATTCAAGTCATTCGGGATTTCCATGACGTTTTGCTGTGTGCCATGCTCCACCGCACACAGTACTTGTCCATCGTCACTTGATAGAATATAGGCTTGACCATGATCATAATCGCCTTCTTCGTATGCTGTTTGAGTCAGAATTCTCGAGGCAGTTTGGGAGGCTACTATATCCACCGCAGTCTGCCATGGTGATTTCTTATCTCCTATAAAGCTGCGAACGAAGGAATTACGCGGCTCAAGTATCAATTTCTGCGGCGTATCCACCTGGATGATTTCCCCGGTATTCATAAGACAGATCCGATCACCTAACGCCGTAGCCTCATCGATATCATGCGTCACGAAAACTATCGTCTTCTTAATCTGCTGCTGTAATTTCCTGATATCTTTTTGCAGCCCTTCTCTGCTTATCGGATCCAATGCACTGAAAGGCTCATCCATCAGCAAAATCTGCGGATCAGCTGCGAGAGCACGAATCACACCGACGCGCTGCTGTTGGCCGCCGGATAATTCGGACGGCTTCTTTTTCAGATAAATGGAAGGCTCCATGCCAACCATCTGCATCAATTCTTTTGCGCGGTTCTGAATATCTTTCTTCTTCCACTTTTTCATCTCCGGAACCACAGCAATGTTCTCCTCTACCGTCATATGCGGAAAAAGCGCTATTTGCTGCAATACATAGCCGATATTCCATCGTAGTTCGTGTATGTTGTATTCTTTTAATTGTTTTCCATTTATGTATATCTCTCCTGAGGTTGGTTCGACAAGCCGGTTAATCATTTTCATCGTCGTCGTCTTGCCGCAGCCGCTTGGACCGATGAGTGTAAGAAGTTCCCCCTCCTTTATTTCCAGATTGAAGTTTTTGATAGCCTCCGTTCCGTCTGGATACGTCTTATGTACACCTTTGAATTCAATCATGCCTTCACCTCGTATTATGTACTAAGTGTTTCATTACCCTTGCAACTAGGGAATTAATCCTATACTATGTAAAAAGTTATGCCCTTCCATGATACTTCGTGCTAAAATGGATAAGCAAGCTATAGGAACGTTTGTTGTTAAAGGAGAATGTATATGGAATACGTGTTATTCATCCTGCTCGCCTATGTAATCGGTTCGATACCTTCTGCCTTGATTGTCGGCAAAGTAGGCTACAATATAGATGTTAGAGAGCACGGAAGCGGTAATCTTGGTGCAACGAACACATTCCGGATACTCGGTAAGAAAGCTGGAATAATCGTTTTGATTGCGGATATCTTAAAAGGAACAATTGCAACCATCCTGCCTGTTCTTTTCGGATTCGACTTATATCTGCTGATCATCGGTCTTGGAGCAGTCATCGGGCACGTTTATCCTATATTCGCCCGGTTCAAAGGCGGTAAGGCTGTCGCGACTTCAGCTGGAATCATCTTAGGTGTCAATGCCTTGCTGTTTGCCATCATTATTGCAAGTTTTGTCATCGTGCTGCTCATCAGCAAATATGTATCTCTTGCTTCCATGACAGCTGGCGTTGTAGGCGTTATCGTCTCGCTCTTTATCGCACAGGATATCGTGCTGACTATCGTTCTCGGATTACTGGCAATATTCATCCTCTATAAGCATAGACAGAATATCGTCCGGATTATCAGACGTGAAGAACCGAAAGCGTCCTTCCTCGTGAAAAACAATTCCAGGTAAGCGGGATTGTTTTTTTCATTTCCCCGGGATTTACTCGGTTCAGACAATTGAATTACGGGCTTACCATCGGGTATACTTTAAGCTAGTCCATGCGACTTTGAAAGGAGTACAATTATGCAGCACCTACACACACCAACTAAAAAACAGCTGCCATCCAAGGCAGAACGTCATAAATTGTTTGGCTCCGTAGCTCCAGGCAAAAAGACGAAACCAGAAAATAAAGCCGATATGGCTGACTTACAAAATACGAAAAAGAACTTTCTTTTCCATATAGATGCAGTTGGCATTGCGAAAGTTAAACATCCGATCCAAGTGATCAGCAATACACGTCCGGCTATGCAGACTACGATCGGAACGTTCGAATTCACTTCCAGCATCCAGCAGGATAGCAAAGGTACAAATATGAGCCGGTTCACTGAACAGCTGGATTTGTATCATAAAAATGGATTCACTGTTTCTGTGAAAAGCCTGCAGCTATTCGTTGCAGAGCTTGCAGACCGCTTGAAACAAGAAGATGCACGTGTGAAAGTAACATTTCCGTGGTTCTTTGAGCGAAGCGGCCCTGCTTCCGGCATGACAGGATTAAATCACGCGGATGCAACGCTGGAAGTTGCTTACGACAAACAAACTGGCTTCCGCACGACAGCTAAACTTTCCGGCACAGTAACAACACTATGCCCTTGCTCGAAAGAAATCAGCGAATACAGCGCACATAACCAGCGTGGTATTGTTTCAATGGAAGTACAGCTCACAGATACGTTCGATGAAGATGTTCGCGACTGGAAGGAAGACTTGCTCGAAGCTGCCGAAAGCAATGCTAGTGCCCGTATTCACCCAGTCCTGAAGCGTCCGGATGAGAAGATGGTTACGGAGACAGCTTATGAAAACCCGCGCTTTGTCGAGGATATGGTCCGTCTGGTTGCAGCTGATTTGTATGAGCTTGATTACGTGGAGAAATTCACTGTATCCTGCAGCAACGAAGAATCCATCCATTTGCATGACGCTGTAGCTACATTGAGCTACGACAAACGCGACGAAGAGGAGTAAGTATATGGACAAGGTATTTTTAGCCTTGATCCGTTTCTACCGCCGATTCATCAGCCCTGTAACACCGCCATCCTGCCGTTTTTATCCGACCTGCTCGCAATACGGACTGGAGGCAATCAAGCGGTATGGCGCGTGGAAAGGCGGCTGGCTAACTATTAAGCGAATCGCTAAATGCCAGCCTTTTCATCGGGGCGGATTTGACCCTGTACCCGGTACCACATGTGAGCACCATCATGAAAAAAAGCAGTAATCCTTTTTGGATTACTGCTTTTTAATTGGTAAGAGCTGAAATCTCTCCAGCTGCTCCCATTGCTGTTCGGCTTGAAGTATACGAAGCTGATAATCCCCGATCAGATCGAAATGAAGCAGGTCTTCATGCTCGTCAATCCAAGCTTCCTGCAAGCCATACTGCGCTCCCCAATCTATCAGCTTCTGCCGGTCGGCACAGCCTGCCTTTGTCACTGTCTTTGCTTCAGGAAATCGCGCGTCCAGCCAATAGTGGGTCAAAAAAGCAATCTCCCCTTGGCGGACACGTTCCTTCCATACTTTCAATTCATTACGCCTGATCCCAAATGCCATCGTTATGCTTCCAAAGCTTTCGAATAAGCAGCATGCCATTCCGGCAGAGAGCGACGAATGGACACCGGGCGGAAGGTTTCCTTTTTCACTACTGTATGAGTCGACGTTCCGGAAACACAAAGCTTACCGTCTTCATTTTTGATTTCATAGCGATACATCGTCCGAATACCATCATAAGATTGTAGCCATGTTTCCACAATCGGCTTTTCTCCGTACCGTACAGGATAATGGAAATTCAATTTCGCATCCACAACTGGGGAAAGAAAGCCGTCATCCTCCATCGCCGCATAGCGTAATCCCAATGTTTCAATAAAGTCGGTCCGGCCTATCTCAAACCAAACAAGATAATTCACGTGATACACAACACCCATTTGGTCGGTTTCGCCGTATCTTACATTTATTTCTGATGTTGATTTCTTCATAAAGCACTTCTCCTAACCATTTCCCAAGCATTTTCTATATCTTTCTTCTCCAGCACATCCATTTCCGTCTGCTCTTGGGCTTCCACAAGTCGAAGTGACTGGAACTGGATTGCTTCGTCCAAGAGATTCGTAACGAATCTGGCATTCCCCGCTACTGTTACAGCAGCGAGACGATCCTTCAGGAAGGCTTCCGCTTCTTCTGACAGGGTATACGCATAATTTCCCATTGCATGCTTAAAGATTGCAACAAGCTCTTCGCTATTGTAATCAGGGAAAATGAAATACTTCTTAAAACGCGAAGCAAGGCCGGGATTGCTGTCGATAAACTGCTTCATTTCCTGCTGATACCCTGCAAGGACGACAACCAAGTTTTCATTATGTTTGGTCATCTCATCTACAAGCGTGTCGATTGCTTCTTTACCGAAATCTTGTGATCCACGGAACAAGCTATACGCTTCATCGATGAATAGCACACCGCCAAGCGCATCACGGATGACTGCTTTCGTCTTTGCAGCAGTCTGGCCAACATAACCTGCTACTAAATCACTTCGTGAAGCAACAACCAAATGTCCCCGCTTCAACAATCCGCGCTCTTTTAGGATATCAGCATAGATTTTCGCAATCGTCGTCTTTCCCGTTCCGGGGTTACCGGTAAAAACAGCATGCAGCTGAATCGGAACTGCAGGAGCTCCTTTATTCTTCCGCGCCTGCTGAACTTGTACAAAGGAAGATAATTTTTTCACTTCTTCCTTTATCGACTGCAGCCCGATCAGCTGTTCAAGCTGCTGTAATGGCTCTGACTCATCCTCGTTCTGTTTTGGATCTTTCACATCTTGTGCTGAGAGCGTCATGTGATCAATCCAGGAATCCGTCGTGAGTTTACGATCTGCTCCTTTTTGGAAAATGATCCGCAGCACAATATCCCGAACGGTCCGGGCATTTCCGAATGTATCATCCACACGTGCTTGTTCGATATTATCCTTCACAAGACGCAGTGCTTCTTCCGTAAAGAAGAAATCGTTCGCAAGTGCTGTATTCTCTGCAATCTGCAGCAGTTCCTCGGTCTCGAAGTCCGGAAGCTCGATATAATTCTGATCCGGTATCCTGCTGCGAAGGCCAGGATTGGCAAACAGAAATTGACGTGTCTCTTCTGGATAACCAGCAAGAATAACTGCGAATTTGCCGCCATATTCACTGCTAGTCATACTAGAGACAAGCGTGTCAATTACTGCTTGTCCATAATCATTTCCGCTCTGCCCTTCCCGTTTCAAGCTGTACGCTTCATCTATGAATAGCACGCCGCCGATAGCCTGACGCACATAATTTGTCGTGTTTTCCTCACTCTGGCCAAGATACGAACCAACCAAATGCGAGCGGTTCACTTCGACAACATGATCAGACTCTAACAGACCAAGCTGATGATACAGCTTCGCCAGCAGACGAGCTATGGTCGTTTTACCTGTTCCGGGATTGCCTGTGATGACCATATTGAGACCTGGCTCATCTACCATCTGGAATCCGAATTGCTTTCTTTCCTGTTGATAACGGAGATAATGGTAATAGTCGTGAATATACGTCTTCACATCCTGCAGTCCGATCAGTTGATCAAGCACTTCAAGCGGTCGGCTCTCGCTTGCCTGGCTCAAAACAGCAGGCAGCGCATCCTTTACAGCTGTAAGTGATTTTAATAGTTGCAGAACTGTTGCGTTCATCGCTGTAACAGGCGAACCCGTTTTCCTATTTTCAATCGTTTCGATTGTCTGTTCCAGCAGGACAAGTAAATCCTCCAACTCCTCATAAGAACGGTTGTATGCCGATGCTATTTTGCTGGCACCATCTATTCTTCGAGGATATGCCTGCATTGCATCTGTCAGCTGGCTGTGTAAGGATTGAGATTTCTTCATTTTTGCAGGATCGAAATCCGTTTCCCTAACCGACCATACTGGCAAATCCGTGTTCATCAGCGCTTGGTAGTATTGATTCACTTGTGCGAATTGGTCGATTTCCATAACGATTGGGTGAGTCCGTTCAGAAGCAGCGAGCAGCTGTCTGCTGATTGGATCCTGTTTATGCACGCGCATGATCCGGTAAAAAGCTATAATCCGATATAAGCCCTGTTTTAAGGCCTCTTCCCCAGCATCAAGTTCTGATGCCATACGTAACGCCTCTATCTCGGATAGAGGCGGTGAGATGTCCATTGAACTCCATGCAATTACTTGTTCGGTCAGGGTTTTCTCTGTCTGTGTCACAAGTATGCCCCCTTTTCTATCATCATTTTAGCATACTACAGCCAGACAGGTGAACTGGAGGGATTTTATTTAACCCATTCCTTCAGCTGTTCCTTTGATACGGGTCCAGGGATGACCCGCTGCTTACCTTTTTTGTCTACAATGATAGTGAAAGGTACTGCTATTTGCCGAAATTGATGGGCCACAATACCGTCCTTATCCAGATAAACTGGTACTTGGAGCGCACTTTTTTCCACAAAGGCTTTCACTTGTTTGACGCTTCGCTCACTCTTTGTAGCATTAATGCTGTATACACTCACTTTTTTACCCGCTGAAGCGTGAAAATCCTCCAGTTCCGATAAATCAGACAAACATGTGTCGCACCAGGTTGCCCAATACATGATCACTACAGGCTTCCCATCCGAATCTTCGATCAGGGCTTCTACCGAATCCAATTCCACTGTCTCCGCTTTTACTAGCGACGGAAAGATGAACAGCATAAGGCATAAGAGGAGTAATCCTCGCTTCATAAATATTCCCCCTTCGCCGTTTATTTTGGGCTAAAGAGGACCAAACTAACCAAAAAAAAGAAGCAGCCGGATCGGCTGCTTCTCCAAAGTTCTTATGCATGCTGCAGTTTGTTGCGTAATACCATGTTCAAGATACCGCCGTGACGGTAATAATCAATTTCCACTTCACTGTCGAAACGGGCTACTGCTTCGAATTCGGTTACTTTGCCGTCTTCAGCAGTTGCTTTTACTTTGACAATATCACGCGGAGAAACATTTTCATCAATTGAAACGTCGATGCTTTCACGGCCAGTCAAGCCAAGTGAATCTGCACTCTCGCCAGGCTGGAACTGCAATGGCAGCACACCCATCATGACAAGGTTGGAACGGTGGATCCGTTCGAAGCTCTGTGCGATGACAGTTTTGATACCAAGCAAGTTTGTACCTTTTGCTGCCCAGTCACGAGAGCTTCCCATACCGTAGTCTTCCCCAGCAAAGATAGCCAGTCCAGTTTGATCAGCTTGATATTTCATTGCTGCATCATAGATTGGCATTACTTCATCTGTCGGCCAGTAAGTTGTGTAACCGCCCTCTGTACCTGGTGCCAGCTGGTTGCGGATACGAATATTTGCAAATGTACCGCGCATCATTACCTCGTGGTTACCGCGACGGGAACCGTAGGAGTTGAACTCGCGAGGTGTGACACCTTTATCTTGCAAGTATTTACCTGCTGGCATATCCTTCGCAATCGCACCAGCTGGAGAAATGTGATCCGTTGTTACAGAGTCGCCAAACTTCCCGATTACGCGCAAACCTTGTAAAGGCTGCACTGTGCCGCTTCCTCCAGAGATGTTCTCGAAGAAAGTAGGGTTTTGGATGTAAGTTGAATCTGCATCCCATTTGTAAAGCGGTTCTTCTGTTGTAGCGATTTCATTCCATTTCGCATTGGAATTAAAAACATCCTCATACTCCTTACGGAAGATTTCCGGTGTAACAACTTCAGCAACTGCATCCCGGATTTCTTTATGAGAAGGCCATAGATCTTTGAAATAAACTGCGTTTCCGTCTTTATCCGTTCCGATTGGGTCGTTATCCAAGTCGATATCCACTGTACCTGCAAGTGCATAAGCCACAACTAGCGGCGGTGAAGCCAGATAGTTTGCTCGTACAAGCGGGTGGATACGGCCTTCGAAGTTACGGTTACCAGAAAGTACGGATGCAACCGTCAAATCGCTTGAAGAAATTGCTTCTTCTATTTCAGGAGATAACGGTCCAGAGTTACCGATACATGTCGTACAGCCATACCCTACTAGCGTAAAGCCTAATTGATCAAGATAAGGTGTCAGACCTGCATCATCCAAGTAACGTGTTACTACTTTCGAACCTGGTGCAAGGGATGTTTTCACATACGCTGGCACAGTCAGTCCTTTTTCAACCGCATTCTTTGCGAGAATCCCTGCTCCAAGCATTACGTACGGGTTCGAAGTATTTGTACAGGAAGTGATCGCAGCAATTGCGACAGCACCTGTTTTCATTGTGGATGTCTTGCCATCCGGATGGTGTACATCAACTGACTTATCGAATTCACTCTTATCAAGTCCGAATCCTTGGTTGCCAGATGGTGCAGTGATTGAATCAACGAATGATTTCTGCATGCCGGAAAGCGGAATCAAATCCTGCGGACGCTTCGGACCAGATAGGTTCGGCTCCAATGCAGAAAGGTCTATTTCCACCAATTCCGTATACTCGGGATCGCGCGTATCCGGAGTGTACCAGAAGTTGTTTTCCTTCGCATACTTCTCAACCAAGTCGATTTGTTCCTGGCTTCTGCCTGTCAGATGCATGTAGTTCAGTGTTTCTTCGTCAATTGGGAAGAAACCGCATGTTGCTCCGTATTCCGGCGCCATGTTCGAGATTGTTGCACGGTCAGCAAGCGGCATATCCGCAAGTCCCGGACCGAAGAATTCCACGAATTTTCCGACTACGCTCTTCTGACGAAGTACTTGTGTCACCTTAAGCGCCAAGTCGGTTGCAGTGGACCCAGCTGGCATCGTACCAACGAATTTCACTCCGATTACATCTGGAGCCGGGAAGTAAGATGGTTGTCCAAGCATGCTTGCTTCAGCTTCGATACCGCCGACGCCCCAGCCAAGGACACCCAGTCCATTGATCATCGTCGTATGGGAATCGGTACCAACCAATGTATCAGGATAAGCAGTATACGAACCGTCTGCATCCTCGTTAGCATGGACAACATTCGCTAAGTATTCCAGGTTTACCTGGTGGACGATACCGGTTGCTGGCGGAACAGCACGGTAGTTATCGAATGCTTTCTGCGCCCAATTTAAAAATTCATAACGTTCTTTGTTTCGCTCAAATTCCAATTCCATGTTCACTTTCAGCGCATCCTGCGTGCCATACTTGTCAACCTGTACAGAGTGGTCAATAACAAGATCCACCGGGATTTCCGGATTGATCCGATCTGCATCTCCTCCAAGATCGACCATCGCTTTCCTAAGAGAAGCGAGATCCACGACTGCCGGTACACCGGTAAAGTCCTGCAGGATAACACGGGAAGGCTTGAATGGTACATCGGTGATGTTCCCATTCCCCCAGTTTGCTAAACCTTCTACATGCTCGTCCTTGATTGCAAAGCCATCATGCTGACGGATCAGCGATTCAAGCAGTACACGGATAGAGAATGGCAACCGGGAGACTGTTCCGAGCCCTTTCTCTTCAAGCGCTTTCAATTGATAGTAATTGTACGTCTTTCCGTTTAATTCAAACTGTTTCTTTGCGTTGTATGAATTATTTCCCACCATCGTATGAACAAACCCCCTTGTGAATTAGCCTGCTCTATCACAATCTTATGATAGAACAGCACGAGCTAACATCGATTTGCACTTTTTATTCTAAATGAAAACGATTCATAAGTAAATTAATTAAGAGCAAAAAACACGCGTAAAATAGGGAAAACTAGCGCATTTTGCGCTGCACCTATAGATTTTGATAACGCTCGCATAAGGGGTTCTGTACAAGGAATAATAGCTACTATGGAGGTGAAAAAATGGGAGATCAGAAAGGGAAACAACGCAAACACCCAGAAAAGGTGAATGAGCCTCTAAGCGGGTCAAAGAAGGTAAAAAACAAAAATCATAGCAGGCAGAAACATAATAGTCATCACGACATGTAAAAGAAACATGGCCTCTTATAAAAGAGGCCATGTATAAATATTATAAGCTAATTGGCAGGGACACCCTGAAGGTACTCCCCTTCGTTTCATTACGAAGGATATCAAGTGCACCGTTATGCTTGTCCAGTATTTGCGTACAAATCATCAAACCAAGTCCCGTCCCTTCTTTCTTTGTCGTAAAGAAAGGCTCCTTGAGCTTGGCAAGCACCTCATCCGGAATACCAGGTCCCTCATCCACTACGTCCACTATACAGTCTCTGTCCACTTGACGCTGACGAATATCAATCTTGCCGCCGTGCGGCATTTCTTCAAGCGCATTCTTTATAAGATTGATAAAGAGCTGCTTGATTTGAGATCGGTCACATAGCAGTCTGCTGTTTTCCCCTTTTTCAAAACTTATCTGGACATTTTGCAGACGAGCTTGGGAATAAAGCAATGTGATGACATCCTGCAGCATTTCATGAATCGTTTCCGATTCTTTGTTTTCTGCTACCGGCTTTGAAATGAATAGAAGCTCTGATGTGATTGTTTCGATTTTCTCTATTTCATCAACCATGATCTTGTAATATTCTTCTTTGCGGCTGATTCCGGCCTGAATAAGCTGGAGGAATCCTTTGAGACTAGTCAGCGGATTACGAATCTCGTGTGCAATTCCAGCCGCAAGCTGTCCAGCTACACTCATCTTCTCAGAGCGGAACATCATCTCTTCTATTTCTTTCTTATCGGACACATCCTTAGCCACGCCAATATAATAAGGTACACCCTGATTTTCTGTCAAAGAGATACTCGCTTCCATCCAAATATGCTTGCCGCGGTTATCCAGTACAGTCAGATGAAACCGCTGCGGCCATTCTGTTGTCGTCTCGAACCTATTCCGCAGGACAGGCACGTCACATGAATCCAAATATGCTAAAGAAGATGTACCGACCACTTCTTCCGGCAAATAGCCAAGCAGCCTTGTAATCGAAGAAGAAGTATAGTGAATCATTCCTTCGTAGTCACAGACGAAAACTATATCAAATCCGTTTTGATCGATCCATTGCAGCATCGGTGCGGGAAGTTCAGCCAAAGAATGTGGAACAAAGCCTGTCGGATTAAATGAAGCCGCTTCTTTCTTTTTCTCTGTCTTATAGTCGTCTTCGTTCAAGCTCCTTCGCCCCCTTTTATGTGACCTTATTCGTGCATCTATGTATGTATAAGTCCTTTTGTTAAGTATGTTACTACAATTATAGAAAAAACAAAACGTCCATACCACGATTTTCCTAAAACTTGTATAGACAAAACAAATATATGAAAAAAGACCTTCTTACTGGAAGAAAGTCTTTTGCCAACCATCAGGTGATTTGTAAGCGTCTTTCGAGCCGTTTGTACTTCCAAAGCATCGCAATCCGCCAAGAGACGATCATACCGAACGCCAGCAGGAAAAATACCCCACCCATCTCTCCGATTTCAATTGTCTGGCCTATCGCGACCTTCAACAATACCCGAACAAATACAAGTCCGACAATGATTACCGCGAATGCTTTCGAAGGCTTCAGAAATATCTTCTCATCCCGCACTTCAAAATTGGAAGTCAAAATTAAAAGACTGGAGAAAATGATCCCGGCTCCAAGCGAGAACCAGACCTCCCACCACGGCACACGAAACACCGGGAAAAGAAACATTAGTGCACCGGTGCTCATGAATAACGGCGGCAGGATGATTTTCTTCGCCGTTACCGGTCTTGCAGCTGCCCGCATCCGGACCATTGCAACTGCAAGGCCCATACATGCAACCAGGATGGTACTGATGATAACAGGTAATGTCATACTCTTACCTTCTTTCAATTCATTTCTTTAATTGAGAATGCGTTCAACCGTCTCTATAACCCTCGTATCCTCAAAAGGCTTCGTAATGAAGTCCTTCGCGCCAAGCTCGATCGCTTGCATAACAATGCGCTGCTGCCCCATGGCAGAACACATGATCACCTTTGCATTTGGATCCTGCGTGATAATCTCTTTTAAAGCTGCAAGCCCATCCATATGCGGCATTGTAATATCCATAAAGACGATATCAGGCTCTGTTTTCAGAAATTGAGACACAGCCTCGTGTCCATCTGCTGCTTCTCCGGCAATTTCATAATTATTTTCAGTAAGTAGGCCACGCAATGTTTTCCGCATGAATTTTGCATCATCTACTATTAGTATCTTTGCCACTTGCATTCTCCTCACTGCTTGAACGATCTTGTGCGATTGACAGGATGATCGTCAGAGCTATACCAACAACAGTAAGATATACCCCTAGATCAAAAAACGTCGCTGTAGCCAATTCCAGCTCCCCTAAAACAGGCAAGTGGATATATGTAAACGTATGGCTCAGGAATGGCTGTCCAAATAGGAATGATCCTGCACTAGTCAGGATGGCGATAAGCACACCTGTTACTGTCAAAACACGATAGTTGATCGGCAAGATCTTGCTGACCGCCTTGAGGCCATATGCCATATACATGAGCACTAAAGCAGCAGCAGTCCCAAGTCCACCAATGAATCCTCCACCCGGAGAATTATGGCCTGCAAAGAACAGATAGACCGAAAATCCGAGCAACAAGAAAGATATGAGCACGGTTGTTGTTTTGAAAATAAGATTATTCGGCGAAAATTCCACATTCGACACCCTTTCCCTACATATTTTAAACTACTTCTCTCTTTTTTTCACGATTTAAAAACCGTAAAAAGAGAAAAAACTGGCTAGATAGGAAGTAATCTTTGTCGTTAGATCGAATAAAAGCAGAATGCCTATCAGAATCAGGAAATATCCACTTATTTCATACAGTATTTTTCCGGTTCTTTTTAATCGTTGCAGTCGAGATCCGAAGAACCCCCAAATGAAGAAAGGAATGCTGAAGCCCAGTACATAAGCTGCCATAAGAGGGACAGCCCCGAACGGCTGCAAGGCAGCGCTTGTCATGATTCCTGCAAGTATAGGGCCTGTACAAGGTGTCCACCCCATCGCGAAGGAAAGTCCGATCAGGAACGAACCAGCATATCCAGGCGGCCTGTTTTTAAAACGCAGCAAAGTTTTGGATGACTGCCACTTTCCTCCTAGCAGCCCTATCTGCACTGCACCAAGCAGAATCAGCATGATCCCTCCGATGACTCGTATGTAGGATTGGTATGTAAAAAGCCATCCAGATAGCGCTAGTGCGCTGTAGCCAAGCAGTAAAAAGATTGTTGAAAAGCCAATCAGGAAGAAGATTGTATGCTGAAGCCATCCGTTTTTATATGTTCTTTTATCAGGTGAACCTGGAATGACACCAGCCAGATAAGAAAGAAATGCCGGATAAAGAGGAAGTACACATGGTGAAAGAAAGGAAAGGAACCCAGCCGTTACAGCCAGCAGTATTGTTACCTCCATACGAATTCCTCCTGTTAAAAACTTATAAGCAAAAGGAATCCCCAAAAGGGATTCCTTTCTTTAGTTATTCTCCACTATAGCACAGTTCAGGACATCCCAACAGTTTGGGCATTATGATCCTCAATCACATTATTATTAACATAGCGATGGAAGAACCATTCTCCGATACCAATTACGACCGCGGAGATCAGAGATGCCATCACAACATTATCATCAGGATTCAATAATGCTTCCCCTAACAACCAAAGAACGATGAAAGTCAATATTGCGTCACTAACTGTCGCAATTGCGTTCCGCTTTGTAAAATCACCGTCAGGCTTACTTCGGTCACCAGCTCTGCTTAAAATGAGTAAGTCACCAATCACATATGCCGCAATTGTCAAAACGACACTCATTAGCAGCGTATCGCTGAATTCCGTATCGAACATAAGGGTGAAAACAATCCATAAAACAGCTAAAATCATGATGAATTTGATCACAAGTGCTTTCACATGTTTCATTTCTTATCTCTCCTTTTTTTATTCAAATACCATTATCGCTGCAGATTCAAACCTATTTGTCTGCATTAAGAGTGTTGCCAGATTCATACATTTCATACCTTTGGTCTTCATTAAAGGCCATTCTATCTACCCCTAAGGATGACAGCACGTTTTCACGAAATGCTAAATCGCTTTTTGAAGTATGCAAAGCTATATGTAAATATTATCTTACTTTTTGGTCATTTCATTCAGGACTCTAGGTTCTTTCTTAATTGAGATAATGCTTTATTTACCAATTGCCGCCGAATTGATACGAATCAAAAGCTGATTAATCGCATGATAATCCGGCCTCTCAGGAAGTGTGGAATGCTCTGCTGCTCTCTTAAGATCACTGTCTAGTAGCTCTATAAGCTCTACAGCTTCACCAAAAGTGTATGCACCCTTCCTACAGTCGAGCAAGAAGCTGCGATTTGGTCTAAAGGTGCTAAAATCGCCTGTCTCTAATATCTCAATAGCACTTGTCAGTAACCTGACGCTATGCATAAAGAACTTCGTGTCATATCCATAAAGGTCTATCAAGTCCTGTCTGCCTGATCTGCTGACATTTCTTTGTTTTAACTTCTGAATTTGAGAATTAGCATACCCTCCGAACTTCTTTTGTATTGCTTTAGAAAGGAATAGATGCCGGTTATCAATTAGCTGCTGCCCTAGTTCTGTTATTTTTAAGTACTGATCTTTGTTCAAAAACAAAATTTCTATGTTATTTGGTACACCTATCATTGCGTCCTTAACGAACTTCGTAATATGAATAATATTGATATCTACATCGTCTTTCGTATTTTTGAAATTCTTGCCGCCGCTGCTGTTATATTCGTTGAATGATTCCAATCCTAAGAAGTAATTTACTGGCGGAATGCAGATACCTTTGTAGTCTTTATCCGAGTCTTCCGTATTCGTTCCATAAGCATAGCTGCCTGTTGGAGCCATTATAATGGTTCTTTCTTCAAGCCAATCATAATCAATGGATCGCATCTCTTTACCACTCCCCTTCAGTTAGTGTTATCAAGAAATGTATATTAAAAACTTATGATTTTTCAACTGCTCATCCTGGTCCGCGTTAAATATATTATTTAACACAACCATATAAAACAGGATATGAACAAATCAAAAAAACCACTTTTCCTGCTAAATCTCTCAGCAGAAAAAGTGGTTCCTGGATTCAATTAACTATTACCAGCAATCAAATCCCTTGTTTGCAATGCCAAATCGCCAACTTAAAACGTCAAAGCTATATAGAAATAATTGCTTATTTACCCTGTTGGTTATTCATTGCGCGCATCATTTGGTTGATTTTCTTTTGTGATGGTTTTTGACCCATTTGCATCATCATTGTACGAAGCATCTGTTCATTAATTGGCGGGTTTTTCTTAAGATAGTTCATCATGTATCTTCTGGCGATGAAAAATCCAAGCGCAACGCCGATAATCAATGCAGCCAGTGCTATAAGTACGACCCAGATCGGACTCATATTGGCTTCCTCCTTCAAAATATCTCTAATCTAGTATAGACAATCAAAAGGAAGAATACAATAGATGAACCCGTGATTGCAGGTCATTTTTTATGATAGGCGCAATCCATCCGCAGTTGTTGGCTGCTGGCTCAATAATAAAGAAGGAAGAATCAAAGTGGCGGAGCTCTGAAAAGACAGTCTCTTCGGCCGTCGTCAAGGAATCGCATACCACTCGGAGATAGTGCTGATCTGTCTCGATATAGACACCATCATCCTGAAGAAGCGCTTGCTGAAGTGACGCTCCGGGAGGAAAATCATAAGTGATATAATCCAGCTGCTCTTGCACATATGCAGTATTCTCCACTTGACTGGAGAGGAAAAAGCGATAGAGGATATCCGATTTATAAAAATAGCGGAAATAAATCTCGTGTTTCACCCAATAGACGAAGTATTCTTTCACAAGCTTGTCCCTCCTTCTCCTTTGAAAGAATAGTATACGCTAGGAACAATGCTTAATCCCTCGGAACTTGTAGCAAAGAGACACGAAGTTAAAAAGGTTTACTCGAATTTTGTCATAAAAGAAAAAGACCGGCCCAATATTTACGGCCGGTCTTTCCTATTAATCCAAAATGGATTTCACTTTTTCAACTACATTCTCAACAGTAAAGCCGAATGCTTCAATCAATTTATCTCCGTTGCCAGAGGCACCAAAAGTATTAATACCGATTACTTTGCCTTCATCACCGACATATCTTTCCCAGCCTAGCGGTGAAGCCATTTCGATACCAACACGTTTCTTCACTGCTGGAGGAAGGACGCTATCCTTGTAAGACTGCTCCTGAAGCTCGAAACGATCCCAAGAAGGCATGCTGACTACTGACGCCTCGATGTTCTGTTCACGAAGTGCTTCTTGTGCACGTACAGCCAACTGAACTTCTGAACCAGTTGCAAGAAGCAATACATCAGCTGTTTCCTTCTGGGCAGGGCTTACAACGTACGCACCCTTCTTCACTCCTTCATACGCAGCTTGCTGCGTGGATGGAAGTGTTGGAAGATCTTGACGAGTCAAAACAAGCGCCGTTGGAACCTTATCTGATTCAAGTGCCAGTCTCCATGCAGCCTGTGTTTCGTTACCGTCTGCAGGACGGACAACACTCAAGCCAGGCATTGCGCGCAAGGATGGCAGCTGTTCGATTGGTTCATGTGTTGGACCATCTTCACCGACTGCAATAGAATCATGTGTCAATACGTATGTCACAGGTGTTCCCATCAATGCAGACAGACGGATAGCTGGACGCAAGTAATCGCTGAAGACGAAGAATGTACCACCGTACACTTTCAATCCACCATGAAGTGCCATACCGTTCAGTGCAGCACCCATTGCGAATTCGCGTACACCGAACCAGATATTGCGTCCGCTGTAGTTGGCTTTGGAGAAATTCTCTTCTTTTGCAAGCAATGTTTTATTCGAACCTGCAAGGTCAGCACTTCCACCGAACAAGCTAGGCACTGCATCAGCGATTGCGTTCAATACTTTACCAGAAGCAGAACGAGTGGCAGTCTTGTCTTTGCCCTCTTCATATGTTGGAAGCGTATCTGCCCAACCTTCTGGCAATTCACCTTTGATTGCAGTAGTCAGTTCTTTTGCAAGCTCAGGGTGCGCTTCCTCATACTTTGCAAATAACTCATTCCAAGCCTTTTCTGCTTCTGCGCCTTTTTTGATGACTTTCTCTTCGAAATCACCATAAACCTCTTCCGGAACGTGGAATTCTTCATGCTCCCACTTGTAATATTCCTTCGTAAGCTTCACTTCATCAACACCTAGTGGTGAACCATGGGAAGCGCTTTTTGCTGATTTGTTCGGAGAACCATATCCAATAACTGTTTTCACTTCGATCAAAGTTGGCTGTGTTGTATTCGCTTTTGCTTCTTTGATTGCCTCACGAATTGCATCTACATTTCTGCCTTCTTCGACACGGATAACTTGCCAGCCATAAGCTTTGAAGCGATCCTCTACGTTTTCAGAAAAGCTGTGGTGAAGATCACCATCGAGAGAAATATCATTGGAATCATACAGCACGATCAGCTTGTCCAAGCCAAGGTGGCCTGCAAGTGAAGCTGTTTCATGCGAAATACCTTCCATTAAGTCGCCATCACCACAAATTGCATATGTGTAGTGATCTACAACAGGGAAGCCATCTTTATTATACTTCGCTGCAAGATGCGCCTCTGCCATTGCCATACCAGTAGCCATCGCGATACCTTGTCCAAGCGGACCAGTAGTTGCTTCAACACCATCTGTATGATGGACTTCCGGATGTCCTGGTGTACGTGATCCGTACTGGCGGAAGGATTTCAAATCATCAATGGATACTTTGTATCCAGACAAATGCAAGAGGGAATACAATAACATGGAACCATGTCCAGCAGACAATACGAAACGGTCCCGGTTGAACCAATGGGAATTCTTCGGATTGTGAGCCATGAAATCGGTGAAAAGCGTATAAGCCATCGGCGCTGCACCCATCGGCATACCTGGGTGGCCGGAATTCGCTGCTTCGATTGCATCGATTGATAACGTACGAATTGTATTAATGGAAAGCAATTCTGTAGTCTGAACCATGTAAACATCCCTTTCATCTAGCAAATTATGTACTCTTGTTCATCCTATACAAAAATCTTCCGATAAACAAGGATTTATATATAGAAAAAGAAGGGAAAGGCTGTACATAGAGTCAGCCATCCCTTCTTATTCCTCTTCACGTAATTTTTTTACTTTTTCTGGTGTTACGTCATTGCCTTCACGATCCATAACTGTCATCGACTTGAACTGGTTTTTGAATGAAGAACGTACATTTCCCAGATATTCCTGTCTTAGTTCCTTTTGCTCTTTCTGTTCGCTAAGGCTGAGTCCTTCTGCCTTTGCTTTATTTGCTAACGCATTGAGGCGTGCTAATTTGTCTTTATTTAACATGTGTATATGCTCCTTTAAGCATTAAAGTTGATACACACTATGTTACCCGCTAGCGTCTTCCGATTCAAGCGAAAGATATTCCTGGTACCTTCTATGTACGGTTGCCTTCGATACATGAAAGCCCATACCGCGCAGAACAGAGCTGATTTCCTGGAAAGTAAGCTTGTTATTTCGCAGCCTGATCACTTCTTGAATCGGAAAGTCAATCCGCTCTCTGCCCGGTGCAGCTTGCTGATTGCTCAGATTTTTACTTGGATCATATCCGGCCTCGATTGCCCTTCTCATACCTCGTTTGATTTTCATGTTATGAATCTTCCGCTGATACTCCTCGACTATACCAACGATTTGGAGTACCATACCATCCGATTCCGAAAGCTGGAATTCGCCGTGCTGGCTTAACGTATAAACCTTGACCTCTAGCTTTTGAAGATGATGGAACAAGGCAATCTTTGTATTTCCCCTGCCTAATCTTGTCTCATCCTGAATGAGAAGACAGTCTGCTTCACGCGCTGTGAACAAATCCAGCATACGAAAAATCCCCGGCCGTTCGATGTCATAACCGCTCTGCTTTTCTTCGATGATATCGATAACCTCTATGTCGGAGGACGCAGCAAGACTGATGAGCTCCTCGCGCTGCCGCTCAATCGAGCTTGCTTGCTCGTCCTTTTCTGTACTTACTCTGCAATAGATGACTGCTTTCATTGATGTACCCTCTCAGTTCGACTAATTAGACGCTCATTATAAGTGTAAAGTATAAGAAGAAAAGCGTGAAGCCGAAAAGCACATAATAGAATAGATCTGATTTCGCTAGTTTTTTGAACATGGTAGACCCCTCCGTGTTTTAAGAACGTGCGTTCTCTTTATTAATTCCATTATATACGAACATAGGTTCTAGTCAAGGCTTTTTTTCGAACGGATGTTTGTATATTGCAATCTATCATGGTATACTCTATGTAATAAAAATATATGCACGGGGTGTTCGATACATGATAAAACTATCGAAAAGACAGGAAGCGATTCTAGCATACATAAAGGAGCAGGTACTCGATAAAGGGTACCCGCCATCCGTCAGGGAAATCGGCGAAGCAGTTGGCTTGGCATCAAGCTCTACCGTTCACGGCCACCTTTCCCGTTTAGAGAAGAAAGGTCTTATCCGCCGCGATCCGACAAAGCCGCGTGCCATCGAGGTATTATCATTGGATAGTGATGATCAGACAGATATTCCCCGCGGTGAGGCAAACTATGCTCCCGTTATCGGAAAGGTAACAGCTGGTATTCCAATTACTGCAGTGGAGAATATAGAAGAATATGTACCTGTACCTAGCCATTTAGTAGGTCCGGATGACAATATATTCGTTCTGGTCATTGTTGGGGAAAGTATGATTGAAGCTGGTATTCTTGACGGAGACATGGTAATCGTCAAACAGCAGCAAACGGCTCAAAACGGAGAAATTGTTGTGGCGATGACTGAGGACAATGAAGCGACTGTGAAACGTTTCTTCAAAGAAGAAAATCAGATACGACTGCAACCGGAAAACAGTACAATGGATCCTATCATTTTGGATAATGTCAGCATTTTAGGGAAAGTAATAGGCTTATATCGCTCCATCCAATAAAATCGGCTTCGGCCGGTTTTTTTTCATAGAATTTACACAGTTTCTGCCTACTTTCGACATACTTTTTGGGTATATTAGATTATGCTATTACCAAAAGTTAGAAAGCGGGTGGTATCGTGAAGCTGTTTTACAAGCTTGTCTGCAAGTTGCGAGGCCGTCATAAGATTGATAGTGTCACTGATTCGTGTAAATGTGGATATACCAGAAGCTACCGCAGAGAACAACATAGTATGGATGATTATTATCTTAAAAAACGCTAAACACACATTGTATGAATAAGGAGCTTGCCTATACGGCAAGCTCCCCTTTTGTGCTTTTCATTATTGCCAGTTTCAATGCTTCGAGAAGGATACCTGGTGTCACTTTTTCGTATGTCTCCCCCAGCAGCTGCTTGGCACCATCCAGAATTCGCCGGTTACCCATCAAAGCTAACAGCTCATGCCCTTTTACTAAGATATCGTCAATAAAAACATCTCTATAGTCCTTAGAGTTTGTTACAACACCTGAAATGAACCCTTCCTGCAGCAGCACTTCTGCGTGATGTACGACATCGTATGGTGTGCATGTTCCTACAGCGCATCGGTATTCTCTTGCTTTCGTTCCTTGGAGTTGGTCTGCTTCTAACTGTTCCAATATTTCATGAAATAACGTAACACGTAGTTTTGGCATTAGATCTCCTCCTTGTTATAGTTCTATTATTTCACATATCGTTTTTCAATCTCCTGAAAAGTTTGTACATTATTTCACAAATAAGTGACAACTTAGAGAACTGCTTGAACCATACTAACTTGCATTAATATAGCGATTATGTGGTATAGACCTTATGAGCCAATTATTGGAGGTGGAATAATGTCAAACTATCACACTACCCCAGAGGGGAATGGCAGTTGGCAAGTTAAGAAAGAAGGGGCAAAGCGTGCTTCAGGCCGTTTTGTCACGCAGAAAGAAGCAATGGATTATGGGAAAGAACTAGCTAAGCAGACTAAAGGCGAACACTTCATTCACGGACGAGACGGAAGTATTCGGGAACGGGATTCTTATGGAAATGATCCATTCCCGCCAAGGGGCTGAACTTAGTCATGTATAGAACGCAAAGGACATTTAAAATCTTAAAATAAATAACAAAACCTGAAATAGTTTCAGGTTTTGTTATACATCTTCTGCGTTCTATTAGTATGCAGTCCATCCTGCGTCAGCTGCTATGACCTGCCCATTGACGAAGCTTGACTCATCAGAACCTAAGAAAAGAGCAAGTTGAGCGATTTCAGCTGGTTTCCCGACACGCGGCATTGTTTCATTACCAGTCATTTGACGCCCAGCTCCAAATTCCGAGATATTCGTCATAGATGCACTTATGTTTGTCTCGACCCCACCCGGGGCTATACCATTACACCGGATACCAGAGTGTGCATACATAAATGCCGTATTTTTCGTCAATCCAGTTACTGCATGCTTGGAAGCTGTATATGCTGCTCCTGCACGCGCTCCGCGCAAACCGCCTGCTGATATATTATTGACGATCACACCATGGCCTTGTTCCAAAAAGATATTCGTAGCAATACGCATTGCCCGCATGACACCAGTGGTGTTCACAGCAAAGACACGATCCCATTTCTCATCCGTAATCTCTCCTACCGGTTCCATCCCGTCCATAATACCCGCATTGTTAACTAAAATATCTAATTTACCAAATGCTTCTTTCGTTTCTGCAAATAACCGCTCCAAATCCGCTGACTCTGCGACGTTTGTACGGTTAGCAATTGCCGCGCCGCCCTTCTCCTTTATAGCCTCAGCAACTGCTTGCGCCCCTTCAAAGTTAAAGTCAGATATAACTACTTTTGCCCCTTCTTTTGCGTAAAGTTCTGCTATTGCTTTCCCCATTCCTGAAGCCGCACCTGTTACGATTGCTACTTTATCTTTTAATCTCATAATACAAGTCCCCCTTAGTTATTGTACATTTGTTCGATAAAATAATATTATATATTTGTAATCGCATTCAATCAGCAGAATTAATCAGATTGTACAATATGGTACAAATTTTAAAAAAGTGTTCAATAAAAGGGGATTCTTCTTTGAATAAAAATGATTTGCGTGTTTTAAAAACAAAACAGAATATACACTTGTCATTAACGAACCTACTTAAAAAGAAGCCTTTAACTCAGATAAAAATAACTGAACTCTGTAAACAAGCCAATATTAATCGCGGGACATTTTATTTTCATTATCAAGAAATTGGAGATGTATTCAAGGAACTTTTTGAAGAGATTATGAAAGATCTACGAAAATCCTATAATGAACCATATCGCTATAAAGAATATATTGATAGAGAAAAACTGGACCCAAAAACTGTCCGTATCTTCCATCACGTCAAAAAATATGAAGAGTTTTATAAAATAATCTTATCAAAAGTAGTATCTACCGAGTATTATTACATGCTGTTCGATGAAATACGCTCAATCCTTATCGAGGATAAACATACAGCTTACCTCGAGGAAAAAGATTATTTATTCTCCTATATGTCAAATTCAATCATAGGCTTAATTATCGAGTGGTACCGCCGTGATTTTCAAGAATCAGCTGATAAAATGAATATACATTTAGTTAATATTCTTAAATTATATTGATATGATTGCAAAAGACGAATCTATATTACATGCAAAAACCCCTGACGAGATACCAGGGGTTTGCCTAACAAACGCAGAAACTTCTATCATTTTATTTCAATACTTACCTATCTTTTTTTACGTTTCTCCCTTTACAGCTTTCCACTAATTTTAAATCATCGATCTTAATACGCACCAAACGTACAAACAAATGGGCCACTGTTTACATATTCACTTTAACAACGACACAACGAAACTTATTAGAGAGGAATTGAAAAAGGCAACCCTTAGGCCGCCTTATCATTATTATTATTTGAAATTGTCTTTTTACCCAATGAGTACAATCCTGATGCTGCAAGCCCAGCAAAGCCACCTGACCATAGCCTCAAGACTACATCCAAATCAGTGAACGGCCAAGCCAAAAATCCTACGAGAATACCTATGAGCAAACTAATCAATGGTAAATACCTGTTGTTTACTGTGATTGTCTTTTTGATAAGTTGCACTAAAGCAATTACAATAGGGCTGATAATCGAAGCAAAGGTCATTACTTCTTCCATTTATCATCACCTCTCCTGTATTCGTACTTATTAATTCCTTTCTGCATTACTGAATTCCTTCAATTAAAGAAATGTCCCAAGAGCCACTGGATAATCAAAATATATAACCCTTTAAGCCTTAGAAATACTGAATAACCTGCTGCAACATGGCGCGTATTCTAGATCTTCTGCCAACACGTATCTGAGCATTAGTACGGGCAGCGATTTACTCCTATCACCAAAATTCGGAACAGAACTTTTCGGTAAGGATGAGATTACAAAAAAAGAACACGAATAATGGTGGGATGCCTTAAGGGCTAAAGTTAGATAGTATAAAGAAAAACCCCTGACACCAATGGTATCCGGGGTTTCCTTAAAAGATATTAGAAGTTCTCCATCACTAATCGAGTTCCTCTGGGTGAACTTGTGTGCGGAACAGAATTTAACCAGTTATATCCCATAAAATAAAAGGTAAATATCGTCGTTATCTTTCTATCTATTTACATTGTATCATTATTTGGAAATTATTTATAGACTACTCTTTTTGTAATTCCTACATTATGCTGTTATATACAAATCTAAAAATATAAGAGGTGTATCGGTATGAATGACAAAAAAGATGCTTTAGATAATGGTCCTTTTTTTCATGGTACGAAAGCAGAACTAAATGTTGGGGATTTATTAGTGCCACAGTACTTATCAAATTACCAGGATAAAAAATCTAACTATATATATTTTACTGCAACATTGAATGCTGCTAAATGGGGTGCTGAATTAGCAAGATCTGAATCAAAGGAAAGAATCTATATTGTAGAACCATTAGGTGATTTTGAAAATGATCCAAACTTGACTGACAAAAGATTTCCTGGAAACCCAACACGTTCTTATAGGTCAAAATCTCCTTTGAAAATAATTGCTGAATTAAGTTCATGGGAAAGACATTCTGATGAAGAAATAAATCATATGCTTTCATCTCTAAAAAAGTTAACTGAAGAAGGAAAAAATGTAATATACGATTAATCTTTAATATCTATAAGTACTTGAAATGAACAAATTGAGATATTGTATTGGCAATATCTCAATTTGTTCATTTTCCTTTCGTCACACTTTTCATCAAAATATGGATGCCAATCAGATGTATAGGGATTATGCTCTGGCAAGGATTGAATGTGCTTCTTACGATTCGACAGATTAGGAGGCGTTTTCTACTTGAGATATGCTTTTTTTCTTTCTTTTTCGTATTAAGAAAATCACTAAAGTTACCCCGACTAAAAGCACCGGAATACACCATATTAGGCTTTTCCGTATAAGCAAGTTCCTTTCATAGTCACTAGCCAAGAAGGGCTTTTCCACTTGGTACTCTCGCCTTTTGTAAATATACTGATATCGTTTATTTGGACCCGATTATCCCGCTGTTTTAAATCAAGCCATGTTCCATCAACCTCATTTAGATTCTCGACGACTTCTTTAAGCCCTTCTAATCCCAAATAAGGGTGATAAAAGGCAGATAAATAGGAATGATTATATTTTGATTTCATCTCTATTTTTTCCTGCATTTTCTCTATTGCTTTATCATCACCTTCTTCAATATAACCCAAGGTTTCCGGATACACAGTCATACCATGCACAAATTCAGGTCGTGACTCATACGGGGGTGCAAATTCTCCCTTCCAAGTTAAGTCAGTCAACTGCAGCTGTCCAACATAAGAAGAAAAATGTTCAGATACTATTTTGTATCCTTGTTGAGAAATGGCATAGTGAGGTGCTTCAAAAGCAACGGGATAGAGATCATGAGCTACCAACTCTTCTATTCCGCTTTCTATTGCATTTTCCATATATGTCCTTTCATACTCTTCGCCTTCCTCAACAAAAGCCTCATATGCTGCATAAGTAGGAAAATCCGACCTCTGCTTGGCTTTTTCATTGGCTGGCTGATAAATAGGCCTATCATTCTCAGCATCCCAAAATTCGAAGCCTTCACCTGTTTCTGAGCTGCGATATTGGTGCTTGTATCCATGCATAACTATACTTGCACCATTATTTTGCATGTATTTTAGCGTCTTCACTAATTTGGGTGAATCAACAAGGTGCACTGTTTTACCGTTATTCGTATACTCTGGAATCACCGCCACCATGTAAGGGATATCCTTTTCTTTAAGGAATTCTGCTTGTTCCCTTAACTGATCAGGATCTACCATGGGATGCACATCTTCAAGTCGTAGATACTTCGTGATTCCTTTTCCTTCTTCACCAAAGAAATTCATAAGTGACTGCGTTATATATTCCTCAAAAGGATTATATAGATTTTGACCTGCAAAGTAATAGATATTATTCGAATTGAGCAGTAAAGGAACCGAGCCACTGCCGTCAACTTTATTTCCGACCAAAGAAACAGCAGTACCATTACCCGTCACATCATAAACTATCCGTTTCTCTGCCAAGTTCTGACTTTGATTATCTGGGATCTCAACCTTATTAATCAAGGCTTCCCCATTTATGTTTAACCAAGGCATCTTTTCGTTAAATTGCTCTGCATTATGATTAATTGCGAAAAATGGGCCCTCGTAATTATTGAAAGTTTCCAGCAAGCTCTCTGACAATGCTTTCCTTCCAGCTCCCAAATAAATAACATAATCAAACTCATTTAAATTCTCTTGGCCAATATCTGCATCTTCAATGATTTTGTAATCGTCTCTGAATTGGCCAACTAAGGTTTCCAAAATACGCACATCTTTTATTTGTTCTTCCTCCGTCTGGCTGTACACAATTAAAACTGAATCTTTACGATCAGCAAAGGAAGCACTAGGTAAATTCAAGACAAATATTATAATTAGCAGCAACACAATAAATTTTTTTCGCAACATTACCTCTCCCCATTCATTATATCTCTGCATTAAATTTACCATATTTTTGTATAATATATAGTTAAAATTTATTGCGTAGCCCATCTGACCCATATTAACGCTATACCAGTTCTCTAAATCAAATACATAGGCGGTCCTTTTGGTGTTCCATGAATCTCTGAATCTCTTCAGCATGGAAATTACATCGCTATATATTCCATATTTCAAAGTAATTAGAACAGAACACATTGGAGTAATATGAGGAATATAAGAAAAAATGAGCGAATATATGGGGGTGCTTTGGAGGTAGATTAAAACTCACAAAATAACGAAAAGAAAAACCCCTGACACCAATGGTATCAGGGGTTTCCTCCATTAAAAGTCTTCCATGTACTGTTCGCGTTCCCATGGGTGAACTTGTGTGCGGAACATATCCCACTCGATTTCTTTCGCTTCGATGAAGTGTTCGAATAGGTGATCGCCTAGTGCTTCGACGATGATGTCGTCGGATTTAAGCTGCTCAAGAGCATCGTATAGTGTAGCTGGAAGATCTGCTACGCCGTTCTTTTCTCTTTCTGCTTTGTCCATAACGTAGATGTTACGGTCGATGGAAGCAGGTGCTTCCATGTTGTTTTTGATTCCATCAAGACCTGCAGCAAGCAATACACTCATTGCTAGGTACGGGTTTGCAGATGGATCAACACTGCGCACTTCAACACGTGTGCTTGCTCCGCGAGCGGATGGTACACGGATAAGCGGGCTGCGGTTTTTACCGGACCATGCTACGTAGCATGGAGCTTCATAACCTGGTACAAGACGTTTGTAAGAGTTAACTGTCGGGTTTGTAACCGCTGTGAAGTTAACTGCATGCTTCAATGTACCTGCGATAAACTGGTAAGCTGTTTCAGAAAGCTTCAACTCGCCGCTTTCATCGTAGAAAGCATTTTTGCCGTCTTTGAATAGAGACATGTTGCAGTGCATACCAGAACCGTTTACACCGAATAAAGGTTTTGGCATGAATGTTGCATGCAAACCATGCTTTCTAGCAATTGTTTTTACTACTAGTTTGAATGTTTGGATGTCATCAGCATGTTTCAGTGCATCAGCATATTTGAAATCGATTTCGTGCTGGCCTGGTGCCACTTCGTGGTGGGAAGCTTCAATTTCAAAGCCCATCTCTTCCAATTCCAATACGATATCACGACGAGTAGTTTCGCCTAGGTCAGTTGGTGCAAGGTCGAAGTAGCCGCCTTTATCGTTCAATTCCAATGTCGGCTCGCCTTTTTCATCAAGTTTGAACAAGAAGAATTCCGGCTCTGTACCGATGTTGAATGCGCTGAATCCAAGCTCTTCCATTTTTTTAATGTTACGCTTCAGGTTGTAACGTGGGCAGCCTTCGAATGGCTCTCCTTCTGGAGTGTAGATATCACAGATGAAACGTGCCACTTTGCCTTTTTCGCTCGTCCAAGGGAATACAACGAATGTATCCAAGTCCGGGTAAAGCTTCATGTCGGACTCTTCGATGCGTACGAAACCTTCGATGGAAGATCCGTCGAACATCATTTCGTTATCCAATGCTTTGTCCAGCTGGCTAAGCGGGATTTCCACGTTTTTAATTGTGCCAAGCAAGTCGGTGAACTGTAAACGAATGAACTTTACGTTCTCCTCCTTGATAATCTTGATTACATCTTCTCTAGTAAATTTCGCCATTCTTTCTCCTCCTCTATTAATGGAAGAATCGTGATAACTCTCCCTGACGTAACGAAGCTTTGCCTAATCGCCCGGTATCCATCAGTTCCTGACGCAGCATCTGTCTTAATGCTTTATCAGAGATTTCCGGTTCGATCGGTGTTTCAAGCATTTCTGCTGTCGGTTTTTCTCTGTATGGCAGCATTTGCTTGATTCCGGCAAGGTTGATTCCTTTATCGATCAATTCCTTGATTTCCAGCAGTCGATCCACATCATTGAATGAGAAAAGACGCTGATTGCCTTCTGTTCTTGCTGGGAAAATCAGTCCGTTGTCTTCATAATAACGGATTTGTCTCGCTGTTAATGCAGTAAGTGATTTTACAATACCAATAGAGAACAAGGGCATAGATCGGCGATTCATGTCACTCATTTATCGTCCATCCCCTTTCCTTATGTACTCTACGTCTATTATAAACGTAGGTAATTTTAAATGTCAACACGTGTTAGCTTAGTTGACATGAAAATTTTTAGTATGCTTGATTAGTTGATATCAAGCCTTTTTCTAATAGATTTTGAGCTGCATCCATAATAGCGAGCTTCACATGGGCATAAGTCAAACCGCCCTGGACAAAAGCCGTATATGGCGGGCGGATCGGTCCATCTGCTGTTAATTCCAGGCTGGCTCCTTGGATGAAGGTTCCGGCTGCCATGATGACATCACTTTCATATCCCGGCATCGGTGCTGCATGCGGCGTCACATGAGCGTTGACAGGTGATGCATGCTGAATTGCCTGACAGAAGGCAATCATCTGATCTGCCGAGTGGAAGTTCACTGATTGAATCAAATCGACGCGTTTGCTGTTGAATTTCGGTGAAGTCGAAAAGCCGAGAAGCTCAAGAAATCTTGATGTAAAGACGGCTCCTTTTAACGCCTCCCCAACAACATGCGGTGCCAGAAAGAATCCTTGGAACAGCTCCTGTAGCATGCCAAGTGATGCTCCTGTTTCTTTTCCGAGCCCTGGCGCAGTCAAACGGTTGGCACATAACTCGATCAAATCAGTCCGGCCGGCAATATAGCCTCCCGCACGTACGATACCGCCGCCTGGATTCTTGATTAGTGATCCGGCAATCAAATCCGCACCAACATGGAGCGGCTCCTCTGTTTCGGCGAATTCTCCATAGCAGTTATCGACGAAAACGATAGCATCTGGATACTTCCCTTTTACGAAAGAAACCATTTCACCGATTTCTGTAACAGAAAAAGAAGGCCGGTCGGCATATCCTTTGGAACGCTGGATCGCCACCACCTTCGTCTTCTCAGAAAGCTTATCTGCCACAGCTGGATAGTCGATTGCACCATCCTCCGTCAGATCAACCGCATCGTATGTGACACCGAAATCCTTTAATGACCCTGTATCTTCTTCTCGGTTTCCAATGACGCCTTCCAGTGTGTCATATGGCTTTCCGGTAATATAAAGCAATTGATCACCAGGACGCAAAACACCGAATAATGCAGTAGTTATCGCGTGTGTACCTGAAACGATCTGAGGACGCACAAGTGCATCCTCTCCGCCGAACACTTCTGCGTAAACCTTTTCAAGGGTCTCCCGACCAAAGTCATCATATCCATAACCCGTTGTGGGATTGAAATGACTGTCACTTACGCGCTGATTGCGGAATGCATCCATCACTCGTTTCTGATTCTTTTCTACGATGGAATCTATTCCAGCGCGCTCGGCGCTTGTTTCTTCTTCTGTTCTTCTTGCTGTTTCGTTTATCATGCTTCATTCTTTCCTTTCAACTGATGGAAAAGTGGATGATTTGGCAATACATACCCGCTCACTTCATAGGCATCCATTTCCTCGTTGTAATTCCTTTTTGTTAAAATCGTCTCCTGCGCAAGCTTGTCTAACAGACGGCCGCCAGCGGCAGGTACGATTGTATCATAAAATTCACTTGCTTCCTGGATCATTTCCTGTACCTTATCCATTACAAGTCTGCGGTCTTCTTCTTTGAATGCAGAGATCTGGACATATGGATGTGCACTAGCAATGAAATCCTCTGTTAGCAAATCTGCTTTGTTGTAAACTGTCAAAATCGGCAAATGATCAGCTCCGAGTTCATGGAGCAGCTTCAGCACAGTCGCCTGCTGCTGTTCATGATCTGGATGCGCGCTATTGACCATATGAATGATAAAATCAGCTTCTGTCACTTCCTCCAGTGTTGAACGGAAAGCGGCGATAAGAGCTGTCGGAAGGTCCTGGATAAAACCAACCGTATCCGTGAGCAGCGCTTGAAAACCGGATGGAAGGCGCATACGGCGCGTCATTGGATCAAGCGTAGCGAACAGCTGGTCCTGCTCCAGACTGTCGTTTCCAGTCACCCGGTTGAAGATTGTCGATTTACCGGCATTTGTATAGCCGACCAAGGCAACTTGAAAAGCCTGATTCGCTTTTCGTCGTTCCCGGTAACGGGAGCGGTGCGAAACGACAGCTTTCAGCTGCTGCTTGATTTCATCGATTCGGCGGCGGATATGCCGTCTGTCGGTTTCCAGTTTCGTCTCACCAGGTCCTCTTGTTCCGATACCAGCTCCAAGCCGGCTCATTTCTGTACCTTGTCCATATAGTCTAGGCAGCAAATATTGCATCTGTGCCAATTCCACCTGCAGTTTACCTTCACGGGTATGTGCACGTGTTGCGAATATATCGAGAATTAGCTGACTCCGGTCGATGACCCGAACCCCAATTCGGTTGCTGATATTTTTTAATTGTCCTGGAGACAATTCGTCGTTTGATATGACCAGAAGCGGCTCTTCCTGCTCCACTAGCTCAGCAAGTTCCTCCAGCTTCCCTGATCCAAAATATGTACCAGGATGCAGGCGTTCCCGTTTCTGCGTGACAATCCCTGCCACTTCGCCTCCTGCCGTCTCTGTTAATGCTTCTAATTCATCAAGCGAGGATTGGAATCGCTCTAATGTTTGATTTTGGTGATGGACTGCCATCAATAATACACGTTCCATACTGTCACCCTTTCTATATGTCATTATACCCTATCAGACAAGGAAAAAGCCTTCGCTTTATGCGAAAGCTTCTAAGATGGAATATTAAATTAGGTGTTAGTTACATTATATAGCCGATTATGCATCAAATCTGAAGACTTATACTATTTCACTACATCACCAGTATTGACAATCTTCACCCTAACATCGTACTCCACATCTGCTTCAGCAAAATAATTATCCCAATCCTTTTTTATTTTCAGATATTCTCTTGGATAGGCGATTCTGAAACTTTCAGAAAAATTCACAACATCAGTCTTATAATCCTGCTGAAGTTTTTTTAGCGTTTTTTCCGATAACCTTTTGACTTTATTTGCTCCCAGTTGCTCCAGATCTTTCACATAACTTTCTGTCAAATTGTGCGCTACTTTAGACCAATCTTCTGTTATCCACCCCTCCGCTTTAATTTGCACCAGGAAAGACAGGTTCCCATTTTGAAAATTCGGCTTCACCTTTGTCCTATAATTTTGTACCTCATAAACAATAGTATTTTTTTTTTCATCCTCAAATTCCAGTAAACCAGCTTTCCCTTCCCCAGTCAGCCAGTTTACCCCCTCTACCTCTTCCACTGACAAGAAACCGATAAATTTCCTTTCTTTTCCTTTAATTACCCCAGCCCCGTCCACTTTCAGCGTATTTTTTTGTTTTTCTATATTTGGCAGCAAAAAGCTGGTTTGAGACGCGAGATTAGCAGCCACCTTTCCTAAACGTACTTCCGGGAGAATTTTCAGCGTGCTTGTTTTATTCTCGAAAATACTGCTGATGTAACTGCCAGGTATCTCACCTTCTATATTTGTGTTTAACACGTCACTGGCTTGCTGCTTGCTAAGAACGACTGTTGGGCTCAAACGAGTGACATTATCACGCAGCATCTGGTCGAGTAGAATAGATAAATCATACTTGCTCGCCGCTTTTTCAGTTATGATGATACATTCCAAATGGTCCGTGTATACGGGGTACGGAAGCTGAAGAGAAATATTACGTAAGATATCCTGGATCGATCTACCTTCAAGCATCACGTTTTGATACATCTTTCCCTGCGGCGCTGTTCCCTGTTCTCCTTTTTTCTTCGTGACGGCAATCTGCGTGGTATGTTTGATCGAATTCTTTTCATTTTCGCTGTTATCAATCCCAAGACCGATTACAAACGACATGTCTTCAATATCTGCGCTGTCCCAACAGCCGCAAAGGAATATGAGAGAGAATAGACAGATACAGAACTTACGTATTGTTTTTTTCCACATCAACATGCCTCAGCCTCCTTACTGCTGCAAGTAAAAAAAGTATGGATGGCACGATGAAGGAAAAAGCAAAGCTTGTCCAGCCGATAATCGTCCCCATCTTCTCCAGTTGATTTAAATCCTGAGGAATCAAACAAATAAGATAAACTGCAGCCAAAAGTATAAAGTTTGCTTTTTTATATGAAAGTCGTGTCAACGTAGATATACCTTTTGCGGCAACATATTGACAGATAACATATGTCGTAAACATCTGAATAAGCCAAACGACTAAAAATAAAGCATCAAAGCGTTCAAACAGTATACCCTCGAATTCATATTCTTGAATAAGGGCAAAAGTGGGCCATTTCTGATGCTTCATTCTTTCAACGGATAATCCCCCTGTAATGATGATTACCGCCAACAAATAAATAGATACAGGTATTCCCAATCCGATCAATACAACTTTTTTTGCCTGTTTCGGTTTTTGCATCATAGCAATGAAAACGAGTAAAAACTCTAATCCACTGAACGTAAGGAATGTCGGGGTTATACCTTTTAATACAGGTGTTAGGCCAAGACCAAATATTGGTCTCAAATTATTTAATTCAAAGACTTTAAAACCAAGACAAAACACCAATATGAATACAACCAAGCAAACAGGGGTCAATAACTCGATCAACCGCGCTATTGGATTGATGCCCCCTATCAGCAAGTAAAATGCAATCCAGTACATGCAAATCATGATGACACAGATTGGTGTCTCCTCTAACAGATAAAATTGTGTCAGTTCGCCCATAGAACGGATTTCAAACGCACCAATCATTAGTGAGTAGCCAATAAAACTAAAGCTAAGAGTTGTTCCGAGCCACTTCCCGACAATCAGCTTGTTGAATTCGAAAAATGTAAGGCGTTCAAAACGAAGGCTTAGGGACACAATGATAAGACAAGATAAATAAGCACATATACCGCCTAGCACTACACAAACCCACAAATCCGGTGTCCCCACTTCCATTGCTAAATTTCTTGGAAGTGTAAAAATACCTACAGCAATTAAGGTTGAAGAAAGCAACGCAACCATTTGTATCGTCGTAATCCGTGTCGTTCCCATTTTCATATGCTGCAACTCCTAATATTTCTTCCTTCTGACCCGATCCTTCGGAAAATATTCAGTAGGTCGATTTCTCATGGTAAACAGAGGCATACGGAAAAAGAAATCCTTCCAGTCGTCTTTACTGTAAAGTGTACCCGGCGTAACAAATGGTACACCAAAGCTCCGAAGCTTGACCGCATGGACACATAGCGATAAAAAGAACAAACTGATCCCATATAGTCCGAGAAAAGCGGCCGAAAACATAGCAATGAATCGGAGTGCTCTCTGTGCAATGCCTGCTGCGTAATGCGGGGAGACAAAGGAAGCTATGGCTGTGGCAGCAACGACAATGACCATAATCGGACTGACTAAACCAGCTTGTACCGCTGCTTCCCCGATGATCAATGCGCCCACCAAACCGACAGTTTGTCCTACAGGCCGAGGAAGCCTAAGACCTGCTTCCCTTAACAATTCAATAGATATTTCCATTAAGAGTGCTTCAATGATCGTTGGAAAAGGAACGCCCACCCGTGTTCCGGCTATTGCCAACGCTAAATCAGTAGGTATTAATCCTTGATGAAACGAGACGAATGCAATATAAAAAGACGGCAGGAAAATACTGAGAAATGCCGCTACATACCGCAGCATCCGAATGAGCGACATTGGAAGCCAGCGCTCGTAGTAATCCTCTGGTGACTGCATCATCGTGGAGAAGGTTGCCGGTACTATCAAAGCATAGGAGGTACCGTCAAGCAAAATGGCAACCCTCCCCTCCAAGATCGCCCCCATCACTCGATCCGGACGCTCTGTTGATTGTACTTGCGGAAAGATGGATAGATAGTCATCCTCGATTAGCTGTTCAATATATCCTGATTCAGCCACATGATCAATATCCATATTTTGAATTCGATTATTTACGTTTTCCAACAACTCTTCATTGGCAATGTCCTTCACATACACAACGGTGAGCTGCCTTTTCGTCCGCTCCCCTACCTCAAAGTCTTTGAAGGTCAAGTTTGGGTCTGTCGTCATTCTTCGCAGCATAGCCGTATTATCCCTAATATTTTCTATAAAACTTAAACGCGGTCCCCTAACAAGTGCTTCAGTGATCGGTTCATTCAAACTCCTTGAAAGCCATTTTTTCACGCTAAGAACCAGAACTTCATCCAGCCCATCAACAAAAAGCAGTACAGACCCCGACAGAAGCTGTCGGACAAATTGATTGGAGTCATTCATCGCTTTCACATCACTGACCTCAATCGCATGATCCAGCAGATAATCCTTTATGCTTTCACTTTTAAATAGATTCAGCCCTGATTTTGACTGCTTGGCGTGCAGCAGCGGATGCATAATGGATTGCTGCAGCAACTGCTGATCAACCAATCCATCAATTAGGACGATAGCAGAGCTGCGATTATCCTTTCCCAGTTTGAACTGGCGATAAATAATATCAGAGCTGTCACCGACAATTGTTTTCAGCTCTTTCAGATTGACGGATAATTTTGTAGACAGCGAAAAATTATCCGGCATGAAATGCTGCTCTGTACGTGTATATGGCTTTTTTCGAAGCTCTTTCAGCTTATTGCTTAGCAAGGTCAGCAAAATTGGAACCAAGACAACTATAATTGTTCCTAACCAAACATCTCTTTGAACAATAAAATCCAGTATATTTCCCATAATGTGCACTCCTTGCTTAGTATGGTGCCCCAGTGAAATACTGCTATACAATAACGTTTACAACATAAAAAAAGCTCTAAGTGCATTACACACTCGAGCTTCTTTGTACCTGTCATTCCTCTTGAGTCAAATCAGCGACAGTCACTTTCATCAGTTCTTCGGTCGACAGATGGTGATCTTGACGTACAAGACGAACTGCTTGCATTCGAATTGCTTTTTCTATGATATTCCGCACAAACCGGGCGTTCGAAAAATCTGCTGTCCGTTTAGCTTTTTGCTGTACGATGATTTCTTTAAGCTTCCATTCTGCTTCTTTTGTCAGCTGGTACTCTTTTTCAGCAAGCATTCCTTTTGCGATATCCATAAGCTGTTCGGACTTATAATCAGGGAATTCGAGCTGAATAGGGAATCGTGATCGCAAACCTGGATTCAAGCTCATGAAGTGACCCATTTCCCTTGGATAGCCCGCAAGGATAAGTATGAAGCGGTTGGAGGCATCCTCCATATGTTTTACAAGTGTATCAATCGCTTCTTTTCCAAAGTCTTTTTCTCCGCCGCGGGCCAGCGAATAGGCCTCGTCTATAAACAGGATCCCGCCCATGGCCCGCTGGACGAGCGCGCGCGTTTTCTGAGCAGTATGTCCAATATATTCCCCAACTAAATCCGCTCTTTCCGCCTCGATGAAATGACCTTTATCCAACACGTTCATGTCGTGGAAGACAGATGCAAGCTTACGGGCTACTGTTGTTTTCCCAGTACCGGGGTTACCTTCAAACAGCATATGCAGCACTTGCTTTTCTTGTTTTAAGCCCGCCGCTTCCCGTTTTCCGCTGATATGGACATTCGCATAAATCTCTTTGATAGTTTTTTTGAGCTTTTCCATTCCAATGAAGGCGGAGAATTCTTGGTCGATATGACGGAATGGATCGATATCGCGCTTAACAGTTCCACTTTGCAGCTGCTCCGTCTCCTGCTGTCTGTTTTTGAGGACGATATTGATTTTCCCTTTTGCATTCGTAACTTGAGCTTCCACATGATCACCCCTCACTGCTGTAGTCTACGCTCAAGACAGGTAGGCCGTGACAAATGCCCAATGGTCTTTTTCTACTTTATTCAGCAGCCGTACGCTTTACAACCACAAAACAAAACGAGCGCCATATGGCGCCCGCTTCGACTTAGCTCTGTTCTTTATAATCCAGCGATACATTCTTTACTGGGGAGAATGTGGAAATCGCATGTTTGAAGATTAATTGCTGTCTGCCTTCCGTTTCAAACAATACAGTGAAATTGTCAAAAGCCTTCACCGTACCTCGGATTTGAAAGCCATTCGTGAGGAAGACTGTGACTTGCATACGTTCTTTACGTAGCTGATTCAGATATTGGTCTTGGATATTAACAGATTGAGACATCTATTCCCCTCCTAATTTCTATACGGTTCCTATTTCTACCTTTATTCCAGCTTTCCTGCAAGTTCTTCTAAAATAATTCTAAATTTTTCATTTTTTGTTGCAGGTGTGATTGTATACCAGTCCACATCCATTTTATTGCGGAACCACGTATACTGCCGTTTTGCATACCTGCGACTATTTTGCTTCAGCTGGGAAACCGTATCTTCCCATTCCATTTTCCCTTCCAGATAAGGAATAAACTCCTTATAGCCGATTGCCCGCATGGATTGGGAATCCCGGATTCCGCGTTCGACCAGGCCTTTCACTTCATCCAGCAAGCCTTCAGCAAGCATTTTATCCACCCGCAGATTGATTTGTTCATATAGAAGATCCCGGTCCATTTCCAACCCAATTATTGCAGCGTCATAGCGAGCAGCCAGCTCGGTTTCTTCGTGATCACTCATTCTTTTGCCGGTACGGTGGAATATTTCCAGCGCCCGGATGACGCGGCGGACATTATTCGGGTGGATGCGCTCCGCTTGCACTGGGTCAACTGCCTGCAGCTGTTTGTGCAAGTGAAGCTGGCCGTGGGTTTGTGCTTCCTGCTCGAGCTTCTGCTGATAGCTGTCATCTCGTTTTGCTTTTGAAAAATCATAAGCATAAAGAGCAGCCTGTATGTATAAGCCGGTCCCGCCTGCGATGATAGGCAGTTTTCCTCGGCTTGCAATATCTTGAACACAAGCCTCTACATCGGCTTGAAAATCAGCAGCTGAATAATTTTCATCCGGTTCACGGATATCGATCAAATGGTGCGGAATTCCTTGCTGTTCTTCTTTGGTTGCTTTTGCGGTTCCAATATCCATGCTTCTGTAAATCTGCATGGAATCGCCGCTGATGATCTCGCCGCCATATTTCTTGGCAATTTCGATACTCAGCTGGGTCTTGCCGACACCTGTAGGTCCGACAACGACGATTACTTTCTGCTTGTCCATGTCATTCTCCTTCTTTAACATGTCATTAGTTTAGCATAACACTGCAAAGAAAGATAAACGAAAAGCCGTGCGCGCCACGCACAGCTTATCGATCGGCATCAATAAGATATTTCGACAAGCGGATCGCCTCGTATTCCAGCCTGCCAAGGATATCAACAAGCAAACCAGCGGTCGCATCATCTTCCTGCCTCTTCGCAAGCGGTATGCCTGTGATTTTTATTTCTTGTGCCAGCTGGCTGTAATCATGACGCATTGTCTTGACTACCTCATAATCTTCATCATCGGCCTGCGCTTCCTTGATAGTCGCTTCCTGCAGGAATTTACTCATGACCGCAATTGGTCTGCCGCCGATGGCAAGCACTCGCTTACCTAAGCATTTCTTTATATCATCCAGCTGTTCGTGCAAAGCCTCGGTATATTGCTCAATTACATAGCCGTATGGACCTTTTGCATACCAATGGTATCGCTGCAGTTTTACGTGCAGCACACTCACATTGGCTATCTGCTGGTTAAGAAAATCTACAAGATGTTGATTGTGCATGGCTAACGCCTCCTCTGGCTGTCAGCATGCCCAAAATCAGAACAATTTATTCCAGGTTTCCTGACCAACAATGCCATCCACACCAAGTCCGTTATTTCGCTGGTAATTGATGACAGCCTGCCTTGTATTCGGTCCAAAAATCCCGTCTGCTGTCACGCCCAGCGCCCGTTGGATGCGGCGAACATTTTCTCCTCGGGATCCTGTCCGAATATAGCTTCCAGGGTATCTGACACTCGCCGTTTGCTGTCCACTGCTTGCTGCTGTACCGATATAATTAAGCGGATTGACCGCATTGGATTTTTCCTCATTCCATCTGCCTCTATGCAATTCAAAATGCAGATGCTGACCAGAGGAATCACCTGTGTTACCCATATAGCCGATGAATTGTCCTTGTCTGACAGTATCACCAGTACGAACTTGCCGGGATCCGGAACGCATGTGCGCATATACTGTTTCATACGTCTGACCATTCAACTGGTGCACAATAAAGACAACTTCTCCATATGATGTAGATACATATGACCGGCTGACAGTCCCTGCAGCCGCCGCGGCAATACGCACCGTTCCAGACTGGGCCCAGTCGACACCATTATGATCCGATCCCGCACCTCGGAAGCCGTTTGTCAGCCTGCCTGCCGTCGGTTTGATAAATAATGCCATACGAATCCTCCTTCCTGTCATTTTAGGGTTACAGGATAGTATAAGCAGGCTCCATGACTGACGGAGCGGTGAACACCTAGACAAGCAAAAAAGGCGCAGTTGCCTGCGCCTATTGTACTCTTTTGAAAAGCTTCTCCAGCTCATAGGAAGTAAAACGGATTATAATTGGTCGCCCATGCGGACAGGTAAACGGATCCTGTGATGTGCGTAGCTCTTCCAATAGATGAAACATATCATCATAATTCAGATGATGATTTGCTTTAATGGATCGCTTGCAGGACATCATGATAGCTGCCTCTTCCCGCAACTTCCGGATGTCTACTTTACTTTCCTGCATCACTTGTTCGACGATCTCCCGAATGATTTCCTCTTCAAAGCCTTTCGGGAACCATTGTGGATGGGAACGAACGATATACGTATGTCCGCCGAACGATTCAAAGAACAACCCGACCGCCTCTAGCTCCGTCTTATGTTGTTCGACGATCAATGATTCCTGCTGGGTGAAATCAAACGTAAGCGGAATGAGCAGCTCCTGCAGTTCCTTTTCCACTTCGCCGATTTTTTCCCGGTAATATTCATATTTGATTCGTTCCTGGGCAGCATGCTGATCAATGAGAAAAAGTCCTTCTTCATTTTCTGCAAGAATATACGTACCATGGTGCTGACCAATCGGATACATAGCCGGTACCGCATATTCCGGCTCACTTTCTTTCTCTGCTGGTACATACTCCTGTTCCTGCACTATATCAGGAGATGAATCATTGAATATCACAGGTTCAGGATCCCGCTTCTGCTCCTCGATGATAGGAGGGACTGTTTCTTTCACTTTGTCAAAGAACCATTGCTCCTGTTCGGCTTCCGGTTCCTTGACTGGCTTATTTTCAAAGAAAGTGAAACTTTGCTGTTCACTTTTATCTTGTATCTTTTTCTGTTTAGGTGCGACAGCTTCAGGGATGAGCCGCTGCTGGCGAAGCGCCTTTCCGACAAGCTGCTCCACAGCATCAAATAATTCCTTTTCTTTGCTGAAACGTACTTCCAGCTTAGCTGGATGCACATTGACGTCAACAAGAACGGGATCCATCTCGATAGAAATAACGGCGAGAGGGAATCTGCCGATAGGCAGCAGCGTATGGTATGCCTGCATAACCGCTTTCGCCAAGACTGGATTACGAATGTACCTGCCATTGACGATAAACGATACATACTGACGTGACGCACGATTTATTTCTGGTTTGGCAGCGAAAACTTCCAGCTTATAATCCAATGTTTCGTGTGATGCTCGGACCATTTTTTTCGCTACTGAGTTACCATAAATCTGAGCAGCAATCTGCAGCATATCTCCTCGGCCGGATGACTGGAACATTGGTTTATCGTTATGGGTCAGTTCAAAACGAATCTCCGGATGAGCAAGTGCAAGCCGGTTGATTACTTCTGATACATGGCCAAGTTCGGTATGAATGGTTTTCATATACTTCAGGCGGGCCGGTGTATTGAAGAACAAATGCCGTACTGTCATTTCGGTTCCTTTACGCGCGTCGCATTTGCCTCTTTCTTTGATTGTACCGCCTTCCATCACAAGCTTCACACCAGCATTCTCGCCTGTGCTCGTCTTGATTTCAAGCTGGCTTACCGCTGCAATACTGGCCAATGCTTCCCCCCTAAACCCAAGTGTGCGGACATGGAACAAATCATGCTCATTCCGTATCTTACTTGTGGCGTGACGGAAAAATGCCCGTTCCACATCATCTGGCTCCATGCCATCTCCATTGTCAACAATATTGATCTCTGTGAGCCCTGCTTCCTGGACTGCCACCTTGATGACTGTACTTCCTGCATCGATACTGTTTTCTACAAGTTCCTTGACGACCGAAGCCGGTCGCTCGACCACTTCACCCGCTGCAATCTTATTTGCTAAATCATCCGGCATCAATTGAATCGCCATTTGGGAACCTCCTTACTTTTTTGTTGCCATTTGCTGCAATTTATATAATAGATTCATTGCTTCAAGCGGTGTTTGTTCCATCAAATTGATTGATGTGAGCTCCGCTATCACTTTATCGTTCTTATCGTCTTGTTTCGTTTTTTTCTTTTCAGGTTCAGGCTCTGAGAAGAATGATAGCTGGATTTCCTCCTGCTCTTGTGTTGTCGGTTGGCTTACAGCCGGCTTTTCTTCCTGTCCCTCCAGCTCGCGGAGAATATAGGATGCACGCTGAATGAGACTTTCCGGCAGCTTAGCCAATTTCGCAACGTGAATGCCATAGCTTTCATCTGCCGCCCCTTCACGGATTTGATGGAGGAAGACAACATTGCCATCATGTTCTTCTGCCCGTACGTGGACATTTCGGAGTTTATCCAGGTCCTCTTCAAGACTCGTAAGCTCATGATAATGTGTAGAGAATAATGTCTTGGCATGGATATTGTTATGAACATACTCAATGATGGCTTGCGCCAATGCCATTCCATCATATGTGCTAGTCCCTCTGCCGATTTCATCCAGCAGAATAAGGCTCCTATCAGTGGCGTGCTCCAAGGCATGCCTCGACTCCAGCATTTCGACCATAAATGTACTCTGACCAGACACAAGATCATCTGCTGCACCGATACGAGTGAAAATTTGATCAAACAGCGGGAGATCAGCAGCTTCACATGGAACGAAGCAGCCGATTTGTGCCATGATGCTTGTCAATGCCACTTGGCGCATATAAGTACTTTTACCACTCATATTCGGACCAGTGATCAGCAGGATATCAGATGCATTTCCCATCTGCACATCATTTGGTACGAACTGCCCTGTTTTCATTACTTTTTCAATGACCGGATGACGCCCTTCTGTAATTGCCACGGACCGATCACCATTGAATGTCGGACGAGCATATCGCTGCTTTTCACTCACTTCTGCGAAGCTTTGCAGCACATCCAGTTGACTGATTTGATCTGCAAGCAGCTGAAGAGCAGGGATGTACGTTTTGACATGATCCCGAATTTCCATGAACAAGTTATACTCAAGTTCCACGCTCTTTTCCTGCGCTTCCAGGATGAGCGCTTCTTTTTCCTTCAATTCCGGCGTGATGAAGCGTTCTGCGTTACTGAGCGTTTGTTTGCGCTCGTATTTCCCTTCAGGCAGCAGGTGCAAATTCGCCCGGGTCACTTCGATATAATAGCCGAATACTTTGTTATAGCCGACTTTAAGCGATTTGATGCCAGTTTCCTCACGCTCACGCTGTTCCAGCGCTGCAATCCATTGCTTTCCGTTTCTTGAAGCATCCCGGTACGTATCAAGCTGTTCATGGAAACCGTCCTTCAAGATACCGCCTTCTCGCACACCGATCGGTGCATCTTCGTGCAAGCTTTTCTCAAGATACTCGCTCAGCTCCGGCAATGGATTAAGCTCCCTGCCCATTTGCTGAACTTCTTCTTCCTCGAAACCTGACAAGACCTGCTTCAATTCAGGCAGTTTCTCCAAAGTGCGTTTCAGCTGCAGAAGATCTCTGGCATTGACATTACCGAAAGCAACCCGGCCGGAAAGTCTCTCGATATCATAAACAGATTGTAAGTGCTGTCGGATTGTATCACGTTCGAAGAAGTGATCGAGAAATGCTTGGACTAAATCCTGACGCTTAGTTATCGCTTCTTTTTGAAGCAACGGCCGCTCCAGCCATTTCTTCAGCATCCGTGCTCCCATTGCTGTAACTGTGTCATCGAGCACCCATAAAAGGCTTCCGTGTTTGCCTTTCTTCAAAATCGTCTCTGTAAGCTCTAAATTGCGCTTTGAATACATATCCAGCGTCATGAAGTGTTTAAGCTCCATTACTTGAAGCGGCTTCAAATGATCCAAGCCCCGTTTTTGAGTTCGTTCCACATAGTTTAACAGCATACTGAAGCAATCTAGTAATCTTACATCGGTCACGTTTCCAGTAAGTTTTTCATGAGATGTGCTTGTACTGACATTATCTTGATAGGATAATGTGACACCAAGGCGGACCTGCAGTGCTTCCTGCAGCTGTTGATCCAGCTCTTCGCTAATAACGATTTCTCGTACCGGCTGGTTGTAAAGCTCGCTTAAAAGACTATCAAAGCCGCCTTCAAGCAATGCTGCCCGATTTTCTCCCGTAGATAGGTCATGATAGACAAGACTGTATGTACGGTCACTGTTTTCATGTACAGCCGCGAGGTAATTATTCTCCTTTTCATCCAGCATACCGTTTTCCATGACAGTACCCGGTGTGATCAGCTGGACTACTTCCCGTTTTACAACCCCTTTGGCTGTCTTCGGATCTTCCACTTGTTCACAGATGGCTACTTTATAGCCTCGCGAAACAAGTGTTCTTATATAATTATCAGCCGAATGATAGGGAACGCCGCACATTGGCACTTTCTCCTCAACACCTGCATTCTTACTTGTTAAAGTGATTTCCAGTTCTTTCGTTGCTTTCAGTGCATCATCGAAGAACATCTCATAGAAATCCCCAAGCCGGAAGAAAAGGAATGCATCCTTATAGTCGGCTTTTATTCTTAAATATTGCTGCATCATCGGTGTGTAACCTGCCATTTTCCTACTCCCCTGTTTCATTGCAATTAGTCCTATTATAACACAGGTATTTTCTCTGTTTCTTCTTGCAGTGTCATTCTGAATAAAACAAAAAAAAACGAGAGCATCTGCTCTCGTTCAGTCTTCATCGTCATCCTTTTTATCCAAGAAGTCCGGATCTACATCTTTGAAATCATCTTCCGTCAGCTCGTAATCCCAGTCTTCTTCTACATCCTCCACTAGACAGCCATCAGGATCTACTTTTACACAAAGCTTCGTTTCCCCGATAACTTCCACAAGGAATTCCTTCTCCACTTCGACGAAAATTTTCTGTCCGTGCTGTACGATTTTGCATTCCAGGCAGTTCGGCTGCTGAATTGCTTTCGCATAAACATCATAATCGTCGTCAAGACAGTTCTCGTCTTTGATGCTTAATTTGACCAATTCCTTATACTCGACTTTCTCCGAAACAACGTGCGTTTTCGTATTATCATTGTACGAATACCAAACGTTGACATCATAGGAACCGACTACTTCCACCCCTTTATCGCCTTTCTTTTTTGCATGATAGCGGTGGTTGATGATCCAGCAGCCAAGAATGCTTGATGGTTTGTGTTCCGGTCGGATATGATCGATATTCTTGCTGAATTTACGTCCGCGGCCGATGACCGCTTTCGTAATGATCTCACGGTAATTCTGCTCTAGAAAACCCATTGCAAAAACCTCCTCTTTTTACATAGTCATGTTATGCAGGGTGTTCACCTATGGTGTCAGAAAAAATCCAATCTCCCACCACAGCTGGACGCTCCTTCATTCTATGCAACTGCCTAAAAAGAGGTTATAGAATCTTGCCGACTGTCGAGCCCAAGAGGATAAAAAAATTAAAAAGAAACGGACTTATTTGTCCGTTTCTTCATCCTGAAAGACCGTCTGCTGGATATTTTGGGAGATGCTCTGCAGAATATGGTTCGTGATAACCTGGGATTCTTTGAATTCCTGGACGACAGGTATGCTGTCGATCTTCTCTTGCAGATCATCAATTTCCTTTTCCATCTGCTGCTGGGCTTCCCGTTTGCCATAAGCCTGCAAATTGACAGCCTGCTTTTGCTTCATTTTAATTTGATTGATATATGTTTGCACCTTTTTGTTCTCATTAAGCTTCGATTCAAGCTGGTGAAAATGTTCAATCTCATCCAGATTGCCCATGTCTTCAGCCAATACTTCAGCTTGTCTGAGAATATCTTCGGTGGAATAACTCATTATATGTGTACCTCCGCTGTTGTTTCTGTTAATTCACCATCAAGTGACCATGTTTTGGCTTGTTTTATCCGAACTGGTACGATCTTGCCGACCACCGACTTTGGTCCTCGGAAATTGACTAGCTTGTTTTTCTCGGTATAACCAGCCAGCACGTCGGGGTTCCGCTTGCTTTCCCCCTCGACTAGCACATGCACGATCTTGCCTTCATAAGCGCGCATTGACTTCGCAGCGTGTTCATCTATCACTCTGTTCAATCGCTGCAGGCGCTCTCTTTTCACTTCCATAGGGACATTATCCTCCCATTTGGCAGAAGGTGTTCCTTCACGAGGAGAATAAATATACGTATATGCTGCCTCAAAACCGACTTCCTCTACAAGAGTTAATGTTTCCTGAAACTGCTCCTCGGTCTCATTCGGAAAACCGACAATGATATCTGTCGTAAGTGTAACATTTGGAATAGAACGTCTGATTTTCGCTACAAGAGTCAAGTACTCCTCCCTCGTATAGCGCCGGGCCATTAGCCGGAGTATGTCACTGCTCCCAGATTGAACAGGCAAATGTATGTGATCAAGAAGATTCCCGCCTTGGGCTAGTACCTCTATTAGTTTATCATCAAAGTCCCGTGGATGGGAAGTCGTGAAACGCACTCGCGGTATATCAATCTTCCTGATCTCATTCATAAGATCCCCAAGGCCAAAATCAAGATCAGGCAAATCTTTACCGTATGCGTTCACATTCTGCCCCAGCAGTGTAATCTCCTGATATCCTTGAGCCGCCATCTGTCGCACTTCCTGGATGATATCCTCTGGACGCCGGCTCCGCTCCTTACCGCGCGTGTATGGGACGATACAATATGTGCAGAACTTATCGCAGCCATACATGATATTGACCCATGCCTTGATCTTTCCTTTTCGTGCTTTTGGGAGGTTCTCGATGACATCGCCTTCTTTGGACCATACTTCCAAAACCATTTCCTTGCTGAATTGTGCTTCTTTCAAGAGCTGCGGAAGCCGGTGGATATTGTGTGTCCCAAAAATTAAATCAATATGATGATGTTTATTCAAAATTCGGTTTACAACTGCTTCCTCCTGGGACATACATCCGCATACTCCGATAATCAAATCCGGCTTCTCCAGCTTCAATGGCTTCAGATGACCAATCTCACCGAACACTTTATTCTCAGCATTCTCTCGTATGGCACAAGTATTGAGAAGGATCACATCTGCCTCATTTGTTTCAGTTGTCGGAGAATACCCCATTTCCATGAACAGTCCAGCCATCACTTCGGTATCATGTTCATTCATTTGGCATCCGTACGTACGGATGAGGAACTTCTTTCCAAGACCTGCTTCCTGCATTTCTGGGGGAATCGTGAAATCATAATGGAACGTAACATCTTCTCTGCGCCGCTTCTTCGCCTGCTTCAAATTCGGCGGCTGATACGTCGTCTGGAAATACTTCGCGAAATCGTCTGTAGTCTTCTCATGCAGCGGCTTCTCAACTTGTTTGGACTGTTCTGCAGCTATCAAACTCACGGATTTACGCTGTTCTTCATTCACTTATTCCTTCTCCCCCATTCATTCTTGCGTTTGTCTCCAGTATACCAATGCATGATGCTGTGTCCAAGTATTGGAAATAAAAAAAGCCCCGCCTTTGGCGGGACTTATCGTGGTTCTACTATCAATTTGATGGCAGTCCGTTCTTCATTGTCGATCATTATATCCGTAAATGCCGGGATACAAACCAAATCAACACCACTCGGGGCAACAAAGCCTCTCGCAATGGCGACAGCTTTCACTGATTGATTGAGTGCTCCTGCTCCGATTGCCTGGATTTCCGCTGAGCCACGTTCTCTTAATACGTTCGCAAGTGCGCCTGCTACTGAGTTTGGATTGGATTTCGCTGAAACTTTTAGTATATCCAACACTGGTACCTCCTTCGTTTACTGGGCTACTTTCCTTTTTACTATATTTCTGCAACATAGTAGATATGCCCATTTCGGGCGATGTCTGAAAAAAGTGATACGGCCTGTCCTGGTTCATACTGTAAACAAAAGACCTAGTGAAGGAGCAGCAAAGATCAATCCATGTACGGGTGGTCATCATTAATCAGGATGCGTTTGATGGAAGAAGCCTTCCCCGTTTGCGGATCCAGATCGATTACTACTCCATTTAATTGTGATTTACCCTTTTTTGGTACTTCAAAACGTACCGGGAGACCTGTAAGGAATCTTTTAATGACTGCTTCCCGCTCCATCCCGAGGATCGCTTCATATGGCCCTGTCATTCCGGCGTCGGAAATATATGCTGTCCCAGAAGGTAATATACGTTCATCAGCTGTCTGCGTATGTGTGTGGGTACCAACAACAGCACTGACACGTCCATCGACATACCATCCAAAAGCTTGCTTCTCACTGGTTGCTTCTCCGTGGAAATCGACGAAAATCAAATTCGTCCGTTTACGTGCCTCTTCAATGAGACGATCAGCTTCACGGAATGGATCATCTGCAGGCATCATGAACGTTCTTGCCAGCAAATTGATGATTGCTACTTCATGCTGATTCACCTTCACATAAATAATCCCCTTACCAGGTGTACCTGGCGGTAAATTTGATGGACGGACAAGGTACTTTGCATCATCGATGAATTCAAATATATCCCGCTTATCCCATGTATGGTTACCCATGGTGATCGCTTGTGCTCCCCATTCAAGGAACTGCTTATAAATCCGCTCATTGATACCTTTACCGTCCGCACTATTCTCTCCATTTATAATCGTAAGCTGCGGCTGATAACGCTGCTTCAAGCGCGGTAAATATTCTTGCACCATCTGACGTCCCGGCTCGCCGACAACATCTCCGATAAATAATAACTTCATAATCAAATCCCTTTCTGCATCTCAACTTGTACTAGATATAGTTTAACATTAAAAAAAGCGGCACAGGGCCGCTTTCTTATTTTGCATATTCAACTGCGCGTGTTTCCCGGATAACCGTGACTTTAATATGTCCTGGATAATCCAACTCGCTTTCAATACGTTTCCGGATATCCCGTGCGACTTTGATGGATTCCAAGTCGTTGATTTCATCCGGTTTAACCATGATCCGAATCTCACGTCCAGCCTGAATTGCGAAGGATTTCTCCACACCCTGGAAGGATTCTGAGATCTCCTCCAGTTTCTCCAGACGCTTGATGTAGTTCTCCAGTGTCTCGCTTCTCGCTCCCGGACGGGCTGCGGAAAGGGCATCTGCTGCAGCGACAAGCACTGCAATTATCGATGTTGCTTCCTCATCCCCATGGTGGGAAGCGATGCTGTTGATGACCACCGGATGCTCTTTGTATTTGATTGCGAGTTCTTTCCCGATTTCAACGTGGCTGCCTTCGACTTCGTGGTCGATTGCTTTACCGATATCATGCAGTAAACCTGCACGTCTTGCCAAGGTAACGTCCTCGCCAAGCTCAGCTGCCAGCAATCCTGCTAGGTAAGCGACTTCTGTCGAGTGCTTCAATACGTTCTGGCCGTAACTTGTGCGATACTTCAATCTTCCGAGTATCTTAACAAGATCCGGATGCAAACCGTGTACACCAACTTCGAAGGTCGTCTCCTCACCTATCTCGCGAATATACTCATCCACTTCGCGTCTGGATTTCTCCACCATTTCCTCGATACGAGCTGGGTGGATACGTCCATCCTGGACAAGTTTCTCGAGTGCGATTCGTGCGATCTCACGACGGACAGGATCAAAACCGGACAGGATGACCGCTTCAGGTGTATCATCAATGATCAGATCAATTCCTGTAAGCGTTTCTAACGTACGAATGTTACGGCCTTCCCGTCCGATAATGCGTCCTTTCATCTCGTCATTCGGCAAGTTCACGACTGATACAGTCGTTTCCGCAACGTGATCGGCTGCGCAGCGCTGAAGTGCAAGGGAAAGAATGCTCTTCGCTTTCTTATCGGCCTCATCCTTGGCACGATGTTCCGCATCTTTGATCATGACAGCTGCATCGAAGGCAACTTCCTTCTCGACTTTATCCAGCACGATTTGACGTGCTTCATCAGACGTATAGCCGGAAATCCGCTCCAGTTCGAGCTGCTGTTCTTTCACCAAGACTTCCACTTTGCTTTCCAATTCTTCAATTTGTTGTTGTTTTTCAGCTAATAATTGTTCCTTTTTCTCTAACGTAACTTCACGCTTATCAAGCGTATCGCTTTTACGGTCCAGATTCTCTTCTTTCTGCATCAGACGGTTTTCCTGCTTCTGCAGTTCAAGACGACGCTCACGTAATTCCTGCTCCGTCTGCTGACGCAGCTGGAAGTTCTCATCCTTCGCTTCGAGAAGTGCTTCCTTCTTAGACGTTTCCGCATTGCGATGGCCTTCTTCTACTATTTGCTTCGCCAATTCCTCCGCACTGGAGATCTTTTTCTCAGCAATAGATTTGCGAACAAGATAACCAACAACACCACCGACGATTAGAGCAAGCAAAATGGAGATGATTAGGTAAAATAGTTCCATGATTTCACCTCCCCTGCTATGAAATTGTACAAACATGTCTGTCGGCATGCACAATGTTTTTCATAAAAAAACTATGGTAACCTTTGAGAAGTATAATAAAAAAGAGAATTATACAAATCAATTTTAATCCTGTGTTCGCATGTTGTCAAGAAAACATGGAAAGTACTAGCAGATTATCCTATATAAAAAGCCTCCGGCTGTAACCGAAGGCTCTTTCTTACATATCCAATGATTCCTGTTCTTCTGACAGCGCCTCTTCCGGCAGCTTCTTATCTGCATCTAAGTTGTAGTGGTCGCGAACAGTCATCTGAATTGTTGTAGCAATTTCCGGGTTCTCTTTCAGGAACTGCTTCGCATTTTCACGTCCTTGGCCAAGACGCTCCTCATTATAGGAGTACCACGCTCCGCTTTTCTGAACAATATCCAAGTCGCTTGCGATATCGATGAGTTCCCCTTCTCTGGAAATCCCTTCTCCGTACATAATATCTACTTCCGCTTGTTTGAAAGGCGGAGCTACTTTATTTTTCACTACTTTAATTCTCGTTTTGTTACCGACCATGTCATTGCCTTGCTTAAGAGTCTCTGCACGGCGTACTTCCAAACGGACAGAGGAATAGAATTTAAGTGCGCGTCCACCAGGTGTTGTTTCCGGGTTACCGAACATTACGCCGACTTTCTCACGAATCTGGTTGATGAAGATGGCAGTCGTTTTGGACTTGTTGATTGCTCCGGACAATTTACGAAGTGCCTGAGACATCAAACGAGCCTGCAAACCAACGTGAGCATCTCCCATTTCCCCTTCGATCTCTGCTTTCGGTACAAGGGCTGCTACTGAGTCGATAACGACGATGTCAACCGCTCCGCTTCGTACAAGCGCCTCGGCGATTTCCAATGCTTGTTCTCCTGTATCTGGCTGAGAAAGCAAAAGCTCGTCGATATTGACGCCTAGCTTCTGTGCATAGACTGGATCAAGCGCATGCTCTGCATCTATGAAAGCTGCTTGTCCGCCATTGCGCTGTGCTTCTGCAATTGCATGCAAGGCAACAGTTGTTTTACCAGAGGATTCAGGTCCATAAATCTCGATAACACGGCCTTTAGGATATCCGCCTACACCAAGTGCGATATCAAGGGCAAGAGAGCCGCTGGAAACAGTAGAAACCTTCTGTTCTGCTCTTTCGCCTAGTTTCATAATGGAACCTTTCCCGAATTGTTTCTCTATTTGTCTCAAAGCCATATCAAGGGCTTGTTTACGTTCACTCAAATGTATTTCCTCCTTTGGATTATCTATATCTATTCTAACTTGTTTTTTGAGATATAACAAGCAAAAAGCGAATAAATGTTCCCTTTTTTTATTTCTCCCGAACACACCAATAAAGACAATTCATTCAGGTAAAAAGAACATTTATCCGCTTCAAACAAGTGTCAAATCACGATTTTAAATAATGGAACAGCATATCGAAGCCTTTCTTCACCGCTTGCGCCCGTACACCTTGACGCGAGCTCCGAATGGAGAGCTCCGTAGTACGTGTCTGTTTGCCTTTTTCATGAAGGCTGATAAAGACAGTTCCAGGCTCCTTGCCTTCGGAACTATCCGGGCCAGCAACACCAGTGAAACTGATACCGATATCGGCTCCCGTAAGGCGCACTGCATTTTCGGCCATTTCAATGGCACATTGCTCACTTACAGTGCCTTCCTTCTGAATCGTTTCCTCCTTCACGCCAAGTACGTGCTGTTTCATACTAGGTGCATACGTGACAAAGCTGCCAAGGAAGACCTCGGAAGCGCCGCTCAAGGAAACGAGGGCATCCGCGAACAGTCCGCCTGTCAGGCTTTCTGCACTGGCCAATGTAAACTGCCGTTTCTTCAGCAGCTCGAACACTTGCTGCTGAACAGATGTTTCATCATAGCCGTAAAAGTATTGACCGACGCGCTCCATTACTTCTTTTTCAATGACATCGATCAAACGGTCAGCTTCTTCCTTCGTTTCTGCACGGGCTGTAAGCCGCACAGCAACTTCCCCTTCAGAGGCATACGTTGCAATCGTTGGATTTTCCTGTACTTGGATCAAATCAAGCAAGTCCGTTTCAAGCTGTGATTCCCCAATTCCGATGAAATGAAGCAAGCGGGACTGCAACACAGATTGAAGCTGATATTTCTCACGAACATAAGGCATAACATGATCAGACATGATCTGCTTCATTTCACGAGGAACACCTGGCATAAACGCCCATATCACTCCATCATGCTCTACAAGCATGCCTGGCGCCATACCGACTGTATTTTCCAGTACTTTTGCACCTTCAAACACACGGGCTTGCTTATGGTTGTTCGGAGACATCGTACGGCCTCGTTTAACAAAGAACTCTTTGATACGATCCATGGAAACTTTGTCTTCATGCATCTCAAGGCCGGATATGAGCTGAAAGGCTTCCCTTGTCAGGTCATCCTCTGTCGGGCCAAGTCCGCCGGTTACGAGCACCAGGTCTGCATCACGCTGCGCTTTTGCGAAGGACGATTGCACACGAGCAAGGTTATCGCCTACTACGTGGTGATAAAATACGTTGATTCCGTTATCAGCCAGTAGCTTGGAAATCCATTGTGCATTCGTATTGTTGATTTGACCTATGAGAATCTCTGTTCCTACAGCTATCACTTCTGCATTGATTTGCTTCATTTTATTTCGACTCCTTCATGACACTCCAGTTTCTAACAAAGTAGTCGACTCCGGACACGACCGTCAGAATCAGTGCAAGATACAGGCAAATCGTAGCAAACGGAAAACCGAGATATGAAAAAGGCCAATTATGCAGCAGCAATGCGCTGATAGCAACAATTTGAACCGCCGTTTTCTGCTTACCCATTTTACCAGCTGCCATTACAAGACCTTCACCTGCGGCAACAAGACGCAATCCTGTAACAGCAAATTCACGGCTGATGATGACGATTGTGATCCAAGCCGGCGCTAAGTCTAATTGTACCAGTAAAATGAGCGCAGCTGAAACAAGTAGCTTATCTGCTAGTGGATCAAGGAATTTCCCAAGATTCGTTACCAGATTATATTTGCGGGCATAGTAACCATCCACCCAGTCCGTACATGATGCAATGATGAATAAAATCGCCCCAGCCAAATGGTTCACTGGGAGTGTTGTGTCACCAATATCGATTGTTCCCCAATCAAATGGAACTGCCAGCAGGATAATGAAAATCGGGATCAGGAAAATTCGGGATAAAGTAATTTTATTAGGTATATTCATGTCTGCCTCCTATGTATGTACAGATAAACATAAGTTAAACCCTTTCCATAACGTAAAGGGTTTAACTTTTATCATTATTTCTTAATATTTACCGTAATGGTCTGAACATCATTATCAATCGGGAAAGTCAGTTCCTGACCATTGATCTCCAGTTTTGTTGCTCTGGCAAAACCAGTTCTGATGGAAACTGTCTCTAAATCACTTACGTCCTGCTCAACCGGTTCACTTCCGGAAGCGATGGTGCCAGTGTAAACATTGCCGGCGTTATTGCCATCGCCGACTTGCAGCCACGCATCTCCATCTTCTGCAGAAAGTTTCAATGTTACTTCATCACCGGCATTTTCCAGTGTATAAGTTGTAACAGGGTTACTGGCAGTACCTTCTTCGTCCACAGAAAGTTTTGGTTCTGCCTGCTCCTCTTCCTGCTGTGCTTGCTCTTCTTCAGCAGCATCATTTGCTTTTTCCTCAGAGTCAGCAGCTTGTTCAGAATCGGATTCCTGCTCAGCAGACTGATCACTCTTAGGTGACGTTACCTGATCTTCATTCTGCTGCTGGTTAGCGGAATTAGTATCATTATTATCGTTAGATCCGCCTGCATAAATGAAGACGACAATAATAATAGCTGCCAAAACAATCAATCCGATGATGATGGAAGATAAGTACGGAATGCCTTTGCGTTCCTTGCGGGGAGGCCTGTCATTTTCCCGAACGCGGCTGCGTTCCTGGCGGGAAGGTGCCTCACTCTCTTCCTGAACCGGGGCAGCTGCGGTTGCTTCCTGCTGCTGTTGTTTCGGTTCGAGCACTTCATCTGGATTAAGTCCTACTGTCTGCGCGTATTCCTTAATGAAAGCACGTGTGTAGAATTCCCCTGGCATGACGCTGTGGTTATTCTCTTCAATCGCTTTCAAATAACGCTTTTGAATTTTGGTGCGCTGTTGTACGTCTTCCAAAGTCATTCCTTTGGACTCTCTTGCCTCCCGGAGCTTTGCACCAATGTCCATTAATACCACCATCCATCTTTAAAATTGCTTAAATCTGTCTGAATTCCGGCTCATAAATGATTTTTTCATCATCGTGATTCCGGAGTTCAATAATATAATCGAAATCATCCAATGTAAACTCCGTATCCCGGACGAATATATCTGGATGTTCGATTACCTTGGCTACAGGGAGCCTCATCACTTCGCGTACTAGCTCCCAATGACGCTCACTCGCGCGGCTTGTCGAAACAATTCCGTCGATGATAAAGAGGTTGTCCTCATTGTATTCATCCTGCAGCAGCTGGTTCCTGGCAGTTTGCTTCAGAAGTGTGCTGGAGACGAATAGCCAGCGTTTATTGGCACTGACACTGGCAGCGACAATCGATTCCGTTTTCCCGACACGAGGCATCCCACGTATTCCTATTACCTTAGAGCCTTCCTGTTTAAACAATTCTGCCATGAAATCGACCAGAAGTCCGATTTCACTCCGGACAAAACGGAATGTCTTCTTATCATCCACATCCCTATGTATATACCTTCCGTGCCTGACAGCAAGCCGATCTCGAAGCTTCGGCTCCCTGGACTTTGTGATATGTACATGTTCCATCGTCCGCAGAATGGAATGGAGACGAATGATCTGTAATTCCTTTTCTGCCGAAAGCAGCATGCCACGCCGTTGGTTCTCCACCCCATTGATCGTCTTGATGTTGATGGATAACATACCGAGCAAAGAGGAGATGTCCCCTAATAATCCTGGCCGGTTATGCTGGATTTCATATTCCAAGTACCATTCCAATGTTTCCATAGAAAAGCTCCTTTACAGGAAAATAGCGTCATATATAACGAAAACCTATTATTACTATAAAGGAAAACGATAGATTAGAAAAGCCATAACAAACTTTATTGGAAGCTACAAAGAAAACCTGCTTCTTAGAAAGAAGCAGGCTTCAATGAAGTTGGCCGCTTATTCAGCGTGTGTGGCCATTGTCTTGGACAAGCTTTACCATAATGTTAGCGATTGCTTGCTTCTCATCCTGGGATGCGACAGTCCAAAGGTCACGAAGAATTTTTTCTTCTGTGTTCTTTGCGTCTACTTTCGTCGCAAGATAATCCCCGATTTCATATGCAATGCCAGAGACAGTATCGTTCTCCATCCCTTTGCTTTGCGCCTGATGCAGGCGATCACCTAGGAAGTCTTTCCAAGAATCAAAATTATCAAGAACAGACATGGTGTATTCCTCCTTCATTAGCTTGCATCTTAGCTTTTGACAGAAGGGGATTCCTTATACAAAAAATATGACTTAATTTCACCAGCCGCCGTTTACTTGAAGGGCGTGTCCGTTCACATAGGAAGAATTATCACTCAGCAGGTAACTGACAGCATCCGCTACTTCGCTTACTTGTCCGAAACGGTCCAATGGAATATCTCCTGTCAACTGCATCTTTTCTTCCTGAGATAGATGGCTGTTCATCCCAGTTTCGATTGCTCCCGGTGTTACAGCATTAACTCGTACACCGCTTGTTCCGGCCTCTTTCGCCAAACCTTTGACAAAACCGATTTGAGCAGCTTTGACACTGGAATATGCGACTTCAAAGCTCGCCCCTCTTTCTCCCCAGATAGAAGAAACAATGACGATTTCCCCTTTTCTGCGTGCAAGCATCGGCGGCAGAATATGCTGACATATCCTCCATGGCGCTTTTACATGCACTGCAAGCAAGTCATCCATCTCTTTGTTCGTCATATCCTGGAACATGCCATAATGGGCCATACCGCCAGCATAAACGAACTGATCGATCGGAAAAGACAGAAAGCGGAGAAGCTTCGTAAAATCAGCTTCTTCTGTCAAATCAGCTTTGACTGTACCAAGCACACTTTCCGATATATCATGGAAAAGTGCTTCCATCGCTTGTTCATTTTTATTGTAATGAAGCAATAGCTGATGCCCTTCACTGGCAAGCTGACGGGCGCAAGCAGAGCCGATAGCTCCGCTTGCGCCCGTAATGAAAATAACCTTGCCCATGCTTATGCCTCCTGCGGCAGGATCTGGCATACAGCCAACCGATTTTCACTGAACCAGCTTTTCAGAAAATCATTTGCATCGGCCGCAGTCAATTTTTCGATTGCTGGTACGATATCGAACAGATCCACCCCAGCAAGATGATACTGGATGAAACGATTGGAAACAAACTCCAAGCTGTTCATTGCTCTGAGCATCTGACCAATCGTCTTTTTCTTCATCCGCTCCATTTCCGCTTCGGAAACGGTATGATCTTTCATTCGCTGCAGCATTCCTTTGACTGTATCAGCAAAGCGGTCCGGCTCTTTCGTATTACCGCCGATGATGGAGAAGCCAAAGTTTTTCTCCAGACTCGTTTCGAAGCCGAAGCTGTCATCAATTAGATCATTCTTATATAATTCCTCATAGTAGACGCCGCTCTTGGAGAAATAATAATCCAGTACCATATCCGTTAGCAATTCTTGTTTCAGATACGCTTCTGGAGATGCATAATCAGTGTTCTCTTTTATCCCGACCATGCATTTTGACACACTGACCGGCATGCGGACTTGTTTTTTCATTTCTGCCACAGTTTCTGGCTCTTCAGGGAAGAAGCGCTCGATCTTAGCAGGTGGTGCGAATGTCTTGCTATCCTGATTTGCCCGGATAAGTTCAATCATTTTCTCTTCATCAATATTACCTGTCACGAACAAGGTCATGTTCGATGGATGATAGAACGTGTTATAGCATGTGTAGAGATCTTCTTTCGTAATTTCCTGAATGGATTCCACAGTCCCTGCTATATCAATTCTTACAGGGTGGGATTGGAATAGGCTTTGGATGGTACCAAAGAAAGAGCGCCAATCTGGCTGATCATCATACATACGAATTTCCTGAGCGATAATACCTTTTTCCTTTTCAACCGATTTATCTGAGAAATAAGGATCCTGCACAAAATCAAGCAAGGTTGTCACATTCTCTTCTATATGTGAAGTCGCAGAAAATAGATACGCTGTCTGCGTGAAGGAAGTGAAAGCATTTGCAGATGCACCTTGTTTGGTGAAGTCCTGAAACACGTCCCGATCCTCTTTTTCAAAAAGCTTATGCTCCAGGAAATGTGCAATACCTTCTGGTACGGTAATTTTCTCTTTGCCATCAAGCGGAACGAAGGTCTGATCGATAGATCCATAATTCGTTGAGAAGATCGCATATGTTTTCGCCATCTCCGGCTTCGGCTGCAAGAACACCTTCAGACCGTTAGGCAGCGTTTCTGCGTAGATGGATTCCTGTAATTGTTCGTAGTGTTTCTTATGCATTCTTCTCAGCCTCCTTATTCGTCAGCAAGTATACAGTATCCAATTGGACTTTTTTCGCAACTTGAAGTACATCGTCCAGGCTTACTAGTCGGATGGTATCCAGCATCTGCTCGATCGTAATATTTTTGTTCCCCATTACTTGCTGGTATAACGTTTCAATATGACCTGCCGGGTTGTCGATTGTCTCTAATATTTGACTGATGATTAAATCTTTTATTTCTTCAACTTCTGATTCTTCAAATTCTCCAGCTTGCATGGCTGCAAGCTGGGCATCGATGATTTCCTTTGCTTTCTGATAATCTTTCGGATCAATACCGGAGAAAACAAATAATAGGCCTTTGTGACTCTCAAATCGTGAAGCAGCATAATAAGCGAGGCTGTGTTTTTCCCTGACATTCCGGAACAGTTTCGAGCTTGGGAAGCCGCCGAATAATCCATTAAACACCTGCAGCGCTGCATAATCAGGATCGTCGTAACGGATATTCGTCCGATAACCAAGGTGAAGCTTGGCTTGCTGTACATCCTGCACCTCGATTACTTCCTTTACATCAGCAGAAGCTGGATGTACAGAAGCTGTTCCTTCTTCATGGGAAGCGATATCTCTTTCCAGGAATGGCTCCACGGCCTTTTCGGCAAGTTCTCTCTCTACATCTCCAAGAATGTAAATATCCATTTTGTCCTGCTTCAGCATTTTTTCATAAAAACCATACAGCTTGCGGCCATCCATGTCTTTCAGTTCCTCTTCATACCCGTGCACATGAAGGCTGTACGGTTCGCCTTTGCACATTTCATCGATAAGACGCATATTCGCATAGCTCATCTTATCATCCTTCAAAGCAACCATCTTTTGTTTCAGCGTTTGCATTTCGCGTGAAACGATAGACTCTGTGAAGGCTTCATTCTCCGTTTTTGGTTCAAACAAGATTTCACGGAGCAGATCAACTGCTTTTTCGAATAGCGGAGTCCGGTCGCTCAGATAATTCTCATTGGCAACATCGAGACGAAGGGTGATGATATGCTTCTCGCCCTTTTTCGTACCAGTAATAGACAGGATAGCACCATACAAGTCGTCGAGTTTGAGACGTAATGCACGCGCATCCGTTAGATTGGCTGTACCCTGCTGCAGTACATATGGAAGCAGTGCTCTTGCTGTGATAGTCTCCCGCTCAAGCGGCGCCTGTAGCTTAACGGCTATACTGATTGTCTTATATTTTTTAGTCGGTATAAGGTGCAGCGTCGCACCTTTTCCTGTGATGATTTCTTCTCCTGCGATTTTCATAAGGAACCTCCCTGACTTCTGTTATGTATAGCTTCTCTAGTTTTGCTTATATATATCCGACAATCCTCGCTATGATTACCATATTAATGAAAAAAAGCCCAGAAGTAAACGAATCGGTTTGCACAAAAAAGACCCGATGTCTAAAAAGCATCGGGTCTTTCGTCTTAGCGGCTTCCTTTTATATAAGGAACACCGCTTGCTTTTGGCGCTACCGAACGGCCAATGAATCCTACCAAAGCAAGAATGGTCAGTACATAAGGCGCAATCAGCAAGTAAACTTGCGGTACATTTTCAAGCAATGGAATGGATGAACCAACAACGCTTAAAGACTGGGCAAAGCCGAAGAACAAAGCTGCTCCCATTGCCCCAAGCGGGTTCCACTTTCCGAAGATAACTGCTGCAATCGCCATGAATCCTTGACCAGCAATTGTAGATACAGAGAAGTTCTGAGATATAGTCATCGCGAACACTGCACCACCGATTCCGGCGAGTGCACCAGATATGATTACGCCGATATATCTTGTCGTATATACTTTGATACCATTCGTGTCTGCTGCCATTGGATGCTCCCCAACTGCACGGATACGAAGACCAAATGGAGTCTTATAAAGCACATACCATGCAAGGAAGGAAAGAACAATAGCAACATACGATGTAACATACATATTGTTAAAGAACATATTACCGATCACAGGAATGTCGACCAATAATGGAACGTCCGTTGTATAAATCGGCTGTGATATGAAATCCGTTTGGCCTTTTCCGAATATCTGTTTGATCATGAAAACACCAAATCCAAGTGCCAGCATGTTGATCGCTACCCCTGTAACCGTCTGATCTGCACGGAAAGTGATCGTAGCAACCGCATGGATCAAGGAGAATAGCATACCGGCAACCATAGCAACCAATATGGAAATCCATGGTGTGGCCGTTCCTAAAGCATCAGCATACATCAAATTGAACGTTACCGAAGAGAAAGCCCCTATGACCATGAGACCTTCCAAACCGATATTGACAACGCCAGAACGCTCACTATACACACCGCCCAATGCGGTGAAAATAAGAGGAGCGGCAAAGAACAGCGTTTGCGGAATAATGGAATAAAGTATATCCAGCATTTTATTTTTTCTCCCCTTTTTTCAATTGCAGCAGTGCCCAGCGGATGATGAAGCCGGAAGCAACAAAAAGAATGATCAATGCAATGACAATTTCGATGATTTCATTTGGTACACCAGCTGTGGACATATTAAGCGATCCCACTTTAAGAAATCCGAACAAGCTAGCTGATAATACGACGCCGAACGGGTTGTTTCCGCCTAGAAGCGCTACCGCGATACCATCAAAACCAAGGTTTGAGAATGCTGTATTCGTGAATGCATTACCGAAGCTTCCAAGACCTTGCATTGCCCCAGCAAGTCCTGCGAAAAGACCCGAAATCAGCATTGAGATGACAATGTTTCGTTCCACTTTCATACCTGCATAATTGGAGGCATGCTGGTTGTAACCTACGGCTTTCAACTCATACCCGAGCTTCGTGCGTTCAAGAATGACCCACATAACCAGCACCATCAATAGTGCAACGATGAAACCAAGGTGCAAGCGGGATCCTGTTAATCCGATCAGGAAATCATTTGTCAAAGAGGCAGTTTGTTTAACTGGCTCTGTTGTCTCCTGGTTATCTGTCAGCACAGAACGGATCAGATAGTTCGTAATATGAAGTGCGATATAGTTCATCATGATGCTGACGATAACTTCATGGACACCGAGCTTCGCTTTCAAGATACCCGGAACAAAAGCCCAAAGTGCTCCTGCAGCAGCTGCTGCAAGAAGTGCTAGTGGCAGATGGATAAAGGCTGGTGCATCAACAGCAGTACCTACCCATACAGCTGCAACCCAGCCGACTAGCACCTGACCTTCAGCACCGATATTGAACAATCCGGTACGGAAAGCAAAAGCGATTGCCAAACCGGTCAGTATATATGGTGTGATACGGTTAACAGTTTCGGACATGAAGAACGGGCTGTCAAAAACGCCATTCCATAGTGCCTGATAGCCGAGAATCGGATTATAACCGAATATAAGCATGATGATTGCACCGGCAACCAAACCAAGGATGACCGAAATGATTGGTATGATGAAATTGAACTTTGTGCTGGAAAACATTAGTTTTGCGCCCCTTCTTTCTCAAGCTTCGAACCTGCCATCAATAATCCGAGCTCCTGTTCATTTGTTTCCTTCGGATTTACTGTTGCAATGATTTTCCCATCGAACATAACAGCAATACGATCACTTACATTCAAAATCTCATCTAGTTCGAACGAAACGAGCAGGACAGCTTTTCCTTGGTCACGCTGTTCGATCAGACGCTTATGGATGAATTCAATAGCCCCTACATCCAGACCGCGTGTCGGCTGAGCTGCGATCAACAAATCCGGGTTACGGTCAATTTCACGACCAATGATTGCTTTTTGCTGGTTACCCCCGGATAGAGTGCGCGCTTTCGATAAATGACTAGGAGTACGAACGTCGTATTCCGCAATCAGGGCTTTTGCTTTATCGAAGATCCGTTTGAAGGACAGGAAGCCGCCAGTTGAAAAAGGCTTTTGGTAATATGTTTGCAGTACTATGTTTTCTCCGATAGAATAATCAAGCACGAGACCAAGCTTGTGGCGATCCTGGGGGATATGACCTACTCCGCTTTCCGTAATGGCGCGAACTGGCATATTGGTAATATCCTGATTTTTCAATGTGACTTTGCCTGCTGATTTCTTACGAAGTCCGGTTATTGCCTCAATTAATTCTGTTTGACCATTTCCGTCTACTCCGGCAATTCCGACAATTTCGCCTGCTCTGATATCAAGATCCAGTTGTTTCACCATGTCCACATGCCGGGAATCCTGTACTGTCAGGCCTTCAATGGAAAGAATTGTTTCTTTTGGTTCGGCTGGTTTCTTCTCCGTTGAGAAGCGTATTTCACGGCCTACCATCAAGGAAGCCAGTTCATTCGGGTTCGTTTCGGATACAACAACTGTTCCGATACCCTGCCCTTTCCTGATTACCGTACAGCGATCACAAACTTCCATGATTTCTTTCAGTTTATGTGTGATCAAAATGATAGACTTGCCTTCTTTGATCAGCGTCCGCAAAATAACGATAAGCTCTTTGATTTCCTGTGGTGTCAATACAGCGGTAGGCTCATCCAGGATGACCACATTTGCACCGCGGTACAAAGTTTTCAGGATTTCCACACGCTGCTGCATACCAACGGAAATATCGCTGATTTTCGCTGTGGCATCCACTTGCAGACCGTAACGATCTGAAAGTTGCTGCACTTCACGAACCGCTTTTTTCATATCAATCTTAAGCCCTTTTTTCGGTTCACTGCCAAGAACGATATTTTGTGCAACTGTGAAGGTGTCGATAAGCATGAAGTGCTGGTGCACCATTCCGATACCTAATCTATTGGCAACATTCGGATCATTGATTTCGACTTTCTTTCCGTCAACGCGGATCTCTCCCTTTTCCGGCTGATAAAGACCGAACAGGACGTTCATCAATGTGGACTTTCCTGCGCCATTTTCTCCTAGCAGCGCATGGATTTCTCCTTTTTTCACTTGAAGCGTGATGTTGTCATTGGCGACAATTCCGGGAAATTCTTTGCGAATGTTCAGCATTTCAATTACATAATTTTCCATATTTTACACTCCTTCTCGGAATTACGAACTTTCTTTGATTCTGTTCAAAAAAAAATCGTCAAATGAAGCGGGGAATTGTCTAATATAGACGCTTCAGTTGAAGATTTTTTTATAAAGGGCTAGAGTGCGTACTCTAGCCCTTCTGGTTTCTTATAGAGAATCTACATATGCTTTCAGTTCGTCATCCGTAGTTGGAGCAGTTACATCACCATCGATGATCTTTTGCTTCCATTCGTCTACAGCTGTTTTGATATCGTCTGTGTATGCTTCTGTGTTTGTTTCTGCAATACCGATTCCATCATCTTTCAAACCGTAAGATACGATTTCTCCACCAGGGAAATTGCCATCTTTGGATTTCTGCGCAACATCAGCTACTGCAACGTCAACAGCTTTCAGCATGCTTGTAAGAGTCACGTTGTTATCCCCAATTTGGCCTTCATCATACTGGTCACGGTCAACACCGATTACCCAGTAGTTTCCTTCTGGATCATTGTTTTTCAAATCTTTTGCTTGTGCGAATACACCGTTACCTGTACCACCAGCAGAATGATAGATTACATCTACGCCAGAGTTGTACATGTTGGATGCAATCAATTTACCTTTGTCAGGAGCACCGAAGGAACCAGCATACTGTACATCCACTTCGATATCCTTATTGACTGATTTCGCACCAGCTACGTATCCTGCTTCGAACTTCTTAATCAATTCACTTTCTTCTCCACCAACGAATCCGATTTTACCGGATTCAGATTTCGTCGCTGCAGCTACACCTGCTAGGAATGAGCCCTGCTGCTCTTCGAATACGATGCTTGCTACATTATCTTTTTCTACGACGGAATCAATGATGGCAAAATGCGTTTCTTTGTTTTGATCAGCAACTTTAGTGATATCCTCTGCAAGCTTGAATCCAACACCGAAGATTAGATCCGTATTAGATTGCACAAGGCGATTCAAGTTGGTTGCATAATCAGATGCACTGTTAGATTGAAGGTAGTCATAGCCTTCTTTCTCTTTTAGGTTGTTGTCTGCACCGAATTGTGTAAGACCTTCCCAAGCAGACTGGTTAAATGATTTATCATCAATACCGCCAGTATCTGTAACCATAGCTGTTTTAAAGCTGTTGCTCTCGCTTCCGCCCTGCTCGGAGCTGCCGCCGGATCCACATGCACTAAGCACGACACCTACGACAAGAAGCAAACCTAAAAGTACTGCATAACGACGCATTTTCAAGATAGTAACCCCCAAATATAGATTAATAACTAAGTTGAAGCCTGATACATAATTAGTAGATTAATAGGACATAATTACTACAATCCGCTTCACTCGAACATAATATAACATGCTTTTTACATAAAATAAATACTTATTTTACAAAAACACGAATATTGTCGATTTTTTTGGGTTGATTCACCTACTTTTTGATACTTTTCTTGAAAAATGTGTCCTACGATAGTTTGTCCTCCGCCGACTTGGAAACCAACACCTGCCGTGGCTTACTCCCCTCATAAGGTCCTACTACTCCCCGCTCTTCCATTGCATCTATCAACCTAGCCGCTCTCGTATAACCGATGCGGAATCTGCGCTGCAGCATGGAAACACTGGCACTTTGCATATCTGTTACTAAGAAGACAGCATCATGGTAAAGTTCATCCTCCACCTCTGACTGTACTTCCTGTTCTTCTTCTGGAATCATATCTGTTTGATATTGTGCTTTTTGCTGTTCAATACAATGATTTACGACATTCTCCACTTCCTCATCGGAAAGGAAGGCCCCTTGAATACGGGTCGGCTTTGAAGAACCGACTGGTATGAACAGCATATCTCCTCGTCCAAGGAGCTTTTCAGCTCCGCCGCCGTCCAGGATTGTCCGGGAATCGATTTGGGAACTTACGCTAAAAGCGATACGTGACGGGATGTTGGCCTTGATGACGCCAGTAATAACGTCAACAGACGGACGCTGGGTTGCGATAATCAAATGTATCCCCGCAGCACGTGCCATCTGTGCGAGTCTGGTAATAGCATCCTCCACCTCGCTGGAAGCGACCATCATCAAATCGGCAAGCTCATCAACCAGTACGACAATGAATGGCAGGAAAGGCTGCTCTTCATCATTCAATTCATTCTGCTTTTGGATGTACGCATTATACCCTTCGATATTTCTAGTACCAGAATCAGAGAACAGATCATATCTGCGCTCCATCTCGGCTACAACTTTCTTCAATGCCCTGGATGCTTTTTTCGGATCCGTCACGACCGGTGTCAGCAAGTGGGGAATTCCATTATATACATTCAGCTCCACTTTTTTCGGATCAATCATCATCATTTTCACTTCATGCGGTTTGGCCCGCATCAGGATACTGGTAATGATGCCGTTGATACATACACTTTTCCCGCTTCCAGTAGCACCAGCTACAAGCAAATGGGGCATCTTGTTAAGCTCTGCCACCACTGATTCTCCAGATATGTCACGACCAAGGGCAAAGCTCAGCTTGGATCCGGCTTTCACTTGACTGTTATCCAAAACCTCACGCAGCGATACACTTGCCACTTCTTTATTCGGCACTTCGATTCCAACAGCTGATTTGCCTGGTATCGGCGCTTCAATCCGGATATCCTTCGCTGCCAGAGCAAGCGCTAAATCATCGTGCAGGTTGACGATCTTGCTTACTTTCACACCGGTATCCGGATATACTTCATATTTCGTCACTGCTGGACCCACATGTACCTTGCTTACTTTTGCCTTGACTCCAAAGCTTTGGAACGTCTGCTCGAGCTTCCGTGCAACAGCCTGAATCTGCGAGCGTTCCTGTTTTTGGCTATTCTTCTTGGGCTGTTTCAGCAACGTGATGCTAGGTAGCTGATAATCCCTGTTTTCCAGCTCAGACGCCGGCAGTGCCTCTTTCTCATCGGTAGATTCTTCTTCTATCTCTTTCGGTTTCTCTTGTTTTGGTTCGATGATTTCTGGCTCAGGATCTGCGTAGGCAATATTCGTGAAATCCTGGATGATTGGTTCCTCATGAATAGGCTCTGGTTCTGCCTCTGCTGCTTCTTCCTTTTCTGCTAATACCTGCTGGCGTTTTTGCTTCCTCTTCGGTCGTTCCGTTTTTTTACGCTCCTTTGTTTCCGAGAGCTTGTCTTTCATTTTACCTGATGTAGCATTTGCTCCTTTTCTCAGAAGCGCAAACAGCTTTTGAACTAAGGAACTGAGGGACGTATTGGTTAAAATCAGAATTCCGATTACTACCAGAAAGAAAGCGATGATCTTAGCACCTGTTGCAGAAAGCAGATAATAACTTAATGCGAAAAGGATTGCTCCTATCATACCTCCGCCTAGAGCCGCTGGATCGATCGTATCCTGCACATAAGCTAAATAATAATTCCAGCTTGTCTTGATGATCGATGGCTGCTCCACTTGACTCAGCTTATCCTCAAACGCCTGGATATGCGTGAATAGTAAAATACCAGCGGTGATGGCATATAATCCGATCAGTTTCTTATGAAGCAGATTCGGTCTTTTACATCTGGCCATCAAGTAGATGCCGACCCCACCCATAAATACTGCAAGCAGGAAATACCAGCTTCCAAAGAAGAAGCGGAACAAATGCTCAAGTGCGTTCGGTATTGCCCCGTCACTGATTGCACCTGCGCCGCTGCCGAATACAGCAAGAAATACTAATAATAACCCAATTACTTCAAAGCTCATTACTTGCTTGAACTTAGTTTGTCGTTTTTTTGTTTTTCGTTTAGCCATTTTAGGGAATCTCCTTGTTTTGCATTGCTTATGTACTTCTTTAGATGTAAAGAAAACCCCTGCCAACGACAAGGGTTTTCTACTTTGTACGTCAATTTGCCATCTGAATTCAGTATAACATAGCTGACAAAAAGACGAACGTACGTATTCATTTATAAGGAGAACAATTTTCCTGGTGCACAGTTTTCATCAAGAAAATCGGCAGGATCTGTCGACATAAGCTGGTGAACACGGTACATACCGTTTCCCAAATGTTCAGCTTGAACTGTTTTTCCATTGTATTGAATAATTTGGTGAGCCTCAAATTGGGTTGTCTCTACAGGGAAAATATCTTCCGGTGCGAGCGGCGTGTACAAAATCATTGCAATTCCCCGTTCAGGGATGCTTTTCGCTGCTCCATCAATTCATTCAGCTTTTTCATCGCATGCTGTACTCCCCCGACTTCATGGATCAGCCCGTAGGAAACTGCATCTGTTCCGACAACGTTCGTACCGATGTCACGTGTCAGGTTCCCTTTCGCAAACATAAGCTCCTTGAATTTATCTTCGGTTATCGAAGAATGAGAAGTGACAAAGCTGATGACGCGGTCCTGCATCTTATCCAAGTATTCAAAAGTTTGAGGAACACCTATGACCAGGCCTGTCAGTCTGATTGGATGGATTGTCATCGTCGCTGTTGGTACGATAAAGCTATAGTCCGTACTTACGGCTATAGGCGCCCCGATGCTATGTCCGCCCCCGAGAACGATTGATACGGACGGTTTGGAGAGGGATGCAATCATCTCTGAAAGTGCGAGACCCGCTTCGACATCTCCTCCGACCGTATTCATCAGTACAATCAACCCCTCTATTTTCGGATTCTGTTCGATTGCAATCAATTGGGGAATGACATGCTCGTATTTCGTTGTTTTATTTTGTGGCGGCAGCTGCATATGTCCTTCTATCTGACCGATGATAGACAGCACGTGAACACGGGAATCAGGTGCCTGGGCAACCGATGTCTGGCCGAGCTGCTGGATTTTTTCTAGGATGGATTTCCCGCCGGATTCTTCGTTTTCATTCTCTTGGTTATCATTACGTTCCTTTGCCATAGTCCTAGCTCCTTTCCATACTTGCTTTTAGTATGGACAGTGAGCGAGGCAACATACATAAACAAAGAAGCAGGAGGACTCCTCCTGCTTCTTTGGTCATTTATTTCAATAGCTTACTGATATTCTCTTTTTCTTCTTCAGATAGTTCGACTAGCGGCAAACGGACACCGCCTACTGTGATACCTTTCTGATTCAGCGCTTCTTTCACTGGTGCCGGGTTCGGTGCTTGGAACAATCCTTGCATTACCGGCAGAATCTGCTGATGAATGCGTGCAGCTTCTTCGACGTTGCCAGCTTCATACGCCTGCAGCATAGCCTGCATCTCGTTACCGACAATGTGGGAAGATACGGATACGATTCCATTACCGCCGATAGCAGCTACTGGCAGAGTCAAATCATCATCACCGCTGTACAGACTAAAATCATCAGGCGTACCAGTAATGACCTTCGTCATACTGCTCAAGTCGCCAGTGGAATCTTTCACAGAAACGATATTCGAAATTTTGGATAGTTCCATAACAGTTTCCGGTTCGATCTTTACAACAGAGCGACCTGGAATATTATAAAGCATTATAGGCAGCTTCGTACTATCTGCAACTGCTTTAAAATGCGCATATAATCCTCGCTGGTTTGGTTTATTGTAATACGGCGCAACGATCAACGCCGCATCGACACCAATTTCTTCTGCTTCTTTTGTAAGATCGATACTTGCTTGCGTGTTGTTACTTCCTGTTCCAGCTATGATCGGAATCCGTCCATCGACTGTTTTCACTGTATGGCGGAATAAAGAAAGCTTTTCTTTATGGGAAAGCGTTGGCGATTCGCCGGTTGTACCAGCTACCACGACGGCCTCTGTTCCATTCTCAATCAAATAGTCGAGTAAACGAGTAGTTGCATCAAAATCAATCTGACCTTGATTATCGAATGGAGTTACCATTGCTGTAATAACTTTACCGAATTTCATCGTAAAACCCCTCTGCCTTCAACAATTATCATGTCTTATAGACTAAGCTCGAATGTCGCATGCAGCGCATTCACTGCTGCTATAAGATCCTTTTCGTTAATCAGTACCCAAATAGTTGTATGGCTATCCGCAGATTGCAGGATATCGATTTCTTTATCCGTCAATGTTTGGACAATTTTCGCCGTCACTCCAGGTATACCTGTCATACCAGCACCGACTAGAGATACTTTCGCACAGTTGTTAATAACTTTCGGCTCAAGTCCAAGCTCACCAAGGATATCCTGCGCAAGCATCACCTGCTCGGCAGCAATCGTATATACAACACCATTTGGCGAAATATTGATAAAGTCAACAGAAATATTTGCTTCGGCCATCGCTTTGAAAACACGGGACTGTGTTTTATAAGCATCCGTATCCGTTTCGATCTTGATTTGAGAAATACCGGCAAGATGCGCGATACCGGTAATCAGCCGGTCAGGAATATCCTTGCCTGCAAAATTGTCCCTGGACGATGTAACAAGCGTTCCTTCTGATAGCGAACCTGTAGATCTGACACGCATCGGAACCTTTGCCTGCATCGCAATTTCAACTGCACGCGGATGTACCACTTTTGCACCTTGATAAGCTAGATTACATATTTCCGTATACGTGACAACATCCAGCATACGTGCTTCTTCAACGACACGCGGATCAGCTGTCATGATTCCTTCTACATCCGTGAAGATATCGACATACTCTGCTTGTAAAGCAGCGCCGAGTGCAGCTGCGGAAGTATCGCTTCCGCCCCGGCCGATTGTAGTGATTTCTCCATCCTCTGTCATACCTTGGAAGCCAGCTACGACAACGACATCATGTGTCTCTAGCTCTTCCCAAATACGTTCAACTCGCATTTCTTTGATCTTGGCAGCTGTGAATTCTTCATTGGTAATAAAGCCAGCTTGTGCCCCAGTCAAAGCAGCAGCGCGGATTCCTTTAGCATTAAGCGCATTCGAGAAGACGACTGATGAGATGACCTCACCGCATGATAGCAGCAAGTCCTTCTCACGTTTTGATATATGCGTCTCACCTGGAATACCGACCAATTGCAGTAAGGAATCAGTTGCATAGGGATCAGGATATCGCCCAATCGCAGATACAACGACCACTACTTTATTCCCTTCCTGGAGCGCCTTTTCAATATGCTGGATGGCTTCTGTCTGATTATCCCTAACAGACGTACCGCCAAACTTCTGGACTAACACTTTCATTTCTACACCTCAGACTGTAAGCAAGTTATGTTGGATCAAGCGTTCTGCGATTTGGACACTATTCCACGCTGCACCCTTCAAAAGGTTATCGGAAACGATCCAAAGGTGGAATCCATTGTCATGATCCGGATCCTTGCGTACTCTTCCTACAAATACTTCTTTCTTGCCAGCTGCAGAAAGCGGTGTTGGGTAAGTCTGTGTACTTGGATCATCCTCTAGCACGATCCCTTCAGCTGCAGCCAGTTTCTCCTGAATTTCTTTAACAGTGAGACCGTTCTGGCCAAGCTCGACATAAACGCTTTCTGCATGGGAAGTGAAGACCGGCAGTCGTACACAAGTCGCCGAAACGTGAAGATCCTCTGCATGCATTATTTTTTTCGTTTCATTGATCATTTTCATTTCTTCATATGTGTAGCCATTGTCTTGAAAGACATCGATTTGCGGCAGCGCATTGAATGCTACAGGGAAGTGGCGTTTATCTCCTTTGACTGGAAGGACGCTTGCTTCCATGTCCTCGCCATTCAGGAATTGCTGTGCCTGATCTTTTAATTCGTCAATTGCCACTGCTCCAGCTCCGGATACAGCTTGGTAAGTAGAGACGATGATTCGGGAAAGACCATAAGCTTCTTTCAACGGCTCAAGCGCCGCCACCATCTGGATAGTGGAGCAATTCGGGTTAGCAATGATTCCTTTATGAAGCTTCAAATCACCTTCATTAACTTCAGGTACTACTAGAGGCACATCCGGATCCATACGGAATGCACTTGTATTATCGACAACTACCGCTCCTCGTTTTGCTGCTTCCGGTGCCAATGCTTTGGATACAGATCCGCCAGCAGAGAATAATGCGATATCCACACCTTCAAAGCTTTCCGGTTTGGCTTCCTTTACTGTATAGCTTTTGCCTTTGTAATCTATTTGCTGTCCAGCAGATCTGCTGGATGATAATAAGGATAGCTCGCTGATCGGAAAATTGCGTTCTGCGAGAGTTTCCAGCATTTTTTGGCCTACAGCGCCTGTCGCGCCTACTACTGCGATATGATAACCTTGCTGTGTCATGAATAACCCTCTCCCTGTCTATCTAAATGGATACGTATACTGGTTGGTACGCTATTTGATTTTAACGCTAGCACTATTCTATCACAATTTTTCTATCATAGGTTACCGTTTAGGGAGTTTAGGAAAAACGTTGGACCAGCACGGGCTGCAGCTGCTTGTATTGCAATGCGGCTTCAATCGTTTCCGGAAGTTTTGTCATATCGGCAACAAGGGAGTTTGGCTTCTTATACGGGTCGTCTTGTCCGAATGGTACGAAATACATATATTTTGCTGCCATCAGGCGCATCAGGTTAACTCCATTCAAACCAAGGGCATCATTTGTACTGATTCCCAGTACGATTGGTTTCTCATTGCGCAAGGTTGCTTTTGTCGCCATCAAAACCGGACTATCCGTGAGTGCATTGGCCAGCTTCGACATACTGTTGCCTGTAAGCGGGGCTATGACCATGCAATCCAGTGGTTCCCGCGGACCTAATGGCTCGGCTTCCGGAATCGTTTTGATTATCTTCGTTTGTGTCAGATCGCTTATTTTCTGCAAATGATCCTTCGCATCTCCGAAATACGTATCAGTAAATTGAACCGTGTTGCTGACAACCGGCACCACTTCCGCTCCAAGTTTCACCAGCTGTTCGATCTGTGGAAATATCTCACTGTACGTACAATGGGAGCCTGTAATACCGAAGCCGATCCGTTTTCCTGCTAAACTCATAAGTTAATCCTCCTTCAGCTGTTGGTTAAAATCTGTTTAATGACGACGGACAAAATATTTCCAGCAGTTTTAGGCGCGACGATACCAGGCAGGCTTAATGCATGGATCGCTTCGATTCCTCGCTTTTTCGCATAGTCGAAGTCTACTCCGCCAGGCTTGGAAGCAAGATCGATGATCAGTGTCTGGGCAGGCAGCTGTTCGATGATTGCTTTCTTTACGACAAGGGCTGGTATTGTATTGATCAGGATATCAGTATCCTTTACCATTTCCGGAAGGCGATCGAGGAAAAAGGCACGCATTCCCATTTCACTGATCCGTGCTATATCAGCATCGTGGATTGATCCGACTTGCACATTGGCGCCAAGTGCATCGAATTTGCTTGCCACACTTATACCTACACGACCGAATCCAAGTACAACGACCTTGGAGCCATGGATGGTGAAATCAGTATGTTTGATTGCAGTCATGATAGCTCCCTCGGCAGTCGGGATCGAATTATAAATTGCGACGTCATCTCTGTCGAACAAGGAAATAAGACGCAAATTCCGTTTCTCGCATAATTCTGTCAGATAGTCATTTGTAATACCCGTAAAAATGACACAATCCTTAGGCAGTTGATCTACCCAGCTTTCAGTCAGCTGAATATTCTTATCGGAGAATACTGTTTCGATCTGTCCATTAGAGCCAACTCCGGGAATCGGAAGAATAACCGCATTTAGACTATGCGGATCTATGTCCTCTAACTCCCGCTGGATACCGCCGGTGAAGCTTTGACTGATTTGTTCGAAGCCCACCGCAAATACAGATGCATTCGCACTGCATTGTAAGCTGCGAATCATCTCCAAGTAGCGGGCATCACCGCCAAGAACAGCGATAGTCAATTCAGTGGTCAAACTCTCACCTCGCTCTGCAGCGTATTTTATTAGATCTTCATCAAGAGATTAGTTGCTTTCGAGTTATCATATGAGGATTACCGTAAGGAGTGATTGAATTGGGGCATAGTGCAAACACAAAAAAAGCCAGTGCGTTATGCACTGGCCATTTACGTCCGTATTAAAATCATATGTTTTCCGATTGTCTGGATTTCCTCCCAGGCAATGCGATTATCGCTGCCTTCCTTGCGCAACCCGAACCATTTGTAATTCGGTATGAGAAATGCATCGATTTTTCCTGTGACAGGGTTGAACTCTATATCAGTCTGACCAAGCACACCTAAACGCTCGCCGTTGTTCACATCAATGATCTCTTTATCACCTATGTCCTTGAAACGCAAAGCAGATCAGCTCCTTTTATTTTGGTGCAACAATCGCTCTTGCTTGTTCCTTGCCGAATATCTTCTGGATGACAGCATTGACATCATCCATCGTCACATTATCGATTTTCTCAATCAATTCATTCAAGGAAGGGTGCTTGCCGAGCAGCAATTCATTACGGCCATTTCGGCTCATTCTGCTGTTCGTACTTTCCAGCCCAAGCATATAATTCCCTTTCAGCTGCTCTTTCGTATTGCGGAACTCTTTGTCAGTGATGCCGTCAGCCTTCAGTTTTTCCAACGTCAAACGGATCGTTTCCTGAAGCTCATCCAGCTGTTCTTTACCCGTTCCAGCATAGATAGTCAGCATGCCGCTGTCCAGGTACGTACTATGGTAGGAATACACCGAATAAGCCAAACCTTTCTCTTCTCGCACATCCTGGAATAATCTTGAGCTCATGCTGCCGCCCAGTACATTGTTCACAACCATCAGACTATAGCTAGCCGGATCGTCCAGTTCCAAACCTTGATACCCAATCGTTAAATGAGCTTGTTCGGTTTCCTTGGATCGGCTGATCGTATTTGGTGTAAATGGCGGTACATCAAGCGCTTTATGGGCAGATTCAGCTTGGAATGTTCCAAACTGGTCTTCTACAGTCTTGATGAAAGATTCATCCACATTTCCAGCTACAGAAATAACCATCTTCTCCGGCACATAATGAGACTCTTTGTAATTCCTTACTGACTCACTTGTAAAACTCATTAGTGTGCTTTCTGTACCGAGTATAGGCAATCCAAGCGGATGTTTTCCGTAAGCAGCTTCTGCCAGCCAGTCGTGGATAATATCATCCGGCGTATCTTCTGCCATTTTGATCTCTTCTAAAACAACTTTCTGCTCTTTCACAATTTCCTCTTGTGCAAATTGTGATTCAAAGAACATGTCAGCTAGGACTTCCAGTGCGTATTCCTTATGTGTATCCAACACTTTCGCATAATAGCATGTATACTCTTTAGAGGTGAAAGCATTGACCATGCCTCCGATGGCATCGAAAGCTTCCGCTAGTTCTTTGGCGGATCGATTTTTCGTTCCTTTGAAAAACATATGCTCTAAAAAGTGTGACAAACCGTTATTCTTCTCTTCTTCATTTCGTGAACCAGTCAAAATCCAAATGCCGATCGTAACGGAACGTACCGATGGCATGTTTTCTACTACAACTCGTAGTCCATTTTTGCAAGTGTGCGTCTGCAGCAAATTCAAATCCTCCCAATCAGCAGTATATCTCGCTGTACCATTATCTTCCTTCATTCAATATCGTATCCAAAGTCGATACACTGTACCCTTTTTCATTAATGGCTTTTAACATATCAGCTAATCCAGCCTCCACAACAGGAGTAGGATGCATCAAGATGAAAGCTCCAGGATGCAGTTTTTCGGTCACGCGTTTCATCATAACAGGAACTGTCGGTTTTTGCCAATCAATGGTATCGACAGACCATAGAATCGTCTCCATCCCCTGTTCATTGGCAGCCTGTATTGTCCCATCATTAAAGCTCCCGCTTGGCGGTGCAAAATAGACTGGTTTGTCACCTGTTATCGCGTGAATGATTTCATTTGTTTGGCTTATCTGTTCTGCCGAATCAGTCTCGCTCATTCGACTCATATCAGGATGGTTATATGCATGGTTCCCGATTACATGTCCTTCTTCTTTAATCATCTCGACTAGCTGGTTATGCTCTTTCGCCCATTTACCTTCGATAAAGAAATTGGCCTTGGCATTTGCATCCTTCAATGTCTGCAGAATTGCAGGAATATGGTCTTCCCCCCAGGAAACATTGATCAATAAGGCGACCTGTTCCTGATCCTCCCTGGCACGGTATATTGGCGATGCCGGCAGCTCATCAAGTGTGATTTCAGGTTCGACTTCTTCCACTACAAGCAGTTCCCGATCGAATATACCTGCCTTCTTCATCTTTTCCAAAGAAGCGTCGACATCTACTTTGATGCCAGCCTTTCCAGGCACCTTTTTCCATATCTTATCGATTCGCGCGTTTTCAGCCGGCTGTTCGACTTCTTCGCGCACCGCTTCGATTTCCTGCCGCAGTTCCTGTTCATCTGCTCGTACTGCTATATCAGAAAAAACTGGATGATGGTTGACAGACGCTGCCTGAAAAGGCATATGCCCGCTATCGATGAGCAGAAACAGCAGTGTGATAAATACGACCAGGTGAATGATAATCCGGTGCATTCCCATCCCTCCTCTAGTCTAGCTTATGAGGGGGTAGGACAAGGAAGAACAAGCATAGCATGTTTATCCGCTAAAAAAAAGAAACTGGCTAAACCAGTTTCTTCTCTCTTACATATTATTCAGCAGTTTCCTGCTCTTCTTTTTCTTTCTTAGCTTCGATCAATAACTGTTTGTGAGAAAGGTTAACTCGGCCTTGACGGTCGATTTCCTTGACTTTCACTTTCAGTTTGTCGCCGATCTTGACGACATCCTCAACCTTGCCTACACGTTCTTCTGCAAGTTCAGAGATATGAACCAAACCATCTTTTCCTTTGAACAATTCAACGAAAGCACCGAATTTCTCGATTCGCTTCACTGTACCATCGTAAACTTCGCCAACTTCAACTTCGCGCACGATGTCACTGATAATCTGCTTCGCTTGTTCGTTCTTCTCAGATTCAGTAGAAGAAATGAATACAGTACCGTCTTGTTCGATATCGATCTTAACGCCAGTTTCTTCAATGATCTTATTAATCTGTTTACCACTTGGTCCGATTACATCACGGATCTTATCCGGATTAATAGTCATCGTCAGGATCTTAGGAGCATAAGCGGAAAGCTCTTGCTTCGGTTCGCTGATTGTAGACATCATATGACCAAGGATCTCCAGACGGCCCTTACGAGCTTGTGTAAGTGCCTCTTCCAGGATTTCACGGCTTAAGCCTTCGATTTTAATATCCATTTGCAGTGCTGTTACACCTTTTTCAGTTCCGGCAACTTTGAAGTCCATATCGCCTAGTGCATCTTCCATGCCTTGGATATCGGTAAGGATTGTATAATCATCACCAGAAGCTACCAGACCCATTGCGATTCCGGCAACTGGTGCTTTGATTGGTACACCTGCATCCATCATAGCCATTGTGCTGGCACAGATACTAGCCTGTGATGTTGAACCATTCGATTCAAGGATCTCAGATACAAGTCGAATTGTATAAGGGAAATCCTTCTCATCTGGAATAACTTTCTCCAAAGCACGCTCACCAAGTGCACCATGACCGATTTCGCGGCGTCCTGGTCCTCTGATTGGTCCAGTCTCTCCGACGCTGAAATGCGGGAAGTTGTAGTGATGCATGAAACGCTTCGTTTCTTCTGTATCAAGACCATCCAGAATCTGTACATCACCAAGTGCGCCCAACGTACAAACACTTAGTGCCTGCGTTTGGCCGCGTGTGAATAAAGCAGACCCGTGTGTACGAGGAAGTACTCCGATACGGGAAGACAATGGACGGATTTCATCCACTCCGCGTCCATCAGGACGGATCTTGTCCTTCGTGATGGCACGACGAACTTCTTCCTTCACAAGTTTATCAAGGATACCCTTCACTTGCTTGATTGTATCTTCGTCGGTTTCTTGTTCTTCATAGAACGCAACCATTTCGTTCTTCACTTCAGTGATTGCAGCTTCGCGTGCTTTTTTCTCATGCACCTCGATTGCAGCTTTCAGCTGATCGTAGCAGCGGCTTTTCACATCTTCTGTCAATTCCTTGTCCAAATCGAAGAGTTTCACTTCCATCTTCTCTTTGCCCACAGCAGCAACGATTTCTTCCTGGAAAGCGACAAGTCGTTTGATCTCTTCATGACCGAACATGATTGCTTCCAGCATGATGTCTTCCGGCACTTCCTGCGCACCTGCTTCAACCATGTTGATTGCATCTTTTGTTCCAGCTACAGTTAAATCGATGTCACTTTTTTCTTGCTGTTCTTTCGTTGGATTGATGACGAATTCACCATCAACACGACCGACTACTACACCAGCGATCGGACCATGGAATGGGATATCAGAAATGCTGATAGCAATGGAAGAACCGATCATTGCAGCAATTTCAGAAGAATAATCCTGATCCACACTCATGACCATGCTGATTACTTGTACATCATTACGGAATCCATCCGGGAATAAAGGACGAATCGGACGGTCAATCAGACGTGAAGCAAGTACTGCTTTTTCACTCGGACGACCTTCCCGCTTAATGAAACCGCCTGGTATCTTACCTACTGCATAAAGTCTTTCCTCGTAGTTCACTGTCAGCGGGAAGAACGGTAGGTCCTTCGGTTCCTTCGAACCAGTGACAGTCGATAGTACGGACGTATCGCCGTACTGGATGAGACAAGCGCCGTTCGCTTGCTTGGCAAGTTCTCCAATTTCAACAGAGAAAGTCTGTCCGGAAATTTCAGTGGAGAACACTTGTTTTTGGTCTGCCATGAATAAAGCCCCTCTCATTTATCTTGCATCATGTCCCTGTCTGTATTATGCTCCAGTCCAGGCAACGTTTATCACACTATGTAAAATAGGTTTTCTCCTATAGAAAAAGCGGGAATAATTCCCGCTTCTTAGTCAATCTTATCGGCGTAGGCCAAGTTTTTGAATTAGTTCACGGTAACGTGTAACATCTTTATCGCGAAGATAGTTCAACAAGTTACGACGGCGACCAACCATTTTCAATAGGCCACGACGTGAATGGTGATCTTTTTTGTGTGTACGAAGGTGATCATTAAGTGTAGTGATTTCCTCCGTCAATACAGCGATCTGTACTTCTGGTGAACCAGTGTCAGTGTCGTGTGTTTTGTATTCTGCGATAAGTTGATTCTTACGTTCTTTAGTAATTGCCATTTGTTATTCCTCCTGAAAATTCTATTTGTAAACCCCATTCCCCGAGCAATCGCCGGAGCAGCAAATTGCCAAGCGAAGGTTTTCCATAGTCCAGATTACACTTTTTACAGACAGATTGCAAGTCTCCCGGACAAGATTCTATGCAAAATATGCGCTAATCTGCTCTTTATCTCGATCAAGCTGCGCAACAAGTGCATCAATTCCATTGAATTTGACTTCTTCCCGAATGAATTTACGCCAAGAGACCGTCACATCTTCACCGTAGATCTGCTCATCGAAGTCAAGGATGTGTACTTCCAGATTCGGCACGACTGCGTCCTGCTGGAAGGTAGGTTTGAAGCCGAGGTTTGCCATGCCCGCATATGTCTCCCCATTTACAAGCACTTCTACAGCATAAACACCCACTTTTGGCAGAAAATACTCGTCTGCGATTCGGATATTCGCCGTCGGATAGCCGATTGTTCGTCCGCGCTGATCACCAGTGATGACTTCTCCAGTCAATGTAAGCGGATGACCAAGCAAATACAGAGCATCTTCGATATTTCCTTTGGCTACGAGCTGACGGATTTTTGTGGAACTGATTTTCTCTTTCGCATTTTCCACTTTCGCTACTGCCTCATACGTAAATGCATGTTGCTCGGCAGCTTTCTGAAGAGTATCCGCATTACCTGCACCTTTTTTTCCGTATGTGAAATCAAAACCCGATACTAAGTGACGCACTGCTAATCCGTCGATAAAGCACTCGATGAAGTTCTCGGGACTAAGACCAGCTAATTCTTTCGTGAAGCCAATCAAATAAAGATAATCGATGCCCATGCTTTCCAGAATTGCTTCTTTTTCATGGAGCGGAGTCAGATAATCTTCTCTCGTATCCGCTTTACCCAACACAACGGATGGATGCGGATGAAAGGTGATGACCGCACTTTTCAGCTGTTTTTCCTGAGCAGCATCTATCGCATGCTTGATGACTTCTTGATGCCCGCGGTGAATGCCATCGAAAAAGCCAATTGCTGCGCTTACAGCAGGCATATCATGTAGTTTCATTGTTTCTGAATAATCCAGTTTAATCGTTTGCATCTGTGCCACCTGCTTTCCCTGATACGAATACTCGTTTTGGCTTCAGTAAATGTGGATAGTCAGGATGTGTCTCGTAAATACCGAGAAGCTGATCAGCTCTTTGCACCCGGTATAGACTTGCTTCTGCCGGCCGAGAGAGTCGCTGGCCGTACCTGACCTTTAGTTCAATTGCATCATCTGCCTCAATCAGCGGCATGAATTCAATCGCTTTCGTGACAGGCTGCAGCAATTGTTCCATATTCCCTGTAAGCATCGCCTCTTCCATTTTAGCAAAAGTGACTGTATCCTGTGTACGAAATGCTCCAGCCTGGATCCGTACCAGGTCGCTCATATGAGCTGGATAGCCTAGTGCTTTTCCTATATCTACACAAAGGGTACGGATATAGGTGCCTTTCGAACAGCTTACTGTGAACCGGAACACACTTCCATCTTCGTTTACAGATGCATGGTCCAGTACAATTTCATGAATCGTCACATGCCGTATCGGTCGCTCCACGCGCTCTCCTTTCCGCGCGTATTCATATAGCTTACGGCCGTTTACCTTAACTGCAGAGTACATTGGCGGTATCTGTTCGATTTCACCGGTGAATGATTCGAGTACCTTCTCGATATCTTGCAAAGAAATCGGTTCAGAGACTGGTTTCTCCTCTATTACCTCACCGCTTTTATCTTCTGTCTCAGTTGAAGAACCCAGTGTTATCTCAGCTACATAGGTTTTGGAGGTATCCGTCAAATAAGGTACGATCTTTGTCGCCTGGCCGATACATAGTGGCAATACACCCTCTACATCAGGGTCCAGCGTACCTGTGTGCCCGATCTTCTTCGTCTGTAATATCTTGCGTGCTTTGAACACACAATCGTGGGAGGTCATCCCTTTTGGTTTCCATAATGCTAGGATCCCATCCAATGTCAGCACCCCTTTTTTGCTATGTAAAAAAAGAATCCCTTCCTCCCATGAAGGGCGAAGGGATTCTCTGTTGTATCTTATCTGTCGGTATCATTAAGCTCTTTTAGAAGATGCTCAATCCGATTACCTTGATCGACCGCTTCATCGAATTCAAATGCCAGTTCCGGTGTTTTACGCAAACGGATGCGTTTGCCGATTTCGGAACGAATGAATCCTTTCGCTTTTGAAAGCCCAAGAAGTGTATTATGCTTCTGCTTCTCCTCGCCAAGGACGGAGATGTAGACTTTCGCCTGCTGCAGGTCTCCAGTCACTTCGACATCCGTCACCGTGACAAAGCCTACTCGCGGATCTTTTATCTTTCTTGAAATGATGTCGCCTAGTTCTTTTTTCATTTGCTCTGCGACACGATTTGCACGTAGTTCACTCATATTATCACCTCATCATCATTCGGAGGGATGCTAAAGCCACTGCTTATCAGTAGCTGTTCTCTCGATCTCCGGAAAAGAATCAATCAAAGCAAGCGCTTGGTCCATTACACGTTCAGCACGAACACGATCAGGAGAAGTCGTTACCAGTTCAAAGCAAGTGCGCTGCCATAAATCATGGTAGTCTGCTTCGCTGATAGCGATATTGAAGGATCCACCGATTCGTGAAGTGATTCGTTTTACGACCGAACGCTTATCCTTGAGAGAATGCGCGTCATAGATCATACATTCTACAACGGCAGCCAGAATCATTTTCTTTCGATTTCTTCCATTACATACGCTTCGAATGTGTCGCCCTCTTTAAGATCGTGGAAGTTCTGCAATGTGATTCCACACTCATAGTTTGTAGCAACTTCACGTACATCATCCTTGAAACGTTTCAAGGAATCAATTTCATCCTCAACGATTACAATACCATCACGGATGACACGGATGGAAGCATCACGTGTGATTTTACCTTCTGTTACATAGCTTCCCGCAATCGTACCGATACGGGATACCTTGATAATTTGACGAACTTCCGCTTGTCCGATGACTTTCTCTTCGAACTCAGGATCAAGCATCCCTTTCATTGCGGATTCAATTTCTTCAATTACTTTATAGATGATGCGATGCTGGCGGATATCGACATTTTCAGATTCTGCAGCTTTTTTCGCATTGGTATCCGGACGAACGTTGAAACCGATGATAATCGCATTTGAAGCAGATGCCAATATAACATCAGATTCCGTTATTGCGCCTACACCTGTGTGGATGATGCGGACTTTAACGCCTTCCACTTCGATTTTCTCCAGGGATGCAGCCATCGCTTCTACGGAACCGTGCACGTCCGCTTTCACGATTAAGTTGATATCTTTCACTTCCCCTTGCTTGATCTGGTTAAACAGATCCTCAAGGCTGACACGTGCCCCGCTGGAACGATTCTCTTCTACTTGCTTCTGCTGTCTTGCTTCCCCTACTTGACGAGCTTGTTTCTCGTCTTCGAATACCATGAACTGGTCACCTGCATTCGGTACACTGTTCAAGCCAGTGATCTCAACCGGTGTGGATGGAGGAGCTGTTTTCACACGGCGTCCCAAATCATTCACCATTGCACGCACACGGCCGAATGTATTACCGACAACAATGCTGTCGCCGATATTAAGCGTACCATTCTGTACAAGCAATGTTGCTACAGGACCGCGACCTTTATCCAATTGTGCTTCGATTACAGTACCCTCTGCAGAACGGTTCGGGTTTGCTTTTAATTCTTCAACTTCGGTTACAAGCAAGATCATTTCAAGCAAATCGTCGATACCCTCACGTTTTTTCGCAGAAAGCTGAACGAAGATTGTATCACCGCCCCAATCCTCAGGGATCAGGTTATGCTCAGTAAGCTCCTGCATCACTCGGTCTGGATTAGCGCCTTCCAAGTCGATTTTGTTAACCGCTACGATGATCGGCACTTCCGCAGCTTTCGCATGGTTGATCGCTTCGACTGTCTGCGGCATAACACCGTCATCTGCAGCTACAACTAGAATCGCGATATCTGTTACTTGTGCACCACGGGAACGCATGCTTGTGAAAGCTGCGTGTCCAGGAGTATCAAGGAAGGTAATCTTCTTGCCATTTTCTTCAACTTGATATGCACCGATATGCTGCGTAATTCCGCCAGCTTCTCCTTCGGTCACTTTCGTATCTCGGATAGAATCAAGCAAAGTTGTTTTACCATGGTCAACGTGTCCCATGATTGTAACAACGGCAGGACGTTCCTGCAGTTCATCAGCTTTATCTTCGATTTTGTAGTTATCCAAATCTGTTACATCAACATCTACTTCTTCTTCTACTTCAACATCGTATTCTGCACAGATCATTTCAATAGCATCTTTGTCCAAGTCCTGGTTCTTTGTTGCCATGACACCTTGAAGGAAGAGCTTTTTGATGATTTCAGTGGACTCCCTATGAAGCTTTGCTGCCAATTCACTAACAGTCAAAGACTCTTTGAAGGTAATTTTATCTGGAGTCGGCATCTCAGGACGCTTCTGCTGCGGTGCTTTACCCCGGTTATTGTTCCGGCCGCCGCGTCTATTGTTGTTCTGTCCGCCTTTGCCTGGTTTTTTATTACCATTACGCTGCTGCTGGTTGCGGTTCTGTGGACCGCCGCCACTCTTGCTTTTCGGCTTATTGTTCTGTCCGCTATTATTTGCTGAGTTGGTTGTGTTTGTTGAGTTCCCCGTTTTAATCGCTACTTTCTCGCTACCCGCGCTTTTTGCTGTGAAGCTCTTATCCAATTTGTCTTTTGCCGTTTCATTAATCATGGACATATGATTGGATACTTCGATATTCATACTTTTAAGTTTAGTAATGATTTCCTTACTGGAAACGTTCTTCTCTTTTGCGTATTCATAAACACGAATCTTTGACATACGTTCACCTCCGAGTGGATTCAGTGAGCAAAGATTTCAATTTGTCTGCAAAGCCTTGATCCAAAATGGCAATTGCGACTCTGCCGGATTTACCAATCGCTTGTGATAATTGATCCCGGTCCTCCTCTACCTGCAGAAAGGCAATGTTGTAGTAATCGGTCTTGTTGCGAAGTTTCTTCAGGGTTTGGGGACCGACATCACTGGCAGCTATTACTAGCTTTGCTTTCTGCCGCTGGACATCCCGGACAATGGCATCTTCTCCGAAGGTGCACTGCCCGGCACGTACAGCTAAGCCTAACAAATTCAAATAATTTTTACTCATGAGTGCTGACCTTTCGCTAATCGCGCAAGTTCTTCATAAATAGAATCATCGATCTGTGTATTCAAGTGCCGCGCCAGCGTATCTTGTTTTTTTGCTTTTTCTATGATAGCCGCATCCTTCGAGACGTACGCACCGCGACCGTTCTTTTTACCGGTTTCATCCACAAAGACATCGCCTTCTTTGCTGCGGACAACCCGGATCAAATCCTGTTTTGGCTTCATTTCATTGGAAACCACACATTTTCGAAGCGGAACTTTCTTTTGTTTCATATACAGCGCCCCTTATCAATATGTGTCTTCGTCGTCAAAATCGTCGAAGTCGTCAGCTTCTGCATCCTGCTTAGTCAATATGCCAAGCTCGCGTGCTTCAGTCTCAGATTTAATATCGATTTTCCAGCCTGTCAATTTCGCTGCCAGGCGGGCATTTTGACCACGTTTCCCGATTGCAAGGCTAAGCTGGTAATCAGGTACGATGACCGTTGTCGCTTTTTCTTCCTCATCGACAAGTACAGAGATGACCTTGGAAGGACTAAGCGCATTTGATACGTATTCAACGGGATCTTCCGACCACTCTACGATATCAATTTTTTCACCTTTCAATTCATTCACGATTGCTTGGACACGCTGACCGCGCTGACCAACACAGGAACCGACAGGATCGACTTCCGCTTGGGATGCATAGACAGAAATCTTAGAACGATCTCCAGCCTCACGTGCCACAGAACGAATCTCTACAGTACCATCATAAATTTCTGGCACTTCCATTTCAAATAATCGCTTCAAAAGACCTGGGTGAGTCCTGGAAACGAAGATGCTCGGTCCTTTGTTCGTGTTCTCCACTTTCGTCACGTATACCTTCAAGCGGTCATGGATTTCATATTTTTCCGTAGACATCTGTTCGCTTTCCGGCAATTTCGCTTCGATTTTTCCAAGGTCCACATAAATGAATCTTGGATCATTACGGGAGACGATACCAGTCATGACATCTTCTTCCCGATCTGCATATTCGCTGAAGATGACGCCGCGCTCTGCCTCACGCACACGCTGTGTAACGACTTGCTTCGCTGCTTGTGCTGCAATACGGCCGAAGTCCTTCGGTGTCACTTCAATTTCAACGACATCGCCGATATCGTACGTACCAGAAATAGCACGAGCTTCATCCAGTGTCATTTGCTGCTGGCTGTCCTCGACTTCCTCGACAACATCTTTACGGGCGAAAACTTTCATGGACCCAGTTGTTTCATTCAAATCAACACGAACATTCGTTGCAGACTTGAAGTTCTTTTTATAAGCGGAGATCAAGGCTGCTTCCAGCGCTTCGATCAGGACGTCTTTGTTAATCCCTTTCTCTTTCTCCAAATAAGTAATGGCATCAAAAAGCTCGCTGCTCACTCGTATATCCCCCTTTAGTTAAACGTTACAGCCAGACGTGCCTTCGCGATTTTCTCATATGGAAGGGACACTTCCTTTTTCCTCGCTTTGATCATGACTTCCAATGTCAATACATCGTCTTCGAACGCCTTCAATGTACCTTGATACTCTTTCTCGTTATCGATCGGCTCATATAGCTTTACATGTACTGTCTTACCGATGCTTTTTGTGATTGCTTGTTTCGTTTTCAGTGGTCTTTCCGCTCCTGGCGAAGAAACCTCCAGAAAGTACGGAAAATCAACCGGGTCATTCTCATCTAGGATTTCACTCAACTTTTCAGAGACGATGGCGCATTCCTCGATATCAATGCCTTCCGTTTTGTCGACATAAACACGCAGGAACCAATTCTTGCCTTCCTTGACGAATTCTACATCAACCAACTCAAGCTGCAGCTCTTCCACGATCGGTTGTAGATAGCTTTCCGTAACTTCCGTTATATTGGCTGCCAAAATGCTTCCTCCTTTACTGCACGCTTTCAGGCGAATATTACTTTTAAATGGGTAAGGGTGTAGCCTCTCAATAGAAAACCCTTGCCCGAAATGGAAGCAAGGGAACAATGTTTATCATGTGCTTTTTGCTACAAAAAACGAAGAGGCGCTCCCCTTACAAACTTGATGCCGAATCCATGGGTATGAAAAAGAGTGGGTAATCCCACTCTTGATCTGGTTCGTATCAATACCGCTATTGGATAATATACCACAAGTTTCTTATTTAGGCAAGAATCCTGTTAGAATAGCGAAAGCTGGTTCTGGTCAGCCATTCCTTCCAGACAGCCATGCTGATCCATATACTCCAATACCGTTTTACTTATCCTGCTTCGTTCACGCAAATCCTCTTTTGACAGAAACTCTCCATCTTCCCGTACTTTCACGATATTGAGCGCAGCATTGGTACCTAGTCCGTCAATTGCATTGAACGGCGGAATCAAGCTGTCTCCGTCAACAAGAAAGTCAGTAGCACTGGATTTGTACAAATCAACCCGCTGGAAATGGAAGCCTCGCTCACACATTTCAAGGGATAGCTCCAGTACAGTCACAAGGTTCTTCTCTTTTGGAGAAGCATCATGACCCTTTTGGTTGATTTCGTTTATACGCTGGCGGATTGCTTCTGGTCCTTTGATCATCGTATCAAGCTCGAAATCACTAGCACGTACACTGAAGTACGCAGCATAGAAGAGAATCGGATGATGCACCTTGAAGTAGGCAATCCGTACAGCCATAAGAACATATGCAGCTGCGTGGGCTTTTGGGAACATGTACTTGATTTTCAGACATGAATCGATATACCAATCCGGTACATTGTTCTTCTTCATCTCTTCGATCCATTCATCCTGAAGCCCTTTCCCTTTTCGGACAGACTCCATGATCTTGAACGCAAGCGATGAATCAAGACCCCGGTGCATCAGATAAACCATGATGTCATCACGACAGCCAATTACTTCAGGTAATGTGCAAATGCCGCTGTTGATCAATTCCTGGGCATTGCCTAGCCATACATCTGTACCATGGGATAGTCCGGAAATCTGGACAAGCTCGGCAAAAGTGGATGGATTCGTATCCTCCAGCATCTGTCGGACAAAACGCGTTCCGAACTCTGGCACGCCGAGTGTACCTGTTTTACACATAATTTGTTCTGCCGTCACACCTAATGCTTCTGGTCCGGAAAAGATCTTCATTACTTCCGGATCATTTGTCGGAATAGTTTTTGGATCGATACCGGACAAATCCTGAAGCATACGGATGACGGTCGGATCATCGTGTCCGAGTATATCCAGTTTCAGCAGATTATCATGAATCGAGTGGAAGTCGAAGTGGGTCGTTTTCCATTCTGAATTGCGGTCATCTGCAGGGAACTGGATAGGTGTGAAGTCATATATATCTTGGTCATCCGGCACAACAATTATACCACCTGGATGCTGACCGGTTGTCCTTTTCACTCCAGTACAGCCTTGAACGAGACGGTCCACTTCCGCATTTCGGATATGAAGCTGATTATCGCTGGCATAGCCTTTCACATAACCATAGGCTGTTTTTTCTGCTACAGTACCAATTGTACCAGCACGATATACCTTGTCTTCCCCAAACAGTACTTTCGTATAGTTATGGGCTTGCGGCTGGTAAGCACCGGAGAAGTTCAAATCGATATCGGGAACTTTATCTCCTTTGAAACCAAGGAAGGTTTCGAAAGGAATATCCTGTCCATCCCGCTTCAAAGATTCACCGCATGACGGACAATTCTTCTCAGGCAAATCGTAACCGCTGGCGACAGACCCATCATTGAAGAACTCGTTATACTTGCAGCTTGGGCATACATAATGCGGCGGCAGCGGGTTAACTTCGGTAATATCGGTGAGCGTCGCGATCAATGACGAACCGACGGATCCACGTGATCCTACCAAGTATCCGTCTTCCAGAGACTTCTTCACTAGCTTGTGTGAAATAAGATAAATAACGGCAAATCCGTGGCCGATTATACTTTTCAGTTCCTTTTCGATTCGTTTCTCGACTATTTCCGGTAATGTATCGCCATAGATGCTGCGGGCACGATCATAGCTCATCTGGCGCATCTCGTCCTCTGCACCATCGATGTTAGGTGTGTACAGATCTTCTTTTACCGGTTTCACATCTTCCATCATGTCAGACACTTTTTTCGTGTTCGTCACAACGATCTCTTTCGCTTTTTCAGAAGGCAGGAAATCGAAGCAAGCCAACATCTCAGCTGTCGTACGGAAATGGACATCCGGCAATGTCTGCCTGCTGAGCGGGTTACCATTTTGTGTCTTGATCAGAATGTTTCGGTACTGCTTTTCATGCTCTTCGATATAGTGCACGTTACCTGTCGCAACAACTGGTTTATCCAGATCCTCGCCTAACTCTACAAGATTGCGTAGAATGTCAAATAGATGTGCTTCATTCTGCACCAGCTCTTTCTCGATCAGATGGTAATAGTTAGCTGGGGGCTGCACTTCAATCACATCATAGAAAGCTGCGGCTTCTGCTGCATCTTCCTTCGATTTTTGCATCATCGCCTCGAACACTTCACCTTTGTCACAGCCAGAGCTGATGATCAAGCCCTCCCGATGCTGTTCAAGCTTCGAACGAGGAATTCTCGGAACACGGTAGAAGTAATCAACATGCGACATGCTGACAAGCTTATACATATTCTTTAAGCCGATTTCATTTTGAACATAAATTGTACAGTGGTAGGGACGGGAACGCTGGTACGCATTTCCTTCCCCCATATAGTTGTTAAGCTGATTATGATTCATGATTTCTTTATTGAATGCTTCTTTTAATAATCGCCAAAGCAGATAACTAGTAGCTTCCGTATCGTAAATTGCCCGGTGATGCTGTGTCAGTTCGATATCGAGGAACTTACATAGCGTATTCAAACGGTGGTTCTTCAGCTGCGGAAACAGGAACCTGGCAAGTTCCAATGTATCAATAACCGCATTCGACGCCTTCTCCAAACCAATTCGCTTGAACCCTTGATTCAAAAATCCCATATCAAAGCTGGCGTTATGGGCAACTAAAACATCGTCGCCCATCCAGGCGTTGAAATCATTCAGTACATCCTCGATTTCAGGTGCATCAACGAGCATATCATCCGTTATGCCTGTCAGGTCGATAATCGTCTGACTTAGCTTTTGGTGCGGATTAGCAAACCGTTCAAAGCGGTCGACAATTTCTCCATCATGGAACTTCACTGCAGCCAATTCGATTATCTTATCATAGGAAGCAGAAAGACCTGTCGTCTCCACGTCGAATACGATATAAGTGGCTTTTTCCAAATTGATATCCTTGCTGTTGTATGCAATCGGAACGCCATCGTCAACAAGGTTGGCTTCCAAGCCATAGATAACTTTTACATTGTTTTTCTTACCAGCAGCAAAGGCTTCCGGATAACTCTGTACGACAGCGTGATCCGTGATCGCTATGCTTTCATGTCCGAATCTGGCGGCTGTTTCAATCAAACGACTGGCCGATGTAACAGCATCCATCTGACTCATAAGCGTGTGCGCATGCAATTCGACACGCTTCTCCCCTTCTTCTGCTTCATCACGGCGAAGCGTGACAGTGATCTGGTTGATGTCATTTGCCATCATCGTCAGTTCATTTGTGAAGTTGTCTGTCTGGATGCTTCCGCGCGCTTTTATCCACATGCCTTTTTTGAGCTGCTTGAATTTATCAGCATCTTCATTGCCTTTAGAGAACATTTTGATTTGGAAACTGTCTGTGTAGTCCGTTACTTTGGCGATGAGCAAGTGACGGCCAGAGCGCAATTCACGTATGTCCACATCAAAAACATACCCTTGAACTGCCATACGACGTTCTTCATCCTGAATATCCCGCATGAGTGTGATTTCGTCATTGATAGCATAACCAATCATAACAGGACCTTGAGGAGTCTCATCCTGCTTCTTCGCACGGTCTTCTGAATCCTTGATAGCCTTTTGAACGAGAAGGCTATCTTCAATTGCTTTCTGCTCACGGAATTTCGTCAGTTCTTCCATGTTCTGTTCTTGAACGGTAACAGTAAGCATATAAAGGCCTGCACCGATTTTCTCACAATACGTTTGAAAGGCGGGTTCAAGTCTTTTTTTCAGGGCACTAGCTTCTGCTTCATTCCTGGCAGTTAACATAATCTTATTACCGTTAACTATTGGGACCTGTGTTTGGACAAGATCCTTATAAGCAGGTGACAGTTTTGGATAAGTTAGTACAAAATCCTTCCAATAATCCTGGATGTGTTCAGCTTCCACTGTATTCGTAACACATCGGATCGACCAATTCACAGCTGCAATGTGCGCGAAGGCTTCTGTCAGCTTAGCAGTGAATATTTTATATATGGTTGGAGGCAGCAGATTTGCCAATTGAAAATGAAAGTGCCAGGACTTTTCTTTCGGATCGACTTCCAGTTTCTCCAGCTGACTCTCTTTAAAATGAGCTTCGATAGTTTCTGTATCAAGCTGAATCTGCTCAAGGAGCATGTCCATTTTCTCATTACGGCTTAAACTCATTGTGACTTCTCCTCCCCCGCTACTGCTACTGCGGTCTTGCGAAAGCCCCTGTCAATGGATTGACAAGGGCTTGTACATTTTTATAGGTAAGCAGCTATTTGATCAAGCAAATCATTCTCATGTGAAACTGCTTCTTGTTCTGTATCACGGAACTTCACTTCCACTTGGCCATCAGCGGCAAGTTTACCTACTGTGACGCGAACTGGAATACCAATCAAATCGCTATCTGCGAATTTGACACCGGCTCGTTCCTTACGATCATCGTACAACACATCGACGCCCGCTTCAAGTAATCTTTCATATAGTCGATCAGCCAATTCACGCTGTTCGTCTTTTTTCGGGTTAAGGCTGATCAGATGTACTTGGAATGGACTGATGGATTTAGGCCATACAATCGCACCTTCCCTGCTATGCTGTTCGACAGCCGCTGCAAGTGTACGCGAAACACCAATTCCATAACATCCCATAATTAGGTTCTGCGCTTTTCCTTGTTCATCAAGGAATTTAGCCTGCATTTTTTCCGCATAGAATTCACCAAGCTTAAATACTTGTCCTACTTCGATACCCTCAGCAAATTGGATTGTGCCTTGGCCATCAGGAGACGGATCACCTGCTTGGATGAAACGCAGATCAGCATATTGCTTCACTTGGAAATCACGTTCTGGGTTCACATTTTTAAAATGGAAGCCATCTTCGTTCGCTCCGCAAGTTACATTAGCTACATATTTAACAGCGTTATCTGCAATAACGTCGATATCTTCATGCACATTGATTGGACCTAGAGAACCAAACCCGGCGCCAAGCAGTTCTTTTACTTCTGCTTCATCGGCAAGTTCGACAATCTGTGCTTGGTAAAGGTTTTTTACCTTAATGTCGTTAATTTCATGATCACCGCGTGAAATAACCATAACAAGACGATCATCCACTTTGAATACAACTGCTTTTAGACCTTCTTCAAGCGTGTGACCAAGATAATCAGCCACTTGCTGCATTGTCTTCACGTTAGGAGTCTCGATCTTCTCAAGGGCAAGTGGTTCGGCATCAGGCTTTTGGCCTTGATCGATTACTTCTGCCATTTCAATATTGGCAGCATAGTCCGATACATCACTAAAGGCGATCGTATCTTCTCCAACAGAAGCAAGTGCCATGAATTCGTGCGTATCCTTACCACCCATTGCACCGGAGTCAGCCACTACTGCTCGGAAATTCAACCCTACCCGTTTAAAGATGCGATGATAAGCGTCAGAGATAGTCTCATAGGCTTCATCCAAACTTTCGTAGTCCGCATGGAAACTATATGCATCTTTCATGATAAATTCCCGGCCGCGCAATAGACCGAAACGAGGACGCTGTTCATCCCGGTACTTCGTCTGGATCTGATATACCGTAAGCGGTAATTTCTTGTAGCTGTTCAATTCATCACGTACTAAGCTAGTCGTTACTTCCTCATGAGTAGGACCTAGTGCGAATTCCCGATTGTTTCGGTCATGCATACGCATCAGTTCAGGTCCGTAAACCTTCCAGCGGCCTGTCTCTTTCCATAGCTCTGCAGGCTGAAGTGCCGGCATGAGCATCTCGCTCGCTCCGGTGCGATCCAACTCCTCACGGATGATCGCTTCCACTTTTCGCAGCACTCTTGTGCCGAGCGGCAGATAGCTATAGATTCCAGAAGCAGTCTGGCGGATATATCCGCCTTTGACTAGCAGCTGATGGCTGATCGCCTCTGCATCTGCTGGAACTTCTCTTAATGTTGGTATAAATGTTTTACTTTGTCGCATTCTTCCACCTCTGCATCATAAAAATAGCCGCTGTATATCATTCCAGGTGACCACGATCATCAAAAGCATAAGCAGAGCGAACCCAATGAAATGGACCACTGCCTCTTTTTGTGGTTCAACTGGCTTACCTCTCAATGCTTCCACACCGATGAACAACAAACGTCCTCCGTCAAGTGCGGGTAGCGGGACGAGGTTAACGATACCAAGATTGACACTGAGCAGTGCTGTCCACTGGATCAAATTGATCAATCCCGTTTTTACTACTTGATCTGTCGCATCATATATACCAACTGGGCCGGAAAGCGCATCGATACTAAGCTGACCAGTTATGAGCTGTCCCAAATTGGTTATGATCATCGTTCCGAATTCCCATGTTTGCTGGAAAGTATAAGGAATCGCTCCTAAGAAACTCTTCTCCATTGCGAGTGTTACACCGATCTGACCAATTTTCTGATCGCCATTTTCCACAAGTGCAGGAGTCATCATCAGCTGCTGTTCCTGGCCGTCCCGTACGATTGTTGCCTCAAGCTCTTTTTCAGGGTTCTCTCGAACAATAGTCGTGAATTCTTCCCAAGTTTGTACAGGTGTACCATCGATTGCTGTAATTTCATCACCTGATTGGATTCCAGCTTCTTGTGCTGCAGAACCGTCTTGAACAGTACCTACAGCTGCATTATCAGCTGGCACCCCCTGTATCAGGGCCAGGATGAAAAACAGCACAAGTGCGAGCAGGAAATTCATCATTGGACCGGCAAACAATTGCATCGCCCGCTGGCGCTTGTTCTTTGAAGCGAATTGGCGGTTATACGGAGCGATTTGTGTTTCTGTCTCGTCCATCACGTACATAGCCTTTTCGTGGACAGGGAAAGACAGTCGTTCTTCCTCCCCTATTTCATAACCATATATCATTAGGTTATGGTCCAAATCCGCACTTTCAACTTCAATGACACGTGCATACGGATGCTTGGATTTATTATTGACGATAATCTTCGTTACTTCCTGTTTGTCATTGAATTCTAGACCGATATGATGACCAGGCTTTAATTCCACGATCTCCGGATCTTCACCGGCAACGCGGACATATCCCCCAATCGGAAGAAGTCTGATTGTGTAAAGTGTCTCATTCTTCATCCAGGAAAAGATCTTCGGTCCAAAACCGATGGCGAATTCACGAGCTAGCATGCCGGCTCGCTTCGCAAAAATCAAATGTCCGAGTTCGTGCACGAAAACGAGCAGTCCGAACACTAGGATAAACGCAATAATAGTTGTCACAATGGGCACCTGCCTTTATTGGATATAGGACCTCACTTGACTCCGCGTGAGACGATCTGTTTCCATGATTGTTTCCAAAGAAGGGAAAGATTCATAGGCATGTGCATCTAATGCGCGTGCTACATAATCCTCGATTGTCAGGAAAGAGATCTTTCCCGCAAGAAACAGGGCCACAGCCTCCTCATTTGCAGCATTCAATACGGTAGTAGCAGTGCCGCCGGCTCTGCCTGCTTCGTATGCCATACGCAAACAAGGGAATCGTTCCATACTCATTTCTTCAAAGTGGAGTTTGCCTATTTCCACTAAGTTTAACCTTTTTGAAACTGCTAAATCAAGTCTTTCAGGGTAGGTAAGGGCGTACTGGATCGGAACCCGCATATCAGGTGTACCAAGCTGGGCGATGACACTGTAATCCTTGTACTCTACCATGGAATGGATGATACTCTCGCGGTGCTGGACAACCTCGATATCATCATAATCGATACCGAATAGCCAATGTGCTTCGATGACTTCCAAGCCCTTGTTCATCATTGTTGCAGAATCGATGGTTATTTTTTGTCCCATGCTCCAGTTCGGATGGCGCAGAGCGTCCTCCAATGTTACATGCTTGAGCTCATCTCTTGTTTTATCACGGAAACTGCCTCCAGAAGCAGTAATGATCAGCTTATTCACATCCTCAAGCTTCTCTCCATTCAGACATTGGAATATTGCAGCATGCTCACTATCTACCGGAAGCAGATTGACACCATGTTTCTTTGCTTCAGCCATTACAAGGTGTCCGGCTGACACAAGCGTCTCCTTATTCGCGAATGCGACTTGCTTCTTGGCACGTATTGCTTCGAGCGTCGCTTCCAGTCCGATACTGCCAAGGACTGCATTTACGACGACATCCACTTCACCTGCTGATGAAATTGCTACCATTCCAGCGGAACCAACCAGTATTTCTGCATTCGGAAGTGTCTGATGAAGTTTCTCTTTGGTCTGTTCGTCCTGTACAACTACTACAGCAGGCTCGAATTCCTTGATAAGCGGCATCGCTTTTTCAATGTTACGGCCAAATGCCATACTGTGCAGCCGAAATGCCTCCGGATGGTTGCGGATGACATCCAATGTCTGCAGACCGATCGAACCGGTTGCACCTAATAATGCGATTGTTTTCATCGGACACGCTCCTCTTTATACTCTATTAAATGAATTGAATTAAATGCAGGATTGGGAAAACAAAAATCATACTGTCGAAACGATCCAAAATTCCGCCGTGTCCCGGCAGGATTTTCCCAGAATCTTTTACAAGATAATGACGTTTGAAAGCAGATTCGACCATATCTCCAAGCTGACCGAAGACAGCAATCAGAATACATACACCCGCCACAATTAAAAGGGAGCTGCTCACAGGGGAAATAAACTGGAATACAATTCCTGCTATACAGCCGAGAACGAGGCCGCCTATGCCTCCCTCAATTGTTTTGTTCGGACTGATAGTAGGCCATAGCTTATGTTTACCGAAAGCTTTTCCGAAGAAATAAGCTCCCGAATCAGTTGCCCAAATGACAACCAAGACAAATATGAACTTGGACAATCCGGTAACAATATGATCTCCGATTATTTCATCCGGAGCATTCCTCGTAATAATGAAATAGAGGAAGCCAAAACCGATATACACTACTGTAATCAGCAGGAAGCCTGCATCTTCGAAAGTGAATCGGTTCTTTGCCAGTACCGTATAGCTCAAGAGAAGGATAACGGAGAATAAAAGGATGTCCGTTTTATTGATATGTAAATCGAACATTGTGTTGATCATGCCCAAATCCGGGGCTAAAAGGCCCCATAGCAGGAGCACACTCACGATGGATGGTACTTTATATTTCGCGATTTTGCGCATACGCAGCAGCTCGATGAAGGCTATGGTCGCGATCAAATAAATGAACGCTTCGAACCATGCCCCGCCAAGCAATACAAAAATCATGAAGAATATGCCTGCAATAACCGCTGTGATCAATCGTTGCTTCATTGTTTAATATTCACCTCAAATACCGCCATAGCGCCGTTTTCTGTTCTGGAAATCACTGACTGCCTGTTCGAACAGCAATTCATCGAAATCAGGCCACAATACTTCCGTGAACCATAGCTCTGAATAAGCGCTCTGCCAAAGCAGAAAATTGCTTAACCGATGCTCGCCGCTTGTACGGATTATCAAATCCGGGTCTGCTAATTTTTCAGTATATAAGTAGCGGGAGATACATGACTCATCGATATCTTCCATTTGCAGCTTCTTGTCAGATATATCCTGCATCATATTTTGCACAGCATGAACAAGCTCATACCGTCCGCCATAATTCAATGCGAAGTTCAGGATAAGACCGTCATTGTGCTTCGTCTGCTCCATCGCTTCCTTGACTGCTTCCCTAGTGAAGGAAGGTAAACCGTCCAGATCCCCTATAGTCTGTACTTTAACGTTCTCTTCGATAAGCTCAGGCAAGTAAGTTGTAAGAAACTCCTTTGGGAGCTTCATCAAAAAGTCCACTTCCGCCTGCGGCCGTTTCCAGTTTTCTTTGGAAAAGGCATATAGTGTAAGTACCTTCACATCGATCCTGTTTGCAGCCTTTACAATCCGCCGGACAGTTGTCATCCCTTCCTTGTGTCCAGCGATCCGGGGAAGTCCGCGCTTTTTCGCCCAGCGTCCATTTCCATCCATGATAATGGCCACATGTTCCGGGATATTCTCAAGCTTCAGTGTCGACGGCTGTAACTCTATTCTTCTTTTCCTATTGAAAAAAGGAAGTTTAATCATTTTGAATCCTCCATTGGGCTATTTTCTCTGCTGACTGAAAAGAGCCAGAGGCGCCCTGTGCAGTACTGCTCTTGTATGTCACAAAAAGAGCAAAAACCCCCTTTAGCAAGAGGGTCTTGTAGTACTTATTTTACATGGTTAAGGGTCAAACTTCCATTATTTCTTTTTCTTTGTCTTTTGCAAGACCTTCAAGCTGGCTGATGTGCTTATCTGTTTCCGTCTGCACTTCATCCTGGAAGCCTTTCAAATCATCCGCTGTGATCTCTTTATTCTTTTCAGCTTTCTTCAATTGATCGTTGCTGTCACGGCGAATATTACGAATTTGAACTTTCGCCTCTTCCAAGTATTTAGAAACGACTTTCACTAAATCCTTTCTTCGCTCTTCTGTCAGAGCAGGGATGCTGAGACGGATTACATTACCGTCACTGGAAGGAGATAGTCCAAGATCAGCCTTTTGGATAGCTTTCTCGATATCGGAGATTGCCGTTTTATCGTAAGGTGTGATAACAAGCATACGTGCTTCTGGAGCAGTGATACTTGCTAACTGGTTCAACGGTGTGGAAGCACCATAATAATCTGCATATACACTATCCAAAAGAGAAGGATTCGCACGTCCTGCACGTACAGTCGCCAGCTGTCTGGAGAAAGCCTGTACTGCATGTGCCATTTTGCTTTTTGCATCAGAAATGATTGCTGTTGACATTATTTATTCCCCCTTATAATTGTTCCGATATTCTCACCGGAAACTGCTCTTTTAATGTTTCCTTTTTCGCTGATAGAGAACACAAGTAGCGGGATATCATTATCCATACATAGAGAGGAAGCTGTCGCATCCATGACTCCAAGTCCTTCATTCAGGACATCCAAATAAGTCAGGGAGTCATACTTCACAGCGTCTGCTACCAATTTAGGATCTGCATTGTACACGCCATCAACATTATTCTTTGCCATCAGGATTACTTCAGCTTCGATCTCAGCTGCTCTTAAGGCTGCTGTCGTATCAGTCGAGAAGTAAGGGTTTCCTGTACCAGCTGCAAAGATGACGACACGTTTTTTTTCAAGGTGACGAATCGCCTTGCGTCGGATATAAGGCTCAGCTACCTGGCGCATTTCAATAGATGTCTGCACTCTTGTCGGAATACCTAAGTTCTCTAAGCTATCCTGTAACGCTAGTGAGTTCATCACTGTTGCCAGCATACCCATATAGTCAGCATTTGCACGGTCCATTCCCATTTCGCTGCCGACTTTTCCGCGCCAGATGTTACCGCCGCCTACGACGACTGCAACTTCTACTCCCATTTCGGCTACTTCTTTTACTTGTTCTGCAATGGAACGGATGACGGAAGGTTCAATACCATAGCCGACTTGGCCGCTTAATGCTTCTCCACTTAGTTTCAATACGATTCGTTTGTAGCGTGCTGTTGTCATCATTGCCTCCAAAGGTATGTATTTTGTAAAAAAGGGAACACAAAGTGTCCCCTCTTTTTGTCGTACTTATTTTTTAACTTGGCTCATTACTTCGTCAACGAAGTTATCTTCACGTTTTTCCATACCTTCGCCCACTTCATAACGAACAAAGTTAACTACAGAAGCACCTTTGTCGGATACGTATTTCTTCACTTTTTGATCTGGATCTTTGATGAAGCTTTGTTCAAGCAAGCAGATCTCTTCGAAGAATTTGCCAAGGCGGCCTTCTACCATCTTTTCAACGATGTTTTCTGGCTTGCCTTCGTTAAGTGCTTGTGTTTTCAATACTTCGCGCTCGCGCTCTACTTCATCAGCAGCCACTGCATCACGGGAAACGTAACGAGGGTTTACCGCAGCGATGTGCATTGCAACATCTTTACCAAGCTCTGCATCAGTTGTGCCATCAAGCAATGCCAATACACCGATGCGTCCGCCGCCATGTGTATATGCGCCGAAAGCTTGGTTGTCTTCTTTGCTTACTAGTGCAAAGCGGCGAAGGGAAATCTTTTCACCGATTTTCGCGATAGCAGCATTGATGTATTCACCAACAGTTTGGTCAGCGTTGATTTTTTGTTCTGAAGCTTCTTCTACGCTAGCTGGTTTGTTAGTAAGGATATGTTGAGCAAGATCGTTCAAAAGTGTTTTGAACTGATCGTTCTTAGTAACGAAGTCAGTTTCACAGTTCACTTCAAGCAATACAGCATGATTGCCTTCTGTAGCGATGAAAGTCAAACCTTCAGCAGCGATACGATCTGCTTTTTTAGCTGCTTTCGCAATACCGTTCTCGCGAAGGTAATCAATTGCTTTCTCCATGTCACCATCTGTTTGTGTCAAAGCTTTTTTACAATCCATCATACCTGCGCCAGTTTTTTCGCGCAATTCTTTTACCATTTGTGCCGTGATTGCCATCATAAATGCCTCCTTAAGGGTTTGGACAATTTATTTCTTGAAAAAAGGGTGATAAAAGGTCCCCCCTTATCACCCTTCATCCATTACTCGCTTACAGCTTCTGTAGCTTCTTCAGCTGGAGCTTCTTGGTCTTCCAATTCTTCACCTTGCTTGGATTCCAGGATAGCGTCCGCCATTTTGGAAGTAAGCAATTTGACAGCGCGGATAGCGTCGTCATTCGCAGGGATCACGTAATCGATCTCATCCGGATCACAGTTAGTATCAACGATACCGATGATTGGAATGTTCAATTTGTGAGCTTCTGCAATTGCGATTCTTTCTTTGCGTGGGTCGATAACGAATAGAGCGTCAGGAATTCTTTCCATGTCTTTGATACCGCCAAGGAATTTAACAAGACGTTCTTTTTCTTTAAGCAAACCTACTACTTCTTTTTTAGGAAGTACTTCGAAAGTACCGTCTTCTTCCATGCGCTCGATGGATTTCAAACGGTTGATACGTTTGCGGATTGTCTGGAAGTTAGTAAGCGTACCACCCAACCAACGTTGGTTAACGAAGTACTGACCAGAACGGATCGCTTCTTCTTTCACAGATTCCTGTGCTTGTTTTTTCGTACCTACGAATAGAATTGTACCGCCATCAGCAGCAAGTTCTTTCACGTAGTTGTAAGCTTCATCGACTTTCTTCACAGTTTTCTGAAGGTCGATGATGTAGATGCCGTTACGCTCAGTGAAGATATATTTCTTCATTTTCGGGTTCCAACGGCGAGTCTGGTGACCGAAATGAACACCAGCTTCAAGCAATTGTTTCATTGAAATGACTGACATAGTGTTTCCTCCTAATGGTTTTTTCTCCTCCGACTGCTTCATCTTTTATCGGGAACTGACAACTTGTCAGCACCTCCCGTAAAAATCGGCAGACGTGTGTATTAACACCAAAAATAAATATAGCACAGCTATTACCATCAATCAAGCATCTTAGACATGTTTTTGTACTTTCTCAACTTTTTCTGCTATTTTCACCATTTTTCTTCATTAGCAGAATCAATTCTACTTCTGTCTTCCCCATTCCGAGCTGTTTTGCAATCTCTGTAGAATCCAGTCCCTGGTCATGAAGCTGCAAGACACGTCCGAGATTGGACATGGATACTTGATCTTCCTCCTCTGCTGGCTGGGGAGGTTTGTAATCGGAAACAGAAGGTGTATCTTCTGAAGCAGGAGAAGATCCGCTGATTATATCCACCATGTTTTTTTTCGTGTTGACTTCCCGTGGCGGAGGTTCCGCTTGAAGAAGCCGGTCATTTTCTTCTTTCAATTCATCAAGTATGGAGCCTAACATCGCTTCATACGCTTGTTTATCCGTCTGATGGCGGGTTTCCTGCTGCTGTATGTTTGTTTGCAGCGCGCGGATAGCAATGAAGGTCAGTACATGAAGGAGAAGACTGGCACAGACAAGTAGTGTTAGCATGAAAAACCTTCTTTCTGTAAAATAGGGAAATAGCTTTCAGCTGATCGCTGAAAGCTTGGCTAGTGATTCCCGTAATTTGAATATGGCACGTTTGTGAATCTGGGATATTCGTGACGTTGTCAATTCCAGTATGTGACCGATTTCTGTAAACGTTAATTCTTCCTTATAGAATAGACTGATAACAAGCTGTTCATGCTGATTCAGCTGCTTGATGCTGTCTGTCAGCTGCAGAACAAGTTCCTTCTGCAGCACTGTATCTTCAGGCTGAGGAGTCTTGAGATCAGGAAGGACATAGCTTGTTTCCTGGGTGTCTTGCTTGGGCCGTGCAGGTTTATCATCCATGGAAAGAACATTTGAGAACAGTGCATCCCGCACCGCTTCTTCTACTTCCTCACGGCTTAAGCCCGTCTGTTTCGCAATCTCCACGCTGGTCGGTTTCCGTTCCAGCGTTTGTTCGAGCTTACTGGCAGCCGCTTCTATTTTCTTCACTTTATCACGTACGGTTCTCGGAAGCCAATCTTCCTTCCGCAGACCGTCCATTATTGCCCCTCTTACACGGAAGGAAGCATATGTTTCAAATTTGAAATCCCGGCTTGGCTCGAACTTCTGTAAAGCATCATACAATCCTGTGTAACCGAAGCTTCTGACATCATCTCTGCTCACACTGGAGGGAAGGTGCGCAGCGATGCGCTGCGTATGGTAATCGACTACATGCATATACATTCGCATCAATTCATTGGCAGCATCGCTGTCTTTTTTATAAAACCAGCTGTTCCAATACTGCTGTTCTGTTTCTGATCCATAATTGATCATGAAACCCCCTCCTTTGTTTGCTGTTACGTCATAAGAATGAAGCTGCTCCATTATATGATCTCTTCCTCTTTGCTAACTGTTTTAATCCTCAAACCACATGTATCTGTATTAAATTCAATCGTGCGTCCGTTGCTGCCCCCGACATCCTTGCTTTCGATGGGGATGCGGTATTCCCGCAGCTTCTGTTCCACCGCTTCGATATTACGAGGACCAATTCGCATTTTCTCGTCACTGGACATGAAGGAGAACATCTGGGCTCCGCCTGCAAGCTTCGCTTTAAAACGACTCCTGCTTCCGCCTTGGCGCAGCAGATTGGCAATCAGGTCGTCCATAGCTGTATCTGCATATTTGTTGCGGTTCATCTGAGTCTGTTTAGCTAAACTAGAGTCTGGGAGCATGACATGCGCCAAGCCAGCAATTCCTCTTTGCTTATCGTAAACGACAACACCGACACAAGATCCAAGTCCGGCTGTCCGAAGATGCTGCGGATAGGAAGCGATTTTTGCATCAGCTATTCCGACATGCAAGATTTCGGCCTCAGTCATCTGCCTCGACTCCTAAAGCATGGAATAAATGACCGAATGCATCTGGATCCAATAGCAGCAGAAATTTCCCCTCAATCATGTGCTGCTGCTCATTCGGATCGCTCAGTGAGATGACCGTATCAATAACCACGGTATAATCGCTTTCCTGAGCTATCTCAATTAAACCATTCGCTAAAATAGCGCCTCCCATATCGACACTGATTTGTGGAACTGAAGGCTGCATATTCACTTTGGCGAAGTCGCTAATCGCAGATAGATAGCTTCCAGCGAGTATGTTTCCCATTTCATGCAAAGCGGAAAGGTTTATGTCATCATGGGTCGTGCTGGACCATGAAAAGCTCTCATTCCCCGTTATATAATGAACGAATAACTCTGCTTCAGCTGGCTGGAGTAAAAAGAACATATTTCCTGGCGCATCTCCCTGAATCCTGAGATAGATAGCTGCCAGCGGCTGCTCAGCCCCGCCAATCGATTCAATCAATTCATTAAAGTGACAGATTCGGACAGCTGGCACTTTCATATCGATGTCTTGGCGGAGCAAAGTAGAAAGCGCTGTAGCTGCATTCCCTGCACCAATGTTTCCTGCTTCTTTTAATGCATCCAGCTGATCTTCCGTTATATAGCGAAGATCATACATCAGCTTTCGATGGACTTGATTGCTTCGATTTCATGGAATTTCAAGACTTTTCGCAGATCAAGTAAAATGACAAGTCTGTCCTCAAGTTTCACTACCCCGTCGATGTAATCAATGTTGATCGCTCCAATGACTTGCGGCGCCTCTTCTATTTTATCTACTGGAATATCCACGACATCATTCGCTGCATCCACAATCAAACCGATTGACGTGTCATCCAGATCCACAATGATGATTCTTGTATTTTCATCGACCGGTGTCTCTTCAAGGCCGAGACGGCTTCGCAAATCAACGATTGGCGTCACAACACCGCGCATATTGATAACACCTTTGATAAAGCTTTCTGTGTTCGGGACTCTCGTAATATGTTCCATCTTCTCGATAGACCCAACCTGTGTCACAGGTACTGCATATTCTTCATTTTTCAACTGAAAAACAATAACTTTTACATCTTGTACGATTTCTTCTGCCATGATGAACCCTCCTTATTTGATTAACGCATTGCTGTCGATGATAAGTGCTACTTGGCCATCTCCCAAGATGGTAGCTCCAGAGATAGCGAAGATTTCAGTCAAGTAGTTTCCTAAGGATTTAAGGACGATTTCTTGCTGACCGATAAATCCATCTACAATCAATCCAGCTGATTTGTCACCTTTTTTAATGATGACAACAGAATAGTGATCCGCCTCTTCTTTCACTTCAGGTACTTGGAAAACGTCTTTCAAGGAAACAAGCGGAACGACTCTGCCCCGGAAATCGATTACTGCTTGATTATGGACATACATGATATCCGCTTTCGGGATAATTGCTGTTTCGATGATAGAAGATAGCGGAACAGCATATTTCTCTTTTTGGATCTCAACAAGCAAGACACTGATAATTGATAATGTCAGCGGCAATTCTATGCTGAATATTGATCCTTTTCCTTCTTCGGAATTGATTGTAATAGTTCCGCCAAGTGATTCGATCGTATTGCGGACAACATCCAAACCAACACCGCGACCTGAAATATCTGAAATAGTGTCAGCTGTTGAAAAGCCGCTCTGCATGATCAAGCCGAATACTTGATTATCAGTCATGATTGCTGCTTGTTCTTTTGTGATAAGTCCATTTTTAATTGCTTTTTCCGTTACTTTCTTCCGGTTAATTCCGGCACCATCGTCGGTAATATCAATAAAAACATGATTACCGGAATGGTAGGCTTTCAGTTTAATTGTTCCTGTTTCTGGCTTGCCTAGCTCACGTCTTACTTCCGGAGTTTCAACGCCATGATCCAGACTGTTGCGAATCAAATGTACAAGCGGGTCACCAATTTCATCGATTACTGTACGGTCAAGCTCTGTTTCAGCGCCTTCGATCTGCAGATCAATTTTCTTGCCAAGATCTTTTGCAAGCTGCCTTACCATACGCGGGAAGCGGTTGAAAACTTGATCAATCGAAACCATCCGCATAGTCAGTACGATACTTTGAAGGTCACCAGAGATTCTAGCCATCCGCTCAACTGTCTCGTGCAGTTCTGGATGCTTCACATCCTCGGCAATCTGTTCAAGTCTGCCGCGATCTATGACTAGCTCTTCAAACAGATTCATCAGAATATCCAGGCGTTCAATATTCACACGAATCGTCTTGTTGCTTTGCTGGGCTTTTTTCTCATTTGTTGTTTCTTGTACCTTTTCTTCATGCGCAGAAGCAGTTACTTCTTCTTTTCCTTCATCTTGTGCGTGCTTATATGTATCGATGAAAAAGTTTTGGATGGAGATAGCATCTATCTCAGATACTTTCAGGACCTTCTCCTCGATAAGTTCTTTCTTCTCTTTTGTCACGAATAACACTTCAAACGTCAGGTCGAATGCTTCATCCTCAAGCTGGGAAACCTCCGGATTGCTCTTAACTACTTCTCCCAAAGATTCAAGTACTTCGAATACCATGTAAACCCGGGCAGCCTTCAGCATACAATCTTCACGTAACGTAACTTTTGTATAGAAGGTTTGGAATCCTTTTTCTTCGCTTTCCCGTAATACAGCCAGCTCGAATTCATCCAGAATAAGACCTGAGGTATCACTAACCTTTTCCTCTGCAACTGCTGCAGCTACCTGAAGCGGTGCTTCACCAGATTCAATTGCCGCAAGCTGGCTGACCAACTCACTTACCTCTTTTGTTCCTGCTCCACCGGATTCAATATCGAGGACCATCTCTTCCAGACTATCTACAGCCTCAAAAACCACATCAAGAATCTCTGGGTTGATTTTAATCTGATGATTACGAATTGCATCTAGTACGTTTTCCATTTGATGCGTCAAATTGGCTAAATCCTGATAACCCATCGTAGCCGACATGCCTTTCAGCGTATGAGCGGAACGGAAAATTTCATTGACTACTCCAATATCTTCCGGCTGCTTTTCAAGTTCTAGCAAATGCTGATTCAAAGCTTGAAGATGTTCTTTGCTTTCTTCGATGAATACACCTAAATACTGATCTACTTCCATTTGTTGACCCCCTCTAATAGATTGATTCTCTGCTGGATTGCAGAGGCGATTGACTGGACTGGACAAACATGATGCAACAGTCCGGCCTCTGCTGCCGCTCTCGGCATACCGTAAACAACACAAGACTCTGCCGATTCACCGATGCTGTAGACAGATGGCTGTCTATTCTTGATTTTTCGCAGCCCCTCGGTTCCATCCGCTCCCATGCCTGTCATAATAACGGTACATACATCCACATTTTCCAAACTGCTGATAGATTCGAACATTCTGTCTACAGAAGGCCGATGCCCCTTCACAGGGTCTTCCAATGTCAGTTTGGCAATAAGTCTGCTATCTGCCTGCACAATCGTAAGATGATATCCGCCTGGCGCGATATAAACCACGCCATTTCTTAAAGTTTCATTTTGTTCGGCTTCCTTGACTTTTATTGCACTGAGACTATCCAGCCTTTCTGCCAGGGACTTCGTGAATCCTACTGGCATATGTTGAACGACAACAACAGGAGCAGCCAGTGCAGCGGGCAGTTTTCCGATTACTTCCTGCAGAGCTCTTGGACCTCCAGTAGAAGTACCAATCGCTACCAAATTACGATCAGCCCGTTTCTTCTCGGGAGCCTTTGCGAAAACTTTAACCTCAGCAGCTTTTACTTGTTCCCTGATTGATAGACGAGAGGAAGCTGCTGCCACGACTTTGACGACTAGTTCGTCCCGCACTTTATCCAGGTCCAAAGATATGGAACCAGACGGTTTTGCAATGAAATCAACTGCACCGAGCGACATGGCATGAATGGTCATATCTGCACCTTGCTTCGTCAAGCTGGAGAGCATGACAACCGGCAGAGGGTGCTTCAGCATGATTTGCTTCAGCGCATCCAGTCCGTTCATGATCGGCATTTCCACATCCATCGTTACTACATCTGGTTTCAGTTGGCTGATTTGGTCCAGGCCATCCTTACCATTGCGTGCTGTTCCGATAACTTCCAAGCGATCATCACTGCTCAGTAAATCCGAAATGATTTTCCGCATAAAAGCGGAATCATCAACGACCAAAACGCGGATCTTTCCCATTACGAGTTCCTCCCATCCATATATCTTTCAATCTGCCAATAAACGATGTTCTTTCTATAGCTGTTGATTCTGCTGCAGGCTTCAGATAGCTGGCTGCAAGCCGCTTAATGACTGGACCCGCTTTTGTATCCTTGTGATTTAGGAATGGCTCCTGCATTTTTACCGACTTTGGAACCTGTTTATCTTCCGGCAGGATACCTAATAGCATTATCTCGATATGAAGAAATGTCTGTATTACTTCCTTCATCCGAGCTGCTGTATCCTGTCCCTCGCGCTTGTCGATTGCACGATTTACAAGCAGGTGCATCGGCAGCTCAGCATCGCGCTGTTTGATATGTTTTATCAGGGCATATGCATCCATCATACTAGTCGGTTCAGTTGTCGTTACAACGATACTTTCATCCGCGGCCAAGATGAACGATGCACTTTCTTCTGTTAATCCAGCCCCCATATCCAGGAACACAAAGTCATAGACTTGCTGTGCTCTTTCAAACTCTTTTTGAAAATGGGCGAATCCGGCACCATCCATATGAAAGAGTTCATTCATCGCTGCACCAGCAGCAATGAAGTCAAGATTATCAGGTCCTGCTTCCACGATTTGTTCCAGTTTTAAACGATTTTGAATCATTTCCACAAAGGAATGCTTGGCCGATTTGCCAAGCAATATCTCGATGTTCCCCATTCCTAAATCCAAGTCGATAAGCAAGACTGATTTTCCAAGATTGCTTAAGGCTAACGAAAAGTTAAGAGCGAAATTCGATTTGCCTACTCCGCCTTTTCCGCTGGCAACAGCTATGGTTCTTCCAAGTGAAGTGCGCTGAACACTTGCCCGGAGTTTAGCTGCTTGATCATGCACGGGCTGTCGCCTCCATTACACGTTTTGCCAAGTAAGACGCGGATGGTGTGATAATATCATCCGGTACATCCTGACCGTGGGTTAGATACGCCACCCCAATATGTGCTTGTTGCACCAAATTCAGGATACCTCCGTAACGGCTCGCTTCATCTAATTTAGTGAAAATGAACTGCTTGATCGGCAGGTGTGCAAACTGTTCGTAAATCTCCGAAAGATCGCTGGCTCTTGTCGTTATGGACAAAGTTAAATACGTTTCCGCTTCATTCTGCAAATCAAGCGTTTGCTCAAGCTCTTTTACAAAGGCGGAATCTTTGAAGTTTCTCCCTGCTGTATCGACGAATACCACATCATAATCTGCCAGCTTTTCCCTGGCAGCTTGATAATCTTCAAGCGTATATGCAACTTCAAGCGGAACTTCCAGTATTTTGGCGTATGTTCGCAGCTGATCGATTGCGGCAATTCTATACGTGTCAGTCGTAATAAAAGCAACCCTTTTTTTATCGACTAAAGCGCTTTTTGCCGCAAGCTTTGCAATCGTTGTCGTCTTACCAACACCAGTCGGACCTACAAGATGTATAAATTTCTTTTCGAATCGTGCGGGCTGCTGGACCTTATCAAATCGCTTTATAAGCGTATCAAGCAGTCTTTGTTCCTCATCCTCATTCACAGCATCTTCCAAGAGGCGTTCCATAAGACCAGAAGCGATCTGTGGATGAACCTCGTTATGAAGCAGTCGATCATACAATCCTTGCAATGGCAGGGCATAATGTCGGGTCTGGTTAGTAAGCACAGACCTTAATTCCTTTTTAAGATCTGCTATTTCAGCTGAAAAATCTGTTTCTGCTTGATTTGTCTCTTTCTTCTCAAGAGACACAGCAGATGAAATAGCTGATGACACTGTGCGAGCGCTGCTGGCCACATCCTGCTTGTCCAAAGCCGCAATGACTTCAATCCGTTTCTTTTTAAATAGTCCGAGAAATCCGCCGCTTGTCAGTTCTTTTGTTCGTAGGATGACTGCATCCTTACCTAATTCACGTCTTATCTGAATCATTGCTTCGGGCATTGTGGCAGCTGTATATTTCTTCATTTTCATGCGACATTCACCATCCCGACACTCCTGATTTCTGTTGTATTATCCAATTCGTTGTAGGACAGAACGACTGCATGCGGCAGACTGCGATCGAGCAGCTGTCGCATATACATCCGGATTGTAGGAGAGCACAACACAATTACTGTTTCTTCCCGTAAAGACAAACGTTCTGCTTGTTCCATAACTGACTGTACGATTTTCTGCTGAGATTCAGGATCCAGTGACAAATAATTTCCATGCTCTGTTTGCTGGATATGATCTGCTATGACCTTCTCAACAGCTCCGGATACGGTAATGACCTGCAGCGGCTGACTATTCTGTACATATTGCTTCGTTATTTGCGGTGCAAGTGCTTGGCGTGCATATTCCGCTAACAAATCCGTATCCGTCGTCATCCTGCCGAAGTCAGCGAGTGTTTCGAATATAACCGGCAGATTTCTAACCGATACATGCTCCCGCAGCAGCTTTGCCAGTACCTTTTGTACGTCTCCAACTGAAAGCGGATCCGGTGTTACTTCTTCTGCCAATATTGGGTACGATTCCTTTAAGTGATCGATAAGCTGCTTTGTTTCCTGTCTGCCGAGCAGTTCATGCGCATGGCGCTTAATTGTTTCCGTAAGATGAGTAGATACGACGGAAGGAGGATCAACTACCGTGTAGCCTGAAAGCTCCGCATCATCCTTCGTGTCCTCGCTGATCCATTTAGCAGGCAAGCCGAAAGCTGGTTCGAGTGTTTCAATTCCATCCAGACCATCATCTTCCACACCTGGACTCATTGCTAAGTAATGATCCAGCAGCACTTCACCAGCTGCTACTTCATTTCCTTTTATCTTCAAACGGTATTCATTCGGGCCAAGCTGAATATTATCGCGTATCCGTACAACCGGAATAACGATACCAAGCTCGATTGCCAGCTGTTTGCGTATCATGACAATTCTATCAAGCAAGTCGCCTCCTTGATTCGTATCCGCCAGCGGTATGAGCGCATAACCAAATTCGAATTCGATAGGATCCATGCTTAATAGATTCACAACATTGTCCGAAGACTTCATTGTCGCTTCCTCTTGCACTTCCTCTGTGACTTCTGCGACTGTCTCCTGCTTTTTCTGAATCCTGGACAAGAAGTAACCAGATCCGGCAAGTATGGCAGCAATCGTCGTTGTCAGGAAAAAGTTGATCGGTGTCAAGCCGAGCATGAAGATTGTCCCTGCCGCAATATATAACAAACTTGGGTATCGGAAGAGCTGCTTTGTAACATCACTGCCCAGGTTCCCTTCCGAAGCTACGCGTGTCACCACGATACCTGTTGCAGTAGAAATCAAGATAGCCGGTATTTGTGTGACCAGTCCATCACCGATAGTAAGTCGCATAAACGTATTAATAGCATCCTGGAAGGTCATGCCCATTTGCATCATCCCGATAATCAATCCGAATACGATATTGATCAATACAATAATGATTCCGGCAATAGCATCACCTTTAACGAATTTACTTGCACCATCCATTGCTCCGTAGAAATCCGCTTCATTTTCCACTTTTTCACGGCGCTTTTTAGCTTCTACATCTGATATCATGCCAGCATTCAAATCGGCATCGATACTCATCTGCTTACCTGGCATTGCATCAAGTGTGAACCGGGCTGCTACTTCAGATACCCGCTCTGACCCTTTTGTGATGACCAGGAATTGGATGATAACCAAAATGATGAAAACAACAAAACCGACAAGCGGATTATCACCGATTACAAAGCTGCCGAAAGTCTCTACTACACCCCCGGCATGTCCTTCTGAAAGGATTGCTCTCGTAGTCGATATATTCAATGCCAGCCTGAATAGCGTAAGCAAAAGTAAGAGAGTTGGGAAGATTGAGAATTGCAACGCTTCCTCCGTATTCATCGCCACCAGAATGACGATCAAAGCAAGCGAGATATTCGTCAGGATCAGAACGCTGAGAAGCCAATCCGGCAATGGGATGATCAGCATGACGATCACTAATATAACTGCTATAAGTACTGACATATCCTTAAGTTTCATGTTGTAATTCCTCTTCTCTTACATTTTACGCTCTGTGCGGTACACAAAGGCGAGCACTTCCGCAACCGCCTGGAAGAATTCTTCCTTTATCGGCTGATTCAGCTCTACATTCTTATATAATCCGCGTGCCAGCGGTCTGTTTTCTACCATCGTTACATTGTTCGCCTTCGCGATTTCCTTTATTTTCAGCGCTACATGATCCATTCCTTTTGCAATGACGATTGGTGTATCAGACTTTTTGTCGTCATATTGGATAGCAATTGCAAAGTGTGTCGGGTTCGTAATGACCACATCGGCCTTCGGAACCTCACTCATCATCCTCATCATGGACATTTGGCGCTGTTTTTCTTTTATCTTGGAACGAATCAATGGATTTCCTTCCATGTTTTTATACTCATCCTTGATATCCTGCTTGGACATCCGAATATTCTTTGCGAAATCAAATCGCTGATATGCATAATCCAGAACTGCTATAAACAATAGGGCAATCGTTGCTGCAAAACCCATGTATAAAGTTATTTTCCCAAAAAACTGCATTGCGTTTTCAGGAGACTTCAGGAACATAGTCATCACAGTATCCATGTTCTGCCAAAGCACATAGAATGTGACCGCGCCTACCAGCCCAATCTTAAGAAGGGATTTTAGTAACTCGACCAAAGCCCGGACTGAAAAAATCCGCTTCGCTCCTTGAATTGGATCTATTTTCTTCAAGTCAAATTTTATTGCTTCCCCGCTGAACAGCAATCCGAACTGTGCAAAATTAGAGACCAGACCAGCCAGAATAGCAATTCCCATGACTGGACCGACTATTTTCGCAAGGGATATGCTCATCTCCACCAGAAGTGTCTGCACAGTATTCGCGGTAATATCCTGATTGAGATAATGATCGAAAACATGTGTGAAGAGCTGGAGGAACTGATTCTTGAAATAGCCGCCCATCAGCGCTAAGACACCCAAAGAAAATAAAAGCAATATGGCAGTGTTGACATCTTGACTCTTGGCTACTTGTCCTTTTTTCCTAGTATCCTGCTGTTTCTTAGGAGTCGCCTTCTCTGTCTTTTCACCAGCGAAAAACTGCAGGTCTAAACGATATTTCATTTAAGCCCCTCCAAACAGCACCATCAAATCGCGCATTGCTACAAGCATATAGTCGAACAGCTGCCGAACTACTGACATATAGATACCCATCGATAGGAACAGCAGCACAAAAGCTATCAATATCTTAATCGGAGGGCCTACGACAAATACGTTCAGCTGCGGTACTGTTCTAGCAACTATACCAATAGCTACATCAACCAAAAACAAACAGCCGACAAGAGGAATGCTCATCTGAAATGCTATGAGGAACATTTGGCTGAAGGTACGGAGCACCAGTTCTACAATTGACTGATTGCCGAATGGTACCATCTCATCCAATGGAATCAACTGATAACTGTAAAAAATTCCATCAATCAAGAGCAAATGACCGTTGACAGACAGCAGGAACAGTGTAGCAATCGTATAAAGGAATTGTCCCGTCAGCGGGCTTTGAGCCCTTGTAACAGGATCAATGACATTGGCAATTGCAAAGCCCATCTGAAAATCGATCAATCCTCCAGCAACATTTATTGCTTGGATGACGATAAAAGCAAGCAAACCAATTGTCAGGCCTACCATTGCTTCCTTGAAAAGTAATAAGAAATACGTGTGGTCGACTGGAATGGTCGGGCGATCTATCGTAAAGAAAATAATCAAAGCAAGGAAGAAGCTGAACCCAATCTTGAATGTTGTTGGCACGTTTCTATATGAAAACAGTGGTACCGTAACAAAAAAAGCAACAAGGCGAACTAGGATTAAAGCAAATGCTGGTACAACGGTATAATCAATTTGCGACAGCATCTAATCAGCCCACAAACCGATCCAGATTCTCTAGGATACCTGCAGTGAATTCGACCATTCTTGTCAGCATCCAGGGACCGAAGAAAACCAAACCCACTAATACAGCGACTATTTTAGGAATAAACGCTAACGTCTGTTCCTGAATCTGAGTCGTTGCTTGAAATATACTGACAATCAAACCGACTGCAAGTGCCAGAATAAGCAAAGGTCCGCTGACAATCAGTACTGTATAAATTCCGCGTTCTGCGATGGAAATAACAAATTCACTGCTCATAGTACGTACGCTCCTTCATTCGCTAAAACCCTCGCAGCAACGAGGATGTGACCAAATACCAGCCATCCACCAGGATGAATAACAAAATTTTGAATGGTAATGAAATGATTACTGGCGGCAGCATCATCATACCCATCGACATGAGAATACTAGCTACTGCCATATCAATGACAAGAAAAGGAATGAAGATCATAAAACCCATTTGGAAAGCTGTCTTCAACTCACTGATTGCAAAAGCCGGGACAAGCGTTGATAGCGGAATATCTTCGACTGATTCCGGTCTTTCCATACCGGCATAATTCATAAATAAAGATAAATCCTTTTGTCGTGTTTCTTCCGCCATGAACATCTTGATTGGACCGCTGGCTTCTGTATAAGCCTCATCGAGTGATATTTCATCATTCATCAATGGCGTAATAGCCTGATCATTAATCTCATTGAAAGTCGGCGCCATGATAAAGAAAGTCATGAACAATGCTATCCCGATCAATACTTGCGTCGGCGGAGTCTGCTGTGTACCTAAACTCATTCGCACAAACGACAGCACAACCACTATTCGTGTGAAGCAAGTCATCAGAATCAGTATTCCTGGTGCCAGGGAAAAAACCGTCAATAATAACAGCAACTTGACCGAGGTAGATACATTCTCGGGGTCGGTTCCAGAAAATATATTGATAAAATCATTCATTGTCTGTATCCTTCCTTTGCTGCTGATTCAACCTGTTTCGTGACTGCTTCAGCTTCCCTAGTTCCTCTTTGAACAAGTCCTGAAAATTGCTGGCTGACTCATTTTGTTCCGTTTTTTCCTCTTGGTGCTTTTCTTCTTGCTGTTTTCTGCCTGGAAGAATGTTTGCCAATAAGGCAGATGCCTTCATTTCCTGCTGATCCTGTTCGCTCAGTTCCTTGATTGTCTGCTCATCTTTTATTTCAGTAAGCAAATCGACATTGTCGCCGACACCCAGCATGAATACTTTTTCACCGACCCGGACAATCTGGACGGATTTGTTGTTGCCTAGTGCGATTCCGCCAATGTTCTCCATAGCCCGCACCTGCTGAAAAAGTCGATTTCGCTTATTCAAAAACTTCAGTAGGACATAGATCAGTCCGAGCACGACGACTAGCGCCAATGCAAGCTTGACCAGATTCAGAAAGGTCGATGTGCCTCCAGCTGCTGAATCAGCCGAATCTGCTGCTGGTGTATTTTCTTGTTGATTTCCGGCTTCGTTCATATCTTTGCATTCATCTGATTGGGCTGCACCTTCTTTTAAACAATCCTCCACGCTTGCTGCCGCTTCAGCAGAAACCGGAGAAAGGATAAGATGCAGCAATACGACGAGCATGCATGCCCAGACTGTTCTTTTCATCATTTCCTACTCACCTTTTTTAGCTTAATGCTTTTTGAATTGCCTCTACAACACGATCTGCTTGGAATGGTTTAACGATAAAGTCCTTAGCACCGGCTTGAATAGCATCGATAACCATCGCTTGCTGGCCCATAGCAGAACACATAATAACTTTTGCATCAGGATATTGGCTTCTGATTTCTTTCATTGCAGCAATTCCGTCCATTTCCGGCATTGTAATATCCATTGTTACTAAATCCGGAGTCAATTCTTTGTATTTTTCTACAGCCTGCTGGCCATCTTGTGCTTCTCCTACTACTTCAAATCCGTTCTTTGTCAAGATATCCTTGATCATCATGCGCATGAATGCAGCGTCGTCTACGATTAAAATTCTGTTCCCCATATTTTCTCTTCCTCTCAATGGTCAAATTAGTTAATTGATTTCAATCTGTCTGTTTGGCTTAAGATGTCAGTAACACGTACACCGAAATTCTCTTCGATGACGACAACTTCGCCTTTAGCTATCAATTTATCATTTACATGTATATCCACAGGTTCGCCCGCAAGCTTGTCCAATTCCACAACAGAACCGACAGACAGCTCAAGGATTTCCCTTATAGTACGTTTTGTCCTGCCCAGCTCAACCGATACTTTCAGCGGAATGTCCATCAGCAAGTCGAGATTGCGAGGCTGTTCAGCAGGCGGAGCTGCTGGTGTATCAAAACTCGCAAATGCTGCTTGCTGCACATTTGGTGCTGGCTGAGCAGGCCGCTGCGGTGCACTCTGTTGTGGCGCAGCTTGCTGCATAGCCGGCTGTGTTTGACTTGGAGCAGCTTGCTGCTGTGGTGCAGCTGTTTCTTCCGGCTCTGCTGGTGCTGGCTGCAACAGCTCGTTCACCATATCCTTGGCAAACTCAGTTGACAAAAGCTGCATGATAGAAGAATCTATCAGGTTACCAATCTTCAAATCAAAGGAGACACTTACTAGTTGTTCATCCTCAGGCAGTTTATCGGCACCAGTACCAGCAGAAAGGTCCATCAGTGCGATTGACGGCGGAGAAATATCAATTTTCTTACTGAATACAGTACTCATACTTGTTGCAGCTGCACCCATCATTTGATTCATCGCTTCCTGTACAGCGCTCTGATGGATTTCATTGAATTCTTCAGCTGGAGCATTTCCGTCTCCGCCAAGCATCAAGTCTGCAATTATAGCTGCATCCCTCTGCTTAATAACAAAAAGGTTGGCCCCAGAAAATCCTTCTGTATAGCTGACCTCTATCGCCACATTCGGCTGTGGGAATTTATCATATAGATCGGATCTTTTAATTACAGCAGTTTTTGGTGTCGTGATATCGACCTTTTGATTTAATAGTGTCGATAGTGTTGTTGCCGAACTGCCAAATGAGATATTGCCAATCTCACCAAGCGCATCCACTTCCATAGAATCCAAATTTTCCTCAGGGAGGTGCTGCTCATCATCTGTGCTGCTCGGATTGTCGGCTGGTCCATTTAATAATGCATCTATTTCTTCTTGGGACAACATATTGTCACTCATTTTCTTCCCCCCCTGTTTCAATCTCTTCCATTATTTGTATCGCCATTTTATTTTTCTGTTTACCTGGCTGAGCTTTGAATTTCACTTGATTATCCACTCTAACATCAAGAGGTCGGTCGATTTGCTGATTCAGCATTAGCACATCACCTTCCCTAAGGTTGAACAGCTCTTCCACATGAATCGATGTCTCTCCAAGGATCGCCTTCAAATCTATCGAAGCTTTCTGGATACTTGCGGATAGATCCCGCAACTCTGTTTCATTTCCTTGTCTGTCTACTGGAGCCTGCATCCAATAATGTATAGAAAGCTTCGATACAATCGGCTCCAGCACAACATGCGGGATACAAATATTAATCATGCCGGATGTTTCACCGATTGTGGAATTCAGTGTCACAACGACAACAGTTTCGTTCGGTGAAACCATCTGGAGAAATTGCGGGTTGACCTCGAACTCTTCTAATATAGGATCAACATCCTCTACGGATTGCCAAGCCGACTTTAAGTTTTCCATTCCGGATTCGAACAATTGCGTCATGAGTGTCGTTTCTATTTCAGTCAAGTTGTTGATCTTATTTACACTGCTGCCGCGACCGCCTAGAGTCCTATCCAGCATCGCAAAAGCGATGGTCGGATCATACTCAATCAAAATCTTGCCCTCAAGCGGTGCCAGACTGTAGGTGTTCAATATAGTCATCGTCGGAATGGATCGTATGAACTCCTCATAAGGCACTTGATCCACAGATGCGACTGATATTTGGACAAATGTTCGCAGTCTTGCCGAATAGAACGTAGTCAGCAATCTGGCAAAATTCTCATGAATTCGTGTAAGGCTGCGGATCTGATCCTTCGAAAAACGGAGTGCTCGTTTAAAATCGTACGTTTTTACCTTTTTGGCTTTCTCATCCTGTTTCAGCTCATCTGCATCCATCTCACCGGAAGATATAGCGGATAACAGTGCATCGATCTCATTCTGTGATAAGACCTCTTCTGCCATGCACGTCACCTCCGTTCCTGCTTTTCAGTGGTTTATTGTAGTACTTTGCTGATCGTATATACATCTTCGATCTTGCCTTCTTGCATTTCTTCATTCAATTTTTTCTTAAGGTTTTCTTCCAAGTCCGTCAATCCAGCCTGGAAATCCTCTTTGTTGATCGCAGTCATTTCCTTGATCACGATATTTTTCAGCTGGAACTGTCGTGCGGTTACTTCTTCCTTCGCTTTCTCGCCATCTGTGATGAGCTGGAATTGGATCCGGACGATACTGCCATCCTCCAAATCAGTGGTGATCTCATCTGTTGCTACTGAATATTCAGCAAGCTCAGTTGCCGAAGGTTCTTTAGCCTCTGACGTAGGGCTCGTGAAGAAATTCCATGCTACAAATCCGCCAGCCCCTAAGATCACGACAACCGATAAAATAATAATGATAACTTTAGCGTTCATTTTTTTCTTGTTTCTCCTTCACACCAATCAAACCGATAGATTGATAGAATTCGCGTATTTTTCTAGCTACTTCTATCTCCGACTCCCGAACAATGATCTTCTTGCTGGACGTAAGTGTGATCGTTGTGTCAGGAAAGGATTGTATCTGTTCGATGAATAGTGCATTCAATGTTAATGATTCTCCATTTAATCTTGTTAGCTGAATCATGCTATGAAAGGGAGCTTTTAACTCCCTTCACCCCCCTTTTAACGTTTCAGGTTAACAAGCTCTTCCAAGATCTGATCGGATGTAGTAATGATTCTAGTATTTGCCTGGAATCCACGCTGCGCGATAATCATATTCGTGAACTCTTCAGAAAGGTCCACGTTGGACATTTCCAAAGCCCCAGGTACGACGTTCGCTGTACCATTTTCACCTGGAGCTGATATAGTTCCACCACCAAGCAAACCTGCGTTAGGCGTGTTTCGATATGTGCTGTTCCCATTCTTGATTAATCCATCAGGATTAGAAAACTTCGCCAGCCCGATAGTGCCAGCTACCTCAAGAGTTCCGTCTTCGTCATTGTAAGTCACTTGCCCTTGTGAATTGATACTTAGACTTGTAGCACCTTCTGGAACCGTTATGGCCTCTCCGTTAGTACCAAGCAGAAATAGCCCGCTGCTATTAACAATTCTTCCGTCTCCATCCAAATAGAAGTTACCTGCTCGAGTAAAGCCAACTTCAGCCGATGTTAAATCGTTATTACCTGTAGGTGAAGAAGAAACGATGAACATACCGTCTCCTTCAAGGGCTAAATCAAGAGTTCGATCAGTATTTTGACGGTTACCTTGTGTATGCACATTATCAATTGAACCAATCTTTGAACCCAACCCAACTTGGCTGGCATTTGTACCGCCAGTAGTTGCTGTAGGGTCGTTGGATGCCTTGATTTGCTGATTCATCATATCCTGGAAAGTAATTCTGCTCTTCTTATATCCTGACGTGTTTACGTTAGCGATGTTGTTACCAACCACATCCAAGTTTGTCTGAAAACCTTTCATACCAGAAATACCAGAGTAAAGAGAACGTAACATGCTTCATCATCCTTTTCTTATTTATTATTCGTTGCTTACCTTCGTTACTGCGTCTGCATAAATTGACTTTCCATTTTCGAGCTCCAGCACGGCATAGCCGCCTTGCTGCGTCACAGCTGTAACCTTACTTGTAATGGTGTCGGTGATCTCACCTGTATCTAAGTCATATTCGTTATACGTTACTTGTTTATCGATCATATGACTGTACTGAAGCACAGGCGACATGACTGTCTGATTTCCGGCAAGAGACTGGACGGCTTCCGATATATTCATGACCTGCTCCAGATTAGTGAAGGAAGTCATTTGGTCCACAAACTTTGAATCATCCATTGGACTTGTAGGATCCTGATTTTGCAGCTGAACCATCAAGATCTGTAGAAAATCATCTTTATCCAGCGTTGCACTTGGAGTTCTAGTTTTTTGTGAGTCCAGATAATAGCTGGAGTCTATTGCTCCTGTAGTCGTCATATCTTAATCTCCTTTTGTTCAAGCAAAATGTCCGCAAAGGTGGATTGGTTTTCTTCATGAACTACATTTTCCTTCTGTTTCTGCTGCTGATTCGCCTGTTCCTCATCTTTTTCCTGGAACGTTTGCTGATCATAACTTTCAGCAGACGTTGTCTGGAATTGATCTGCTCGCTCAGCGATTGTTACCTGATGAGGAGAGAACATATGCTTGAGACTTGATATATTGGATTCCAGCAAGTCTTTAGCCTGTTTTGATGTTGCGAGAATCTGAACGGTAATGTCTCCGTTCTCACGTACTAATTTCACTTGTAAGTCGCCTAAGTTACCCGGCTTCAGCTGAATAGACAATTCCTTCAAGCCGTTTCTGTCAGATAAAATGCCGCTGAACTTCACTGCCTGTTCAAGCTTTTGGATAAGTTCCTCACTAGCTTGCTCCGGTGTCTGATCAGCTTGTTTCAAATGAAATATAAGCTGCTCCTGCTTTGGAACCTGGAACATGCTGACTTGCTTTTGATCTAAAACCTGAGAATCACGCTGCTGTGTTACTGCAGTGCTCATCTGTATTTTTTCTTTTCCACTATCGGCAGCCGCGTCCACAAGCTGACGAACCGCGTTAGCAGTCTCTGTTAGCTTTGTCCCCGACTGCTGCGTCAATGCTGTTTGATTTCTAGCAGCCTGGGATTCCAGCAGACTGGATCCTGTCAGCGAACGATTCGATAGCACAGACAGTGTGTCACGTCTATCTAATTTAGCTGACAAGGCATCTGAAACTTCATCACTCACTTCATTCTGGACAGAAGTACTATCTATAGAAGACTTGGAAGCTAGTGTATCTTTTATATTTGGCAAAGGGATACTTGAAAATTTTGAACCTGCAGCTATGGCTTGCAGAGAAACCATTCCTTTTTCACTATTGCTTACCATGCCTGTCACAGGAAGACTGCCCGTAGACAACTGCTCCTGCAAATGCTCAAGCTGAGCCATTAGGTCATTCACCGCTGACTCATTGTCTTTCGGTTTGATACTTCCCAAAACATTTTGTGCCATTTCTTTTAATTGTGTCGGCAGATAAACTGCTAGCTGATCTTCTCCTAATACTTGTTCCAGCAGTTCCCAAGCATCTTCAGGCTGCTCTTCAAGCTCAAGGGTGTCATCGGCCGGAACTTTGTCGAATAATGCATCCAGAATAACCTGCATATCCTGCTGGTCTTGTACATCTAGTAGCATCGTTTCACTGCCAGCTTGATTATTTACATCCGGTTCGCCTGTTTTGGAACTGACTTGCTGGAATAAACTTTGGAACACATCAGACGGTGCAGATGTCTTCTGCGGTACATTAGGAGTGGCGCTTGTCGGGAGCATAGACATAATGACATTATTCAACTGCTTCTGCCTCCTTTTCCGCATCGTCGACCATTGCACTTGTATAAGAAGCTGCTGCCTCCGGATCCATTGCAGCAAGAACAGTACCCCGTTTTTTACCGGACAGTTCCTGAAGAACACCTAAAGCCTTCTCGTTATCCAGCTTGCTGATGATTGCTGCTGCCTTTGCATCATCCATCTTACTGAAGGATGATGCAGCTTCTTTAAATGGAGTCGCTGGTTCTTCTCCAGCAGCTGTCTCCCCATCGGCAGTAGCAGCTTGTGCTGCAGTCGTATCAGCTTCGGGTTCAGTGCCGTTAATTTGATTTTCCAGTTTGACGATTTGCTGATTCAAGTCATCAATCTCCGTATTTTTAGCATCCTCTGTTTCTTTCATCATATCGATAGTCGCTTGCTGATCCTTGAGCTGCTGTTTCAGCTTTTCCGCATCTGCAGTATTGCCCGATGTTGCGGCAGAATCATCATTGACCATGTTCCCGATGACCGGAATACCAGAGGCCAGCTTTGCAACAGATACACCTGAGAACTCTAATATTGCAATCACAAGTGCTGCTGCCAGTACGACAGGTAATAAGAAGTAGAGGATAAATCCTTTTCCTTTGCCTTTTTTCTTTGGTTGATCTTGTTTTTGTTTTGCCATATACTATCGTGCTCCATTTGCTAAGAATTGGCGGATCGATATGTCATCCATCTGCTTATTTTCTTCTTCCTGCTGCTTGCGCCATGCTTCCTGCCTCTTCTTCTCTAGAAGCTTTTCGATCTTTTTCACTTCGATGTATGCTTCCGATAACAGCTCCTGTTTTTCCATCATAGCGTTACGAGCGAACTGTACAGCTATTTGGGCCCGGTCAATACGCCGGTTGATCGTTTCCAGGAAATCATGATGTTCAGACAGCTGCTGGATAGAAACAGAAGCCGCTAAGCCATTGGACAGCTGCTGTTCGGCATCTTCTTTCTTTTTGAGCAGTTCATACAAAGTAGTTGCTGCTGCTTCGAACTGCTGCTGCTTTTCTGCAAAAGCTTGCTGTGCGGTTTTTCGTTCCCGTTCCTTCATACGCAATATCTTTTCGAATACCTTTGCTTCAGCCATTACATCATCCCTTTCCCATCAGCTGCTTCATGAGCTGAATTGTGTCTGGACGACTGGTAAACTCATGCATTCCTTGCTTTAGGAAATCCAGAATCGATTTTTGATAATCGATTGCTTCATCGATCTCATTATTCGTGCCTCTTTTGTATGCACCGATTTGAATCAGTTCACGGTTTTCTTCATATAGTGCAAGCATTGTCCGTAAACGCTGTGCTAGCTGGTAGACTTCGTCATCGGTAATTTGCGGCATCACCCGGCTAATTGACTTAAGGACATTCAAAGCTGGAAATTGCCCTTGTTCCGCTAATTTCCGATCTAAAACGAAGTGACCATCCAAAATACCTCGTACTGTATCGGCAATCGGTTCATTCATGTCGTCACCATCCACAAGCACGGTGTAGAATGCAGTAATTGCCCCAAGTTCATTTGTACCGGTTCTTTCAAGCAGTTTTGGCAAAGCTGCAAAAACAGAGGGTGTATAACCTTTTGTCGTTGGCGGTTCGCCTGAGGCTAGACCGATTTCACGCTGTGCCATCGCTACCCGAGTGACCGAATCCATCATCAAGTTGACATGCATTCCTTGATCACGGAAATACTCACAAATAGCAGTTGCAGTATAAGCACCTTTAATCCGCATAAGAGCAGGCTGATCAGATGTTGCCACAACGATTATCGACCTTTTGATGCCTTCCTCGCCTAAATCCTTCTCAATAAATTCGCGAACTTCTCTTCCGCGCTCTCCAATCAATGCAATGACATTGACATCGGCACTTGATTTCCGGGCTATCATTCCCAGAAGCGTACTTTTACCTACGCCGCTTCCGGCGAAAATTCCAACTCGCTGTCCCTGACCGACTGTCAAAAGACTGTCGATTACCCGTACACCTGTTTCCAGCGGTTCTAAGATTCGAGGCTTAGTCATAGGATTCGGCGGATTACGATCTGTCGTAAAGGATTTCAAGCCTTTAGGGAGCATACTGCCATCTAATGGCTGTCCTAGCGGATCAATTATGCTCCCAATCAAGCCATGACCTATCTTGATCGACAATGGTGAACTGGTCGCTTCAACAAGGCATCCAGGCCCGACATCCTTCAAGGGAGCAAAAGGCATGAGCAGAACTTTTTCGTCATCAAATCCGACGACCTCTGCCAAAAACCTTTCTCCAGAACTTGAAGAAGGATGAATATAACAGATTTCTCCGACACTTGTGACCGGACCGTGTGATTCAATCAGCAATCCAACAACTCTATGGATTCTTCCATATCGTTTATAGGTATCTAATTTATCAAGCTCTTCAACGTATCGCCCTAACATCAAATAGTTTCCTCTCGCCTGATCTCAAATAGCTTCTCGCGCAGGACGGTCAGCTGAGAATCGATACTCGCATCAATTCTTCCATGCTTGGTTTCAAGGATACAGCCGCCTACAGGCAAATCATGCTGAGGCATAATCATAAGGTCAAAGTCTTTTCCAGTGAGTAAAGTCAATTCTTCTTTCTGCTGCAGAACAAGTTCATAGCTATCTGTATGAACGTAAAGGCGTAGATCGCTCCGTTCCTTCCAGTCAGCAATCGCGCCCTTAACGATCGATAGATAGCTTTCCGGCTCTTTTTCAAGCTTTGCATGAAGAATCTTTTCTGCAAGCTTTAGCCCAAGATCAAGCAGTACGTCCTCACTGCTTTCAACCGTTGCCTTATAGTCTTGCTGCGCCAGTTCGATCAACTTTTGTGCTTCTTCCATTTTGGCTTGATAGGATTGCAAACCTTCCTGTTGTCCAGCTTCAAAACCTTTCTGATATCCTTCCAGCTGTGCCTGCTCGATAAATTCCTGCCGCTCTGACTCCCATTGCATCCTTTGCTCTTCTACTGCCTTTTTGGCAGCTGTAAGCATTTGGTCAGCTTCTGTTTTGGCTTCCTGGAGGTACTGCTCTGACCGTTCCTTCTCAGCTTGGAAAGATAAAGCTTCTTCGGTACCATCAGCTGTTTCAAGCGATATCTTAATAGGTTTTATACCAATTACTTTTGACTCTTTCACTGCAACTGATTGCCAGATATTAGACAATGATGTCATCTCCTCCGCCACGGGATATGATTATCTCGCCAACTTCTTCCAATCGTCGAATAACTGAAACAATACGGCTTTGTGCTTCTTCTACATCCTTCAAGCGTACAGGACCCATGAATTCCATTTCTTCCTTGAACGTCTGCGCCATCCGGTCAGACATGTTTTGGAATACAATATCTTTGACTTCATCGCTGGCCACTTTCAGTGAAAGCTTGAGGTCATCATTTTCCACTTCGCGAATGACACGCTGTATCGCTCGATTATCCAACGTGACAATATCTTCAAAGATAAACATGCGCTTTTTGATTTCCTCTGCAAGCTCAGGGTCTTGCACTTCCAGTTCATCAAGGATGGTCCTTTCTGTACTGCGGTCAACTCCATTGAGTACTTCTACAACGGCTTGGATACCGCCAGTCTGTGTATAATCCTGTGTCGCAGTTGCAGACAAGTTCTTCTCGAGTATTTGTTCTACCTGACTGATGATTTCAGGCGATGTACTGCTCATTGTAGCGATTCGTTTTGCAACATCAGCCTGCATGTCCTGTGGTAACTCTGACAAAATCTGACCAGATTGTTCCGGATCAAGATAAGAAAGCACCAGTGCAATTGTCTGAGGATGCTCATTTTGAATAAAATTGAGAACCTGCGTTGGATCTGCTTTCCTCGCAAAATCAAATGGCCTTACCTGCAGGGTGGATGTCAGCCTGTTCATAATTGCAGCAGCTTCATCCTCTCCTAAAGCTTTCTCCAGGATTGACTTTGCATAGGCGATTCCGCCTTGGGATATATAATCCTGAGCAATGGCAATCTGGTGGAATTGATCAATGATAGATTCCTTCTCTGCACTGTCCACTTTCTTGACCGAAGAAATCTCGAGAGACATGCGCTCTATCTCTTCTTCTGTCAAATGCTTATATACGTTCGCAGCCGTATCAGCTCCAAGAGAGATCATCAAGACCGCCGCTTTCTGTTTTCCTGTCAAACGTCCTTTCACAGCTGCCATTCCTTCATTGCTCCTTTAATCTTCAGCCATCCAGCTTCGTAATAATTTTGCGAAGTCCTCTGGTGACTCTTGTGCTAATTTTTCCAGTTGTTTTTGTTTCAGTGTGGATTCCGTTTCTTGCGTATCATCTATTTCTTCGACAACAACAGGTGTTGCTCTCACTTCTTCCTCCAGCAAATCTTCTTCCTCTTCTTGATTCCTTCTGGAGCGGATGAGCATGAATACGAGTACTGCTACAGCAGCCAAGAGAACGCCGCCAGCAATATATGCCCATACTGGAATTCCTGAACCTGCTGTATCATCTGCTTGTGAGCCCTGACTTGCAGCAAATGGCTGAAAGACTACTGAAACACTGTTTTCAGGATTTACGGTCTGAGCTACTTCTGCATCTACAGAAGTCGACACGATCGAATTCAGAATCGAGGTAATGCTTTCTTCTACTTGTGTTTGTTCTTGCTGTGTAAGCTGTTGAGCCTCTCCGTTCTGGGCTTCAGTGTTCTTGTTGCTGTCAACAGCAACTTGAATGCCTATATCACGGATGCTGTAAGGACTCTCGGTAATTTCTTTCTTTATCTTGTTAAATTCATAGTTCACAGATTCTTTCACATTGTTATAAGCGCCGTCTCCGGTAGTTTCGTCCTCGGCTGCTACATTTGGAACCTCTTCTTCACCAGTTCCTGCAACCCCGCCCTCTTCCGTTGGTTCGCCTTCATATGTTTCTGTGATAGTCTCCACACTTACCGGCAGACCTTCGTTATTTTCTTCGTCCACTGGCTCAACAAGTTCTTCCGTACGTGTTTCCTGATCAAAGTCGATATCCGTTGTTACCGACACACGAACATTCTCCGCACCAACCATGGCAGCCAGCATTTGCTGCACGCGCTGCTGTATTCCTTGTTCAACTTCTTGCTTAATGCCCATCTGGTTTGTATAAGCATCTCCGCCAGCATTTGCTGTATCCATGTTGATGTACTCAAAATCCTGGTTAGTAATGACAATATTTTCTTCAGGTAGATTTGGCACGGTCTTCGAAACCAATCGATACATTGCTTCTACCTGTTCGGGCTGAAAGTCATACCCTGTTTCTGTATTCAACACGATCGATGCAGAGGCTTGTTCTTGCTCGTCTGTTACGAATACGGGATCAGTAGGTTTATTTATCAGTACTTCAGCACTCTTGATTCCGTCTATATTGGTCAAAAGCGTAGACAGTTCTGTCTGCAAGGCATCCAATTTAATAACATCGAATTCGTTATCCGTCATACCCCATGAAGCGTTGTTGCTGAAGAAGGAGTAATCAATACTGCCTGTTTCCGGCAGACCCTCTGCTGCTAAATCTACAAGCAGTCCTTCAGCCTGTGTATCTGGTACAAGTATGGTCGATCCATTTCCTTCAAGCTCATACGTTACGCCCTGTGCATCCAATTCTTCTTTTATCTTCCCAGCTTCTTGGGCAGAAAGATCTTTATACAATGGAACCATCGTCTCTTTATTCGCAAAAAAAGATGTGATTCCGATGATTAGAATAAGAACAATCGGGGTACATATTAATAGTGCTTTTTGCCATCCAGGTCTTGTCTGCCAAAAACTAGTTATCTTTTCTTTGTAACTTGCAATTCGCTGATTCATCTTGTTCCCCCAAAGCATAGGTCAAATTCATAATAAAAGCATATCTACTTTGACTGAGGATACGTCCTATATCCTTCTACATAGACATGCGCATCATTTCTGTATAAGCATCGATTGCTTTCTTCTGTACTTGTACAGCTGCATCCAGTGCTACACTTGCTTTTTGAGACGCAATCATAACATCATGCAGGTTATCAATCTTTCCTGCAGCAAGATCTTGAGTCATCTTATCCGATGCTTGCTGTGTTTCATTCAAGCTATCGATTGCAGATTTTAAGCTTTCCGTAAAGCTTGATTGTGCCTGAGCTGGCGTTGCCTGCTTTATGTTAGTCAGACCACTCGTGCCGGCCAATCCGCTGATTCCTTCAACTGCCATTTGTCATCCTCCTTTATTTTCCGATTTCCAAAGCTTTCTGAAGCATTCCCTTGGTTGCATTCATGGCTGTGACGTTAGCTTCATATGATCGTGTAGCACTCATCAGATCTGTCATTTCCTTCAAAGGGTCAACATTTGGCATTGCTACATACCCCTCATCGTTTGCATCAGGTGAAGTTGGGTTGTAAACCATCTGAAATTCCGTTTCATCCTCAGTGATTTCAGAAACTCTTACACCGTTAGAACTAGTTGAATTGCCTTGTGCTCGTTCAAGGAATGAAGAGAAACTGTTTGTATTCTGAGTCTCCAGGGAAACCATCTTACGTCTGTACGGAACATAGTTCCCGTTTTCGTCAATGGTTGCTCGTGTCGTCTCTGCATTCGCAATATTGGATGATACAACATCCATCCGCAAACGCTGCGCCGTCAGCGCACTTGCACTAGTATTTAAGGAAGAAAAAATCGTCAAACTTAATTACCTCCTGTAATTACTTTTGATAGGCTGTTGAATTTTCCGCTCATCCGGTCAACAAGCGCCTGATAGTATAGCTGATTATCCGCTAATTCGGACATTTCCTTATCGATATCTACGTTGTTCCCACTGTTGGTATAGGAGGTATCCTCCTGCTTGGTTACCTGGAATTCGGATGCTGACTCTGTACTGCCGAATACCAAATGTTTCGGATTCGTACGCTTTGCGGTAAATCCTGCGCCCATCGTTTCCTGCAATGTATCTTTAAATGAAACTGTTTCTGTCTTATAGCCAGGTGTATCTGCATTAGCTATATTATTAGCAATGGTCTGATTTTTAAGATTGGCATAATCTAATGATCGATCCAACGATTGAATCGTTTTGCCATATAGGTCCATCGTAGTCCCCCCCAGAGTGCTATGTTTACCGTCGAATTAGCTCTAATGTACACGATAATTGTATTGAAACGAGGAAGATGTGTCTATATATTCTATGATAATTTTCTTATATATGTAAAAATGGTCTAAGCATACTAATCCTTTATACCTATACATTAACCATTGACTTACAGAAATCAGGGTAATATAGGTATTAACTTTTTATATAACCTGATTAAAACCTAATGTTTCCCTATTTCAGACAAGTTATCTTACCTATAAATGTGTAATTTCTAAACACTTTTTCCTACACTAAACGGAAATATTTGTAAGGGCTTTCTATTTTACGAGTTCAAATACACAAAACATAGTATAAGAGTCACAAATACAGCCAAATAAAAGAAGCAGGCTATTTGGCCTGCTTCTTCTAGTTTAGCTTGTATGTTTTTGTAATTCAACTAGGAATTTATTATTAAGGACTTTAATATAAGTTCCTTTCATTCCTAGAGAACGGGACTCGATAACTCCTGCACTTTCCAGCTTACGTAATGCATTAACGATAACGGAACGTGTAATGCCGACACGATCTGCTACTTTACTAGCTACTAGCAAACCTTCGCTGCCGTCCAATTCCTCAAAGATATGCTCGATTGCTTCCAATTCACTATAAGATAGGGAGCTGATCGCCATTTGTACAACGGCTTTGCTGCGTGCTTCTGTTTCGATTTCTGCTGTTTTCTGATGAAGGATCTCCATTCCGACAACTGTAGCACCGTATTCAGCAAGCAGCAAATCATCATCACTGAAGTTTTCTGCAAGACGGCTAAGAATCAATGTACCAAGGCGTTCACCACCACCAATAATCGGTACAATTGTAGTCAAGCCACCCTGGAAAAGATCTTTGTTCTCGACAGGGAATGCTGTGTAAGGGCTGTCGATACCGATGTTAGCAGTTGTTTGCTGAACCTGGAATAGTCCTTCTGTATATTCTTTAGGAAATTGTCTTTCTTCGAGCATTTGCTTCATTCTGTCATTCTCGATTGCCTGGTTAATCGAAACGCCGAGCAATTTACCACGGCGGCTTACGATGAAGATATTACTCTCTATAACCTGTTGCAACGTCTCTGACATATTGTTGAAGTTGACAGCCTTTCCTGCTGTCTTTTGCAGCATAAAGTTTATATCTCTTGCTTTATCTAATAATTTCATGATTTCCTCCTGTAATGTTATAAAATATACTGACTCAGATCTTTGTTTTTTGCAATTGATGCTAGTTTGTCATCTACATAGCTCGGGGTGATCTGGATTGTCCCCATGGTAATATCAGCCGCTTCGAAACTCAAGTCTTCCAGCAGCTTCTCCAAGATTGTATGCAGACGGCGAGCACCGATATTATCAGTTTCCTGGTTCACTTCAAAAGCCACTTCCGCTAGTCTGGTAACAGCTTCGTCCGTAAACTCCACATTTATACCTTCTGTTTCCAATAATGCCTTATATTGCTTCAGCAAAGCGTTTGAAGGCTCGATAAGGATCTTCTTGAAATCCTCGACAGATAGTTTCTCCAATTCAACACGGATCGGGAAACGTCCCTGCAGCTCCGGAATAAGATCTGAAGGCTTTGCCATATGAAAGGCGCCTGCTGCGACGAATAGAATATGATCTGTCTTAACAGGGCCGTACTTTGTAGTCACAGTAGAACCTTCTACGATTGGAAGAATGTCTCGCTGGACACCTTCTCTGGATACATTAGCACCTTGGTCGCCTTTGGCAGCGACTTTATCAATCTCATCGATGAAGATGATGCCAGCTTGTTCTACAAGCTGTACTGCCTCCTGTGATACTTCGTCCATATCGATCAGCTTTTGCGCTTCCTGCTGTACAAGAAGCGGCCGTGCTTCAGATACAGGCAAACGACGCTTTTTCTTCTTCTTCGGCATGAATTGTCCTAGAGCGTCCTGCATATTCATTCCCATTTGCTCCATACCGGAACCTTGGAGCATATCAAACATCGAGGATTGCTGCTCCTCAATCTCTATTGTCACCATCGTGTCTTCCAGCTCGCCCATTTCGAGCATCCGCTCGGTACGAGCTCGTTTGGATTCGATTTCATCAGAAGGTTTTTCTTCTTGCTCTTCACTCTGCTGCTGATTAAAGAGCATCTCGAATGGATTCTTGAAATTGTTCGCCTGCTTTTTCGTTTCAGGTACAAGCAGCTTGACGAGGCGCTTCTTAGCTTGTTCCCCTGCTTTATCCTGCACAGCTTCCATCTTGTTTTCCCGAACAAGCCGTACGGATGCTTCAGCCAAATCCCGCACCATCGATTCTACATCACGGCCGACATAACCGACTTCTGTGAACTTTGTAGCTTCCACTTTAATAAAGGGTGCCCCAACCAGCTTCGCCAGCCTTCTGGCGATTTCTGTTTTACCAACACCTGTCGGCCCGATCATCAGAATATTCTTCGGTGTTATCTCATCGCGCAATTCGCTATCGAGCTGCATGCGGCGATAACGATTCCGTAATGCCACGGCTACTGATCTCTTTGCATTTTGCTGACCAATGATATAACGATCCAGCTGCGCTACGATTTGTTTCGGGGTCAAATTAGCCTCCATCATTACGCCTCCAATGTCTCCAACGTGATTTGATCGTTCGTGAATACACAGATCTCTCCAGCTATCTCAAGGGCAGCCCGAGCGATTTCAGCTGCAGACTTCTCTTCTGAGTATCTTTTCAGTGCGCGTCCTGCGCTTAAGGCAAAATTGCCGCCTGAGCCGATAGCCAGAATATCATCATCTGGTTCAATGACTTCCCCAGTCCCTGATACAAGAAACATTTGCTCTTTGTTCATCACAATCAGCATCGCTTCCAGCTTCCGAAGGACTTGGTCACTGCGCCATTCCTTCGCCAATTCCACTGCAGCCCTGGCGAGGTTGCCATTATAAGCTTCCAGTTTCCCCTCGAACTTCTCAAATAGTGTGAACGCGTCAGCTACGGAACCAGCGAAACCTGCCAGCACCTGGCCTTTGAATAGCCTTCTGACTTTTTTTGCTTTATGCTTCATGACAACTTGGTTGCCGAGTGTCACCTGTCCATCTCCAGACATCGCGCACTCACCTTTATGACGTACGGCGAAAATAGTGGTGGCATGAAATTCCGAACTCATGGCTTTCCATCTCCTTTATTCCCGATTCGCTCTCGGATGGGTATTCATATATATCGTACGCAGCCGATCTTTCGTCACATGCGTATAAATCTGTGTAGAGGACAGATGCTCATGACCAAGTAGTTCCTGCACAGCACGCAAATCAGCACCTTCATTCAGCATGTGCGTGGCAAATGTGTGGCGCAGCTTGTGCGGATGCAGGTGCATATGTACAGCGGACTGCTCAACCAGTTTATTCAGGATGAGACGAATCCCACGTTCCGTAATCGGTTTTCCTCTGCTGTTCAAAAACAGTTTATCGGTATCTTCCTTCGCCTTTTCCAAAAGACGATTGCGTCCATCCTGTAAATATCTCTGAATTGCTCTTTCCATGAAACTGCCGAACGGAACATATCTCTCCTTACGTCCCTTCCCGCGGACTAGCACGGTCCCTATTGACAAATCTATATCGCCCAATGTAATGCCAGCACATTCACTGACACGCATACCAGTGCCATATAAACATTCAAGGATAGCTTGATCCCGTTGCCCCAGCGGGGATTCCAAATCGGAGGCGTCGAACAGTTTCTCTAGCTCCTGTTCGTATAGGAAGCTTGGTACATAAGCAGGCGCCTTTGGCTGAACCAGCCGCAGAAATGGATTTGCTGTAACAACATCTTCCCGCTCCAGGAATTTGTAAAAAGAACGAAGACTGGATATCTTTCGTGATACCGTTCGTCTTGACAGCTTTTTCTCATATAATTGTGTAAGGAATACGCGTACTACACTTGGATCTACTTGTTCAAACGAAATAGATTCCGAATGCAGGAATTCCAGGAAAAAATTCACATCATTCAGATAATAGTAAACCGTATGCGGGGAAGCATGTTTCTCCACCTGCAGATAAGATTTGAACTCTTGTACGAACTGTTCTGCGTTTTTCATTTTTAATCGCCTCACTTCAAGCGTATAAAGCTTATCACAACTTCAAGCACAGAAGCAAACGTTAAAAGTCAAATTGTAGAAAAATTCTGAATTGAAGCTAGCGCTCGGTCAGCATAAGCCTGATTGCGATCATGCTTATTTTTGATCGTCTTGTCCAATTCTTTGATTAGACCGAAGTTAGCGTTCATCGGCTGGAAATTCTTACTGTTCGTATGCGTGATATAGTGCGCAAGACTTCCGATGACAGTTTCCTGCGGCAGAACGACAGGTGCTTCTCCTGCGGCGATTTTAGCTGCATTGATGCCTGCAAGCAAACCAGATGCAGCAGACTCGACATACCCTTCCACACCTGTCATCTGACCGGCAAATAACAGATCATCACGATCTTTATATTGATACGTCGGACGCAGCAAGTCCGGAGAATTTAGGAAGGTGTTGCGATGCATCACACCATATCGGACAATTTCTGCTTCCTCCAAACCAGGAATTAAACGGATCACTTCCTTCTGCGGACCCCATTTAAGGTGTGTCTGGAAACCGACGAGGTTATAAAGTGTTCCTGCAGCGTCATCCTGACGAAGCTGAACGACTGCATACGGCTTTTTCCCAGTTTTCGGATCTTCCAATCCTACCGGTTTCAATGGACCGAAGAGCATTGTCTTTTCTCCGCGTTCTGCCATTACTTCAATCGGCATGCAGCCTTCGAAATAAATCTCTTTCTCGAACTCTTTCAAAGGTACCGTTTCAGCTGAAATAAGAGCTTGATAGAAACGATTGAATTCTTCTTTCGTCATCGGACAGTTCAAATATGCAGCCTCACCTTTATCATAGCGTGATTTGAGGTACACTTTGTCCATATTGATGCTGTCCTTTTCAATGATTGGAGCAGCTGCATCATAGAAGTAGAAATATTCTTCCCCTGTAAGATCCTTTAAAGCATTGGAAAGATCTGCAGATGTTAGCGGACCAGTAGCGATAATGACCGGACCTTCAGGAAGTGAAGCAATCTCTTCATTATAAACCGTAACATTCGGATGGTTCTTTACGTGTTCAGTTACAAATGCACTGAACTCATGACGATCTACCGCCAATGCCCCGCCAGCTGGAATCTGGCAGTGATCTGCAGCTTTAATGATAATGGAGTCCAACTGCCGCATTTCTTCCTTTAGAACTCCGACTGCATTCGTAAGGCTGTTTGCCCGCAAAGAGTTGCTGCATACAAGTTCAGCAAACTTATCAGTATGGTGGGCCGCTGTCTGCTTAATAGGCCGCATTTCATATAGACGAACTTTGACGCCGCGCTTTGCCAGCTGCCAAGCCGCTTCACTGCCAGCAAGTCCTGCGCCGATAACGGTTACGAATTCGTTTGTCATCTCGGTATTTCCCCCTCAAGTGTGTCAAGCAAAATCCCTTTCCAATCCGTTATTATAGACCTCGTATAAAACTGTGTCAAATTATTTCCGGTTCCTGCTCTTGTTTTCACAAAGTCTTAACAATTCAAACAAAAGACTCCGGCTTTCCTTAAGCCGGAGTCTTCTTGTACTACTGCTGAACTTCTTCTTTATAGTCGCAGCTGGAGCATGTAATCTGCGTTCCTTTTTTCGCTTTCTTTTCGACAAGCATGGAAGCACATTTTGGACATGGTCTGGAAATAGGTTTATCCCAGCTGAGGAAATCACAGTCCGGATAGCGATCACAGCCGTAGAATACGCGATTCTTTTTCGACTTACGTTCGACAACTTCGCCTTCCTTACATTTCGGACATGTAACCCCTATTTTTTTCAAAATCGGCTTCGTATTGCGGCAATCCGGGAAATTGGAACAAGCGAGAAACTTGCCGTAGCGTCCCATCTTGTATACCATCCCATGTCCGCATTCTTCACAGTCGATGCCGGCCGGTTCATCCCGTATTTCGATTTTCTCCATTTCCTGCTCTGCTTTTTCCAGCCTCACATCGAAGCCTTTGTAAAACTCATCAATGATCGTGACCCACTGCGTTTTGCCATCCTCGATATGGTCAAGGTCTTCCTCCATCTTCACCGTGAACTCCAAATCAATGATTTCCGGGAAGAATTCCTCCAGGATATCAATAACAATTTCTCCTAGTTCAGTCGGTACGAAACGCTTATTGTCCAGCGTGACATAGCCGCGGCGCTGAATAGTATCCAGTGTCGGTGCAAATGTAGATGGGCGGCCGATTCCCTGCTCTTCCATCGTACGGACCAGCCGAGCTTCTGTATAGCGTGGAGGCGGCTGTGTGAAGTGCTGGTTCGGTGTGATCTCTTCCGCCTTCACTGTCATGCCTTCTTCCAGATTCGGAAGCAGCCTGTCTTTTTCGCTCTTGTTATCATCGTTGCCTTCTACATACACCTTCATGAACCCTTTGAATTTAACCTTGGATCCTGTAGCTCGGAATTCTACCCCTTCATTTACAAGGTGGACGGTCATCGTGTCCAGGACAGCCTGTGACATCTGGCTTGCGATGAAACGTTCCCATATAAGCTTGTAAAGTCTGAATTGATCACGTGACAGAATTGCCTTCACGCTGTCAGGGTGACGGAATGCCGATGTTGGACGAATACCTTCGTGGGCGTCCTGAGCACCTTCGGTTTGTTTCGTTTTGGCGCCTGAACCAAGGAACTCCTCGCCATATGTCTCTTTGATGTAATTAGCTGATTCTTCTTTGGCAGTGTTGGAAATACGCGTGGAGTCGGTACGCATATAAGTGATCAGACCTGTGATACCGCCCTCTTTTTTACCCAAATCTATACCTTCATAAAGCTGCTGCGCCACCATCATTGTCTTACGGGCTCGGAAATTGAGTTTGCGTGCTGCTTCCTGCTGCAGGGAAGAAGTCGTGAACGGAGCTGCTGGGTTTCGTTTGCGTTCCCTTTTGTTCACTTTATCGACTTGGAAATCTTTCCCGTTCAATTTACCAAGAATCTCATTGACTTCTTCTTCGGACGCGAGGCCAACCTTCTCCCCATCAACTCCGTAAAATGCTCCTTCAAAGTTGTCTTTGCCGGATTGGAAAGCTGCATCGATCGACCAGTACTCTTCTGGAATGAATTCTTTGATTTCATTTTCACGATCCATGATCATCTTAACGGCTACAGATTGGACACGACCCGCACTTAAGCCCTTCTTCACTTTCTTCCATAACAGCGGGCTGATATTATAACCGACTAGTCGATCCAGGATACGTCGTGCTTGTTGGGCATCGACTAAATCCATATCGATGCTGCGCGGATGTTTGAACGATTCCTTGATCGCATCCTTTGTGATTTCATTAAAGACCACACGGCAATCAGAAGTTTCATCGATGTTCAAGCTATGTGCCAAGTGCCAAGCAATAGCTTCTCCTTCGCGATCGGGGTCGGCTGCGAGATATACTTTCTTTACTTTCTTCGCTGCACTTTTCAGTTCTTTAAGCACAGGCCCTTTTCCGCGGATGGTGATGTAGCGGGGTTCAAAGTCTTCCTCTACATTGATACCCATCTGACTTTTCGGCAAGTCCCGAATATGTCCCATGCTTGCTTTCACTTTATATTTTTTACCTAAATAACGTTCAATTGTTTTCGCTTTAGCTGGAGATTCCACGATTACAAGATAATCTGCCATATTGTTTCCTCCCAAGAGGTTTTCTTTTTCTGTTTATATTTTATATATTGTCCGATAAATCTTCCCTATTATTAAATACTTATATTCCCTTTGTCAAACATAACTTGCTATTTTTTGTAACAGAGCATACATAAAAAAACGAGTTTCTACTATATAAAGTGTATCCATTTTGACTTATTACGTTCCCATTCCTCTAGCAGCTGACCTGGTTCAAAGATGATTCCAGCTCCCTCTGAAATCATCTGATGACAGCCTGCTGTTCGGTCCTCCAGAGGATCTCCGGGTATAGCGAATACGTCTCTCCCCTGTTCCAGTGCATGCATAACGGTATGCATTGTACCGCTATGTTTTTTGGCTTCGACCACAAGGGTGCAGAAACCAAGTGCGCTGATGATTCGATTCCGCTCCGGGAAATGATACTGCTGCGGATGCTGATCAGGAAAATATTCACTTAGAACCAGCTGTGTGTCGGCTAAATTGTTAAATAATTCCCTATTCGAGCGAGGATATAACTGACGCAACCCGCCTCCCAATACAGCAATAGTATTGCCATTGCTGCGAATTGCTGCGTGGTGTGCCATACTGTCGATGCCTTTTGCCATACCGCTGACAATTGTCCACCCGGCAGCAGCTAACGGATCCACAAAATAAGCCACTTTGTCAGCAGCAGATTTGGTTGGCCGACGAGTTCCAACCACGCTGATTGCAGGCAGACTTCTAAGCAGCCCGATGTTACCAGCAGCATAAAGTACAAGCGGTGGGTCTGGTATATGCCTTAGAGCAACGGGATAAGCTTCATCAAGGCAAGTCAGAGTGCAAAAGGTCTGCATGTCCTGTTCCAAGGTGACACGATGCGTTTCGTCCTGCAGTTCATTGAACAAGGTAATTGCAAAAGATTCGGGGAGCTGATAATGACTCATCAGTTCTTGGAAGGATGAATGTAGAAGGATGTCCAATTGAGGGTCGAGTGTGAGGATTCGCTGCATGATCTTACGTCGTCCCCGCAGCACTCGGTGCAGCAACAATAATCTTTTACGTTTCTCCAATTTTCCACTCCTGTCTGAAAAAGCTAAGAAAGCGGACCGATTGATCGGTCCACTTTCATCTTAATGCGTTTGACAGATTTCGTACAGTCCCTTTTCTTTCAGCACTTCAATCAAAGTCTCTCCCATAACTGCCGGTGTATCCGCAACTTTTACACCGCAAGCTTCCAAGACCTTGATTTTTTCGTCTGCTGTGCCTTTTCCACCGGAAATGATGGCACCAGCATGGCCCATACGTTTGCCTGGAGGTGCTGTGGCACCGCCGATGAAGCCGACGACAGGCTTATTCATATTTTGACGGATCCATTCGGCTGCTTCTTCTTCTGCTGTACCGCCGATTTCTCCAATCATGATGACCGCTTTCGTCTCTCTGTCTTCATTGAATGCTTTTAAAACATCGATGAAATCAGTTCCGTTCACTGGGTCTCCACCGATACCTACCGCGGTAGATTGACCAATGCCAGCCTGTGTGAGCTGATGCACTGCTTCATACGTCAATGTTCCAGAGCGTGATACAACACCGATATGTCCTTTTTTATGGATATATCCAGGCATGATACCAATTTTACACTCTTCCGGTGTGATGACACCTGGGCAGTTCGGACCGATCAATCTTGTCTTTTTGCCTTCCATCGCCCGTTTTACTCGAACCATGTCCATAACTGGAATATGCTCCGTAATACAGATGACCAGATCAAGCTCCGCGTCCACAGCTTCCAAAATCGCGTCAGCTGCAAAAGCTGCTGGGACATAAATTACAGAAGCAGTAGCACCTGTTTCGTGAACAGCCTCTTTTACTGTATTATATACAGGCACCCCTTCTACTTCGGTTCCGCCTTTTTTCGGCGTGACACCGGCAACAATCCGGGTGCCGTATTCAATCATCTGCTTTGTATGGAAAAGCGCAGTGGACCCCGTAATACCTTGTACGAGCACTCTTGTTTCCTTATTTATAAAAACACTCATGAATATATACCTCCCCCGTTAGTTTACAAGTGCGACGATTTTTTCTGCTGCATCTGCCATGGACGCTGCTGATGTAATATTCAATCCGGACTCCTCGAGCAGCTTCTTACCCTGCTCTACGTTCGTTCCTTCCAAACGTACGACAAGCGGAATATCCAATCCTACTTGACGGGATGCACTGATTACACCTTCTGCAATAACGTCACACTTCATAATGCCGCCGAAGATATTGACTAAGATACCTTTAACATTTTGATCAGCAAGAATGATCTTGAAGGCCTCGGTCACTTTTTCAGTCGTAGCACCGCCCCCAACATCGAGGAAGTTGGCGGGATCTCCGCCGTAATGCTTGATAATATCCATCGTTGCCATCGCTAGGCCGGCACCGTTTACCATGCAGCCGATATTCCCATCAAGGGAGATATAACTCAAATCATGCTTGGATGCTTCGATTTCTTTTTCATCTTCTTCATCCAAGTCGCGGAGCGCGACAATATCTTTATGTCTGTATAGTGCATTTTCGTCAAAGTTCAGTTTGGCATCGAGTGCCAATACTTGACCGTCGCCAGTCGTAACGAGCGGATTAATCTCAGCAATTGAGCAATCCTTCTCTACGAAAGCCTGATATAAGCTCATCATGAACCCGACAGCTTTGTTCAGTGATTCCGGCGGAATATTAATAGCAAATGCCAATCTTCTAGCTTGATAGCCAGTCAAACCGACAACAGGGTCGATCGCTTCCCGGAAGATTTTCTCCGGTGTCTCTGCTGCTACTTCCTCAATCTCTGTACCGCCCTCTTCAGACGCCATCATTACGATTCGGGATGTGCTGCGATCAAGAACAAGACCGATATAGTATTCTTTCTGGATATCACAGCCCTCTTCGATCAGAAGTCTTTTCACTTCTTTTCCTTCCGGGCCTGTCTGATGCGTTACAAGCGTCTTGCCTAAGATTTCCTCCGCGTATGTACGAACTTCATCCAAGCTTTTCGCTACCTTCACTCCGCCTGCTTTTCCGCGTCCGCCAGCGTGGATCTGCGCTTTGACAACGCATACATTTGTGCCCAGGCTTTCAGCCGCTTCCACAGCTTCCTCGACACTGAATGCCACTCTACCAGCAGGAACAGACACACCAAATTCACGTAAAACCTCTTTGCCTTGATACTCATGAATATTCATTCTGTACCCTCCCCGTCAGATTCCGTGCAAGACCATTGTAAACGATTTCTTCTGCAAAAGTCTACCAAAAACTATGGAAAAGACAGAATCTACATAAAACTTATAAGAGCGAATAAAGAAGGGGTTGCCTTTTCACTGAAAATTTATGAAAATGCTTTCATAAGAGAATTTATGGAAAAAGCGTTCAGCTAAACGAACGCTTATTTTCCTGCCTGCTTGTCTGCTTGGTAGATGAATGCAAAGACCTCGGCCACCGCTTCATAAAGATCTGACGGAATCATCTCGTTTACCTTCAGCTCCGTCAAAAGACCTACTAAAGCAGGATCTTGCTGTACTGGTACACCATTTTCTTCTGCACGTTTTATAATAGCCTCCGCTGTCAGACCTTTACCGCTTGCTGTAAGTACCGGAGCTTGCTTTTTGGCAGTGTCATATTTCAAGGCCGCCGCTTGGCGGACATTCCTTTTCCCTGTCATATACGAAAGTCGACACCTTTCTGTTCGGTATGTACAGCATTCAAGCTTTTATCGATACGGCTTGCTTCTTTCGCATTAGTGCTGACCGTATATTTTACAGAAGAAAGATGATAGCCGCTCGTATCAAGAGCAGTTTTCAGCTTATTCTGAAGCGGACGCATGACTTGTTCTGTTTTTTCTGCTGCTGTATAAATATGCAGACTGACAGCCTTTTTCTGTACGTACATATCCACTACCATGTCATCAAGAAAAGGTAGATGCAAATAAAACAAAATACGGCAGTGTTCAGAAGATAACTGTCCATCAGCTTCTTTTCTGCCCTCCAGCTCCATCAGGATATCTTTATCGAACCCTAACGGAGCCCCGGGAAGCTGCAGCTGAATGTAAGCCATTTGCTTATCATCCTGAACCTGAAGCAGCTGGCTTCCGGTTATTTGCTGAAGAAGCTGAGAGGAAAGCTCAGCTCTTTCATTGCCCTGGGCTGCTTGCTGCAGGAGCAAACCTTTCAAAGGAAGATCTGCAGCGTCCGCTTCGTTTAATGTTTGTTCATATGAAAAACCAGTCTGTCGGAAGATATCCTGCAACAGATTTTTGAAGAAATCTCCATCTTTGCTTTCCTCATTCATTTGAGTCACTTGGAGCAACTGAACTAGTTCTGTGCTCCTCGCTAGCAACTGCTGGTTTTCCATGTTCCCTTTTGTCAGCTGGCTGTATATTTCCTGAACCCTTGGAGCTGACTGGAACGGTTCCAGAGCAGTGCGCAGACTGGTGATCATCTCATCAGGCAAGGACCGGTCAGGGAACATACTAAGCAGCTGTCGTGCAGTCGACAGCGCAGTCTGGAGCTTTTCTTGGGCAGCCGGAGACTGCTTGCTGACAAGCTGCATCTCGGACATGAAACTATCAAGTACTTGTGAAAATGGCAGTGAACGTGCTGATCTGTTTGATGAGCTTCCCGTGTCCGGTATTAACTGCTGCGGAGCACTCCTGATTTCATCCATTTGTGCGTCATATGCCTGCCAATCTCCTTGCCAAGCAGCAAAGGTAGGCACAGCAGCCGAAAAAAATGGGCGGATAGCTTGATACGTACTCTGTTTTCCTGCTTTTGCTTCTTGGACGATCTGCTGTACAAGGTGTTGTTCATGTACTGCTGGTCCAGCGGGTGCCAATTTCCCGAGTATCTGTTGAAGTGCTGTTGTTTTTTCACTCCCAGGGGCTATTGTACGGCTGAGCTCACGAAGGGAAGCCGTCATATCTTGTGACTGACGCGCTGAGATGGCCTGCAGGACATTTTCAGTCAAAGGCAGCTGACGCTGAAGCATTAGCTGTAGTGATTCCTTTCTAACTTCTATGGGCTGTAATTCTTTCTGCTGCAATAGAGCCAGTGCTTGTTTCAGCTGCGGCATCGTAAAAGCTGTTTGCTGCTTTAATAAGCCTTCTACCAAGCTAGTGTTTATTTTATTCGGTTTCATGCCTGCAAGCTCAATCAATTGTGACACATCAGCTTGCTTCCCTGCTGTTTGGGGCAGAACCTGCATGAGAGGACGTTCGCCCCCTTCTTTCACTTCAAACCAGTAGGTGCTGCCTGCAGTCAGTGATGTCTGTAATTGTGCTATAACTTGCTGGGCCCCGATTTGGAGCAATGCCTTATTATCAGGAAAAAACTTCGTAATCCTCCCTGTTACGACCTCTCCAGGCCGGAAATTTCTTTCCTGTTGGGACTGCTGAGCTTGTTTGATAGTTTGAGAGCTTTGGATACTTAGATGATGCATAATGTCACTTCCTTCCTAGACGCGGGAAAGATCCTTAACAGGAGCAAAGCTTAATCGATGTAATGGAGTGACCCCTTGCTTGCGTAATGCTTCCAGATGCTGCTTAGTCCCATAACCCATGTTATCTTTGAAACCATAACCTGGATAGGTTGTATCAGCTTCTTTCATCATTCGATCACGTGTCACTTTCGCAATGATACTTGCTGCGGCAATAGAGACACTGCGCTGATCTCCCTTGATCAATGATTCATAAGTACAAGCCAATTCAGGGAGCGGCATAGCATCTACCAGCACGTGTTCAGGCTGATATTCCAACTCATCGACAGCCTCCAGCATCGCTTGTTTTGCAGCTTGATAGATATTGATTTCATCAATTCTTTGGCTGGTTACGATACCTACTCCATAGGCAATACAATTGTCGATGATTTGCTCATATAAAAATTCCCTTTTTGCCTCGCTCAGCTGCTTGGAATCGTTCAAACCTGCTATGTAAGCATCTCTTGGCAAGATTACTGCTGCGGCAACTACCGGACCTGCAAGCGGCCCTCTGCCTGCTTCATCTATGCCTGCGATATACTGTTTTCCTTTTGCATAATAGGCATTTTCGAAGCTGCACATGCGATCATATTGCTCGCGAAGCTCCTGTTCCTTTACTTGTTTCCTTCTATGTGCATCCAGAAGTTTCTGGACACCTGTACGATGATCCTCCTGCCAGGATGAAAACATCTCTTCTGAAAATGTCCCTTCCTGTAAATGAGTCCGTATCTGCTGGATCGTCAATACATCTTTCATGCACAATCTCCCTTTCTCTGTTTATCGGTTATGTAGACAAAAAATAAAGACATACATAAAAGAAATATGTATGTCCGTTCCTTACACTGTTGGCTTCTCAAATGTCACATTCGTAATCCGCTTACTACGAAGATCCCGAATGATGATCTCATACGTTTTTTCATAATTGATTGCACCGCCAGCTTCAAGCGCACCTCTGAATTTGCCGATATGGGTAAACATTTCGACTGTGTCCATGGAAATATCCTCAATGGCATATCTTTCTGCAAGCTGCGTCGGATAGTGCTCCTTCAAGTAATTGAGGATAAATGTTGCTACTTCTTCCATCGGCAAGATTTGATCCTTGATCGTACCAATAGCAGCTAACACCAACCCAACCTGTGGGTCTTCAAATTTTGGCCAAAGGATACCTGGTGTATCCAACAGCTCGAAATCCTTTTTCACTTTAATCCACTGCTGTTGTGTGGTAACACCTGGACGGTCGCCTGTCTTGGCGATCTTTTTGCTTGCAAGACGATTGATGAGTGTCGATTTCCCCACATTCGGTATACCGATGATCATCGCACGACCAGGCGGGGGATTCTGCACACCTCTGCGCTTCCATTTCTCCCGTTTTGCAGCGTGCATATCATGCGCACGCTGGACAACGCGCTGAATGTCGTTCTTCTCATCAGCATTGACAGAAAGAGCCGGAGTACCTTGTTCCTCATAATATCGGATCCAAGCATCTGTTACTGATTTATCAGCCAAGTCTTTCTTCATAAGTACTACCATTTTAGGTTTGTCGCCGAGCACTTTACGAAGCATCGGATTTTGTGATGCTTCCGGAGCCCTTGCATCCACCAGCTCGATGACAAAGTCTACGAGCTTCAGTTTTTCTTCTACTTCTCTTCTAGCTTTGGCCATATGGCCGGGAAACCATTGAATCGTCACGAGAAATGTTCCTCCTATTTTGTCAGACCGATGCGATCCAGCGGCCAGAACGTCAGCTGTACTTTACCGACAATCTGATCTTCCGGTATTAAGCCGATGTATCTGCTATCGGTTGAGTTTCTGCGATTATCCCCGAGTACGAGCACATAGCCCTCTGGAATCTCCTCGTAATTGCCTGGCAGATCTTCAAGAGTGAAATCATTCGTCAAATTACCGCCATCCTCAAGCGCCGCTTTCTCACTGTCCAGATAAGGCTCATCAACGATTTCACCATTAATATACAATGTATCATCGATCATCTCGACATGATCCCCCGGCACGCCAATCACCCGTTTAATGTAATCCTTCGATTCGGTAGCGTGGAAGACTATAATATCCTTCCGATCTGGTTCGCCGAAACGATAGCTTATCTTATTCACGATCATGAAGTCATTATCATGCAAGGTTGGCTGCATGGAAGGTCCGTCAACTACAATCGGAGCAAACAGGAACATCCGAACGACCACCGCAATGATGACAGCGATGATCAGAGCCTTCAGCCAATCTAGCCATTCATTTTTCTGTTTGGCCATCTATAAGCCTCCAATTGTCTATTAGATCTATTTGGTCTATATAGCAAAAAAAAGAGCTTGACGACGCAAGCTCTCTTTTCTGGTACTTAGCGGATTTCTTTGATACGAGCAGCTTTTCCGCGAAGTTTACGTAGGTAATAAAGTTTCGCACGACGCACTTTACCACGACGGCTAACTTCGATTTTTTCCAAACGTGGGCTGTGTACTGGGAAAGTACGCTCTACACCAACGCCAGAAGAAATCTTACGTACTGTGAAAGTCTCAGAAATTCCACCGTTTTGACGTTTGATAACGACACCTTCGAATAACTGGATACGCTCACGTGTTCCCTCTACTACTTTAACGTGAACTTTAACCGTATCTCCGGGACGGAATTCAGGATGATCAGCGCGAAGCTGTTCTTTTGTAATGTCATGAATTAATTCCTGCATTCTATTCAACTCCTTCTCACCAATGCTCATTCTCGCAATTATACGACAGCGGAACATCGTAATATGGCACTTACCGTTGTAAGCACAGCATTTAATATACCATACTTGGCTTATGAATTCAAAGTATTATTCAATCTTTTTGCCACTTTTTCACTTGATCGCGTTCTTTGTCAGAAAGCTCCGCATCCGAAAGCAGATCAGGTCTTCTTGTAGCTGTTCGATAAAGTGACTGTTCCCGGCGCCATGCTTCTATTCTGCCATGATCACCAGAGGTAAGCACCTCCGGCACCTGCATACCTCGGAAGTCAGCGGGACGTGTATAGTGGGGATGTTCCAGCAGTCCGGTCGAGAAGGAATCCTCAGGTGCAGAAGCAGCATTGCCCAATACGTCAGGCAGAAGACGGACTACACTGTCCATAACCGCCATCGCGCCAATTTCTCCCCCAGTCAGCACATAATCTCCGATAGAGATCTCATCTGTTACAAGATTTTCTCGGATGCGTTCATCATATCCTTCATAATGACCGCAAATGAAGATCAAATGCTCCTCTTTCGCCAATTCCTCTGCTTTTTTCTGATTATACGGTTCACCTTGCGGACACATGAGAATGACCCGGGGCTTAGCTGATCCCTCTGTCACATGCTCAATCGCATCGAAGATTGGCTGCGGCGCCAATACCATACCTGCTCCGCCTCCATATGGATAATCGTCTACTTTTTTATGCTTGTTTGTTGTGAATTCCCGGAAGTTCACCAGATTGGGCTGAAAGGCTCCAAGGTCTTGGGCTCTTTTCAGAATGGAATGCTGCAGCACGCCTTCGAACATTTCCGGAAAAAGTGTCAGAATATCGATTTTCATAGATCCAGCAATCCTTCCATCGGTTCAATGACGATGCGCTTACTATCAACATCAATCTGCTTGACGACTTGTTCGATATAAGGTATAAGTAGATCCTTCTGCTTTGGCCGCTGTACAACCCAGACATCATTAGCACCAGGTGACAGGATCTCTTTCACTTTTCCAAGGATTTCTCCATCAGCTGTCTCAACTGTACAGCCGATAATCTCGTGATAATAGAACTCATCCTCTTCCAAATCACTTAGCTGATCTTCACGGACTTTCAGGATACCGCCCTTCAATTCTTCCACTTGATTGATCGATGTATACCCTTGGAAAGTAAGCAAATCGAAAGTTTTATGCTTACGGTGTGTGTTTACAATCAGCTTTTGGGGCTTGCTGTTTTCATCCTGGAACCAATACAGTTCCTCTCCAGGCTCAAAGCGTTCATCGAAATCCGTGATCCTTACGACCCGGACCTCTCCAGCTATCCCGTGTGTATTGACGACTTTTCCTACATTAAACATTTTAATATCCATCGTTTTTCACCTTCATTATTCAATCCGGATGACAATGCCATCTTGGATGACGATTTTTTTCGTTGTAAGCTCGTCCCACTTCATGCCTACTTCAACTTCAACAAGAGCTTCAACCTCTTGGATCATGATCTCACTGCCAATGGGCAGCACGTCCAGCTGTGTAAGCTGGAATGCGATCGTAGCCGCTTTTTCCTCTCGCTTCCGGATTTCTGCCTGGAAACGCTTGTGCACATCCTGTTTGGACACACCTTGTTTCTTTTCGAGTTTCCGTTTCTCGAACAACAGCTGTTGACACTCTTGGTCAAGTTGACGCGCTGTCTTTTGAAGACGTTCTCTGATGGCTGCTTTGCTGGATTCAGTGATCACTTCATCGACGCGCAAGCTTCGGATAATCTTCATCGGACACCTGGCTTTCTGCTGGAAAAGCATTTTTTTACATTGTAAAAAAGGGAAAGGTTTCCCTCTCCCTTTTACATTATGTCCAGATAAATGCGTTTTTCATAATCAGCGGATGCAGCCCGCAGCACTGTGCGAAAGGCACGAGCATTGCGGCCGTCCTTGCCGATCACTTTGCCAATATCAGATTCATGCACCTGAAGCTGATAGATGACCTTATGCTGCTCTTCCCTTTGATGCACGACGATCTGCTCAGGAAAATCAACAAGCGGAGCAACCATCGCTTCAATGAGTGCTTTCAGAATCGATCAGCCCTTTACTTCTGGTTTTTTGAGTCGTGGAACTTTTTCAAGATTCCTTCGTTAGAGAAAAGGTTACGAACTGTGTCGCTTGGCTTAGCGCCTTTAGCCATCCAGTCCATAGCTTTTACTTCATCCAATTTAACCTCAGCTGGGTTAACTGTTGGGTTATATGTTCCGATTTGCTCGATAATACGTCCGTCACGAGGAGAACGAGAATCAGCAACTACGACACGATAGAAAGGGTTTCTTTTAGAACCCATACGTTTTAGACGAATTTTAACTGCCATGTTGTTGCACCTCCAAAATAATGTTTCTCACAAGATATGATTGTATCAGATTAAATAATCACTGTAAAGGGTTTTTACATTACATAAAAGGAAATTTCATTCCGCGCCCTTTTTTACCCTTTTGCATGTTCGTCATTTGCTTCATCATCTTCTTCATATCTTCGAATTGTTTCAGCAGACGATTGACTTCGGAAACACTGCGCCCAGAGCCTTTTGCAATCCGTTTCTTGCGGCTGGCATTGATTAAAGACGGCTCCTGCCGTTCCTTGCGTGTCATCGATTGGATGATCGCTTCGACGTACACAAGCTGCTTTTCATCAAGCTGGACGTTCTTCATGCCTTTCATCTTGCCTGCGCCAGGAAGCATATCGAGAAGATCACCAAGCGGTCCCATTTTCTTCACCTGACTCATCTGCTCCAGGAAATCGTCGAAGGTGAAGCTCATGCTGCGCATTTTCTCTTCCAAGTCCCGCGCTTGCTTCTCATCGACATTTTCCTGTGCTTTCTCGATCAGGGAAAGCACGTCTCCCATCCCGAGGATACGGGATGCCATACGTTCCGGATGGAAGGCTTCCAGCTGGTCCGTACGCTCTCCCATACCGACGAATTTAATCGGCTTACCGGTAACAGCGCGGATGGACAATGCGGCACCGCCTCGTGTATCACCGTCAAGCTTCGTTAAGACTACGCCGGAGATATCGAGCTGGCTATCAAAACTTTCCGCAACGTTTACGGCATCTTGACCTGTCATCGCATCGACAACAAGGAAGATTTCCGCAGGTTTTACATCTGCTTTGATCTGTGTAAGCTCATCCATCAGCTTTTCATCCACATGCAGACGACCCGCTGTATCGATGATGACATAATCATGATGCTCTTCTTTCGCTTTCTTGATTGCTTCATTCGCAATATCCACAGGGTTTGCTTCTGTCCCCATTGAGAATACAGGCAGGCTAAGCTGCTTGCCAAGTGTCTCCAGCTGGTCGATGGCAGCCGGACGATATACGTCAGCTGCAACAAGCAATGGATTACGGTTATGCTTCTTGCGCAGAAGGTTGGCAAGCTTGCCGGTTGTTGTCGTCTTACCCGCACCTTGCAAACCAACCATCATAATGACAGTCGGCGGTCTGTCTGCGACAGCGATCTTGCTCTGCTCGCCGCCCATTAGCTGTGTCAGTTCTTCCTGAACAACCTTGATAACCTGCTGACCAGGTGTAAGGCTCTCCATTACTTCCTGGCCGATGGCCCGCTCTTTAATTTTGTTGATCAGTTGTTTAACAACTTTGAAGTTAACGTCTGCTTCTAAGAGAGCAAGTCGTACTTCCCTTGTCATTTCTTTTACGTCTTGTTCTGTAACTTTACCGCGCCCGCGTATTTTCTGTATCGTACTCTGCAGTCGGTCGGCTAATCCTTCAAATGCCATGGAATCGACCTCCTAATCTAATTCTTTTATCTTTTGGATCAGATCTTTTGCATCGGGCTGGCTGCCGGAGTCCATCAATTCTTCCAGCTCATCCAGCAGCGCACTCCTCTCCTTGAAGCGATCGTATAGATGAAGCTTTTTCTCATAGCTTTCAATCATCGCTTCGGTACGCCGGATATTATCATAGACTGCCTGACGGGAAACTTCAAATGTTTCCGCAATTTCCCCGAGCGACAGATCTTCCAGATAATACATTTCCATATAACTGCGCTGCTTCGGAGTAAGCAGTGCCTGATAAAAATCAAATAGATAATTCATTCGAGTTGTTTTCTCTAACATGCGCCGCACCCCTTGTTAAGTGAAATGCCTTTACAAAATTGTAGCCAACCAAGTGCACAGCTGTCAAGAAACTGCTATTCTGCTTCTTCCTCATCCTGCATCAAATCAGCGAATAAGCCATATACAAAGGCATTCGGATCGAATTCCTGCAAATCCTCCATCTGTTCGCCAAGACCGACGAACTTGACCGGGATGTTCATTTCATTCCGGATTGCCAAGACAATACCACCTTTAGCTGTTCCATCCAGCTTGGATAAAACAATACCAGACACATTGGCTGTCTCTTGGAATGTCTTCGCCTGTGCAAGAGCATTCTGACCAGTAGTTGCATCCAACACGAGCAGCACTTCATGCGGCGCTCCTGGAACCTCACGCTCGATGACGCGATGTACTTTGTTTAGTTCATTCATCAGATTCACTTTATTCTGAAGACGACCAGCGGTATCACATAGAAGAACATCTGCCCCTCGTGCCTGCGCCGCTTTAATACCATCATAGATGACAGCCGCAGGATCACTTCCAGCATTATGGCGGATTACTTCAACACCAGTCCGCTCTCCCCATACTTGCAGCTGCTCGATCGCTCCAGCCCGGAAAGTATCCCCGGCAGCCATGACGACTTTCTTGCCTTCCTGCTTCAGCTTATACGCCAGCTTACCGATACTAGTCGTCTTACCGACTCCGTTGACGCCGACAAACAAGTAAATGGTAAGGCCATCCTCATTGATTTTCAGCTTCTGCGGCTGTTCCTCTTCATCACCTTGGTAAATTTCAACCAGTTTCTCTGAGATAACATCTTTCAGCTGGATAGTATCTTTGATATTCTGACGTTTCGCTTCCATGCGGAGCTCATCCACCAGATCCATCACTGTGTTCACACCTACATCGGAAGCAATCAGTACTTCTTCCAATTCCTCAAAAAAGTCCTCATCCACTTTTCGATAACGCGCCATCAAATTATTCATTCGATCAGAGAAGGAAGTACGCGTCTTTTTCAGTCCTTCTTTGTACTTTTCAGGTGTTTTCTGCTCTGCTTCATTGTTTGTATTAGAGAATTTATTTTTCAATTTCTGAAAAAAGCTCATTTTGTTCTTCCTTTCTTATACCTTCACTAGTTCAGGCGCATCCTCCAGCCGGACGGACACCAATCTGGAAACGCCCGATTCCTGCATCGTCACACCATAAAGGACGTCCGCTTCCTCCATTGTACCCTTTCTGTGGGTTATGGCAATGAACTGGGTCTTTTCGCTGAAGTGCTTCATGTACTGCGCAAAACGGCTGACGTTTGCATCATCCAGAGCTGCTTCCACCTCGTCTAGAATACAGAATGGCACAGGTCTTACCCGCAAAATAGCAAACAGCAAGGCAATTGCTGTCAGGGCACGTTCTCCGCCTGAAAGCAAACCTAAATTTTGCAGTTTCTTACCTGGCGGCTGTGCGATAATATCGACACCTGTTTCCAGCAGATTATCAGAATCAGTCAGTTTCAGCTCCGCGTGTCCTCCGCCAAAGAGCGAACGGAACACTTCCGTGAATTCCGCCTTGATTTTATTGAACACATCTTCGAACAGACGCTTCATTTCTTCATCCATTTCATCAATTACGGCAAGCAATGTCGCTTTCGCCTGATAAAGGTCGTCCTTTTGTTCGGTAAGGAAGCTGTATCTTTCATTAATCCGGTCAAATTCCTCAATCGCGCCAACGTTGACGCTGCCGAGTTCCGAGATAGCACGTTTGATCAGCTTCACTTCGGTGCGGGCAGTTTCGATATCTTCTGCCCTACCAAACGACGCCAATGCTTTTTCGAATGTCAGGGAGTAGGTTTGCTGCAAGTTCATCAGTCGGTTTTCCAGCTCTACATCCAAACGGTTCGACCGGACTTCCTGATCTTGCACTTGCTGCACCAGATTTTGGTGGAGACGATTTGCTTCTTTGACAGAAAGCTCCTCTTGCTGCAACCAGTCATAGCGCTCCTGCCGTTCTGCTTTACGCTCTTCGATCAAGGTTGTTGTCTGCTGCTTATGCTGGTGCTTCACTCTGATCAGTTCCGTGATCTCTTCCTCTGTCTGGCCTTTCTCGCCAACTTCGGCCATTTGCTGCAGCACCCGCTGCTGATCTTCATATTTCTGCTTGGTAAGATCCAGCTGCTGTGTAAACTCACTGAGCCGCTGTCGCTGATTTTCAAGCTTAGCAAGGCTTTCAGCAGAACGTATTTGTAAGGCCTGCTGTTCGTCCCGTTTAATTTCCTTTGTCTGTTGCCAAGCCTGGTGAGCTTCCGTCAGCTCACTGATTTCCAGCTGTATATCCTGAAGCTTGAGATCCAAATCGACAAGTTCAGTCTGCAGGTGCTCGATGCGCTTCTCCACTTCTTCTCGTTCAGCGTCATACTGCGCATTATCCTGGTCATACATGGTGAGGTTATCATTGGCATGCATGAAGCGTATGCTTGTTTCGGTAAATGCTGCCTGGAGTTCCTGTTCCGATTCCTGCAGCTGCTTCAAGCTCTGTCTGGTTTCCTCTGCTGAAGTCTCCAACTGCTGAAGTTCTTCTTTCAGCTGTGCGACTTTACGTTCGAACACTTCTGTCCGGGCCTGGAAATCAGACAGTTTTTCCGTCACTTCCTGCATTTCCTTTTCTCTTGTAAACAGAGATTGACTATTGCGTTTTTGCGCTCCTCCAGTCATAGATCCCCCTGGGTTTACTACATCACCCGTAAGTGTAACAACGCGATACCGTCTGCCAAGAGCAGCAGCAATCGCATTGGCATGCTGCAAGTCTTCTGCGATGACCACATTTCCTAACAGAAAATCGACTGCTCTCTTGTACTGGGGATCGACCTTAATGAGATCTGCGGCAATACCGATGAATCCTTCCCGATTGGAAGCATTCCCCAACACATTGGCCGGTATCTGTTTCGGCTGGATTGATGATAGCGGCAAAAATGTAGCACGGCCATTATGCGTCTGTTTCAGCCAATTGATTGCCTGACGGGCACTTGCCTCCGTATCGACCACGATATGCTGAGCTTGACCTCCAAGAGCGGTTTCCATCGCTGTGACATACGCGGATGGTACATCGATCAACTCGATGACAGCCCCCTTGATTCCTTCGAGCTTTTGATCCTGACGCGCTTTGAGGATCGCTTTTACTCCTTGGAAAAATCCTTGGAACTCCTCTTTCATCTCCTGCAGCATCTCCTGCTTGGAACGAAGCTTCTCGATATGCTGATAGCCGGTGTACAGTTTGCTCTGTGCTTCCTGGTACTGCTCCCGTTTTTGCGCTGCTTCCATCCGAAGTGAATCTGCCTTTTCCTCAGCCTGTTCGCGGCTTACGGTAGCATCTTTCAATCTTGCAGCCAATTGTTCTCGTTTTTCACTGATTTCATCGCGATTCAAAACGATATCTTTATATTTTGTACGCTGACGTTCTTTTTTCGCATCGATACTAGTGAGCTGCTGTTTGAGTGAGTTCGTCTCATTCCGCTTTGCTGCTTGTTCATTCAGCAAATCGATATAATCACTCTTCTTTTCTTCTATTTGTTCACTCAAATCTTCCTGTGTGCGGGATAGCTGTTTGTCCAATGAGCGTAAATCTGATTTGATTGCTTTGTTCTCCAAATCCAACGCATCCAGGGCTGCTTGTTCCTGCTCCAGCTGTTTCAGCTGCTGCTCCAGTGTGACTCCCAGCTGCTCTGTATCTTTTTCCAGCTTTTCTTTGTTTTCTGCCAGATGCTTGGAGCGTTCATTCAACAGCTGTTTCTTGCCTTCCAGATTTTCAAGCTCTTGCGTCACAATTAGCAAGGAGGCTTGCAGTTCGTCGAGAGAAGCATCCAGCGCGTGCAATTCTGTCTTCTCCGATTCCAGCAGCTGTTCTTTTTCGCCTATTGCCTGCTTCTGGACTTCAAGCTCGTGCTTGTTCACTTCAAGCTCTTGCAGAACCGCTTGCCATTCTTTATGTAATTGCTCGATCTCCGCAACTAGCAATCCGATTTCGACATCTTTCAGCTGTGCTTTTTTCTCCAGAAAATCTTTTGCGATTGCAGCTTGCTCACGCAATGGTTCAAGCTGTCCTTCTATTTCATACGTAATATCTTCAACTCGATTTAAATTTTCCTGTGTTTCTGCCAGCTTATATTCTGCCTTCTTCTTTCGCTGCTTGTATTTCAGTACCCCGGCAGCTTCTTCGAAGATAGACCTTCTTTCTTCCGGTTTGGAGCTTAGGATCTCCTCTACTTTTCCTTGACTGATAATAGAGAAGGCTTCCCTTCCCAATCCGGAATCCATGAACAAGTCAATGATATCCTTCAGACGGCAGCTTTGGTTATTGATCAAAAATTGGCTCTCTCCAGAACGGAATACCCGCCTGGTCACACTCACTTCCTGATACTCCAGCGGTAACGTCTGATCGGCATTGTCCAATACAAGTGTCACTTCTGCTACATTAAGCGCTTTTCTCGTATCGCTGCCCTGGAAGATGATATCTTCCATCTTGGATCCACGCAGACTTTTTGCCGACTGCTCGCCTAATACCCAGCGGATGGCATCGGTTATATTACTTTTCCCGCTTCCATTCGGACCTACCACTGCCGTAACACCTGGTACAAAGTCAAGTGTCACTTTTTCGGCAAATGATTTGAATCCGACGGTTTCTAATCGTTTCAGGAACATACTCATTCTCCTATATTGAAAGCTTATCGCTTATTTCTGCATAGTTATTGGTTTCTCTTTTGTTTTTAACTTATTTATTTTATCATAAACTAAGGGTACATAATAGGTATCAATTACGTCAAAGGAGGCTCGCCCATGAAGCTCGAACAGGCATCAGAGGAGAACCTGTCCATCCTCATCAACGGCATAGCCGACCGGCTTGTTGTCGTCAACCGTTCCATCATGCAGCCAGAGGACTACAAGCTGGAGAATTATCATGATATTAAGTTCTTATATGATCATATCGAATCTAAAGGACAGCTCAGTGTATCAGAGACAGAAGCATTCATCCAAGAGCTGGCGAACTATCGAAAATAAAAAAACGGCGGAGACAACTTTACTCTCCGCCGTTTTTCTATTCTGTTAAAGCTTCCAACGCAATACGGGCTGCCTGCTGCTCTGCTTCCTTTTTTGTCCGGCCGGTTCCAGTACCGACAAGTTCTCCCTGAACCTTCAGCTCGGCAACGAATTCACGGCTGTGGGCAGGACCTCTTTCATCAACGATTGTATACGTGATCACTTTATCTTTGTCCTGCTGGATAACTTCCTGCAGCCTGCTCTTGTAATCCATCGCATGTGAAAAAGCACCTTGGCTGATTTTAGGAAAGACGATTTTTTCGAAAAAACCGAGTACCACATCGAAATCCTGATCAAGATACAAAGCACCGACAAATGCCTCGAACACATCAGCCAGTAATGCTGGACGTGTTCTGCCTCCCGTGCGCTCTTCCCCTTTTCCGAGCAGCACATATGTACCAAGATCCATTTCTTTGGCGAACAATACGAGGGATTCCTCTCTGACTATAGCAGCTCGGAGTTTCGTCATATTCCCTTCCGGCATATCAGGGTAATGCTTGTACAGAAATTGGGATACACCAAGCTCCAATACAGCATCGCCAAGGAATTCCAATCGTTCGTTATCCGTCTTCTTCAGGTGACGATGTTCATTCACATAAGATGAATGGGTCAAGGCATTCTGCAATAAAGCTTCATCATGGAAATGAATCCCAAGCTTCTCCTGCAGTTTATCTAAGCTCATTCTGCTGTCCCCACTTTCCAGTTGTTGTGATGATGCGGAGAAAGTCCCGCCTACAAAGTGACGGGACTTTCTCCTATGCATCTTATTTAAATCTTACTGTTTGCTGTTTATGTAGTTTACAGCGTCGCCAACAGTAGCGATTTTTTCCGCATCTTCATCAGAAATTTCCATGTCGAATTGATCTTCCAATTCCATAACCAATTCCACAACATCAAGGGAATCTGCTTCTAGATCTTCTTTGAAAGAAGCCTCTAGTGTTACTTTGGATTCGTCTACATCAAGACGATCAATAACGATTTGTTTTACTTGCTCGAATACATCTGCCATAGGAAATTCACCTCCCTTCAGTATTATAGGACATTTCGTCCCGGAAAACTACAATTATTTCATTGTATTACATCACCATGCCGCCATCGATGTGCAGCGTTTGTCCAGTCATGTAATTACTGTCCTCAGATGCAAGGAAACGAACGACACGGGCAACGTCTTCCGGCTTGCCTGGTTTACCAAGCGGAATCATGCTTTGCATTGCCTGCTTCTGTTCATCTGTCATTTCATCCGTCATATCAGTCGTGATGAATCCTGGAGCAACGGCATTCACTAAAACGTTTCGCGCAGCAAGCTCTTTGGCTGCAGTTTTCGTTAAACCGATGACTCCTGCTTTTGCAGCTACATAGTTAGCTTGCCCAGGATTACCGCTGACACCAACAATGCTCGCTACATTGATGATGCGGCCAGCTTTTTGTTTCATCATTTGACGTGTTACTGCTTTCGTGCAAAGGAATACGCCTTTCAAATTCGTCTGGATGACTGCATCGAAATCCTCTTCCTTCATGCGCATAAGGAGGTTATCACGTGTGATACCAGCATTATTTACCAGTATATCCAAGCTGCCGAATGCTTCAATAGTTTGCTTGACCATATCTTTTACGCTTGTTTCTTCTGCTACATTCGCTTGGATCACGATTGATTCCTGCCCGAGAGCACGAATTTCCTCTGCAACTGCCTCTGCCTTTTCTTTGCTTCCGGAGTAGTTTACCGCTACATTCACGCCATTACGCGCAAGTTCCAATGCAATTTCTCGGCCAATTCCGCGGGATGCACCAGTAACGAGAGCTGCTTTACCTGATAGCATTTATTCTTCCTCCTTGTACCACGTCAAAAATGCTTGCAATGTTTCGGGATCTTGTACATTGAAAGTTGTCGTGCGGCGGTTAATTTTCTTTACTAATCCGCTTAGTACTTTTCCGTTTCCTACTTCTACAATCGCATCCAGTTCGTCATTTTGCAGCATGTTGACAATAGTTTCTTCAAAACGGACTGGAGAGTATAGCTGTTGAACGAGCAGCTGTTCAATCTCTTTTTGATCAAGAACCTTCTCAGCTGTTACGTTTGCATAAACAGGAATCGATGCATCGGCTTTCTCCACGTCTGCAAGTACAGATGCAAATTCTTCCGCAGCTTGTTTCATCAATCTGGAATGGAATGGACCGCTGACGTTCAGCGGAAGCACGCGTTTAGCTCCAGCTTCTTTCAAAAGCGGCTCAGCAAGTTCAATTCCTTTTTTCGTACCGGAAATGACGATCTGACCAGGGCAGTTGATATTCGCAGCATCGACAATTTCACCATGCTCCTTATCAACTGATTGGAGAGCAATCTTGATGTCTTCCAGACTTAGCCCTAATACCGCAGCCATAGAACCTTGCCCTGCCGGATAGGCTTTTTCCATCAGCTGACCACGCTTGTTAACAAGCACAGCTGCTTCTTCCGCACGAAAAACGCCAGCAGCAACAAGTGCACTGTATTCTCCCAAGCTGTGACCGGCCGTAACGACTGGTCTAACGCCCTCATTCTGTAAAACTTGATAGATGGCAGCACTTGTGAGAAGCAATGCTGGCTGTGCATTCTCTGTTTTCGTAAGCTCTTCTGCCGGTCCTTCAAACATCAAAGGTGTTATTGGCTGCGGCAATAATTCGTCTGCCGCTTGGAAAAGACTTTTCACTTCATCATATGCGTTGTACATTTCCTGAGCCATGCCCACTGCTTGTGAGCCTTGTCCAGGAAATACAAAAGCTACTCGTTTCACTTAACGTCCTCCTCGTCTTTCTTGATGCTCTGGATCGTATCTTTGATAATTCCTGTTACATTATTTTCTGCCATTTGCTTTGTTTGCAGGATAGCAACTTGGATAGCACGCGCATTGGAGGAACCGTGCGCCTTCACAAAAGGTGCAGCAAGCCCAAACAAAGCGGCACCGCCATATTCTGCATATTCTGTGCTTGCTTTAATTTCCTTCAGCTGTGGTTTCATCATGGCAGCTGCAAGCTTGGTCTTTGTATTTTTTAAGAAGGCCTTCTTGATCGTCGTGAAGAACATCGATGCTGCTCCCTCTATTGTTTTGAGGGCGATATTGCCGCTAAAGCCGTCCGTCACAACAACATCAAAATCTCCAGAAAGGAAATCCCGGCCTTCTACATTACCGATAAAGTTTATCGGGGCACTGCTGAGAAGCTCGAATGCTTTCTTCGTCAGGTCGTTACCCTTGCCTTCTTCCGTGCCTACATTAAGCAATCCTACACGAGGATTTTTTATCCCGCGAACTTTCTCCGCATAGATGGAGCCCATTACGCCGTATTGTAATAGATGGTTCGCTTTAGCGTCAATGTTCGCACCAACATCAAGCAGGACGAACCCCTTTCCATCCACCGTCGGAAGAGTTGGGGACAGCGCCGGACGCTCGATGCCTTTAATGCGGCCGACTATCATCAGACCTGCTGTCATGATGGCACCTGTATTTCCTGCTGAAACACAGGCATCAGCACGACCTTCTTTTACTTCCTGAGCAGTCAGTACAAGTGACGACTGCTTCTTGCGCCGGATAGCCCGGACAGGCTCGTCGTCTGCTGTAATGTACTCCTCTGTATGTATAATCCGAATGTTAGCCGGACGGATCTCACCTAAATGCAGTTCGATCTTGCTTTGATCTCCAACCAGTGTCAGCTCCAAGGATGCATCCTCTGTAGCTGCAAGAACGGCACCTTTGACTATCTCTTCCGGTGCGTTGTCGCCACCCATTGCGTCGATTGCTATTCGCATAACTTATTTCCCTTCTTTCACGCTCGAGCGGAACATCTCGAACGTACCTTTAAATACTTCTTCTTGGTCAACAGCACTATCCACTTGGATGACCGTCCGCTTCCTGTCCTGCCGGATGACCTTCGCTTTGGCTACTACTCTTTCATGGAGTTTCACTTGTCTCGTGAAGGTGATCTCTGAGTGGAAGGTTAGTGCGAACGGATCATCGATCAACGCAACCGCTAAGGAATTGGCTTGCGCAAACAGATGATGCCCTCTGGCAATCTGGTTCCGTGTGAAAACGTGCTCTGGTTTTATATCCAATATACTGATCGCCCGTTCATCCAGCTCCAAATCGATGATTTCCCCGATTACCTCATCAATATTGATGGATTTCACGGTTTCATCCCACTGGGAATTAGCGACGTGCTTAATTCGTTCCCGCAGCTCAGGAATTGTCAGTTCCATGCGATCCAAACGGATAGTCTGTATGCTGACAGCGAATTTCTTCGCCAATTCCTCGTCTGTAATGAACGGTGTTTTTTCAATCGTTTCCCGCAGTAAGTCCTGTCTGTCTTTTTTGCTTCTTCTCATTTCTCCACCGCCAAAATTAAGACTAGGTACTAAAAGTAATATATAATAGCAGGCCAGAATTTGCAACAGCCGTTTTAGTCGAGAACGTTTCCATTCAGCGCAAACTCTGTGTCCAGCGCTTGCAATAAATTACGATAAGCAGGGTCATTTTCCAATCTTTCTTCTGCAATAATTTGCTCTGCATCCTTACGTGCTGTTTCAAGTGCCCGGTAGTCGTGCACCATGTCGCCAACCTTGAATTCCGGTATACCGCTTTGCTTTTTACCAAAGAAATCACCAGGACCCCTGAGCTGCAAATCCTGCTCGGACAGCTCGAATCCATTCGTCGTTTCTGTCATGATACGCATGCGTTCTTTTCCGATTTCTCCTTTTGGTTCAGCAATCAAAATACAATAACTTTGTGCATCCCCACGACCTACACGTCCCCGGAGCTGATGCAGCTGGGATAGTCCGAAGCGCTCTGCATCATAGATGATCATCAGCGTAGCATTTGGAACGTTCACCCCGACTTCCACTACTGTGGTAGATACGAGGACTTGGGTTTCATTTTCGGCGAATTCCTTCATAACGGCGTCTTTTTCATCAGCAGGCAAACGTCCATGCATAAGCCCGACACGAATATCCGGCTCAAAAACAGCAGCCAGCATCTGATGCAGATCGACTGCATTCTGGATATCCAGCTTGTCCGATTCCTCAATCAGCGGGCTTATGACATATGCCTGATGACCGGCTGCGACTTCCTTCCGGATGAAATCCAGCACCCGATCTATCGTATTTTCCTTAACCCAATACGTCTCTATTTCTTTACGCCCAGCTGGCATCTCATCAATAGCTGATACATCCATATCACCGAATGCAGTGATTGCCAGTGTACGCGGAATCGGTGTAGCTGTCATGAACAGAACGTCCGGGTGAAGACCTTTATCTCGCAGCGTTCGTCGCTGCGCAACGCCAAATCGATGCTGTTCATCGACTATAGCAAGCGCAAGGTTTTTATAATGCACTTCATCTTGAATCAATGCATGTGTTCCAACAACAATATCTACTTCTCCATTGACAATTTGTTCGAGAACGGCTTTCCGGCGCTTGCCTTTCACACTTCCTGTGAGCAACGCTACGGTAGCGAAACCATCCAGCATACTAGATAAGGACTGGGCATGCTGCTCAGCTAGAATCTCTGTCGGGACCATAATCGCACCCTGTTTACCTGCTGTAACGGCTGCATAAAGCGCAACAGCTGCAACAGCCGTTTTACCGGAACCAACATCCCCTTGTAAAAGGCGGTTCATCCGGTAAGGAGAATGCAGATCCCGCATAATATCCTTGAGCACTCTCTGCTGGGCGTTCGTCAACGTAAAAGGAAGCGTAGCTACAAAAGCTTGTACCTTCTCTTTATCATAAGCTAAGCTTCCTCCAGCCGATGCTTCCCGTTTTTGTTTACGGATAAACTGCATTTTAAGCTGGAACAATAGAAATTCCTCATAAGTGAATCGTCTCCGAGCATGAGCCAGCGCCTGTCTGTCAGGTGGAAAGTGCATATAATGTAATGCTGTTTTCCTATCTGGCATTTTATAGGATGCTAAAAATGATGCTGGCAGGATTTCCTCGATGTCTTCATCATACTGTTCCAGCGCCTGTTTCACACTTTTTTGCAGCTGCCGTACTGTCACTGTACCTTTCACACCATAAACGGGCTGAACCGGAGTCAGCTCATCCGCTCCGCCAACCTTGAAGTTACTGACAGTAAGCTGCAGACGATGCTGATCCCATTTCCCTGTCATCGTCACTTTCTTGCCCGGCATCAGCTGTTTCTGGGCAAATGCACGATTGAACATGATCGCCTTCACTGCAACATTCTCAACGAGGAGCGTTACAGTTAGTTTGTTCTTTTTCCGTCCGTAATATTGCACTTGAGCCGGAGAGGCGATTTCACCTTCAATCGTCACTTTATCATCATGAATCAGTTCAGCTAACGGCTGGACATCGAAGACATCATACCGATACGGCAGATGAAAAAGGAGATCTTCGACTGTGAAGATCCCCATATTCGCCAATCCTTCCGCGAGCTTTGCACCGATTCCTTTTACTTGATCAACCGGTTGCTTCAGCAAATTTCTCACTCTTTCCCTTTGTTTATCCCATAAATCATATCTGCCAGTCTGCGTCCAGTTGGTGTGGCAGCCAAACCGCCTTCCGCTGTTTCGCGAAGTGCTGACGGCATACTCTTACCGATCCGGTACATAGCCCCAATCACTTCATCACAAGGTATCCTGCTTGTGACACCCGCAAGCGCCATATCAGCAGATACAATGGCATTAGAAGCTCCGGCGGCGTTTCTCTTAATACACGGCACTTCTACCAGTCCAGCGACTGGATCACATACAAGTCCGAGCATGTTTTTTAACGTTATTGCAAAAGCTTCGGCACTTTGTTCTGGTGTACCGCCAGCCATTTCAACCACAGCTGCACTGGCCATTGCAGCAGCAGAGCCTACTTCAGCCTGGCATCCACCTTCTGCACCGCTGATGGAGGCATTGTTGGCTACAACGAATCCAAAAGCTCCTGCTGTGAACAGGAAACGAATCATTTGCTCACGAGTCGGATTCAGCCTTTCTTTAACAGCAAATAACGCCCCCGGCACACATCCCGCACTTCCTGCGGTTGGCGTGGCGCAAATCATTCCCATCGCTGCATTTACTTCGTTGGTGGCAACAGCTTTACTTACAGCATCTAAAAGCAGATGTCCAGAAAGCGTGTTGCCTTTCGCCATATATTGCTGAAGCAAAACAGCATCGTTTCCTGTCAAACCAGAGTGAGATGTCACACCTTGCAACCCTCGTTCCACTGCTTCCTCCATGATTACTAAATTTCGCTCCATCTGTCCCATTACTTCCTCACGGGAACGCTGATGGACATCCATCTCCTGGCGGATCATCACTTCTGATATGGAAATGCTGTCCGCATTTGCTTGTTCAAGCAATTCCGCTACATTGCGAAACATATTCATTCCTCCTGTTTAATTGATCAAGCGGGATACACGGTTGATGTGCGAAGCTTTTTCTAATATATGCATCACATCATCCTCCACGTTTTGATCCGTCTCGATCACCATAAGCGCATCCTTTCCGACATCCTTCCGGGAAACCTCCATATGCGCTATATTAATCTCGTGCTGAGCCAAAATTTGAGTCACGGAAGCTATCGCACCAAAACGATCATTATGCATAATCAAAATAGCCGGCTTATTACCTGACATACGCAGTTCAAAGCCGTTTAGCTCAGTGATTTCGACTTTTCCGCCGCCGATAGAGATACCGACCAGCTCCATGCTGCTCTCTTCTGTTCCAAGCTTTATTCTTGCTGTATTTGGATGTTCCGTAGCAGCTGTATCTTCAATGAATTCTATTTTCATATTTTGTTTTTTGGCTGTTTCCAATGCGAACCTGATTCGATCATCATCTGTATCATAGCCAAGCAGACCGCCGGCAATTGCCAAGTCAGTACCATGACCGCGATATGTTTTAGCAAACGACCCATATAGATGCACCGTCGCCCAAGTCGGTTCTATTCCGAAGATCAGTCTTGCAGCACGTCCGATACGGGCTGCTCCGGCAGTATGCGAACTGGATGGACCGACCATGACCGGTCCGATAATATCAAATACGGATTGATATTTCATAGGCTCACTCCTTCTTCTTCTATTTTAGCATGCATCACACATATGTTCCTACTGTAACCAATGAAAAAAGCTCCCGTTAAGGAGCTTTCCCCGTAATTATTCTACTGCGACCAAGTACGTATAAACAGGCTGATTACCTTCATGGATCTCCAGTTCCGCTTCAGGGAATTTTCCTTCCACAAAATCCTCCAAGCGATCATCGGCATCGACCGCGTCTTCACCGCGAATCACTGTGATTAATTCATCCTCTTCACTGACCATTTGCTCAAGCAGGAGCTCCAGCGCCTGTTCTGCGTCAGAAGCAGCTGAGATGATCTTGCTTTCTTGTATAGCGATGAACTGCCCTTCTTTTATCGATACGCCCTCGATTGTCGTATCACGAACAGCATGTGTCACTTGTCCGGATTTCACCTGCGAAATTGCCTCTGTCATAGCTTCAGCATTGCCGTCTGCTGCCTGGGTCACATCAAAAGCAAGCAAAGAACGCATCCCCTGCGGTATTGTTTTCGTTGGAACAACAAACGCCTGCACCTCTGCCATTTTAGCTGCCTGCTCTGCAGCCATGATGATATTCTTGTTATTAGGCAAAATATAAACAGAATCTGCATTAGCTGCTTTAATGGCGTCCGCAATGTCCTGTGTACTTGGATTCATAGTCTGTCCGCCTGAAATGACGACATTTGCTCCAAGGCTCTCAAATAATGCTTTTACGCCTTCTCCCATTGCAACTGTCACAACGGCGTGCTGATTACGTTCTTTCTTTTCTTTATTACCGACAATCGCCGCATGCTGTTCCCGCATATTTTCGATTTTCATATTGATCAGACTGCCATATTGCTGACTATATGTCATTACTTCTCCAGGATACTCGGTGTGAATATGGACCTTTACGACATCTTCGTCGGCTACAACAAGCAAGGAATCTCCTCGACCGTTCAATTCCTCACGATAAGCCTGTTCATCAAAAGGCTGCTCCCGAAGCTTGTCCTCTTCGAATTTGACCATAAATTCTGTGCAATAGCCATACGTAATATCAGCTGTATCCAAGAAATCCTGCGCTTGCTTATGATGCTCCGCACTGACGAGATTCTCCATCTTGCCATGCTGCACCTCTGCAGGCAGTTCTTCTCCTGTCAGAGCTGCAAGGAATCCTTCATACACAGTAACCAATCCTTGGCCTCCGCTGTCTACAACGCCAACTTCCTTTAATACAGGGAGCAATTCCGGCGTACGGCTCAGACTTATCTTTGCAGATTCAACCACATACCTGAAAAGCTCTATCGGATCTGCTTCGGTCTTGGATTTTTCGACTGCAGCTGCTGCAGCGTCCTTTGCTACTGTAAGTATCGTTCCTTCTACAGGCTTCATGACCGCCTTATAAGCCGTTTTGACACCTGCATCCAGCGCATTGGCCAATTGTCCAGCTGTCAAATCCTTCTGCCCTTCCAATGCTTTGGCAAAGCCACGGAAAAGCTGAGAGAGAATGACACCAGAGTTGCCCCTTGCTCCCATCAGCAGACCTTTGGCAAAAGCCGCAGCAAGCACACCGACTTCTTCACTGTCGGCCTCTTGTACAGCTTTTGCCCCAGACGTTATCGTCAAATTCATGTTTGTACCTGTATCGCCATCCGGCACGGGAAATACATTCAGCGCATCAATCGTCTTAGCGTTATTCGCCAGATGATGTGCACCAGTCAGCAGCATCCCCGCAAATGTCTTTCCATCCACATTTCCAACACTCAAACCGTTTCCTCCTTAAATCTGCCGGCTATCCTAGTCTGCAGAAACACTGACGCCTTGTATATAAATGTTCACAGAGCTCGTCAGTACGCCCAATGCCCGATCCAATGTATATTTCACTTGGGATTGCACATTATGTGCAACCTCGGATATCTTCGTTCCATAACTTACAATAATATGTAAGTCGATCTGGACTTTGTTGTCCGCCTGGGTCACAACTATCCCTTTAGAATAGTTCTCCCTGCGGAGTATTTCTGCTATGCCGTCACGTAATTGATGTCTGGAAGCCATACCAACGATGCCATAGCATTTTACCGCGGCACTTCCAGCCAATGTTGCGATCACATCCGTGGCGATCGTAATACTTCCATCTTCTGTAGTCAGATGAAGGGTCATACGGCTCCTCCTAACACTTCTCAAATCTATCCCTACTATACTATATGGAAGCTCCATTTGAAAGCGGATTAAAAATAGCCCTTTTTACAATGCCAGCTAAACAGTTTACTGTCAAGTAATTTTTCTTGATATATTTTTGTTAGATTATTGCATTACGTGCCGAGTTGTGATAAATTTGTTTAGTGTTAAAAATTAACTCGTAATATTAGGAGGGATAACATGGGACGCAAATGTGTAATCACAGGACGTACTACTCGTTCTGGTAATGCTCGTTCTCATGCCATGAACGCTAATAAACGTACTTGGAAAGCAAACGTTCAAAAAGTTCGCATTCTTGTTGACGGTAAACCTAAAAAAGTTTACGTTTCAGCTCGTGCACTTAAAAAAGGTAACATCGAACGCGTATAAATAGCATTTCTAAAATACTTTTATGGTAGCATTCGCATGCGACAAAAAAAGCACCCTTTCTCGAAGGAGTGCTTTTTTTGTGCTAATCTTTTTTAAACGTTCCGATAATGACGCGGACGAAGCCACCGATGAACCTCGGGAGTTTAAAGGTATAAAATTTCATAAGATCCCCTTCCTCCTTTTTCCTGAGCAGCCTAAACGCTGTAGCTTTTAAACATCCTTGCTCTTTATCATTATTACTATGCCTGAAGCAAATGAATAAGTACCAGATTGTGCAACAAGCTCATTGGAGATGGACAATGTTTCTCCCCAATGGATTGAAGCATCTGTTAAAGGATATTTAAAGCCAGTCAATGTTAGACCAGTAACTTGCTCAGAGAAGGAAAGAAATGATATATAACGATATGCATCATCTTGTTCTGTCCGGTATGTACCCGGTCGATGCATCCGGATATTGTTCTGCTGGTCGATGATGACAGCTTGCTCGAAGCTGTCCAGCAGCCGGTAAAGCATCTGGATGTTGATCAGTTCATGATCCAGCCTTCCGCCGGTCACCCCATACACCGCCACACTTTCAGCGCCCAACTCTTCGGCTTGACGAATGGCGAGTTCAAAATCTGTTTCATCTTTTTCAGGCGGATACACCAGCACCTGATCTGCGAAACGACGGATCATAATCAATTCTTCTTCCGACACAGAATCAAAATCACCAACAGCCACTCTCATCCGGATACCCGCAGATGCGAGCGCTAGTGCACCTGCATCTGCTCCGATCCATATGTGATGATATTCAGAATGTAAGTCCGGCAGCCTTCCTGCACCGCCGACAAGCCCAACACTAAGCTTGGTACCCATGTGTCATTCAGCTGCTTTCCGGATTGCAGCGATTGCCGCCGCCCGGTCTTCCTGATTATAGACAGCACTTCCAGCAACTAGCACATCCGCACCGGCATCCGTACATAGTCCTGCTGTTTCGATATTCACACCGCCATCAATCTCGATTTCGAAGTCGAGCTCGAGTGCTTCCCGTAGTTTGGACAGCTCTTCTACTTTCTTCAGCACGGAAGGAATGAATCGCTGGCCGCCAAAGCCTGGGTTCACCGTCATCAACAACACCATATCCAGCTCAGGCAGCATCTCTTCAATCAAGCTGACCGGAGTGGCAGGATTCAATACAACACCAGCTCTTACCCCTTGTTCCTTGATCATCATGATTGTGCGGTGCAAATGTATGCAAGCCTCTTGGTGGACTGTAATGATATCGGCTCCAGCCTTGACGAACTCTTCAATATATCGATCAGGGTTTTCGATCATCAAATGCACATCAAGGGGCAGCTTTGTCACAGGACGAATCGCCTCTACGATAAGGGGGCCGATCGTTATATTCGGGACAAAATGACCGTCCATGACATCGACATGGATGTAGTCGGCTCCGCCTTTTTCTACATCGCGAATTTCATTCGCCAAATTAGCGAAGTCAGCTGAAAGAATAGATGGTGCGATTTTCGTCATCATTAATACCTCGGCTTTCTCGATTTGATTTCCTCTAGGAACTGCAGGTAATGTGTGTAACGGTATTCAGGGATCTCCCCTGATTCGACCGCTGTCTTTACCGCACATTTCGGTTCCTTGTGATGCATACAGCCTCTGAATTTACAGTCGTCTTCTCGCTCCCTGAATTCAGGGAAACAGGATGGCAGCTCCTCGGCTTCCAATTCGGTAAACTCCAATGAGCTGAATCCAGGCGTGTCTGCAACAAGGCCGCCGCCGATTGGTATAAGCTCCACATGTCTTGTCGTATGGCGTCCGCGTCCCAGACTTTCGGATATCTCATTTGTTTCAAGGTCCAGGCGCGGGTCGATAGCATTCAGCATCGACGACTTGCCGACTCCTGACTGACCCGCTATTACTGAAATCTTATCTTTCATATGCAGCTGCACTTGCTCTAGATTCGTTTCCTCTTTAGAGGACAGCATCTCTACCGAATAACCGATTTCTCGATAATCCTCTTTAAATGCTTCGATTATGTCCAATTTATCCGCAGACAGCATGTCCATCTTCGTAATGAAAATAACTGGCTGAATACCTTTTGACTCTACCAATACAAGAAAGCGGTCGAGCAATGCTGTGCTGAAATCCGGCTGTGCAGCTGATGTTACGATAATTGCCTGATCGATATTGGCGATCGGGGGCCTGACTAGCTCATTCTTCCGCGGACGCACATCAAGCACATAACCCTCTTGCTTCGTCTCCGCTTCGAATACCACTTGATCACCGACCAAAGGCGTTATTTTCTGTTTGCGGAATACACCTCTGCCACGGCATTGATAGGTCTCTCCGTCTTCTGTAAGCACATAATAAAACCCACTCAGTGCTTTCATAATCTTACCTGATGGCATTTATTCACCTTCCCTGTCTTCATACGGAACAGTTTTTTCCAAAATCACTTCGTCATCACGCAATATACGATATTCTGCTTCTCCGCCAGCCGGTATGCTGAGCGTGAGCGTAATTTCCTCATCCTCTGTGATAGTACGTTCATCATAGAGCTCGGTCACATCATGGTCTGCGTCACCTACATAGATCTGAACTATCTGAGGGACAGGATCATTTTGTGTCCCTCCGCTCTGTTCATCTTCGCCCGCTTGTGCATCATCTGGCTCGTAGGGAACAGTGAATGTTACCGTATGCGTCGCAGGTGGCAGGTTTTCCGGGCCAGTCGAGACATACAAATCGACACTGCCATTTTCTTCAATGGATTGCCCTGATCCGGGATTATGCCGGATTACGACACCTTCATCAACTTCATCTGAAGGCTGCTCAATAAAATTCCCATCCAAATCATTTTTATCTAGATAAGATTGAGCTTCCTCTTCTGTCATACCAGTCAAATCTGTCAGTGTCACCGCTTCCGGTCCTTTGCTCACTTCAAAGATGACCGTGGTATCTTCTGGGACCACCTGTGATCCTGCTTGAGGCTGAATTTGGGAGATGATTGTACCAACTGGTTCATCCGAGAACTCCTCGTAAGAGCGTACATTCTTATACCCCTTGTCATCCAAAAGTTTTTCAACTTGGGAGAATGACTTGCCCTCATAATCATCAAATTCTTCTTTTTCCTTGCCGATACTTGTATAAACCGTAACACTGGAGCCTTCCTTGATTTTACTGCCTGCGGAAGGATCTGTCTTGACGACACTTCCTTCTTCTATCGTATCAGAGGCGGTTGCTTCCCTCTTCACGTGCAGATCAAGGTCGGATAGCTTATCGACAGCATCTGCATAGGAATCACCTCTTACGTCGATCATCGTAACTTCTTTTGGAGCTGTAGCAAGTACGATACCCACTCCTGCGCCTGCGAGCAATAAGAGAATGACAGTAATCCATATAAGCACTTTCCATCTTTTTTTCTTCTTTTTCGGCTTTTTCTGATCTTCTTGTTTTGGTGGATTCGTATGACCGTTATGCACGATCGTATCAGCTAGCGAAGCTTTGTTCAGATCTTTCTCCGAAATGATCGGGATGGCTTTCGTAGTTTCACCATCATCCTTGGGAGGAGCATAACGCGGTTCGTCCGCCCTTGAAGGATCCAGACATGTTTCCAAGTCCGTCTCCATATCATATGTGCTCATATAACGGTAGAAAGGATCCTTCGTCGTGCTTTTCAAAACGATATTCTCGACACTTTGCGGAATATCTCCTGCCCACCGTCTGACAGATGGTGTGTCAGTCTGTAAATGCTTCAAAGCAATGCTGACAGCTGATTCACCGGAGAACGGCAGACGACCGGTAAGCAATTCAAACATGACAATACCGAGGGAATAGACATCGGACTTCTTGGTAGCAATGCCTCCCCTTGCTTGTTCGGGTGATAAATAGTGTACCGAGCCCAGCATGGCATTGGTCTGTGTCAATGATGTTGCGCTCAGCGCTGTAGCTATGCCAAAGTCCGTCACCTTCACTTTTCCATAATCATCAATCAGGATATTCTGCGGTTTGATGTCACGATGGACGATTCCGTTAGCGTGAGCGTGTGAAATCGCGGAAGTGACTTGCTTCATGATATCGACTGTATCAGGCACCACGATGGAACCATGAGTCTGTATGTATTGCTTTAATGTCATGCCGCTGACATATTCCATGATCATGTAGTAAATGCCATCCTCATCCCCAACATCATAAATCGTGACGATGTTTGGATGTGAAAGACTGGTTGCCGCGTGGGCTTCCCGATGAAATCTTGCAATGAATTCATCATCATTTGCATACTCCAGCTTTAGGACTTTGATGGCAACTTCGCGATCAAGGATGATATCCTGGCCAAGATAGACATTCGCCATACCGCCTCCGCCAATCAGACGGTGAACTTCATACCGTTCATTCAGCGTACGTCCTTCGAGCATGCTATGCACCCTCCCGGACAGGTGTATCAGCCAAATCGGCAATGATCAGGGAGATATTATCTTCCCCGCCTCGCTCATTGGCAACCGTCACGAGCTGCGAAGCGATATGTTCAATCTCTTCTCCGGATGTGAGGTATTGTAAAAGCTCCTGCTTGTCGAATTTGTTTGATAATCCATCCGAGCACAACAGAAGACGATCTCCAGCTTCCCAAGTGATGGAAACTAAGTCCATCTCCACATCCTGGTCCGTTCCCAGAGCGCGCAGCAAGACATTCTTCCGAGGATGATGCTCGGCATCCTGTTCTGTTATTTCACCAGATCGAACCAGTTCATTTACAAGGGAATGGTCCTCCGTCACTTGCTTGAAACCTTCTTCATTCAGCAAATAGCATCGGCTATCTCCAATATGGGCAATAGTGACGAAATCATCTGTACACACTGCTGCGACAACCGTCGTACCCATACCTGTCAATTCCTCGCTTTGCCGCGATTCTTCATACACACGCAGATTGACGGCTTTGATCGCTTGCTTGATTGCCTCCTCTGTCTTTTGCGGAGAATCAAAGGCAGCAGCAGACTCCCACCAGCTGCGTAAATGGGAAATAGCTAGCTGACTGGCGACATCACCTGCTTTATGTCCGCCCATACCATCGGCAATGACAGCAAGATATTGTTCATTGGAATTGGAAAATACCCCGCCTGCATCTTCGTTATGACTTCTGATCTGACCACGATCGGTAATGAAAAAACCTCTCACGCTTCTCACCTCATCTATATGCAGTCTGTTTGCTGCTCCAAATTAATCCTACCACATTTTTTACCCTTTTCTAACAAGTCGGACAAGGAAAAAGCCATCGGTATTAAAATCCTGCGGGAATACTTGCAAACCTGCATCAGTTAGACCTGGGGCTTTCTGAACAGCTTGCGGCAAATCAGCCTGGAATTCCGGATCGACTTCAAAATCTGGATGTTGCTCGAGAAAAGCTCGGACAACCTGCTCGTTTTCTGCTTGATCCACTGTACAAGTACTGTAAACCAGTTTTCCGTCTTTTTTCAAAAGCGGTGCTACCTGTTCCAGCAATTCGGCCTGAATGGAGGCAAGTGACAAGACATCTTGTTCTGACTTATGGTACTTGATATCCGGTTTTCCTCTCAGTACGCCCAATCCAGAGCAAGGTGCGTCAAGTAAGATACGATCAAAACTCTCTGGTTCGTGCCGTTCCTGCAAGTTCCGTGCATCTGCCTGATCGGCTTCAATGATCGTCAGCTTCAGCTTCTCCGCTTTTTGCTGAACCTGCTTCGCTTTCTTGGTATGCAGATCGTACGCATAAAGCTTGCCTTCGTTTTCCATCGTTTCTGCTATATGTGTTGTCTTTCCACCTGGTGCACTGCACGCATCCAGAACTGTCATACCAGCTGCTGCATTAACCATCTGTCCAGCCAGCATACTCGTCTGATCTTGGACAGTTACTTGATTGGAGAGGAACAAATCACTTTTCAGGATGTTCCCTTCTTCCACGATGATCCCTTGCGGATTGATACTGGAAGGGTGGACTGTAAATCCTTGGGACTCCAGTTCTTCCATCGCTTCATCACGTGTAATCAGCATGGGCTGGACGCGCACACTTATCGGTTTCTCTACTTGGTTTACGGCACACATTTCACGTGCTGTCTTTTCTCCGTATTGCGAGATCCAGCGCTCGACAAGCCACCTAGGGTGACTCGTTTCCAGGGAAATACGCTCGGCTGGGTCTTGGATATCATCCAATTTAGGGAAGCCTTTACGCTGTGCATTACGAAGTACAGCGTTCACAAGTGATGCGATACCTTTATGCCCTCGCTGCTTGGCAATTTCAACAGATTCATGGATGACAGCATGGTCAGGCACCCGGTCCAATGCGTACATTTGATAAAAAGCCGACAGTAAAAGCCATTTTGCCCATGATTCTAATTTCTTTGATACAAATTTACTGAGAAAATACTCCAATGTCAGCTTATAAGATAATGTTCCATATACGATTTCGGTTAGCAATCCAGTATCCCTGCTGTCAAAACCTTTATTGCGGATTGTCTGATCCAGCAGCAAATGACTGTAGCCGCCCTGATCCCCGATACGACTTAGCAATGTGACTGCTGTGTCACGGAGTTCATACTTCTTCATTCTTGCCCAACCTTTCTCCAGCTTGCATATCTTTGCCGACTCCGCGCAGATAATCTGCTGCAGTCATCTGTTTCTTGCCTGCTGGCTGTACCTTCGTCAGTTTAACTGCCGTATTCTCTTTGCAAACTACGATTATGCCATCGGCTTCAATAGCTGCAATCTCTCCTGGCGCTCCTTCATATTCACGATCCAGAAGCTCACTCCACCAAATCTTGAAAGGTTTTTCCTTGTACGTAGTGAATGCTACAGGCCATGGATGCATGCCTCTGATATGATTGAAAACTTCCCAGTTTGAACGGCTCCAATCTATCACTTCTTGCTCGCGTTTTATCGTTGGAGCAAATGTTACTTTCTCTTCATCCTGTTTGATTGGATTCACGGAACGAGCAAAAATATCAGGAAGGATATCGTGAACCATTTCCGCACCAAGCGCAGCTAATTTATCATGTATCGTGCCTACATGGTCCTGCATTGTAATTGGCACCGAACGCTGCAGCAGCATATCACCTGCATCCAGTTTCTCAACCATATACATGATCGTAACGCCCGTCTCGGCTTTCCCTTGCTGAATGGCATAATGGATCGGAGCACCGCCACGAAGCTCAGGCAGCAAACTGGCATGTACATTGATACAGCCATATTGCGGATAATCGAGCAGTTCTTTCGGCAATATCTGTCCAAACGCTGCCGTTACGATCAGATCAGGTTCATAAGAAAAAATTTCTTCATAACTTTGCTTGATTTTTTCCGGCTGATAAACCGGGATTCCATGCTTCAAAGCTTCCTCTTTTACAGGTGAGCTGGTAAGGATACGTTTGCGTCCTTTCGGGCGATCAGGCTGGGTCACAACGAGCACTACCTCGCAATCTTCCTCTGTCAGCTGTTTAAGTACGGGCACCGCAAAATCCGGTGTTCCCATGAATACGATACGTTTCATTCTAATAAGCTCCCTTCTTACATGAGCGAATACGGCTGTAAATCAACATGTATTTGCAAATCTTCTTTTTTCCGCGCATCTTCGTAGTGATGAAGGATTCTCCTGATTACATCTCGAAGATTCGGTTCGTTTTTGTATTTTACCATGCACTGGAAGCGATATCTATCTTTGATCCGCGCTAATGGTGATGGGGTAGGTCCAAGTATCCGTACCTGATCGGACAGGTGCTTCTGGAGCAGCTGTACAATCGTCTGTGTTGTCTGCATTGCCTTCACCTGGTTTTGATGACTGATCGTCAACAGCGCCAAATAATAATACGGCGGATATTGAAAGGCTCTGCGTGTTTGCATTTCCGTCTGGAAAAATGGCCGATAATCCCCTGCCGCTGCGAGTTCAACACTGTAATGCTCTGGTGAATATGTCTGAATGATGACTTCTCCAGGCAAACTGTGCCGCCCAGCTCGTCCGCTTACTTGCGTCAGCAGCTGGAACGTCTTTTCTGCAGCACGGAAATCAGGTAAATGCAGCATAGAATCTGCAGCCAGTACACCGACAAGTGTCACTCTTTCAAAGTCCAGTCCTTTTGCAATCATCTGGGTACCAAGCAGAATGTCCGCTTCGCCTCTGCCAAATGCGCCAAGCAGTTTTTCATGCGCACCTTTCCGTCTCGTTGTGTCGACATCCATCCGAATGACACGAGCTTCCGGCAGCAGCTGCGTGAGCGCTTCTTCCACTTTTTGTGTACCTGTACCAAAGTAGCGTATCGTATCACTTTCACATGCCGGGCAAATGGAAGGCATCTGCTCTTCATAGCCGCAATAATGGCATTTTAGCTGTTCACTGCTTCTATGGTACGTAAGTGTAATATCGCAATGCGGGCATTCCACTGTATGACCGCAGTCGCGACACATGACAAATGTGCTGTAGCCGCGACGATTAAGGAAGAGGACTATCTGTTCCTTCCTGCGGATACGTTCTTTCATCTGTTCCAGCAATTCTCGAGCAAAGATCGACCGGTTGCCCGCATGCAGCTCATCCCGCATATCAATGATCTGATAATCCGGCATCGATGCCTGATTCACGCGCTCCGGCAGCTCCAGCATCTGGTAGACGCCTTTTTCCGCTCTCGCATATGATTCAAGCGAGGGTGTCGCACTGCCGAGTACAACCGGGGCACGATGATATTTCCCGCGGAAAACAGCAATATCCCGAGCGTGATATTTCGGATGATCTTCCTGCTTATAACTCGTCTCATGTTCTTCATCGATAATGATGATTCCTAAATTCTCGAAGGGAGCAAATATCGCAGATCTGGCGCCGACAGCTACCTTGACTTGCTTGCGCTGAATCTTTCGCCATTCATCGTACTTCTCGCCGGCCGATAAAGCACTATGCAATACGGCAACATCAGAGCCGAATCTCCCTTTGAATCGGTTGACAGTCTGAGGAGTAAGCGCAATTTCAGGTACAAGGACAATCGCTTCCTGCCCTTTTTCCAGCACCTGCTGGATTGCCTGCAAATACACTTCCGTCTTTCCACTTCCTGTGACCCCATGAAGAAGGAATACTTCATGTGTTTCCGAATGGATGCTCTCCAGTACCGGTTCGAGTGCATTCGCCTGTGAATCAGATAGCTGCAGTGGTTGTGTACGCTCGATTTGCTTATTTTCATAAGGATCCCGCAGTACTTCTTTGTCATAGGAATGCAGCAAGCCTGCATCCAACAGAGGCTTAAGTGTAGAAGCAGTTGTCTGATACATTTCCAGCAATTGTTTCTGAGCAATCTGACCCGGCTCTTCAATGAAATGCTCAAGCAATGCTTTTTGTTTCATAGCACGGGCGTTGACATTAGCTAACGCCTCTTGAAGCTCTTCAACAGGCTTGTCTGCATCTATCATACGAATTGTTTTCTTCGTTTCCTTGGAGTTTACTTGGTAGCGCAGTTCGACTTGACCTGCTTTGATTGCCTGCTGGAGAATCGCTAAAGGAACACCGCTGTGCTCGAATTGTTCGTACATGCTGGTATCCTCTTCTTGAAATAACGGCCGCAATACTTCTGGAATAGTTCCCGTTCGGACAAGCACTTTTTGATATGTCGCCTTCATCGCTTGCGGCAGCATCGCCTGGAGGGCGGTAATATGGAAGCTTAATGTTTGCTCCCCCATCCATACTCCTAAATCAAGCAGTTCAGGAGTCAACGCTGGAAGCAGGTCCATTGTTTCCTGAATTTCCTTCAGCTTGTCCACTTCAGCAGAACTGCTTATCTCCAGGACGAAGCCCATGATGCGGCGATTTCCGAATGGTACGACGACACGCATCCCCGGCTGGAGGACGTCAATCAGCTTCTCAGGAATCAAATAATCATACACGCGGTCGGTCTGACTGGCCGGGACGTCAACAACAACCTTCGCGATGTTCATTTTCTGTCAGCTCCTATATCTTCTACGATCTCATCCAGAATCCGGTGAGCAATCTGCTTCTTCGTATCAGAAGGCAGATGTTGTTCCTTGCCTTCCCTATTTAAGTAAATCACTTCATTCGTGTCAGATTGAAAGCCTGCGCCTGCCTTACCGACTGTATTCACACAAATGGCATCTAAGTGCTTACGCTCTAGCTTTCCTCTGCCATATGCTACAGCATCATTTGTCTCCGCAGCAAAACCGACAAGGAACTGATGCTGCTTCCGCTGCCCAAGTGTCATGAGTATATCGGTAGTCCGTTCCATTTCAATCGACATGTTCCCGTCCTGTTTTTTCACCTTAGAATCAAATGTCTGTACCGGACGGTAATCAGCTACAGCTGCAGCTTTAATAACGATATCCTGCTCTTCGTATACAGCAAGTACTTGGTCAAGCATCTCCTGGGCAGTCGTTACATCCATTCGTTTCACTCCAAGAGGCGCAGATAACTGGGTCGGTCCGCTTACAAGCGTAACATCAGCCCCGCGTTTAGCAGCAGCTTCTGCCACGGCGTAGCCCATCTTACCTGAGGAATGATTCGTAAAGAAACGAACAGGATCAATCGTCTCCTGAGTCGGTCCAGCCGTTACTAACACGTGTTTACCTTCCAGATCACGCTTGGGTTCTGTTCTTTCTTCCAGGATCCGGATAATGGATTCCGGTTCCTCCAGTCTGCCCTTTCCAACATATCCACAAGCAAGATAACCTGCTTCTGGTTCGATAAAGTGGTAACCCCAGTCATCGAGCTGCTGCATGTTTCGGATCACTGCAGGATGTGCGTACATATGAACGTTCATAGCAGGCGCAATGTAAACTGGCGCCTCCGTTGCAAGCAATGTCGTCGTCAGCATATCGTCTGCCATACCAGCTGCAAGTTTACCTATTAGGTTAGCTGTTGCTGGTGCAAGCAGGAATAGATCTGCTTTATCTGCTAAATCTATATGCGCGATTTTCTCCGGGTGTTTTTCGTCAAAGGTATCGGTATATACCGGGTTACGGGATAAAGCCTGGAACGTGAGCGGTGTCACGAATTCTGCGGCATGCTTTGTCATGATTACATGGACATCTGCACCCTTTTGTGTCAGTTTGCTTGTCAACGCGCATGCCTTATAGGCAGCGATGCCTCCGGAAACTCCCAGACAAATCGTCTTTCCAGCTAAATTCATTTCACTTCCCCCTCCTGATGCACAATAAGAAAGAAACCCCCGCTTGGTGTTCACCATCGCGAGGGCATCTCCAGCGGATGCACCTGGCATCCTCACCGTTTATTCTTCTGTATATTCCAATTGGTCAGCTTGAATTTCTTCCAGCGCGATACCAACATATTTATAGGATTTCGGGTTTGCAATCTTCGTTGTCTTTGTCTCCTGCAGCTGACGTGCACGCTGTGATGATAAAGTAACCAAAGTGTATTTCGAATTGATTTTTTCCTGTAGTTTATCAATAGACGGTTCTAGCATCATATCAATTAACCTCCAATGCTTTCTTGTATTCTTTTGCGACGCGTTCGCGTTTGCAATGCTCACTTTGTACAATGGATTGAATCTTCGACACAGCGTGATCCAATTGATCATTGACGACCACATAGTCATAAGCATCCATCATTTCGATTTCGTCCCGGGCAGCATTCAGTCGGTTCTTCACAAGATCCGGCGTTTCGGTACCGCGTCCGACGATGCGATTCTTCAATTCCTCCAGACTTGGCGGAATGAGGAAGATGAAAACACCTTGCGGGAAGTTCTCTTTTACCTGAAGTGCACCTTGTACCTCGATTTCAAGAAAGACATCATGACCTGCTTCCAACGTCTCTTCTACGTAATCACGAGGAGTGCCATAATAATTGTCCACATAGCTCGCATATTCAAGGAGCTTATTCTGACCAATCAAACGCTCGAAATCTTCCTTCGATTTATAGAAATAGTCCACGCCATCCTGTTCTCCCGGCCGCATGTTTCTCGTTGTCATGCTGATTGAGTAACGCAAATGTGTGTCCTGTTCGAATAATGCCTTCCTAACCGTCCCTTTTCCAACACCCGAAGGTCCGGACAGGATGAAAAGGATACCTTTCTGTTCAATCATGTGCTTCCTCCTAGCTATTCCTCAGATAGTTCATCGTCACGCAGGACACGTTGTCCCACCGTCTCGGGCTGCACAGCCGAAAGGATGACGTGATCACTATCTGTGATGATGACAGCTCTTGTTCGCCGACCATATGTAGCATCCACCAGCTTATTCGCATCGCGGGCAACCGTGATGATTCGCTTGATGGGAGCCGATTCAGGAGAAACTATCGAGATAATCCTGGTTGCGGAAACAACATTCCCGAACCCGATATTAATCAATCTTAAACTCATCTTGCTTCTCCCTTCTTGCTGTACTGCTCTTTTGACTGGCGTTCCAAACTTCTTATAATGTCATGGAATTCCCTCTACAGATCTACTAAATAGAAGGATCATCTTATCATTATACCTTTATCATCAAATAAACCATATCTTATTCATTATAATTATATCTTAAACCAAACTCAACACTATTCTATATTTTGCACTTGCTCTTTTATTTTCTCCAGCTCCGATTTCATATTTACTACGATTATACTGATAGAGGAAGCTGTTGATTTGGATCCGATCGTATTTACTTCCCGCTGCATCTCCTGCAGGATAAAATCACACGTCCTGCCGACAGGGCCTTCTTTCTCCAGATTCATAGCTAGCTGATCCAAGTGACTCTCCAATCGGATGAGTTCTTCCGTTATATCACCCTTTTCAGCCAGCAGCGCTATTTCCTGGTAAAGACGGCTGTTTTCCGGTAATACACCATCTACGTAGCTTGTTATCCTATCTTCAATGCGGCGTTTGTATGCTTCCATTACCTGCGGCCGCAGCTCTGCCAGCTGCTTCAGCATCGTTTGGATATCAGTCATCCTATTTTGAATATCCTTTGCTAAAGCACTACCTTCCACTGTACGCATTTGGATGAAGGCTGCCAATGCATCTTGCACTGCTTTTTCCACCAAGTCCGGCAGTTCTGTCAGCTCTGGCTGTGCTTCTTCTATAAGGATGTCAGCAGATTGGGACAGCAGTGTATCAATCGTAATTTCTCCACGAAGATCAAAAGCGGTTCGTATAGCTCTCAGCTTAACCATATATTCCTCAGCTAATTCCCAATCAATGGATAATTCGCGTTTTCGTAAACCTCCGCCATCGATATCAACTGTCAGTTCCAGCTTACCCCTGCTGACGGCCTGCTGCAGCTGATCCTTCAAAGTGGATTCAAGAAAAGCAGCAGCTTTTGACAGCTTGCATTTAATATCCAAGTACCTGGAGTTCACACCTTTTAATTCCGCTGTGACCGTGAGGCTGTTTCCGGATGCCACACTTCTGCCATACCCAGTCATGCTTTTCGTCAAGCTAATCCCTCCGGCTTTTTAGTAGTCACAGTGTATCAAAATCAAGACTGTTTGTCCTGTATCAGGAACCCTGGGAAAAGAAAAGCATGCTACCCGACGTTACTGGGAGCATGCTTTTCACCTATTTTCTTATAAAACCGAATAGCACAGTAGGAACAGCACTTAGTGCCAAAATCAACAACCAGTCCCGCATAACCAAGTCCGTCGTGTGGAAGATCGGCTGCAGTGGACTGACATAGATGACAGCAAGCAGAAGAACGACAGAGGAGACGACAGCTCCGATCAGCCAGCCGTTCCCGAAAGGATTGCGGGCAAATACCGACTTTTCACTGCGACAGTCAAATACATGGATCAGCTGAGCCATGACTAATGTAGCAAATGCTGCTGTTTGCGCATAAACAAGTCTTTCCGGATCTCCTTGGTACATCAGCATAAAAGCAATGATCGTCACTGATCCGATCAGAATACCGCGTGTGACGATCTTCGTACCAAGTCCTCTGGCAAAGATCCCTTCATTTGGATGACGCGGTTTCTGCTTCATCACTTCATCCTCTGCCTTGTCCATACCGAGCGCAATGGCTGGCAGACCGTCTGTCACTAAATTTACCCATAAGATTTGGATAGGTACAAGCGGCATCGGCAGTGCCAGAATCATGGCGAATAGCATCACGAGGATTTCACCAACATTGGAAGCAAGCAGATAACGCACAAACTTTCTTATATTGGAGTAGATCGTCCGCCCTTCCTTGATGGCTGCTTTGATAGTGGCAAAGTTATCGTCCATCAAGACAAGCGCACTTGCTTCTTTAGCGACATCGGTCCCTGTAACACCCATGCTGATGCCTATATCGCTTGCTTTGATTGCCGGAGCATCATTGACGCCATCACCAGTCATCGCAACAATATGACCGACATTCTGCAGCGCTTGAACAATTCTGAGCTTATGTTCCGGAGTCACACGGGCAAACACGTACATACTATCCACTTCTGCCTGCAGTTCTTCATCTGACATATGATCCAATTCCTTGCCTTCCACCACTCTGCCAGCAGGCGGCAGAATATGCAGCATATTAGCGATCGCAGCAGCTGTCTTTACGTGATCACCAGTAATCATAATCGTCTTGATGCCAGCTTTCCTGCAGTCGATGATTGCATCTCTAGCTTCCTTGCGCGGCGGATCGATCAATCCATTCAGACCGATGAATACCATTTCCTTTTCCAGCTCTTCTTCTTTCGGCTGATATCCAGCTGGGAAGTGCCGGACACAAACAGCAATCGTCCGCAATGCTTTGGCCGCCATTTGATCTACTGCTTCATACAAGGCTTGCTTATCTTTGCCGGAAAGCAGTTTTTTCTCTGCTCCATGATACGCAGCTTTTTCGATTAAAACGTCCGGTGCACCCTTCGTAATCGCAATCAGTTTTCCTTTAGGCGTTTTGACCAACACAGTCATCCGTTTCCGTTTGCTGTCAAAAGGTATTTCATGCACGATGTTATAGCTGGACAATTCATCTGCTTCAATTCCAGCTTTTTTGCCAGCAACAACGAGCGCTCCCTCTGTCGGATCTCCATCAATCATCCAGCGTTTCTTTTTTCGGAATGCCTTGGCATGGCTTGACAGAACACCATAACGAAGATGTTCCAAGAGCGCCTCTTCTTTCGTCTCATTTCCATCCCGGTAAAAACCACCTGATGGATCGTACCCATCGCCTGTTACCGTATAGGTATTTCCATCGAGGAAAATCTCTTTGACTGTCATTTGATTTTCTGTAAGTGTTCCTGTTTTATCTGAACAAATGACTGTAGCCGAGCCAAGTGTCTCTACAGCAGACAGTCTTCTGACGATAGCTTTTTGTTTGATCATACGCTGCACACCAAGTGAAAGAGCGACTGTCACGATTGCTGGAAGTCCTTCCGGTATGACAGCTACCGCCAGTGATACACCTGCAAGCAGCATCTCATACAACGGATTGCCCCTATAAACCCCAGCTAGTACTGTTAACGCAGTGAGAAGCAGGGCTATGACGATAAGTACTTTTCCGAGCTTCTCCAGCCTTCGTTCAAGCGGCGTCTGCTTTCGCTTTGTATCAACAAGCAGTTCAGCAATTTGTCCTACTGCCGTATTCATACCGGTTCCAATGACGATACCGGTACCACCGCCACGCGTCACAAGAGAGCTCATGAATGCGATATTGTGCTGATCCTGCGGACCCAGTTGATCTGCATTCAATTTCTCTGTCATCTTGGCAACTGGCAGTGACTCCCCGGTAAGTGCAGATTCCTCCGTTTCCAAACTTGTCACACTAACCAAACGCAGATCAGCAGGCACCCGGTCACCTGCAGTCAACGATACGACATCGCCAACGACCAGTTCTGCTGACGATATCCTTGCCCATTGTCCATCCCGCAGCACACGCGCCATCGGGGCATTCAATTCCTTCAGTTTGCTGAGAGATTTTTCGGCATTCCTTTCCTGAAAGAAGCCGATCAGCGCATTTAATAGAACGATCAGCAGGATGGCAATGCTATCGATATACTCGCCCAACAGTCCTGAGATGACCGTTGCTGCGAGCAGCACCAGTACCATGAAGTCTTTGAATTGTCCGAAGAATAAAGCAAGCTGCGAGACTCCTTTTTCTTCTTTCCATTCATTTCTTCCATCCCGCTTCAGCCGCTGCTGCACTTCCTTTGTGCTAAGTCCTTTATGTGTGTCGGAGTTTGTTTGTTTAGTTGTTTCCTCTGCTGAAATCTGATACCATCGCACATTGCATACCTCCACCCTTATTTCTAATGTAAATGTATGCGTGCTTGTCCGATAAAATGCTATACTAGCAGAGAATGAGGTGAAACATATGGCATTTGACGGAATAGTAACAAGAGCGATGGCCCAGGAGCTACATGACACATTAGCAACCGGCCGTCTGTCAAAAATATACCAGCCGACTGATACGGAGATCGTGCTCACCTTCCGCAGCAAAGGGAAGAATCACGCACTATTATTGTCGGCGCATCCAAGCTATGCACGTGTGCATATCACAAACGATACCTATCAAAATCCCCAGAATCCTCCGATGTTCTGTATGCTTTTGCGCAAGCATCTGGCAGGCGGGTTCCTGGAAAAAGTAGAGCAGTTCGAAAACGAAAGAATCATCGAGCTTAGTTTCGTCAGCAAAGATGAGCTTGGTGACCAGACATCAAAACGAATTATCATGGAAGTGATGGGAAAACACAGCAACATCATGCTGGTCGATAATGAAACGAATATGATCATCGACAGCATCAAACATATTTCATCCAGTGTTAACCGCCACCGGACAATTCTTCCTGGTCAAACGTACAAGCTTCCTCCAAGTCAGGAGAAGCTCAACCCGTTTACTTTGGAACCAGGCGAGTTTGCCCGGAAGCTCGACTTCAATACCGGACGGATGAACAAACAGATTCTGAATATGCTGCAAGGTGTATCTCCTGTTTTGGCTAATGAAATAGCTGAGCAGGCATATATGGGTGATAAAGAGAAATACGCTGAGGTTTTCACACATTTTATTGATAAGCTGGAGCGCGATGACTATGAGCCTACTTACTTTAAAGGAAAGAAAGAAGACTTTTATGTCATGGACATCGCTTCTATTGAAGGCACGCGGGAACAGTATAATTCGATGAGTGAACTGATCGATAGCTTCTACTCTGGAAAAGCGGAACGCGACCGCGTCAAGCAGCAGGCCGGCGACTTGATTCGCTTCCTGAAAAATGAGCGGGAAAAGAATATCCGAAAGCTTTCCATTCATGAAAACACACTGAAAAAAGCAGAAAAAGCCGACAGCTACCAGCGACAGGGAGAGCTGCTGACTGCTCATATGCATCAAATCAAGCAAGGTGATACAGAAGCTGTCGTCACAGATTATTATGATCCCGATCAACAGCAGCTCACCATCACACTTAACCCGCATAAAACACCAAGTGAAAACGCCCAAAGCTATTTCAAGCAGTACAATAAACTGAAGAAATCGCGCACGATGGTGGAATTGGAGCTCGAAAAAACTAATGCAGAAATTGACTATCTCGATCAGCTCATCCAGCAAGTAGAAGGAGCACGTGAGCAGGATGTCGAGGAAATTCGCGAGGAATTGCGGGAGCAAGGCTATCTAAAAGCAAAAGCTCAGCAGAAAAAGAACAAAAAACCGAATCTGCCTGAGCCGGAAACGTACACAGCGACAGATGGCACAACGATCCTCGTCGGACATAATAATAAGCAGAACGAGTATTTGACGATGAAGCTTGCCCACAAGCAGGATACATGGCTTCATACGAAGGATATCCCTGGATCCCACGTCGTCATCCGCTCGACCGATCCATCAGAGGAAACATTGGAAGAAGCAGCTAAACTCGCAGCCTGGTTCAGTAAATCCAGACTTTCATCTTCAGTACCCGTCGATTATACAAAGATTCGTCATGTAAAGAAACCGAACGGTGCGAAGCCTGGTTTTGTGACGTATGATCAGCAGAAGACATTGTATGTGACGCCAGATGAGCAGTTTGTGAAACGTTTGGGGAATAAATAAGAAAGTGCGCTATCTCAGCGCACTTCCTTATTTTATTATCTTATAATAAAAGTTACCTGCAAGATATGTACCAAATGCATCCTGGGCGAAATCCGGCACTTCTCCAAATAGTACATAACCTTCGGACTGATAAAGCCAATTGGCTGGTCCATCTTTTTCGGTATCAAGTAAAAGTAAAGTTTTTCCGTCTTGCTTCGCTGCTTGCTCAGCATGCTGAAGCAGTTTTCTGGCGACGCCTTTCCTTCTGGCTTTTGTGCTGGTCATCAGTTTGGCTATTTCTGCACGATGACGGCCATTTTCCTTATCGCTGTAGTGCAGCTGAACAGTCCCAGCAATTTGACCATCAATCAACCCAATGAAAAGCCGAACATGTTCAGAGAGTACAGAATTCCAGTAACTCATTGCAGTCTCATCGCTCATCGGATGTAAATAATTCATCGATGCGCCATCAGCGACTACTGTTTGAAATAAACTTGCTAGCTCTTCTTTATACGATTCTATTTCTGTAACTTCCTTAATTTCCACGCTTACTCCCCCATACCCTACATATACTATATTTATGAGTGTTCCTCTAATTGAGCTTCTACCCTTTTAAAGATAACGTATATGCCTTATGAAAACGAATGAAATGTTATATATCCTAACATACTTTCAATGCTACTCTGACTAAAGACATTGAAAATCTATACCATAGATATTTGAAGAATCTTACTCATGTACAGATTGCGTGAACTGGAGTAACCGTCGATACTATCGAACATTTCTTTACAAGAAGTAGCGGCTGGAAAAGATGCTTTTTTAAGAAAAACTGAACCGCAAACACTTTGTAAAAAATTATAAAAAAGCCTGGTTCAATCAAGATGAAATAGAAGAAATTTCGTGCTGTTAACTTTGGAAACCTTTGCAAAAATACTTGGAGTTACTGCAGAAGATATCGGTATTATAACTATTCAGGATAACATGTCATATGTTAATATTTTGAATGGAAAGAGCTCTCCATTTATTTATTCTGGTTTGTGGATCGGCACGTAAAGATACTAAAGAATTATCACCCGCTATAGAGTAAACGTAAATCAATCGATTTGTAAGTAGATTATACATAATTTGTTATAGACGATTTAATTCTCAGGAAATTTGTCCGAAAGTTCAAATAAATAGAGATTGCAAAGAAAAATGATTTTCTCTATGCAATCTCTATTATTTCTCACATCTACTTCCAATGATTCTCTAGTTCGTTAAGTCCTCTCCATTTGAAGCAATTACTTTTTTATACCAATCAAATGATTTCTTTTTACTTCGGGCAAGTGTCCCGTTTCCTTCATTATCTCTATCCACATATATGAATCCGTACCTTTTTTTCATTTCGCCAGATCCAGCAGATACAAGATCTATGCATCCCCAACTCGTATATCCAAGTAAATCAATACCATCTAATTCTACTGCATCCTTCATGTGTTTGATATGATCTGCCATATATTTTATTCTATAATCATCCTGTACGTAGCCAGACTCATCCGGGTTATCTACAGCTCCCAATCCATTCTCTACGACAAATAACGGCTTTTGATATCTATCGTAAAGGTCATTCATCGCTATGCGGAGCCCAAGTGGATCGATTTGCCATCCCCATTCTGTCGATTCCAGATAGGGATTCTTTACGGAATCAAAGATGTTTCCAGTCGTCATTTCGGCTACCTTTGGATCGACTGTAGCTACACGTGACATATAATAAGAGAATGAGATGAAGTCGACTGTATGATTTTTTAGAAGTTCATCGTCTCCTTCTTCTTTATGCAGAATGATGCCCTCATATTCTAGCTGCTTGATTGCATACGCTGGATAAGCCCCTCTTGATTGTACGTCGATAAAGAAGTAATCATCTCTATCCCTCAATTTTCCAGCCATGACATCTTCAGGTTTGCAGCTATAAGGATAATGAGTTCCAGCAGCCACCATACATCCTACTTTGTTTTTCGGATCCGTTTCGTGAGCTATCTTTGTTGCAATAGCACTAGCAACCAACAAATGGTGTGCCGCCTGGTATTTCGTTTGTTCAGGATTAGCATCTTCTCCAATATACAGTCCTGCAGCCATGAATGGTGCATGCATGACCATATTAATCTCGTTGAATGTCAACCAATAATTAACCATCCCTTTATACCGATTGAAAATCACACGGCAGAATCTTTCATAAAATACAATAAGCTTACGGTTTCGCCAAGAACCATATTCTTTTATCAAATGCATAGGGCAGTCGAAGTGGGTGATGGTCACCAGCGGCTCAATACCATACTTGTGGCACTCTTTAAAGATATCTTCATAAAATTTCAATCCATCTTCGTTTGGTTCTTCTTCATCGCCATTTGGAAATATCCTAGTCCATGCGATGGACATGCGATACGTTTTAAAGCCCATTTCTCCAAACAACGCAATATCTTCTTTGTATCGATGGTACATATCAATAGCTGTTTTAGCTGGATAAAAATGCTCTTCATCAAAGTCGAACATTTTCATTTGCCCTTTTACCACTGCCTCTCGATCCGGTCCAGTTGGCAGGACATCAACATTGGCAAGTCCTCTTCCACCCTCATTATAACCACCTTCACATTGGTTTGCTGCGGTTGCTCCGCCCCATAAGAAATCCTCTCTAAAAGCCATATTCTTCTCTCCTTTTTGTTATATTTTTTCAGACACTAAATGTAATAATCTAGTGTTTGCTTGAACAGTATTTTCAGCTTGAATCTCCAATTTCATTTTAGTGTCTTTTAAATTAGTAAATATCAAAGGCGTAATTAAATCAAAACCTGCTGCTCTTATCATGTCCATATCAAACTCCAAAAGTAAATCACCCTTTTGGATAACAGCATTATTATCGACATGAGGTGTAAATCCCTTACCATCTAATTTAACGGTATCAAGCCCGACGTGAATCAGCAATTCATCTCCTGCATCCGACTTCAAACCGATAGCGTGTCCTGTTTGGAACATAACTTGTACAGTGCCATCGAATGGTGCATAAACCTTTCCTTCAGAAGGGTGAATAGCAATTCCATCTCCTAGTAGTTTCTTGGAGAAAGTAGAATCATTTACATCCTCTAGTCTAACAATATCCCCCGACATAGGACTTTGCACTTCGTATTTCTCTGCTTTACTCAGCTTAATGTTCTCGCTGCTGTTGTTGGTTGAATTGGTGTTATCCTCCAAGTCCTTAAAACCTATGACATATGTGAGGATAAATGTAAGTACAGAAGAAACGACGACAATAATCACTGCATTGATGAAATTGCTCATACCATTTGGGGATATGAATTGGATAATGGATATCAGCCCTGGTGACGCAAAGACATATGCCTTAACATCCAATATCCCTACCAATAATCCTGCCAGTCCCGATCCAATCATAACAGCAATCAACGGTCGCTTTAATCGTAAAGTAACACCGAATAACGCCGGTTCCGTTATTCCAGCAATGGATGCCGATATTGCAGCAGCCGATGCAACGGACTTAAGATTTTTATTTTTGGATTTAAGTGCCACTGCAAAACTGGCGGAAGCTTGAGCAAAGTTCGTAACTAGCATGGCAGGCAATAGCAAGTTATCATACCCAATAGTTGCCAAACTAGTGAAAACTATCGGATTTATAGCATGGTGCATTCCTGTCATGATGATGATCGGTAATAATGCTGTCAAAACCATCATCGTCAGCCAAGGTAGACTCCCTCTAGATGCATCAAAAATTTGGGATACAACCGAGCCGATCATTGCTCCCAGCGGTGCAAAAACAATTAAAACCAGTGGTATAGTAATCATCAAGGCAAGCAATGGCTTAAATATTGTCTTCGTCCAACCGGGTGTGATTTTGTCGACACGTGGCAGTACAATGGAAAGCACCCATGTTGCCAATAGTGCCGGTATCACAGAATAAGCATAATTAGAGGCATAAACCGGGACCTTTAGAAAACTGATAGTTTCTCCGCTTTGCATCAATTCGACTAATCTAGGATGCAGCAATACAGAAGTTATGATTAACGAAAGAACAGTATCCGTATTCAATTTCTTTGATGCTGTGTACGCAATGACGAGCGGAATAAAGTAGAACCCAGTATCTCCAATGATATCAAGCAAATTATATGTCGATGTATCTTTAAAACCTGCTAAACCAATAAGGATATTAACCAGTTTCAACATACCAAATCCGATGACTACAGGAATAGCTGGCGTAAGACAGCCGACTAGAAAATCAAACAAACTATTGAGAATTCTTTTTATGGTCCAATTACCTTTTGGATGTACATCATTACTGACAGAAGGAGGTCCTTTTGAACTCGTCTGTTTCTCTATTTCTTCATAAACAGAAATGACATTGGAGCCAATGATAACTTGGTATTGGCCTCCTTTTTTCATCGTACCTGCCACACCATCAATTTTCTCTATTTCATTTTCCTTAATGAGACTTTCATCTTTTAATACAAATCGAAGGCGTGTCATACAGTGTTTCAACTCAACTATATTCTGTTCTCCCCCTATTGCATCGACAATGTCAGAAGCAACCTTCTTCTTATCCATTTAATTCCCTCCCATTTTACAAATAAAAAGACCCAAACTTTTTGTAGTACAAAAGTTTGGGTCCAGCTCGCTTTTGGCGATAACAATCCCTTTTTAAGCATGCAATATTCTATTGATATGAATAGTCAAATAAGATAATTCCGCTGTTGTCAGCTGATGACCAACTTCATCATAAATGAAGTCGCTGATTTTTTGTGCGCAATCATATTCTTTTTTGTAATTATCTTTTATCATCGTAAAAAAGTCAGCGTTATCTTCCAATAGATAGCGATTCATTTGAATACGCTGAACAAAGAATTTCAGATGTGTCAGCAGGCGTTCATATGCCAAACTGTTTTCATCATACTCTACATTAAAAGCATATTGAATGATACTTAAAATCTGTTTGATAAGTTTCGTCATCCCTACAGTATTGGACATACTGTTTTCCGTTTCCGCATTTACAATATGGAGTGCAATTGTAATAGCCTCATCATGTGGAAATTCGATACCTATCTTTCTTTTAATGATCTCTAGCGCTTCTTTGCCAATTAAGTACTCATGATGATAAAAATGTTTTACTTCCCATGCCAGTGCATTTTGAAACTCAAAGCCATTATTCATGCGTTCAATCGCAAAATGCAGATGATCAGTAAGAGATAGATAAATACTATTACTTAGTTTTTTTCCAAGTGACAATTTTGCATAGGACACAATTTCATTCACTGCCTGCATCTCGACAAGAGGAATGTCCTTTAAAAGATCTTTGAATTTATCACCAGCTAAAGAACTGTCCAATGTATAACGCTTTTCTATTTCCTCAGGAAGTACATCCTGTCCAATTTCTTTTTTAAAGCCAATACCTTTTCCCATCAGCACAACTTCATTATTTTGCACATCACTTGCTGTAATAATATTGTTGTTGATGATTCGCTCAATTTTCACGCTTACACCCCATATCGAGATAGCGCTTACATCTCGTATAAAAAATATATTATTTTTTTTGTTTTGTAAACTCATATGAGTAAATGGTCTTGCCCATAAGGTAACAATCCTAATTCGAATAATAACACAATTCTAATCTAAAAACAATATGATCTTTTAACTAGAAGTTATGTTCATCTTAGGACAGCTACCTACACAGGTCTGGAGAAGAGAAAAATTTTATAAAAAAGTTTTAGCTTGAAGTAGAATAATCTTTTAGATTTATAATTTATCAATTACAGAAGATAATTTATAATTTGCATATCTGTTTAATTCATCTAAAAAGTCGTTAAGATATTCATTTGATGGAAACCTGCATTCAAGTAGATAACAGCCGTCCCCACTAACCCTAAAAGAGTTCAATACAAATTGGTCTTTCTCTTTTAACCACTCTATGAAAGCTTTATGGTGTATATCGTTAAGAAAAATATTCATAAAAACATGCATATAGCAGTCCAGTTTATTTTGATTTACATTTATTGAGTAACTTTCTATTACGCCATTGTCTTCCAATTTGGCTACCCTAGCGGCAGTAGCAGCTCCTGTTAAATGAATTTTACCTCCAAGTTCTTTCATGGTGATCCTGCTATTTTTAGTTAGTTCATTTAATATCTTCTTATCTGTATTGTCTAACACGAACAGTACTCCTTTCTAAGAAGTGAAAACTACTCACGTGGTGATAACAATATTATCGCAGAGTATCGTGGAAAATTCGATTATAGATTTAAAAAAATGAAAAAGCCCTTAAATCAAAGGGCTTTTCACAAAAAATTATTTCAACTAATTTGACGGATAATATCATGTACATCCACATGTGATCTTTGCTCTACAATTTTGCCATTCTTTACTTTCAAAAGAATCATTAGGGAGAAACGAGCATTCTTTCCGGTCGCAGGAACACCTGCAAACGGAATTCCTGTATGTTTTCCTTCAAACAGAAAATATACTGCCACTCTATCTTCCTCCGCTGTCATGGACAGAATAGGCATTCTAAAACCAGGAAATGCATCGAAATTTTTCTTTTCTGATTCGATCAACCCTTCCACACCAGGAAATGGTGCGTCTAACTGTGGGTAAAAGACAAATTCTTCGTGGCAGTAATCTTTTAATGCATCATAATTTTCTTGTTCGATAAGATCAAAAAAACTGCGAACTAACTCTTTATTTGTTTCGACAGACATAAGTCTTCTCCTTCTCACAGACCCTTATATTAGAAACTGTAGGATTCGCCCTCAACTGGTACAAATACGTTGGAAGAAATATCTTTTTCGTTAATAAAGCTGTTTAGATCTTCGCGGGATAAGTTCCAGTGATTAACAGCTTCCATGTGAACACAGATGATTTTTGCTTCAGGTGCAGCTTTATATACTTCATATACGTCCTCTTTATTCATGACTAGAGAACCGCCTTGAGAGAATTGGTTATCTCCGGAGTTTACAACAATAACCTCTGGTTTGTGCTTGTCTAGTTCTTCCTGAACACCTTCATACCAGACTGTATCTCCTGCTACATACAGCGTTTTTTCATCTTGATGCTTAAATACTACACCGCAGACAAAACCAGCCATTTTCAAAATTTCGCCGCGACCATGCTCACCTTTTGTTTTGATTAGCTGAACACCTTCATAAACAGTCTCTTCTGTAAGAACTTCCACATTCTTGAAGCCTTCATTACGAATTTGTTCTGCGTCTTCTTCATTTTGCACAAACAGTTTGATTTCCTTTGGAAGAGCTTCTTTGGCAGCATCATCCCAGTGATCATAATGCAAATGTGTAACTATTACAGCATCGATATCTTCAATGACTTCTTCCACTGACATCGGCAAGTTGATCAATGGATTCATTTGATCTTGCCGTGGAGAATTTGGAAATGGTGGGAAAGTTCCTTTTTCAGCTAGCATAGGATCAACTAAAAATCTTTTTCCTGCATATTCTACTACAAGTGTTGCATTACGAATGTGTTTTATATTCATGAGTATCTCTCCTTTGTTTTGTATATATCTAGTTTAGCGAAGATAAATAAAGTAATACATAGAATAAATAAAGTCATTTTTCTAGTTGACTTTATTTATTAAAGTAACATGCAGAAGAGCTGAAAAAGGTATAAAAATACATTAAAAGGCTGGTTAAAGACTCTTATTCGTATATATAGCAATATCTTCCTTTCTCAACATATGAGAAAACCAAACGTAGCTTATTTCACTAAGGAAATGCTAAAGGACGCTTGGCTTTATCGAAAGATCTGTTCTTTTATCTTGATTTTGCTGTTATATTTCCAACACATTAGCAGGTTGCAAACTTTCCAACATCCTGACTGGGTCAAATCCAAATACCCATTCCCCATTAATGTTTGTTTGTGGAACGGATATTCTATACGTTTTACTAACAAGTTTTATCAGCGCTATAGGCTTAAGATCAATATTTATCTCTTGAAAAGGTATATTCATACCAGACAAGAAATCTTTGGTCATTTGGCAAACTGGACAAAGAGTGGAAGTATAGATGGTAATTTGTGTTTTCATGAAAAAATCCTCATTCAGTTGGCTTTCGTCCGGCAAACTGAATCACATGTGCTAAGCCAGTATGCTGGATGCCTTCGCGTCGGATTACTTCCCCCATGTATAAGTGCTTGATATGCCAGCCAGCAAAAACATCTAAAAATTCTTCGGGCTTGTACAAATAGTCTGCCTCTTTGGGACCACCGCTATTATATGGAATCTGATAGTTCGAATACACTTCAGTAAGGAAATATCCCCCTGGTTTTATGGCTTCTTTTACTCCCTGCAACGTTTTATACCTTAATCTTGTCGGGAAGTGTCCAAATACGCACACTACCTCGTCCCAGTTTTCCTTTTCTGCTTGCCAATCGGCTTCCATCAGATCGACAAGTTTTGTCTGAACGGTGACACCTTTGCTGTTAGCCAGTTTTTCTGTTTTAGCTAAACCAGATTCGGCATAATCCCAGGCAGTCACTCGCATACCTTGTTCGGCTAAGAATGCTGCATTACGTCCTTCTCCTTCTGCGATGGCGAGAGCAGTGCCTGATAGATTCAGCTTTCGCTGCATATCAGCTAAAAACTCGTTAGGTTCCGTCCCATACACATACTGTTCATTTTGAAAGCGCGTGTTCCACATATTCATCGTCATTCGCTCCCTCTTTTAAAAACATCATCCTATTTCCAGGCACTCATACCGCCTTTTACATTATAAATCTTGTTAAAACCATGTTTTTTCAGTATTTTGGCTGCTCTTGTACTTCGCATGCCGCTTTGACAGATAACGACGACTTCTTTGTTTTTATCTAACGTGTCTATTTTAGCAGGCAAATTGGACAGCGGTATATTCATAAAAGGCTTGCTGTTATATCCGTTATATTCACCCGATGTACGCACATCGATGAATTGTACGCGCTTATCCTTCCCCTTATTTTTAGCCTCCTGCACAGTGATATTCGTAATACCCTTCACTGGTATTATTCGGCTCACAAAAAATGCAACAATCAAAATGATTAAAATCCATGTAATCATAAGCTCAACTCCATTCCTTCATCTTTTTTTACATAGAAGAAAAGGGAGAATTCACTCCAATTCGTTTAGACGATCCGGTAATTGTCCTAATGCGATATGCTTTGCATCTGGTATTTTACCCTCTGCAACCTCTGTATCTTCCCTTACATCGACGATATTAATTTTTTCTCCTGAAGCTAGTATTTTTTCTAAGTTTGCTGCTGTGATTTTTTTCATAGCAAAAGCCTCCCTTTTTTTATCGTCCTTTTCTTTTGCATGGACAGTTATTTACTTGATAACTGGCAATCCTATACCCTTTACTTGCTAAATATCTTACACCTAGGTTTAGCTCCAACCGATCCTGTACCACTAAATGTAAGAGTCCATTTGGAATTTCTTCTTTATATCGCTTTAAGTAAGCATAGGGAATATGCAAATCACTTCGGGTAGGATGTTCCTTATATTCCCTTATATCGAGAACAAGCGTATTAGTCATTTCTGGTCCGTTTTTTCTGCAAGGTACTCCAATAATAGGGAAATACCTTTTATATATAGGTAACACAAGTATCAAGGCAGCAATGAGAAAGAAATAGATATTCATTTTCTACAACCTTTAATTTGATTTGAATTATGAAAAGTTATACTCCGTGACAATTTTCTCCCTGCCGCTTACTGCGTCATTGAAGTATTCGTACAAACTTATACCTAAATAAGATCCAGCTATATTCCACACATTTGTATATCCTAGGTTCTGCAGAACCATCACCATGTTGTAACTACGCTGGCCGGAGCGGCAATGTACGTATACCGGTTCATCTTTGGGAATCTCATCTAGTCTATTTCTAAATTCACTCAATGGAATGTTTTTAGCATTCTTTAGATGGCCAGCATGGAATTCGTTCTGCTCTCGGGCATCGATAATACAAGCATTTTGTTCGACTAGATCTCGAACTTCTGTAACTTTTACCTCTTTATACATGCCATTCAACTGGTTCAATGCAACCAAAGCTGCTAGATTCACTACGTCCTTAGCTGTTCCTAACATTGGGGAGTATGTTAATTCAACATCTTTTAAATCTTCTAATGTCCCATTCATTGTTATCATCGTCGCGACTATATCGATTCTTTTGTCCACATTGCCTTTTCCTATAGCTTGTGCACCTAAAATCCTCCCAGTTGGTGTTTCGTATACTAATTTAAAATGCAGTACATTACTATTTGGCATCAACCCTACTTTATCAGCCGGCATGATATATACAGAATCGTATGTGAACCCGGCACTATCTGCCATCCTGGCGTTCAACCCGGTTGTGGCAGCATTCAAATCGAATAAATGAACGGATGATGAGCCAATCACACCCAAATTCCTGTTCTTTGATATGTTATAGATATGATCAGCTGCAGCTCTTGCCTGTTTTTGAGCTGGCCCTGCTAAAGCTAGGCGTGTAGGCTTGTTCAATATACGGTGATGCACTTCAATGGCATCACCGACTGCATAGATATCCTTATCACTAGTCAAATAATTATGATCTACTTTTATCGCGCCAGTTACGCCAATTTCAAGCCCGGCATCCTCAGCCAAACCAGTTTCTGGTCTCACTCCAATAGCCAGCACAACCGCTTGTGCATCGAGTACTTTACCTGAATGCGTCTTGATAAAATGATCACCAATGTACGCCAGGCCGTCATTGACGACTACACTAACACCTTGGTCAGTCAATTCCTTGTGCAGGATTTGAGCCATATCGTAGTCAAAAGTTGTCATGACCTGCTCAGCATATTCAATCAGTGAGACTTTGAAACCTGCCAGCCTTAAGTTCTCTGCTACCTCCACACCGACAAAGCCTCCGCCAACCACTGCTACATCCTGGATGCCCTGCTGTTTGACATACGCATTTAGTTGTGAGATATCGTCTACATTCCGAACAGTGAATACATTCTCATTATTAATACCTTCAATACTGCTTGGACGTATAGGTGAAGCCCCTGGTGAAAGAAGAAGTTTATCGTACGCTTCTTCATAAGCAGTTCCAGTTATTGCATCCATTACCGTGATTGTTTTCCTGTCACGGTTGATTTTCATTACTTCCTGGTTGATCCTAGCCTCAATATTGTACCGTTCTTTAAATGTTTCTGGATTCACCATCACTAAGGATTCTTCATTTTCTATTATTCCGCTCAAATGATAAGGTAAAGAGCAGTTAGAAAAAGATACATGCGGACCTTTTTCGAATATTATTATCTCTGCATTTTCATCTAACCTTCGAAGTCTAGTGGCAGCCGAAGCCCCTCCTGCCACTCCTCCCACAATCAATATTTTCTTTGACATGTAAAACTCTCCTTTTTCTTATAAGATACGAACGGTTAAACTAAATCTCTCAATAGTACGTTGGATTATTTACAACTAACTACAGAGCCTAAAATTACCCCGGTGGGTATCGAATTATCTAAAAAAAGACTTAAACTTCTTTTGAATAATTTCTATCACATTATACCCCTATAGGTATAATTGGCAATCTACACAGTCTTGTTTATTTTCCGAGTATTTTATGGAGTAAATGAAACTTCGTACTTTTCATGCATTGTTATTTGCATACCCTGTTAGGTATATAGTAATGTGTTATAAGATCGCATGGGTAGGAGGACATATGATGAAATACGACAAACAAACAAAAAATAGATTAAAACGTATCGAAGGCCAATTACGCGGCATATTGAAAATGATGGAAGAAAATAAAGATTGTAAGGATGTCGAAACACAACTCAGCGCTACCCGAACAGCTATTGATCGTACTATCGGAGTGATAGTAAGCTCCAATTTGGTCGAGTGTGTACGCGAAGCCAACGAAACTGGCCAGGAAGCCGGAGAAATGGTGAAAGAAGCAGTGAATTTATTAATTAAAAGCAGATAAAGCCAATTTTTTTCCGCGTATTGGTTATCCGGATAATACTTAGAAAAATCAAGAAATATTATCCGGATATCCTTCTATTTACATACTGTTAACTACTGACAATCAATTGGAAGCTACTGTGATTTTGCCCTCGATTGTAATTTCTGCATCGGCTTTTTTCAGCATATTTCCTACAGCGCATGCTTTGTCTGCGGCTAGAAATGTTCTTTTAACAGATTCAATTTGTTCTTCTGTTGCATCTTGAGACAAAATAACATGCGGGTAATGGACAAGTTTGAAGCCATTAGCATCAAAATTTTCTGCTTTGGAATCCATTTCCAATCTCTCAACTTCCAATTTTCTTCCTTCAAGCATTGCAATAAGAGTCATGGAATAACAAGCAGCAGCAGAAGAAACGAGCATACCTTTTGGTTCTGCTCCCTTTCCATCCCCCCCTAATTCCTTTGGAATAGCTATAATTGTATCAAGATTATGTCCTTCAATTATGCCTTGTTGTTTTGTATTTCCAATCCATTTTGTCGTTAAATTAATACTCATTTTCTCCACCTCTGTTTGTTTAGTTAACTATTTAACTAGTTAATTAATTGTATAATATCCTCTAATACTTTAAAAGTCAAATTTTCGTGCTTGTTAAAGCTGTAACCTTGATTTTAATCACACTGTCCACTATTATATAACTAATTCACTAGTCAACTTAGAAAGTCAGGTGTATTATATGGAAACCAATAGCTCCATCTTCAATATAGATCACGACTCACCTTATCCGATCAATATACAAATTAGAGAACAAATCAAGTGGTTGATTGGAAAAGGATTATTAAAACCAGGTGATTCTCTCCCATCAACTAATCAGCTTGCAAACCAGTTATCCATCAACAGAAATACAATTCAAGCAGTGTACACCCATTTGAAAGACGAAGGGCTTCTACTGATTCAGAAAGGCCGCGGAACACATGTAGCTGATGAGAAAGCTATAGAAAAATTCAAAACGAGCAATCCTCATCTTCCATTTGCAGAGCAATCCATGAAGGACGCTGCTGATCTAGGTTATGATGTTGAACAAGTACTATTATCCGCATATGCATATATAAAGCTTTTCGGACAACCTATGGAGAAAAGATCACGATATCTTTTCGTTGAATGTAAGGTAAGCGCATGTGTATTTTATTTGGATGAGATCAAAAAAATGACAGACGCTGAAATTATCTCAATTGATGTAAACTCTACTTCTGTTGAAGAACTCAATGAAGAGATCAACCGCGCGGATATAGTAGTTACAAGAGCTGATTTATACGATAAAGTGAAGGACTTTTCCCAGGATGATCAAAAAACAATCATTTCTGTTGGTTCTACTAAAGATGTTTCACTCTTGCTCAAAATGTTAAGACACTGACTTAGATCTGCGGAAATGAAAATAGATGCATAAAAACACCTCATAGTACCCGTGGCAAAGATATCCAGCCGTACTATGAGGTGTTTTTTTAGCTTTTGTCTTTTAAGGAACGTACAAGTACAAGTGCGAGAATAGCGCCCAGGAATGCGATCATTGCACCCCAGAAGAATGCTTCTTGGTAACCATGATTAAGAACCATTTCTTCGCTTCCAGAACTAGTAGCTGTGACGGATGCTGCAATAGATACCATAACCGCTAATCCAACAGCCGACCCAATTTGGTATGAAGTGTTATAAAGACCTGATGCTAATCCTGACTGCTCGTCACTCGCCTCAGCTACAGATGCTGTAGTCGCCGGAAGATAAGCAAGTGCATTTCCGAGAGCAGCTAACAGTATTGGAACGAACACATCCCCCCAATAATCTCCTCCCACAGAATTTCCTGATAATAGCAGTGACGAGATCCCTAATAAAATGAAACCTATAGCCATCGTTAATTTCATACCTAATTTATTCATGATTCTTTCTGCAACTGCTATCATAAAAATAGCCATTAATATTGGTGCAGGCAGCATTCCCATGGCTGCAGCAAAAGGTTCGAACTTGAGAACCTGCTGAAGGTACAAAATCAGAAAGTAAACCAAAGGGAACCAAGATACCGCTAGTAGAATCAATGAAATATTACCTGCTGACAAATTTCGTGTTTTAAATATCCCTAGTGGCATCAATGGCTGTTTTCGCTTAGCTTGGATACTGATAAAAGTGATTAGCAGAACCCCCGCTATAGATAAGATCAATATTGTGGAGAGGTTTTGCCAGCCAGTTTCCTGCGCGTTAACAATCCCGAACACTAACAGCATGAGCGCTGCTGTTACGGTGATAGCACCAGCATAATCGATTTTACCTTTCTTTCGATTTCCTTTATCCAAGATACGAAATGACAGGAACAAGACAAGAAGACCTAAAGGAACGTAGATCAGCAGTGTCCAGCGCCAGCCGAATAATTGTGTAATCATGCCGCCTAAGACAATCCCGATTGACCCCCCAGCCGCTCCAGACAAACCCCATACCGCGAGGGCTTTACCCATTTCCTCTTTATTTCCCTTAAATAAAAGCATGATGATAGACAATGCTGCCGGAGCAATCAATGCGGAACCGGCCCCTTGAATGCCTCTTGCGATATTAAGACTTTCTTGATTCCAAGCAAGACCAGCAATTAAGGATGCAATGGTCAGGATCAGTACTCCTAGCATGAAAATCAATCTACGGCCAAATAAATCGGATAACCTTCCTCCTAAAAGCAGTAAACCTCCGAATAATAATAGAAATGCATTCATAACCCATTGCAAATTTGCTTCGGAATAGCCTAGCGAGTTTTTAATAGCGGGTAAGGCTACCTGTATGATTGCCGAATCCATCATCACCAAAAAGTTCGCAAAGCCCAATAACATTAAAGCTTTCCAACGGTTAGGATTAAGCTGTGGCAATTGTGTTGTAGATGTTGACATAATTCATCACCTTCCTGGCTTTTATTTAAACTTGCATCATATGACAGCAAGTCTCATGTGTCATCCATTTACCAATATACCATACCCCACTAGGGTAGTAAATACAACAGAAGATTTATCTATAATAAGACCATATTAAAAATGAGTATTTTAAAATATAATTGAAGGTTTTATAAAATACATACCCCGGTAATGTATTTTAAATTAAACAGAAAAGCTAATCGCTTTTTAATTGTCAGCAATTAGCTTTAATATCCATTGAGTTATAAATCAATTCAGCTTTTTAATTACTTAGCTGATAGTTCACTTTCTGTCACCTATTTATGGTTTTTAACCTCTTGTCCGTCTGTTGTAGATGTGTAATAAACCATATAGACTATTGTATTCACTGCGGAATCAATTACTGCATCAGCGCCGTCCATTCCTTCCATATGGTCGGTACTAACGGTAACTTCATCTCCAGCTTCATATGGTACGTCGCCTGCATCTTCAATCTCTTCGTGGATAATCCATTTATGCCCCTTTATTTCTTCACCTGTATCCGTTCTGGTAAAAGATATCGCATAAGCTGTTGTTTTGTATGCCCCTGCAATAGTTGCTTCTGCACCATCCATGCCTCCCATGTGATCAGCGGTTATGATTGCTTTGCTTCCAGCTTTATAAGTTGGATTTTCCGCTTCCTGCAATCCTTCAGGTAATTCACCGGAACTGGAATGATGCATGCCTTCCTTACTTTCCTCAGAGGGAGATGAATGATCCATGGTATCCATTTCTCTATCTTTCCCACTGTCGCAAGCCGCTAGTATCGATACAGTTAAAAGTAAAATGCCGACCATTTTTATTTTTTTTGTAGCATAAATGTCTTGTCCTCCTTAAAACGCTTTATAATCCAACAATTCCCAATAACTCAAAGCAATACTAGCATTTGTCACTATCTATGCAGTATTAGTCTACTAATTTCTTTGAGTTGATTTCATTTCGCTCAACAATGTATTAATCTCTGTTCGGTTTCGCTCATATCCAGTGTAGACTTTTGGTTTCTGAATTTTGCCAAGGAGTGTATTTTTCCGAAATACCCATCCAGGAACCACTCTGGATCCAGTTAGTTTTTTTAACTTTGCTTCTTTTCCTGGGTCTTCATTTAAGTTGTGTTCTGTATAAGGAATTCCTGATTTGTTTAGGATTTTCTTACTTTCTTGACAGTCTGAGCACCAAGGATGTGTATATAGAGTTAAGTTATACATATCAATTCCCCTTAAGAGGGTTTCACCTCGATAACGTATGGAAAGACAAGTACACCTGCATCCTCAAAATTGAACTCTGCCCATAGCTTATATGTTCCGGCTTCCGAAAAGTGCGCATCAAATATTGTCTCGTTATCATTGTTCGGATGAATATGAACATAATGTTTAGCATGCTCGTCTACTGCGACAACATGACCAAGCGCGCCAAGATAGGTTTTAGGATTTTCGCCATGTAAATTAAACACAAGCGATGATTCTTCTCCTACCTTAGCGTTAACAGGCTCTAAGGTTACTTTCTTACGGTTTACAATTTTCGTTTTATTATCAGCATCTGCATCTATTGATGCTTCTTTTGTTTCAGTTTTTTCTATTCTTAATGGAATGGGACTCACAAAATAAGATTTTTCTATTGGTTTTATGTCCAGAAATACGATGTACTGGTCACTTTTCAATTCTTGTCTTACTACATATACTCCCTTGCCCTTTGCTTCGGAGTGCACATGATGATACTCTTTCAGATCTTCTGAAACAATGATGATATGCATGTCTTTTTCATGAGCGATAGCCAACTCCGGTGCATGTCCTTCATCATCTTCCAGTTTAATTGTAATCGTCCCTTCAGAATAAGAAACCGTAGCAGTTACTTCTGATGCTGCCGGATCTCCTTGCATGTGGTTATGATGATGGTGTTTCATATCCGTTTCCTCCTTCATTTTCTTCCGTTTTATTTTGTGCAAACACAGAACTAATTCATTCTAGAAAGAAGATCTTGCTTAAATTTATCAAATTTTCTTGACCACTTTACAATTTACTATACCACGGTATGGTATTCAAGTATTTCAACTTCTCTTTTATATTTCCTAATTTATATGCCTCAAACTGAAGTTGAACAGTTAAGGACAAGATCTGTAATTGTCTTAATTTCTAACTAAACTAATATCATTCCCCAATCAAAGTACAGGGTATTATAAGTTTCTAAAAAAATTAGAATTGGTAACTCGAGCATCAAAACAATCATCATTAATTACTTCGTTAAAAGCCCTTAAATCAGTGCTTCTGATTCAGGTGCTTTTCGTTTTTAGAGTACCTTAAAAGAAATTATAGTTTTTACCTAACCCCTCAGATACTGATCGAAATAAAAGAGGAGGCAGAAAAATGTCTGTTAGTTAAGAAGAGTGTGTGGATGCCTGCTTAGAGTGTATAGCTGCTTGTAATAGTTGTTATAATGCCTGTTTGGAAGAAGAAAATTTAAAGATGATGGTAACCTGTATCAGAATGGATAGGGAATGTACCGACATTTGTGCTTTAGCTGTCAAAGCAATGCAAACGAACAGTCCGTTCATCTCCCATATTTGCCAATTATGCGCTGAGATATGCGAGGCTTGCGGTAATGAATGCAAAAAACATGAAGCAGAACATTGTCAGAAATGCGCAGAGGCATGCTTCAAATGTGCAGAATCTTGTTATCAGATGGTAACTAACTAAGCCAAAAAATCCGAGCCAATATGCAAAGGCTTTTATAGGCATTTGCATGGGTTCGGATTTTTGAATTCCAATTCCTGTTTATACCGACAAGACGGCATTATATTCCATCTATACTGCTAACTGTTCTTTAAGATTATCTATTCCGTAGCGGTTAATAAATTTGAAAAACGGCTCTCTCTTCTTGCCATGCTCAGAATAGATATCTATCAATCTTTCAACCACTTGGTAAAGATTTTCGGGGTCCAGCTGCTTCAGGAATAACACGCCTGTTTTGGCATCCTTACCTTTTGCTTTTCCCCCAATGTATAAGTCATATCCGTTTTTTAATTTCATAACGCCAATATCATTGACTAAGGGTTCCCCGCAGCCAATAGGGCAACCTGTATATGCCGGCCTTAAGGTAAAAGGAACAGATTTACCCGCTATTCTTTCATTTAGCTCAATGGCAACCGGCATTCCCTCTTTTTCTGCACCTTTACAGAAATTACAAGTTCTAAGACTCTTCACAAAATTGCCTACCGGATAACAAGATAATCCTGCTTCTCTAAATTTCTCTTTAACCAAGTCCATTTCGTTTTCAGGCACATTAATATAAAGTTGCTGAAAGGTCGTCAACTCCAGTTCATCTCCAGCATCCATATACGCAGCAATCACATTCAATTGCTTGGCATTTAATTTTGCACCAAACGATATGCCACCATTAACGGCCAATTTTATCTTCTTATCTGCTTGTTCCATATCAATACCCCCATCCTTATGTATTTAAATTTAATTGTATTTTAGAGGATCACCATCAAATGAATTATCTGCGACCTTTATCGAGCCTGTAGGACACCCTTCGAATGCGTCCATCATTTCATCGTGATAAATCTCAGGAATCGGTATTATTCCTTCGTTCTCATCCCATACAGCAAATGCTAAACCTTCATCATCATAATCATATATATCCGGAGCAGCTGCTCCACATGCTCCGCAAGCAATGCAAGTTTCTTTATCGACTATTGTAAAGCTAGACAACGATATGCTCTCCTTTCACCAATGTTTACTCTAATACACCTAAGAAAGTGTAGCCTTATACTTAAGGACCCACCTGTTTAAAAAGCCATGCAGTGATATCTGCATGGCTTCATCTACTACTGATATCATAGTGCTCTTACCGCTAAGGATTGTTATTTTGTCAATTCTAACTTGTAAACAAACTGTAACCTAAGATGACTATACCAAGATACACTACAGCCGAAATTGCCCAAATCATAATGCTTCGTTTTGGATTCATATGCTGCTCCTTCTTTCTGTAGTTATGCTTTTAACTTTGTCCGTTGCAATCTTAAGGCATTAAGTACAACAGATACAGAGCTGAATGCCATCGCTGCTCCTGCTAACCAAGGAGCCAATAGACCTACCGCTGCGACTGGAACGCCCAGACTATTGTACGCAAGTGCCCAGAAAAGATTTTGCTTGATATTGGTGATTGTCTTCTTACTCATAAGAATTGCATCAGCAATGCTTGTTAGCTCCCCACGAATCAGGGTGATATCGGCAGCTTCCATGGCTACATCGGTGCCCGTACCAATTGCCATCCCGATATCAGCAATAGCTAGAGCAGGTGCATCGTTTATTCCATCGCCCACCATCGCTACTTTTTTCCCAGCAAGCTGAAGTTTTTTCACTTCTTCGGCCTTGCCTTCTGGTAGCACTTCGGCAATGAATTGTTTTATGCCAACTTGCTCCGCTATAGCTTTAGCTGTTTGCGTGTTATCTCCTGTAATCATCACTACATCCAAGCCCATGGTATGCAATCGTTTGATGGCTTCTTTTGATGTTTCCTTGATTGTGTCCGCGACGGCAACTATACCAGCATAGTGTCCGTCAATGGCAACTAGCATTGCCGTTTTGCCTTGCTTCTCCAACTGCTCCATTTCGGCTAATACACCTTGTACAGGAATGTTATGTTTCTGCATTAGTCTGCGTGTGCCAATGAATAACTGCTTCCCGTCCACAGTTGACTGAATACCGTATCCAGGAATGGCCTCGAAGGTTTGAGAGGATCCTAGCGTAATTCCTTTTTCCTTGATGCCTTCAACGATTGCTTCGGCAAGCGGATGTTCTGAATTTCTCTCAGCGTTCCCTACAAGCGTAAGAAATTCTTTCTCATCTATACCTTCTGCCAACACAACATCTGTCAAGGATGGTTTACCGTTTGTAACTGTACCTGTTTTATCAAGAATAATTGTATCCAAACGATGCGTGGTTTCAAGATGTTCTCCACCTTTGAACAAGATACCGAATTCAGCTGCACGACCAGAACCAGCCATGATGGAAGTCGGTGTTGCTAAACCGAGCGCACATGGGCAGGCAATAACCAGTACGGCAATGAATTTTTCAAGTGCCTCAGCGAAATCTCCAGGGCTTACTGCGAAATACCAAATAAGGAAGGTTACAAGTGCAATTCCGACGACAATTGGTACGAAAATACCTGAAATCACATCAGCCAGCCGCTGGATAGGTGCTTTGGATCCTTGTGCTTCTTCGACCACTTTAATGATTTGTGCTAACGCTGTGTCTTTCCCAACCTTTGTTGCTTTTATTTTCAAGAAACCATTCTTATTGATGGTCGATCCAATCACGCTTTCCCCGATGGATTTATCGACCGGAATACTTTCACCGGTTAACATGGATTCATCAAGTGCTGACTGCCCTTCGACTATTTCACCATCAACGGGTACCTTTTCTCCTGGTTTCACGTACACGATATCCGCTTCCAAAACCTCTTCAATCGGGATAATCATTTCTTTTCCGTTACGGAAGACTGTTGCGCTTTTTGCCTGCAAGCCAATCAGCTTCTTGATAGCCTCAGATGAGCGTCCCTTCGCTTTAGCTTCGAATAATTTACCTAAAATGATCAACGTAATAAGAACAGCACTTGTTTCGTAATAAAGCTCGACCGTATGCGCATGGGATCCAATGGACTCGATGCTCAAATATAATGAATAAAAATAAGCTGCCGATGTACCTAAAGCCACCAGTACATCCATGTTTGCACTCTTATTTCTTAAAGCCTTGTACGCTCCCACATAGAACTGTCTGCCTACGATGAATTGAACAGGAGTCGCTAGGGCGAATTGTACCCATGGATTCATGAACATGTCAGGCAGCCAAATAAAAGAAGTAAATTCAAAGTGGCTTACCATTGCCCATAATAATGGAAGTGACAAAATTAATGAAAACATGAATTTCCCTTGCTGCTTCACAATCTCTTTTTGGCGATGGTCGATTGTCTCCCCTTGTGTTTCCTGTTTTTGTTCAAGAGTATATCCAAGCTTTTTTATCGCTTCCTTCATATCGGGAGGCGAAACTTGATCTGGATAATAGTCCACCATTACGGATTCTAATGCAAAATTAACAGTCGCTTGCTCTACACCATCCAACTTATTCAAACGTTTTTCGATTTTATTCGCGCAGGCTGCACAGGTCATGCCTGAGATATCGAAGTCGACTTTATCCGTTACAATGTTATATCCCAATGATTGAACCTTTTCCTTAAATTTCTCAATGTCAGTTACATCTGCATCATACTTGATATTTGTTTTCTCAAGGGCGAGATTAACGTTGGCCTCTTCTACACCTTCGACCTTGTTCAGCCCTTTTTCAATCCTTGTTGCACATGCTGCACATGTCATTCCAGTGATTTGGAGAGTTGCTTCCTTTTGACTCAATATTCTCACTCCTATCCCCGTATACCCAATAGGGGTATTTTTTATTGTAAAAATCAGACCGTGCTTTTATGATAGGCACGATCCGATAAGAAAGTTCATTCTAATATTAAGCTACGTCATAACCCTGTTCTTCAATTACTTCCTTGATTTCTTCAAGGCCAACTTTATCTGAATCATAAGCAACATCTACTTTTGCTTCGTCCAGATTTACTTTTACAGTGTCCACACCATCGAGTTGACCTACATTTCCTTCTATAGAATTAACGCAATGAGCGCAAGACATTCCTTGTACATTGAGAGTTACTTTTTCCATTATAAATTCCTCCTTAGTGAAGTTTGCTTCAATATCATTATGTTAACATACCCCTATAGGGTAAGGAAGCGTTTTGAGTTATTTTGTGATTTTAGAGATAGTAGTCAAGAATTCCTTTACAATCTCGGTATCATCTTGTTTCAACCGATCAATTACACAAGTATTGATGTGACTTTCTAGCAGAACCCGAGATACAGAATCTAATGCTGCCTGTGAAGCAGATATTTGATGTAAGATGTCATCACAATAAGCTTTTTTTATGATCATGTTTTTAATGCCTTTAACTTGACCTTCTATTCTGTTCATCCTCTTGATGAGCTTATCTTGTAACTCACCGGAATAATTCCCGTTTTTCTCTTGAGTATCACAGCTTTCATCGTTGAGCATCATCAAGTCTCCCAAATCTATCACCTCTCCTTGTATATTAAACTGTTGTGCCGATTCAACAACTTAAATATACAATACCCCCGTTAGGTATGTCAACCTATTAATATAAAGCCAGCATCCAAATAGCTGGCTTTATATTATGAGGAAGCTTTAGAAAATCTTTTAAACACTTCCATCAATTCCTCGATGGCTTCTTCTCCATCTCCATCCTTTATCGCATCAGATACACAATGGTGTGTATGTTGTTCCAATAAATGAAACCCCACTTTATTCATCGCTGCGTTGATAGCAGAAATTTGAGTAAGAATATCAACACAATATCTGTCATTTTCAATCATGCTTTGGATACCGCGAACCTGACCTTCTATCCGTTTTAAGCGTTTAATTAACTGATCTTTATCATTTGTTGATCTATGGGTTACTTTTATTTCATCAGCATTGTTCATGAAATTCACCTTCATTTCCTTAAGGATATATACAAATATCTCCTTATACTCTACGTGGGTACCATATTATTGTACCATATTATAAATGATTTAGACTAACCCAGAGATCGGATTCAGCATTCTGGAAATATTCCTTATTTCTATGATACTGTGTCCCGACCAATTAGGAACTATTCGAATATTTATTTGTTTACTAGCAAACTTAACGATGTTATGTGTTAAATAATAAACGTTAGATCCTATATAGAACAATCTCCCGGTAAAGCTAAAGCGAGTGGAAGAAGAGCAAGAGCGTTTTGTATATCTACACTAAAAATAACGCCTCGTCCTAATTGACTTTTGCTGCTTCTCCTTAGAAAGGTTTTTTTCTCTTGGAACCCCCTTTTAAATATGTTCAAAAGAATTATTAGGAAGATGATACAATACGTCATTTAACGTCGCTGCTTAAACCTCTTGTATAGATAGACTAATTTATAAGAAATATGCAAAATAAGGTTGAGGGTAAATACACTGTTATTCCTTTAATCAAAGAGTGAATTCTCACTTTAGATTATAAGAGAGTTTTCAGGATTAAATAGAGATGTATTTGATGCATTCATATCTTTTAATCAGAAAACTATGAAAGCTGGAGCTCTGAGCGTAAAAGAAAAAGAATTAATTGCTATTGCAGTGGCACATGTTACGGGGTGCCCATATTGCATTAATACTCATGTCAAAAATGCTAAAAAAGCACGAGTAACTAAAGAAGAAATGGCTGAAGCCATTATGGTGGCTACAGCTTTAAAAGCTGGTTCTGCTCTAGCTCACGGTGTTAATGCTCTTGTTGCTTATGACGAATAACTTGTAAATTAATTTATACTCAATCTACATTGCTGCCAACATGTCTTAAGGATAAGATTTAGGTTTTGTTAATATAAAGAGGCTTGCATGGAAACTGCAAGCCTCTTTATTCATTCTATTCTTTGTATGGAGAGGCACCTACAATAGTAAGCCGCCTTCTTTTTATACGCTTTCATATTGTTGATTGTAACCTCAATATGTAGTGGTTTTAAAGTATTCCATTCTAACTTGGAATTTATTGGTAATTAAAGCAAACTGTTTATTTGATTCTCATACTGAACAAAATTCTTGCGTTTTGAAGTTTGTTCATTAACTCTCCTAACACTAAAGGCATGAATACGATACAATACCGGATTCATGCCCAGAGCGTTTCCTAATGAAATAATATGTCTAACTTTCTGAGTACTTCAGATGTATGCTGCTTTTTAGTTAGTGCGTGTCTGGATATTAGTTTTTGGTTCCATTGTGTTAATCTTTGGCTCGATTATAGTAAACAGGAGGATAAATGTCATGAAAGAGCTAGCTGATAGGAATGTAAAAACTGTATTCCAGTTAAATGTATCCAGTAGTAATCCTACTATAAAGGGTGCAAATGCTCCACCAAGAGATCCTCCCGTATTTATGATTGAGGCTGCCAATGGCAGCTTTTCTTTAGAGGTGATGCCCATGGGATATGCCAAGAATGTAGAGTAACCAAGATTCAGCAAAATACCAGTTGCTAAAAGTAGAGTACCCAATAATGCAGGACTATTTGGAGCATATAGCAATGCATACATACTAAATATTGTGGAAGCAGCAGTCACAATCATTAAAGGCTTTCTTCTGCGATTGAAAATGTTATCCGACATCCAACCTCCAATTATATTCCCTATAATAGCTCCTATCCACGGCGTAGATGCGACAAATCCCATCTCCATAACAGAATATCCCTTAACATCTACTAAGTAGGTTGGGATCCATGTCATGATTGCATACACAATACCTACCATGAAAAAATATCCAAGTGTACAACCCCATATATTCCAAGAAAGAAATATCTTTTTGTTCGTATCAAGAGCAGGCACATTTTTAGTGCGGATAACCTTATCTAGCCAATTAAGAGAGAGATTATTTTTTTTCTTAGAATCTTTATTTTCAGTTGAGATGTTTTCCGACCTTATATAATCTACTTCACGTTCGGAAGCATATTTGCTTTCTTCTGGAGTGTCTTTTACTAAAAAGAACCATAATACTGCAAAAATCAATCCTGGTATGGCAAATAGATAAAACACTTCTCGCCAACTAAATGCGAGAATAATAAAGGCACATAGCGGTGGCACAATAGCAGGTGCAGCTTTCATTGCAGACATATAGATACCTGTGGCAGTTCCTTTTTCTTTTCCAGGAAACCACCGGTTAATTGTTGATATAATACCAACTGGCAATGGTCCTTCAGCTAAGCCTAAAATTAATCTACCTATTTTCAACTGTAGTGCAGATCCAGCCGTCCCCATAAAGAAAGTAGCAATTGACGTTAAGATCATAGAAAAAGAAAAGATTTTTCTTGTTCCAAATTTACTATAAATAAATCCGGATGGTATTTGAATAACGGTATAAGTAAGATAAAAAAGCGTAGCCATTAGACCAATATCTGTATTACTTAACTCAAAGTCATCCTGTATATATGGTATTACAACGCTTATATTTGACCTATCTGCACCAGCTATCATGTAAGTGATAAAAATCAATACCATTACCACCCAGCGAAAGCGAGTCTTTTTAGGTTTTGCTTGCTTCATACGAACCCCTCCAATTCAGGCTATCCAATTTATCTTGTACTTTCGCCCAATCTCATTCAAATTTTTTACTAAATCTAATGAAATCAGTCTCCCATTTTGCTCTCGATCTTATGATTTCTCTTGTTAAATTCCACCAGGTATATAGATTCTGTAGTATGCTTCCATCAATTTAACGTTGCGGACCTCATTTTGGTCCTCACATTCCGGATTTATATAATGTTTTATCTAAAACTCAAAATGTAGGTCCATGTTTTATCTTAATGCGCTAATCTATTTCAGGAGATTCAAGAGTTTAAAACAAGAATGATACAAAAGATTGAACGGTCATTAATAAAGAAATCGCTTTCACAAGGTCAGCCTAGCGGTATATTCTAATTTTTTCTAACCGTTTCATATAAATGCCTACTCTGCTTACTCCATGTGAATCGATACCTTGAGACCTCGTAAATTAGCAAGGACAAGGTGTCGGGCAATTGTAGAAGCTTCTTCCTTTGGTAAACCTGTTGCAATAAAGATATCTCTAATAATGAGTTTCAGGTCATTTTTTGCTATTTGAAGAATAGTGTTGTTCAATTATTTCACAGCCCTTGCTTTGTAAAGTTTCATCCACCCAAGAACGACCCCAATTCCCGTTATATATAGACTCGATCACAGATTTTTCTTTAGTTTGAATTTCTTGAGCTTTAAACAAGATATCCTCTGCATCTGATTTTGGTATAACTACAACACCATCATCATCTCCAACAACGATATCACCAGGTGATACAGATACATTACCGCAGCTTATAACTGTATTAATCTCTCCCGGTCCTTCCTTGTACGGTCCTCTAGGAGAGCCGCCTTTTGCAAATACAGGGAACCCCATTTCAGCAATGCTATATAAATCTCTTACAGGCCCATCCACTATAAACCCAGCAATATTTTTAGTTTTAGCGTAATGGCACATCAGCTCTCCTAAGATTGCATTTCCCATATCGCCACAAGCATCAACAACTATAACATCACCTGGTTTTGCTAAGTCCATCGCTTTATGAACCATTAAATTATCAGAAGGATGTGTTTTAACTGTTAAAGCGCTTCCAAAAATATGTGTGCCAGGTTTATTTACACTCTTAATACCATGGTTCATGGCATTCATACGTCCCATCACGTCACCTATATTAGATGTTGCGATTCCCTCAAAGCTCTCTACAACACTTGAGTCTAAGCGATTAAATTGAGAATAAATCCTAAAACCGACATTTGACATAACAGCCCCTCTTTTCTTTTATTAAGATTTATATTTTTAAACTGTGATTAAATTGTTTGCATTTTTTCCTGCTTCAACTTTATTTATGTTATCAAAAGTTAACCGCAGAACTGTTTCCAACACGTCTCTTGTTCCTCCCGCAATGTGAGGAGTTGCCACAACGTTATCTAATTTTAATAAAGGATTATCAACCTCTACAGGTTCTGAAGCCCATGTATCAAGAGCTGCTCCGAGTAAACGGTTACATTTAAGCGCGCTGGCTAGTGCATCTTCATTAATAATATTACCTCTTGCTACATTAATTAGGATTGCTGATGATTTCATCAAATTTAATTGCTCATGGCTTATTAAGTTTCTTGTCTCCGGTATTAAAGGAATGTGTAGACTGACAATATCTGCCTGAGCTAATAGTTCATTGAATGCTACATATTGAATCCCTAATCTTTTTTCTTCTTCTACAGGCAATTTGTATTTATCATAATAGATGATTTCAGTACCGAATGCTTTAGACAGTTCTGCTACTTTTTTACCGATGTTTCCTATACCGATAATTCCGTGTTTTTTACCATTCATTTCAAACATTGATGTACGATATTCCCACATCTTCCATTCTCCACTCTTAGTGTGACGATCTAGAAGATTTAGCTTTCTGTATAGACTTATTATCAATCCAATTGTTAGTTCTACAACACTGTTAGAGTTTGCACCCGGCGTACTTGATACTTTAATGTTAAGTTTATCTGCTGAAGCTAAATCAATATTGTCAACTCCACTGCCGGTTTTCTGAATCAGCTTCAAGTTGGGTGCCTTCTCCATCAATTCCTTTGTTATTGGATAAGATGCAGTTATGAAATAGTTAGCCTTACTAAGTGCAATTTGCTTTTCTTCCTCATTCAAATTATCCCAATAAATAACATTCATATCATTATCTTTGTACTTTTCGATGATTTCTATCGTCGCGGTGAAAGCTTTTTCAAAATATATAATATTGCATTCCATGGTGTTCTCCTCCATTTCATTAGACAGAATAATTAATTAACCTTATATTAAATATTGAATTCAATGTTGTAAAACTAATTATTTGATTATTAATTACCACATTTTTCGTTATTTAGGGGTGAAGTAGTGGAATTTCATTCGAATTCAATTGAAACGTTCCTTGCTATTGTACGTGCACAAACCATTAGCGGAGCTGCAGGGGAGTTGCATGTAGCCCAAACAACTGTTAGTCAGAGAATAAAAGTACTTGAAAAAGAATTTGGTATAAGGTTGTTTGAACGTGGAAAAGGAATAAAAAAAATAACCCTCACTCCAATGGGCGAGGAATTTTACAAGTTAGCAGAAGAATGGATGAGGATTGAACAAGAAGCCAATTTATTAAGAATACAGGGACCACGACTTTCATTGAATGTAGGAACAGTGAATAGCTTTAATGCTCTAATTATACCTACAGTGGTAACAGATTTAATAAGCAACAAAACTCCATTAAAACTTCAAATCTATACATCGCATTCAGATCAGTTATACTCGGAAATCGAAAAAAGGTATCTTGATGTGGGCTATTCACTAAAGGAAAGAATTCATCCAAATGTTACTGTTGAAAAGTTTTTTACGTCACCTATGGTAGTACTGCAATCTTCAAATGTCAGTGAATACTCCGATGAACATCTACACCCGAGGGATTTAGATCCTGACTATGAGCTATTCATGCCGTGGGGGCTCGAATATCAATCTTGGCACGATTATTGGTGGAGTAGTTCTATAAGTTCACAAGTTAAATTAGACAGTACTCATCTCCTTCTCCATCTTTTAAAAGGATCATTGTATTGGGCAATTGTCCCCAAAAGTTTAGCTGATTTAGCACTAGAGAACGGAACATTTAAAGTAAGTGGCTTGTCATATCCACCTCCTGACTACACTGTTTATAGGCTTACGCATGTAAAGCAATCTTCTTTAAAGAAACAATCAATAGAAATATGGAACAAAACCTTTTCAACATATTTTTAATGCTTACTTATATATTATTTCTAATATCAACGTTTCGGATATTAGAAACGTGCCTTTTTAGTTTTGTAAATACGCAAATTCCAATATAGGTTAGGTCATTATTTTATTTACCTCTATCCAACTAGATACATTACACTCACCCCCCTATTAGAATGTAATGGGGGGTGTGTATATACATTTCACCGATGTTATTGCATACGTTCTTCTCCTTCTGCAATTGAGAGAGCAGTGTCTGATAGGTTCTGTTTTCGCTGCATATCAGCCACAAACTCGTTAGATTCCGTCCCATACACATCCTGCTCATTATGAAAGCGCGTGTTCCACCATCGTCATTCACTCTCGCTTTTTTAAAACATTGCTTTATCTCCAGGCACTCATACCGCCTTTTACATTATAAATCTTGTTAAAACCGTGTTTTTTCAGTATTATGGCCGCTTTTGCACTTCGCATACCGCTTTGACAGATTACAACGATTTCTTTGTTTTTATCTAACGTCTCCAATTTAGCTGACAAATTGGACAGCGGTATATTCATAAAAGGCTTGCTGCTATATCCGTTATATTCACCCGGTGTACGCACATCGATGAATTGTACGCGCTTATCCTTCCCCTTATTTTTTGCTTCCTGCACAGTGATATTCGTAATACCCTTCACTGGTATTATTCGGCTCACAAAAAATGCAACAATCAAAATGATTAAAATCCATGTAATATAAGCTCAACTCCATTCTTTAATCTTTTTTTCCATAGAAGAGAAGGGAGAATTCACTCCACTTCTTCCTCCTGAACGGCAAACCATATAATAATGCTCATTTTTATCCAATTCGTTCAGACGATCCGGTAATTGTCCTAATCGTATGCTTTGCATCTGGTATTTTATCCTCTGCTACCTCTGTATCTTCCCTTACATCGACGATATTAATTTTTTTCTCCTGAAGCTAGTTTTTTTCTAAGTTTGCTGCTGTGATTTCTTTCAAAGCAAAAGCCTCCCTTTTTTATCGTCCTTTTCTTTTGCATGGACAGTTATTTACTTGATAACTGGCAATCCTATATCTTATGCTTGCCTTGATTTTAATCACACTGTCCACTATTATATAACTAATTTACTAGTCAACTTAGAAAGTCAGATGTTCTATTGAAAACTAATAGCTCCATCTTTAATATAGATTACAACTCACTCTATCCGATCAATATACAAATTAGAGAGCAAATAAAGTGGTTGATTGGTAAAAGGATTATTAAAACCCGGTGAATCTCTCCCATCAACTAATCAGCTTGCATACCATATACGAGCAATCCTCATCTTCCATTTGCAGAGCATTCCATGAGGACGCTGCTGATCTAGGTTATGATGTTGAACCAAAAAAATAACAAGTCTCAATTGATGTAAACTCTACTTCTGTTGAAGAACTCAATGAAGAGATCAACCCGCGCGGATATTGTCGTGACAAGAGCGACTTATACGATAAGGTGAAGAACTTTTCCAAGGATGACCAAAAAACAATCATTTCTGTTGGTTCTACTAAAGATGTTTCGCTCTTGCTTAAAATGTTACGACACTAACTTAGGTGTGCGATCCAAACAAAAATAGATGTAAAAAACACCTTATAGTAATCGCGGCCAAGACATCCGACCGGACCTATGAGGTGTTTTTTTAGCTTTTGTCCTTTAAGGATCGTACAAGCACAAGTGCGAGAATAGCGCCCATGTATGCGTTCATTGCACCTCAGAAGAATGCTTCTTGTTCTTCGCTTCCAGAACTAGTAGCTGTGACGGATACTGCAATGGATACTATACCTGCTAATCCAACAGCCGGCCCAATTTGGTATCCTGGCTGCTCGTCACTCGCCTTAGCCTCTGCTGCTGTAGTAGTCGGAAGATAAGCAAGTGCGTTACTTAGAGTTGCTATAGGTATTGGAGCGAACACATTACTCCAGCGGATGCGGTGATTTTTCTTCCCGTTCATTGGACAGGAGAAATCAAATAATGATATCAATCCAAACTTTGATTGCTGTAGCTGTGATCAGTAGAGTAAGTATTATCTGTAGCATCTTGACATTCATCTTCTTGCCGATCATCGTCCCTATTGGTGCAGCGATAAGACTAGCTACGACAATAATAATCGCTGGAACAAGAGGTACTTGGCCTGTAGAAAGCTTCCCTGCTGCAGCACCGATAGATGAGATAAAGGTTATTGCTAAGGATGTCGCTAATGTCATACGTATTGGTATCTTTAATACAACTAACATAATCGGAACCAGTAAGAATGCTCCACCCGCTCCTACAATACCTGCGCCAATCCCTACTAAAAAGCCTAAGCTTGCTGCTAAAACCCCTGAAAAAGTTACTTGATTTAAGTCCAAATCGTCTTTGCCTTTCTTTGGTATAAACATCATGAATGCTGCAATAACTGCTAATATACCATATACGAGGTTGATTGATGCTTCAGGCAGCATTTGGGATCCGAAGCTTCCAATAAAGCTTCCTGTTAAAACTGCACTGCCCATGAAAAGGATAAGTCGTTTATTTAAATAAGCTCCTTTTCGATAAGATAATACCCCTGACAATGTGGCAAAAAATACTTGTACTGCCACTATTCCTGAGACCTCATATGAATTAAATCCCGAAAAGCCAAAAAGGATAGGTATATACAACAACAATGGGTAATTGATAATTGCCCCGCCTACTCCCAGTAAACCAGAAAGCAAGGAACCAAACACACCAATGATAAATAAAGTCAGAATAAACGATACGTCCATTATGCTGCCCCTCTCATACAAAAGGAGGAGAGAACAGAAATCACTCTCCCCTATCTCTTATCAAACGATTTAAATTTCATATACAACTACCAAGTTAAATTTTCTCCATTCGATTCAATCACTTTTTTATACCAATAGAATGATTCTTTTTTAGTCCTGTTACGTGTGCCATTGCCTTCATCATCGACATCCACATGAATAAATCCATATCTTTTTTTCATTTCACCTGTGCTGGCAGCAATGATATCTATCGGTCCCCACATCGTGTACCCCATTACCGGGATTCCATCGATATCGATTGCTTTCTTCATCGCCAGGATATGATCCCTTAGATACTCGATACGGTAGGAATCTTTGATAGTTCCATCTTCTTCTACTTTATCAATAGCTCCTAGTCCATTTTCAACGATCATCAACGGCAGCTGATATCGGTCGAATAATAGATTCAGGAGATAACGAAGTCCCATTGGATCAATGGCCCATCCCCATTCACTTGTAGCAAGGTGCGGATTTTTATAACCGGTCTTGACACCATTCAACCCCTGAAAATTCATATCTGTCTTTTTTCCCACAGTATGTGTCATATAGTAGCTGAATGAGATAAAATCCACCGTACCTGCACGCAAATCTTCCGCATCTCCCTCCTGCATAGGAATCATGATGCCTTTACGTTCGAATTCTTTCAACTTATGATTTGGATAGTATCCTCGGCATTGAACGTCACAGTAAAATAGCATCTTATGTGTAAAGTCTAAAGTTGCTTGCATATCTTCCGGATCTGGACTAGCCGGATACGCAACATGGCCATTGTACATCATGCCAACTTTGTTATCAGAATCAATTTCATGGGCTATTTGAACAGCTTTTGCACTTGCTAAGAACTGGTGAAATGCCGCCGTCATCGTAGTCTGTTCATCTTCAGCCACTATACCACCAGCCATCCAAGGCTTCGTAGACATTACATTAATCTCATTGAATGTAAGCCAATATCTCACGATTCCTTTATATCTAGTAAATACTGTTCTACAGTATTGCAGAAAGAAATCTACAACTTTTCGATTCGCCCACGATCCATACTTCAATAATCCTAATGGTGTCTCGAAATGAGATAATGTCACCATCGGTTCGATACCATATTCTGCACAAGTTTTAAAGACCTCTTCGTAGTGGCGTAGCCCTTCTTCATTTGGCTCATCGTCGTCTCCATTCGGAAAAATACGAGACCAAGCTATGGATAACCGATAACATTTGAAACCCATTTCAGCAAAAAGAGCTATATCTTCTTTGTACCGATGATAATGATCTACAGCCTGATGACTTGGATAAAAACTATTCCTATCAATTCCGTCAGTAATTTCTCTAGGCACGCCATGTTTAGAGGCAAGCATCACATCAGCAGTGCTCAACCCTTTTCCATCTGTTAGATACGCTCCCTCGCATTGGTTGGCTGCAGTAGCTCCGCCCCACATGAAATCTTTTGGAAACCCCATTCAATCATCTCCTATATCTTGTTATTATTTTGCTTATTTTATTATTTCCAGAATACGCTCACCTGCAGAAATCTCTCTTTCCGTTACACTTGAGATGTCATCAAAGTCAGCAGAATTGGTAATAATGAAAGGAGTGACGATATCATATCCCTCTTTTTTAATTTCTTCGATATCAAATTCCAATAATAAATCGCCTAGTTTAATGGTTTGTCCTTTTTCAACTCTTGGCGTATAATGACGGCCTCCCAATTTTACGGTGTCAATTCCCACATGGATTAGTATTTCTGCGCCATCTTTCGTTGTAATACCAAGTGCGTGGTTTGTATCAAACAATGCGGTAACAACACCATTAGCTGGCGCAAGAACTTTCCCTTCACTTGGTATGATAGCCGCTCCTTGTCCTAAGATTCCTTCTGCAAAAACAGCATCATCCACATCCGATAAAGCAATCGCTTTACCAGTAATAGGGGCGTATAAAGTAAGTTGGTCTGCAGTAGCTGCGATTTCTTCCTCTGTTTGTTTTGCTTCCGTCTTGTCATCTGCAGATTCCTGAATAGGATCCTCCTTGATACCTAAGATATAAGAAACAGTAAAAGCTACAATAAATGAAATACAAATGCCAATTACAATATTAATTAGGTTACTGAAGCCGTCAGGACCTATATAACTCGGTAATGAGAAAATACCCGGAGACACCTGCGCATATCTTCCCACCCCCATAATTCCAATGAATAAACCGCCTGCTCCCCCGCCGATCATGGTAGCCCATAAAGGTCTCTTAAATCGCAGGCTGATGCCGTACATTGCTGGTTCTGTAATACCCACAATTGCAGTTACTCCAGCGGAAGCCGCTAATTGTTTGAGGTTTTTGTTCTTGGCTCTCAGTGCTACAGCCAATGTTGCTCCACCTTCAGCGATATTGGAAATCAACATCCCTGGACCCGCAACTGTATCAATACCTTTTGTAGCCAGCATATTCATACCGATAGGGATAATACCGTAATGCATCCCTGCCATTACCAGGAATGGTGTGAACGTTCCTATTAACAATGGAACCAACCAGCTTACATACATATTCAGGAAATTAATTCCTTCCCCTAGCGCGATTCCAAGATAGTTACCTAGGGGTCCTAAAATGATGAGTGTAACGGGAGCTACAATGATTAATGTTAATAAAGGAACAAAAACAATATGAAGAGAAGCTGGTATGATTCTCTCCGCTAACGGCTCAATGTAGGACATAAACCATATAGCCAAAATGATTGGTATTACCGATGAAATATAAGATACCTGCGGAATTGTGACGCCCAATAGATCAAGTGAGGAACCTTCAGTCTGTGCTGCATTCATCAAACTAATAAATGTAGGGTGTATTAAGACTGCGCCAATTGACATAGCGACATATTGATTAACATTGAATTTCTTAGCTGCAGAAGCTGCCAAGAGAACTGGTAGGAAATAAAAAGCTGCATCTGATATAAATAGAAGAACTTGATACGTATTGGAATCAACATTTATCCAATTAAATGCCTGTAGTAGTGCAAGTACGGCTTTTAACATACCAGCACCAGCAATTGCAGGTATTATCGGGAAGAAGCTGCCTGCAATTGTGTCCAATGCTCTTGATACAATGCCTTTTTTTTCATTCTTAGTTTCTTTCTTATTTGATGAATCGTCTATTCTGGTGTTTTCTATGATGTTTCGGTAGACTTTTTTAACATCATTACCTATGACAACCTGAAATTGCCCGCCTTTATTGACAACCCCAACCACTCCATTTGTATTTTTTAAAGCTTCTGCATTAGCTTTGTTATCATCTTTCAAATTAAAACGAAGACGAGTAGCACAGTGCCCAAGAGAAGCTACATTTTCCTCACCGCCCACTTCTTCCAAGATCTCATCTGCCAATTTCCGATAATCCATCATAAGCCCTCCTTATACAGTAAAAAGTGTTTTGGCCAATATAAAAACCCACCAGCCAGTATGAGTAATCACTAAGTGATTACTCATACTGGCTGGTGGGTATAGCCTTTCGTAACAATCCCACGTCTATTTAACTTTCTTCTATTACTCTTCTGATATGAATAGCCAGATATACAATCTCATCTTCAGACAGTTTAAAGTTCGTTTCCTTATAAACGTATGCTTCTATACGTTTTGCACATTTATATTCATTTGGATACTTAGTTTTGATGACATCTGCCAACCCTAAGTTAAGATTATCTTTTGGAATATTCTTCCCCTTGGATATTCTCCTTACAAAATACTTAATGTGCGTCATAAATCTATCATATTGGATAGAGCTCTCATTGAGCTCGATTCCATAATGGTATTTCACTATATCTATGACCTTTTTCTGTTTTTCAATTATATTCATTGTTTCTTGGATCTTTATTACATCATCCATTTGAGCATTAACTAGATGTAATGCAATAAATCCTGCTTCAGAATCATGCAGCTTAACTCCATGCCTTTTTTCAACAATTTTTAGAGCTTCTTTACCAATTAAATATTCATGATTATAAAACCTGCTAATTTCCCAAAGTATCGCATTTCGTACATGTAATCCTTTTTTTGCACGGTCAATCGCATGATAAATATGATCTGTGAGCCCAAGCCAGATAGTATCGCCGAGATTCTTATTTAAAGAGTTTGAAGCATATCGGACAATTTCATTTGTTGTTCTAACATATACATACGGAATATTAGAAAGTAATGCTTCCAGGTAATTATTATCATCTGACTCATCGATGATATAAATCCGTTCAATCAGAGTCTCATCAATAAAATCATTTCTCTGTTTTTTATAACCGAGTCCTTTTCCCATTATAAGAGCTTCTTTACCTTCTTTAAGGGTACGAACCAGATTATTATTTATTACCTTATCCACTTTAAGATTTTCTGACATATACTCCATCTTCTTTCAAAGTTCTGCGAGTAAAGGCTTTCATTTAATCGGAATTGGTAAAGCCTGCCGAACAGTAACAACCCAATCCTATTAATAATGATAGTTTAGCTTCGTTTGTAAGCGATGTCAATATGTTTGTAATCAAACAACATATCAATTTTAATTCTACTATAAGGATCCCCCAAAAATTGTGCTTTTTTACCGAGAGAAAGTTCAATAAAAGTATATTACATGCTGCTCAGTTTGAAGCGAGTATTCCACATATTCATCGTCATCCGCTCCCTCTATTTAATAGAACTTATTACTTTATCTTCAAGCACTCATTCCGCCTTTTACATTATAATTCTTGTTAAAAAACAGTAATTTTGGCACACTTTGGAAAAATAAAAAAATACCAAGACCTTAGGCTTATAATATTATGAGTCTAAGGTTTTATTTTATTAAAACTATCTCATTATGTCTTCCCATATTTTAATGGTTGTAACAATAATCAGCACTGCGAGTATTACCTGAAGCAGTTTAACATTCATCTTCTTTCCTAATGTAGCCCCTATCGGTGAAGCAATGAGACTTGCGACTACAATAACAATGGAAGGAATCAACGGTACCTGACCTGTTGAGAGCTTTCCCGCAACAGCCCCTATAGAAGAAATGAATGTAACAGCCAAGGATGTGGCGATTGTCATACGAGTAGGTATTTTCAGCACGACTAACATGATTGGCACGAGAAGAAATGCTCCTCCAGCTCCTACAATCCCCGCTCCTATCCCTACTAAGAAGGATAACCCTGCTGTTAATCCTGTAGAAAATGTAATGTCGGACAGCTCTATATCATCCTTCCCCTTCTTAGGGACAAACATCATTATTGATGCAATGATAGCTAATATTCCATATACAAGGTTGATGCCTTCTTCAGTCAGGAGTCGAGAACCGAAACTTCCGATAAAACTTCCGACGAAGACAGAAATGCCCATGGTCGATATGAGTCGTTTATTCAAATAGTTTCCCTTACGATAAGAAAAGACTCCAGATAGAGTCGAAAAGAAAACTTGAACAGCCACAATTCCTGATATTTCATAGGCATTGAATCCAGCAAATCCCAATAAGGCAGGTACATATAATAATAATGGGAAGTTTATGATAGCCCCACCAACGCCAAGCATACCGGAAAATAGTGAACCAATCAGTCCTATGGTGAATAGAGCTAAAATAAAGGTTAAATCCATCCTGCTGCTCCTCTCCTATCAAAAAAGAGGGAGTAAATCTCCCTCCCCTGAATCATCCTTTTTTTATCCAAAACTTCAATACACCATCTTCTTCCGTATCCTGCAGTAACGTATGTCCCCCGGATTTCGCCCATGCGGTAAGATCGGCCTTTGAACCTTTATCCGTCGCATGTACTTCCAATACATCTCCTGCATCCAGTTCATTTATTGCTTTCTTCGTTTTAACGATCGGCATTGGACAAGCTAGTCCTTTCGCGTCTAACACTTTATCACTGTTCATTTTTATAAGCTCCTTTATTACTTGATTTAACCATGAATGGCACAGCGGTTCGGGCCAATTTCCATTTCACTTTGCTCATTTGCTTCTGGGCTGATTTTACCCATATTTGTTTGACGAATTTCTTGATAAGCATTCGGCTGAGGTGGTAGATTTTCTGATACTGCTTTACGGAATGTTTCTTCATCCATATTTAAACCATTATTCTTTTCAAATAAATCACCCAGTTTTGCCTGAACTTCACCATTTTCTCCTAGCTCACTTGTATTGCTGAAGTGTGCAGGAAGGACGATAAGCTCATCATTTAGTTGTTCATACGTGTTATAAAGCGTATTACGTAAATCATCTGCCCAGTCACCTGCTTTTCCAGCAAGATCCGGACGTCCAATGGATTCCACAAACAAGATATCTCCGGTCAGCAAGTACTTATCATCCACAATCAAGCTAGTACTTCCGATTGTATGGCCTGGAGAGTAGATAGACTGCACACGTACAGTAGCTCCACCTATCTGCAAATCTTTCCCTTCTTCTAACGGCTCATAGGTAAACTGAACTTCCTCCGCATCTTTTGGAGGCAAATGATAGACTGCTTCAGTCTTTTCACGCAACAGGCGCCCTCCGGAAATATGGTCAGCATGAAGATGAGTATCTACAACATGTTTGATTGTAATGTTTTTCTCTTTGGCAAAATCAATATAACTATCTACAGATCGGCTGCTGTCAACGATGAGTGCCTCGCCATCAGATTCAATGAAGTACGAGAGACAGCCTTTACCAACACGGACAAACTGATAGATGGATCCACCGTTGCTAAGATCCCCGATCTTAACGGGTTTAAGATACTCGCTCCAAGCTCTCATACCGCCCTGCAAGACAAGCACATCTTCAAAACCAGCTTCATCCAACATTTCTGCAACCATTTCGGATGATCCTTGTTTGGCACATACGACAAGCAAATCTTTATCTTTTGGAATTTTATCAACAATTTCTTCGACACCTTCAATTAAATCGAAGTACGGCACGTTCAAATGTTCAATATTAAAGCCTTCAATTTTCCAATCACCAAATGCATCTTGATTCCTTACATCCAGAATAAATAAAGGTTCTTTACTTAATACCTTTTCTGCTGCTTCTTTTGCAGTAATTAATTTCATGTTCCCTTTCCTCCTTAGAATGTCAAACTGATATTGGCATCGGACGCGTAATGGATAAAGCTCGCTGCTCCCCCAACTTCAATGCCTTCTATAAACTGATCTTTATCTAAACTCATTGCATCCATTGTCATTTGGCATGCAATGATCTTCACACCTAGCTCTTGAGCCATTTCCACTAGTTCTGGAATGGAAGGTACATTTTCCCGCTTAAATCCTTCTTCAAAATGTTCATTTCCTGCTGGAATCGGGAGCTGCTTATGAGCTTCTTTATGAATCAAGTTTAGTCCCTCAAAAGTGAAGAATATCCCTACTTCTGCGTCGCTTGCCGCTGCAGCAGTTGCTACGTTGAACACTTTATATGCATCAAACAAACTTCCATTACTTGCGATGATTGCTACTTTAGTTGCCATTTTAAATTCCTCCTATTTGGTTATTATTGATTCTTTTCTAAAGGACCAGACCATTCCACCATACCCTGGACTGCGTTCTTGATATTTTTGAATCCCTTTTCTTCCATTTGCTTAGAGGCCAAATCACTGCGGCTACCCGTACGGCAGACAACATAGATTTCTTTATCTTTGCTAATCTCGTCCATACGATCTTCCAGTTCTCCTAATGGAATAGAAATTGCTCCTGGTATATGGCCAAATGTATATTCAGCTGGCTCCCGAACATCCAGAATTACAACGTCTTCACTTGAATTCAGTTTCTGAATAATTTCTTCGTTATGAACGGTATGCGGGAAGTTTTTATCTTCTTTCGCTTCTGCATCACCTGATTTGCGAAGGTAGTGTTTCAATACCTCTCCTTCTTCTGTTGAACCGAGATACTGGTGACCGCTGCTTTTTGCCCAAGCTTGAATATCTGCTAGAGAACCTTTGTCAGTGGCCTGAACCTCGATAACCTGTCCTGGCATGACCTCTTTCATTGCTTTCTTTGTTCTGACGATTGGCATCGGACAAGCTAGTCCTTTCGCATCCAATACATGATCTGTTTTAATACTCATTTTTCATCCCCCATTTAGGTTTATTCTGTTTCACTTTCCCAGTCATTCATGCCACCGGTCATATTCTTCACTTTGAACCCTTTATCTGTTAACCACTCTGAAGCCAGTCCACTACGATTTCCGGATCTGCATACCATGATGTATTCCTTATCTTTATCCAATTCGTCTAAGCGTGTCAGAACCTCTCCTAATGGAATGTGTTTAGCACCTGGAATTTTACCCAGAGCCACTTCATTGTGTTCTCTTACATCAATAATGTGAAGTTTCTCTTTCCTCTCTAGACTCTCCGCCACTTGTGTTGGCAAAATTGCTTCGATTTCTGGTTTTGTACTCATTTTGCTCCTCCTTTATTGTTAGTGTGGTAAGAACTTATCATCCTCATAAATATACCCATACGGGTATTAAATAAAGCAAAAAAAATAACTTAAGAATGAGCTTCGTTAAGAACCCTAATACCCATGAGGGTATATTAGCAAACAAAAAAAATAATGTCAACAACGGAAATCTGTAATTATTTTCATACCTAATTATTAATTTTATCTTCTATCTTTACCTAATATAAGCTGAAATTATAAAACATTGACTTGATACCCGCGAGGGTATATATTGAGTTGAGTAACATTCTGTTTTTTTAATTACTATCAGAGGATTGGTGATAATGATCTATACGCTTCTAATCTTCGCGCTGCTTATCTCTTTCAGTCTTTACAGAAGATACTTTCCTGTATTAAATGTTCCATGTAGCGATAGATTGTATTCACAAGTTGATCAAGTGGTTAAAATAGACTTACGCGATTATAATAAATCTTACAGAAGTTATGTAGACGATACAATTCAAATTCCAGTTGCGTATCTTAAACGGCATATGCACGAAATACAGGGTGATCAAGTTTTCGTAATCGCTTCTAATAAAGTAGAAAAAAATATCGGAATAAGGATATTGCAAAATAAAGGATACAAAGTAATAGGCTTTAAATTAACGGAATGCGATTGTAATTGCAATATACTAAAACTTATTTAAGGAGGAAACCTTATGAAATATGATAACCAAAGTAAAAATAGAATAAAACGTATCGAGGGACAGTTACGCGGTATATTAAAAATGATGGAAGAAGATAAAGACTGCAAGGACGTCATTACACAGCTGAGCGCTACAAGAACTGCGATTGACCGCACTATTGGTGTAATTGTGAGCTCTAACCTGGTGGAATGTGTTCGAGAAGCCAACGAGAATGGAACAGAAGCTGACGAATTGGTGAAGGAAGCAGTAAATTTGTTAGTTAAAAGCCGATAAGTAAATAGTAGTGGGGTTGACTTTCATCCTCACGCCCTTTAATATACCCCCACGGGTAATTTAGATATTTTTTTAAAGAAAATAATACCCCTATGGGTAAATGAAAATTGGAGGAATTAATTTATGCAAAGTAATAAAGTGTTAGATGCCAAAGGGCTAGCTTGTCCAATGCCGATCGTCAAAACAAAAAAAGCGATAAATGAGCTAAATGCAGGAGATGTGTTGGAAGTACATGCAACTGACAAAGGTGCAAAAGCCGATCTTAGCGCATGGGCGAAATCCGGCGGCCATGCGTTACTACAAGATACAGAAGAAGAAGGTGTATTGAAGTTTTGGATTAAAAAAGCATAACAAAATTATACCTATGCAGGTATCAAAGAATAGGAGAATTGAAAATGTCAGAAACGAAACGTACGACTATCGTTTTATTTAGCGGTGATTATGATAAGGCAATGGCAGCATATATAATAGCCAATGGTGCTGCAGCTTATGATCATGAGGTTACAATATTTCACACATTTTGGGGATTAAATGCTCTTCGCAAAGCGGAAGATGTAACGGTCAACAAAGGATTTCTGGAGAAGATGTTTGCAAAGATGATGCCTAAAGGTGCAGATAAAATGGGCCTCTCTAAGATGAACATGGGTGGAATGGGTCCTAAAATGATTAAAAAAGTAATTAAAAAACATAATGCAATGACCCTTCCGCAGCTCATTGAAGTGGCGCAGGAGCAAGACGTCAAACTCGTTGCTTGTACGATGACAATGGATTTAATGGGACTCCAAAAAGAAGAATTGTTAGATGACATTCAGTATGCAGGAGTTGCTGCATATCTTGGTGATGCTGAAGACGGCAACGTAAATCTATTTATCTAATATTGATCGGAGAGAGAACCTTGGAATTTATCATGTACATTCTCATTGCTCTAATTATCTATTTTGTTATAAGGAATCGCTTCTCTAGCATAGCAGCTAAACAAATCAGTACCGCTGAACTAAGAGGTCTTCTAAAAGACAAGAATAAACAATTTATCGATGTTCGTACCTCTGGTGAATATAAAGCAAACCATATTAAGCAATTCAATAATATTCCACTTCATGAATTGAATAGTAAAGCTTCGAGCTTAGATCATAATAAAGAAGTGGTTGTCATCTGCCAAAGCGGGATGCGAAGTTCGCAAGCTGCAAAAGGGCTTAAAAAAAGGGGGTTCAATTATAACTAATGTCAGAGGCGGTATGAATACTTTGGCGTTAATAGTTAGAACATAAATCATATAGTGCCAATCTAAAGAGTTGCCATATTTTCCTTGTATTGTGTAGTATCTAATACGAGCATATCAAGTACGATAATATCTGCTTTCTGATAATCCGTGAGTAATAGTATGGAAGTTAGGAAGTTTGAGTATTGAGTGTATACGTGTAAGTAGTAAAGATCAAAATGAGGACCTTGTGATGACCTATTTAATAATCTGGGATGGTTTTTTTGTTGAGATGCTATACGGTGGAAAATCTGAGCGACCATCAGAGAGAATTCTTTCTTCTTGGAAGGTCTTTATAAAAGGAATTGGATATACACACTGAGGAGTTGATTAATTATGAAGAACAGACAAGAAGCTATAAACTATTGCAAAAAGTATAAAGATGTTTATGAAGATGAACCCTTTCGGGATGATAATTGGACACTTATGAGACATAAGGATAATGATAAAACTTTTGCATGGATATTCGAGAGAAAGAACAGAATCTGGATTAATGTAAAAAACGAACCTGGTATGAATGAACAACTCAGAAATGAATACAATTCTATTGTGCCTGCTTATCACTTAAATAAAGAGCATTGGAACTCCATAATATTAGACGGTACTGTTCCCGAGAAAGAAATCCATGAATTAATTAGTACAAGCTATGATTTAACAAAGGATAAGTAATTTGAAAAGACCCTTTTCTATGAAAAGGGTCTTTTTTATATATGCCTAAAGGCACCTCTTTTATTCTAATCCCACCTGTGCTTTTGATTGTACGACAGCAGGGTTTCCTTGAAAGGTAATGTTGGCATTCGCGCCAAAATCACCTTCGCCTTCCCATGTGTAGAATTGGTCTCCTTCCGTCCCTGTTTCAGACATCAGATCTCCTTAAAGTCGATTAAAAAAGCATCATAAAAATTACGCAGGAATCAATTACCATTTTCGCCCAAAAAGCAAAAAACTCCCCTTTTTCAACTGAAAATTCAAGATGATTGACCACCATTACATTTTTATATTTTTTGGTTAACTTGTTCAGTTGAATGACAGACATTTACTCATTCTCGCCTTCTATACCAAAAAATCATATTTTACCAGTGAATATATTGTTGTACATCACCTAACATCTTTCTAGCTTCTCACTCTCTTTCCTAATTAAGATATGAAGATAATTCATTATAATGAAGGACGTTTCATCAACTGGTCCCAAAAAATGATATTGACATCTTTATTATTCAATTCTATCATGGAATTGAACTAGAGTTCATAAAAATGAACTATAGTTCAATTTAATGTGAGAGGAAGACAAGAGAAGTGACAAAAATTAGAACGCACCCAATCGACATTTACGGAAATCAATTCAATCGAGCAGGATTTGTACTCGTTATAATGGTTGGTACTTTTCTAACCATTATAAATCAAACATTATTAGTCACGGCTCTTCCAAAGATAATGGATGATTTAGACATCAGTGCTATTAATGCACAATGGCTTATCACTGCATTTATGTTGATCAGCGGCATAATGATTCCCACTTCAGCATTCTTGTTAAATACCATAAATAATAGAAAATTATTTATGGTAGCAATGGTTAGCTTTGCAATAGGAACTGTAATTTGTGCACTCAGTACTACATATAACACGTTACTTATAGGACGCATCATTCAAGCCATAGGTTCAGGATTAATGATTCCTTTAATGCAGACATTAATGTTTTTGGTCTATCCTGTTGAACGGCGAGGAGAAGCTATGGGGTTAGTAGGAGTTGTTATAGCGTTTGCTCCCGCTATTGCTCCCACTGTATCTGGATGGATTGTTGATTATTTTAATTGGCGATACTTATTTTATATAATTCTTCCAATTACCATGGTTAATATGTTGCTTGCATGTTTCTATATGAGAAACGTCATTAATTTAAATAAACCGAAGATTGATTTACTTTCTATTATGCTTAGTAGCTTAGGTTTAGGTTTACTTCTCTATGGGATTAGTGTTGCAGGTAATATAGGGTGGCAAAATAAAATCACATGGTTCTCTTGCGTAGCTGGCATTATTATCATAATCTTATTTTCCCATCGACAATCTAAACTAACACAACCCTTTTTAGAGTTAAGAGTATTTAAAAGTAAAATTTTTACGTTTTCTACAATTATCGTCGCTATTATTTTTATGACAATGATTGGATTTGAAATTCTCTTACCTATTTATACACAGACTTTAAAAAAGTTGTCAGCACTTCAATCAGGTCTGATATTACTTCCTGGGGCAATTTTGCTGGGTATTATTTCACCAATATCAGGTAAATTATTCGATAAGTATGGTGTTAAAAAAATATCAATGATTGGCATGTTCATTCTAGCTGTAGCAACTTTTCCTTTCTTATTCCTCACTAAGGATACAGCTACTTGGTGGATTGTTTGTCTTTATTCATTAAGAATGCTAGGCATGGGATTTGTCATGATGCCTTTGGCCACAGCGGGAATAAATGCACTGTCTAATGATTTGATAAGTCACGGCTCTGCAATTAATAATACTGTTCGACAAGTGTTTGCTTCTCTAGGATCGGCAGTAATGGTGGGGGTTATGTCGGCTACTGTGACTAGATATTCAAACCATTATGAAGACACTTCATTGACTCCGTTGTTGAATGGACTTAATAATGCTTTTATGTCCGGTTTCATTCTAATATCCATTGCATTTATATTGTGTCTTTTTATAGCTTCTCCATCAAAAGAAGCTAAATAAACAATAATCCAATTAAATGATTAATCCTCCCTATTAAAAACCCTCTAAAGTAATTAGGGAGAAATGATATGCCAGATAGAAAAGACATCTATAAATTCGAAAAGTTATATAATTTCAGAGATATTGGCGGGCTTCCAACCAAAAATGGGCGTATGATGAAAACAGGTATATTATTCCGATCTGGAGAATTATCGCGACTATCTAAAAAAGATTTCAAAAAGTTCAATCAATTGAATATAAACTCTATCTGTGACTTAAGGACCCTGAATGAACAGAAGTCTAATATTACCGCCTTCAAAGTAATACGAAGGTACAAGTATTAAATATATCTATTCACGATAAAAGTAGAGAATTTACACTTCTTGAGTTCTTTAAATTTCTAGTTACAAAGTCTAATTCTATTAATTTTGAAGAAATTATGAAAGATATGTATAAACACATGGCTAGTGAAATATCCGAAGAAATAAAACAGATTATTATGTTTTTTTCAAATCAAAGAAACTTGCCGGCACTCATCCATTGTACGAGAGGAAAAGACCGTACTGGTTTTATATCAGCTGTTATCCAGTTGTATGCCGGAGTTCCTTACAAGATAGTAATGGACGACTATCTTTTTTCTAAGCAGTTAATTGCTGTTCCAATGAAAAAGAAAGAAAAGTTCATCCAGTGGATAAGCTTATTTCGTGATCCACCAGAACATATAAAACCTATTTTAGAGGCTAGGGAAGAATAATTAGAAGAAGCATATCTCCATATTATTAATCAATATCGAGATATGGAAAGTTTTTTTAAACTGGCGTGTAAAATACCAGAATATAACCTAAAAAGATTTCAAGAATTAAAAATTAAGTAAGAGTATTATGCAAAGATGGAGGAACTCTAATAATGAATCATTTAAAGTCAAACGATCCAAAAAGTATGTATTTTCAATCTTACGATAGAGTATTAAACGCGCTATGGCCAACACAATTTTCCTCGTATTTTTTAGAAACTTCTTATGGAAACACATATATAATTGAAAGTGGAGATTTATTGTCTCCACCCCTACTCCTTTTGCATGGAGCTAAAATGAGTTCGACAATGTGGTATCCGAATGTGGCAGAATGGAGTAAACAATATAGAGTCATTTGTGTTGATATCTTAGGAGATAAGAATAAAAGCAATTTAGAAAAACAATTTTCAAATCGATTAAGTTATGCTACTTGGTTAAACGAATTGTTAGAATCTCTGCAGATTGATAAAACAAATATTGTAGGTTTATCCTATGGAGCTTTACATACGGTTAATTTCTTGACCTTTTTCCCTCATAAGGTAAACAAAGCTGTTATTATGAGTCCAGCTGCTACTTACATTCCTCTCAATCGGGAATTCTATTCTTACGCTATGGGGTTGATTAGTAACGAAGTAGGGGTTAAAAACTTTCTAAAATGGATTTTCAATGACCGTCATACTGTTAATTCTCTTATACAACAACAATTAATAGATGGAATGCAGTGGAACACTGAGTCTTCTACACAAAAAGTAAGACAAGCATTTCCTTATATATTCACGGATGACGAATTAGCTCAAATTCAAACTCAACTTCTACTGTTATTGGGAGAAAAAGAAGTAATGTATGATCCTTTGGAAGCTTTTAATCGTGCTAAGAACTCATCTCCCCATATTACGATAGAAATAATAAAAGGAGTAGGTCATCTGATGTCGATGGAAAAGCCTGTGCAGGTTAATAAACGAGTTTTAAGTTTCCTAAATAATTAAAAGATAAAAGCCCTCATCGTTATTCATGAGGGCTTTCTACATGCAATTAACATACATCTTGTGACATTCTCACCATATCTCTTAATACAATTTTGTTTTCGATAATTTTTTCGTCATAATGTCTTGAAAAATAATCTCTATCTATATGAGTCATTCTAAAACCACATTTCTGATATAAGTATAGTGATCCAAGACTTGTACTTCCAGTACCAATTTCTACAGTTTTAAATTTATGTTCTCTGGCATATTCAAGAGCGTATTCAATTAATAATCTTCCGATTCCTTGATTTTGAAAATCTTTGTTCACAGCTATATTAACTATCTCTAGTGTGTCAGGTCGTGTAGGCATAAGAATAATAACTCCGATAACTTGTAGCCCCACCTTAGCTTCTATACAATGGCTTTTAGAAAGATACGAGTCGACCATCTTCCTCGATGGATCAGCATCTAATAGCAATTCATAATGAGAGTTGGTAGCCCTTGTAAATTGTTCAATTATAACACTCATTTTATCACCTCTTTGTTTTACAGACAGGATTCTTATTTGGGGTCTGTTAATAATTCTTGTTAAAGATATTAAACCTCCGGTATGTTCATTTGATATCCTTCCACACCTATTGAACGTAGGTATATTTTTCTGTACTTCAGTTTATTTTTATGATAATTTGGTATTATGATGATGTCAATAATATTTTAAGGAGTTAGAAATTTATGGGTAAAAAAGAAAAAATTATTGAAGTGGCTAAACAGTTATTTCGAACAAAAGGCTATCACGATACTGCAATCCAGGATATCTTGGAACAAGCCAAAGTTTCCAAAGGAACATTTTATAATTACTTCTCTACGAAATCACAATTAATTCTTTATATTATTCAAAAAGTTGACGAAAAAGTTGATGAACAACAAAATATGTTGCTACTCGACGGAAGTCTATATGATAAGCAGCTATTTTATTCTCAGCTTCGCGTGAAGCACTCAATTTATGGGACTGAGAAAATCTCAGAGTTATATAATATCTCTTTAGGTGAAAATGATGAGGAATTACAAAATTACATGAAAGAAAGCCATTATAAAGAACTAAATTGGCTTGCAAAACGCCTAATAGACGTTTATGGAAAAGAAATCGAGAAAAGCGCAATGGATTTATCCACTCATTTTATTGGGGGGTTAGGTTATCAGTTTAGATATTCCGACCAAATAAAGCTGAATATAAATAGCTCTGATATCTTAGATTACAATATATTACGTTTAGAAAATAACATTGAAATTACAAAGCAAACTAATCAAATTCTATTTCCGTATAAATCGCCTAATTCAGTGGACGATCAAGAATCAGCTATTAGAGAAATAAGAAGATTACTCGACAACATGATAGATTGTGATGAATTTTCACAAGAGGAAAAAGAATTAATGAGTTTTATATTTGAAGAAACTCAAAGTTCATATATAAGATGGGGTGTCTGTGAAGGAGCTATTCGTCAATTACAGATACTATCCTCCTCACAGTTAGCTTATCAACAAATACTGAAAGAACTATTTGACATCATCAATACTCAAAAAAATATATAAAAAATATTAATGATAATCTTATGTATTAGATAAAAGAAAAGCAGATATTACTCGTTATCTAAGACAAAAATAAGTGTGCTAATTTTATAATACTTTTCCTAAATTAGTTGCATTATCGTTATTTTATAAGCTTTCTGATCGAGAGGAATAGCAGTATGACTTGCTAGATAAAAAGATGAGTAAATGTGAAAACAAAATAAGTTGACGAAAAGGCATGCGCTGAAGCGATGTCACTGAAAAACTCCAAATGGATATGGTCGAAGATTTACTCCGTTACAATAAAACCATCTGAATATAAGGAATAGGAGATCTTTTAGGAAATTCCATAATAAAAGGAAAGGCTAAAGAACGCTACAAGATAGAGATCAAGAATAGTTAATTGATGTATATACATCATCTTACTTCTAACAGTTTTATAGCAGCTTCCGTGTACCTTGATATTAAAGCCGTAGCAACCCCATTAGGCGACTGTTAATTGGTTACGTTTTATTAAAGAGATAAGCAAGTATTCTCCTATTTTTTTTAGAATCCTTGCATATACTTAAACGTATAATACATGAGGTGATTATATGCAAATTCAAATAATATCTGGATTACTCGGTATTGCATTTATTGTTGTAGCTTATCTAGTTGCAGTCAAAAAAAAATTACATCTTCTAAGAGGATATAATCAGCAGCTTATACGCAAAAAAAGGCAAAAATTTATTAATCTTGTAAGTTCTTTTTATTTAATTACTGGTGCTGTTTTAATCATTGTGCCTTTCACTCTTTCGTGGTCATGGAGTGCAACTGCACTCGAAATTATGCTTATATTAAATTTAATTATCTTAATATATGTTAACAAAACAATGGTTGAAAAAGATTAAGAAAGTATTTCTCGAATTTTCTTTAAGATATGACAGAAAAGAATCTAGAAAAAAGGCTGTACACCGATGTAGTGTACAGCCTTTCTATATATAAGAATGAACAGGTTTATCTAATTTTTCAAAAGTTGAATTAAGCGAATTGTATTATCATATGTTAAACCCTGTTCTAATCCGTGTTGAATCATCTCAAAGCGTAGGCGACTCATTAATATGTGGGCAGGAAAGAAGTAAAAAAGCTGCCAAAAGGCAGCACTATTATTTAATCTCTTAAATTGTATGACGGATAGCGTTCGACCAGGTATATAAAGCTAGACATGCTGACGCAAGATGATAATAATTAAGTTAATCGAAGTTAGAAAAAGCTCAAATAATGAATCATCCTATTAACTTGTAATAAAAATTACCAGCTAGAAATGTGCCAAATGCATCCTGCGCAAAATCCGGCACTTCTCCAAACAATACATACCCTTCAGACTGATAAAGCAAATTGGCTGGTCCTTCTTTTTCCGTATCAAGCAAGAGCAATGTTTTGCCATCTGACTTTGCTGCTTGCTCGGCATGCTGAAGCAGTTTTCTGGCAACGCCTTTCCTTCTGGCTTTTGTACTGGTCATCAATTTAGCTACTTCTGCACGATGTCGGCCATTTTCCTTATCGCTGTAATGCAGCTGAACAGTCCCTGCAATTTCGCCATCAAGTAACCCAATATAAAGCCGTACTTGTTCTGAGAGAACAGAATCCCAATACGATAATGCCGTTTCTTTACTCATTGGGTGCAAATAGTTCATGGATGCGCCGTCAGCAACTACTGTTTGAAATAAGATTGCAAGTTCTTCTCTAAATTCGCTGATTTCTGTGAGTTCCTTGATTTCCATAGCTACTCTCCTACGTTCTGTCGTTTTGTATTCCTCATGTGATAACTCAGGATATTGATGCAATGTACGCCTTGCTTCAATCAGTTTCTTCTCTAATGAATTATGTACAGCTGCCATGTGCTCACATCCTTTTCTTTCAGCCTACCATATATAAGAAAAAAAAGGATGCCTGAAAGCACCCTTTACAATGTATTTCGCCATGCCAATAATTCCTGTTTCTCCATAGATGTTATCCTCTCTTTTTCTACAAGAATATCAACTAAAGAATCAAAATTAGTCAGCGTCTCAAATGGAACATCGATAGCGGTAAAGTTATCATCAGCTTTCTTCAGATTATAGCTGAAGATAGCCAACACTTTCGTCACAATTGCCCCTGCATCCTGCAGTGCTTGGACTGTGTTGATAACAGAGCCGCCGGTTGAAATAAGATCCTCGATAACGACTACATGTTTACCCGCAACGTCTGCTCCTTCGATTTGGTTGCCTTTTCCATGACCTTTTTTGCTGGATCGAACATAGATCATCGGCAGAGCTGCTTTATCAGCAAGCCATGCAGCATGCGGAATTCCACCGGTCGCACAGCCTGCTATGATATCTGTTTCCGGCAATTCTGCTAACTTCTCTTGAAACTGGCGAGCTATTGCCGTCCGCACTTCCGGGTGACCGAGTGTCAGCCGATTATCACAGTAAATCGGCGAGTGGATTCCAGATGCCCATACAAAACTTTTGGCTGGATCAATTTGAATCGCATCAATTGATAGCAATGCTTCTGCTATATTAGTTGTAGTTGTCATAGTTTTTCCACTCCTCGATTACTTGTTCGTATGCTTGTTTCGGATTGGATGCTGCTGTAACGCTTCTTCCGATTACGAGATAGTCCGCTTGCATTTTCCTAGCACCAGCAGGTGTTGCGATACGGTGCTGATCGTTTCGGTCGGATCCAGCGAGCCGTATTCCTGGCGTGACAGTCAGGAAATCTGTTCCACAAGCCGCCTTGATACTAGTCGCCTCATGAGGAGAACAAACTACCCCATCAGCACCTGCTGCTTTGGACAATTCCGCAAGATGCAAGGCATAAGCAGCGAGTTCCATCGACTGTTTAAGGTCGGTCTGAACCGTGTCTTCATCCATAGATGTCAGCATAGTCACAGCTATCAGTTTAGGAACAGCATTTTTTGCTCCCTGCAACAGACCTTCTTTTGCGTCTTCAATCATCTTTGCTCCGCCTAACGCATGAACATTAAGTATATCTACATCAAGTCCTGCTAGATTGCGCATGGCACTTTTGACTGTATTCGGTATGTCATGCAGCTTTAGATCGAGGAAGATTGGATGCTTATTTTCTTTGAGCCGGTGGATGATGGACGGCCCTTCCCGATAGAAAAGCTCCATTCCGACTTTAACTGGAACCTCAGTAAGGCTATGCCGATCAAGGAAATGCAGCGCTTCTTCCCCAGTAGGGAAATCAAGCGCGAGATAGATTGGAGTCTGCATGTTCATGCCCCTTTCCGATTGCGTCCTCGGCACTCGCGAATCCGTACTTTTGCAGGACATCCGGCAAGTTCTGGATGATTTCAGGGCAGACGAATGGATTCTGGAAATTAGCGGTACCTACTGCCACAGCAGATGCACCTGCTAAAAGGAATTCCAGCACATCCTCAGCCGTTGTGACTCCTCCCATGCCGATAATCGGCAGGTTAGTCATTTGACGTATTTGGTAAACCATGCGGATTGCTACTGGCTTTACGGCTGGACCGGACAACCCGCCTATTTTGTTGGCTAGCAATGGCTTCCTGCCTGCTAGGTTAATTTGCATACCTGTCAGTGTATTGATTAAGGACAGGCCATCTGCCCCTCCTTCTTCCACTGCGCGAGCTATGACCGTTATTTCGGTGACGTTCGGTGAAAGCTTCACGTAGACTGGTACATTACTTACTTCTTTCACAGCAGCTGTAACCAGTTTGGCAAGCTCAGGATCTGTGCCAAACTGGACACCACCTTCTTTCACATTTGGACAAGAGATATTTAGCTCTATCGCTTTTATCACGGAGTGCTTGCTTATTTTCCGTGCTACTTCTACATACTCTTCGACTGTGCTGCCTGCTACATTAGCGATAATCGGAGTATTGAAATCTGCTAAAAACGGAAGTTCTTTCTCCATAATCTGGTCCACACCTGGGTTTTGTAAGCCAATGGCATTGAGCATACCTGCAGTCGTTTCGGCAACTCGCGGCGTGCTATTTCCGTAACGTGCGGAACCGGTTGCTGCTTTTATCGTAATCGCGCCGAGGAGGTTTAAGTCATAAAGCTCGGCATACTCCTTGCCAAAACCGAAACAGCCGGAAGCTGGTAAAATAGGATTCTTCATATCCAGGCCTGGAAGATTGACGTTTAAGTTCATGCCAGCACAACCTCCTTCGCTCGAAAGACAGGTCCGTCTTTGCATATTTTCTTATAGCCGCTTTCACTGTCAGGTGCTGGTACGACACACGCGAAACAGGCGCCGATGCCACAGCCCATCCGCTGTTCGATTGAGATGAAACCTTCTTCCTCCTCAAGCTGAATGGATACAGCTTTGAGCATGCCTGTAGGACCGCAGGTGAAAAACTGATCGAAAGAGAATTCTTCTTTTTTGATAATATCCGTTACAAACCCTTTTTCCCCTGCGCTTCCGTCATCAGTTGCAAGATAATAGTCTCCAAGTTTACGGAATGCTTCCTCATAGAAAACTTGCTGTTTGTTTTGGAATCCAGCTACCATCGTTACCTGGATGCCTTTTTCATGCAGACGCTTTGCTAGATAGTAAAGAGGCGGTACACCGATTCCCCCTCCAACGAGCAATGCCTGCTCCATTTGAAGATCATCGACTGGATAACCTTGTCCACATGGTCCAAGTGCATCCAGCTTATCTCCCGGCTCTGCTTTGGCCAGCGTATTTGTTCCTTCTCCAAGCAGTTTGAAAATGATCGTGATTGTGGAATCTTGTTTATCCACACCAGCGATGCTGATTGGACGGCGCAGCATATGATTGCTGCCTTCTCCTACAAGCAAATGAAGGAATTGACCGGGCAGGATGTTCTCCTGCGCCATCTTTCCCTTGAAGGTCATTTCTACTGTATCTTTTGCGATTGTTTCCCTGCTGATAATCTCAAGATGTTCATGAATCAAGACGGCATACCTCCTGCTACTACAGGCTTAGCAGTGAATGTCATCGATTCGATGATAGTCGCAATCGCTTTGGCTGTATCTAGGCTAGTCAGACAGGCGATACCATGCTCAACAGCTTCACGACGGATAAGGAAGCCGTCTGATCTAGGCTGTTTGCCGGAAGTCAATGTGTTAACAACAAATTGTACTTCCCCATTTTCAATGATGCTGATTACATTCTGCTCAGAAGCACCGACTTTTCCAACTGTTGTAACTGGAAGTCCTGCTTCTTCTACCGCTGCACTCGTTCCTTCGGTAGCGTACAGCTGGAAGCCGAGGGCATAGAATAGTTTTGCGATTTCCATCGCTTCTTCTTTGTCTTTATCCGCTACAGTCAGTAAGATAGCTCCTTCTTGCGGTAATGATAGACCGGAAGCAAGCAGTCCTTTGTACAGCGCTTTTTCGAGTGTGCGATCATGCCCGATTGCTTCGCCTGTCGATTTCATTTCCGGTCCGAGCAGCGTATCGACACTGCGCAGCTTCTCAAAGCTGAATACCGGTACTTTCACATATACATCCTCTGGTTCCGGCAGTAATCCGGAAACATATCCCATGTCAGCAAGCTTTTTACCTAAAATTGCTTTTGTTGCGATATTTGCCATCGTTACATGTGTGATTTTGGACAGGAACGGAATGGTACGGCTGGCACGCGGATTCACTTCCAACACATAGGCTTTGTTTTGATGGATAACAAACTGTATATTGATCAAGCCTTTTACTCCAAGAGCCTTCGCTATTTGCATTGTCGCATCGATGCATTGCTGGCGGCATTCCTCGGTTATCGTCTGTGTCGGATAGACAGCAATGGAATCTCCTGAATGGACGCCGGCACGTTCGATATGCTCCATGATCCCTGGAATGATCGTTGTTTCGCCATCGCTGATGGCATCAACTTCCACCTCGATACCGGTCAAGTATTGGTCAATCAGTACAGGATGATCATGTCTGACATGTACACGTTTCTCCATGTAATTCTGCAATTCCTCGTCATTATAGACGATCTCCATATTGCTTCCGCCAATCACATAGGAAGGGCGGACAAGTACGGGATAACCGATTTTTTCCGCTGTCGCAGCAGCATCCTCAAGCTTTGTGATAGATGCTCCATCTGGTTTTGCAATCTTCAATTCATCAAGCAGTTTTTCAAATTTATCCCGGTCTTCTGCTGTATCAATTGCCTGCAAAGATGTTCCGAGCACCTTGACGCCACGGCGTTCCAACCCTTCTGCCAGGTTGATAGCAGTCTGACCGCCGAACTGTACGATTACACCTAGCGGATTTTCCAGGTTGACGACATGCATGACATCTTCCAGCGTAAGCGGCTCGAAATACAGCTTATCGGACACACTGAAATCCGTCGAAACGGTTTCTGGGTTGCTGTTGATGATGATTGCTTCATACCCTGCTTCCCGGATAGCCAGGACACTATGGACTGTTGCGTAGTCGAATTCGATTCCCTGTCCGATACGGATCGGTCCGGAACCGAGCACAATCACTTTCTCCTTTTCAGAAGCTATCGATTCATTTTCTTCTTCATAGGTGCTGTAGAAATAAGGTGTTTGCGATTCGAATTCCGCGGCACACGTATCTACCATTTTGTAAACAGGCTGAAGGTCATTTTCAGTACGGAATTCGTATACTTTGTCTTCCGTTGTGTTCCACCAGTGTGCTATTTCTCGGTCAGAAAATCCTTTTTGTTTTACTTCCTTCAACAATTCCAATTCCCATGGCTGTTCCAGCAAACTTGATTCCATTTCAATCAATGCTTCAATTTTCCAAAGGAAGAAGCGGTCAATCTTAGTCAGTTCATGCAGCTGCTCAATTGTGTATCCGCGGCGGAAGGCTTCAGCCAGAACAAACAGACGTTCATCATCTGCTTTGACAAGTCGATGCTCCATCTCGTCATTACTCATGTAGTCAAGACTGATAGATGCAAGACCGTTTGCTTTGTTATCGAGTGAGCGAACACCTTTCAGCAAGGCTTCTTCCACATTCCGACCGATTGCCATGACTTCTCCCGTAGCCTTCATTTGCGTACCTAGTTTGCGGTTTCCGCTGACAAATTTATCAAATGGGAAACGTGGCAGCTTGGCAACAACATAGTCTAGTGCCGGCTCAAAGTACGCATACGTTGTACCTGTTACAGGGTTTTTGATTTCATCCAATGTTAAACCAACAGCTATTTTTGCGGCCATCTTGGCGATTGGATAACCTGTTGCCTTGGAAGCAAGTGCGCTTGATCGGCTTACACGCGGATTCACTTCGATGATGTAGTAGTTGAAGCTATGCGGATCCAAAGCCAGCTGTACATTACAGCCTCCCTCGATCTGCAGTGCTTTGATGATTTTTATGGAAGCGTTGCGCAGCAGCTGGTATTCCCGGTCACTCAGTGTCTGGGAAGGTGCTATGACAATGCTGTCACCTGTGTGGATGCCGACTGGATCGACGTTTTCCATATTACAGACGACGATTGCCTGATCATTTTTATCGCGCATTACTTCGTATTCGATTTCCTTGAACCCGGCAATATTCCGTTCAATCAGACATTGCGTCACCGGAGAAAGCGCTAATCCGTTCTTTGTGATTTGTTTTAGCTCCTCCAGGTTATAGCACATTCCTCCGCCCGTTCCGCCAAGCGTGTAAGCTGGACGTACAATCAGAGGAAAGCCAATTTCTTCTGAAAAAGCCACTGCTCCTTCTACAGTTGTGACAATCTGGCTTTCTGGTACTGGTTCTCCCAGCTGATGCATCAAATCACGGAATTGCTCTCTGTCCTCGGCCTGCTGAATGGCTTCGAGTGATGTACCAAGCAGTTCTACACCGAATTCCTTTAAAATACCTGAGTTATCAAGTGCAACAGCCAAGTTCAATCCAGTCTGTCCGCCAAGTGTCGGCAGCAAAGCATCTGGCTGTTCCTTACGGATGATCTTGCTTAGGAATTCAACCGTGAGCGGCTCCATGTAAACAGTATCCGCAACAGTATGATCCGTCATGATCGTAGCAGGATTGGAGTTAGCAAGAATGACGGTATATCCTTCTTCACGCAGTGCCTGGCAGGCCTGTGTTCCGGAATAGTCGAATTCTGCCGCTTGCCCGATCACAATCGGTCCTGAACCGATGACAAGTATCTTCTGGATATCAGTGCGTTTAGGCATAAGTTGCTTCCCCCTTGAATGTTTGATTGCTTTGTGATGTCATGGAAAGAAAGTCATCGAATAGATGGCGTGTATCCTCAGGACCAGGTGCTGCTTCCGGATGGTACTGCACACACATGACCGGATATTTGTTATGTTTAAGTCCTTCTACTGTGCCGTCATTTAAGGCTACCTGCGTCAGAATGAGTTCCGTCGCAGCCAATGATTCCTTTGTGACTGTATAGCCATGATTTTGTGAGGTAAGGTAGGTTTTCCCTGTTTCCAAGTCTTTAACAGGGTGGTTGGAGCCCCGATGTCCGAACTTCAGCTTTTCTGTATTTGCACCGGCTGCAAGTGCGATCAGCTGGTGACCGAGACAGATACCGAAAATAGGTACTTGGCCGATCATCTCACGAATAGTCTGTATGGCAGGTTCCACATCTTTCGGATCGCCAGGTCCATTCGTCAGCATGATGCCATCAGGGTTTAAATGGAGGATTTGTTCGGCTGTGTAATGCCAAGGTACAACTGTGATATGACAGTCGCGGGCTGCCAATTCACGAAGGATGCCGTGCTTCATCCCAAAATCCATGACGACAATGCGTTTGCCGCGTCCAGGTACGACATAAGGCTTGGCTGTACTCATACGCTGTACTTGATCGTTTGGAAGTGTGATTGTTTCCCAGAATGGATCCGCTGTAAGTGTTTCGACTGCCTCTGTCAGTCTAGCTTTCATCGCGCCTTGTTTGCGGATGATTTTTGTCAGTTTACGAGTATCGATACCTGCGATACCTGGGATTTGATGAAACTTCAGAAAAGAATCAATTGTGTGCTGCTTCCGGAAGTTAGAAGGTGCTGCAGCAGCTTCTTTTACAACTAAGGCCTGAATGGATGGCTGGATGCTCTCGAAGTCATCACTGTTGATACCATAGTTGCCGATCAGTGGATACGTCAGTGTAACAATCTGACCGCAGTAGGAAGGGTCGGATATAATCTCTTGATAGCCTGTCATTCCAGTGTTGAAGACGATTTCTCCATTCGATGCGTTATCGCTGCCGAACGCTGTGCCAGTAAATACTGTACCGTCTTCTAGGATAAGTTGTCGTTTCTTCATTTTACCGCTTCCTTTCTGTAGACGATTTCTCCGCCAAAGATTGTCATCGTCGGCTCTCCTTTATAGCGCCAGCCAATGAATGGTGTGTTTGTTCCCTTGGATTGGAATTGTGCCGGATCTACTTCTCCTTCTGCTTCTAGGTCCAATACGGCTAAGTCTGCCGCTGCACCTATTTCGAAGCGGCCATATGGCAGTCCGAATGCCTGTGAAGGTTTGATCGTTAGCCAATCAATCAGCTGATTGAGCGTAAAGATATTTGTCTCAACAAATTGCGTGTATAGCAGGCTGAAGGCAGTTTCTGAGCCAACGATACCGAATGAAGCATCCAGCATGCTGACGTTCTTCTCTTCTGCTGTGTGCGGGGCATGATCTGTTGCGATCATATCTATCGTTCCATCAAGCAGCCCTTCAATCAGTGCCTGACGATCAGCTTCAGATCTGAGTGGCGGATTCATCTTAAAGTTTCCGTCATCTGTTATGATATCTTCATCGATAAGAAGCAAGTGATGCGGTGTAACCTCAGCAGTCACGCGGATACCCGCACGTTTAGCATCCCGGATGACCCGGACAGATTCTTTTGTGCTCACGTGGCAGATATGATAATGACATCCAGCAGCTTCGGCCAGCAGAATATCACGGGCGATATGTACTGACTCGGAAACGCTATTGATACCCGGCAAACCAAGTCGTTTGCTCGCTGTACCTTCGTGCATGACGCCACCTGGAACGAGACTGTCATCTTCGCAATGCGCCACAACTGGAATTCCAAGCTTTGCTGCTCGCTGCATTGTCTCCAGCATCATCCCAGCCGATTGGATTCCAAGACCATCATCCGTAAAGGCAAAAGCTTCTTTCATGTTTTCCATGTCCACTATTTCACGGCCCAGCTGCTGTTTCGTGATAGCAGCATATTGCAGTACACGGACTACGCCGCTTTCTTTATTTCGAGCCATGATGGATTGGAGCGTTTCTGGACAATCTGGTGCTGGTCTGAGGTTAGGCATGGCAGCTACTGTCGTGAATCCGCCTCGAGCTGCAGCTTTTGTACCTGTTTCAATCGTTTCCTTCTTTTCTGCACCTGGTTCACGCAAATGTACATGGACATCCACAAAGCCTGCTGTTACTAGCTGACCTTCTAGATCCTCTACATGATCTTCTGCTGTAATCTCGATTTGACTGGCAATTTCAGTGATAATACCATCCTCGATTTTCACCATTACTTCTTCCAGTGTCTGATCAGCTGTTAACTGCTTCGCGTTTGTTAAGATTGTAGCCATGCTTGATTCCCCATCCTTCCAATAGTGTAATGATAACTGCCATTCGTGCTGCTACGCCGTTTTCCATTTGACGGAATATCCTCGAGCGTGGTGCTTCCACGAGACTGTCGTCTATTTCGATGCCGCGATTGACTGGCGCCGGGTGCATAATGATCGCGTGCTGCTGCATCTTTTGTTCCCTGGCTTTCGTCAGTCCGTATTGTTCCAAATATCCAGATGCTTCTCCTTTTGATTCATGACGCTCAAACTGAATACGAAGCAGCATCATCACATCACATTGTTCCACTGCATCATCCATACTCAATACCGGTATTCCAAGTGTTTCATCCATCCATTCCGGCTTGCCTGCTGCAAAGACGTGCGCCCCCAATTTGCGCAGTGCCATTGCATTGCTTCTGGCAACCCGGCTATGACGGATGTCACCGGCAATGACGATTTTCAAGTCCTTGAAGCGTCCATACTCCTGATATATTGTCATCAGATCAAGCAAGCATTGTGTCGGGTGCTCCCCTTTTCCATCACCGGCATTAATAACCGGTATATCCAGCTTTTCAGCAAGCATTGCAGCTGTTTGTTCCTCTGGATGACGGATTACAAGGACCGAAGCGCCGATCGATTGAAGGGTCTTAGCGGTGTCATAGACGGTCTCGCCTTTGGTCACGCTGGATGCCTCTGCGGCGAAGTCCAGCACTTCCAGGCCAAGTTTCCGTTCTGCTACGGTAAAGCTCATCTTCGTCCGTGTGCTCGGCTCGAAGAATAGATTGGCTGCGAACAGCTGCTCCCTGTATCCTGATACCCCCTGTACCTGTATGTCTGTAGCGAGCTGTACGAGCTGCAGCAGTTCCCCTGCAGTAAGATGCTTCATCGATACGAAATGCTTCATGTCCTTCTCCTCCTTATTTGGATGCTTGTTTCTGATCCTCGACTGTGAACAGACTGCCGTTTCCAAGACCGGATGCTTTACCCGGCAATACAAGGTTCAAGACGACACCAACTAGTGCTGCTAATGCCATGCTGTTAATCTCCAAGTCTAAATCGGCTATCTGGAAGCGAAGGAAAGCTCCGCCGATTCCGATGACCAAGATGATTGAGCTGATGATCAAGTTACGTTTGTCGCCAAGATCAAGCTGGCTGTCGATCATCGTTCGAAGACCGCTTGCAGCGATGATCCCAAAGAGCATGATGCTCACCCCACCCATGACTGCTGAGGGTACTGAGCTGATTAGAGCAGTGATCAAGCCCGTGAATCCGAATAGAATAGCAAGTACTGCTGTACCCCCGATGACGAATACACTGAATACTCTTGTGATCGCCAGTACCCCGATGTTTTCCCCATAAGTTGTGTTTGGCGGACCGCCAAGCACAGATGCGATCATTGTCGCGATTCCATCACCCGCCAAAGAAGTATGCAATCCTGGCTTGACGAGCATGTTTTGATCGACAATCTTGGATAATGCCAGCTGGTGTCCGATATGTTCGGAGACTGTTACAACCGCGATAGGCACCATCGTGAAGAAAAGCTGCCAGCTGAATACATCAGTGACGTTGTAATCAACAAACGGGATGGTAAAGTTCGGTACCGTGAAGATTCCGCTGAAGAAAGCACCGATGCTATCCGCTGTAACGATTTGGTTCCAGGCTGCCTGTACTCCGCTTGTGTCAACAATTCCTTGCGTTAGCGCGAAAATATACCCGCCGATGATTCCGATCAAGACCGGAATCAATCCAAGAAATCCTTTCAGGAAGATGGACGCTGCTACTGTTATTGCTAATGTGACCAGTGCAATTGTGAAGTATTTTGTGCTGTATTCCCCTGTATCAGGTGCATTCATTGCCATATCCACCGCAGTCGGCGCCAGTGCCAGACCGATGACGATGATGACTGGTCCAACAACAATCGGCGGAAGCAGTTTAATGATACTTCTCATTCCGCCGAGACGGATGGCGATCGCAACGACGCCGTAAGCAAGACCTGCGAAAAAGCTGCCAATCATGGCGCCGCCGATTCCGGCAGTTTCAATCGCCTGTGTGATCGGATAGATGAAAGCGAAGCTTGATCCTAGATAAGCTGGCACTGTCCCCCTTGTAATCAGGATGAATGCGAGTGTGCCGACACCGCTTGACACAAGTGCTACTGCCGGATCAAGCCCGGTGAGTGCCGGCACCAGAATAGTGGCACCGAACATTGCGAATAAATGCTGTAAGCTGAATATGATCCATTGATTCCATTTTGGTATGTCGTGTATGTTTAATGCTGGCTTCATCTGTTTCTCTCCTCTTTTTCCCTATAAAAAAAGCCTCTTCGCGATTATGGTCGCAAAGAGGCACACGTCTGCCACTTCCGTGACTACGTTGTTGCTTGCGACCTTGTAAGCCTCTCTGGACTTCCATTAAAGGTCCTTATTCATTTTCGTAAATATCGACGCTCTCGTAATCATCTGTCTCTTCCAACTCGACAACGATGACTTCCGATTGCGAGGTCGGAATGTTCTTTCCGATATAATCGGCCCGAATCGGCAGTTCCCGATGTCCTCTGTCGATCAGAACTGCTAGTTGGATCTGCGCTGGACGTCCCGCGTCCATGATTGCATCCATTGCAGCTCTCACTGTTCTTCCTGTGTATAATACATCATCAATCAAGATGACATTCTTATTCGTTAAATCTGTTCCGAGCTTCACTGGCTGCACCATCGGTTCCTGATTATCGGAAGCATGTGCCAAGTCATCCCGGTACAACGTGATATCCACTTCTTCAAGCGGTACAGTCACTTTTTCGATTCCTTCTATCTTCTGCTGCAGGCGTTTCGCGATGGGAACACCTCTGGTCTGGATACCGACAAGAACCAAATTTTCCGGTCCTTTATTGCGTTCTAGGATTTCATGTGCAATCCGTGTGAGCGCACGCCCAATTGCAGCCTGATCCAGCAGGGTTGCTTTCTTATTCATTTTCTTCCCACCTTCCTTTGAAGCTACGAAAAAGCCCCTTATCACCATGAGGCAATAAGGGGCTTGGATACTATACGTATCCCGTTCTTCTCCGCTTCCTTATCAGCCTCTCTGGACTGTCTTAAAGGTTCTTATTCAACTGCATTAAGTATCGCATGTCAGAGAACGACTGTCAAGCATTGAACTTCAACTTGTCCAATTCATCTTGGAACACGTCAGGAACAGGAGCTTCGAAATGCATCCATTCACCAGAGATAGGGTGGTTGAAGCCAAGAACAGCAGCATGCAGCGCTTGGCCACCGATATCCAACGTTCTGCGCGGACCGTATTTAGGGTCTCCAGCAAGCGGATAACCGATGTATTGCATATGCACACGAATCTGATGTGTTCTGCCTGTCTCCAGCTTACATTCCAAATAAGTGAATTCATCAAAACGTTCCAGCACCTCAAAATGCGTCACTGCAGGTTTTCCATTTTCTACGACAGCCATTTTCTGACGGTCATTTGGGTCACGTCCAATTGGCGCTTCAATTGTGCCAAACTCGTGATCGATCACACCATGAACAATGGCACGGTACTTCCGTTCAATGTCATGTTCCTTCAGCATATCTGTCAATTTTTGGTGCGCTTTATCATGCTTAGCGACGACTAGAAGGCCGCTTGTATCCTTATCGATACGATGTACGATCCCCGGACGCATCGTTCCATTGATACCGGATAGATCTTTAAGATGATATAGCAGCGCGTGAACCATCGTACCAGTCTGATGACCGTTGGATGGATGTACAACCATTCCTCGCGGCTTATTCACAACTGCAATATCTGCATCTTCATAAATGATCTCAAGCGGGATATTCTCCGCTTCGATTTTCATTTCTTCAGGTTCCGGAATCGACCACTCGATCACGTCCCCTTCTTGCACAGTATACTTATTCTTTACTTTAGTGCCGTTCACAGTAACCAGATCCTCTTTGATCCAGCTCTGAGCCTGACTCCGGGAAACATCCTCCTGGATATCAGATAACAGTTTATCGATGCGCAAACCCGCTTCCTCGGCTGCGACTGTATGGTCAAACTGACTCATGCTTCTTTTCTTCCTTTCTTTCGCTCATCAAGCAGCATTGCAATAATGATGAGGATTACACCTACAACCAGACAGGAATCCGCCACGTTGAAGATTGGATAATGATAGTCACCGAATCGTGTATCGACGAAATCGACGACCTCCTTACGAAACAGCCGATCGATGAAGTTGCCGATGGCTCCGCCAAGTACAAGCGAAAGACCGGCACCCATCAATTTGCTTTCCTTGCTATATTTCACAATATAGTAGCTGACTATGACAATAACAATCGCTGTTACAAGATAGAAGAACCAAAAATGACCTTCCAATATCCCCCAGGCTGCTCCTCTGTTACGATGAGAAGACAGGTACAGGAAATTATCGATGATCGGAATTGACTCTCCTTCCGTCATATTCTTCACTACTGCCAATTTTGTTAGCTGATCAATGATGATCAGAATAATCGCAATGACAAAATACATGGACTTCTTTTCCTCCGTTCAAATACAATCTACCTTGCATTTTACCATAGATGCGGCTAAAAAGATTGTCCAGATAAAAAGAAAGCTTCGCCTTAAAGCGAAGCTTTCTCTCCTTACGCGTGATAGTGTGCTTCCACGATACTTGCACAGCGCGAACATAGCTCAGGATGCTTCTCATCCTGCCCAACTGTGTCAGAAGCAACCCAGCAGCGTTCGCATCGGTCTGCCGGATGTTTTTCCACACGAACAGCCACATGTTCATAATCAGCAGCATCTGCATCTGCATCCACTACATCAGCCTCAGATACAATAAGCAATTGATGCAAATTATCAATGCCTTGAAGAAGCTGTTTCGTTGCATCGTCTTTTGCAACAATCGTTAATTTAGATTCGAGTGATTTACCAATGACTTTCTCACTTCGGGCGATTTCCAAAGCTTTCAGAACATCATCACGTACTTTCATGAAATGATCCCATTTTGTCAATAGCTCATCATGATCTGCAATTACTGCAGCTTCTGGGAAGTCAGTCAACTGGACGCTTTCTGCTTTTTCACCAGGAATATAGCTCCAAGCTTCCTCTGTTGTATGTGCAAGAATCGGTGCAAGCATTTGCAGAAGCGCTTTTACGATTTCGTAATAGGCAGTCTGGATGCTGCGGCGTGCTGGATGATCAGCAGCCTCGATATAAAGGATATCTTTACCGAAATCAAGGTAGAACGCACTAAGTTCTACAGAACAGAAGCTAAGGATTGCAGAATATACATCCGCAAATTCGTATTTGTCGTAGCTCGCGCGTACGTGCTTCGTCAAGTCAGAAAGCTTCGCAAGCATATAACGATCCACTTCCACCATATCAGCATGCGCTACACTGTCCTTCGCAGGATCGAAATCATGCAAGTTGGCAAGCAAGAAGCGGAACGTATTCCGGATTTTGCGATAGCCTTCGGATGTCTGTTTGATGATTTCATCAGAGATACGGACATCTGATTGATAATCCACGGAAGCAACCCATAGACGGAGGATATCCGCACCATACTGCTTCATTATTTTCGCCGGTACAACGATGTTTCCAAGCGATTTACTCATCTTCTTGCCTTTTCCGTCCAATGCAAATCCGTGGCTTAGAACTGCTTTGTACGGTGCTTTGCCTGTTACAGCAACAGCAGTTGTCAAGGAAGAGTTGAACCAGCCGCGATATTGATCGGAGCCTTCCAAGTAAAGGTCAGCTGGACGCTGTAATTCCGGACGGTTCACTAACACACCTTGGTGTGAAGAACCAGAGTCGAACCACACGTCCATGATATCTGTTTCTTTCGTGAAGATGCCGTTCGGGCTATGCTCGGAAGTGAAGCCTTCAGGCAATAGGTCTTTTGCTTCTCTTTCGAACCAGATGTTAGAGCCGTGCTCAAGGAATAGGTCGGAAACATGCTGGATCGTTTCTTCTGTGATGATAGGTTCTCCATTTTCACCGTAGAATACAGGAATCGGAACACCCCATGCACGCTGACGGGAAATACACCAGTCTTCACGATCACGGAACATGTTATAAAGGCGTGTTTCGCCCCATTTCGGGAACCATTCCACTTCCTTGATTTGTTCGATGATCTGCTCACGGAATGCTTTGATGGAAGCAAACCATTGCGCTGTTGCACGATAGATGACAGGTTTCTTTGTACGCCAGTCATGCGGGTAAGAATGTGTGAAGAACTCAAGTTTCAGTAATGCGCCTTTTTCTTCAAGCAGTTCTGTGATTTCTTTGTTTGCCGTATCATAGAATACACCTTCAAAACCAGGAGCTTCACTTGTAAATACTCCTTTGTCATCTAGCGGGCTGATGATTGGCAATTTGTATTTTTGACTGGCAAAGAAATCTTCTTCCCCGTGTCCAGGTGCTGTGTGTACGCAGCCTGTACCGCTGTCAGTCGTAACATGTTCGCCAAGAATGATCAACGATTCACGGTCATAGAAAGGATGCTGTGTTGTAACGTACTCTGCTTCTTTTCCTTTGAATGTTTTCAGTACTTCAGGACTGCTCCATTCAAGTGTTTCTGTAACGCTGCTAAGCAAGTCTTCTGCCACGACATATTTCTCGCTGCCGACTTGTGCAACCACGTATGTCACTTCAGGATGAAGCGAGATTGCAACGTTAGCAGGCAATGTCCAAGGAGTTGTTGTCCAAATGATGAATTTCTCGTCACCTTGGAACAAGTTCTTACCATCTCTTACTTGAAAAGCTACATAGATAGATGCAGAGCGTTTGTCTTGGTACTCGATTTCAGCTTCTGCCAAAGCAGATTCAGAAGATGGAGACCAGTATACTGGCTTCATACCTTTATAGATATAGCCGCGTTCAGCCATTTCGCCGAACACTTTGATTTGTGCTGCTTCATAATCCTTTGTCAGCGTGATATAAGGATTATCCCAATCCCCCCGAACACCTAGTTGCTTGAACTGTGTGCGCTGGTTATTGATCTGCTGCATCGCATATTCAGCACAAAGACGGCGGAATTCCGCAACCGTCATTTTCTTGCGGTCGACTTTCTTTTTCGTAAGCGCCTGCTCGATCGGCAGTCCGTGTGTATCCCAGCCTGGAACATATGGTGCATGGAAGCCAGACATCGATTTATAACGCACGATAAAGTCTTTCAATACTTTGTTAAGCGCATGGCCCATATGAAGGTCACCATTGGCGTATGGAGGTCCGTCATGCAAAACGAAGAGCGGGCGCCCTTCCGTTCTTTCCTGCACTTTTTTGTAGATGTTTTGTTCTTCCCAGTCCTGCTGCATTTTTGGTTCTTTGTTCGGCAGGTTGCCGCGCATCGGGAAAGCCGTTTCCGGCATCAGCAGTGTTTCTTTGTAATCCAATGTTTTTTCCTCCTTATGATGACCGATAATTTTGGGCAAAAAAAGGAGTCCCTCATCATCCCAGAAGGGACGAGAGAGACTCGCGGTACCACCCTTATAGACAGACTAGTATCGTCTATCCACTCGAATTCGTAACGTGAATGAGACGTCCATTTCTACTGCTTGCGGTTCGAATGGAAACTAGCGGGTGATGTTCGAAAGAGATACCGTACCAGGCTCTCACCTTCCCTGGCTCGCTTTGAAAGCGGTATGGACTTCCTACTGTCCCGATCACAGTCTTTATATCATGGTCATGTTGTTTGCTAATAATAGTAAAATTATATGTAAGTTTGCGAAAAACGTCAAGCGGACTTTATTCCGCCTTCTCTTCCTCAGGCTCATACGCTACCTCTGTGGCGAATAAACCATCCCAATCATCCGTTTCAATCATCTCAAGCTGTGCTTCCACCAGCATCTTCAAGCGTGTACGGAATACTTTTGCCTGTTTTTTAAGGTCCTCGACTTCCAAAGCAATCTGGCGTGACTTTGTGAGGGACTCATTGATGATACGGTCAGCATTCTTCTCAGCTTCTTTGATGATCAGCTTAGACTCTTTCATTGCATTGCCCTTCACTTCTTCGGCAGTTTCCTGCGCTACAAGGATCGACTTATTCAAAGTCGTTTCAATATTATTGAAATGTCCAAGTCGTTCTTCGAGCTGCTGTACACGTTCTTCTAAATCCTTCTTCTCTCGGATGATGATCTCATAATCCTTGATCACCCTGTCTAGGAAGTCGTTTACATCATCTTCATCATAACCGCGGAATCCGCGGGCGAACTCTTTATTGTGAATATCCAAAGGTGTTAATGGCACAACGGCCACCTCCTGTAAAAGAATCTAAATAATAGCTGTTATTCGACAAAGATAGCATAAATTAACCATTACGGCTACTTTAATTTTTCCAATGCGATTCGCTGCTTGTCCTTCTTCGTTGTACCTTTCACTTCTGCAAGCTTGCCCCTGCCCATTCCTCGCAGAGATATGAGGTCTCCCTCAGCCAATTGAAAGCTGACATCCTCGACCGTCTTGAAATTGACTTTGACAAGCCCTTTCTGGATGCGCTCTGCAGCCTGCTGGCGTGACATACGATAAAGTTCCTTTACGATAGCATCCAGCCTGAGGGAGGAGACAGTTGTTTCGCTCGTGACCCATTCTACCTCTTCAGGTCTGAACCGTTTAGGATCTACTGATTGCCACGATACCTTGGCTCTTTTAACTTCAACTAAATTCGCACGTATGTATGTTGCGATGTCTGATGTAGTGAAAAGCTGGATTATGCCTTCCCTAACACTTATATCACCCAGTTTTTTGCGATCGATGCCAAGGGAAAGGAAAGACCCCATCACATCTCGGTGCTCAAGTGTGACAAACTTATCGGGATAAGCAGCTTCGAGCAGCTCGATACTAAAGTCCTCGGGAGTTATCGAGTCATAAAGCGGAGCGATAATTCCCCGCTTTCTTTCCGCTTTTTCCGTCCCGCCAGAAAAAGCCCACTGCAGCTCGGTCTGACCGCCTAACAGCTGTCGGAAGATAAGCTGTTCCCGGGGATCCAGGAAATCGGTCACCCGGGGCTGGTATTGACGCTCCACTTGTTCCATCCAGGAAAGAATTTGGTCAATAAAAGGACGTTCCTCTTCCCGGTAATGCTGATAGATACTCACGTTACTTTGTACTCCTCATCACTAGAAAATCATTGCATAAATTGTATACAAACCACTCTCCGCCAAGCGCAATACAATGATCCCAACGATTGGGGAGAGATCTATCATTCCCAGCGGTGGAATGAATCGTCGAAATACATCCAAATATGGTTCACAAATCCTTCCTAAAATTTCACCGAATGCCGACTGCCGGGCTCCCGGGAACCATGACATCAGTATATAGACGATCAACGCAAAAGAATATACTGTGAAAGCTGTACTAATTATGCTCCAAAGCATCTGCTTCTACCACCTCTTATTATAGTCATCCTGCTCCTCTATCATATCGGATATGCTGCCAGTTAGTTCAATATTGTCCGGAGCACACAGGAAGGTTTGACTGCCCAGTTTCTGGATATCACCATTAACCGCGTAGACTGTACCACTCAGAAAATCAACGATACGCTTAGCCTGGTGATGGTCGACACGCTGTAGATTAAGCACTACCGCTCTTCTGTTTACAACATGATCGGCAATTTCCTGTGCTTCATTATATGTCCTTGGCTCGCAAAGAACGACTTTAGAAGAGGATTGCACACTTTTCAGGCTGACAACGTTCTGATTCTGGTTCCGCCCGCCTGGCTGATATGGCTCGATCTCCTCTTGTTCGTTTGGCTGTTCCTCGACATATTCATATTCTTCATCATCTACAGTAAAGAAATTTTTCATCTTATTCTTGAAACTCATTTTCTTCACCTCGCTTTTTAGTATGGACCTACAAGAGCAGAGCCGACCCGGATATGAGTCGCTCCTTCTTCTATAGCGATTGTGTAATCATTACTCATTCCCATGGATAAGAATGTACAAGGCGCATGTGTCAACCCAGCAGCTGCCACTTCGTCACGAAGCTGTCTCAAGCCGCTGAACACACTGCGAAGTACATCTTCCTCCTCTGTATTAGGTGCCATCGTCATCAAACCGACAATTTCAATTGCCGGAAATTCTGCAAGCTCTTTGATAAAAGCCAGCGTTTCATCAGGGGAAACACCTGATTTGGTAGCTTCTCCGCTCACATTGACTTGGACAAAGCACTTGATCTTCTTTGTTGCCCGTTTCTGAATTTCCTTTGCGAGCGACAGTCTGTCCAGTGCATGCAGATAATCCACCTGATTGATGACATCTTTTACTTTCCTTGTTTGCAGGCTTCCGATGAAATGCCATACAGCTTTTTCTCCAATGATTGCCTGCTTCTCAAGAAAACCTTCGATCCGATTCTCGCCTAAATCGACAATACCGGCATCGACAGCTTCTTCTGTTCGTTCAATTGTAACATATTTCGTAACGGCAAGGAGTGTTATATCCTCGGAATTTCGGCCTGTTTTAGCCGCTGCCGAGCTAATATCATCCTTGATCCGTTTCAAATTCTCTTGTACTGTATTCATGCTTACTCCTCTTTCATCCCGATAAAACCGATCATACGGCCGGTTTTTCCTTGATCTTCCCGATGTGAATAGAATTCCGGAGAATCGTATGTACAATGCGCCGCTGTCAATATGTTTTCATCCAGAATATCTGCTTGCAGCATATACAGCCGATTGAGTGTCTGCAGATCAAGATAATATCGATCCGATCCGCTTGGCTCCAGCACCTTAGCCCGGAATTGCTCAGGTATCTGCTGTACAATATGATCGTCCACTTCGTATCTGTTCTTGGATATACATGGTCCGATCATCGCTTGTAAATTTTCCTTGTTTGCTCCGTTGTTACAAAGAGCTTCAATCATTTTCCCTGCCATATTTGCGACAGTTCCGCGCCAGCCAGCGTGTGCCATTCCGATCCACCCACTAGTACTATCGAAAAAATAAAGAGGCACACAGTCTGCAAAGAAAGCAGCAAGAAGCATGCCTTTTTCATTCGTGATCAAACCATCAACTGATGGGAGGCTGTCAGCTAATTCCCGGCTTCCGCGACCTGCTTCTCTTTTGGTGACGACCGCTATTTCCGTCCCATGGACTTGCTCACCCAGTACCCATCTTTCCAAGGGGAACTGAATTGCTTCGGCAAGAAGCTGACGATTTTGGACGACCGCTTCTGGCTCATCGCCGACATGCAGTCCCATATTCAGACTATGAAAAGGCGCTTTACTCACACCATTGTATTTTGTCGTAATTCCGCAGACGATACTGTCAGGAGCTGACCATCCGCCAAGCTCCATATACAGCCCTTTCAAGTCGGAAGCTGTTTCTCTCATATGGTACCCACTCCTCTGATTGCTTTTATAGTACCATATTTCCGCTTGATTCTGTACAAGATTACTTGCTCGCTTCTTCTGTCACAGATGCTTGTTCAGGACTTTTGATTAAGATGACATCTGTTCCAATCGTGATGATCTGATTCCATGGAACGACTAATTCCTCTTCCTTCCCGAACAGCCCCATCATCTTCCCTCGAAGTGTTACGATAATTGCTGATATATGACCATTTTGTTCATTAATTTCCAAATCGGACACATTCCCTACTTTTTTACCATTCTCCATCAGAACTATATCCTTCATCTGCAATTCGGTTAGTGTCATCAATACTTGGCCCCTTTGCTCTTTTCTTCTAGTCTATGCGGCCAAGCTCATGAATTAGCATGCAAACATAAAAAAGACACCTGAATCAGGTGTCTTCACTCGAACATTTGTTTATTCATTTCTTCTATTGCAGCTTTTTCCAGCCGCGATACTTGTGCTTGGGATATACCAATTTCGTCTGCGACTTCCATCTGTGTTTTGCCTTGGAAGAAACGCTTGTTCAGAATCATTTTTTCCCGTTCGTTCAGACGATGCATACCTTCTTTCAAAGAAAGATTATCGAGCCAGTTAGCATCATTTTCCGACTCGCTGCGAAGCTGATCCAAAACGAATATCGGGTCACCCCCATCGTTATAAATCGGCTCGAACAAAGAAACCGGATCCTGGATCGCATCCATTGCGAATGTTATATCAGAGGGCTGCACACCTAGCTCTGCAGCAATCTCAGCTGTTGTTGGGTCTTTAGAAGTCTTAGCAATCAGCTGCTCACGTACCTGCAAAGCTTTGTATGCCGTATCACGCAAGGAACGAGAGACCCGAATCGGATTATTATCTCGTAAGTAGCGGCGAATTTCCCCTATGATCATCGGCACTGCGTATGTAGAAAAACGCACATTATGCTTCAAATCGAAATTATCAATGGATTTCATTAGTCCGATACAGCCTACTTGAAAAAGATCGTCAACATATTCTCCTCGATTATTGAAGCGCTGAATAACACTGAGCACAAGTCGGAGATTCCCATTGACGAGTTCTTCCCGGGCTGAAATGTCGTCTTCTTGCTGCATGCGGATGAATAGCTTTTTCATTTCCTCATTTTTGAGTACTGGCAGCTTTGAAGTATCTACCCCACATATTTCAACTTTCTGTCTCGACATATTCCTTGACCTCCCGAATGAAGATACGATGCAAGCACAGTATCTCCCCGCGGGAATTTTTTTATGCAAAGACAAATGGTGCCTGACATTGTCCGGCAGTGGACAAATACAGGCACCAGTAAGGCTTAGAGCATTTTATTAAATTCTTTTTGCAATCGGCGGATAATCTTCTTTTCCAGACGGGATATATAAGACTGGGAAATCCCGAGCATATCAGCCACATCTTTTTGCGTTTTCTCTTCCTGTCCGATAAGCCCAAAGCGTAGTTCCATGATTTGCTTTTCTCTGTCATTGAGCTGTTCCAAGGCTTTTTTTAGTAAATTCTTATCTACATTCTTCTCGATATCCTTCGTGATGATGTCATCGTCTGTTCCTAATACATCTGATAAAAGCAGTTCATTGCCATCCCAATCAATATTGAGCGGTTCATCAAAACTGATTTCTGATTTCAGTTTGCTATTCCGGCGTAAATACATGAGAATTTCATTTTCTATACAGCGGGAAGCGTATGTTGCAAGCTTGATTTTCTTTTCTGGATTGAAGGTATTCACAGCCTTGATTAAACCGATTGTTCCAATGCTAATCAAATCTTCGATATTGATGCCGGTATTTTCGAACTTCCTCGCTATATACACCACCAGACGAAGGTTGCGCTCAATCAGCATCGCTCTTGCCGATTTATCACCAGTAGGCAGAAGCTGGAGCAATTTGAACTCCTCTTCCTTCGATAATGGAGGAGGCAAAGCCTCGCTGCCTCCGATATAATAAATTTCCTTTCGCTTGATTTTAAGCTTGACGAGAATTTTATACCACCATATTTTCAGCTTCCATGCTTTCATTCCCATGTTTATCTCCCTTCTTCTTAGCCCGCTTGCGTGCTGGCATCGTGTACTAGTGACGGATGAAGCAGACAGTGATAGCGTCGGTCTGCAGTAAGATTACCGAATTGAATTCCAATCCAGACTCGGTCGGTTTCGATCTGAACTTGTTCCATTTCAATCAAAATGCTATCCGGCTTTAAAACCAACATGAGGGCCCCTTCCCCATTCACACCCTGATACGGAACGACAGAAAATTCATAGGGCCAATCCTTTGGCAGCAAATCCAAATCCAAATCGCTGTTTGCTTGGGCCAACAGCTGCCATTCTTCTTCAGTGAACCAGTTCCTCAAAAAGAGCTGATCACAGATTACGACAGGCCGCTTCGTTAACGGATCAGACAGATGATTTCCGCTATCGATGAAGCCTTCTGTTTTATGTGAAATGCCATTGATGCTCACTTGAACGTTGTACAGCTGATCATAACGGAATTGCTCAAAGCGCTGCTTGTCCATTCTGCTTTTAGTAAAATACAAAGCAATCGGAAACATGATGGCTACGAAAAGCCAGCTGACGTGATCACCATATCCTGTGCTTACAGTCAAGAAGGAGGCAGAAGTGAATGCAGCTTGAGTCTGCAGCATATAATGGATGGCGAATAGACTGCCGCCTACTGCGAAGGTAACAAAATAAAAAAGCAGCAGCAGCTTTAAAAAGCGGGTGACAGAGCGGAATCCGAAAGCTGTCCAGATGATTAGCATGGAAAAAAGCAATTTACCTGCTGGGTGGGCCAGAAAGCTCTCGGGAAAATAGACTGTAACTGGAACAATGAGTGAAGCTACAACGGCGCCTGCAAATATACGAAGCTTTGGTACTTGCAACCTTGCAATAGCTTGCGTACATAATAACAGCAGCCAGTCCAAAAATAGATTAAGCGTCCAGACTGCATCCAGATAGATTGTCACGTCAGCTATCCCCTTCTTCTTTAATAGATGAAGCTAGTATAACGGAGAGCCGATTCAAATACTGTCAGTTTATGCACGCAGCAGCGCACTATTTTTATGTGTTTTCCGCCTAATTTGTCTAACATTTCTTGGCATAAAAAAAAGGATAGCATCATAGGATGCTATCCTTTGTAATATTATTTTCTACGGTTGCGATTGCGAAGGAATGTCGGGATATCCAATGTATCCTCTTCCTGCTTACGCGTCTGTTGCTGCTGCGGAGATGGTGTTTCTCTGCGCAGTTCTTCCCGCTCTCTTCTTCTTTCCGATGTCGCAGGCTGCTGCGTGCTTTGAACTTCCTTCTCTACCGGACGTGCTTTCGGACGAGGTGCATTCATAGCTTGCTGGATTTGAGCTTCATCGAATCCTGTCGCAATGACAGTTACAACGATTTCATCTTTCAAATCTTCATTGATGACGGACCCGAAGATTACGTTTACTTCCTGATCGGCCGCACTTGTTACGATATCAGCCGCTTCCTGTACTTCATACAGGCTTAGGTTCGTACCGCCTGAGATGTTCATCAGAACACCATGTGCTCCATCGATAGAGGTCTCTAGCAATGGAGAGCTGATAGCTTTCTTCGCAGCCTCAGTCGCCCGGTTTTCACCAGTTGCAATACCTATACCCATAAGTGCAGATCCTTTATCAGCCATGATCGTCTTCACATCAGCAAAGTCAACGTTGATCAAACCAGGAACGGCGATTAATTCGGAAATACCTTGTACACCTTGACGAAGGACATTATCCGCTTCACGGAATGCCTCAAGCATAGGCGTGTTTTTATCAACAATTTCAAGCAAGCGGTCATTCGGGATGACGATAAGTGTGTCTACACTACCCTTTAGAGCATCTGTTCCAGCTAAAGCCTGCGTCTGACGCTTACGTCCCTCGAATGAGAATGGACGTGTAACGATACCGACTGTTAATGCGCCAAGCTCTTTGGCTATCTGTGCGATAACTGGTGCAGCACCTGTACCAGTTCCGCCTCCCATACCGGCTGTAACGAATACCATGTCGGCCCCTTGAAGAACTTCCTGGATCTGTTCTTTGCTTTCTTCTGCTGCTTTACGGCCTACTTCCGGGTTGGCACCAGCACCAAGACCGCGAGTCAGTTTCGCACCAATCTGCATTTTGACATCTGCTTTAGATAGATTCAATGCCTGTGAATCAGTATTTACTGCAATAAAGTCCACGCCTTGGACGCCATGTTCGATCATTCGGTTGACGGCGTTGCTTCCGCCTCCGCCGACGCCGATGACTTTGATTGTCGCTAATGTTTCCATATTTGTGTCAAACTCTAACATCTTAACGTCCTCCTATTTACAAACCGTCTTTCCCTTCAATCGAGCTGACGTGTCTGTCTTAATCGAAAAAGTACTTGAACAGGTTAGCAATACCTGATTCTTTCTTTTTTTCTTCGCCTTTTTTCTTTTCTGATTTAGCGGGTTTTGCCGGTCTTCTTTCCGGCTCATCGAAATCTCCTTCTGTCACAGCAGAGAAGATCTCCTTCCCTTGTATTCTCGCATTCCGATAGGCAAATTGCAAGATTCCAACGGCGCTTGTAAACTGCGGTTCCCGTACTCCTAAATAATCCGGGATCGCAAGTCTCACATTCGCTTGGAAGCAGTCCTGTGCCAGTTCAAGCATGCCTGGCATCATGGATGTTCCGCCGGTGAGGACATAGCCGCCCGGGAGTTCCGGGAAGCCCATGCGCTTAATTTCGCTGTCGGCGTATGCAAATATTTCTTCAACACGGGCTTCCACTATGTCTGCAACATCAAGCTGGGAGAAGTTTTGTTTCTTGTTGCTGCCGATAATCGACGCTTCGAATGTCTCATCCTCCCTGGCGTCGTCGTAGAAAGCATGTCCATATCCAATTTTGATTTCTTCCGCTTGTTCGGAGGAAGTCTTCAGTCCTATAGATATATCCTTGCTAATATTCTCGCCGCCAAGAGGAACCACACTAGTTGCCATGAGCTGGTCATTTCCGAACACAGAGACAGTTGTATTGCCTCCGCCGATGTCTATCAATCCAACACCAAGGTTCTTTTCATCCTCTGAAAGGGCGACAGCCCCTGCAGCCAATGGCTGCAGACATATATCCATTACTTCTAAGTTGGCTCTCTCGACGCATTTCAATAGATTATGTAAGACTGTACGGGAACAAGTAATGATTGTTCCTTCCATTTCTAATCGAACACCGATCATGCCGCGAGGGTCATTGATACCGTCCAATCCATCTACGATGAACTGTTTTGGAACCACATCGACTATTTCACGTTCCGGCGGAATGGACACAACCTGTGCCGCGTCAATTACTCGCGCAATATCCTCATCATCTATCTCCCGGGTTTCATTGGATACAGCCACTACTCCATGGCATTGATGCAGCTGAATCTGATTCCCATTGACACCGACGACTACACGTTCGATTTGCATACCGACCATCCGCTCTGCTTGTTCTACAGCACTGCGGATCGATTGGACAGTTTGGTCGATATCGACGATGGCGCCTTTCTTCAGGCCTTTTGATTTTGCCGTACCGACACCGATTATGTTAAGGGAATCCTGAAATACTTCCCCGATAATCACTTTAATATTTGATGTTCCTACATCTAAGCTGACTAAAATTTCACTGTTGTTCACGTAAGGCACCTCCTAATCCTAGAGACATGTCGCCCAGCATTGTTTTTACATTTTCGTTTCATTATTAACATTTGTATTGAGACACGCATAATTATAACAAATTTCACGAGAAATTTTGCCTAAAAAGCGACATTCTGTAAGAATTTAGCCTAATATACTCGTATTTGATTCGACTATACCGTATATAGCCTGTTTATTCTACATAAACTGACAAAATATCACGAATTTCTGCTTATCGGCCTTCTTCTTGCTCGTTATCTTCTTTTTCCTTCTCAGCAGGCTCGAAATAGGTCCCTACTCCCATATGGAGTACGCCATCGACTTCTGGATCAAGCTGAGCAGCAATGCTAGGATATGCCTCCATGTTCGTAGCAAAAGTGCGGATTGTTCCTTGCACTTCCCTGCCGTCATTCATGAAAAGCTGAATGATGAATTGATTGTCTTCTGATGGCTTGTAATGTATCTCGGATATGAGACCGGTAATAGAAGCTGGCAATTCGCCAAGTTCCTCTGCCATCTCTTTAAGATACTTATCATCAGAAAAACCATAGAGTGTCGGGGCATCGGATTTTGGCTGCTCCCATTTCTTTTCAGAGATACTGCCATTGGTCAGCAGTGCGCGATAACTGCCATCCTGCTGCAGATATCCTACTCTGCCAAGCTCTGTCACTTTGATTGTGACAGTGGCTGGGAAGCCTCTGCTTATTGATACCTTTTCAACTTCTTCATTTTCTTCTATCCGTTTTATTGCTTCATCCTTATCAATGCGCCACATATTATCTGAAGTAGTCAGGCCGCTGCTTTGAATAATAGTATCTTTAGGCAGAAAATCATTTCCTTCCACTTCAAGGCGGTGAATATTGCTTAATGGCGATTGCAGGTACACAATGATGAAGATAAGTACGAAGAAAATAGACAAGTAGAATATAAGTCGTCTATTCGCCTTTTTCTTTCTCGCTTGTTTTAATTTTGGGATACGGTCCTCGATGGAAACAATTTTCTTTTTTTCGCTCATTTCCTCTTCTTCCTATGCTGTACAGTCAAAAACTGCTTGTATTGTAATTATAAAATTATAACACATTCATATAGCGGAAGTAGTCAGTAACCAACAAATTGTAAATAATCCGCCTTCAAAAAGGTTTCTTTACCTAATTACATAAGAAGCCGCCAATTTCCTTCTTCAATGGGGCAAGAAATGAAAACTTCTATCCATCTTCTTTCTTTATACTGTCTCTGCTATTACTCTCCCATTCTACCATTACATTCGTTCCTGGGTACTTTAATTTGTCGGTCAAGCCTTGTTTTTTCATATGTAAAAATTCCCATATGGTTACTTTCATAATGAGATTAACTAAGGATCTTTCATATCCAAGAAAAAAGAAACCTCTAATCAAGAGGTTTCTCCCCACAAATCATCTGATATACCTATAAGCTGCTTTGCAAGAATTTCACGAGCAAGATTGTTGGAAGGCCCCATTACAATACCCGCTCTTGCATCACGGTAAAACCGTTCCAGCTTACCAATTTTATAACCATAACCTCCAGTAATGTCCATGGCGATTTGTGCAATCTCATTCACTGTATCCGAAGCATGTATTTTAAATGATAGCAAATCCTGCCGTGTTGAGGGACTAAGCTTTCCTGAGCCATTGTTAAGCTGATGATCAACCTCGCTTCGAAGCTGCTCCAGCCAGGCTACAAGCCCTTTATATTGGATCACGGCTTTAGCAAGCAAACTGCGGATAACCTGATAGTCGCCAAGACTTTTTCCAACATCACGATGATGATTCTGCTTGGCATAAACCGTTACTATATCAATAATGCCGCCAGCCAGGCCTGTCCAGACAGAACCCAGGCCAAGCAAATAAGCAATACTCGTTTCTACAATTGTACGGCCAGATCCTTCACTCCCGAGCAAATTTTCTTTCGGCACTTGCACACTGCCGAGCGTGAGTGAAGAGCTATGATTCCCTCTCACTCCGAGTGCATCCCAGCTTCCATAGCTTAAGCCAGGGTTCGTTCCTTCGATGATAAAATAACTCAAATCGTCAGCTGAAGAAGCCTCGGGTGATCCAGTTTGGACAATATAAAAATCAGCAAATCCGCTGCTTGTCGTAAACGATTTTTCAAGATTCAGCTCATATCCTTGAAGCGTCCGTTTTGCTCGGCTCGTGTTAATCCAGTATCTGCCTCCAGAGGTTCTTTCACTTGTCGAGGTTGTGCCAAAGCTCCCCGCCTTTACAGGTTTTAGCCACTTCTCCTGCTGTTCCTTTGATCCGAATCGGACTATCGCATCGGCCGCTTCCACATGCATCGTGTAAACAAGACCAGTCGAAGGACAGTGTGCAGCAATCTTTTCTGCCACTATCGAAAATGCTTTGTACCCTGCATCCAGACCCCCCAAGTGTTCAGGCAGCAAAATACCGTTCAATCCTTTATCAGCTAGTTCCTGCATGTTCGCCTTAGGAAAGATTTTCTCCCGGTCGAGCCGATCTGCAGAGGGGCCAATTGTCTGGTCAACTATTTCTTCTATCAACGAGTAAATGGTTTCTAATGTAGTTTCAGTTTTATTGGTCATGACTTTACACCGTTTGCTTTCCTTGTTCTTGAACTGCCCGCCCGATCTGACGTGCTGGATGATGAACTGGCAGTCTCTTATTTCCGCTTAAATTCTCGCGTAATGTATCGCCTTCATAATCCTTTCTGATTCTGCCCCGCTCCTGCAAAATCGGCACCACATAATCAGCAAGATCTTTAAAGGTTCCAGGAGTCACTGCGTATGCTATATTAAACCCATCGACGCCAGTCTGTTCAATCCACTCTTCCATTGCATCGGCCACTTGGACCGGTGTTCCGGCGACTACCGGACCAATTCCTCCTACCCCTACAAATTCGGCCACTTCACGGACAGTCCATTTTTTATTCGGATCAATCTTCGTGAACGTCTCCACGGCTGAATGGATCGCTTCATTCTCAACAAAACGAAGCTCTTCGTCCGGATCATATTCGGAAAAATCAATGCCGGTCCATCCACCCAGCAGTACCAGACCTCCTTCATAGCTTGCATGACTTCGATATTCTGCCAGTTTTTCCTGTGCAGCTTCTTCTGTTTCGGCCACTATCGGAGTAAAGAGACTCATCACTTTTATCTCTTCGGGGTCACGTCCTTGGCGCTTCGCTTCTTCTCGCAGCTTGTCTACATAGCTTTTTGTCACAGTAACTGTGGGGGTGCTTATAAAGACACATTCGGCATGCTTAGCAGCAAATGATCGGCCCTTAGACGATGATCCCGCCTGGAAAAGCACTGGCGTCCGCTGTGGAGAAGGTTCGGACAGATGTGCTCCCGGCACAGTATAATAGGTACCATTGTGGTGAATATCATGCACCTTTTCTGGGTCAGTGTACACTTTTCTCTCTGTATCACGAACAACTGCATCGTCTTCCCAACTACCCTCCCAAAGCTTATAGCAGACTTCTACGTATTCCTCTGCAATGTTATAACGCTCGTCATGTTTGACTTGCGTATCCAAACCAAGGTTTCTAGCTGCACTTTCTAAATAGGAGGTAACAATATTCCAGCCGACACGGCCTTTCGTCAAATGATCCAGAGTAGATACACGACGCGCAAAGCTGTATGGGTGCTCATACGTAACAGATGCCGTGACACCAAAACCCAGATGCTTTGTGACTTGGGCCATCGCCGGCACGACAAGCAGCGGATCATTTACCGGCACTTGTGCTGCTTGACGGACTGCTCCATCCCGGGAGTTTTGAAACACATCATATGTTCCAAGTACATCTGCTAAAAACAACGCATCAAACCGCCCACGCTCCAATAGCTGCGCAAGCTCTGTCCAATACTCCAAGTCCTTGTAACGATGTGCCTGATCATCGGGATGTGTCCATAACCCAGGTGATTGATGTCCAACGCAATTCATATCAAAAGCGTTCAAAAAGATCCGTTTGTTTGTCATTTGAAAATCCTCCTTTAGTTATCTGACAGCAAGCTCTTCTGAGGCATGTATTTGTGCTTTCGAAGCAGGGATTAGAAATGGTGTTAACAGAAAACTAAGTGCATATAAAATGGCAAATCCCCATACCACACCGATGATTCCTAAGTAGTTATTCAGTACTCCGACAAGCACCGGTCCCAGAAACTGACTGGCTCCAGCACCTAAATTAAGTACCGAGATCGCTGCACCGCGGTTGGCTGGAGCAAGCGTCGGCAATATAGCAGACAGCGGAACAAAAGCTGCTATTGCAGCACCGAAAAGAACCGCGTTCAGCACAAGCAGCGGGATATTTGCTCCGAATGCTGCCGGGATATAGTAGTAAAGCAAAGAACAAACAGCTGCTCCCACACAGCCAAACCAACGGACTACCTTGACCCAGCCGATTCGGTCACCTATCATTCCAAACAACACCCCAGCCGCCATATTGCTGATGGACTGAATTGCCCAAAGCTGGAGCCACTGACTCGTCGAAATATCCAGGAAACTCGTGAAAAATCCAGGCATCACAACTACGAAACCATACCATCCTGCTGTATTGATTGTCCGAAGCAGACCTCCAGCAGCAACGCGAGGGCTCTCCCAAAGAATCGTGATTCCTTTAAGTGCCTCTGCCCATTTATTTCCCCGGCTTTGATCCTGAATCCTGACTCCCTGGCGATCTTTGTCATCTACTAGTGCGACACCTAAAATTCCACCAAGGATAATCCAAATAAGCGAGCTCCACAATGTGGCCATTTCACCGATGTATGGCAGTAAAATACTCGGATAATAGGAGCCAAGAAAACCAATTCCCCCAGCAAACATAAAGAAGAACCATCCCATTGCTGTTGCAAGCTTTTGCTTTTCCGTACGGTAGGCAATCCAGACAATAAAAGCAAAAGCAAACAGCGGGTAGCCAAAACCGCGCAATCCGTACATAAGCACCATCATTGAAAAGCTTTCCATGTAAAGCCCCAGATACAGAAAGCCGATTTCAAAAACAACCCACGTCACAAGCCCAATCAGCATCGTTTTTCGAGGTCCGATGACTTCTCCTAGAACACCAGCCAGCCAGGAAGCCAGTGTAAGCACAATCCCATAAGCACTGAACATAATAGCTGACTGATTGGTAGTGAAGCCAATGTCGACGACATACTTAGACAGGAATGCCTGTTCGATGCCATCCCCAGTCATGAATAACAAAATCGCAAGCAAACCGCCAATGACTTGAACTGGTATACCGAACAACGTTTTCGTTGCTTTCATTACTTCCCTCCTTTACTTTGCGATACTGATAGAGTGATTTCGGCGAATAGCCTCAACAAGCTGATTGGCTTGCGTGTTAATCCTTATACCTGTTTCTGCATCTGCCACTGGTTGATCAGGGTTCTCCTTGTTGATATGGTGATCGCACAAATATACTCCCTGTAAAGGCTCTCCCTTAAGATTCGCGATCAAGGGCTTTAACGCATAATCAATCGCTAACAGATGAGCTGGGCTGCCTCCTGTCATGATCGGAAGTACGGGTTTGTGCTTAAATGCATCTTGAGGCAATAAATCAAGCAATGCTTTCAACACGCCTGTATATGCTGCTTTATATACAGGCGATGCAATGATTAATCCTTTCGCGCCGCTGACAGCATGACCCGCCTGCACAATTGCAGGGCTGTCGAATCTTGCATAAATCAAATCCTCCGGCGCAAAATCGGTAACGCTGATTTCCTTGACGGTGAAACCTTGCTCTTCAGCCAGTTTACCTGCATAGTTAGCAGCCAGCTGAGATCTGGAATGTTTGGACGGGCTTCCTGATAAAATAATAATGTCAGTCAATTTTCATTTCTCCTTTTTCTGTAGTAGAGTGACTAAACGAAAAAAAGCTCTCTTTTCCGAAGAAAAGAGAGCTTGATATAATCGCCCGCACTCTTATCTTCCAAGAAATTAATCTTGCTGGATTTAGCACCTTTCTGACTTAGTCAGAGGTTGCTGAAGCTTCATCGGGCCAGTCCCTCGGCTTCTCTTGATAAGAACTGTATGAAATTGTTTATAATGATACGGGCGTTGCTAAAAAAAGTCAATAGGAATTATCTAAAAATTTTTAATATATTACTTTTTCAAATCCATCTTTTTATCGGTGCATATCGAATCTAACTTGTTCATTAGTCTAGTGATCGTCGAATTCTTCAGAGTTTGCTATACCTGCTGACATTCAGAAGGATACCAACAGAGCTCAGCGTAAGTGTAAGCGATGATCCTCCATAGCTTAAAAACGGCAGTGTAATACCAGTAACCGGAATCAAACCTATTACAACACTGATATTAATCATACATTGGATAGCTATCATACCAGTGATGCCTAATGCCAGCAGACTGCTAAAGCCATCAGGCGCGCGAAGAGCTACTTGAATGCCTCGCCACAGAAACAGCAGGAAGAGAAGCATAACGCCAGCACCTCCGATGAAGCCAAGCTCTTCTGCCAGAATGGCAAAAATGAAATCCGTCTGCGGCTCCGGAAGATAGAAGAATTTTTGAAGACTGTTGCCTAAGCCGAGCCCCATCAATCCACCTGGACCGATTGCATAAAGAGATTGGATTATCTGGAATCCTTCCCCTAATGGATCCTCCCAAGGATCAAGGAAAGCGGTAATGCGCTGTATACGATATGGCGCAGACAAAATGAGCGCTGCGAAAGCACCTAGTCCTAAAATACCGAGACCGACGAAGTGGGAGATTCTGGCTCCGCTAACTAAAATCATCACCATACAAGTAAGAACTAGAACAACACCTGTTCCAAGATCCGGCTGGAGCATAATCATTCCGAAAGCTGTAAAAACGAGCAAGAGTGAAGGCAGAAATCCTTGCTTCAAGGAAGTTATATATTTCTGCTTGGCTGAAAGATAAACAGCTAAATAGATGATCAAGCCCAGCTTTGTGAATTCAGAAGGCTGGATACTGAAGGCCCCTACCCCGATCCAGCTTCTTGCACCACCACGGACCAATCCGACTCCGGGAATCAAGACGGCAATAAGCAAAATAAAGCAAATCAACAGTAAAACCTTCGCATATTTCCGCCAAATCTCATAATGCAATCTGGAAATGACCAGCATAGCCCCTAATCCAACACCGGCGAACAATAGCTGCCGCTTGGCAAAAAAGAAGCTATCGTCAAATTTATATTCCGCCCATACAGCAGAAGCACTATACACCATGATGATACCGATTGTCAGCAGGCCTCCGATAGAGAAGAGCAATAGCCAGTCCGTCTTCGGGAGATTAGATTTACGCAAAGAAAAACCCCATTTCCTTGGATTGGAATTGGGGGTCCGCATGCAGCGAAGCGGCTGAGCAGGACAAGCCCCTACTCTAATGTATGCACCGCTTCTACAAACATGTCTCCTCTTTCTTCAAATGTCCGGTACTGATCCCAGCTTGCACATGCTGGAGACAGAAGGATTACATCGCCGCTCTGAGAGATGCGATAAGCAATTTCAGCTGCCTCTTTGACATCCTTCGCATGTTCAATTAGTTCAATCCCGGCCATATAGGCAGTCTCTCGCAATTTTTCAGCTGTTTCACCGAACACGATCAATGCTCTTACATGTTCCATGAATGGGACAAGAGTCTCAAACGTGTTACCGCGATCCAAGCCTCCTGCAAGCAGGATTGTCGGCTGATCGAATGATGACAATGCTTTTGAGGTTGCCAAAATATTGGTAGCTTTTGAGTCATTATAGAATGCACGGCCATTAATGTGCTTTATATACTGCAGCCGATGCTCAACACCTGAAAAAGTCTTCAATACTTGCTGAATACCTTCGTTAGTCGCTCCGGCTAGCTTAGCAGCTGCTAAAGCAGCGAGTATATTCTCCAGCTGATGGCCTCCGACAAGCAGGATATCTTTTAATGCTGCTATCGGTTCGTCCTTGAAATACACATGTGTATCATCATACCATGCACCATCTTCCAGCTTTCTGGAACCTGAAAAAGGAACAAGGGTTGCTTTCGCATTTTTGACGATATCACGAAGCCGCTCATCCTCCGCATTATAAACAAGATAGTCAGTTGCATCTTGATTACGGAAAATATTAGCTTTCGCTTGTTCATAATTTTCAAGAGAATGGTGATAATCCAAATGTGCTTCAAAAATGTTCAGCATAACACTTATGTTCGGACGGAACTGATCGATACCTTGAAGCTGGAAAGATGAAAGCTCCAAAACAAGCCGGTCATCTTCTGTCGTCCTGTCGGCAACTTCGGACGCGGCTGTACCGATATTACCAGCAACAAACGTACTTACCTGGCTCTCTTTGAGCATCTCATAAGCAAGTGTTGTCGTTGTAGTCTTACCGTTTGATCCGGTAATACCAATCAGAGTACCCTTGTGAAGCAAACCAGCAAGTTCGACTTCCGTCAGTACTGGAATATTTCTTTCCATTGCTGTTTGTACTATCACATTCTCATAACGAATTCCTGGATTCTTAATCAAAACATCAATATCTTCCAAAAGTTCTACTTCTTGCACACCAAGCCTCACTTGTGCACCTTTTTGCTCGAGGATTTGGACAAGTTCTTCTTGATTGGTTGTATTCAGATCACTTACCCGAACGTTGCGTCCGTGGGCAAGCAATGTGCTGGCAGCAGCAAATCCACTCTTTGCCAAGCCAAGTACAAGCACGTTTTGATATGGGAATTTGGTTTCAAAATCACTCATCATAATCCCACCTTCATGTAGACACCGATGACAGCGAATAATAGTCCTACAGCCCAAAATGTCGTTACTACACGCCATTCCGACCAACCGGACAGTTCATAGTGATGGTGAAGCGGGCTCATCTTGAATACCCGTTTTCCAGTCGTCTTGAAGGAAATGACCTGGATCATTACGGAAAGTGTCTCGATAACGAAGACACCGCCGATGACAATCAGCAGAATCTCCATTTTAGTGAGTATGGCAACAGCTGCAATTGCGCCGCCAAGTCCCAGTGATCCGGTGTCTCCCATAAATACCTTCGCAGGATGCGCATTGAATACAAGGAATCCTAGCAAAGCCCCGACTACTGCCAAAGAGAATACAGTAATTTGTGTTTGTTGGACGTCATAGTACGCCACCACAGCGAATGCTCCGAACGCAATCGCAGCAGTACCTGCCAAGAGACCATCCAGTCCGTCAGTCAAATTGACGGCATTGGATGCGCCGACAAGCATAACAAGAATCAAGAAGAAATAACCCCATCCGAGGTCCCACTGAATCGATGTTCCCGGAATCTGTATGTACGTACCGAAATCATTAAATCGAAGCAGTGCGTAAAAAACGATAGCGATTATGATCTGACCAATCATTTTCTGCTTGGATGTTAATCCAAGGTTTCGTTTCATTGCTACTTTGATGTAGTCATCCAGGAATCCGAGCAAGCCGTATCCGATCAATACGAATAATAGCAGCCACGTTTCCAGGCTAATATGGATATTGCCTATTGCATGCATGATCCATGTAGATACGACAATGCTGATCATGATCATCACGCCGCCCATTGTCGGTGTACCCGACTTTTTCATATGGGATTTTGGTCCTTCCTCACGAATACTCTGACCAAATTTCAACCTACGTAGAAATGGTATGATTATTGGAGAAATAAGGACGGTGACGATGAATGCTACTGCAATTGTCACAAGTAATAGTGCCACGTTCATTGATGTTTTCCTCCTTTAAAAAAGCACCCGTCCAGTGTATTACTGGCGCCAGTGACGCCATGTTTCTGATTACCAGCTATTAATTCTCTTCCATAACAGCGATTGTGTCAAGTATGGATTCCAGTTTCATACCCCGTGATGCTTTCAGCAGGACGATTGTATCAGGCTGCAGCAATTGCAGGACTGTTTCAGCCAAAGAATCCTTGTCTGTGAAGTGAACAGCTGTAATTGATGTACCTTTTAATGCATCAGTAATTTCATCCGAATCCTCACCGACCGTAAATACATGCGTAGTATCGGAGGTGATAGCTTCTGCAATCTGCCGATGATAGCTTTTGGATTCATCCCCTATTTCATAGATATCGCCTAGCACGAGAATACGTCTGGCAAAAGGCAGACTCTGTACTGTCTGAATTGCTGCTTTCATCGATGTCGGAGAAGCGTTATATGCATCGTTGATGATTTTACTTCCATTCTTCCCGGCAAGCTGCTCCATCCGCATTCCTGTCATTGATGGAGTATGCAACGCTTGCTGGATAAGCTGCTGACTGACACCCAGCTCTCTTCCTAGTACGATCGCATAGCCTGCATTCCGTACATTATGCGCGCCAAGCAAAGAAAATGTGTAATTTTCACCGTTTACCGAAAAAGCAGTGGCTGCATCAAGTGTCTTCTCAATCTTGAGCTGCTGCTTATTATGATCTTCAAAGCCACACGTGATTGTTGTTTTCTTATCATGATGGAATGCAAGCAGAGGCTCATCTCCATCAATGATCAACACGCCATCTTCAGCTAAACCGGCTGTAATCTCACTCTTTGCCTTGGCAATACCTTCCCTTGATCCAAGGAATTCGATATGCGACTCCCCGATATTTGTGATGATTGCATAATCCGGCTGTGCGATATGCGACAACAGCTCGATTTCACCGAAGTTACTCATACCCATTTCTAAAACAAGCACTTCACAGGAAGGCTGCATAGATAAAACAGTGAGCGGCAATCCTATATGATTATTCAGGTTCCCTTTGGTCGCCAGCACTTCATATTTCTCTTTTAACACGCTGGTAACTAAATCTTTTGTAGTCGTTTTACCGTTTGAACCGGTGATGCCGACAACAATCGGATCAATTGCTTCGCGATGTGCTTTAGCTAGTCTTTGCAATGCTTCCAGCGTATCATCAACCAAGAACAGCACAATACTAGAAGCAGCTTCCGGTATAGGTAATGATCTATCCCATAAAGAGGCGACTGCCCCCTGCGCTACTGCCTGCTCAATAAAAGCATGCGCATCGAAGCGTTCTCCTCTAATCGGGACAAATAAACTGTTTGGAGCTTCTTTCCTGCTGTCGGTATTCACTTCAGCAATCGTGAATTCCTGCTGTTTCGTAGCATCAGGGAATACATCATATAGGAAATCACTTGAAAATAGCATCGTCATTCTCCTAATCCCGCTCTTTTTATGGCTTGTGCTGCAACTAGACGATCATCGAAATCAAGAACCTGATTTCCTACGATCTGATATGTCTCATGCCCTTTCCCTGCAATCAAGACGATATCGTCATTTCCTGCAAGATCGATAGCACGCTGAATCGCTTCTGCCCGGTCTGGTACGACAACATAATGGTCGGATTCCAATCCTCTGATCATATCATCAAGGATAGCTTGCGGATCCTCAGAACGCGGATTATCCGCTGTGAAAATGGATGTATCCGAATATTGGACAGCTTTTCCTGCCATAAGCGGGCGTTTTGTTTTATCGCGGTCACCGCCACAGCCTACCACTGTAATTATATTGCCCTTCACGAACGATTTTATCGTCGTCAGGACATTCTCCAAGGAATCCGGTGTGTGTGCATAGTCAACAATCACCCCAAATGACTGTCCTGCCATGACAGGCTCGAAGCGGCCTGCTACACCAGTCGTCTCATGCAGTGTACTGCAGATCGTCGCAAACGGTATACCGCTGCAAATAGCGGCTCCTACTGCAGCAAGCATATTATAGACATTGAATTTACCCATCAGCTTGCTCGTTATTCTTGCTTCGCCCTTCGGTGTTTGAAGTAAGAAAGTCGTACCGTTGGATGCCAGCTGAATATCCTTAGCCATAATGTCTGCTTCCTTATCAATCCCGTACGTGCAAATTGGCTGTGCAGTTGATTTGATCAATGCTTCAGCGTAACGGTCATCTGCATTGATTACGGCGTACTTCGGATGCTCTGGATCGAAGGTATTGCCAAGCTGAGAGAATAAAAGACTTTTCGCATGGAAGTAGTCCTCAAAGCTTTCATGATAATCAAGATGATCCTGTGATAGATTCGTGAATACAGCGATATCAAAATCGGTGCCATGTACTCGTCCCCTGTCCAAAGCATGGGAAGATACCTCGATGACAGCCGTATCGACTCCTTCATCGACCATATTACGGAACCCTTTTTGCAGGAACAGCGCATCCGGTGTCGTATTTTTCACCGGAAACGTCTCGTCCTTGATCTTCATCTGAATCGTACCAATCACGCCAGTAGCTTCCTCATTAGCACGGAAAATACTTTCAAGCAAATATGTCATGCTTGTCTTGCCATTGGTACCAGTAATACCGATCACCCGCATCTCTTTCGATGGGTGACCATAGAAAGTATTCGCTAATGGAGCCAAAGCGCGAAGCGTGTCTTTTACTAGAATAACTGGAATGGATACATCCAGCGGACGTTCGGCTAAAATAGCCGCCGCCCCTTGCTCCTCGGCCTGTCTGGCAAACGTATGTCCGTCGACTACTGCTCCGTCTATGCATATGAATAGATTGCCAGATTTAATTTCCCGGGAATCGATTGTCAATCCGGTAATGTCGATTTCTTCATGGGCCGCCTGCTGTTCGTAAAAAGGCAGTGCGGACAAAAGTACTGCTAGTTTCAAAGCTGCCACGTCCTTCATTTATCCTTACAAAATGCAAAGTAATATTATTTTGATTGATTGAGGCGTAAAAACCTTTCCCCATTATACCAGAATTTATGTCCGCAGGAATGGTTCATCCGATTTATTCAGGCGGGTTTTCAGATAAATACAGGCGGATAGTGGATCCTGCTTCCATCTTTATTCCAGCTTTTGGTTCTTGATCGATGATATATTCGCCGGTTCCGCTCAATTCCAAGTTCAGTGTAGTGTAATATTCTGTCAGTTCCCGCTTTTTCATACCGACAAAATCAGGTGCTTCTGCTGGCGGCTCTTCCGGCCAGCTGTAAGATTTCTCCAATCCATCCGTCTGCGGTTCTACTCCCATTGAACGAAGGCTGTCCTCCAGAATAGTACCTACAATCGGCGCTGCCACTTTACCACCGAATTGGATTGTGTTTTTCGGATTATCTATAGCAAGGTAGACCACGATTTCAGGGTCATTGGCAGGTGCAAATCCGATGAAGGAAAGAATATAATTGTTTTCCATATAGGTTCCGTTGGCTCCCACTTTCTGGGCTGTTCCTGTTTTACCGCCAATCCGAAATCCTTCACGGTAAGCTCCTCGTCCTGTCCCTTTTGCTACAACATTTTCTAATGCATGACGAACCTGTTCTGATGTATCCTCTGACACTACCCGTCGTTTCATGACTGTCTCTGTGGCTGTTTCCGTGTCACCGGTAACTGGATTCTTCCATGACTTGGCGATATGGGGCTGGTATAAGTAGCCTCCGTTGATAGCAGCTGATACACCCATCACTTGCTGGATCGGAGTGACGGAAACACCTTGTCCGAAAGCAGTGGTGGCTGTCTCTACCTGCCCGATTTTCGTGGGATCGAATAAAATACCTTTTCCTTCCCCTTGCAAATCGATACCAGTTTTCTCACCGAACCCAAAATCCTTGATATAAGAGAATAGACGGTCCGTCCCTAGCTTCTGCCCTAGTGAGACAAAACCTGGGTTACAAGAATTTTGTACAACCTCTAAATATGTTTGATCACCATGTCCGCCGCGTTTCCAGCAATGCAAGGTGGCACCGTCCACTTTGATAGCTCCACTGTCATGGAAATGATCGTTCTCAAGGTCAACTACCTTCTCTTCAAGTGCCGCAGCAAGTGTGATGATCTTAAATGTACTACCTGGCTCATACGAACTCCAAATCGGCAGATTCCTATTATACGTATCAGGATCGGCTTCGTTGTAATTTTCCGGTTCGAATGATGGTCTCGAGGACATTCCGAGGATTTCACCTGTATCAGGATCTACAGCCAGTGCAATCGCACCATCCGGATTATATTTTGCTTCTGCATTATCCAGTTCCCGCTCTATAATTGTCTGGATATCAGAGTCAATCGTCAGCTGAAGGTCCATACCATCCGTCGGCGGTGAATAGACATCTGCCATGTCTTCCAATCGATGCCCTTTTGCATCAGAGAAAAACGACAGGCTGCCTGATTCTCCGCTCAGTTCTTCATCATAGTATGCCTCCAGGCCCATTAACCCCTGGTTATCTATACCACTGAAACCAAGTACATGAGACAGATAATCCCCATTTGGATAGTGTCGTTTTGAATCTTTGGCAATATAAACGCCCTCCATGTTCAGCGCCTGAATTGCTTCTGCCTGCTCTTCGGAAATTTTTCGTCCTTCAGGGTGAATTCTTTCGATAGATGCCTTCTTCGTCACGTGCTGCATTGCCTTGTCCTTTTCCATCCCAAGAATTTCTGCCAGCTTCTCGGCTGTCTTTTCGGGATCCTTGATCTGACGTGGTACGACCATGACAGTCGGTGCAGACACATTCTCTGCCAGCACCGCACCATTACGGTCAAGTATCTTTCCTCTTTCCGGCTCAAATGTGATATTTCTGCTCCAGGAATCCTCAGCCTTGTCCACTAAGTCTTTACCTAAGACAAACTGGACATATGCCAATCGGATTCCGATAATAAGGAACACGATAAAAGCCAAAATAAAAACAGTGACTAACCGCTTGCGCATCGTAACATTGGATACTCTCTTCAAACAAATCTCTCCCTCGTATACAAAGGTAGGCTTGTATCCATGTTATGACGGTTGGCAAGCGGATAGACCACTGTCCTGTTTTCTTATGTCGAGAATTCGACAGCAAGATAGTCGTTCTTATTCAGTTTCGTTCCTTTTTTGATGCTTTGTGTCTTGGCGTAGCCGCTGTTGATTGTTTCCACATCCAGCTGTAGCAATTCTCCCAATTCAAGCACTTCACGCATGGACCATCCATTAATATCCGGCATCGTCGGTTCATCCGTGACGATGATGGCGCGTTCGCCTTCCAGAACAGTTTGCCCGCTTTCAACACTCGTTGTGGCAACCTGGTCTCCCTCACCGACAACAACTACATCCATTCCAGTGTCTTCTAGCGCTTTCTTCGTTGCGTGAGTAGACATGCCTTCAATATCCGGCACTCGTTTTTCAGAAACTTCATTTTTATCGTCTGCTTGGTCTGGACTGATATCCATATAATGCAGCGCATTTTCCATTACATTTTTGAAGATGAATGCAGATGGTTCACTGCCAGTTTCCGTTTCACTCAATTCAGGCTGCAGCACAGATACATACATGATCAATTCTGGATCATTAGCAGGCGCCATGCCAAGGAAGGAGAATAGATAATTATTCTTACCTTGCATATAGCCGCCACCGTTTGGATTTGGTATTTGTGCCGTACCAGTCTTACCGGCCACACTATAATCATCCAGTTTATACGGTTTACCAGTACCATGTTCGGAAGTTACGACTGACTCAAGTATTTTCAATGTCTCATCTGCCGTTTCTTTCGATATTGGTTCCGCCTGAACCTCTGTCTTTTTCTGCTCGACTACTTTCTTCGTATCAGGATTGACAATTTTATCGATGATATGCGGTGTCACCATTTTGCCATCGTTGGCAATGGCACTGGCAGCAGTGACCATTTGAATCGGCGTTGCTGTCGTCCCTTGCCCATACGCTGTACTGATTCGCTCCGCTTCGTAATTGTACAAAATAGTACCTGGTATTTCACCCGGCAAATCAATACCAGACTTTTGGTCAAAATGGAATTTCTTCAGATATTCAAGAAATTTATCTTCACCGATTTTATTAGCCACCAGATTCGCAACTGCAACGTTGGAAGAACGCTGAATTCCTTCTAAGTAACTGATGGAACCCCACGATTTATTATAGTCACCTATAGTCGTATCTTTGTCGACCTTATATGTTCCGGATTTATATTCTTCATCCGGATTCCATTTCCCCTCTTCGATAGCAGACGCGACTGTGAACATTTTCATAGTCGATCCAGGTTCCATCGGATTTGAAATGGAGTCATTGTACCAGTTTTCTACATTCTCTGGATCGTTCGGATCATAGCTTGGGCGGTTGCTCATCGCTACAATCTCACCTGTTTTTGGATTCATGACGACTGCACTGATTTTCTTAGGATTCCACTTATCATCCACTTGGGTGAGTGTATCCTCCAGTAAAGTCTGGATTTTCTGATCAATAGTCAGATAGACATTATCCCCATCTTGGGCTGCCTGCACTTCTTCATTCGGATTCAGCAGCTTGTATCCATAACCATCTTGTTCATAGGATATATTCCCGTTTTTCCCTGCAAGCTGATCATTCAGCTGTTGTTCAATTCCTGTTAAGCCAGTAATCACACCATCTTGTCGCTGTGCCAGCCCAATTACTTGCGAAGCAAAAGTACCATTCGGATAGAAGCGCTCTGCTTCTTCTGTGAACTGGATTCCAGGCAACTCGAGGTCTTCAATCTTCTTCTTCTGATCCTGAGATAATCCGCTTCCCGCGGAACCGAATTCCACCTGGAACTTGCCGCCGTCAATTCCATCCTGGAGCCGTTTTTTCAGATCATTTTCATCTGCTCCGATGATTTCAGCAATTTCTTTTGCCGTCTTATCCACATTCGTTACATGGATCGGATGTTCTTTATCCGCGGAATACTCTTCACTAACAATCGCATAAATAGAATAAGTTGGCTGATCATACGCCAACTCCATTCCATTGCGATCCAGTATCTTCCCTCTCGTAGCTTCGAGCGTATACGAGTCAGTCCGCTTACTTTCTGCAAATTTCTTTAAATTAACTCCAGCAACTTCACCGGATGCCTGGATGAACAAGAAACGTCCAGCTAAGACAAGAAAGAGCAAGGCAAAAACGGATAACAGAACCATCGCCATTCTCTGTGTTGTCTTGTTCTTTTTCATATTGACAGTACCTTTCTTATTCAGAGACTTTGTTTGCTTCTTTTACTTTGGCACTTTGCACCTTCAGACCTGCATCACGTGCGATATCGATGATGCGCTCCGGCTTGCTCAATTCTTTCACTTCATAAGTCAGATCTGTATTCGCAACCTTCTGGTGGCTGATTTCAGAGTCCAGTGCTTCCAAGTCACGGTTCACGTTATACGTAGAAGCTGCGAAGGTGACGAAATAAGCTGCTGCAGCCAAGATAACTAGACTGAAAACGGCATATAGAACCTTCTCTCCCGGCGTAATCCACGTTTTCTTATGAACTTTTACTTTTACCTGTCGTTTAGGCTGCTGCTGCGGTCTTTGTGCCGGACTGCTCTGCTGCCAGCTTCTTGCACGTTCTGCGCTCAAGCTTATTCCTCCCCTGTATTAGAATTCGAATTTCGAACTCCACGGTTTTATTTTTTCTGCTACGCGGAGTTTGGCGGAACGGGATCTTCTGTTATCTTCCAGTTCCTCAACACTTGCCAATATCGGCTTTCTCGTAATGAGAGCAAACGGTGCCTTGCTGTCCTCCGGCAAAATTGGGATATTGCGCGGTACCGGCAGCGGTGTGCTCCATGATTTAAATGCCTGCTTACACATTCTGTCCTCCAGCGAGTGGAAGGTAATGACTGAAACTCTTCCCCCGACTGCAACTATCTCTGCTGTCTGCTGCAGCGCATCACGGAATGCTTGTAATTCGTCATTTACCGCAATCCGGATTGCCTGAAAGATTCTTTTGGCCGGATGGCCGCCTTTTCTTCTTGCTGGTGCAGGAATCGCTTCCTTGATCACTTCCACAAGTTCAAATGTTGTTTCAATCGGTTTCGCTTCTCGTCTTTTCTCTATTTTTCTTGCAACTTGCTTGGAAAAATTCTCTTCTCCATATTGGAAGAAAATCCGTACAAGTTGCTCGTAAGACCACGTATTAACCACCTCGTAGGCAGAAAGCGCCTGATGCTGGTTCATGCGCATATCAAGCGGCGCATCGTGCTGATAGCTGAATCCTCTTTCCGCCTGATCGAGCTGTGGGGAGGACACGCCAAGGTCAAATACTACACCATCGACTTCCGTGACGCCTCTTTCCTCTAATTCGCTTTTCAGATGTCGGAAATTCGCCTGGATATATTCGATTCGATCGCCATACTCCGCTAATCTTGCCGCTGTGGCCTCGATGGCTTGCTTGTCCTGGTCAAACGCATACAGTTTCCCTTTATCAGATAACTGCTTCAAAATTACTTCGGAGTGACCTCCTCCGCCTAGGGTGCAATCCACATATGTACCTTCTGGCTTCACATTGAGTCCTTCAATCGTCTCTCTGTTCAGCACACTATAATGTTCAAACAAGCTCTTACATCCTTTCGACTGCCATCAAATATCGAAATCAAGCATATTTTCAGCGATTTCAGCAAAAGATTCCTCAGATTCATCAAAATAGGAATTCCATTCGCTCTCCGCCCAGAATTCGATCCGTCCAGACACACCAATGATGGCAACGTCCTTTTCCAGCTTCGCATATTTCCGGAGCGGTGCAGGGATATTGATTCTCCCTTGCTTATCAAGCTCACATTCGACTGCTCCTGAAAAGAAGAAGCGAGTGAATGCTCGGGCATCCTTCTTGGTCAATGGCAGCTTTTTTAGTTTTTCTTCTAGGAGTCTCCATTCCTCCATAGGGTATCCAAACAGACATTGGTCCAATCCTCGGGTCAGTACGAAACGTTCCCCTAAGTTTTCTCGGAACTTGGCAGGTACGATAATACGTCCTTTCGTATCTACCGAATGCTGAAATTCCCCCATGAACATAGACTCCGCCCCCACTTTCCATTTTCATAGTACCACATCCCCCCACATTTCACCACCTCAATATTCACACTTTTTATTAGCATTTTCTCCCTTGCCTAGCGCTTTTTCGGAGTTTTGTGCACAAAAAAACGTGCATGGTCGTCGACCAGGCACGCTTTCTGTTTCATTATAACGTTACGATATGGTGGGGAGTGGTGAAATCATAGCTTTTCTGCGCTAATTCGCGCCAAATCTCCACTCCATGCATATTCCATATAGGGAAGATACTCCATGTCCGCTCTTGCAGTCCATTTTCCGGGTGAAGCGTACATTGAATATGGTCAAAATGGGATAATGCCACACCATGCTGCTCTTTAATTCTAGCTTCCATACGCTTGACCAGAAAATCGATATCCTCTTCCAAATGACGGAGATTCTTTTCTGCCAGGCTGCCAAGATCATCTGCAATCGATGCAGCACTTCGCCGGAGCGGTGCGTGCAAATCAGCCATTGCCCGCTTCACCTGTTCAGATACAACAGCAATCGGCGGCTGTTGCTGTGCAGCTAGATAATGAATTTTTTCCGCTTCGACACCAAATGCAATAGCCTTTTCGGGGCGCAAACGATATCGGTTGAGCAGCTTTTCTGTCTTGCCATCCAGCATCGTGAAGGAAAGACGCGGCATGACGGGCGGCATGTTAAAGCCGACCGCCTGGAAACCCGGTTTCAAATTCGCCCAATAGGCGATTTCTCCAGGGCCTGCAATGAAAGCAAGCACCGGCAGGAGGTAGTCCTGCATGAGCGGGCGCGTGACAACATTATTGCTCAGTCTTTCCGGCGCTGTTTCCGCAATAAGCAACAGCTCTTCTTCCGTAAAGACTGCTTCATCAGCTTTGCCTCGCCACTTACCCTCACTGTCGCGTATAAGCAGCGTTCTTTCACCGTCAATATAACAGAACAGGTTAGCATCTTCTGTTTCTGCGCCTAACACATCAGCATAACCTATCTGCTGGAGCTCCTGAGATGCTCCATAAACACCGTGGCTTATTTCCTGCTGCTTGTTGATCAGCTCCTGGAAAAATGGTCGCTCTACTTGCCGCAGTGCCGGATCTCCGGAATCCAAAAGCACCAAACCTGTATCCTTGTATAGGAAATGAATGAATTTCGCGAAGAAATCAACGAATGTCTCTGATTGATCCAATATATTACTCACCGTAGAGTGGATATCCTTTGTATATGCTGTCTCCGGCAAGACAGCCATCACTTCTTGCAAGAAATCATGCATCAAACCGTTATCGAGTACTACATCAGAAGCTGCAATCTTTTCAGTGAGATGCTGTTTCCATTTGAATTTTTTCAACTTGTTACGATTTGGCAGGAAGATGTGATTGATCTCCTCCACATCATGATCCTCACCCGCTATCCAAAACACCGGTATGACCGTCGAGCCCAGTTTTTTACTCTGCTCGGAAGCAAGGGAAATGATGGAGGTGATCTTATGCAGTGTCAATAAAGGACCCGTGAAGAGGCCTGCCTGCTGCCCGCCGACAACAGCAACTGTATTCGTATCAGCTAATTTATTGATATTTTGGATCGTAACCTGATCCGCTCCCCACTCTTTATTGCATTTGAGAAGGAGTTCCACTAGCGCCTCCCTCGGGAACTCACGAGCTTCAAGCTCCTCCAGTCTAGTCGCATAGCTTTCTTGGCGGAATGGAGAAAAATCGAATTTCCCCATAATAGAAGGAAGCTCTGCCCGATAATCGGCCACCAATTTGTTCGGACTTTCCAGTCTCATTGGTTGTATTACCATATTAAGTACTCCTTTATATAACGTCTATGTATTACTGTCTGATAAATGTAACGATAACTCCCGCCACTAGCAGGAGGATGTACAGCGGACCGAACAAGAGGAAGCAGATACGCAGGAAGATGCGCCACACATGCTTAAAGACGATCTCGCCGCGGTATTTGTAATGCATGAGCACAACCAATATAAACAATACCGCAAGGAATCCTATCATATAACCGATCACTGTATGCTGTAAAATGATTTGCAACATAATCATAACAGAAAAGATATAGAATACGGCAGTAGTTTGCACGCTATGGAGAAAAGCATTCCGTCTTTTATGAATGATCCGTCTGGCAATCAAATAATAAATCCAAGTAGCAAGCGGCGGTACCGTGATTGCTACCGCTAGAAGGTAAGCGATTAAGTGGGTCATAGATTCGTCCTCTCCTGCTGTTTCGTAAGTCCAAGTATACTATAGTAGACAAAATCCGTATAAGGAACAGCCTTTTTTGCATGCTTGCGGATATATCCTGATATGGATTCAATCTCAGTCTGCCTGCCGGATTGAATATCTCTGTGCATGGAGGACAAATTAGCTTTCGTAGCTTGTATGATCCTGCAAACATTTGCCCATTGCTGTTTTTCCTCTAACTCTAGCGTATCTGCAGCTTCCTTGCATAATACCCATGCTATTTTTTGAAAGGCAGGGTGTTCCAGCAGTGCACCATTCTCCACCCGATAAATTGCAGTCAACGGATTGATCACAGCATTCGCAATCAGTTTTTTGCCTAACATCACATGCCAGTCCTGCTCAAATAAAAACGGGAAATCCGATTCATGGAGCTGATTTACAATCTTTTCAGCATGATTACCAGTCAGATCTGCCAGACGAATGGCCGCTTTCCCTGTATGTTCTACAGTACGAGAATCTACCCGTAGGGCACCATGTTCGACAGACCCTACGATGATAGGATAATCAAATTCATCTTCCTGCAAAAAGTCCGTATGAGCCATCCCGTTTTGGAGGAAGACGATTGCAGCTTTTACATGCAGCTTCAACTTTTCCCAGATCGGCTGCACATCATATTGTTTTACACAGACAATCCATACATCTGCTTGCCCCAAAGCCTGCCAATCAGTAGAAGCTAACGTCTCCAATGCGTTTACTTCACCCTTGAGAAGAAGACCTTCCGCTGCAATCAGTTCGGATTGTTCTCGTGTTCTAGTCAAAAGCCGCACATCATGGAATCTGCCGAGTTTTGCGGTTATAAGTAACCCGATTGCTCCTCCGCCGATCACATTGATTCTCATGTCCGTTCCCCCATTCGTCCTATACCTAATTGTTTATTTTAGCAAAAGAACAGACAGTATGGATATAAGAAATATAACGCTTGAATTTGTAACCGTTTTCATATATATTGAAAACATAAGTCACACAGCGAAATTTTTTAATACGGAGAGGGGAATCTGTATGACATTTGCTAAAGTGGAAAAATTGCCGGTGAATTATAAAACAGCGGAGGATTTCGAACGCTTTGCCGCACAGGGGAACGCAGAGCTTTCCATGCTGGATGAGTTCCAGCTAAGTCTCATCGAAAGTGACGATGATACGCTATTCTACGGAATCTACATGGATAATGAGCTGGCAGCGAGAATGGCGCTTACCTTTGTGAACGAACAACGCGACAATACATTCTATCCGCCAAAGGGATACGTAGAAATCTCCAAACTGGAAGTGCTGCCTGCATACCAAGGAAATCGACTTGGCTCGTCCCTAGTTGAATTTGTGCAGTCCTTTGCAAAACCAGTACGTACAAAGGCAAGAGTAAATTCAGAAGCTTTCTGGACTAGGCTGAATTTTAAGGACAGCAGCAAAAAGGAAGATGACCTGTCCGTTATGACGTGGCAGCCGACAAAATAAAAAGCCCCAACTGGGCTTTTTTAATTTGTCTCAGCTTCCTCGATTACCCATCGGCATAGCTTTTCCATTTCAATGCACGCATCCTGATACCGTTTAAGCTGATCCTTCAACTTTGCATTCTCTTCTTTCAATGCCTTAAGTTCTTCCTGCGGTTCTTTTCTCGGAACTTGGAAATTCTGTTTAACTTTTTCAAGCAAGTCGATTGCTGCTTCCAAGCTGATGGATTCTTTATCGTCCTTAACCGGTGCAGCTGCTTTATCTGACACTGGAAGCTGCTGTTTCCGCTGCTGTTTTGCGATTTCGATATCTGTTTGATAATACTGACGGAGTGATGCATTCCAACGGAAGCCACATGCCGCCGCAGTACGGTTGAGCTTTACCGCAACATCACGGAAGGCATCCAGCTGCGTCTTCCCTTCCTGAATAAAATCCAGTACCGTATTTGCCAATAAAACATCCTCTTTATCCGACCATGCATCTTGTCTCGTACTCTTCAAAACGCTTCCCCCCTCTTCTATTCTGCTATCAATGTATGCGAGAGGGAAAAATGCTAGACTAGAAAACAGACGATAGAATATAAAAAAACATCTATCGGCAATATTGCCGACAGATGTCGTCTTTCTTTCTTACGCTTCAACCACTGCTTTTCCATCGTAATGTCCGCAAGATCTGCAAACGTGGTGTGGTTTTGCAAGTTCTCCACAGTTAGAGCATTCTACCATTCCAGGTACATGCAATTTTTTGTGTGTACGGCGTTGGTTTTTTACTTTTTTAGAAGTTCTTCTTTTAGGTACTGCCACGGTCCTACACCTCCTTCAATCGTTACAATGCTTATTCGTCGTCCTTTTTCAAGAGAGCTTGCAGTTTCTCGAGCCTCGGGTCGATCTTGTCCTGCTGTGCTTCCTCACTGGCAAGCTGCCAGCCTTCTCCTTGTTTCGTGGCATTATCCAATGCCTCCGGATCTTCGGAGAAAACACGGAAAGGAACATCCAATAGGATATTTTCCTCTATATACGGTTTCAAGTCAAGCAGTTCTCCCTCAACCGGGTGAATCTCTGACTCGTCATCCGCGCTTGCATATGGAGACAAAGTAAACAGTTCAGTCGCTTCAACATGGAATTCATACGGTACATCCACCAGCGTACGCGCACATGGAAGAATCATCTTGCCATCTACAGCGAACTTAACGGTTATATCGTTTCCATGCGATGTCGCCTGACCGCTGACCTTCACCGGATCAATCCGACGAATATCATTTTTGCCCTGGATGTCTGACACATCCACTTGCTCTGTAAATTCGAAAGGTTCAAGACCTTTAGCTTTAAGCTTTTGAACCGGAATTTTCACGTTAATTCACCTCATGGCAACAAAAGTAATTGTAAAAAAAAACAGAAGCTTTGTCAATATATTTTCTTTACACCAAGGCAATAATTAGCCTATATTCTTACTAAAGAACAATATCTCTATTGTAACACGTAAGAAAAGCGGAGAAAACCGTTTAGGAGCGGAGAAGGAAACGAGAAAGCCCAGAAGGAGGCGTCCTTCCTCCTGTAGGGATTTATCGATTCCAGCGCAGCTCCTGGTTTTTGCAGCTAGACAACAAAGAAAAGCGGAAGAAACTGTTTAGAAACGTAGGGATAAGCGAGGGAGCCCGGAGTGGGTGTCCTTTCCCACATAGGGATTCATCTCTTATACCGCAGTTTCTGGTTTCTGGAGCTAGACAACAAAGAAAAGCGGAAGAAACCGTTTAGAAACGTAGGGATAAGCGAGGGAGCCCGGAGTGGGTGTCCTTTCCCACATAGGGATTCATCTCTTATACCGCAGTTTCTGGTTTCTGGAGCTAGACAACAAAGAAAAGCGGAGAAAACCGTTTAGAAAAGTAAGAATAAGCGAGGGAGCCCGGATTCGGTGTCCTTTCTCTAAAAAAAATACAGAAAGGAGTTTCCCTATGAAAGCATGCGGCCTCATCGTCGAATATAACCCTCTACATAACGGTCATGTTTATCATATACAGCAGGCGCAAAAATTAACCGAAAGCGATTGTACGATTGCCGTAATGAGCGGAAATTTCACACAGCGTGGTGAACCGGCCATTATGGATAAGTTCAGCCGTACAAAAGCGGCACTTTCTGCCGGTGTCGATTTGGTTGTCGAATTGCCCTTTCTTTTTGCGGTGCAGCATGCTGATTTGTTTGCCAAAGGAGCTGTTTCCATCCTTGATGCCCTGAAAGTGGATCATCTAGTTTTTGGTTCTGAAAACGGATCTATTGAATCATTCCATCATGCACAAAAAGAACGACAAAAGAATCAGACAGCTTTTGAGACAGTTCTAAAAAAGCAGCTGGAAAATGGCTTATCCTATCCTGAAGCAAATCGTGCAGCATACGAGTTAGTGGGAATCAATTCCGCACTCGATCTTAGCAGCCCCAATAATATCTTGGGTTTTGCATATCTTCAGGCAGCCGAGGCCCTTCATTCGCCAATACAGGTCGATACAATCCGTCGTATTCAGGCAGGTTATCATGAACAGTCTATTACCGGCCCGATTGCAAGTGCCACATCAATCCGTTCTGCTTGGCAGGACGAGAAAATACAACAAGTGAAAGCAGCTGTACCGGAAAAGACGTTTGAATTGATGGAAGCTGAAGAACTTCACAGCTGGGAAGCCTATTTCCCGCTTTTACGCTATCTCATCCTAACGCGACCTGCTGAAACACTGCGCCAAATTCATGGAATGGATGAGGGATTGGAATACCGTTTCAAGAAATATATCAACCAGGCGTTGAATTTCCAGCAGTTCCTTTCTCTAATCAAAACGAAACGCTATACATGGACAAGACTTCAGCGCGTCTGTGTGCACCTACTATCGAATACACAAAAGCATATGAACCGCGAACATCTTGAACAGGCAGCATGCCCTTATATCCGTATTCTCGGCATGAACAAAAATGGACAGGCATTTCTTTCTTCTAGGAAAAAGCAGCTTGACGTTCCGTTATATACACACTTAAAGGACGGCATGCATCCAGTTGCTGATTTAGAATTGCAAGCAGCGGATGCGTATAACAGTATTTTACCACCTGAAATAGCGGCAGCTTCGCGCAGACAAGAGATATCGCCTCCTATATTCGCATAATAAAAAGGATGCATCAGAGGGATGCATCCTTTTTATTATTTTCCTGGCATTTCTTCTAAGTATTTTTTTGCATCATCAAAGGTATTGACTGGTACAACTTTCATATTTGTATCGATATCTTCTGCTGTTTGTTTTGCCACAAGGTAATTCGAATCTTCGGCACCTTGTTCATTTGGAGCAAAGAAGACGTCGCAGCCTTCTTTATCCGCAGCTACAACCTTCTTGTCGATTCCGCCGATACGGCCGACATTTCCTTCATAATCCACTTCACCGGTTCCGCATATCTGAAGGCCCTTCGTCATATCTTCTTCCTCCAGCTGATCATAAATTTCCAAGCTGAACATAAGACCCGCACTCGGTCCGCCGATTTGTCCGCTCGAGAAGGTCACTTCCGGATCTTCCGTAACATCTCGATCGGTCACGAGTGTGATTCCAATTCCCGGTACCTTGGTATCAGGCAGCTCCTGTAGCTCCAGCTTCTTCTCTAGCTGTTTGTCATCTCGTTCTATCTTCAAAGTGATGGTGTCACCCACATGCTTGGATGTGACATAATTAGTCAGATCGGTTGCTTCTTTTACTTGCTGATCATCTACAGCTGTGATGTGATCGCCCTGCTTGAGCTGGCCATCTGCCGGTAAATCTTTAACGACTGACACGACATATACACCTTTGAAATCAATTTGCAGGTCTGCCCCAGCTGCCTCATAGGCAACGACAGTAGAAGCTTCTTGCGAGCTCTCCATCTGCATCAGCTGTGCTTGTGTATATTCTTCTTCGGAAACACCCTCCGGTATGACATCTTCTAGTTTTTCAATTTGATGATATGGCAGTATTTTAGCCATCACATATTGGAATGGTGTCGCTTGTCCGCCGCGTACGGTGACTAGATGCATATCACCTTCGCTTTTCTCACTGCCATCTACAGATACAATTGGGTCAAGAGGATCTGCTGCACCCGGCTTGTATACATAATATGGCATTCTGTAAATTCCGGAAAAACAGAAGACGATGATCAGCAGCAGAATAACGAACAGGATATAACGTGTGTTCTGTTTCATCTACAAGTTCCCCTTCTGTGCCCGCTTTCTCTACTTATTCAGAAGAAGAAGCATATTTCCCTTTTGAGCACGCGTATAGTTAAGATAGCCTGTACAATCAGGCTGAATTTAAGTGTACTACTTCGAATTAAAGAAGTACAGCTGTCATAAATCGGAGGGATTTTTGTGCAAAAAATGAAATCAGTTCTGCTGGCTGGGGCTGCACTGCTGCTGGCGGTCAGTTTAATTATGTATCCGGACCCATCATTGCAAGCCAGCATACGTGGATTGAATATGTGGTGGGAAGTCGTCTTTCCATCCCTCCTGCCTTTCTTTATCACTGCAGAACTGCTGATTGCGTTTGGGATGGTTCGTTTTATAGGAGTTTTTTGTGAACCGATCATGCGGCCTTTGTTCAATGTTCCAGGTGTCGGCAGTTTTGTGCTTGCTATGGGAATGGCCAGTGGCTATCCATCAGGTGCGAAACTGACAAGCCGTCTGCGCCAGGAAAAACAACTGACGAAAATCGAAGCCGAGCGTCTTGTTTCCTTCACAAATGCGAGCAACCCCCTATTTATTATTGGTGTGATTGCCGTAAGTTTTTTCGGGGAAGCCGAGCTGGGCATCCTGCTAGCCGCAGCGCATTACGGAGGGAATATACTAGTAGGTATCTGCATGCGCTTCTACGGCCGATCTGAGCCCCGTTCGACTTACGTCCGGGAAAAAGGGTTGATTAGCCGCGCCTTCCGGGAACTGCATGATACGCGGATGGCTGATAAGAGACCATTTGGCAAGATTTTTGGAGATGCTGTCGTAAATTCCATCCAAACATTACTTATGATTGGCGGATTCATTATCATGTTTTCCGTTTTCAATAAGCTTTTATTCATTTTGGGCATCACAGATTCCCTGGCATATGGCTTAAAAATGATAACCAGCATTTTCGGTGTTCCAGCAGACCTGGTAGTCCCAATGTTTTCTGGATTATTCGAGATTACAATGGGTGGCCAAATGATCGCCCAAGCATCAGGATCCAACTTTTTCTTCCCTGCCATTATCGTCAGCTTCATTCTTGCATTCAATGGTTTTTCAGTCCAAGCCCAAGTGGCAAGTATTCTCGCCGAGACGGATATCCGGTTCGCTCCGTACTTTTTTGCCCGCCTGCTCCATGGATTCATCGCAGCAGGATTAGCAGCTATCCTATATGGACCGCTTTACGCCAGACATCAGGAAACAAGTATCCTTACCTTCCTGCATGAAAAAACAGCTCCTGACACTTCCGTGGAGCTGCTACGTTTTCTTTCGTCATTCGGACCTGTTTTCACACTCATCATGCTTTCAATTGGCACACTGATCCTGCTGAGACGCCGGTTAAATTAATATTTTTGCTTGATGGCTTCTTGTACTGGAGGCGGCACAAGCTTACTGATATCAGCTCCAAAGCTTGCTGCCTCCTTCACGATACTGGAGCTCAAGAAGCTATAAGCAGAATCTGCTGTAATGAAGATTGTCTCTAATCCTGGCTCTAAATGCCGGTTGATACCGCTGATCTGCATCTCATTTTCAAAATCACTCACTGCTCGCAATCCGCGGACCAAAACTTTAGCATCATGTTCCCTGGCAAAGTCAACGGTGAGACCTTCTGATTTAACTACAGATACGTTAGAGATATGTCTTACCGACTGCCGTAAAAGCTCCAGTCGCTCCTCTTCGTTGAACAGCGGCTTTTTTTTGCTGTTTACTGCCACTGCAACGATTACTTGATCGAATATTGCGGCTGCTCGCTGGATAATATCTACGTGGCCATTGGTGACAGGATCGAACGAACCTGGATACATAGCAATCGTCATCACTCATCCCCCTTAGCAGCTTGATAGATAGTAATAGCAGTAGTATTTCCATACACGTCCTGTTTTACAGCTTGCAATCCAGCGATGAACTCCGGCATTTCCTTCTTCGCATCGTGTTCACAAACAATTCGTCCATTTGCTCCCAGTATACCTGCTTCACTGATTTGCTCCAAAAGACCTTCGTAGGACATCTTTTGATACGGCGGATCCAGAAAAATAAGATCGAACTGTTTCTCCCTTTTTGCGACGGCCTTCAGTGCACGCAGCGCATCATTTCGGTATACCTCCGAGTAGTCTGTCAGCCTCAAGGTTGTCAGGTTCTGTTTGATTGTCTCGACAGCCTTCCCTTGCTTATCCACAAAGATACAGTGTGTCATTCCTCTGCTCAAGGCTTCTATCCCAAGTCCGCCGCTTCCTGCGAATAAATCCAGGCATTCACCGCCTTCAAAAAATGGTCCCAATACCGAAAATAAGCTTTCCTTCACTTTATCCGTCGTTGGTCTTGTCAATTGGTTCGGGACAGCTTTCAATGCCCTGCCTTTATGCTCTCCAGCAATCACTCGCATTACATTCCACTCCTTCAAAAAAACCGATGTATATTCCCGGCTAAGCCAGTCCATACTGTACTATTGAAGCGGCTATCACGCTAATAGCTGCTTCATGAACACGGAGAAGACTTACGTTTCCCCATAAGCTCTTCCTCCGGTTTCTCCTCTCCCTTTGCCTGTTTGTTTTCATTGGAAACAAAAGGCGCCTGCAGGGCTTTTCCCTGCAGGCTTTTTTTATATACCAATCTTATAATCGTATTCTTTCGCTTTATCCTGTTTCGCATTCTCGAAATCGGTACGGACGAAGGGACGGTAAGATAACGCCGTCTTAGAGACGAATGGCAGTTTATTCAACGCTGCTTCCTTCTCTTCGGCCTCCTCCAGGTTCACATATATCATCGCATATTTAAGCTTTTTGGATACGAAAACCAAGTGTCCATGCCGCTTCAGCTGCTTAATATTTTTCATATGCTGGAACCATACGACGATTCCTTGCCGTTTTGTCAACATAATTGATGTTCCTCGCTTTACAGCTTTTTTCTTAGTGTAGCAAAGCCTGCCCCCTTGGAGCAACACAAAAAAACCGGCAAGCCTAAGCTTACCGGAATATTGTCAGGAAGCACACCCGCAGGCGCCGCCGCTTCCACAGCCGCAGCCAGAGTCTTTTAAAGCTGCACCAGATCGCGGGGCTTTGACATTCTTGCTCACAGTTGAAGCAAGTTTGGAACTAATATCATCAAGCAGTTTTTGCAGATTACGCTCTGCTATTTTAAATGCCGCAACGTTGGCATCCATATCCATCTCACGCTTCTTGCTGCGGATTTCCTTCATGATGAAGCTGTAATCAGGGTGGTATCTGCCGAATCGCTGCACTTCCTCATACTGTTCCTTAATAGCCGTGAATGCGTCGATTTTAGCTTTCGTCTCACTATTCTGGTAGAGTGCGGATTGCGCGGAGCTATATGCCGCCATCACTTCCGACTCACGTATCATCATTCCCAATTGCTCGGACTTCTCCAGGAGCTCGACGAATTCCATAGTTGCAAACATAGAACCACCTCCCCTATTATCATACCAAATAATAGGGAAATGAAAAGTGTTTAATCCCGCATTGCTCTTGCCATCTGAATCAGCATGTTCACCATACTCAGCTGATCGCCAAATTTTCCAATGCGCTGCGGGACAGTTTTACCGTAAAAATAATTCGCTTGTTTTTCCAAATCTGCGAATGAACTTGGGTCACGTGCTAGTGTACGGTACCATACCGGGTGAAGTCTGACAAAACGGAGCAGTTCTTCCCGGTGCTGCAGCCGTTGATAAATTTCCTGTCGCATCAGCCTACCTCCTTTTTAGTCCCTATGGAAAAATGTTGGAGTCTTCTTCTTTGAAGGCAGCTGTTGTTTGACACCTTGATATTGTCCGATCAATTGCTTGATATTCTCAAGCGCTCCATTCAAATGATGGATATGTCCTTGCAGTTTTTGCAAATCTAACTGATTAGCCATTCCCATCACCTTGTTGAACATTTCTTTCCCTGTTTCTTCTGATTCCTTTTCAGCATGCTCTGCATCTGTTTCTGCTTTTGGTTCTGTTTCTGCCTTTGCATTCTGTCCATCTTTATATGCCTGCCAGCTCGGATCCTCTTCGCCCATCAGTACCCACTTTTCATAGTATGGCTGCCATCCGGCGCGTTTCTGCCTAACCTCTTGAATTAGCTTGGGGTGCTGCTCTACGAACTGTCTGAATGCCTGAATAGATGGATGCAAATTCGAATCTGACATTACATTCATCTCCTAACCAGATAAATACCCTCTCTGACCAATGTATGAAAGCATTGGGGAAATGACACAAAAAAAACGGGATTCCACAATGGAAATCCCGTTATTGTAAAAGAAAATTCTGCGTATAGTAATAACGATAAACGCCTACCCCAAGCTCTTCATAAGATGGTTCAAGCATTGTCTTGCGATGTCCTTCACTGTTCAGCCATCCAATCATTGCTGCTGGGGCATCTGTATAGCCAGCGGCGATATTCTCACCTGCACTTTGGAATTTGACCTGACCATCAGCAAGCCGATCTCCGAGCTCCTCACCACTTGGCGTCACATGAGAGAAATACTGCTGCTTCTGCATATCTTCACTATGACCAAGCGCAACAGCTGCTACTTGGTCATTCCATTTCAATGGCGGGACGTCAAAATTCGCACGCATCACATTGGTTATATCAATGATTTGCTGTTCCATTCCGCCCTGCACCTGCTGCCATTCTTCGTCTGAGAGCTGCGGCTGCTCAGGCAGCTGGCCTGTATATGTTACGTCATAAGGCCGTTCCATGACGAGCTGTTCATCTGTCAGCACCCGCACTCCTGTCAGTTCATCTTCAAACGTATCGAAATAGAACTGAGCAAATAAACCATCACCAATCTGGACAAGCGGCTGTATTTGCTGATCCTTATCCTTCAGCTTGAATGTATAGCGATTGCTATCATAACGGAAGGACACCTCGTCTTGCAGAGGATAATCCTGTTCGACTTCCTCGCGACTTTCTCCAAGCTTCGCCTTTGCAAGGGATGCCTCACCGACAGCAAAGGCAGTGATGACACGTCCATCTTTTACACCATACTGTGCATATGCATCACCTTTATCATATATATACCACTCGTATCCATAAGAAGACTCATCGATCCGATCTGGTTCACCTTGATCTTCTTCTAATGTTTCAGGTGCTTGATTGATCCAACGTTCTATATCACCATTCGGTTTCTGGGCAGCTTCCGCCTTCGGTGTTTGCTCAGTATCTCCTGACGCACCCGACTTTGTATCCTGGGCAGGAGCCAGATAATCATCCTTGTTCCAAAAGAACAGCACACCTGCTCCCACAACGAGTAACAATAATACAATTCGTAAGCTTTTCATGCATCCTGCCCCCTTTCCATAAGTTGCACCTATTATAATACAAAATCCATTTAGGAGATAGTCGACTCCTTCGACAAGCTTCACATACCATCTGCTGGAAGCAGCTGCCCATACGTCCTGAACTGAATCAATCCTCCTACTTGGCCAAGCTTTTTGAAGCCGCATCTTGTCAGGACTTCTTGCTTTTCTTCCTCCTCCGGCCTACAAAAAGCATGTATTGTTTCGATACCATGCTTCAGCAGCCAATCACAAATGCTGACGATCGCTTCGTCTTCATATCTTTTCCCTTGCATCTCCTCACGTATTTCAAAATATAACTCAGCTTGAGCTGCATCATGAGAAGGCTGTTTAATAAAAATGTCCCCGACCATTTCCTTTTTATATTTTGTATGTAGGATCCACGGTCCAAAACCGAAACTCGTCTGTCCAGTAGCGAATTCCTCCAAATATAGAGGCAGCTCTGCTTTCAGCGCATTTGTAGGCCAATCAGTAACGTAGGAAATTTCCTGTTCATAAAAGAAGGTAAGCGGGAATCGAACGAGCTGCTTCCCCATATCCAGTGTTATAGCTTTCATCGTTAAACGCGGTGTTTCCATATCCATTTACTTTCCCTCTCTCCGATGCACATTTATGGTTCTTATTCCCGATACTTCCTACTATATAAACGCAAAAAAGACACAGGGATATAACTAACGAACAATACACCTTAACACCGCTTCGGCAGAATACTCCGCTTTCTCCTAGCACGGCCTCAGCCTTCTCGCGAAAAAGCACCATTGCGGGGTCTTCGAACTCGTGCTGTTCCCGTTGGAGTCTCCGTATTCTGCCTGCGCTAGTTAATTAAACACAAAAAAACCGAACCTACGAGAATCTTTGCTAAAGAATTCACGTTATAGTTCGGATTTTGTATTGCTAAAACACTTAAGTCTCAGCTTTTTTTAATTAGAAAATCGCAGGCGTTGTGAAAACGACCAGAGCGATAAAGAATATCATTAAATAATTCAGGCTGTACACGAACATCCAGGTAGCCCATTTCAGATCATCTTTCATAAAGAACCCAGCTATACCGATTGCAAGCCAGCCGATATTCAGCACACTAGCGATGATAACAAATACTGTTCCCAGAGTAGTTAAATAAAACGGAAGCGGAAGCAAACATGCTGTATAAACAACGATTTGGCGCTTCGTAATTCCAAAGCCGTATACAGAAGGCAGCATTGGAATGTTCGCAGCTTTGTAATCCTCTGCTTTTTTCATAGCCAGTGCTAAGAAATGCGGTGTCTGCCAGATGAACATGATAGCGAAAACGATCCAAGCCTCTGTGCTCAAACCGCCATCGATAGCAGCGTATCCGATTAGAGGAGGAACTGCTCCGGAGAAGCTTCCAATTGCTGTATTGATTGTGTAACGACGTTTAGACCACATCGTATAAAGTACGACATAAGCAAACCAGCCGAATATACCAATCGCTGCTGCTTGCCACGTTGTCAGGAATAAAAACCCGACGCCGAGGACAGTAAATCCTATACCCATTGTCAGTACGACAGAGAGCGGAATCGTGCCTGTAACTGTCGGACGTTTTTTCGTCCGCTTCATTACATGGTCGATATCACGATCGTAATAGTTATTGATCACACATCCGCCAGCTATGACCAATCCGCTTCCGAGCATCATGTAAATGAACGTCGGGATATGGTCGACGAATTGTTGGTTCGTCATATAGAGCGCGAGCCAGAAACCGCCGAAAGCAGTCAATAGATTTGAATTTATAATACCAGTTTTTATAAGCGCCTTAAAGTCTGTCCACAGACTAGTAGTAGAATCGGCCTGTTCAGCACCGTTCAATACTTGTGAAGAAGTTGTTTCGATCTTTTCCACACCAGCACATCCTTTCTGCTTGGTTAAACATAATTCTTGTATTCTATCACACTTTTAACATTGTAACACGTCCAGCTGCATCAAATAAAACCGTTTTTGACAATTTGCCGAACTAATACCTTATCATATCAGCCATTCCTTATTCATGCGTTTGTACAGGTCATAAAATTGACAAGAAATATGTCCTTCTTTAAATAGATTTCATGTTACGATAAGCTTAATGTTTTTTTGTCATAGTTATAAGTTTGTATATAAGAGGTGTTTATTCGTGAAATTATTGAAAACCTTATCTGTGATCAGCACCATAGGTATGCTGTTCATCCTGCTTGGCGGCGCCCTTGTTACCAAGACAGGCTCAGCAGATGGCTGCGGACAAAGCTGGCCGTTATGTGAAGGGGCATTAACCAATATCACGCCTGAGCTTATCATAGAAGTTGCCCACCGATTTGTTTCTTCCACAATGGGGATCGTCATTCTATTGCTGGCAATCCTCGCTTGGCGCAAGATCGGTCATATTCGAGAAGTTAAATTTCTATCCATCATGGCAGTAGCCTTTCTTGTCATACAAGCATTGATTGGGGCAGCAGCTGTTGTTTGGCAGCAGTCTGACACTGTATTGGCACTTCATTTTGGTATCTCGCTTATCTCATTTGCTTCTGTTCTTCTGCTGACGCTAATCGTCTTTGAAGTGGACAAGAAGTTCGATGCCCGCGCACTTGTCATCCGGAAAGGGATGCGAATTCAATTTTATCTTCATACAATTTTCATCTATTTGGTCGTATATACCGGAGCGCTTGTACGTCACATGAATGCAAGCCTTGTATGCGGAGATTTCCCACTATGCTCCAACGCTGATCCTAGTCTCTTTGGATTGAGTACGGCACAAATGGTACAAATGCTCCACCGTGGTGCTGCAATGCTTGCACTGGTCTGGTCCTTCATTATCATGATTCAAGTGATTCGTCGTTACAAAGACCACGCAGTGATGTCCAAAGGCTGGATCATCAGCTTTTGTCTTTTAGCATCACAAGCAGTAGTCGGTGCGCTTGTTGTCTTTACAGCAATGAATTTATTCGTAGCACTGATGCATTCCTTGATTATCAGCGTTTACTTTGGAATCATGACATACTATATCATGCTATCCTTCCGAAGTGCAAAATACGAAAAAGAACAATAAAAAAGGGTCCGCTGCTGTTATAGCACGGACCTCTTTTTTTATTCAAATTCTACTAGCAGATCCCCAACCTGAATCGGTTCTCCATCTTTCACATAAACGTCTTTGATTTTCCCATCAAATGGCGCTTGTACTGTTGTTTCCATCTTCATCGCTTCTGTAATAAGAAGCTGCTGTCCTTTTTGTACATGCTCCCCACCAGTAACGAGTGATCTGATAACTGTTCCAGGCATTGTCGCACCAATATGCTTTTTATTTTGTTTATCAGCTTTTGGTGTCGTCTTAACTGTTGCCTGTACCTGTTCATCTCGAACCAGTACTTCACGAGGCTGTCCATTAAATTCGAAGTAGATCGTCCGCATTGCATCAGACCCTGCTTCGCCAATTGCGACAAGCTTTACGATCAAGGTCTTTCCTGGTTCGATTTCCACTTCGATTTCTTCATCCAGCTTCATACCGTAGAAGAAAGTTGGTGTTGTCAGTACAGACAAGTCACCATAAGCTTCTTTGAAAGCTGCGTACGTTTCAAACACTTTCGGATACAAGGAGTAAGCAGTAACATCCTGTTCTGTAATGTCAGCTTCCACTTTTTCATCCAATTCACTTCGCAGCTCATCAAAATCAACAGGCGGCAGCAGTTTGCCCGGTCGTTCGGTGATTACCTCCCGATCCTTTACAATGACCTTCTGTAGTTCTTTCGGGAAGCCGCCATAAGGCTGACCAAGATAGCCTTGAGCGAATTCGATAACAGAATCCGGAAAGTCAAGTGCTGCACCTCTCTCGATGACACTTGTTTCATCCAAGTCGTTTTGAACCATGAATAATGCCATATCACCTACAACCTTGGAGGAAGGTGTAACCTTGATAACATCTCCGAAAAGATCGTTTACTCTCCTGTACATGACCTTCACTTCATCCCAGCGATCACCTAGTCCAACCGCATTAGCCTGCTGCAGCAAGTTGCTGTATTGTCCGCCTGGCATTTCATGCAGATATACTTCAGCATGCGGAGCCTTCATACCGCTCTCGAAATCACTGTAGCGAGTGCGGACATCTTCCCAATATGATCCCAGTTCATCATAATTTTCAACATTAATGGACGGCCTGCGCTCCATCCCCTGCATCGCGTGATAGAAGGAGCTTGCGCTCGGCTGAGAAGTAAGACCAGCCATAGAGCCTGCAGCAACGTCGACAACATCAACACCAGCTTCCACAGCCTTCACATATGTCAAAACTCCGTTACCGCTCGTATCATGCGTATGCAAATGAATCGGTAGTGATACGGTATCCTTCAAAGCACTGACAAGGTCATATGCCGCCTGCGGTTTGAGCAATCCTGCCATGTCTTTTATTCCGATAATATTAGCACCTGCTGCTTCAAGCTCTTTCGCCATCTTCGTATAATAAGCCAGATCATATTTCGTCCGGCTCGGATCCAGGATATCCCCGCTGTAACAAAGCGCAGCTTCTGCCACTTTATTTTGGTTGCGGACAGCCTCAATAGCTGGCTTCATGTTTTCAATCCAGTTCAAGCTATCGAAGATACGGTACACATCAATGCCGGCTTCGGCACTTTCTTTGACGAATTTCTCAACGACGTTATCCGGATAGTTTTTGTACCCGACAGCGTTGCTTGCACGAAGCAGCATCTGGAACAGCACGTTCGGCATTTTTTCACGCAGCTTAGCCAAGCGCTCCCACGGATCTTCCTTCAGGAAACGATAAGCCACGTCGAAGGTAGCACCGCCCCACATCTCAACAGAAAATAGGTTCGGCAATAGTTTGGCAGTTGGCTCAGCTATTGTTAATAGATCCTTCGTTCTTACACGGGTAGCAAGCAGTGATTGGTGAGCATCTCGGAAAGTTGTATCCGTCAGCAAGACTTCTTCCTGCTCTTTCAGCCAGTCAGCAAGCCCTTCCGGACCATGCGCATCCAGAATCTGTTTTGTTCCGTTCTGGTAATCGAGCCCTTTTGCAAGCTTCGGAACTCTCGGATTCGGAAAATCAGGTTTTTCGACTTTTCCGCCGCCATCAAATCCATTGACAGTTGTATAGCCGATATACTGGAGCATCTTCGTTCCTCTGTCCTGACGTTTCGGAAAGACGAACAGTTCCGGAGTTTCATCGATAAAGCCAGTCGTATAATCAGCAGACAAAAACTTGTCATGCAGGATGACGTTTTCCAGGAATGGAATGTTTGTCTTGATGCCTCGAATACGGAACTCGCGAAGGTTTCTTTCCATTTTGTATGCAGCTTGTTTGTAATCCGCCGCCCACGTCGATACTTTGACGAGCAGGGAATCATAGTAAGAGCTAATGACGGAGCCTTGGAAAGCATTACCGCCATCCAGTCGAACACCGAAGCCTCCACCGGAACGATAAGCCATAATCTTACCAGTATCCGGCATGAAGTTATTAAGCGGATCCTCTGTCGTTACACGTGCCTGTATTGCATAACCGTTTGTCTTAATCTCAGACTGCGCTGGAATATGAAGACGTTCGTCTGAAAGGCTGTATCCTTGAGCCAGCAAAAGCTGTGTCTGAACGATATCTACACCTGTTACCAGTTCCGTAATGGTATGTTCTACTTGGACACGGGGATTAACCTCGATGAAATAGAATTCGTTATCTGAAACAAGAAATTCAACTGTTCCTGCGTTGAGATAGGAAACATTTTTCATCAATTTAACTGCTGCATCACAAATAGCAATCCGAAGTGATTCCGGCAGACCAACACTTGGAGCTACCTCAATCACTTTTTGATGCCTTCTCTGTATGGAGCAATCACGTTCGTATAAATGTATAACATTGCCGGCACTATCCCCAAGGATCTGTACCTCGATATGTTTTGGATTTTCAATAAGCTTCTCCACATACACTTCATCACTGCCGAAAGCTGCTTTAGCCTCTGATTTTGCTCGCTCGTAAGCTTCGGCCAGCTCTTCTGCTGAACGCACGACACGCATACCACGTCCGCCGCCGCCCAAAGAAGCTTTGATAATGATTGGGTAGTTGTGGGTATCAGCGAAAGCTCTAACATCGTCCAGCGTTTGGACAGGCCCGTCAGTACCAGGGATTACTGGTATTTCAGCAAGTAAAGCCTGCTGTCTCGCTTTTACTTTATCTCCAAACATGTCAAGTTGTTCGCTGCGCGGGCCGATGAAGATGATCCCTTCCTCTTCACAGCGTCTGGCAAAATGGATATTCTCAGAAAGGAAACCATATCCTGGATGAATAGCATCCGCACCCGAAGTTTTTGCAATTTCTAGAATATTTTCGATATCAAGATATGCATCAATCGGCTTTTTCCCCTCGCCGACCAGATATGCCTCATCCGCCTTGAAGCGGTGACTTGAGGATTTGTCCTCTTTCGAATAAATTGCAACCGTATGTATTCCAAGCTCGACACAAGCCCGGAATACACGTATCGCAATTTCCCCTCTATTTGCTACTAGAACTTTGTTGATTCCCCTTAGTTCGTCCATCGTTCTCCTCCTCTAGTCTTTTCCCTGGTTTGTGTAGTAGTACTAGTGGTGCGGATCCTCTGTCGATTGGAGGGACGTCTTCCCCGCTTGTCTTGCGTAAAGGTGCTTTCTGACACAATCAGCTCTTGCGAACGTACATGCTTGGCGATATTATTCAGAATACCCATGGAGGCGAATAGAATCATCAAGGATGTACCGCCGTAACTGACAAATGGCAGTGTAACACCTGTGATTGGCAATAGACCGGTGATTGCGCCCAGATTGATGAAGGTCTGGATCCCCACCATCGACGAAATGCCTATTGCCAATAACGAACCGAAACTGTCGCGGCATTGTCTGGCGATATAGAATCCGCGCAGCACAATGATTGCGAGCATTGCCAGTACAGCAGCAACTCCGATAAACCCGAGCTCTTCCGCTATGACGGCCATGATAAAGTCTGTATGCGGCTCTGGCAGATAGCCTAGCTTTTGGATGCCTTGTCCCAGCCCGTCCCCGAAAATCCCGCCTGTACCGATAGCAAGATAGGATTGTACAAGCTGGAAGCCTCCGTCTTGAACGTTCTCGTCACTGAATGGCTGATAAGCTCCAGTGAAACGTGAAATACGTTCTTCGTTGACCATGTGCGGCAATACAGCGAGTATAAGTCCGACACCTGCTGCAATCAATAGACTCAAGTGCCTTAAACGAATACCGGCACTGATTATGATCGAGCAGGATATCAGGAATACGATAGAAGCGGAACCAACATCCGGCTGGATCACGATCAAGCCAAGAATGAGGCCTAATGCAATAAGAGGCGGCAATACGCCTTTTGAAAAACTGTCCAGGTATTTCTGTTTTTTGGCATAGACTGCAGAAAGATAAATAATCATAGCTACTTTAGCCAATTCGGCTGGCTGCAGACTGAAAAATCCAAGATCGAACCATGAGCGAGATCCATTTGCTTTTTCCGTAAATAAGACGAGAATCAGCAGGACGACAACTACCAGCAAGATCGGCTTAATCCATTTCTGGAACTTCTGGTATGGAACAAAACAGAAAAACGCATAGATTGGAACAGCTAAAGTAATCCACATCAACGATCTGACAAAAAAGAACGTTGGTGAAGCATCGTATTTGACTACTGCCACTGTATAGCTTGCACTGTAAATCATCACTGCTCCGAAAACGGTCAGCAGCAGTGGGGTGAATAGCAAAGTAAAATCGAAATTACGCAATCTTTTTTTCATTTTAAAGCTCCCATAGTATGTATTTTACGATCGTTACAAACCGCCAGATTCATAGAATAATAAAAAAACCCCGCCGAATAAAAGGGCAATGGGGTTTCATCTTTCGTATGGGATGCCCGTACAAGCAATTGCAGGCGGCCGTAAGCATTAAGGACGCATAGACCGCTGCGCTGCCTCATGCAGCACATTCAATTGCCTTTCCAAGTTTTCAAGAAGCTCTTTTCCATCTTCTTCTTTTACGAGATTCAATCGAATTGCAAAATCTATCTCACGTGACAAACCAAACATTTGAGTATCGAGTACTTCTTCATAAAGCGGACATTGAGGCATGGTCAAATTGTCCATCTGTACTTTGATTAGTTTAAGTATTTTATCAGCATCCGCCAAAAGAAGGGCATATGCTTTCTCTTGATTACTAACGGTGATCTCAGATATCAATATTATCCCTCCGTTAAACAGACTTCTTCTATACAATTCTAGCGGTAGTCCTGCTAAATTGCAAGACACGTCCAGCTAATATTTTTGTCGAATCGTTGTCAATTGTCACATTCTTTATGTTAAGCTGTATCTATAGATACTACTGGAAAAGGAAGTGTCACTATATGGTAATCACCCTGACAGGCAAAGTGGATTTTCCACTAACACTTGATCCATCCGTCTGGATTTTTGATGATCGCAAAATCCTTTTTGAAAACGCTTTTAAAGAGGTCGAGTCAGTTCCCGCTTCGGAAGAAAAACACTGGGATCGTTCTGTTTATCAGCAAAAAATGAAGCCGCCTATCAATAAGAGCCTTACTAAGGCCGAAAGAAAGCTGGCACTTGAAAACAGTTATGTTATGCCTATCTCCGATTTCCTCAACACGGCCAGTATACAAGCAGATGCCACGCATGCGGTATTTCTGACAGACACTGGTGAAGAAATTGTACCATTGGACGAGCTTAAGGAAAGTATGTTTCTGTTCGCAGTAGATGGACGCAGCATTAAAGAAACCGGACCTGCCCACTGTTACCTGCCCAGCAGAAAAGAAGATCCAATTAAAGCCATCCGTCAAATAAAGATCTGCTGAGTTCCTGTTTATAATCTACCGGAAGCGGATATGACTGATAGAGACTTTTTGAAAGATACACACAATAGCATCCCGTATGGTAAACTGGAAAAGTATTATACTCTCCTGAGGTGATAGCATGCGTGTAAAATGTGTACTTTGCGATAAAGTCGAAGAAATAGATGAAGGCAGTCCGCATGCAAAGAAACTGCGGAATCGGCGCAATACCATGCATATATGCAGCGATTGCTCAGACCGTATCTCATTGCGGACGAAGGAACGAAAAGCGACCGGGAACTTCAATTTATACCGGGAAAAGAAGACAGATGAACCTTTAATTTAATAAATGAGGTGAGACGATGTCAAAGGGATTAGCTTTGCTGACTGCAATAATGGTTATTGCTTGCTTCGTAGCAGCAGGCGTGACGATCAGCTATCAAAACTATGGTTTAATGACAGTTGCGATAATCGCCGGTTTCTTCATTATGGGTGCTGGTATCTTCGCAAAAAGAAAAGGACAGTAAAAAAGACGGGTTAGCCCGTCTTTTTTATTTCAATTCGATATAATCCTTGATCAATTCCCCGTGGATGCTGCCATTGGCTGCGACTACTGTTGTCTTATTCAGAAAATCGACGGGCTCCCCTGTTGCATCGGTCAGTTTTCCTCCTACTTCTTGCAGGATTACAAATCCGCCAGCATAATCCCAGGGCTGCAGACTGAAGGTTAAGTAAGCATCTGTAATCCCCTCAGCCAGAAAAGCCAGCTCCAATGCCGCTGATCCATAAGCCCGCGTCCCCATTGCACGATAGACGAGCTGCTGCAGCTTTTCTTCATTCACACGGCGATTGGGACAGAGCCAGAAATGATTGAGCTCTATGATCGATTGATCGAGCGTCTTTTCAGGAAGATTTGGCAACTGAAAATCATCCTTGAAGGCTCCTTCGCCGCGCTTTGCATGATAGAGTGTATCCTCCATCACATTGTAAATGATTCCTATTTCCGCAACACCATCATGTATAATGCCTATTGATATGGCGAAGTTAGATTTCTGATGGACAAAATTCATCGTTCCGTCAATCGGATCGATTATCCAGACTGTGCCTTTCGTCTCAGAAACAGCTTCTCCAATACCTTCCTCCCCTAACACTTTATGTGATGGGTAGTTCTCGCGTATTTTTTCCAAAAAGAAAGATTCCACTGCTTTATCCATCTTTGTTACAAGATCTTTCGGGCTTGACTTTGTCATGATCTCCAATGGTTCATCCATTTTCTCTTTGATAAGCTGTCCCGCTTCCAACACCCACTGTTGTGCTTGCTTATGCAATGTATGCTTCATTGATTGCTCCATCATGTGGCCCCCATTCTTTCCACTAGCTTATCACAAATAATTCACGATTCGAACCGATTCAATTGCTCGCTAAGTACACGAAGCTTCGCCTTTGCTTCCTTCACTGCTTTGTCATCTTCCTCCTGCATGGCATCATGTAAAGTAACTAGATAATAATCGATTTCAAGACGTATAGCAGGCACCTTCTCTTGAGCTTCCCTTTTTCGTAACGCCTCCATTACATCACGCATCTTCATCTCCTCCTATCTATTTATACCATCCTATCAAGTTGTTTCTTTTTACCACTGCAGTGCGGTTTGTAAACCTTTCCTTGCTTGCATTTTACCTATTGGACGGGTATGATGAAGGAAGATTTCTGCAAGGAGTGACATTAATGACAGCATTATTCACAAAAGAAGATTTCGATGTTTTTACAATAGATGGTTTAGATGAAAGAATGGAAGTGCTTCGCAGCCGCCTCTCTCCAAAATTGGAGATGATCGCGACAGAACTAGCTCCATTCGCAGAACAAGTGACAGACCATGATATGTATGTCCATGTAGCTAAGCATGCACGACGCACGAAGAACGCACCAAACGACACATGGTCCGCTCTTGCATCTAGCAAACGCGGATATAAAAAGCTGCCTCATTTTCAAATAGGGTTGTGGGGTACACATGTTTTTGTTCAGTTTGCCCTTATTTATGAAAGCCCGTTAAAGGAAACACTCGGTCAGAAAATGACAGAAGCAAAAAAGCAGATTATCGAATCCATTCCTTCTCATTACGTCTGGTCAATGGATCATATGAAACCCGATGCTTCTCCTATTTCCGAAGAGCTATACGACAAAATCGCAGATCGACTGCAGCATGTCAAAAAAGCAGAACTAGTATGCGGGATTCATTTGCAGCCCGATGACCCTGCGCTTGCTTCTAAGGAAGCTTTCCTTAAGGTATGTCAGGATGTCCTAAAACATACAGCTATCCTATACGAACAGGCGGCTTACGAGCCCGTATAACAAAAATCCCTTCCTGTATGAGGAAGGGATTGTTTACATATTTATTTTTGCCCTCGGTGGAGCAGCCTTAGCTTTCTGGACTGCTCTATAGCTGGAATAACCAGAATCCTTTTGAAACTTAGCGTCCAGCTGTTTTTCTTCTGATTTTGAAGGTACAACTTTCTTGAAACGTTCATACGCGAGCAGCAGATCTTCCCGTACGCTTCCATCTTCATATGTACGCTCCACTAATGAGAAGAAATTCACTACGTCAATGATTTCCTCTTTCGTCCATGTTTCATCAATTGGATAGCTGTAATTCATTCTATCCCTCCTTTTCCCTGGATAATAGTGTAACACGAAAATAACTTTCCATGCGACGCTAGTAATCGTGTCGCAGTTTTGCTATAATTCTTTTGTTTTTAACTTGTAAAGAGGTGTCAGCTAAGATGTTTTCACAAGATCAAGCACCACTGTTCGATGGTGTGCGCAAGCATGCAGCGAACAAACCGTTACAGTTCCATATACCAGGACATAAAACCGGCAAAGGAATGGATAAAGAATTCTCGGAATTTATAGGTGAGAATGCTCTTTCCATCGATTTGATAAATATAGAACCTCTGGACGATTTACATCACCCTCATGGGATGATCCAAGAAGCACAACAGCTTGCTGCTAAAGCTTTCGGAGCGGACTATACGTTCTTTTCGGTCCAGGGAACAAGCACTCCGATCATGGCAATGGTAATGAGTGTATGTAAACCTGGAGATAAGATCATCGTCCCACGGAACGTCCATAAATCCGTGACCAGCGCGCTCATCTTCTCTGGAGCGATACCTGTCTTCGTACATCCTCAAGTGGATGATAAGCTAGGTATATCGCACGGTATCACTCCCGAAGCCGTAGAAAAAGCATTGGAAGCGAATCCGGATGCAAAAGCTGTTCTCGTCATCAATCCGACCTACTTTGGTGTTGCTGCCGATTTAGCACGTATCGTAGAGATTTCCCACAGTTATGAAATCCCTGTTCTAGTTGACGAAGCACATGGTGTTCACATTCACTTTCACGATGAAATGCCTGTATCAGCCATGGCTGCAGGAGCAGACCTTGCTGCAACCAGTGTCCATAAACTGGGAGGTTCACTGACGCAAAGCTCCATTTTGAATCTGCGTGAGGGTTTGGTACGTCATGAACAGGTTCAAACGGTCCTTTCCATGCTTACTTCGACGAGTACTTCTTATATACTTCTTGCATCTTTGGATGCAGCACGCCGCCAGCTTGCCACCAAGGGTCAAGAGATGAACGAACATGCCATCCGGCTGGCAAATGATGCTCGGCAAAGCATCAACGCCATAGAAGGCCTATATTGTGCTGGTGAGGAAATTCTTGGGTCAGAGGCTGCTTTTGCCATGGATCCTACCAAACTGCTTGTGTCTGTAAAACAGCTCGGTATATCCGGCAGCGAAGCAGAACGGTGGCTGCGAAAAGAAAAAAATATCGAGGTTGAACTATCCGACTTGTATAACTTGCTGTTTTTGGTAACACCGGCTGATACAGTTGTGGAAATTCAGCAGCTTATAGATGCATTGACAGATTTGGCAGATCTTCGTCAAGCACAGATTTCTGCAGTCGAAATTGAGGTATCTATACCAGAAATACCTGTCTTATCCTTAAGTCCCCGCGATGCTTTTTATGCAGATATAGAAGCAATTCCGCTTGCAGAAGCAGAAGGCCGGATCAGTGCTGAATCCATCATGGTCTATCCGCCAGGAATCCCGATTTTCATTCCAGGTGAAATCATCAGTATCGATAATATCAGCTATATAAAAAGAAATCTGGAAGCCGGCCTGCCGGTACAAGGTTTGATGGATGAATCGATTGAATATATCCGCGTTATTAAAGAACACCATGCTTTCCAATAAAAAACTCCCCGTATGGGGAGTTTTTTTATGAAGGTCGCTCTATTGTATCTGGTTCCACAAGCTCATAGCCTTTATCTTTTAAGCCTGTCACAATGTCTGGTACAGCTTGAGCTGTCCATTCTCTATCATGCATGAGGAGATTGGCTCCATTGCCTAGCAGTTCCGTGTTTACCATGATATCCGCTAAAGCATCACTGTCCTGATACTGGCTTTCCCAATCGTATCCATAAGTCCAGTTCATCACCGTCATTCCCTCATCTTCAGCCAGCTGTCTGCTGTAGTCTGTATTCTCTCCAAACGGAGCTCTGAAGAATTCAGGTTTTTCTCCAATGATCTCCTCGACTTCTTCGTTCACTATGAGAATTTCCTCTTTTACTTCTTCGTCGGTCAGATCATTCAGATTGGCATGACTGTATGTATGGTTCCCGATTGCAAACCCCATGTCATGAATTTTCTTCAATGTTTCCTTTTCTTCATCAGTTGTCAAAAAGTGACCGTTCACGAAAAATATTGCTGGTGCATCAGCTTTCTTCAACGATTCAGCTATTTCAAGCGCATGTTTGTCGGGAGCGTCATCAAATGTCAGAAGTGCGACCTGCGGTTCAGCATCGTCAATCGGTACAATAGAAGAGACTTCCGAAACTTTATATTGCGGTTCTTGCTGTTCCTCCTGTTTCTCGTCAGCTTCCTGCTGATCTGCATTTTTTTCCGCAGTTTGTTTCAGTTCAGAAGTAGCACCCTCCGTACTTGCGGCTTGATTTGACTCAGTACTCGTCTGCTCCGAGCTGGCACAACCGCTGATCAACACGCCGGATAGGCAGAGGAGCATGGGAAATACTAAGAATCTCTTCACTAGAAAAACCTCCACTTTTACATAATACTGCCATTATAGAGGAAAGTATTGGAGTTGTAATGCAAGAAGATCGTATCGTGTCGAGTTTAGTAGAAATGTACTGGTCATGGTTTACTAATTTGTCGGAATGGGTAGGAACTTGAAGTAGAGGTTGTTATAATGGTCATTTACGCAAATTATACGAGCTTTAAAGCAGAAAGGATTGTTTTATGAAGAAAACAACAAGCGTTTTTTGGTGGGGTATGGGAATAGTCATTGCTTTCTTGATTTGGGGAAGCATTCCAGAGTCTCTACTTCCAAACGGAAACGTAAATAATGTAACAACTGTAATTCAAGATTTTCTTGTCGACCGTTTTGGCTGGTTCTACTTAATAACTGCTACACTTCTATTAGGTTTTGCATTTTTCCTTATTTTCTCTAAGTATGGAAAAATCACATTAGGTAAGCCAGACGATGAACCGGAATATAGTTACATATCTTGGTTCGCGATGCTATTTAGTGCTGGTATGGGAATCGGCTTAGTATTCTGGGGAGCATCTGAACCTCTTAACCACTTTAACTCTCCTCCAAGCGTGGTCGATGAAGCAAGAACTGCTGAAGCTGGTACGACCGCCATCTCCTATAGCTTTTTCCACTGGGGTCTGCATCCCTGGGCAATATACGCTACTCTTGCTTTGGCAATTGCCTATTTCACCTTCCGCAAACGATCAAGTGGCGGTGTGATTAGTGCAATCTTGGAACCGGTATTCGGAAAACGTGTATTTGGTCCTCTTGGAAAAGTAATCGATATAATTGCTGTATTTGCGACAATTTTTGGTGTAGCTACTTCACTTGGTCTTGGCGCAATACAAATTAGTGGCGGGATTTCTTATCTATTCGAAGGCATTGAACCGACATTCACCACTGAGTTGCTTATTATCGTAATTGTTACTGTACTATTTATTGGTTCAGCACTCAGCGGCCTGGACAGAGGAATTAAAATTCTTAGTAATGCTAATATAATCTTTGCTGTTTTGCTAATGCTCGCTGTACTCTTGCTGGGACCAACTAATTTTATTCTTGATTCCTTTGTCACATCGTTTGGACAATACGTGCAGCATCTTCCTGAATGGAGCTTGCGTTTAACGCCATATGATACAGATAACTCCTGGATTGGAGATTGGACATTGTTCTATTGGGCATGGTGGATTGCATGGGCACCATTTGTCGCAACTTTCATTGCCAGAGTATCAAAAGGACGTACAATTAGAGAATTCGTTACTGGTGTACTTCTTGTTCCGACCATATTTGGCGCAATATGGTTCGCTGTTTTTGGATCTACAGCAATCAATATGGAATACTTCCAAAACATCGATCTGTTTAGCGACATTTCAGCACTTGGTGAAGAAGTAGGATTGTTCGCTATGCTGACACAGCTTCCTGGCGGTATGATTCTTTCGGTATTAGCATTGCTGCTAATAGCGACTTTCTTCATCACTTCCGCAGACTCTGCCACATTCGTTTTAGGTATGCAGACTACGAATGGTGATCTGAATCCTTCTAAGTCAGTGAAATTGATTTGGGGATTGGTTCAGTCCGCAACTGCTGCAATACTATTGTGGGTTGGCGGTGAGGACGGTTTAGGCGCATTGCAGACTGCTTCGATTATTGCTGCCTTTCCATTTGCGATCATTTTGATTTTAGTCGTTATATCGCTTATCATTACCCTAAAAAAAGAAGCACAACGTTTGAATCTGGATAACACACCAAAACAACCTACGAAAAAGACAAGGGATTAATTCCCCTGTCTTTTCTTTTGGCAGGATTTTTTTAGTATTTTATCGAACTTTAGTCTGCAGAAGAGGTGATTTAATGGAAGAAATACAAGCTGCCATCATACAGGCTAGAGGAAGTATATATGAAATAGGTAAGAAAACGGCTAATGTTTATTCTAAAAACCCGATTCTCCAGCAATTCAGCCAGTTTTCTTCTCAGAAATCAGATTATGAAGAAATTAAAGCTTTGTTTTCACAGTATGCCCCTCATTTAATAGATGAACTGCAGGGTTTGGCAGATGGCTTGAGTGTGACGCTAAAGGACGCGGCTGTACAATTCAGTGGCTATAATATGCCAAGGCAGCATGCTCTTGGCTGTTCCGCTTATGTTGATCAGTACCACTACGTACGCAATTATGATTTCAGCCCCTCCCTTTACGATCATTGCCTTAGTTTTATAGCGCCAGAAGAGGCATATGGATCGATTGGGTATAACCTGCAGATAATTGGCAGACATGATGGGGTAAACGAAAAAGGATTGACAATAGGTCTGCACTTTGTCAGTAATCAGGGATACCGAAAAGGCCTATCTGCTTGGACTGTTCTTAGAATTGCTCTTGATACGTGTGAAACAACTCAGCAAGTCATTGATCTATTCAAAGAGCTTCCGCATGCAGCTTGCTACAACTTCTCAGTTGGAGATGCAAATGGTGCACACGCTGTCATTGAAGTCATTCCTGAGAAGGTTTGCGCCCTGTCTTCAAGTGCAGGTTTAAACTGTGTCAACCACTTTAAGCACGGCGATTTAAAAGCTTTTAATCGACAAGATATGACGAGTTCCGCAAAACGGGAAAATTTCCTTCTGAACACCAAGACCTCCACAATGTCTCAGCAGGAATTATTTGATTTATTTTCTGATCCCGCTTCTCCCCTTTTCTTCGACGACTATAATCGGCTGTTTGGTACTTTACATACCTTTGCTTACTCTTTTAAAACCAAACAATTAATGACGGCATTATCTCGAGGTAAACGGCTGGAACTAAACATAGAGGATTGGTTTACTGGCAACAACTTAAAACTAGACCGATTATATGGAGAAATAAAAAAAGAGCCTATCCCTGAGGGATAGGCTCTCTCTTATTATTTTACGATATGGATAGGTGTACCGATTGCAACTTCGGCAGCTTCCATAGTGATCTCACCAAGAGATGGGTGAGCATGGATTGTAAGTGCAATATCTTCAGCTGTGATTCCAGATTCAACCGCAAGGCCAAGCTCAGCAATCATATCGCTCGCGTTAGGACCAGCGATTTGAGCACCAAGGACAACACCGTCTTCTTCACGAGTGATAAGTTTCATGAAACCATCACTGTCGTTAAGAGATAGTGCACGACCGTTTGCAGCAAACGGGAATTTAGCAGCTTTTACTTTGTAGCCAGCATCTTTAGCAGACTGCTCTGTATGACCTACAGAAGCAAGTTCAGGCTCAGAGAATACTACCATCGGAATACCATTGTAATCGATAGCAGATGGTTTACCGCTGATTGCTTCCGCTGCGATCTTACCTTCGTAAGATGCTTTGTGAGCAAGTGGCGGGCCTTCTACGATATCACCGATTGCATAGATGTTCTCGATGTTTGTACGGCATTGCTCATCGATTTCGATAAGACCGCGGTCAGTCATCTTGATTCCTACTCCTTCCAAACCAAGTTCGGAAGTGTTCGGGCGACGACCAACTGTTACAAGTACATAATCAGCATCGATAGTTTCTTCTTTACCTTTTGCTTCATATGTTACTTTTACGCCGTCAGCAGTTTCTTCTACGCCTTTAGCCATAGCTTCAGTAACGATGTTTACGCCTTTTTTCTTCAGTTTACGGGAAACAAGTGATGTCATTTGTTTCTCGAAACCGCCAAGGATATCTTTCAATCCTTCTAGGACAGTAACTTCAGTACCGAAGTTAGCATAAGCAGTACCAAGCTCGATTCCTACGTAACCGCCGCCGATAACGACTAGTTTCTTAGGAATTTCTTTAAGGTTAAGAGCACCTGTTGAATCCAGAACACGATCAGTGTACTTGAAGCTAGGAAGCTCGATTGGTGTAGAACCAGTTGCGATAATACAGTTGTTGAAAGTGTAAGTCTGAGAGCTCTTCTCATCCATTACTTTAACAGTGTTTTTATCTACGAAGTAAACTTCACCGCTGACTACATCTACTTTATTACCTTTTAATAGACCGCCAACACCAGATGTAAGCTTGTTTACAACACTAGCTTTCCATTCTTGTACTTTAGAGAAGTCTACTTTCGCACCTTCAGTAGAGATACCAAGATCTGCATCACCATGAGCGTATTCCACTTTGTGGCCAGCTTGGATCAATGCTTTAGAAGGAATACAGCCGACGTTTAAGCAAACACCGCCAAGGTTTCCTTTTTCTACTACTGTTACTTTTTGCCCTTCTTGTGCAGCGCGGATGGCAGCTACATAGCCGCCAGGTCCCGCACCTACCACAAGAGTATCTAATTCGATTGGGAAGTCTCCTACTACCATTTATTATCCCTCCATCATGATTAGTTGTGGATCAGCCAATAGACGTTTCAAGTGGTTCATTGCTGTTTGAGCAGTTGCACCATCAACGATTCTATGGTCGAAGCTTAGAGAAAGTGCAAGCACTGGAGCTGCAACGATCTCGCCGTCTTTAACGATTGCTTTTTCAGCAATACGTCCTACACCTAGGATAGCTGCTTCAGGGTAGTTGATTACCGGAGTAAACCACTGACCGCCTGCAGAACCGATGTTAGAAATAGTGCTGGAAGCACCTTTCATTTCATTCGGAGCAAGTTTTCCATCGCGAGCTTTAACAGCAAGCTCGTTGATTTCCTGGGAAATAGTAAAGATGGATTTGCGATCCGCATTTTTTACAACTGGTACAAGAAGACCTTTTTCAGTGTCAGCTGCGATACCGATGTTGTAATAATGTTTTGTAACGATCTCGTCTGTCGCATCATCGATGGAAGAGTTCAAGATCGGGAAGTTTTTCAATACAGAAACAAGCGCTTTGGCAACGTATGGAAGATACGTAAGCTTGATTTCTTTTTCAGCTGCAACAGCTTTGAATTTCTTACGATGAGCAACAAGCTCAGTTACATCTACTTCATCCATCAACGTTACGTGAGGAGCTGTAGTTTTAGAAGTAACCATCGCCTTAGCGATCGCACGACGGATACCGCTCATTTTCTCTCTGGATTCAGGGTATTCATCACCAGAAACAACTGGAGCAGATGCTTTTTGTTCTGCAGCAGGCTCTTTAGCAGCTTCAGCTTGTGGAGCAGCTTTCGCAGCGCCGCCGTTTTTGAAGCTGTCGATATCTTCAGCTAGTACACGGCCGCCTTTACCAGAACCAGATACTTGTTTGATGTCTACGCCTTGCTCACGAGCATATTTGCGTACAGAAGGCATTGCGATGATTAGATCGCCAGATGGAGCTTCGCCAGCTTCAGCTTTAGGGCCTTCTTCTTTGATTTTTTCAACAGTTTCGTTGGATTCCGTACCATTAGCTTGGATGGAAGTCTGTTCTTGCTCAGCTGGAGCCGGAGCATCTCCGCCATCAGCATCGCCAGCTTCGCCGTCGAAAGTGATAAGTGTATCACCAACGATTGCTACTTCACCTTCACCTACAGAGATCTTGCTTACTGTACCCTCGTAAGGAGATGGGATCTCTACAACTGCTTTATCGTTTTGGACTTCGCAAAGTACGTCGTCCTCTGCTACTGTGTCGCCTTCTTTGACGAACCATTTTACGATTTCACCTTCGTGAATACCTTCACCGATATCCGGCATTTTGAATTCGAAAGCCAAAATAATTACCTCCTGATTCTGCTATTAGAAATTGATTACTTCGTTTGCTTTTTCCACGATGTCGTTATGGTTTGGAAGCCATACTTCTTCTGCTTGTGAGAAAGCAAATACAGTATCCGGTGCAGCGACACGCATTACTGGTGCTTCAAGATGAAGGATAGCACGCTCTTGGATCTCAGAAATCAAGTGAGCTGCAATACCAGCTTGACGCTGTGCTTCCTGCACTACTACAACACGGCCAGTTTTCTTGACAGATGCAAGAACTGTATCAAGGTCGATCGGGCTTACAGTACGCAAGTCGATAACCTCAGCAGATACATTGTTTTTCTCAAGTTCTTCTGCAGCTTTCAAAGAAGCTTGTACCATTGCGCCATAAGCGATCAATGTTACATCAGTACCTTCACGTTTAACAGCAGCTTTTCCGATTTCAACAGTGTATTCCTCTTCAGGAACCTCTTCACGGAATGAACGGTAAAGTTTCATGTGCTCAAGGTAGATAACTGGATCGTTGTCGCGGATCGCAGAGATCAAAAGACCTTTTGCATCGTAAGGGTTGGATGGGATAACTACTTTAAGGCCAGGCTGTTGTGCCATAAGTCCTTCAAGGGAATCCGCATGCAACTCAGGAGTATGCACACCGCCGCCGAATGGCGCACGGATTGTAACAGGAGCGTTTTGCGTGCCGCCGGAACGGTAGCGCAAACGAGCCAATTGTCCGCTGATTGCGTCCATAACTTCGTATACGAAGCCAAAGAATTGGATTTCAGGAACTGGACGGAAGCCTTCGATCGCAAGACCTACAGCCATACCGCCGATTGCAGATTCTGCAAGTGGTGTATCGAATACGCGGTCCTCGCCGAATTCAGCTTGCAGACCTTCAGTAGCACGGAATACGCCGCCGTTTTTACCAACGTCTTCCCCGAAGACCATAACGTTTTCGTCATTCTTCAGTTCCGTACGGAGAGCATCAGTGATTGCTTGGATCATTGTCATTTGTGCCATGACTTACTTCGACTCCTTTTCTTTGTACACTTCCAATTGTTCTTCAAGGTTAGAAGGAAGTACTTCGTACATGTTGTTAATCAAGTCGGATACTTTCATTTTCGGATAGTTATCCGCATCTTTGATCGCAGCTTTGATTTCTTCTTTCGCTTGATCGATCACTTTGTTTTCTTCTTCTTCTGACCATAGGCCTTTTGCTTCCAAATACTTGCGGAAACGTACCAATGGATCTTGTCTTTCCCACTCAGTATCCATTTCTTCTGTACGGTAGCGAGTTGGGTCATCACCAGCCATTGTATGCGGGCCGTAACGGTAAGTAAGTGTTTCGATCAAAGTAGGACCTTCACCGTTGATCGCACGCTCACGAGCTTGTTTTGTAGCTGCATATACAGCAAGTACGTCCATGCCGTCTACTTGGATTCCAGGAATACCAACTGCAACTGCTTTTTGTGCCAACGTTTTCGCTTTAGTCTGTTTCTCACGTGGAACAGAGATCGCGAAATGGTTGTTTTGTACAACGAAGATAGCCGGTGCATCATATACTGCTGCAAAGTTCATACCTTCGTAGAAGTCTCCCTCAGAAGTACCGCCGTCACCTGTGTAAGTGATTGCAACGGATTTCTTGCCGCGGCGTTTCATACCTAATGCAACACCAGCTGCTTGAGTATACTGAGCACCGATGATGATCTGCGGGCTTAGCGCGTTCACACCTTCAGGGAATTGGTTTCCATGGAAGTGACCACGGGAAAATAGGAATGCTTGATAAAGTGGAAGACCGTGCCAGATAAGCTGCGGTACATCACGGTAACCAGGCAAGATGAAATCTTCTTTCTCCAAAGCGAAATGCGTACCAAGCTGGGACGCTTCCTGACCTGCTGTAGGAGCATAGAATCCTAGTCTACCTTGTCTATTCAATGCAATGGAGCGCTGATCAAGGATGCGCGTATACACCATTCTGTGCATTAATTCCTTCAATTCTTCATCTGACAAATCCGGCAAAGCTTCTTCGTTTACAACTTCGCCATTTTCGTTAAGGATCTGAAGCATTTCAAACTGTTCTTCAATACCTTCTAGCGTACGTTTCAAAGCTAGTCACCTATCCTTCCTAGAACTATATTTACTGTAATAGCCTTTCCAAAAACACTGGAAGTACCACAATAGTTTACTGTACCCGCTGCATCCCCTCGTTTAACCGGTTACAACAGAAGTACACAAAACTGTTACATAAATCATGATAACAAATAGTGATACAATTCATGTCCTGTTATAGTTTAGCTTATCTTGCCGGAAAACGTCAACAACTTAGATTAGATATTGCTGATAATTTATGAAAACGGTATTAAAGAAATCTTCGCAATTCTCTAATCCTCAACTGTACTACACAATATGTTAACACTGTATCAGTACAATTAAAAAAACCCTTTTCACTCTGGGAAAAGGGTTTCTCCTTATTCGTTCTCTACATTCAGACCCGCAGCTTCATAAAACTGCTGTTTTTGCTCATTAAATGCCTCTGTCTGAGTATTGAACTCTTCATTGGCCGATTTGATTTCTTCATAACCTGCATTAATCTTTTCGATTTGGCTGGTTAATTCATCCTGCGTAATGTCATCTTGCTGGAACATGTCATACAGTGTATTATCATCATCCAGCACTTTCGTATATGCTTCATGGAGTTTGTCATATGCACTGTAACGTGCTTCCATCGTTTCATATAGTGTCTGTGCCTTCTGCTTTGCATCATCGTTTTCCAGCTCATCAATGATAGAATCCACTTCCTCGAATTCAGCTTCCGCCTCATCCAAGCTCTCTTTTTCTTTCGCAAGCGCATCTTTACGCTGTCCGATCACGTCGATTGCTTCCTGGGATTTACTCTTGATTTGATCCAGTTCATCTGTGCCCAGCTGCAAAATCTCATTATATAAGTCCTGTTCTTTCTTTTCCAAATCTGCCAAAGACTCTTGCTGTTCGACATATCCTGATTCCAGAGATACAGTTTCCTCCAAATGATTGTATACCTGCTCCTCCGGCGACGCATTATTACATGCAGTGAGTCCCACAGCGCTCCCCATCAGGAGTATGCCTAATCCTAACTTGCGCAAAACGTATCCTCCTCTGCCATGTTTCCCACAGCTTCTATGTATTCCCCTACATTGTATACCAAACAGAAAATTCGTGAAAGAAATACGATAAACGAGTCCTCAAACTTGTTCTTGTGTCAGACAGACATTCTTGTGATACACTATAGAACGGAAAAGTAACAGTGCAAGGAGTGATCAGCATGATTACCATGGAAGATATTATCCGTGAAGGCAATCCGATTCTAGAGCAAGTTGCAGAAGCAGTGGAACTGCCTGCATCGGAAGAAGATAAACAAACATTGACAGATATGCTCGAATACTTGAAAAACAGCCAGGATGAGGACATTGCGACGAAGTATGATCTGCGTCCCGGCGTAGGACTTGCGGCACCACAAATCGGCATTTCCAAGCGCATGATAGCTGTCTATTTCGAAGATCCTAATGGTACCTTCTATGAATACGGTCTTTTTAATCCGAAAATCGTCAGTCATTCTGTCGAACATACGTATTTGATGAGCGGTGAAGGCTGCCTTTCGGTTGATCGTGAAATCCCTGGGTATGTACCTCGGTATTCCCGGATAACAGTTAAAGCTGTCACATTGGAAGGTAAAGAAGTCAAACTGCGCCTGAAAGGCTATGCAGCTGTTGTCTTCCAGCATGAAATCGATCATTTAAACGGAACGATGTTCTATGATCGAATTAATAAAGAGGATCCTTTCGCACAGCCGGATAACTCTAAACCGATTGAATTATAAAAAATGCGCACTCTCGCAGAGTGCGCATTTTTTTATATCAACCCAGCCTCTTTCAGGCCAAGCGCAAGTCCGTCTTCATCCACATGGGCGGTCTGGATGTCAGCCAGCTCCTTCAATTCCGGCACTGCATTCCCCATCACAATACCAGTACCGGCAAATTCGATCATCTCCAAATCATTCAATCCATCTCCGCAAGCATAAGACAATTCTACAGAAAGATCCGCCGCCTCAAGTAATTTCATGACCCCGATTTTCTTGGAACCATCACCAGGCAGGACATCACAGGAAAGCGGATGCCATCGAATGAACCGGACATGGTTATGATGGGAGGAATATTCTTCTTGATCATCTGCCTCACAAAATAGAAGCGCTTGGTAAATTGGTTCATGATGGAAATAGTCTTTATCAATTTCCGGATATGTAAACCCAAGAGACGCCAGGCTGTCACGCACAAATTCATTATCCGTTTCCGAAGCCTTCATGATCGTATCTCCCATAAACACCATTGCATGCTCTTTCTCGGATGCTTCATCATACAAATGCAGCAAGTGCTCCCTTTTGATTGGATTACGATAGATGACTTCATCTTCGAAAACGACGTACTGACCGTTATAGCTTACAAAAGAATTAATACCAAGCTCTTTGCGGATTTCCTCAAACATGAACGGAGCCCGCCCTGTCGCAATTGCAACGTAATGACCATTCTCCTTCAATGCCTGAACAGCTTCTTTTGTTGCCTGAGGAATTTCACCCTTTGTGTTCAGAATAGTGCCATCGATATCAAGGAATACGATTCTTTTCTCCATAGTACATCCTCCTCCTAGTCGTTCCTGCCCTTGCATCTTTCTTCTCTACTTCTTATAATCGAGTATAAGTTATGCAGGTTCGTCGAAAAATATCTTTACATGAATCCCAAGAGAAAACAACCATCCCTTCCTTTTATCGGCAGTTTTTTTGAAAGTATGCTGTGTTTTTGTTTTCATCTTAGCGTTTTCATACTATACTGTAAGTAAGAGGGATTGGACGGGTAAACGTTTTTTCTTGCTTTTCTCGAAACGAAAGGAGTTGCTTCGTGTGCTCAAGCGTTTGAAGGAAAAGTTAAAGAAACGGTGGAAAGATTTATTTGGCCAAAAACGACGAGTGCCTACTACGTGCGGACAAGATCTAACTGAATAGCAATACGCCAGCAATTCGGTTCTTAAACAGACTTGCTCCGTTCGTTATGGATATAAAGCAATTGTCAACCATAAGAATAGGAGAGATAGATATGGTATTTAAAGTATTTTATCAGGAAAACCCATCCGAAATTCCTGTACGCGAGCGTTCCAAAAGCTTGTACATGGAAGCGGAAAGTGTAAGACAGGTACGTAACACATTAGCAGATCGTGACATCAACATCGAGTTCATCCAGCCGCTCGATGAAGCGCATCTTGCATATGAGAAGCAATCCGAAGATTTCAAATTGGAGCAAGCGAAATGAAATTCGTAAAAAATGACCAAACAGCTGTTTTTGCCATCGGCGGACTCGGAGAAATCGGCAAAAACATGTATGGGGTCCAATTCCAGGATGAAATCATCATCATCGATGCAGGAATCAAATTCCCTGAGGACGAGCTTCTCGGCATCGATTATGTTATTCCTGATTTCACTTACATCGTACAAAACCAAGACAAAATTAAAGGCTTGTTCATTACTCACGGTCACGAGGACCACATCGGCGGCGTACCTTACCTCTTGAAAGAAGTGAACATTCCGATTTATGCAGGGAAACTTGCAATGGGAATGATCAAAAATAAATTGGATGAGCACGGCCTCTTGCGTAATGCCAAGCTTAACATTTATGGGGAAGATGACATCATCAAGTTCAGAAAGACTTCTGTCAGCTTCTTCCGTACAACACACAGTATTCCAGAATCGTTCGGTGTAGTCGTCAAGACCCCTCCTGGCAACATCGTGCATACTGGTGACTTCAAATTTGATTTCACTCCAGTCGGACAGCCAGCTGACATAGCTAAAATGGCTGAAATCGGTAAAGAAGGCGTACTTTGCTTACTATCCGACTCAACTAACAGTGAAGTACCAGGATTCACCATGTCTGAACGTGTTGTTGGTGAAAGTATCAGCGATATTTTCAGACGTGTTGATGGCCGCTTGATTTTCGCTACTTTTGCTTCCAATATCCATCGGTTGCAGCAAGTAATTGATTCAGCTGTGAAAACAGGTCGTAAAGTTGCCATTTTCGGAAGAAGCATGGAAACGAACATCAACCTTGGTATCGAACTTGGATTCATCAATGCACCGAAGGAAACATTCATTGATTCGCATCAGATCAATCGTCTGCCAGCGAATGAAGTTGTTATCCTATGTACGGGTTCACAAGGTGAACCGATGGCTGCACTTTCTCGTATCGCCAACGGAACACATCGTCAGATTCAAATTCAGCCTGGTGATTCGGTTGTCTTCTCGTCTTCACCGATTCCGGGTAACGCAATCAGTGTTAGCCGTATCATCAATATGCTATATCGTGCAGGAGCTGATGTTATCCATGGCGCATTGAATAACATCCACACTTCCGGTCACGGCAGTCAAGAAGAACAAAAGCTAATGCTTCGCCTGATGAATCCGAAATACTTCATGCCAATTCACGGGGAATACCGCATGCTAGTAGAGCATATGAAACTTGGTAAGCTTACTGGTATTAGCGAAGAGAATTCATTCATCATGGATAACGGAGATGTACTGGCATTAGGCAAAGATAGTGCTGCCATTGCAGGTAAGATTCCATCCGGTTCCATTTATGTGGACGGCAGCGGTATTGGTGATATCGGTAATATCGTATTACGTGATCGCCGCATTCTTTCCGAAGAAGGGCTGGTCATCGTTGTTGTCAGCATTAATATGAAAGAATTCCGCATCGCTTCCGGTCCGGATATCATCTCTCGCGGATTTGTATACATGCGTGAATCAGAAGACCTTATCAATGAGGCACAAAAAATCGTTTCTGCTCATTTGAATAAAGTGATGGAAAGAAAAACAACACAATGGTCTGAAATCAAAAATGAAATTACAGATACAATTGCGCCGTTCTTGTTCGAAAAAACAAAACGCCGCCCAATGGTACTTCCTATCATCATGGAAGTATAATAAAAAGCCTGAGCTTATCGCTCAGGCTTTTCTTATTTCAATAAGCGTTTTACTGACTCCTTCATATTCGGGAGCTCTATTTTCCCGGTGGAGAAGAATTCTTTTATCAGATATTCGGTATATTTCACAGCCTGCTGGTAAGAAATTTTCCCTGGCAGCGGCGCCATATCTTCAATCACCACATCAATAATCGCTGGTTTATCGGAGAGGAATGCTTGCTTGATACTTGTCTCCAAGTCTTCGAATTTTTCCACTCGGTAGCCCTCGCCTCCGCAGGATTGACCAAATTGAGCAAAATTCATTTCTCCCATATCAATTCCGTAGTTGGATGAACCGATCGTCGCTTGTTCGAATTTGATTAAACCAAGCTGACTGTTATTAAGGACGATCACTTTCACTGGCAAATCGTATTTTACCGCAGTGACAAAGTCCTGCATATTCATGCTGAAGCCGCCGTCCCCGCATATGGCTATTGCTTGCTTATCGGGATATGCCATTTTGGCAGCAATTGCTCCAGGCAGTCCGCAGCCCATCGTTGCAAGTCGTCCTGAAACAACAAAATCCTGCTGTGTCAAAGGTAAATACCGCGTAGTCCAAACAGTTACATTTCCTACATCGGATGAAATGACAGCATCTTTATCCATATTCTTTTCTAAAGCATACATAATTTGCGGAGGCTGGATTGGTGATTCCTCCCTTTTCTTCTGGAGTTGAAGCTGTGTATGCCATTCTTTCATTTTAGCTTGGTATTTTTCGATATAATCCGTCTCAGCCTTTTCCTCGGCAGCCATTGTCAACTCTTCTAGCACTTCTTTTGCATCCCCAGGCAAACCGACCTCTACAGGATAGATACTTCCAATTGCGCTTGCCTTGTTATCAATTTGGATTGCTGGCAGATTGTCCGGCAAGAACGAACGATACGGGAAGCTGGTACCAACAAGCAGCAGCAAATCCGCTTCATTAATCGCCTCATAAGATGGTGTAGTTCCTATCTGCCCATGCTGCCCCAAGCAGTAACTATGATGGTCAGGAATGATCCCTTTGGCCAGAAGGCTTAAAATAATCGGAGACTTGATATGCTCTGCAAATGTAAGCAGCTCCGTACGAGCGTGTTTTGCCCCTTTTCCCGCTAAAATTATCGGTTTTTTTGCTTTATTGATCAATTTGACTGCTTCCTCAAGATCTTGCCTAGCAGGAGCAATTCTTGGTTTTGCATAATTGGCAGATGTTTTACCGGGCTTTTCCGGGTGCTTCTCGGCGAATAGATCATCGGAGACTACAAGAACACTGACTCCTGAATTGGCATATGCTTCCCGGATTGCTTGATTCAAAAGATCAGGCAGCTGTTCAAATGATTCTGCCCTTTCATTGAAAACAGCGACGTCTTCAAACATCTGCTCCAGTTTTACTTCCTGAAAAGCTCCAGTACCCAGCTCATTGCTAGGCACTTGTCCGACGATAGCTAAGACTGGTGCTTTGTCTTCCCGCGCATCATATAATCCATTAAGCAAATGGACTGCTCCAGGTCCTGCAATCGACAGACATACCCCAAGCTTACCGGTAAGCTTGGCATAGGCAGCAGCAGCAAGTGCTCCGGCTTCCTCGTGACGGACTTGAATGAATTTTAATTCGTCCTCTTTCTTATGTAGATCACTGATGAATTCATTTACCGAATCGCCAGGTATGCCGTATATATGATCTACACCCCAATCGACTAATTGGTCAGCAAGGACTGCTCCGGTTCTTCTTTCAAACATGATAACATCTCCCGTTTCATTTTTTTACTCCTTTTATATGTAACCTTTTTAAGACATGAGAAAACCCAAACAGTTCAACTGTTTGGGTTAAGGGTTCAATCATCTGCTAGAGAACGCTCAAAGCGTGCCAAATCACGATCTGCACCAATGACAATCAAGACATCTTCAGATTCAAGCTCCGCATCTGGCGAAGGGCTCACGTTTATATCACTAGCCTGCTTTATAGCGACTACGTTACAGCCATATGCAGCTCGGATATCAAGCTCTATGAGAGATCTGCCAGCCATTTTCTTACCTGCACGCACTTCTACGATGCTATGTTCATCACTGAGTTCCAAGTAATCGAGAATGTTGTTGCTAATTATTTTATGGGCGATTCTTCTTCCCATATCACGTTCCGGATGAACAACATGATCGGCGCCTATTTTGCTCAGTACTTTTTCATGGTAATCATTTTGAGCTTTGACAGTTATCTTCTTAATACCAAGTTCCTTAAGCATTAGTGTTGTTAGAATACTCGCTTGGATATTCTCACCAATTGCCACAATCACATGCTCGATATTACGGATACCGAGTTCTTTTAATACTTGTTCATCAGTCGTATCTGCAATCACAGCATGAGATGCAATATTACGAAATTCATTTACTTTATCCTCTTCGATATCAATGGCCAGCACGTTGAATCCTTCCCGGCTCAATTCCATACAGATGCTGCCTCCGAAGCGGCCTAATCCGATTACTGCAAACTCTCTCTTCATCGTTCTTCCTCCACTATCTTATAAACTAATCCTAGTCTATCACAAACAGTCAAGGTTGTATTATTTCTTTCCTTTAACATACTCTGCATCGAATAGGAACATCCGCATGACGAGTATCAATGATGGAATCAGCATGAGTAAGCCTCCTGCAAAAGCAAGCAGAAGAGCCGTGCCCATTTCCGGAAGTGTAGCGTCAGCTGTCACTTGGATTTGATCATACAGTATATACGGCATATGACCGATTCCATAGCCTAAAAGAGCAAAGAAGAATTGCAGCATCACACATATGAACGACAGTCCATAGTTTCTTTCTTTGTAAATGAAATAGACAGCAGCTAGGAAAAATAGAATCGATAAGCCGAACATCCACCATAAATCGAGCATGTTATTATAATGCTCCGGATTTTGTCTGCTGATTGCGATGAACGCCGTTAAACTGGCAATAATCTGCGGAGCAGACCAGAAAAGCGCATATGAACGCAATATTTTCCTTGCAGGTTCATCCCCTGCTTTATTGGCATAATAAGTCAGGAAGTTGGCGCTGATATACAGTACAGAGACAATGGCCAAGAATACGACCGCCCATGAGAATGGGTTTGTAAGCAGTTCTGTATAGCGTAAATGAATACTGCCACCCTCCTCGCGTAAAAAGCCACCTTCTGATATCGTCAATCCTGTTGAAATGGCAGCTGGTATTAGTAAACCGCTGGCACCATAAAGAAACGTGTACAGCAAGCTGCTGCGTGAGCCGTAATTCTCAAAGGCATAAAAGGAACCCCTTATACCAATCAGGACGAGAATGATTGATCCTGGTATAAGCATGGCGGATCCGTAATAATAACCGGCATCCGGAAAGAAACCGGCCAATCCATAATAGAAGAAGATAAAGAATACATTCGTAATCTCCCAGACAGGAGATAGATAGCGGGCAATCAGACGGTTTAAGATATGGTCTTTCTTTGTCTGCTTGGCATAGTAAGCAAAGAAACCGGCCCCAAAATCAATTGAAGCGATAATCAGGTAGGCAAACAGGAAAAACCATAAGGCCGATAGCCCTAATACTTCGTAGCTCATCGCTGATCACCTCCAAATAACGTATCTGGGAACCGCTGTTCCCATTCTTTCTGAATTGGATTTTTCTTATAAAGTCTGACAAGTATCAGTGTGACAAATGTTCCGAGCAGTACGTATAAAACTAGGAACATGGCAAAGGCATAATGCACATATGGTGATGAGACTGCCCCTTCTGCAACTCGCAAGTACCCGCGCATAATCCACGGCTGCCGCCCGACCTCTGCATAAATCCATCCGAACTCTAGAGCAAGCAAAGCAAATGGAGCGTTCACTACAATTGCACGTAATAACCACTTATTGTACTGATCTCTCTTCTTCCAGAACATGAACAGAAGGAAAAGCATACTAATCATAATGCTGTATGCTCCTAAAGTGACCATTAAATCAAACATATAATGGATCCACAAAGGAGGTATCAGATCTGCATCCACCCTGTCCAAGCCTATGACCTCACTATTGAAATCACCAAAAGACAAGAAGCTTAGAATCTTCGGTAGATGGATCGCACCTTTAATTTCATTGTCTTCTGTTAACCTTCCGAAGAGGATCAAGTCTGCCCCCTTCTCCGTTTCAAAGTGCCATTCAGCCGCTGCCAGCTTTTCAGGCTGATAAGTGGCTAGAAACTTAGCTGATGTATCTCCCGCGATAGCTGTGAATATAGAAAACACCAATGTCACAATCATCGTCAGCTTTAAAGCTTTCTTATAGTATTTGTTATTCCCGTATTTCAAGATGAAGAATGCTGTAATTGCAGCAAGTATCGCGGCGCTGGTCATATACGAAGAAGTCAGCACATGAAACACCTTAGATGGTGTTGCCGGATTCCATATTGCTTTCAGCGGCTCGACCGACGTGATCGTCCTGCCTTCGAGCGTAAATCCTTGCGGCGTATTCATGAAGGCATTCACACTAGTGATGAACACAGCACTCATCCCGCCGCCGATGATGACTGGCAGTGAAAGATACCAATGCGTATATCGTCCTTTAAAACGATCCCACGTGTAAATATAAGCACCAAGAAAAATAGCTTCAAAGAAGAATGCAAAAGTTTCCATAAATAAAGGCAGACTGATGACATGACCTGCAATTTGCATGAATGTCGGCCACAGAAGAAACAGTTGCAAACCAATTGCCGTACCAGTAACTACTCCGACAGCTACAATAATAACAAATCCTCTTGTCCATCGCCTTGCGAGCAAAATATAACTCGGATCTCGCTTCCGGATACCGACATATTCGGCAGCACTGATCAATAATGGAACACCAACACCGATTGTCGCGAAAATAATATGGAAGACAAGCGTCATGGAAGTAAGCATCCGGGCTAAAATGACACTATCATAAGCAAACAATGTGTATCCCTGCTTTCTGTAAAGAATTAGTCGCTTCACTTGTTATGCCCAGCGGACAGAAAATTACCCAAAAGAAAGAGCGCATCTCCAGAGAGATACGCTCTTTCTTATTTTTCGTCTGATTGGAATTGTGTTTTTACGAGTTCGTAATATTTGCCCCTAGCATCCATCAACCTCAAATGGTTTCCTTGTTCCAAAATACGGCCTTGTTCCAGCACAATGATATTATCTGCTTCCCTTATTGTGGATAGGCGATGAGCAATCATAATAGCTGTGCGCCCTTGGAGCAAGGTTTTCAAAGCATGCTGTATTTTCAGCTCAGTTTCCGTATCAATACTGGCAGTGGCTTCATCAAGGATGATGATTCGCGGATCAGCTAACATAGTCCGTGCAAATGACAGGAGCTGCCTTTCTCCAGCTGACAGGATATTTCCTCGTTCTTCCACTTCCGTTTCATAACCATCAGCCAAGCGCTGGATGAAATCATCCGCTCCGACAATGCGTGCAGCTTCTTTCACTTGTTCGTCCGTTGCTTCCGGATTACCAAAGCGGATATTCTCCATAATCGTACCAGAGAAGACGAATGTATCCTGTAAGACGACACTGATTTGCTGTCTTACATCCTGCAGCTTCACATCTCGTAAATCCTCGCCGTCTATTTTCACCGCCCCAGCGGTCGGATCATAAAATCTGCTGATCAAGTTCGCGATAGTAGATTTCCCTGAACCCGTATGGCCGACGAGTGCAACCGTTTGACCTGCTTCCATATGCAAATCGATTTCGTGAAGTGCGATTCGATCAGAATTATAGGCAAACACAACTTTCTCGAAACGGATATCTCCCTTAATACTTTGGAATGGCTTCGCATCCTTCCGATTCGCGACATTCGGTTCTTCATCGAGAAACTCGAATATACGTTCAGAAGATGCCATCGCTACAAGCAGCTGATTATAAATCTGTCCTAAGCGGGAGATTGGCTCCCAAAACATCCCTAAGAAGAAAGCAAAGGTAACGAAAGTACCGATTTCAATCTGATCAGATAAAATCAAATGAGCACCATATGCGATCAGAATAACTGTACCGACAGCATTACTCATCTCAACGAAAGGTCCAAAATACGCACTCTTTTTCGTAGCAATTCGTTCACTTTCAAAATTATCCCGGTTAAGCGCTTCGAAATAATCTGTGTTTTCCGGCTCCTGGGCATAAGATTGTGTGACACGGATGCCTTGTATTGCTTCATTCAAATGTGAATTCATGCGTGATTTTTGCATCCTTACTTGCTGCCAGGAGCGCCTGATGCTTCTTCTGAGCCTCGTTGAGATAAAGAACATGAGTGGCAGGATAATGAGAACTGCTATTGCCAGCTTCGGACTTAGGAAGAACAATATAGCTATGATACCGATCAGCATAACGGAATCGGTCAATAGGTTGATAATTCCGTTTGTGAACAGCTCCTGCAAGGAGTTAATATCATTAAGAACCCGAACAAGAATGGATCCAGCAGACCGGGTATCGAAAAACCTATGCGACAGATGCTGGATATGACTGAACAACGTTTTCCGCAAATCGTAAATGACATGCTGTCCAAGGATGTTCACCCATTTGATCCGCAGTATATTGGCAACATAGTTGAGTACATACAGTAATCCGATACCAGCTACCAGATAGATAAGGAAGCGGATATCCCCTGATGCGATAGCCATATCAATCGCAACTTTACCGATAAGAATTGGAATGAGCAAACGGATTAGTGTGGACAGCAGCATTGTAATAATCGATCCTGGCAGAAGTGTCCTGCTGTATGGTTTCATAAAGCCAAGCAGCCGCCTGATTTGACCCCAGTCGAAGGGCTTCTCCATTGCCTGATCCTGTGAATAATGAAATCTGTTTGTATGCTTTTTCTTAGTATATTGCAGGTTTTCCATAGTCTCCCCCCCTTACTGTGCTGAACGCATGATTGCTTTTTGATCCTGATACTGAATATCGTAGATACGTTGGTATAAACCGCCATTTCGCAGGAGGAAATCATGCGTTCCCCGTTCCGCGATTTCACCTTCATCCAGCACTAGAATCTCATCGGCATGCTTAACTGATGATATACGATGGGCAATAATGAACGTTGTACGGTTCTTCATTACTTCCTTCAATGCTTTTTGTATCTTCACTTCTGTCTGCATATCAACGGCACTTGTCGCATCATCTAGAATCAATATGCTTGGATCGATCAGCAGTGCACGAGCAATTGCGATACGCTGCTTTTGGCCTCCAGACAGGCCCATCCCCCGTTCACCAAGCAGTGTGTCATACTGATCAGGCAGCTCCATGATAAAGTCGTGGGCTTGAGCTCGTTTAGCTGCATCCACGATTTGGTCGAAGCTCACATGATCCGGATTTCCGTAAGCAATATTCTCCTTGATTGTCGTAGAGAATAGAAATGCCTCTTGCAATACGAATCCAATATGCTGTCTCAGCGTTCTTAAATCATAATCCTGTACAGGCTTGCCATCTATGTAGATATCGCCTGATGTAGGTTCATAAAAACGGGTCATTAGCTGGGTGATACTTGTTTTTCCCGATCCAGTTCCGCCGACCAGACCGATAATTTTACCAGGGGGTGCATCGAAGCTGATATCCTTCAGAGCCATGTCATCATCCTTTGTGTACTGAAGAGAAACCCTATCAAAGGTTACATGCCCGTTGATCTTTGTTGTGCCAAGCGGCTGGTCCAGCTGTTTAATATCCTCTTTTGCTTCCAAAACTTCCAATAGTCTCTCCCCCGATGCCTTCGCTTGAGAGAACATATTGATTATGAAACCAAGGTTCGCGAGCGGCCCGAGGATATACGAAACAAGACTGAAGAAAGCGACAAGCGCGCCTAATTCCAGCTGCCCGGAAATCACAAGATATCCGCCATAAGAGATGAGGACAACCATGCAAATATTACCGATTAATTCCATGAGCGGAAAAAACTTTGCCCACACCTTTGAAGTGAAAATATAGTTGTCCCGATAGGTTGAATTATTATCTGTGAATCGATCAATCTCAAATTCCTCACGGGATAGGGATTTGACTGTATTCATCCCGCTAATATTTTCCTGCACACGTGTATTGAGCACACCAAGGGACGTTCTGATATTACGGAAAGCAGGATGAACTCGTCTGTCGAAACGATAGACAACCACTGCCAAGAACGGCATGGAAACCATCGTAACAAGTGCCAGCGGTATGCTATATGCGAACATGACAGCAAGACTGATCACGATCAGCAATACAACACGCAGGAACTGACCTACTCCTGCAGAAAGGAAAAAACGGATACCCTCTACATCCGCGGTCAACCGGGACATGAGATCTCCTGTGCGTGCGTTATCGTAATACGTGAAGCTCAGTCTCTGCAGTTTCTGATACAGACTATTCCGCATCTTGAATACAGTCTGAATACCGAATATATCTCCTAAATACTGCTGCAGGAAGTTTGCTATTCCTTTGATGATCATCAATAAGACGAATCCAACTGAGATAATTGGAATAAGATTGTACTGATTACCCAGTACTACGTCATCAATCGTAATTTGAAGTATGATTGGATAGACAACCGTAATGGCTGTCACAATGGCTATGAATAGAAGTGATAAGTAGAAGTTGCGCCGGTATGGCCAATAAAAGTCCTTCAATTTCTTGAATATATGCAAACCCTTCTCCCCCTCCAAGATTAGTCGCATGTTCTAATATATCGGGTTCCGAACTAATTTACCAGCTTAAATCAACGATTATTTAAAAAAGTTTGAATTTATGTTAAATAAAAAAAGCATCGTTTACACGATGCTTCGATAATGGTCTTGCAAGAATTGTACATAACGCTCCAAATCCTTTATCTGCTGAAAACTAGCTTGCGCCAACTGGCCACTTCCGCCGCCCTTGCCACCGAATTCAGAAAGAGATGTTCGGAATAAATTCCCGCTATGGAAATCATTCAACTTGTGAGTCATTACCAGTTTTCGCTCCGCTGTATCTGTCAATATGACAAACTTCTTGTCTGCTTCCAGCAGCTTGGCTGCCATTCGCTGCAAGGCCTTTATATTTTTCCCTTCATAGGAACGAACTACAAAAGGGGTTTCTGTCTGGATGAGCTCTTGTAATTCAAATGCCTCTAGTTTTCCTTCCAGCTCCTCCGCTCTTTTAAGAGCAGCTTGTAAATCAGCAGCTTGCTTCTGAATTCTGTCGAGAACTTCTTGGCTGTTTGTTTGGAATTGATCTGCAGCTTTTTCTACAATGCTAAACATAGTTCTTGTAGTTTCTAAGGCTCGTTTACCGCATTGGAAATAAATACGCTGTCCTTGCTTTTGTTTTTCGGTTTTAATGATTTTAATCAATCCTATTTGTCCAGTAGATGAGACATGTGTGCCACCGCAAGGATTATATTCGACACCATCAATCTCAACGATTCGAACGTCTTCGGTAACAGACGGCTGCTTGACAACAGGCAGTTCAGCCAGCTGTGCAGCTGTCACGTAGTAACTGGAAATCATGCGGTTATCATAAATTAGTTCATTCACCTTTTGTTCTGTCAATTGCAATTCAGCTTCCGTCAGTTTGTCACCAGGTAAATCAATTGTCACAGCTTCCTGGCCTAAATGAAAACCGATCGTTTGACGATCTAAGACGAGTCGAAAAGCAGCAGAAAGAAGGTGCTGTCCTGTATGCTGCTGCATCAATTCGAAGCGATGATCCCAATCTATCCGACATTCGACCCTACCTTTTATACTTGACTCCAGACCATAGTATGGTACTCCATCCTTGCTTTCGACAGCTTTGACTTCCAAATCTGCTATTGTACCGCTATCTGCAGGCTGGCCGCCGCCTCCAGGATAAAATGCTGTTTCCTTCAGCGAAACAAAATAACGTCCATCTTTTTCATATGTATCGTCAATTTCTGTTTCCCACTTTTCACAAAAAGCGTCTTCTCTGTATAGCAGCTTGCTCATATCGATCACCCTTTATTTTCTGATAGAGCAAGCTTACCATGAATCACTTGTAAGTAGAAATCCTGCTTTACTTTATCTTAAAGCATCCAGCTGATTGATCAGCATTGTCGTGAAATTACCGCCAGTCTGTACGTGTCGGATTCTTCCCTGTCTGTCCAGCAAGACAATACTTGGCAGCTTTTGTACTCTGAATGTATTTTTCATCTGATGCCTTTGATCGAGATAAACAGGAAGATCTATATTTTTTTGAAGTACATAGTCATATATTGTTTGTATATTCAAATCTGATGTTGAGCGAGGAACATGAACCAACATGATATCAAAAAACTGTTTTTCATATTTTGCAAAATCTAAGAAATCAGGCAGTTTTTCTTTACAGATTGTACAGCTGATTGACCAATAGTAAATAATAAGCGGCCTATTACCGGCTTGATGCTGAGGTGGATAAAGCCAATTTGCGTCATGCTGGTCGATTGCTTCTGGTAGTTGTGGTATCACGCTTACACGCCCTCCCTCTTGAGAACCTCATCGCCAGGCTGCCAATTCACGCCGCATGCCTCTCCTGTTTGAAGAGCCTCCAAAACACGCAGCAGTTCTGATGTCTCCCTGCCAACCAAATCCGCATGCATTAAATAATAACAAATCTCACCTTCCGGATTAACGATGATTGTAGCTCGTACAGAGGTGTAGCTTTTCCCATCCAGCACACCGTAAGCTTGAGACACATCACCTGTAAAATCAGAAGCTAACGGATACGTTACATCCTGTATTCCATTCTGGTCCCGTGGCGTTTTCTGCCATGCAGCGTGGGACATTAAACTATCTGTAGAAATAGCAACTACCTGTGCATCCAATTCACGGACTGTTTCAATCTGATCTGCTAAATCATTCAATTCAGTAGGACAAACTGTACTGAAATCACGAGGATAAAAAAAGAGCACAAGCCATTTATTATTATCGATATTCTGTTTTAAGCTGATGGTTGCTGTCTTGCCATCAGGCATGACAGCTGGCAGCTCGAATTGAGGTGCAGCACTCCCAATCATAGGCTCTCCCCCTTCACTAATACCTTTGTCACTATATGCTTATAAGCTGCATGTGTTACAGAACGTTTCATCATTTACTAGACAGGGTACTCTCCTAGGAGCAGATAATTGTAAAAGGAGACATGGTATGAACTTTCTAACAGACGGACTTCAATTCAACTACGATGGCTTGATCGAAAACGCCGTGTCAATCGGCCTGCAGCTGCTGCTTATACTTATCGGTTACTTCGTTTTACGAGCAATCGGTAAAAAACTGATCAGTACGAGCTTGAATAAAGCAAGTTCCAAACAGCGTATATCAACAAGCAGAATGATGACATTAGAAAAACTGCTTATCAATACATATGGGTATACCTTGATTTTCCTTCTCATTGTCATGGTATTTGGAGTATTCGACATTCAAATCGGCCCGTTGATAGCAGGAGCTGGGATTATCGGTCTTGCCATCGGATTCGGAGCCCAAGGTTTAGTGAGTGATGTCGTGACTGGATTCTTCATCCTTTTGGAGCGTCAAATCGAAGTTGGAGATGTTATTACTACATCAGGGTATAATGGTGTTGTAGAGGAAGTTGGATTACGGACGACACAGGTGAGAAGCTTTGATGGTACGTTGAATTTCATTCCGAACCGTAATATCAACGGTATAAGCAACCACTCGCGCGGAAATATGCGTGCTATGGTCGACATCGGCATCAGCTATGAAGATGATATTGATCATGCTCTAAGAGTGTTGCAGGAAATTTGTGCGACCTTCCAGCAAGACGAACGTTTCCGTGAAGGGCCAGATGTTATAGGTGTACAGGAACTGGGAGCATCAGAAATCACCTTGCGGATCATAGGTCACACAGCCAATATGGAACAATATGGCGCGGAACGCGATATGAAGAAAGCAATCAAAGAAGCCTTCGACAGTGAAGGCATCGAGATTCCTTATCCGCATCAAGTTTTTCTGCAGCGAAAAGAAGAAAGCGCAAAGCAATAAGCTTTGCGCTTTTCCTATGCGTGATTTATATAAGCCAAAACAGCTTCTACCCCATAGTTTAATGCCTGTTCATCAGGCTGCAACTTGCTATGGTGCAACCCATAAGGAGAATCGACTCCCAACCAAAACATAAAGCCAGGAATCTCCTTAAGCATATATCCAAAATCCTCTCCAGTCATTGCCGGCGGAGCTTCTTTATACGTTAAAGACGTTTTTTCTATAACTTCATGGAACGCTTCCACTTTAGTGCTTTCATTGTATACCTGGTAATAGTTCGAACCATAATCGATCTCGATTTGACAGTTGTGACTGATTTCCATTCCTCTTGCCTGCTGCTCAATATGCTGTTTCACCAAGTCGATAGCTTCCGGATCCATCGCTCTGATCGTTCCTTCCAAACGGGCAGTCTCCGCGATAGTATTCTGCACAAATCCGCTTTCCATCTTCCCGATTGTTATGACGGCACTTTGCAGCGGATCCAAATTACGCGCCACGATACCCTGCATATTCGTCACAAAAGTACTCGCCGCTACAACCATATCTTTCGTCAAGTGAGGATATGCAGCATGTCCGCCTTTTCCCTTGAAATCAAGAAACAGTTCGCTTGTATTAGCGAATAACAAGCCCGGTCTTGAGGAAACAGTACCTACTGGCAGCTCAGGAGCGATATGAAGTGCGAATATTTCATCCGGCCACCACTCTTTCAAAATACCGCTTTGCATAAGTGGCAGAGCTCCACCCGGACCTTCCTCTGCAGGCTGAAAAATAAATACAATGTTTTGCGCAGGCTGGTTTTTGGCACACGCAGTCAATGCTCCTAAAGCGATAGTCATATGCAGATCGTGCCCGCATGCATGCATGCGGCCTTCATGCTCCGATTGATATGGCAGTCCAGTAGCTTCGGTAATTGGCAGTCCATCAATATCCGTACGATAGGCGATTGTTTTTGATCCTGCAGAACCGGTCACTCTTACGACAATGCCAGTCCGCCATGTTTTTATTTCTAAATATTCCTGTGGAAGTCCGTGAATATAATCCAGCAAATATGCTTGTGTTTTTTCTTCCTGAAATCCAAGCTCAGGTATACGATGCAAATCCCGTCTGATTTGTATCAGTGTATCTTCCATGAAATCACCTGCTTTATTTGATAATAAAAAAAGGAGCAGCAGCTGCTCCTTTTCCTTGTTAGTTCAGTTTGCGAAGTTCCTGACGAATCTCTGTTTTTGATTTCGTCTGGTCATCGATTTCCTTCAATACACGCGCTGGTGTTCCGCCAACAAGTGTGTTTGGAGCTACATCTTCTGTCACGATTGCACCAGCAGCAACAATCGCTCCTTTTCCAACTGTAACGCCTTCCAATACAACAACATTGGCACCGATGACAACATCATCTTCGATTACAACTGGTTTCGCGGATGGTGGTTCAATAACACCCGCCAAGACAGTACCAGCTCCGATGTGGCAGTTCTTACCAACAGTTGCTCGTCCGCCCATTACAACGTTCATATCGATCATTGTACCTTCACCAATTACAGAACCGATGTTGATAGAAGCGCCCATCATGATTACTGCGCCATCACCGATTTCCACTTGGTCACGGATAACAACACCTGGCTCGATGCGGGCATTGATTCCTTTCAAGTCCAATAGAGGAATCGCGGAGTTACGGCGGTCATTCTCGATGACGTAATCCTCGATTGCTTCTGTATCTTTCAAAAAGCCTTCCAGCTCGCTCCATTCACCGAATAGAACTGCTGTGTTCGCTTCTGGGAAAGCTTTTACACTTTCTGGATAAGATAGCGTGTCCAGGCCTTTTCCTTTAACATATACTTTAACTGGTGTAGATTTTTTACTATTCGAAATGAAAGAGATGATTTCATTTGCGTCCATCATTTTCACGGTTTTTGCCTCCTATGTAACAACGTATGGAATTACTTTATCAAAACTTTTACTAATCAACAAGCTTTTTCACCATGCTTGGCTTTTCACCGAAGCACGTCCTCAGACATTGGTCTTATCGCCGGTTGGATGGTAATGCACTTGTTCGTGCAAATACCTGTTCATCTTTTTAAGAATCGCCCTTCGAGTCAGGATTCCCTCGAAGTACCCTTCCTCATCAAGCACACAAAGAAAAGCCTGATTCACTACAGCCTTCAATGCTGTCAGAAAAGAATCCGATTTCTTCAATACAGGTACATCTGTCAGCATCGTTTCCGACACTTTGATTTCAGAAAGCTTCTCCATCTCGAATCTCTCCATACCGAGAACTTCATTCAGGATTGCTGTCTTCGATATCATGCCCTGCAGTCTGTACGTATGATCAAGTACAGGAATGACGGAATAACCTGATTTAACAAGCACGAGCAAAGCGTGCTCCAGTGGATTATTCAATTGAACATGAGCAACTTTTTCAGACTCGACCATCAAGTCCTCAACCGTTATGCCGGTGAGTTCCTGCAACTCTAATTTTGCCATTCGATCTCTCCTTTTGTCAGCGGCAATAGAAGGAGGTCAATCACCTATACCAGTTTACCACAACCCACTGCCGCCTTCCAATTTCGACAACGTTTTCAATGTGTCACACTTGGGCAGCTGTACCATAAAATATTTCCAGGATTGATTCGGTTTTTATGGTGTAATGCTAGAAAAAGCTTTATACTGAAACAAAGCAGAAATGAGGTAAATAATTGGAAACTTATATTTTCACGAAAAAAGAAGAAACAGCCCACTCTATCACGCATGGGTTCGGGGCTTTACTGAGTATTGCAGCACTAGCGGTTGCAATTGTCTTGGCAAGCTTCACGAAGGATCCTTGGGTCATTGTATCTGTCACCATATATGGTACGACAATGCTGCTCATGTATCTCTCTTCGACAATCGTTCATGCTTTGCCAGAGGGAAAAGTGAAGGATATTTTCCAGATTATCGATCACGCAGCCATCTATCTTTTTATAGCTGGTACCTATACACCCTTATTGCTGATCAGCCTCAGAAGTTCGCTCGGATGGACGATTTTTGGCATCGTATGGGGAATTGCACTTGCAGGTATCATCTTCAAGATTTTCTTCGTCAAGAAATTTTTGATCATGTCTACAGTTTTCTATCTCTTGATGGGCTGGATGATCGTCCTAGTCTGGGAACCAATGCTTGCGGCGATGCCGCAACAGACGATTCTTTATCTGGCTGTTGGGGGCCTTTTCTATACAGTAGGTGCTGTGTTCTATGTTTGGCGAAAGATTCCCTACCATCACGTTGTATGGCATTTGTTTGTACTGGCGGGATCTGCGTTCCATTTTTTCGCCATTCTTTTCCTCATTTAAAGACAAAAAAGGCATTCTCCCCATTCATATAGGGAAGAGTGCCTTTATTAACGGATAAAAGAAGGTGCATGTTATGAAAAAGACTTGGATTTCAGCTGCTGCGGGGACAATCATTACCGGAGCTGGCCTTGGATATGTGTATGCACGGCATATAGAACCAGCAAAACTGGTAACTAAATCATATACACTTACTAGTGAAAGACTCCCGAAATCCTTCGATGGATTGAAAGTTGTTCAATTCAGTGATTTGCATTTAGGTTATCATTATTCCATTAGAAAGCTTAGACGTTTAGTTCGGCATATCCAGGAACAGCAAGCAGACGTCATTGTATTTACTGGCGATTTTGCTGATCGTCCGATCCGGCTGAAATGGAAGCAAGAGATTGTTGATTGCCTAACGACTCTTGAGGCGCCATTCGGAAAGTACTGGATTTATGGAAACCATGATTATCGTGACGAAAGTGAAGCAATTGTTGCGAAATATATGAAAGCAGGAGGATTCACCGCCCTGCATAATACAGCTACATTCCTAAAGCGCGGACAAGATCATATCGTGCTGGCTGGTATCGATGATGTCATACGGAGCACTCCGAACCTGCATGCGGCAACACGCCATAGCGATGAAGACTCTTTTACCATCTTGTTGGCACACGAACCTGATTTAGCTGAGAATGTCAGGCATTTGCCGGTAGACGTTCAATTATCCGGCCACTCTCATGGCGGCCAAGTAAGAATTCCTTTTTACGGTGAGGTAATAGTTCCTCCATATGGCAGACGATACGTGGATAGTCATTATGAAATCGGCACGCGGCCATTACATGTTTTCGTCTCCAGAGGTGTCGGTACAACTAGGATGCCTATTCGTTTTGCATGTCCGCCAGAAATATCAATACTTACCCTGAAGCATGGACAGAAGCATGTCGATCTTAAATAAGAAAGAGCTTGCCAACCGTACAGCTTTTCTGTACGATAGTACCATTCTCCGATAGGGTCAATTCCTGCAATAGGAGGTTTACTCGCATGAAAGTGAACTGGACATTAGAGGATATAGCAAAAGCGTTGTTCGTAGTCAATCGGCACGCAAAAACAGCTTCTGATCCAAGCCACTTATACCAACTAAAGAAACAAACAGTAGCGAAACTGCTGGAACAGAACAAAGCTAAGAAAATTGGCCTGCATTTCTCTGAACACCCAAAACTCAGCAGACAGCACTCTACTATGCTGGTACAAATAGCAGACTATTACTTTCATATCCCGGCTGCAAAGGAAGATTTCAAAACACTGCCGCATCTCGGAGAATTGGACAAGACTTTTCGGAATCCGAGACCAAACCTCTCCCTTTCCCAAGCAAAGCGGATCCTTTCCGGCTATTTGGATTTGCCACAGCAGGATATCAGACCAAAACAGCAGACACCTGTCAGCAGATCGGCATATTATACGCCATCCTCGCTTGGTCAGTTCACCTGGCCAGACAAGAAAAAGCGTCGCAGCTAAGCTGTACGCTTTTTCTTTTTATCTCCTAAAATAGCAGCTAACTTAATCAAGATAAGCATGCTGCAAATAAAGGTCATAACTAGAAGCAGTCTTCCTTCTAAATCCCACTCCAGCAAGTCATAGCGATGCAGATAGCTCAATGCAGCGTGCACACATAATACAGATAGTATGGAGTACCACTGCTTCCTCACCAGCCATCTGATACAGAAAAATATAACTGCAAAAACGGACAGAATGCTTAACAGTCCAACAATTGGTATAATCGTCATCACCATCCCTCCCTTACTTAGTTTCGACTAAAATTAATTTACCTAAACAAAAAGGAATCCCTTCGAATTGGTTGGGATTCCTTGTCCTCTTGCGCTATGGTATAATGTATCAATCGTTATTCCATGTGATCAGTCTGGATTCCATATCTATCATCCAGCGATTCTTCAATTTTAAGCATTGCCTGATCATCCTGTAATAACTCATTTTTGTTTTGCGTGATCAATTCTTCTAAAGAAAGCTTGCGGGGTCTCATCAGTCATTAGCCTCCCTAAATATTTTCCTTTAGCTATTCCCAATACTATCACGTTATAATCAAAATTGTTTGAACATTATGTTAAGAAAGTATGACAATGGAGGATTTCAGATGGAACATCTTATCAATCCACGCGTTACAAACATACAAATATCAGGCATTCGCCGCTTTTACAACTTGGTGGCAGATAAAGAGGATATGATCAGTCTGACAATTGGCCAGCCTGACTTTCCTACCCCGCTTCACGTCAAAGAAGCAGGAATCGAAGCAATCCGTTCTGATAAGACGACGTATACACCGAATGCAGGGCTATTACCTTTGCGGGAGGCAATCAGTGCATTTTACACAAAATATGCTCCAGTGTACAAAGCAACAGAAGAAATCATCGTCACTGTCGGGGCATCACAAGCAATTGATATTACCCTGCGAACTATCCTGCAGTCAGGGGATGAAGTAATCTTACCCGGTCCCGTTTATCCTGGATATGAGCCGCTTATCACATTAGCGGGAGGAACGCCGGTTCTTGCAGATACAACCGAGAATGGATTCAAGTTAACAGCGTCCATATTAAAACAGTATATTACACCAAAGACGAAATGCGTCATCCTTCCTTATCCATCCAACCCGACTGGTGTGACACTTACATATGAAGAACTGGAAGAGATTGCTGACTTTTTAGCCGACAAAGAGATATTCATATTGTCAGACGAAATCTACAGTGAGTTGACGTACGATGATGCTCATGTTTCGATTGCCAGCTTCCCGCAGGTAAGGGATAAGAGCGTCATTATTAATGGCTTGAGTAAATCCCATTCCATGACCGGCTGGCGAATCGGCTTTACATTGGCACCAGCGTGGCTGAGCACCCATATGCTCAAAGTTCATCAATACAACGCCACTTGTGCGACTTCCGTCAGCCAGTACGCAGCAATCGAAGCGCTGACGAATGGTCTGGGAGATCCCGTCAACATGCGCGATGCATATCGAGCGCGCAGGGATTACTGCTTGGAGCGATTGGAAAACATGGGTTTGACTGTTGAGAAACCAAATGGGGCGTTTTACATTTTCCCAAAATTCCCGATCAAGAGCATGACCTCATTGGAACTTGGTTTGGCACTAGTGGAAAAAGCAGGTCTTGCTATTGTACCAGGAGATGCATTTTCTCACCTTGGTGAAGGGTATATGCGGCTTTCTTATGCATACAGCATGGAGCTTCTCCAGGAAGGAATGGATCGTCTGGAGCGTTTCCTTTCTTCCAATAAATTGGCATAACAAAAGGACAGGTTCGGGACCTGTCCTTTTTATATCTTTCTTTTTGCTTCATATAGATTCAGCAGCTTGTCCAATTCCTGGCTTTTAGCAATTGATTCACTGCTTGTAAATCCTTTCTCAAATGCTACTTCCGCCATTTGCTCACGCAGTACCTCAATCTGCTGCGTCAGCCTGTTAAGATTGATTAGTTTGTTGGAATGCTGCAGACAATATCTGGCGTGTTCAGGCAATATCATTTGATCACCATTATCCCTCATTAGTTACAAATCTTTTCCATTACTTATCATGCCAAAAGATCGAATGAAAGTAAAGTTTATCAAGCACTTTTCACACTTTTTACATAAGTAACTGACACGTTTCCTCCTTCTCTCCTATCATTCGTCAATAGCTGATAGAACAAATTGTATCTTTAGGCTTACGAGCAAGCAGTCATTTCGTCTTTGTTGCGTATCCGCATAATACGAAACGGAAATAGTATTCGGAATTGGGCTAACGTCTATACCCCTTCACGCTCTGCGCCATATAGTAAGGTGTAAGCTTTAGGAGGTGAAACAGAATGGGTTACGGATACGGTGGCTTCGGCGGTTTCGGCGGAGGCGGTTACGGTGGCGGTTGTGAAAACAGCGGCGGCTACGGTGGCGGCTACGGCGGAGGTTGCGGCAACGGTTTTGCTTTGATCGTTGTACTTTTCATCTTGTTGATTATTGTTGGTGCAGCATTCTACTGCTAATTCAAACAGAAGAAAGACGGCATCTTAGGATGCCGTCTTTTTTTCATTAACCGATAATGATACGTTCTTTCGGATAGTGGAAGTTCGCTGTTTGCGAATTCCGCTGCAAGGAATACAAGAATGTCAGGATGCCGACTCTCCCAAGAAACATGAGCAGCATCAAAACAATTTTACTTGCATCACTCAACTCCGGTGTTATACCGAGACTTAAGCCGACCGTTCCGAATGCACTACATACTTCAAATAGCACTTCAGTAAGCGAAAAAGGCTCAATGGAGGCAAGAATCACAGCTGAGGTGAATACTAAAATCATTCCGAAGATCGTCACGTTGATTGCTTTGAATAAATCCTCCGGGTGAATCTCCCGCCGGAGGACCGTAATTTGTTTGTTCCCTCTGGCAAAGTGGTAAAGCGCAATGACCACTAATGCCAAGGTGGTAGTACGGATACCTCCTCCTGCGCTGCTTGGGGAAGCCCCGACAAACATTAGCGCAGACATGAACAGCTGATTCTGTTCAGTCAGCTGCGCGATATCCATTGTTGCAAGCCCTCCGCTTCGTGTGGTCACCGATTGGAAAAGCGAGTAAAACAATACTTCATGCCAGGATTTCCCGACGAAGAAGTTCCTGGAATCAAGCAATGCAATAATGATTGCACCAGCAAAAATAAGTACCATGAAAGTGATTGTTGTCAGCTTCGCGAACAAGGAAAATCGGATAAAAGCGCGCTCATCCTTCGAAGCAAACATATACTGCTTCACCTCGATCAGGACTGGAAAACCGATTGCACCCAGAACGATAAGCAGCATATGTACGAATTGCACAAAGTAATCATGCCGAAACGGAATGAGTGACTGTCCGGTTATATCGAAGCCTCCGTTTGTCGTAGCGCTTATTGAAGCAAAAAGCCCTTGAAAATAAGCTTCACCTGCCGTTGGGAAATACTGCAGATAATAAGTACCTAAAACTAGGAATCCAATCAATTCTATTGTCAGGACAACAACCAGAATTTGCCTCATAAGATTAACTGCTCCACGAAACGATACCTGATTCTGATCAACCATGATCAGTCTCCGTTCCTTGAAACCGATTTTCTTACCGAACAGCAGCCATACAAATGTTCCTAGTGTCATGACGCCAATTCCGCCCAGCTGCATCGTGAAAGCAATCAAAATGATGCCTGTTGTGTTGAAATATTCATGTATCGGAACAGAAGCAAGTCCGGTCACGCTGATGGCGCTGACAGCCGTAAATACTACGTCAACGAAGGAAATATTTGTTCCTTGTTTATGAGCCACCGGCAAAGCCAGTAAGCAGGTAGAAATCACTACTGCCGCTAAATAGAATAAGATGATCAATCTGGTTGGCGAAATGTTATTCAGCCATCGCCAACGCGGGTCATAAGTACGCATACAAGAACTCCTTTAAATGCACGTTTCAAATGTAGTCTATTATAGCAGGCATGATAGAGAATAGCTCGCATTTTCAAGCGCGCTCACTCTGTCGTTCCGGCTCCGCTTTTCAATATCTCTTCCTCTTCCATTCCTTCTTCCCGCATCCTTTTAATAGAAGCGAACAGTTCCATTTTTTCTTCCCTCGCCAGCGTGCCCTTCATGATTACATTTCCTTCTTCACCTAAATCATTCACTTCCTGTACTTGGACAAGGAACATAGCTGGACGGTTTTCTGGTTTCGTAATTCGGACCTGGGCAAGCAGTACTTTACGGTTTTCAGACAATACTTGTACACTTTCCAAATCTTTTTTTCCCAGTACCGCTTCCAGCACCCATTCGTTATCCTCTTCCTTATTGATGATTAAACCTTCGGATAGTTTCATTTCTTTCCCTTTTAAAGAACCTTGATCTGTCGGATATAGAGTAAGCTCTACCAGTTTGAATGTTTTCACAGATACCTCTCCTTTTAACATGTCCAATTATGTCTTTTTCTCTATCTTATCAGAACTTTTCCAATCCGTATGTATTGTCTGCAACGGATGTTTTCTATACGTAGTGCCAGGGTACAGAATTAGGATATTGCCAGGAAGGATGATACTATGCATAAACTGGATTTGATTGTAATAGGATCTGGCGTTAGTGGCCACAGCACGGCTTCAGCAGCCCGAAAAAAGGGCTGGACTGTGGCCGTTATTGATGATAAGCCATTTGGCGGTACATGTCCTCAATGGGGATGTGATCCGAAGAAAGTGCTGATAGAAACTGTCAGCATCCAGGATGCTTTTGATCGGATGAAGAATTATGGTTTGACTGGAAATGCACAGCTCGATTGGAGCAAGCTTCGCGAACACAAGGAGACGTTCACGGAACCTATTCCTAAATTGACAGCCGAGGAATTCAAAAATGACGGCATTGAGGTGTACCAAGGACACGCACAATTCATCGATGACCATACTGTACAGGTTAACGGAGAGAAACTACAGGCTTCTTATATTCTAATCGCTTCGGGAGCTTCCCCTGCTAAACTTCCCGTAGATGGATTTGAACACCTAGTTTCAAGCGATGCTTTTTTCGAACTTCATGAGCTTCCTCAGGAATTGGTGCTGATCGGTGGAGGATATATCAGTTTTGAATTCGCACATATTGCTGCACGCTTCAATAGAAAAGTAACACTCATTCAACGCGGGGAACGTCCATTGAAAGGATTCGACGAAGATGTCGTCAACCATTTGGTCGCTTACAGCAAAAAACTCGGTATCGATATTAGGACGAATACCGAACTGGAATCTGTTGAAAAACAAGGAAACAAATTCATCGTTTCCGTGCGTTGCGGAAACCAAACGGAAAAGATATCTGCTGATATTGTAATTCACGGCGCTGGCCGAACACCGAATGTGTTAGAAATGGGATTAGATCAGACTTCCATTTCCTATAGCAAGAAAGGCATCAAAGTAGATAAAAATCAGCAGAGTATATCTGCACCGCATATTTACGCTGCAGGTGATTGTGCAGATGATGGAAAGCTACCTCTTACACCGTTGGCTTCAGAAGCTGGAAGCCGTGCTATTCATCACATGCTGGAAGGGAAACAACAAGATGAATTCAATCATGTTCAACCTTCCATTGTTTATACGATTCCCGGAATTGCTTCAGTTGGCATTTCAGCTGACGAGGCGGCAAAAGCACTGGACAAATATACTGTCATAGAACAAGATTTGAGCTCTTTCTTTACAAACAAGATAACGAGGCTGGAGGAAGGATTCAGCAAGATCATTTTGGACAAGGAAAAACAGGTTATCGTCGGTGCACATATATTTGCTGCCCATGCTCAACACTTGATTAATGTTTTCACTTTGGCAATTGAAATGGAAGCACCTGTACAAATGCTGCAATCCTTGCTTTGGGCTTATCCGACTGCAGAGAGCGATATCCCAAGCATGCTTCAATAATAAATAAAAAACCGCCACATTTGGCGGTTTTCTCATGCTTTATAAGCTTTCACATAATATACTTCTTCATTTAAGTCCCCTTGAGATACTTCAAACCCTGCCTTCTTCAATTTGTCTGCAAGCAGATCTGCGCTGTGATCTCTACTGTAGCCGAGCGCTATCATAATACCTTTTTCAATAGTCACTCTGTACATTTCCGCCGCTGCCTGCTCTGGTTCATCTAAGCTATCCAGCACGAATGCTGCAAGTCCACGTTGAAAGGAAGCGTCGGGGAAATTAAGAAGCCTGTCTAATCCACTCGGCATCCGGTCGATATTCGTTAGTGTCTCTTCTTCTGCACGAAGTGCTAACTCTTCCAATAAAGTTTCATCTTTCTCAAGAGCTGTAACGCGATCCTTTGTTTTATGAGCAATAGGAATAACCAAATTACCATTACCAGCACCGAAAACTATCACTTTTTCTCCGCCCTCTATTTCCAATAGCTCTAGCACTTCTGCTGCGGAAACTTCTGTTGTCTTATTCACCATATGACTCTCTCCTTTTGAATCAATTAGTTCTGTATTGCCCTTATAATACAAAGCTAAACGTATCTCCCCTATGCTCTCACGGATTAACATTTTCTATCCTTCATTTAAAAAGGACAGCTGAAACATCCAGCTGTCCTTTCAACACGTATATTTATCAGTTTGAACTTTTCGGTCAATAAAAGCACATAGATCTCCTATTTTAGGAAAGCGTTCAAATTCCATATTGGCAGGATTTTCAGCATCAATCAGCGGGATATCCCAATAACGCAGCAAGTCATAATAACTTTTCAAAAAAAGTTCGCGATTCCCATTGAATATCTTATACAGATCGGAATCTGTCGTTTTAAAAGCATACTCAGGAAGTAGATTCTCTGTATGCTTGTCCACATATTTAACGACAGTCAAATATATTTCGTATTCAATACCTTTCATTTTGGCAACCTGACATAAGCATTTTTTAGTCTTAAATTGGTCCAAATCAATGATATCTGCCATATTGTTTCCTCCTCACCAGGACTGGAAACTTCGATTTACATTCAGTTTATCACAACCCACAGCGTCTGTAAGCCGAATATCAGACAATAGACATACTATATTGATTATTTGCAATTATTATTGTTGGTTTTATTTTCTAGCCAGCGGGTAGACATTTAGTACATCAAATTAGCTAAAAAAGGAGAATTCAACATGAAACCATATTTAAAAGAGTACACGAACGATGAAAAGCTGCAAGAAGACATTCAACTTTTAAGCACAAAAGGCGTAAACAAAGATAACATCTATGTATTGTCACATGATGATGACAGAACAAAACGTGTATCCAGTAAAGTGGATGCCAACACGATTGGATTATCCGAGATGGGAGCTAAAAGTGCTGTTGGCAGCATGTTCAGTAAACAAGGCGATGAACTTCGTGCAAAATTGAAAGAAATCGGTTTTTCCCAAGAAGAAGCCGAGGATTTTGAAGAGGATCTTGATGAAGGTAAAATCTTTTTGATTGTAACTGAAACAGATAACGTCGAAGGCTTGCTTATCTAAATGAAAAGGCACTGTCATGAGACAGTGCCTTTTCTTATTTTTTCGGTAAGATAAGTTTTGGCTGAGCCAAAACGAGAATGAGAATAACTATAATACTAGCTATAAAGCTTGGCAGCAGGTAAGAGCCATTGTATATGAGCGAGTACGCCCAAACAGTTTGTCCTGGTGCAGCTGCAGATCCGAAGAAGACCATTCCACCTACAAAATGTGCTGCAAACCGACCTATACTGCCAATCAATGTTCCGATGATCAACATTCCTACAAGCTTTGTGCGGTTATTTTCTTTTGCAGCCTTACGAGCGGATCCAGCTGTGACAGCTGCCAGCCCAACTAGAGTGAAGGCTAGAGGATAGTCCATAAAACCTTGGACAACATGTATTATATAAGGACCGGTAACTAATTGCAGCAGCCCGACTACTAATCCTGTTGTAAGTCCGCCTTTCCATCCCCACCGGAATGCCATTAAGAAAATTGGTACTATCTGCAAGGAGATACTCCCTCCCTGCGCCCATGCTTTAAATGAAAATAAGTCCAATACGAATGCAAGTGCGGCGAATATTGCCACCTCTACTAAAAATAAAACCCTGCTTCTTGATTGCATATTTTTCTCCCCTAATAAAGAATGCAACAAAAAAACAATGCTGCAGCGGGATCCTTCCGATGGCCCAATGTGCATTGTTTCCCCATCAAAGAAGCTACATCCCTACGCGAGTGCTAACTCACAGGTTCGAAGGGTCTGGACATACGTCCATCTCAGCCGAAATGGCTCCCCCTGCAGGCTTTTTTGTACCGTTTTGTTTTCTGTTGTCCATCTATTATATAGAAAAATGACATCGTTAGCAATAATTAATAATATTTCCTATAAGTGAAATATTACCCAAGTGCAAATTTTAGCAATTTTATTACTTTTACTTCATCTAACGAAATTGTTTGAATTCGAGAAAAACTATGACGTATAATGGACAATGTTCTTTAAAAAGGGAGGATTTAAAATGGATACACCAGCTACAATCCCACAAGGGAAGAAGCATCCAAAGGGATTGTATCTTCTCTTCTTCACCGAAATGTGGGAAAGATATAGCTACTATGGTATGCGTGCAGTTTTAATGCTTTACTTAACTGCTGCAGCAATAAGCGGCGGATTGGGCATGAATACGCAGCAAGCTGCATTAATTTATGGTTTGTACACAGGAATTATATACTTTACGCCAATTATTGGCGGTTACTTGACTGACAAGTATATCGGCCTACGTACCGCTATCACTATTGGTGGCGTAACAATGGCGATCGGAGATTTCACAATATTCCTATTCAACAATCAGTGGGGATTATATATTGGTATGTTGTTCCTAATAATTGGTAACGGCTTTTTCAAACCGAATATCTCAACACATGTTGGTGAGTTGTATCATCCGATGGATAAACGTAAAGATGCTGCATTTACCATCTTCTACATGGGTATCAACATCGGTGCATTCTTCTCTCCTCTAATTGCAGGATTCCTTGCTGAGGATCTATTCCATACAACTGATGCTGCTGGAATTGAACACTTTGGCTTCAAATGGGCATTCTTGGCATCTTCTATTGGTATGGTTATCGGTCAGTTGATCTTTAGCTTGTTAGGTAAGCGTTATTTAGGTGATATTGGCACAAAACCTGCACGTACTAATATAGCTGCGGGAAGCGTTCCAGCAAAAATGACAGCTGCTGATAAGAAGCGGACAGGTGCAGTACTGATTCTAGCTGTATTCATCATCTTCTTCTGGGCTGGCTTCGAACAAGCTGGTACTTCCTTAACACTATATACGAGAGATTTTATTGATCGAAGTATTGGCGGTTATACGATACCTGTTTCCTGGTTCCAATCTGTGAATCCATTGTTCATTGTCCTCCTTGCACCAATCATATCTGCTATTTGGTTGAAACTTAGTAAATCAAAACGCGGTGATTTGCGCACAACGACGAAAATGTCCATGGGTATGATTCTTTTGGGATTAGGGTTTATGATTTTAGTACCAGCAGTGCTTTATACAGGCAGTGACGAAGGGAATATCGTTCACAGAGCTAATATTCTATTCATCGTCTTCACTTATCTGTTCCATACGTTAGGTGAACTATGTCTGTCACCCGTTGGGCTATCGATGGTAAGTCGAGTAGCACCAGTGAAAATCGCTTCTCTATTGATGGGTGTCTGGATGGCCGCAACTGGTATTGCCAGCCTTATCGCTGGACAGCTTGCTGCATTGACAGAATCACTTGGTTATGTCGAGATCTTCAGTATAATTGGTGCAGTCGCTATCGTAGTAGGTTTGATCCTGCTAGCAGTCTCCAAAAAACTGCAATCCATGTTGGATGCGCGTGACTAATCCAAAAAACACAGTTCCTCCAAGGAACTGTGTTTTTTATATGTATTCTCTTTCTTTCCCTATGTAAACAGCTTGCGAACTGTTCTGAGTTCCAAGCTTATTCAGAAGTTCCGTCAAACAGTTCTGGATGGTGCATGCTGATAAGGACAGTTTAACTTCAACGAACTTTCATGAAAAAAGACCACTTCAGTAAGTGGTCTTTTCTTAATTATTCAGCAGTCAGTCTCAAGAATTCCTCAATATCCTGCTTACAAACTTCGATAGCTTTAAGCCAGAAAGCCTTATCTGTTAAGTCTTCCTGCAAATGCTTCATCGCCAAGTCTTCTACCGTCATCCGGCCAGTGTCCTCAAGCAAAGCATTGTAGGAACGCTCAAAGTCTTGCGGGTTTTCTGCTGCTTTTGCGTATATACCAGTACTAAACAAGAACCCGAATGTGTACGGGAAATTATAAAACGGTACGTCAGTCGCGTAGAAATGCAACTTGGACGCCCAGAATGTTGGATCGTATTCATCAAGCTGGTCATTATATGCTTCTTTCTGAGCATCAACCATCAACTCGCGCAATCGAGCAGCGGATACTAATCCGCTTTTACGTTCTTCATAGAATCTCGTCTCAAACAAGAATCGCGCATGGATATTCATGAAGAAAGCAATACTGCGCTGAATCTTCTCCTCGATCAATGCGATTTTCTCTTCTTTCGTCGCTGCTTCTCTTACTGCAGCATCGGAAACAATCAATTCAGCCAATGTCGAAGCTGTCTCAGCCACGTTCATTGCATATTCCTGGTTCAACTGTTCCACATCATTCATTGCGTAGCTGTGATAAGCATGACCTAACTCATGCGCTAGCGTAGATACATTGGAAGCAGTACCACTGAATGTCATAAAAATCCGGCTTTCCTTTTTGTCTGGGAAGCTGGTACAAAAGCCACCGGGGCGTTTGCTATTGCGGTCTTCTGCTTCAATCCAACGCTTTTCGAATGCTTGCTGGGAGAAATCTGCCATTTGGCTGCTATATTTCCGGAAATTCTTCACGATGAAGTCAGCAGCTTCGTCATATGATACATGCTTTGTCGCAGAGGAGAGCGGTGCATCAATATCATACCAGCTCAATTTTTCCAGACCGAGGATTTCCGCTTTGCGCTGCAGGTATTTGACGAATGAATCCTTCTCATCCGTGATCGCTCCCCACATAGCATCCAGTGTTTCTTGAGACATACGGTTATAAGCCAACGGCTCTTTCAGCACACTGTCCCATTTTCGATGCTTGTATGTCTGAAGACGGAAACCTGCTAGATGATTAAGCGTTTCAGCAAAGAAATCTTCTTTTTCTGTCCAAGCTTCCTGCATTCTAGCAAATACATGCTGCCTTACTTGGCGATCTGGAGCATCCAATTTATTGGCAGCCTGACCAACAGAATAGGATTTCTCTTCTCCATCGATTTCCAATGGTACCTGAATGCTGCCGACAATCGTATCGTACATACCTCCCCAGCCATGGTAGCCATCAATCGCCAAATCATTCAGCAATACTTCCTGTTCAGGCGACAGCTTCTCAGCAGCCTCTTTTCTGCGCTCATCAAGCACAAATGCATAATCTATCAATTCCGGCTGCTCAAGCATCTGTTCCCACGTCTGCTGCGGCACTTGTGTAATAACTTGATCTACACCAGTAAGCGTTCCGCTGTAGGCAGCCATAAGTTCATCTTTCTTCCCAGACCATTGCTTTGCTTTTTTGTCTGTAACATCCTGTGCAACGAGACATTCAACGAATGCAACAACCTCGAATACATGTTTAGCAGAAGTTTCCCACTCCGCTACGATACTTACCAAGCCAGCAGTATCTTCAGCCTGATCAGGAACTTGGAAGGCTTCCAAAGCCTGTTTCCAATCTTGTAAAGCTTGATCCGCTTTATCTGCGAATTCCGTTAGCGCGGCTGAATTACTGCCACCAGGGAAAATTGCATCTAGATCCCATGTTTGTCCATATTTATTTGTCATATGTATACCTCCTTAAACTACCTTTCTATTATACGCTCCGAGTTATTGACTGAAAAGTTTTATTGTTCGCTATTTTTCGGCATTGCAATAAAAATCAAGACCATAGCTTTAGATGCTATGGTCTTGATTCTATTAAACAAAGCGTGTACCGTTCAGATTACGCGTCTCAGCCGCGGCAGATGTAATATTTGTACCTGGCACAACAGTAATGCTTACTGTATAGGTCGCTGTTTCAGTGGTTGGTACCACGTCTACAAACGTATTAGGTAGCAAGATACGATATGTCCCTGCTAGTGTACCAGTTCGACCAATGCTTACCTGATTCAGAGTAGTTCCATCTCTTCGGAGTGTAGCAGTTATAGTAACTGACCAGTTGGCAGTGGTTACTACAGCAATTTGTACATTAAAATCTAATTTCACATTGTTACCCGCCACTACTGCCGGAGTAATCGTATTAACTACCGTATCGGTATTAAGAGGAATAGCAATAGCTGTGGTTACCTGGTTTGCTGCAAGAGCGCTAACAGAAGGCAGCGCACTACCTGTGGAGCCTGTTGGTCCGGTAATTCCAGTGGTCCCGGTTAAACCGGTCGGACCAGTAACTCCGGTTGCACCTGCTACTCCTGTAGGTCCTGTTATTCCTGCGGGGCCTGTTGTTCCTGTCGATCCTACTACTCCCGTTGGACCAGTTATTCCTGCAGGGCCTGTTATTCCTGTCGCTCCCGCTGCTCCCGTTGGACCGGTAATTCCTGCAGGGCCTGTTGTTCCTGTCGATCCTGCTGCTCCCGTTGGACCAGTTATTCCTGCAGGGCCTGTTATTCCTGTCGCTCCCGCTGCTCCCGTTGGACCAGTTATTCCTGCAGGGCCTGTTATTCCTGTCGCTCCCGCTGCTCCCGTTGGACCGGTAAATCCTGCAGGTCCTGTTGTTCCAGTTTCTCCGGTAACTCCAGTAGGTCCTGTCACTCCGGTGAGTCCTGTTGACCCAGTCTCACCTGTTACTCCGGTAAGCCCTGTCGAACCAGTTTCCCCCGGAACTCCAGTAATCCCGGTTGATCCGGTTTCTCCCGTTACTCCAGTAATACCTGTCGATCCGGTTTCCCCTGTTACTCCAGTGAGCCCTGTCGAGCCGGTTTCTCCCGTTACTCCGGTGATTCCTGTTGCTCCGGTTTCTCCCGTTACTCCAGTAAGTCCTGTCGAGCCGGTTTCTCCTGTCACTCCTGTAATCCCAGTCGAGCCGGTTTCTCCGGTAACACCGGTAATCCCTGTCGGTCCGGTTTCTCCCGTTACTCCAGTAAGTCCTGTTGCTCCGGTTTCTCCCGTTACCCCGGTAAGCCCTGTTGCTCCGGTTTCTCCTGTTACTCCGGTAATTCCTGTAGATCCAGTTTCTCCCGTTACTCCGGTGATCCCTGTCGGTCCGGTTTCTCCCGTTACTCCAGTGATTCCTGTCGAGCCGGTTTCTCCCGTTACTCCGGTGAGCCCTGTCGGTCCTGTTTCTCCCGTTACTCCAGTGTTTCCTGTCGAGCCGGTTTCTCCCGTTACTCCGGTAATTCCTGTCGATCCTGTTTCTCCCGTTACTCCGGTAATCCCTGTCGGTCCGGTTTCTCCCGTTACTCCGGTAATCCCTGTCGGTCCGGTTTCTCCCGTTACTCCGGTAATTCCTGTCGAGCCGGTTTCTCCTGTTACTCCAGTGATTCCTGTAGATCCAGTTTCTCCCGTTACTCCGGTGATTCCTGTGGACCCGGTTTCTCCCGTAACACCAGTAAGTCCTGTCGAACCGGTTTCTCCCGTTACTCCGGTAAGTCCTGTGGAGCCGGTTTCTCCTGTTACTCCAGTGATTCCTGTGGACCCGGTTTCTCCCGTAACACCAGTAAGTCCTGTCGATCCGGTTTCTCCCGTTACTCCGGTAAGTCCTGTGGAGCCGGTTTCTCCTGTTACTCCAGTGATTCCTGTGGACCCGGTTTCTCCCGTAACACCAGTAAGTCCTGTCGATCCTGTTTCTCCCGTTACTCCAGTAAGTCCTGTGGAGCCGGTTTCTCCCGTTACTCCAGTGATTCCTGTCGATCCTGTTTCTCCCGTAACACCAGTAATTCCTGTCGATCCTGTTTCTCCCGTTACTCCGGTAACTCCAGTAGATCCTGTCGATCCTGTTTCTCCTGTTACTCCAGTGATTCCTGTCGGTCCGGTTTCTCCTGTTTCCCCGGTAAGGCCTGTGGACCCGGTTTCTCCCGTTACTCCAGTAAGCCCTGTCGGTCCGGTTTCTCCCGTTACTCCGGTAAGCCCTGTCGAGCCGGCTTCTCCTGTTACCCCGGTAAGGCCTGTGGACCCGGTTTCTCCGGTAACGCCGGTAATCCCTGCCGATCCGGTTTCTCCCGTTACTCCGGTAAGTCCTGTCGGTCCGGTTGCTCCCGTTAAACCAGTAAGTCCTGTTGCTCCGGTTTCTCCGGTAACTCCAGTAAGTCCTGTCGATCCGGTTTCCCCTGTTACTCCTGTGAGTCCTGTCGATCCGGTTTCTCCAGTCACTCCGGTAAGTCCTGTCGATCCGGTTTCTCCAGTCACTCCGGTGATCCCTGTTGCCCCAGTCTCTCCTGTTACTCCAGTTATCCCCGTAGCTCCGGTTTCTCCTGTCACTCCAGTAACTCCTGTAGACCCAGTCTCTCCCGTTAAACCAGTAAGTCCTGTCGATCCGGTTTCTCCAGTAACTCCTGTTATCCCTGTTACTCCGGTTTCTCCAGTAACTCCTGTTATCCCTGTTACTCCGGTTATTCCTGTGGAGCCGGTTTCTCCTGTTACCCCAGTGATACCAGTTGCTCCGGTTTCTCCTGTCACTCCCGTTGGTCCAGTCTCTCCTGTTCCCCCTGTAACTCCAGTAATTCCTGCAGGACCGGTAACACCAGTAGCCCCTGGTGGACCAGGTGGTCCTTGAATACCGGTTGCACCTGTAGGACCTGTCGCTCCAGTTACTCCTATTCCACCTCCATAAATCGACAGACTCACATCATCCACCAGCATACTGCCAGAAGCAGGATCTGGCAGGGTGTTAATCAACAAAAAGATCTGGGAGGTTCCTCGCGGTGCTGTTACGGAGATGCCAGTAACTTCTCTCCAGCCTGCTTGTGGAGCTATAGGGATGCTGTCTGGGGGTACTTCCAATAGCAATCCTCGCTTCACCGTTTGAAAATTCTCTGTAAGAAAGATTATTTGTATCTGTATTGTCGGTGCAGGCTGTTCACTTTCCCTCGCCAAGTAAACTGACAGATTATAACTATAGCCTGCTATAACAGGTGACACGTATTGCGCTATGAACGCAGTCTTTTGACCACCATCGAGCCTTGCCGCATAGTTGCCGCTATGTGTATATTGCTGAGTGATTGATGCAAAAGATGAAACCCATGGTACAAGACTGCCAGATTCGAATCCGCCATTCCTTACGATGTTCTGGTCAGGCATCGTTTAATTCTGCCTCCTTCAAATAATAAAAGAATTCCAATCCACATAATTTCTCTCCTATAACTATTCAAACAAAAAGCTACATGAACCCTTGTTTGACCTATATTCCTATAAGTTTTCCAAAATTGTACAAGTCCGCTCTTTTCATTAAATCAAGAGCTATAAAAAAGTTTTCTGCCAGATTATCTGACAATAACCCCTGCACCACCGTATTGGTAGCGCTTACAAGTAGTTTGAATGATTTAAAGAATCTGAAAATTTATCCGATAAGCTGTTGACCTAGCTTGCGTTAGGCGTTATGATAACTGACAATTAATCAAATAAATGAATTTTCAAATTATTCAATTCAATCAATTTATGAGCATCCAACATGTAAAGAGAAAAAGAACTTTTGCAACTGGGAGGTGTTTTGATCCAATGCGCAGTGACATGATCAAAACAGGGATTGACCGCGCTCCGCACCGCAGTTTGCTGCATGCGACCGGTGTTAAAACGTCTGACTTAGGAAAACCGTTCATCGGTGTTTGCAACTCTTACATCGATATCATTCCAGGACACATGCATCTAAACAAATTCGCCGAAGTAGTAAAAGACGCTATTCGCCAAGCAGGTGGTATCCCCTTCGAATTCAATACGATTGGTGTAGATGACGGCATTGCAATGGGTCATATCGGTATGCGTTACAGCTTGCCGAGCAGGGAAATCATTGCAGACAGTGCAGAAACAGTTATACAGGCGCATTGGTTCGACGGCGTCTTCTATATACCGAATTGCGATAAAATAACACCGGGTATGCTGATGGCATCGGCAAGGACGAATGTCCCTTCTGTCTTTGTTTCGGGAGGTCCAATGGAAGCTGGTGTAAGTCCAGAAGGGAAACCATTGAATCTCGTGTCCATGTTCGAAGGTGTAGGTGCCGTGCAAAACGGTACGATGACCGAACAGGAATTAGCAACAATCGAGCAGCTTGCTTGTCCGACTTGCGGATCCTGCTCCGGTATGTTCACAGCAAACTCTATGAACAGCCTAATGGAGATGCTCGGCATGACCGTTCCTGGAAACGGAACACTGCTAGCCACATCCGACGAACGGCATGAACTGATCTATGAAGCTGCCAGACACCTGATCCGTCTTGTTAAAGAGGATATCCGTCCGCGAGACATTATGACAAAGGAAACCTTTGATAATGCCTTCGCTTTGGATATGGCTATGGGTGGTTCAACGAATACAGTTCTTCATACAATCGCTATCGCTCATGAAGCCGGCATTGATTATGATCTGGCAGACATAAATAAGATTGCAGAGAAGGTTCCTTACCTTTCCAAAATCAGTCCAGCTTCAGATTATTCCATGCATGACGTCCACCTAGCCGGAGGAGTCAGTGCAATCATCAACGAGTTATGCAAGATCGATGGCCTTCTTCATAAGGAGCGTATTACCATCACTGGTAAGACAATAGCTGAGAATGTGGAAGACTACGAGATCTTAAATAAAGAGGTTATTCGTCCATTGGATAATCCCTACAGTCCAGTTGGCGGTTTAAGTATTCTGTACGGTAATCTTGCACCCGACGGCAGTGTCATAAAAGTCGGAGCTGTTGATCCTTCCATCAAGAAGTTCCTCGGTGAGGCAATTGTCTTTGACTCACAGGATGAGGCACAGGAAGGCATCACGAACGGAACCGTGCAGGCAGGACATGTCGTCGTCATCCGTTATGAAGGTCCAAAAGGCGGACCAGGGATGCCCGAGATGCTCTCCCCTACTTCTGCTATTGCGGGACGCGGTTTAGCTAAAGAAGTCGCTTTGATAACAGATGGCCGTTTCTCAGGTGCGACCCGAGGCATTTCTGCCGGTCATATTTCTCCGGAGGCAGCTGAAGGCGGACCAATAGCATTTGTTGAGAATGGCGATCCAATTTTGATCGATCTGGAAACACGCAGCATTGAATTGCTTGTGAATGAAGATGTTCTGGAGGCACGCCGACAGAATTGGAAACAGCCCGAACCTAAAATCAAATCTGGTTACTTAGCAAAATATGCAAAGCTCGTAACCTCAGCTAACACTGGCGGGGTCATGAAAATATAACCAAACCGAAGACGGGACCATAGAGACGGAAGCATTATATTCACAGAGAGCCAGGGACGCTGGAAGCCTGGCAATATAATCCGTCATCTCTCTTCCCTGAGCGCGAAGCTGAATTACAGTAGGCTGAGCCAGGTGTACAGCACCTGTTACCAAAACGGAGCTGGCAAACGCAGCTCCACGAGGCAGTTTACCGTAAGGAAGCTGTGAACTTGGGTGGTACCGAGAAAAGCAAAGTCTTTTTTCCCCATTTCTTGCAAGATTGCTTGAATGGAGAAAAAAGGCTTTTTTTATATAACAAAATCTATTGGAGGGATATAACCATGAAGGTGAAGGCTCAAGCCGTACAAGAAAGAAATCCTGCTGCCGAAGTTCCAAAAACGGGTGCTGATTTATTTGTAGAGGCACTGCAAGCAGCAGGTGTTGATACTATTTTCGGCTATCCAGGGGGAGCTGTACTCCCGATCTATGATGCCTTGTATCGCGCAGAACCTCAGTTCCAGCACATCTTGACTCGACATGAACAAGGAGCAATACATGCCGCAGAAGGCTATGCACGTGTTTCCGGAAAGCCCGGGGTTGTGATTGCGACTTCTGGACCTGGTGCGACAAACCTTATAACTGGAATTGCCGATGCAATGATGGATTCCCTGCCTCTTGTCGTATTCACCGGCCAAGTAGGCAGAAGTGTCATCGGAACAGATGCTTTCCAAGAATCAGATGTGATGGGAATCACCACTCCTATTACAAAGCACAACTACCAAGTCCAAAGGCAGGAAGATATGCCGCGCATTATTAAAGAAGCGTTTTATATCGCCACTACTGGACGGCCAGGACCTGTAGTAATCGACATTCCAAAGGACATCTCGGGTGAGGTTTACCAAAGAGCTGCTGCTGAGGAACCTATTCACCTTCCAGGTTATCAACCGACATTGAAGCCAAATAACAATCAAATCAAAAAGCTTATCCATGCAATATCGACTGCGAAACGCCCTATTTTGCTGACAGGAGCAGGTATCCTGCATGCAAAAGCGTCGAAAGAAGTCCTAGCATTCGCAAAGCGTTTCCAGCTGCCTGTCACATCTACCCTGCTTGGACTAGGTGCCTTTCCAGCCAGCGAACCGGAATTTCTTGGTATGGCAGGCATGCACGGGACATACGCAGCCAACCGTGCCCTATATGAATGCGATTTGCTAATTAACGTAGGTGCCAGATTCGATGATCGCCTTACAGGGAACCTGGCGCATTTTGCCCCGCAAGCAACAATCGCACATATCGATATCGATCCGGCAGAAATCGGGAAAATCATACCTACCAGCATTCCCGTCGTGTCTGATGCCAAGGCTGCATTGGAAGAACTTCAAAAAGCAGAAGCAGATATTCCAGACATCCAGACATGGAGAAATCATCTGCAGCAGTACAAAGAAGATTATCCGCTATGGTTCAACAACCCTGGACAGGATCTCATTCCGCAATGGGTCATGCAGGCCGTTCATAAAGCAACAAAAGGAAATGCCATCGTCACGACCGATGTCGGGCAGCATCAAATGTGGGCCGCACAATATTACAGTTTTGACCAGCCCAATCGCTGGGTGACCTCTGGCGGACTCGGCACGATGGGATTCGGCTTCCCTGCTGCAATCGGGGCCCAGCTGGCAAGTCCCGACAGTACAGTCATCAGCGTAGTCGGGGATGGCGGATTCCAGATGACCATGCAGGAGCTATCCGTCCTGCAAGAGCGAAAACTGCCGGTGAAGATACTGATAGTCAACAACCAAAGTCTCGGTATGGTCAGGCAGTGGCAGGAATTCTTTTACCAAGAGCGTTATTCCGAGTCACTGCTGGATATCCAGCCGGATTTCATCAAGTTGGCTGATAGCTACAGCATAAAAGGATTCCGCTTGGAAACACAAGAGCAGTTAGTGGCAGAGCTTCCTTCCCTGCTTCAATCTGACGAACCAGTTGTAATTGACTGTCGTGTGCTGCGTCAGGAGAATGTGTTCCCGATGATTGCACCAGGAAAAGGACTGCATGAAATGATTGGAGTGAGTCGATGAAGCGAATCATTACGGCAACCGTTCAGAATAGGAGCGGTGTGCTGAACCGGATAACAGGTTTGATGCAGAAAAGACAATTCAATATCGATAGTATCTCAGTAGGCAAAACTGAGGTGGAGCAAATCAGCCGTATGACCTTCGTCGTTGAAGTAGAAGACATGCAGAAGCTGGAACAGCTCACAAAACAGCTTCATAAGCAGATTGACGTACTGAAAGTAGCCGATATTACCGATCACGCCATAGTTGCTAGGGAGCTGGCACTCGTAAAAGTTGTCTGCCCCCCTGCCAGCCGGAATGAGCTGCAAAGCATCATTGCTCCTTTCCGTGCCAGCGCAGTAGATATCAGCAAGGACAGCATGATTGTTCAGGTAACCGGTGATTCGGATAAAATCGAGGCTTTCCTCGAGCTTGTCCGGCCTTATGGAATCAAGGAATTAACGAGAACTGGTGTAACGGCCTTCCTACGTGGGCATCAGCCGCAAGCTGCGGATGGAAACACGTATTCACTTATAACCAATTAAAAATGGAGAGGAATGACGAGATCATGGCAAAAGTTATCTATCACAATGACATTCAAGAAGAGGTATTGAAAGGGAAGAAAATCGCAGTAATCGGTTATGGCTCTCAAGGCCATGCTCACGCGCAAAACTTGAAAGAAAGCGGATTTGATGTTGTTGTCGGAGTAAGGCAAGGTAAATCATGGGATCAAGCAGTTGAAGACGGACATGATGTGCGTTCTGCTTTTGAAGCGGCTCAAGCAGCGGATATCATCATGATGCTTGTTCCGGATGAACTGCAGCCTGCTATCTACAAAGAAAGCATCGAACAGAATCTGGAGACTGGAAATGCTCTTGTATTTGCACATGGTTTCAACGTTCACTTCAACCAAATCGCACCTCCATCTAATGTGGATGTATTCCTTGTTGCCCCGAAAGGCCCGGGTCATCTTGTCCGCCGTACGTACACAGAAGGCGCTGGCGTTCCTGCCCTATTCGGTATCTACCAAGATGTCAGCGGAACTGCAAAAGAAATCGCATTGGCATATGCGAAAGGTATTGGAGCAGGTCGCGCTGGAATTTTGGAAACAACATTCCAGGAAGAAACGGAGACAGATTTGTTCGGTGAGCAGGCAGTCCTTTGCGGCGGACTTACAAGCCTTGTCAAAGCTGGCTTTGAAACATTGACAGAAGCTGGTTATCAACCAGAAGTTGCCTACTTTGAGTGTCTGCATGAGTTGAAACTGATCGTCGACCTTATGTACGAGGATGGTCTGGAGGGAATGCGTTACAGTATCTCTGATACAGCTCAATGGGGTGATTTCGTTTCTGGTCCGCGAGTTGTCAATGATGAAACAAAAGCTCGCATGAAAGAAGTGCTGGACGATATCCAAAACGGTACATTCGCGAAAGGATGGATCTTGGAGAACCAGGCCAACCGACCACAATTCAATGCAATCAATGCCAGAGAAACAAATCACCAGATCGAAACAATTGGGCGCGAACTCCGCGAATTGATGCCATTCGTCAAACAAGGCAAGAAAAATCAATCCGCTGAGGAAGTGATTGTCCATGGCTCAAATAAAATTTTTTGATACAACACTGCGAGATGGCGAACAGACACCAGGAGTCAATCTGAACAAACTGGAAAAGGTTGAAATTGCCCGACAGCTGGAACGCCTCGGAATGGATGTTTTGGAAGCGGGCTTCCCCGCTTCCTCCGAGGGTGATTTCCTCGCTGTACAGGAAATTGCCAAGACCATTAAAACTACCGCTGTCACAGCATTGGCCCGGGCAAAGAAAAGCGATATTGATACCGCCTGGGAAGCATTGAAGGGTGCAGAGCAGCCAAGAATTCATGTATTCTTGGCCACCTCCCCTATCCATATGGAATACAAGCTGAAGAAAACACCTGAGGAAGTGCTTCGAACAGCTGTTGAGATGGTTACTTATGCGAAGGAACGGTTCCCAATTGTCCAATTTTCTGCAGAAGATGCTTCCAGATCTGAACTTCCCTTCCTTGCCGAAGTTGTTGAGGCTGTCATAGATGCTGGTGCGACAGTTGTAAACTTGCCTGATACTGTCGGTTATGCGACACCTGCCGAGTACGGCAGAATGTTTGCTTATATGAAGGAGCACGTTCCAAATATCGAAAAAGCAGATCTATCAGCACACTGCCATGATGATTTGGGAATGGCTGTAGCCAATAGCATTGCTGCTATCGAAAACGGCGCAACTCAAATTGAAGGAACGGTTAATGGCATTGGAGAACGTGCAGGAAATGCTGCCCTAGAGGAAATCGCGGTTGCCCTTCACATTCGTAAAGATGCCTATGAGCACTCCTCCCGCCTCATTCTGCATGAAATCAAACGAACGAGCAGTCTGATCAGCAAATTGACGGGCATGACGGTGCCAGGAAACAAAGCAATCGTCGGCGATCACGCCTTCGCTCATGAATCTGGCATCCACCAAGACGGAATGCTGAAGCATGCAGAAACCTATGAAATCATTACGCCGGCACTAGTCGGAATGAATGCTACCAATCTAGTACTTGGAAAGCATTCCGGACGACATGCTTTCAATACCAGAATCGCAGAACTTGGTTTTACACTATCTGAAACACAGTTGCAGGAAGCATTCGACCGCTTCAAGCGCCTGACAGATAAAAAGAAAGAAATCACGGATGATGATCTCTTTACCATTGCACTAGATGTCCAGACAAAGCATGACCCAGTGAAAACGTATGAAGTGAAAGCCCTTCAAGTAACAATGGGTCCACAAAATCTGCCGACTGCAACAATTGCCCTGCAGACTCCGGATCATGGCATCAAGGAAACCGCCCGGACGGGTCATGGAACAGTCGAGGCTATTTATAATACATTGGCTGCTTTAATCGATGAAAAAGTAACACTTACTGACTACCGCATTCATTCTGTCGGAAAAGGCGAAGATGCTCTCGCTGAAGTACATGTACAGCTGCAAGTTGACGGTGATCCCTTTACCGGCCGCGGCACGGCAAATGATGTGCTGAAGGCATCGAGCCATGCCTTTGTCAACGGCGTGAACCGCGCTTTGCGTGCCGCAACTATGAAAAAGGTTCAAGCATTAATTTAAACCCTGACCTGGAGAGTGTTAACTATGCACAAAAACATTGTACTGCTTCCGGGAGATGGAATTGGTCCTGCTGTGACAGAAGCTGCGGCTTCCGTCCTGCAGCAAGTGGCCGACGTCTTTTCCCACAACTTCAGTTTCACAAGTAAGACGATTGGCGGTGCAGCCATAGATGTATTCGGGGAACCGCTGCCAGCAGACACCCTTCAAGCTTGTAAAGAATCAGATGCCATTTTACTTGGTGCTGTAGGAGGACCAAAATGGGATCAGCAGCCTGCTCATCTGCGGCCCGAAAAAGGGCTGCTCCAGCTGCGCAAGGGTCTGGGTCTATTTGCAAACCTGCGTCCCGTCAAAACCTTTCCTTCCCTGCTTGCTAGTTCTCCGCTCAAGCAGGAAATCGTCGAAGGCAGCGATCTATTGATTGTAAGGGAACTGACCGGAGGACTTTATTTCGGGCTTCCAAGCGAACGCCGTGTAGATGGTCAAATCGTTGTCGACACCTTGCATTATGAAAAAAGCGAAATCGAACGGATTGTCGATACAGGTTTCCAGAGCGCAATGCTCCGGAATAAACGTCTAGCTTCCGTCGATAAAGCAAATGTACTAGAATCCAGCAAACTATGGCGTGAAATCGTTGATGAAAAGAGCAAAGACTATCCAGAAGTAACGGTTGAGCATATGCTCGTGGATTCTACTGCTATGAAACTCATTACAAACCCAACCTATTTCGATGTTATTGTCACCGAGAACCTATTCGGCGATATCTTGAGCGATGAAGCATCCGTGCTTACCGGGTCTCTGGGCCTCCTCCCTTCTGCCAGCCTGCGTGAGGATCAGCTCGGTTTGTATGAGCCAGTGCATGGCTCCGCTCCGGATATAGCCGGCAAGGATATTGCTAATCCGCTTGGAGCGATTCTCTCAGCAGCCATGCTGCTTCGGTATTCATTCGGGATGGAAAGAGAAGCCGAGGCTGTGGAAACAGCTGTAGATGATGTACTGCAAAACGGTTACGGAACAACCGATATGCAGGTGGATACAGAGAAAATCGTCGGTACGAAAGAAATGACCTCTCTCGTCATCGAACAGCTGACGACAGCAAAAGTGAGTTCTTAAGAAAGGACCTGAGAACAATGAAGCAACCAAAGACGATCATCGAAAAAATCTGGGAAAAGCACACAGTTGTACAGGAAACAGATAAGCCGGACCTTTTGTATATTGATTTGCACCTTGTGCACGAGGTAACATCTCCGCAGGCTTTTGAAGGTCTGCGCCTGGCAGGTCGCAAAGTACGGCAGCCAGAACGCACCTATGCAACAGTTGATCACAATGTACCGACAATCCACCGTCCGCTGATTCGTGATGAAGTTGCACGAAAACAAATGGAAACGCTGCGTACGAATTGTGCCGAATTTGGAATCCGCCTAGCTGACATTGACCATCCGGATCAAGGTATCGTGCATGTCATTGGCCCGCAGCTTGGTTTGACGCAGCCTGGTAAAACAATAGTATGCGGCGACAGTCATACTTCCACCCACGGTGCATTCGGTGCTCTGGCATTCGGAATAGGTACGAGTGAAGTAGAACATGTGCTTGCTACTCAGACACTTTGGCAAAACAAACCAAAGACGCTTAATGTGCATATTGAAGGATCATTAGGAACTGGCGTGACTGCGAAAGACTTGATCCTGGCCATCATTGGTAAATTCGGCGTCAAATTCGGAACCGGCTATGTGCTCGAATATACCGGCAAAGCTATCCAAGAATTATCAATGGAGGAACGGATGACCGTTTGTAACATGTCCATAGAAGCTGGTGCCAGAGCCGGCCTGATCAGCCCGGATGAGACGACGTTCGAATACTTGCGCGGCAGAAGATATGCACCCGAAGGTTCTGATTTTGAAGCTGCTGTCTCTGAGTGGAGAAACCTTGCTACAGACGAGGGAGCTGTATATGACCATACCGTATATTTGGATGCATCAGAAATAGAACCGCAAGTCACATGGGGAACAAACCCTGGTATGTGTCTGCCGATATCTGCAAGCGTACCAGACCCGGCACTTATCGAGGATAAGGATGAAAGAGCTTCTGTCGAACAGGCCCTTGCTTATATGGGCTTGGAGGCAAACCAACAGCTGACTTCCATTGAGATTCAGCATGTATTCATCGGCTCCTGTACGAATTCGCGGATTACAGACCTGCGTAAAGCAGCAAGTGTCATCAAAGGAAAGAAAGTCCACCCTTCTGTCCGTGCGATGGTCGTTCCCGGCTCTTTCACAGTCAAGATGCAGGCAGAACAAGAAGGCTTGGATCAAATTTTCCAAGATGCAGGATTCGAATGGCGTGATGCTGGCTGCAGTATGTGCCTGGCAATGAATGAAGATGTCGTGCCCGCAGGAGAACGCTGTGCTTCTACGTCGAATCGAAATTTCGAGGGGCGTCAAGGAGCTGGAGCTCGCACGCATTTGGCCAGCCCGGAAATGGCTGCGGCGGCAGCAATCGAAGGGCGATTTGTCGATGTCCGACAGGTTGTCGCACCAACTGTGTAAGGAGGATAGAAAATGGAACCTATTAAAACGCATAATGGTCTTGTCTATCCGTTGCCAAAACGTAACGTCGACACTGACCAGATCATACCAAAGCAATTTTTAAAGCGCATTGAACGAGCTGGTTTCGGGCAATATCTCTTTTATAACTGGCGTTTCGATGAAAATGACAAGCCGCGCACAGACTTCTCCTTGAATCAGCCCAAATATGAAGGTGCATCTGTTTTGGTCGGCGGTGACAACTTTGGCTGCGGTTCGTCACGCGAGCATGCTCCCTGGGCTCTTTTGGACTATGGTTTCAAAGTGATCATTGCGCCGAGTTTTGCCGATATTTTCTACAACAATACAACTAAAAACGGGATACTTGCTATCCGTCTTTCCGAGGAACAAGTAGACTATTTGCTTAATCAGGCAGAAAAGAATGCTTATACACTGACAATAGACCTGGAAAAACAGAAAGTATATGATAAGCTAGGTTTTGAGGCAGGCTTTGACATTCCTGCCTATAATAAACATATGCTTTTAAATGGACTAGACGAGATCGGCATTACGTTAAGTTATGCTGATCAGATAACACAATTTGAACAAACACATTAAAGGAGTGTGAAGGCATTGGGGATTGCTTAAGTCAGAAACAGATACAAGCAGCAACAGCTTATTTGAAGGATTTGGTACATCACACGCCAATCAGGACATCCACTTCATTGGACAAAATGATGGGCAGGAACGTATATCTGAAGATGGAGAACCAGCAGAAGACGGGTGCCTTTAAAGCACGCGGGGCCATTTTTAAAATTGGCAGCATGAGTGAAGAAGACGCAAAGCGCGGTGTTCTTGCTGCTTCTGCTGGCAACCACGCACAAGGTGTCGCTCTTGCAGCAGCAAAACGCGCTATTCCAGCTAAAATCTATATGCCAATTCATACTCCGAAGCCAAAAGTAGAAGCAACTAAAAGCTATGGTGCAACGGTTGAGTTAGCCGGTGAAACCTTCCAGGAGGCACTATTTGCTGCCCAAAAGGAACAGCAGCATTCTGGAGGTACTTTCATCCATCCTTTCGATGACATCGATATTATCGCTGGACAGGGCACGATTGCCGTAGAAATGCTGGCGGATCAGCCTGAACTCGACACGCTCATCGTTCCGATAGGAGGAGGCGGCCTGATAAGCGGTATCGCTTTTGCTGCCAAACAGATCAAGCCTTCTATTCGCGTCATCGGTGTGCAAACAGAAGCTGTGTGCGCAACCTACCATGCGTTCCACAAACATTTGATACCATCCCTCCCTTGCACGACAATTGCGGAAGGGATTGCTGTCAATGAGCCCGGCAAGGTGACATTGCCGCTGATACAGCAATATGTGGATGATATTGTCACTGTTTCAGAGCGTGATATCGCTGCTGGTGTCTTACAGCTGCTCGAAAGGCATAAGACGCTCGCTGAAGGTGCCGGCGCCGCTGGCTTTGCAGGACTGATGCGCCATCATCAAAGTATACGTTCCGATCATTGCGGAATCGTCATCAGCGGTGGGAACTTCGATCTTCATAAGCTGTCTGAGCTGCACGCACTTACTATGCATCTCCCCGCCAACAGCATGGCATAAGAAAGAGCAGGAAGCCTTTTGCTTCCTGCTCTATTTTTCTTTTTCCGGCTTCAGTCTGCCAGCTTGCTTCAGCTGCTCACGAAGTAAATATTCAATTTGAGCATTCACACTGCGAAAATCATCGTCTGCCCATTTCTGCACCATATCATAGATATCCTGGTTGATGCGCAACGGAAAACTCTTCTTTTTTGCCATAAGACCCCTGCTTTAATATAGTGATCCATTGTTCACGACGGGCTGTGTCCCGCGATCGGAAACAATGGCCACCATCAGATTGTTCACCATCTGCGCCTTGCGCTCTGGATCCAGTTCCAAATCGCCTTCGTTCAATGCTTCCACAGCATCCATCGACATACCGACTGCACCTTCCACAATCATTTTGCGGGCAGCAATGATTGCTGCCGCCTGCTGGCGCTGCAGCATCGCTTGGGCAATTTCTGTTGAGTAAGCAAGATGCGTGAAACGTGCTTCCATCACTTCCACACCCGCTTCATTCAGACGTGCTTCCAATTCTGCCTGCAGTTTTCCAGTAATTTCATCCCCATTCTCACGCAGAGAATAACCGGATTCATTGAAATTGTCATAGGGATAATTTGAAGCGATATGACGGATTGCTGCTTCACTTTGAATAGCGACGAATTCTTCGTAATCATCTACATTGAACGCTGCTTTTGCTGTATCTACTACACGATACACAATCACTGCAGCTATTTCAATTGGATTCCCTTCTATGTCGTTTACTTTTAGTGTCTTGGAGTTGAAGTTGCGAATACGCAAAGTGATTCGCTGTCTCGTAGTAAGAGGGATAGTCAGGAATAAACCATTGGCACGAATTGTACCGATATACTTACCGAAGAATGTTACAACGTAGGCTTGATTAGGAGGTACAATCACGATTCCGGTTACCAGCAATACAGCAACAAGGAAGAGAATGACTGCTAAAACGACACCCTCCTGTGTCAAACTGAAAATACCAGCACCCGCACAAGCAAGGATGATCAGCACCCCGAGGAAACCATTTAAAGCAGCAGCTTGCTTTTCTTTCATACACGTCACTCCTACATATTCATATTAAAGTGATATCACTTTAATATTATTATATATTCTGACAACATACTTTGCAACCCGGGGACAAGTCTATATACTTAAAGAAAAAAGATCGGGGAATTCACATGTTATATCAGGTCTTCAGACCATTTCGATTATTGCATCGCTACCTTGTCGATAAAAAATATCCTAAAGGAGCGTATATCGCCGAGCGATACCGCGTCATCCGTAAACTTGGTTCCGGCAGCTATGGTACTACTTATCTGTGCGTTGATAGCATCCAGCAGAAGACATGTACAGTGAAACAGCTTCGGCGCAGCCGTCAGGGCCGGAAGAAATATTTCCGCATGTTCCAGCAGGAATATGAGTTGCTCAGCAAACTCAAGCACCCTTCCATTCCGGCTGCCAGCTCCTTTTTTCATACAGAGGATGGTTATTTTTTCGTGATGGATTTTGTTTCTGGTGAAAATCTGGAACAGCATATCTTTGATACAAAAAAGCAATATAACGAAAAAGAAGCACTTGCACTGACAATCGATATAGCTCAAGTTGTAGACCACCTGCACACACATCGTATCTACCATGGTGATATCCGAATACCGAATGTCATGCTTGCCGGTGGACATGCTTATCTCATCGACTTTGGACTAGCGAAACAATTCAGAAGTAAAAGGAATTCTGAGGAGCAGAGTCGTCTGGAACAGGATCTGTTCGATTTAGGTGACATCCTGCTTTATCTTTTGTACACCACATTTGAAAAAACAACTAAAAAAGCCCTCCCTTGGACGGAAGAGCTCACTTTGTCACCCGCATGCAAGCATGCGCTCGAAAGATTATTAGGCATCAAGGAACCTTTCCCTTCTGTGTTTGAAGCGATTGATTCCTTGAGAAGAGCAAAAGAAGCAGCAGATTAACTGCTGCTTCCATATCCACGGCGCTTGTACCGGCTGCTGCCGCCATAACGGTTGCGACCGTAGCCACTACTGCCGCTAGAGCCACGGCGTCCTCGATAACCACTAGAGTCATAGCGACGTCCTCGATGGCCGCTGGAATCATATCTTCTCCCGCGGCGATGGCTGCTCCCACCGGCGGATTCCTGTATTTTACGGATGAATTTCTTGAACATAGATTTCCCTCCCTAAATAACAACTTGTCTATTTACGCAAATGATACCATGTTAGTTTCAAGAAGTACGTTTCTTTACAAATTCTTAATAATTTGTCAGCAAAATGAGTCTTTCCACTCTAGCCTCGAAATCTTCCATCCGAATAAACCGACCTTCTCTGATCTGTTCTTTCCCTTCTGCAAATACGAGTATAGTCGGAGCGCCAAATGCAAGAAATTTCCCTGTAACTTCCGGCACCTCACTGGCATCTGCATATCCAAGTTCTACTTGTGGATGAGTCTGCAGCATATCCTCTATTCGCGGCAGCAAGGCCTGACAGACGCTGCAGTCTGGTGAGGATATGAATAAGACAGCAAGTCTATTTGTACTAATAAAACCTTCCACACCGTCTATGCTATGCAATTTCATTTTATCCACCTGCTTTATTGGTTGTTTCCTCCATCATATAGAATCATACCCCTTGATGGCGAATGATATGATATAGTAGACTCTGGGGATATTCAAACATATTTTGACAAAATTCTAGATTAGCAGATTAAAGGAGAAACATATATATGGCAAAAGACGATAAACAGGAGTTGCGCCGTTCACAGAAAAAGCGGAAGAAATCCCGCAAGAAGCGCGTTATCCGCAATATATTTATAATTGTATTACTTTTGATTCTCATTCCGGCAGCATATGCTGGTTATCTTTATGTAAAAGCAGGTAATTTGGCCAATGATTCTTTCGTAGATGATGGCCGGGACAAATCATCCCTTCGCGACAGTGCAGTAAATCCTGCCGAAGATAGCGTGAGCGTCTTGTTCATCGGATCTGATTCAAGTGAGAAACGGGAACAGGACAATATCGGTAAACGCTCCGATACGATGATTCTTGCTACCTTCAATAAAGATGATAAAAGTATTAAAATGCTCAGCATTCCGCGTGATACGTATACCTACGTACCTTACCTTGAACGCAACACAAAAATAAATGGTTCGTATAACGGCGGTCCTACGGCAACTGTAGAAGCAGTCGAAGAACTGACTCAGGTTCCAGTCGACTATTATATCGATGTAAACTTCGAGGCATTCATCAGCGTTGTTGAAGCATTGGATGGTATTACAGTTGATGTACCTTATGAACTGGAAGAAATGAACTCCAAAGATGAAAAAGGTGCCATCCACCTACAGCCAGGTGTCCAGACGTTGAACGGAGAAGAAGCACTTGCACTTGCTCGAACAAGGAAGCAAGATAGTGACTTTGCCCGCAGTGAACGTCAGCAGCAAATCATTGAAGCAATGATGGATAAAGCGACAGACATGAGTTCGGTTCTTAAATATTCCAGTCTTTTGGATGCAGTTGGCAGCAATATGCAGACAAATATGACTTTCGATGAGATGAAGAGCTTCATTTCTTACGGCGTGAACAATAAATTAACCGTAGAAAGCCTGAAGCTCGAAGGCCAAGGCGGAAACGGAATTGTCCCTGGTTATAACGCCTACGCTTTCCTTCCTGATGCAACATCATTGGCTAATGCTACACAGACGATGCGTGATCAGTTAGAGCTTCCTGCTCTTGATAATACAACTTCCACCTCTACAACCTCGCCTTAAGGCGAGGTTTTTTATGCCTCTTTTGGTACGACGACACGAATTTCTCCGGGTAAAACTTTGGCTTTAAAAGGCAGTGGTTCCCCTTCATCTCCATCTATATTTACGACAAGGTCCGTATCAGCAGCAACGCTGATTTCATTAGCTTGAAAGTAGGCAACTTGCTCGTTGGCTGCTAAATTTCCTTTAAAAATATCAGGTATCAGCTTGACCGCTTTTGTAAAGGACAAATCATTTAAAATGAAGACATGAAACAAATGATCATCCACTTCAGCTTGTTCGGCAAACTTTTCGAAACCGGCTACGGAATTTGTTAGTGCAATAAGCATCATATATGCTTTATCATTATAAGCTTCCTTTTCACCTGTATGGACACTGATGCGGAATGGTGTCTTGTCTCGGAATGCTTTTGCCCCCTCCATCAGGTAAGCAAAATGGCCATATTTGCTTTTCTCCTCCGGGGTGACATCATATACTGCTTCTGCAATTACTCCAACAGCTAAAACGTTCATAAAATAACGATTACCTAATTTACCAATGTCTACTGCTTTTATGTGGTAGTCCTCGAGTAAAGCTAATGCCTGCTCTGGTTTTCGTGGTATTTGCAATGCACGGGCAAAGTCATTCACTGTGCCGAGCGGAACAAAAGCAAAATTAGGCTGCTGCTCCTTTTCGGCCAACCCATTGATACATTCGTTTATCGTGCCGTCCCCGCCCATCGCAAGCAGCGTTTCATATGTACCATCACAAGCGGAAGCAGCAAATTCGGTTGCATCCCCCTCTTTTTCGGTATACCTTACTACCACTTGTTCGTGCCGCTTGCAAAGTAGTGCTACAGCTTGTTCCTCAAATTGCATCGCTTTTTCCTTCCCTGATGAAGGATTTATAATAAGCATTGCCCGCACAGCTTCCGCCTCTTTCTCTTTTTTCTATCTTATACCCCTAACTGGAAGATCATGAAACAAATTAAAGTTTGATAATTATCTAATTAGATGTTAATCTAATTATTAAAGGAGTTGAAAGTATGCAACTTGATAAATTAGTCCGTTTTCATAAAGCCGTCGGGGATGCAACGAGAATGCGGATCATTGCAGTTTTAAAAAAGGGGCCTCTGCATGGTCAGGCAATTGCGCATAAACTAGGTTTGAAACCCCCTACCATCACACATCATATGACGAAACTTAGAGAAGCCGGGGTTGTTTATGAGCGCAGAGACGGAAACACAATTTATTTTTATTTGGATGAATCGCGTTTGAAAAAGCTTGCAACCAGCATTCTACAGCTTGGTCAAGAAAGCGAACATCCAAGCGCAGATATAGATGCGGAAGAAAAACTTAAGTTAGTTAAAACCTTTTTTTCTCCAGATGGAAGGCTCACACAACTGCCTGCACAGGAAAAAAAACGCGTAATAGTTTTAGCTTATATGATCCAGAATTTAAAGCGGCATCAGGTTTATGAAGAACAAGAATTGAACGTATATATCCAGCAATACTACCAGGATTATGCAACGATTCGCAGAGAGTGGATCATGCATCATTTCCTTTACCGAGAGGGGAATACATATCAGCTTAATCCGGAAGAAATGTGGCCTGCTTCTTTTTAGGAGCAGCTTTCTTTCCACAACTAATTAGATGTATATCGAACAAGGAGGTACAGCATGATCTTATTACACAACCGTAATTTTAACTTGTTGCTAGTTTCCAGTATCTTTTCCAGCTTCTCTATTTCCATGTATTTACTCATCGAGCAATGGTATGTTGTAACCGAACTAGGTGTACCGAAATTGGTGGGAGCAGTTTTACTGGCAACAACTCTGCCTCGTGTTATATTCATGTTTATCGGTGGGATGCTAGCTGATCGACTTCGAAAAAGCCGCATCATTTTCTTTTCCCTTTTGTTTCGGAGTAGTTTGATGCTGCTTGCTGCGCTTCTTGCAGAAGGCGATTTACTTCATCTTCTGCCACTGCTCTTCTTGGCTGTCACTTTCGGTGTATCGGATGCTTTTTTCTGGCCTGCTCGTGATAGCATCATCACACAGCTTGTATCAGAAGAGCATTTGACAAAAGCAAATGCCTATATGCAGACCATCAATCAGCTTGGTGTAGTTCTTGGTCCGCCGGCTGCAGCCCTTTTACTATCTTTCTTTTCCTACTCCACAGTATTCGCTATCATTTTTTCACTTCTTTTAATCAGCTGTCTTTGCCAATTGACCATCAAGGAACCTCGAAAAGTGAATCAAACGGATGTAACTATTCGCTTTCAGATTAAGGAAGCATTGCAATACATACAAAGCAGCTCCATCCTTCGATTACTTATGCTGACTTTCATCTTCGATAACTTATTATACATAGGTCCGCTGATGCTGAGTATTCCGCTTTTCGCAGAAAGTGTATTTGCCGGCAATGCGTTTACACTAAGTTTCCTCCAAATCAGTTTTTCAAGCGGTATTATCATTGGTGGAATTCTGCTGGGTCTGCTTACAATAAAAAAGCAAGGACGCTGGATAACAGCATTCCTATTAGGAGAAGGTATACTCCTTTGTTTTTATAGCCAATCGGAAAACCTTATCCTTTCCAGTATCCTGCTCTGCCTGCTCGGTGTCTGTGTATCTGCCATTAATGTTCCCTTCATCAGCCTAATCCAGAGTGTTGTACCGAAGCATCTTATAGGCAGGGTGTTAAGTGTGAGCACGCTCGTTAGCATCGGCTTGGTTCCGTTGTCTTATGGACTGGTTTCTTTACTGCTGATAGCGGATATTTCAATTGTATCTATACTGCTGGTGTCCAGTTTAAGTATTGTTATTTTCAGCAGTATATTAATCTTGCAGAAAAATAGTTTTCGCAAGATTTAGGAATATGTAATGCAGGCACATTTCTTATGTACAAAGTTAATTGTATTAGAAAGAGGCTGGGAGAAAGTGTTTAGCCATATAAAAAACCGAACTATATTGCAAATCTTCAAAAGAAAATTTGCATAAGTTCGGTCTTGTTTGATTAGTTATCCATCCTAGCGTAGGCAGAACACGGAGACTCCTACGGGAACAGCACGAGCTGAAGACCCCGCAGTTGTAAACTTTCCACGAGGAGGCTGAGGCCGTGCCCGTGAAAAGCGGAGTGTTCTGCCGAAGCGGCTCTCAAGAATAACATTCGGTTTTAACCAATGGGAATCTAATTATGTCCTAGCCTCTTTTATCTTAAGAATATAAATGCGTAATAACGCCGATCAGAACGAGCAAAATGACCCCTGTTACCTTCCAGCTTAAACCGCCTGCTAAATCAACAAGGTTTCCACTATCACTTCTGTTGAATGCATCGCTTACATTTCCAGTTGGATTTCGATTTATTTCTTCTTGTCTCAATCTTTCTCTTCGCAGTTCAGCTGTTTCTTTTTCTTTACTCATAACAGCACCCTCTTTCAATCTGACTTTAAAAAAGCCAGCTTTCACTTTGAAAGCTGGCTAAATTTAATTCAATCCTTCAATTGAAATCTGCTCTAACGTTGCTGATGCTGCTCCATCCTGCATAGCAGCCTCAAAGCTGACTTGATCTCCTTCTTTCAGAAAGATTGCATATGGTGCATCTGTCGAATTAATGCTGTAAATAACATCCTGGTCCTTCAGCAAGAATTGAATTGTTTTCGCCCCGGCATTGTCGGAGGAAATATAGAGACGGTTCACTTCCCCGCTCACTTGCTGGACAGGAGCGTCTCCTGTGGATTCTGCTGTACTTGTATCTGTACTAAGCTGGAGTCGATACGCCTCTAACGTACTTTTAGCATTATCTCCAAACACAACATAGTCAGAATCTGCTGCCCGGACGTATGCATACTGCTTGAAAATACCATTGGAATCGAGCACACTGATCACCCAGGTCGGATTACCGTCTATATTGTAAAGTACGGGCATTTTCCCTTCCCATTTTTTCTCAGGGTATTCCTTCTCCACCACTTGCACAGCTCCGGAAGAATCCATGATGCCATTGTTCTTCTCACCACCAAAGAATGTCACTTCCCCTGTCCGGCCATCGACCATTGAGTAGCCAAGGGCAGAGTCGATATTTTCTTTCGGTGATTTGAAATCGGTGAAATACTGAATACTGCCATCTTCAGCGAAGACAGCTGTCACACCATGCTCCGTTCCGTTGTCGTTCGGAATCTTCACGCCGGCTTTCCCGAAGTGTCGGTTCCAGAAACCGCCGCTATATTCTCCATAATACGTATTAAGCTTACTGGCCATTTCTGGTGATATTGTGTTCTCAATAAAATCAGGCGCTTGATCAGCGTCATAAATTCTTGACTGTCCATTGTAAGGGTTCACAACCACAACCTGAATATTGTCCCCATTCGCTTTCTTTGTGAAAAGTTTCGGTTGGTAGACAGTCTGCACGTACCATGCTTTTCCTTCTTCATCGACTTCCAAGCGTGCATCCCCTTCCTGGATATAGGAAGGATATCGTGAATAGATAATCCGCTGCAAATCCTTATGGAAGTAAGCAGATGGTACATAGGATAATTTATTTTCCACAAATTCAGGCTGTGCCCCAAGATCTGTCGCGTCAATGACAAAGTAGCCGGAAGTCTCTCCGCCTTTCAGCCATTTGAAGAAACCGTCAAATTCCACTGGCGCAATGTATTCATTCGTCCCGCCAACAGTTTGCGTCTGAAGGCTGCCGAGATGATAGAGCTGTGTATCCGGTACTACGCTCATTTTTTTGTTCATCTTGTTCCGGACTGAGCTCGGTGCAATTGCTATGGGTGTCTTATCTTCATCAAGCGGTTTTGCTTCTTCCTCTGTTGATTTAACTACGTGGTCATACGTAGACTGATAAACTGCAAAATTAGCAATCACACAAACAACTGCTCCGATAATAATAACTGCTAATAGTATTGCCGCAAGTGAAACACCTGCATTTTTCGATTTCTTTTCTGCTTTTTTGCTTGCAAGAAGCGGAAAAGCGGCAAAGAAAATACCGATTGCGTTCAGCCAAAGGATATTTTGGATTATGAATGCTGGTAACACGAAATAGATGATAATGACTAGTACGATGTAAGCAGCAATACCTGTTGCCACGTATTGCTGGAGCTTTGCCTTTCCTCCTCCAGCTGCCAAGTCTGCCAGAGCGATCAGGATAAAGCCAGCAAGACTGGCTAATGCAATTAAAAAGATCATGCTGTTCCTCCTTTTGATGTCGTAATACCTATACGATATAAAGGAAGGAAAAGTTTCATCTCATCGAGTGTGTATTACATATGTACCGCCTATTAAATCATGGAGACCATGCCTATCCTCCATTATAAGCACCATAACAGCACTAATCAGTAATGATATACCTAAAGTAACTAATACCAGCAGTCCATTGCCTACGACCTCTCGAAGAATCATGTTGGTAAACGTGACATCTCCTCCGTCTGTTCGTTTGATTTTAATTCCCATAAGCCGCTTTCCAATGACATATCCTTTCCATAGAACAGGAAGTACTGTCAAATATATAACATATCCAATATCCCATAAGTAGCCATCTGACCATTCAATAGAAAATTCCCCCTGTATAAAGTAGAGCAGGATACTGATGGGAATAATAAGAATAAACATGTCGATGATACTAGCGAAAAACCTGATTCCAAATCCTGCACGATTAAATTCATACATTAAGATAACTCCCCCCAATATAACTTTAACATATAATTCCATTTATTGATGCAGCTAAAAAGGAAGCTGGACATAAGCGTTTTGGCAAACAAAAATGGACCTGCTGGTGAATAGAATAGTTCACCAGCAGGTCCATCTTAAAAATATTTAAAGTCTACTGCTAGTTAAGTAGGTACTTGCGCCAACTACACATAACTTTTCGAAAGCCATTACATGCAGTGTTATTTATTGAAGTAAGAAGTAAGACCTCGCCCTATGAAGTTTGCAGAAACTGGGCTTTTTCCGATTTCCCTTGCCCATATTGATAATTGCCCAATATGATGAATTTCATGAGCAATAATATGTCGCATGACTTCACCCCAAGTATCCGTTAAAACTCTTCCATCTGATAAGGTATCGTAAAATATACGTCCCTCCATATTAGCATCCCATTTGTTAACAAAGCTTTCTACTTCTAAATGAAGATCAGCGTTTAATTCTCGAACCTTTTTCAAGCTCTTATAAGCATCGAAACTGTCCTGGAAGTCGGTTTTGTCTTGTATGAGACGTATCCAGCTCCATTCGACATCAACTATATGGAAAAGTGTATGTAATATACTTCCCTTTCCACCCGTGCGGTCTAGTAGCAGTTCTTCTTCATTCAACTCTTCACACCATTGATACCATTCTTCTCTAACCATCCAGTTATATTTAAAAAATAATTGCAAAGAAGCACCCTCCCAGTTTGGAGATAATTAAACGGTGACAAAATACTAGAGCAATACCAAACATTACATAACTACTTTTTCTGCATGTCTTTGTTGAATTCCTTGTTTTATTTATTTGCCCTATGAGAAGGTAAAGTAATACAAGAGGACACAAATAAGCAATTAAACTGCCATCTAATATCTATTGAAGATAAAAAGGACTGCTTTAAAAGCAGTCCTTTAATGGATCACTTGTTTATTTCAGTTGTTTTAGTTCAAATCTGTCGAATGCAGCCCAATTACCGGCTTTTGCGTCAGAACATACTCCAATTTCAAGCTGTCCTTTTGAAACCCGAATATCATCGATTTTGTACTTTGTATAATTTGTTACCTCTCTTGATCCTATTTCAGTTATTTTCTTAGTTTCGCCGTAATCTGTTGCATAGAAGTGAAGCTTGTTCTGTCCACCACCTGAGCGAACCCAAACGCTTGCCTCATAGGTACCATCTGGTATGTTTTCTACCGTTTGTGCAGTCCGCTGTTGATAAGCATCCGAGTGCCAGTGCGTAAGTTTGTAAACTCCGGTAAAAGGTTCATCTGCATCTGCTTTGTGTGCTGAAACACCGTTATTCCATTCCATCCACTGATTTAATGTTCCTGTTTCAAAGCTGCTGTTTTCAATCAGGTTAACGTCTTCCTGAGGAGAAGGACGAGGCCACTCATAGGTCCCTACCGTTCCTGCCGGCAATGCTGCAGTAAATTGCTTGCCTTCTGATACAACTCGAAACTTTTGTGCTTTGTCAGTCTGGTTGATAACCACTGTTACGATAGAGTCGTCAGGATTAAGGAAAGAAACATTTGTAACCGAATCACGAGATCCGTAGTTACTGTCAATCCGCTTCGCACCACGATCTACAAACTTCGAGTAATTTCCAGTCATATAATAAATCGGTATTTTCCAGTACTTATTTACCTTATCTGCATTTTGAATCAACATTGTTGGATCAGGTGTACCAATCCAATGGTGAGTGCTTATGTCGCTATCAAGCATCGTTACCCATGCATTGTAGCTTGCTGCGCCGTTTCTGAAGTACTGGGCAATTCGGTCTGCTCCAGCAGTACCCCAGACAGATCTTTCGGTAAGATGAATGCTTTTATCCGGAAAAGCTCGGCTAATTTCTCCCATTGCTTTAGGTTCACCAGCATAATCGTGAAATGCGATTCCTGCTATTGATTTATCTGCCGTTCCGTCCTCGAAAACGGTTGAAACATAATCCCTAGCTTCACTGAAGTTATGATCGAATGTCCATAGTTTTGTATCTAAGTGATGGGCATCCAATTCGTTTCGGAGTAAAACTGCCAGTTCTCTTTGCTGTTCCGGCGGCATGTACATACTAGGATAATCGATTTCAAGCAACGGTTCATTTTGCATAGTCATCGCATATATCGGAATTCCCTGTGCTTCATATGATTGGACAAATTTCCGATAATAAGCTGCAAGTACTTCTGTATTCTTATCTTCTAACCGCCCGCCTATCAAGCTTTTATTTGTTTTCATCCAAGCAGGCGGGCTCCATGGTGAGGCAAATATTCTGATGTCTGGATTGATCTGTAATGCTTCCTTTAGCGTTGAGACAATATTTAAATCGATATCACGCTGAATGGAAAACTCGCTTAAATCATAATCCGTCTCCGTAATAGGAATATCATTATAGGTATAAAATGCATCTTGTGCGGTAAAATCAGAAGTTCCAATCGTAATCCGGATAACATCCATCCCTATTCCTTTCTTTGGATCAAACAGATCTTTCAGCGCTTGCTTCCGCTTACCCGATTCCATTTTTGACAAATTGTAGATCGATGATTCTTCTAAAGAAGTACCAACTCCAAGCATCTCCTGGTACTGTTTGTCTGGGTCTACAAAAATCGTCGTACCGTCAATTTCCTTTTCTTCTGTTATATCGATAGATTGCTGCTGATCCAGCTTATACGTGATTTCTTTCGGTCCCTCGTACCAGCTTCTGTCAGCTGGAGCATTTTCCGAGCTAAACCATACCCTCACTTCTTCTTGCTTAGATTTGGCAAGCGTAACGCCTGGATTCATTGAAATGATAAGAACAGTAATAAGAACAATGAAAAATGGTTTCGACAATCTTTTTATAACATGCATTGTCTTAATCCTTCCCTTCAATTGCTGTTATAAGCCTTACTCTATCTTCATTCATCATAATATTAAAGCGCTTACATTTAATAGGTACCATTATCCCGAATTATCTACCATATTATTTAGCAGTCTAAAAATAAAAGAACCTCTGCAGAAGTTCTTTAAGCAAATCAGTATACATCGTCAACACGGAATAAACATCAGAATACTATTCATTCTTGCGGTCTATTCATGATGCAGAATGTCTTGTAAAGTATGGCCAAGTGTTTTAAACCTGAAGTTATACCCTTCACGTTTCAAACGGTCAGGTATAACCCAACGGCTCTTCAGAACCAACTCTGTTTCAGTCCGAATGAAAACGGATCCTATCTCCAGCATCCATTTAGGAGCAGGCAAGCCCAATGGAGTATTCAATTCCTTTCTCAGTGTATGCATCAATTCTCGGTTTGTAACAGGTTGCGGTGCAGAACAATTGAAAACGCCGCTCAGGTGTTTCTTTTCTCTTAAGAAAAGTATGATTTGAAATAAATCTTCGATATGTATCCAGCTAAACATCTGCTTTCCCGAGCCTTGTATCCCTCCCAATCCGAAACGGACCAAATTCCGATACGGGGTCATGACTCCTCCATCTTTACCTAGAACAATAGCAATGCGCAAAGCGACCTGCCTTGTTTCGGACAACCTAAACGAAAAGAATGCATCCTCCCATTTCGTGGCAACATCGACTGAGAACCCTGAACCAATTTCTCCATCAGCTTCTGTCATCGGACGATCTTCCGCATGACGATAGATGGTGGCCGTACTGCTATTAATCCAAAGTTCAGGAGGATTGCTGCAGGACTGGACAGCCTCACCCAATATCTTAGTAGTAGTAATCCTGGAATTCATTATTTCCTGCTTATTCGTTCCATTGTATCGGCAATTAACAGATTTCCCAGCAAGGTTTATGAGAAGTTCAGCATCTTCCAATGTTTCTTGAATGGATAATTTATCATCCCAGTGGATGTGTTGTTTTTGCCTTGAGATAATACTGACCTCATAACCTAATTCCTGAAATCTCTTTTGAAAGAATTCCCCGATAAATCCTGTTCCTCCAGCTATGACCACTTTTCTCATATTTATTACTCCTCGCTTATCTATCAATTTTGAAATCATCATACAATAAAATCCCATCTCCTTCTGAAGACAGAACCTTTATTATGCGGTAATCACCCTTTGGAAAGCTGTAATTGAAAGCATCGAATGATGCAAAAAAACTGGATTCAGAACCAGGATCAATGATTATGCCATCCTCATGAAAACCCACATTGTCTTTAAGTGGTATCTGTAACCATTCTTCTTTCTTCTTATCATACTTTTCAAGTACATATGCACGACCTATAGCAATGGGAAATTCACTATTGTTTTTTATACGAAATTTAAAACCATCTACCGTTTCTATGTTATCAGCTTCTATTTCGAGCAGTACATCCTTTGCAGACGTCAACTCATCTGCATACTTACTTGGCTCAAGCTCTGTCTCACAACCAGCTATAAAGATCAATAACAATAGAAAAATGATTTGCTTCACAATAATCCCCCTCCATAAGCAAACTTTATCATAGTTATACCCTTACAAAAATACCCAATTCAAATTAACCAATCGTGGATATGATGAATATTCATCATATCAAACAGACCGTAGTAAAGCTGATTGATTCTACGTGTATCCTTGTTCGTTTCATTTGTTTTACGAATAAATTTCAGAATAAAAAATTAAGGGTTGATTCCAAAGTAGCTAAACATTATTATAAAACCTATAGAAATACTCGGAATAAGAGAGGTGCTTCCATGCTTCAAATGATCTTAACAGGTTTACTATGCGGGGCGTTGCTTGGATTTGTTATGCAACGTGGTCGTTTTTGTTTAACAGGCGGCTTTCGTGATATGTATTTATCAAAAGATAATCGCATGTTTTACGCGCTATTAATTGCAATAGCTATCCAAAGCGTTGGTGTTTATACAATGATCAGTTTAGGGTTATTCGAATTTAATGCTGGTTCACTGCCGATTGTTGCTGTAATCATTGGATCCTTTATTTTCGGTATCGGTATTATCTTTGCTGGCGGATGTGCCACAGGTACTTGGTATCGCGCAGGAGAAGGATTAATCGGCAGCTGGATTGCATTGGCTGGCTATATGCTTGTAGCTGCCATGATGAAAACAGGCGTTTTGCTGCCACTGGACACAGCAGTAAAAGAAGTACAGGTAGAGTCTAACTCAATTGCCGCAACATTTGGTTTGAATAACTGGGTTTTAATAGCTATTCTTGTAGTGATTGTCGGGTTTGTTGTTTTCCGCACTATAAGGAAACCAACAGTCAAAATTCCCGGGTTAAAACCGAAGAAAACCGGTCTTGCACACATTCTTTTTGAAAAACGCTGGCATCCATTTGTCACTGCCATTCTTATCGGACTCATCGCTATACTTGCTTGGCCTTTAAGTATCGCTACCGGTCGGATTGCCGGATTAGGAATTACAACTCCTTCTGCTAATATTCTGCAATACTTAGTTACAGGGGAACTAAGCTTTATCAATTGGGGCGTATTCCTTGTACTCGGTATTTTCTTAGGTTCTTTATTTGCTGCAAAAATGAGTGGTGAATTCAGATTCAGGCTGCCTGACCTTAAAACGACAATCAATAGTTTTAGCGGCGGATTAATGATGGGCTTTGGAGCAGCTTTAGCCGGAGGCTGTTCGATTGGGAATGGTCTAGTTATGACTGCAATGATGACATGGCAAGGATGGATATCTCTGGGGTTCATGATGTTAGGTACATGGACTGCGTCATACTTTGTATTTGTACGTCCACGAAAAAAGGCTAGTCAAACCACACAAGCAGCGACTGCTTAAAAGGAGTGTATAAGAATGAAAAAAACATTGGAAGTAATGGGGATGGTTTGTCCATTCCCGCTAGTAGAAGCAAAAGAAGCAATGAAAGAAATTCAAACGGGCGATGAGCTGGAAGTTCAATTTGACTGTACACAAGGTACTGAATCCATCCCACGCTGGGCTGCCGAGGCAGGTCATGAAGTGACGGCATATGAACAATTAGGCGAAGCTGCTTGGACTATTACAATTAAAAAGAAATAAAAAGATTGCAGAGAACTTCTTGATTCTCTGCAATCTTTTTCTATTAAATGAAATGACAATCCGCAACAATACTCTTTGTGAACCCGAGGCAAAAACTACTTGACTTGTTAACGGACTCAAAGTTCTCTATACTTTCTCTAGGAGGGGATAATAATGAGTGAAGACATATCGAAGATTAATTACCGCGAAGTTATTGAGTATTCATTGGATCCCTTAATTGTTCATACAGATCTAAAGATCATTTATGTTAACCATGCGGCTGAATTATTCTTTAATGGAAAAAGAGAAGATATCATTGGAGCAAGCCCGTTAGATATTTTTCATGAGAGTTCTAAATCAGCGATTCGAAAAAGAATTCAGTCGGCTTATGCTAAGCCTGCAGAAGTGATAGAGGAATCCATCTTCAAACTGGACGGTACAACTGCAGATGTGGAGTTATATTGTCACCCGGTCTTAATTGAGGACACGAAAGCCATTCAAACTTATGTAAGAGATATCTCTGAGAAAAAACTAACTGAGAGAAAAAGCCAGGAATTGATGAATCAAATCAATGAACTTTCAGCTACTCTCGTGCCTCTTTTAAACGGAATAGCCATTCTTCCTTTAGTTGGTTCAATTGACGAGGAGCGGGCAAAACATCTTTTGAATCTTGTTCCTATTAAAGCGAAACAACAGAATGTACACTCTTTGATTATCGATTTCTCAGGTATCTTGCAATTAGACAAAGTTGTAACAGATTATCTCTTCAAGATTAATCACGTTCTCTCTATGCTTGGTATAAAGTCTGTCTTTACCGGCATGAGACCCGAGCTTGCGATAGAAGCAGTTGAAATGGATATCAGCTTGTTATCATCACCAACTATGTCTACAGTAAAAGATGCTTTGGATTACCTAGGCGTGCATTAATTCGGACTTCTTCTTTATATCTTATTAAGCAGTTCAAACATGATTTTTACAACTTAAAAGAGGAGCCGAAATATATAACGGCTCCTCGGGAAAATAAATTTTAACTTTAAAGCAAAACTCTCTCGACTGCCAAAGGCCTTAAAGCACTCGTTTCATCAATATAGATGAACCCATCATAGCGCTGTGACATATGAGAAGGCACATAATTACCAAACTGTTCAAACTCCGGTCGATACACTACACCTATCGCGCGATGTCCGATCTTCTGCTGGAATAAATGTTTATTCTCTGTATCGAAAAAGAGCATTTTATCAAATGCGCCGGCTCTATGCATGAGGTCCTCCCATGATCCCCCAATTGCTTTTGGAACAATCTTCACATCATGATTGACTCCCCATTCATCCGCAGCTATTACTGTTCCTCTGTTCGTACCGAATCCGATGATATACACATCTTCCTGAGCATTTTGCTGCCGTATAAGCTCGCCGACATTGACCATTCCATTATGCGCCATGTCAGTGGCTCTGGCGTCTCCAACATGTGTATTATGCTCCCAGACAATCGCCTTAGCTTTTGAGCCATAAAACTTCATAACCTCGTTCAGAGCATGCACCATATGTGTATCCCTTATATTCCATGATTCTTCATCTCGAACGACCATCGAGCGGTAATAATGCTCGGCATTATAAGCTACGAGCGCATTTACCTCCAGGTTAAGACGGAGCTCCTCTTCACATGGATACTGATCTTTCTTTTTTTGAATCGTTGCTAATAGCTTTGCAACCTCATCAATACAGCCTTCAGAATATAGACCAGCAGAAACAGCATATTCCTGATTGTCTCTGTTGAATGGTTCAAAACAAGTAAATGCTTTTTTGGCAATTTCGACGTCAGGAGAATCAATCTTCGTTAAGTACGAAATCACTTCCTCCATGGATTCCCAAAGACTGTACATGTCTATTCCGTAGAAGCCAACTTTTGGCTGCACATCGTGCTTTTCATTGTATGTCTTCATCCACTCGATCAAATCAATAATTTCTTCATTCGCCCACATCCACGTCGGCCATCGATTAAAACTGCTAAGGACCTCCCGAGCTGAGCCGCTTACCGTGTCGTAACCCTTGATGTAGCGGTTAACAGCCTGACAAGCGGGCCAGTCTCCTTCTACTGCTACAAATGTAAAACCCTTTTCTGTAATCAGCTTTTTGGTTATCTCCGCACGTACGGTATAGAACTCAGATGTACCATGCGACGCTTCTCCAAGCAAGGCAAATTTTGCATTGCCGGCCCTTTCACTTATGATACTTAATTCAGCTTCACCAGTTAGTGGTATTGCGTATTTTTTGATTGATTGTATTGTCTTTAAATCCATTTTAAACCCAACTTTCACTCTGAGGTGTGATAGATTTAAGTTTTGATAAAACGGATGAAAAAATACCTTAAGTTAATATCTTTAACCCTTTTAATCCACATATTTTTGCTTTTTCTTCGACTCGAGCATATCTCCTGTCCAGCCCTTCGCCTTTAAGAACAAGTAAACCAGAAGAGTCGAAAGGAGTATTAAGATGAGGGCTCCTGCATACCCGAACTTCCACTTCAATTCAGGCATATTATCGAAGTTCATGCCCCATAATGCGCCGAGCGCCATGACTGGTGTGAAAAGTACAGTCATAACAGTCAGTGTCTTCATAATTTCATTGCCTCTAAAAGAAGAGACAACATCTTCAAAGTCAATTAAACCTCTGATTTCCTCTTCATACGCTCTAACAAGATTCTCACAGCGCTCAACACGATAGTGTGTTCGTTTAAAATGTATGTTATCAGTATATCCCTCACCGAATGCTTCGACTACACCAGTTTTAACCTCTATGAAGGGAATCAAAAAGTTCTTCCATACTAATATCTCATGCCGATTTTCAGCAATTTTGTTAAGCAGCTTTGTATCATTATTCTCTTTCACCTGCCAAAGCAAGTCCTTCAATCTGACTTCATATTGATCGATTTTATGTAAAAAAGCTGAAATGATTTCTCCAAGGAGGATCATAAATCCTTCAATCGCATTGTCCGCATTTTGCATTTTAGCGAGAATATCATCTTTTGTTGTAGTCGGCAGCAGCTTAAAATCAAGTGCAGTTGTCAGCAGCGTGTTCTCTTTTACAAAGAAGTGAAAAAGATGCTTTTCTTCCTTCTTGGCTGCTTCCTGGACATATATGAGCGAGCCCCAAAGAGCCAGAGAGTCCTGATTTGTCGTCTCCATCTGCAGACTATTCGTGTCGGAAGAATGTATATGTTTTACCCATGGAATATGTATGGTGTACGCGTTTAGCTCGTCTTTTTTCTCTAAATCCTTCTTCTCATCTAACTGAAGCCACTCCCATGCAGTACCTGAAAAAGCGTGCTTCTCCATGTTTTCCCCTCCATTATTTTTCTATTCTACTTCCCTTCCAATTCGCTGAATAATCCATTATTCTCCACTTACTTTGGACGGTCACCATACTAGTGACAGCTGAAAATTGCAACGTTCCAACAACAAACCCTTTACAAATTCAGCTATCTTTTTTACTATAGACGTATCAATTGCATAAGCTTGCGACGCACTGGGGGAGCTGGTAACGGCTGAGAAGAATCATCTGATTCTGACCCTTTGAACTCGATCTGGATAATACCAGCGTGGGGAAGTGCAGCCAGAATTGTCCTGTTACTTTTGTATATTCTGCGACTGCGCCCTATGGTGCCGTCGCTTTTTATATGCAAAAAAATAGGAGGAATCATGATGGAAATTCAAAATTATTGCGGGACCAGTCGGATTGCCGGCTGCAGTTTTTCGGTTTATCCAATGGCTGACAGGTTCAAAGAAATTATATTAGAGGCACTGAGAACCGTGGATACGTCGAAAGTATGGATTGAGACGGACGATGTCACTACACTAGTTCGCGGGAGAATACCGCATGTATTCGATGTCACCTCTGCTATTTTCCTTGCAGCAGCCAAAGATGGCGATCATGTTGTGTTCAATGGTACATATTCCATCGGCTGTCCTGGAGATTCCACTGGGGACGTATACATGGCCGAGGACGAAACAAAGCTGAACCTACCTAAAGTAAAAGATATGAAGCTTGAAACAGCATCCAAATTCTCGCTTTATCCTTTAGGCGGCGGAAATTACATGGACACCATCTATACGCAAATTGATAATATGCGCTCTCGAGGAATCACTGTTTCCAAATCCCATTATTCCACTCGTCTTGATGGCAATGCTTTTGACGTCTTTATGGGTTTGGAGCATGTTTTCACTGAAACGGAGGCTTCCGGATCATCTCACACCGTAATGACGGTGACAATGTCTGCGAACAGTCCGTCTGCCAAGGGGGTAATCAAATGAAAAACTGGCGCATGAAAGATATCGTAGTCATGGCGGCACTCGCTGTTGTATTCGGGATTGTTTATCTCTTGTTCTTGCCGGTCAACGTCATCATGATGGGGATTGTCGGACCAATCGGAACCGATATCATCTTCGGAGTATGGTTCCTCGTCTCCATCGTTGCAGCTTATATCATTCAAAAACCCGGTGTTGCACTGGTATCGGAAATAATAGCCGGAATTGTCGAAGTACTGATTGGAAGCAGCGTCGGACCGATTGTCATCCTTTCGGCTATTGTTCAGGGACTCGGAGCTGAAGCAGCATTTGCCATCACACGCTATCGCTCTTATCATGTCCTTGTTTTGATGGGGGCTGGTGTTGGGGCCGCCATCACAAGTTTCATATGGGGATATTTCCGCGGCGGTTTTGTCGCCCTTGACCCTTCTTACGTTGTGCTTATGCTTATAGTCCGGATCATCAGCGGAGCTGTCATAAGCGGCTTGATCGGCAAAGCCATCAGTGAGGCGCTGGCTAAAACAGGAACTTTGACAAGCTTTCCCCTTGGTAAAACCTATCGCCAGCGAAAAGCAGGATGAAACAATCCCTTCTGGAAGTAAACCAGCTTACCGTGACATTTGAGGAAGAGAGCATTCCTACCTTAACTGATTTGAGTTTTACGATCCAGGAAGGAGATAGTATTCTCCTGCTTGGACCAAGCGGGTCCGGAAAAAGCACACTCACGTACTGTTTGAACGGGTTGTATCCAAAAGAACTTGATGGAAAGATGTGCGGCAGTATCTACTTCGCTGGATCCAGGATCGAGGATTTCAAAAGTGGGAAAATCAACTTAGAGGTTGGAACGGTATTTCAGGACCCCGAAACACAGTTCTGCATGCTAACCGTAGAAGACGAGATTGCCTTCGGGTTAGAAAATAAAAAAATGGCTCCTGCTTTGATGGATTCAGAAATCGATCGGGTTCTTTCCCTTGTAGGTTTAAAGCATAGGAGAAAAGATCAAATTCACACCCTATCCGGTGGACAGAAACAAAAGCTCGCACTGGCTGCAGTGTTGGCTCTCGAGCCTCGCATGCTTATTTTAGATGAACCGACGGCCAACCTGGATCCGGCTGCGAGCAAAGACCTTGTCGAAACGATACGTTTGTTAAAAGAACAGCAGGATATGACGCTTTTGATCATAGAGCACAATATTGACTATTGGCAGCCAATTATTAACCGGACGATGCTATTGGAACGAGATGGCTCTTTATTCTTTGACGGAGACTTGAGTGAAGCAGTCAATCTCTATGACGAGGAGCTGCAGGGGCGAGGCATTTGGCTGCCAGAAGCAGTTCTGCTTACCAAGCAAGCACAGCTTCCAAAACCTTGGCCGCTTACTGTTGACCTTCTCCCTCATGGTTTGCAGTTTCAGACTAAAACACCAGAGGTTATGCAGACCAAGGAACGTATAATTCAAGTGGAAAATGCTATCTTTCAACATAAAGAAAAAGTCCTACTGGATATCCCTAATCTTGATATTCAGCAAGGAGAATTCCTGGCTATTACAGGTAAAAACGGTAGCGGAAAGACGCTTCTTTCCCGACAAATTACTGGATTGCTGAAGCTCACAGCCGGAGATATCGAATTTCTCGGAAAGAAGTTACGTCGTTGGAAAACAAATGAACTCTACCAGCAAATCGGTTATGTATTTCAAAATCCTGAGCATCAGTTTCTTACAGACTCTGTTTGGAATGAAATCGCCTTCGGACAGACAGTAAACGCGGATGAAATTCAGAGGGTCTTGGAGGAAATCCAGTTAGCTGCACAAGCCGATAAGCATCCATTCACCTTGAGCCAAGGTCAAAAACGACGGCTCAGTGTAGCGACCATGCTTGTTCAAAAACCTCAACTGCTCGTGCTTGATGAGCCAACATTTGGCCAAGACAGCCATACTACTGAAGTACTGATGGATCTAATCTGGAGACATCATCAACGCGGGTGCACCATTGTCATGATTACGCATGATATGGAACTGGTCGATCGTTTTGCTTCGCGCGTGTTGATTGTGGATCAAGGGCGTATAGTAGCAGATGACCAGCCTGCAGGAATTTGGAAGAGAAAAGATCTGTCAGACTATGGACTCTCCCTTCCCGCAAAAGAAGCTTACAATAAGCGGACACAGGAGGACAGCCTCTATGCATCATATCAATCCTAGCATCAAAGCAGGGACAGTGACGATAGCTGCGATCGTCATAGCTTTCCTCTTTGATCCATTGGCATTGCTTTTGTATATCGGCTGGACCATGGCTGTCACATTGCTGTTGGGTAAAGTACAGATAAGGAAGTACCTCCTATATCTGCTTCCCTTCACCCTGTTCGCTATCGGTATGCTCGTATCCACTCTGCTGTTTGCGAAAACACCGGAAAATCCTTCTGTCACCCAGCAGTTCCTCTTCTGGGACTTGCCGAAAGAAACGGTGCAGGATGCACTTGCATTAGCTATCCGAGTTTTCAGCTACGCTACACTATCCTTGCTATTTGTCCTGACAACAGACAAAGTGGCGTTCATCTTAAGTCTTATTCAGCAATGTCGCGTTTCACCGAAACTTGCATACGGCATTTTAGCTGGCTATCGCTTTTTGCCTTTATTAAAAGATGAGTTAACGACGATCCGCTCTGCGCATCTTATTCGGGGAGCCAAAACGAATACAAGCAGATTCAGCCGATACAAACAGTACACGATTCCCCTGCTGGCCAGCGCAATCCGCAAAGCTGAACGGACAGCCATAGCCATGGAATCCAAAGGCTTCACAGGAGAAAGAGACCGCACATTTTACCGTACGTATCATACAAGGTGGACAGATTGGATTTTTGCTGCAGTCATGCTTGCCGCCATTGCGCTGTGTATCATCGTTTCCAAGTCGTTTCAGTAAACGGCAGAAGGGTTATAATGGAGAAAAAAGGAGAGATGAAGATGTGCGGCAGATTTACATTACTCACTCCCTGGGAAGAGCTCCTGCGAACCTATGATGCTGTCTCAGAGATGGAAGCACTCGAACCAAGCTACAATATCGCTCCAACGCAGCAAATTGCAGCAGTCATCCATGACGGGACCAAACGCCGGCTCGGAACCCTGCGCTGGGGACTCATCCCGCCTTGGGCACCAGATAAGAAGATCGGCAGCAAAATGATCAATGCCAGATCCGAAACACTGCTGGAAAAACGCAGCTTCAAGAAAGCATTTCAGAAACAGCGCTGCCTCATTCCCGCTGACAGCTTCTACGAATGGAAAACCGAAGACGGCAAAAAACAGCCCATGCGCATCCAGCGCAAAGATAAAAACCCACTCACATTCGCAGGACTGTGGGAGAAATGGCAGGATGAAGATGGCAGCAACATCTTCACCTGCACCATCATCACAACCGAAGCAAACAGCTTCATGCAGCAGATCCATAACCGAATGCCAGTTATACTGTCAGCTGCCTCTCAGGACAAATGGCTCGACCGGGAACAGCAAGATCCAGATAAATTGCAGGAATTATTGAAACCTTATTCCGAGGAATTGACGGCTTACCCTGTTTCTACGCTTGTTAATTCGCCGAGGAATAATAGTGAGGAATTGATAAATCCATTGTGAATGGAGCATGCCGGGAGCATGCTCTTTTTTTATGTAGTAATTAACAAAATCACTCAATAACATAATCGTTTAAATTTATCGCGTAGCCTACACTCATCTCTACGTAATTAATTCCAGACAAGCTGTTTTTGTACTCAACAAAAACTGGTGTGCTTTGCTCCAATTGATTCACTTGTAGATACCCTATTAGCTCCCAATACTTTTCTTGGGATTTCTGGTCAAAGTCTTCCATTATTCTCGTCATCAACATGGGACTAAGTGTGAAATAACTCCGGAATCTAACCTCTTCCTCTGGATTAATGTAACCTTTTATTGTACCTTCATCTACTGTTAAAAAAATCTCTGCCGTCATAATTTCACTCTGTGGATCACTTATAATAGAGAAGAACATATTTCCAGACAAATGCAGACCGCTTCCTTCTAAGATTTCTCTAAAGTCGTCCATGGCCTTATCGATTTCTTCAGGTCGGAAAGCATAATACTTTGAAGCTACATTACGATAAGCAAACTTGTGATTCGTTATCAATTGGAATCACCCCGCTTTATTGGTACGTATACATCAATAATAATGTCCTCGTAGACTTCTAGTAAAAAACAATAGAACGAGTCTTCCAACTCAATGCCTTTTAAATCTGCATATTCCGTGATCTTAGAGTATGCTGTTTGAAAATCCATTTCTTCCGATGCCTGCCGTAACACTAATGCCTCTCCTATTTCTATTTCTGATTCAAAGCGGAATTTCGGATGTCCCTCAAGTTCTACCCATTCATTTACCGGTAGATAATATTCAAATTGTCCATACTTGGGTTCATTATCAACTGATTTTACAGAAAAGAAAACCGGACCATTCCGGTAAATATCTTCGTTCAGGATGAAATTTTCCATAATAACTACACCATCTTGCCAGTCTTCACGTAACATTGTATTTTTATATATTAGTACATTCGTAAAGTATAACTGCTTAATTTCAAGGTTCATTTGGTGGTTCCTTTCATTTTTGATAATGGTTGTTCAAGCTATTAAACCTTAAATATTTATGAGGGAAAGTTAACCGGTCTGCATACTTCTATACTCTCTTTACTTTCATGGGTTTTAAGCCACCCTTTTTATTATGATTAAAACTCTCGAACTTATATTTGCAATATAACATTACCAGCTGTTCAGGAAGAACGAATTGCATTGCAAAGTAAATTAATAATCCTATAACGCTAAACACAATAGTATCAATAGCCAAATAATCTAAACTTCTAATCAAGAATTGGATTATGTAAACTAGTCCAACGCTAGCGAGAATAATAGTTATCTTATTTTTGGAAACCAAATCTTCTAAAACCGATCTATTTCTATCTCTAGAAGTCCCTAATCTATATGCGCCCTTCTTCAGTAACCCATAAAAGCGAATTAACGTTACTGCGAAAATAATAATTCCTACTATTAAACAGAAGATGGTTAACCAAATTAAGTCACTCGTGTTCATTCCTGGGTCTTTTCCGATTAAGAATAAACAAGCAACTAACGGCAACCAAGCAAATATATTTTGAGAAACGATAATAATTATAAGGTACTGTATTCTTTCAAACCTTCTATAAATAGTTGGTATCGCGAATAATATTGAAAAGATGCATATTAAAATAGACATATATAAATGAATTTCTAATAATAAATCTTTATATGGATAAGTAGATTGATCGTACATTACAATGTATGTTATTAAAAATAATATTGGAGTCATAATAATAGATAATATTAATACTCCTCCTAACATAGATGGACTTTGCCTTCCTGATTCTAGCGTTTTTCTTAATACAGCAAAGTCCTGTTCATTAAATTGTTTCAATGATTCTTACCTCCTTAGCTAAACCAACCCTTAATCTTATGAAAAGTATCTTTCGTACGATCCATAACAGATTTTTTACTCTTCCCAAATTTCATATTCAGACCTATATTTGTTAGCACCCCTAAACCTGCACCGATTGCAGTTCCTACACCTGGGATCGGAATTGCAACCGTCCCCAAAGTGGTAAGAGTCGCTTGAACCGTTGTACTTACCGTAGTGTCAATAACAGTATCCTGAACTGCCCGAGAAACTGCATCACCACCTGAGAGTCCACCTTTCTTAGCATCATTATAATTACTATAATAACTTAAGCCTGTCCCTATTGGACCTAAAGACTTCGCTGCCCCTTTTACAACGCCTCCGGAGCTTGAAGCAAAACTTTTAATATCAGGAACAACACTATCTTTGAGACCCTTGAGTGTTTCTTTACCTGTTACTTTAGAAACATCCTTTATTTTATCTAGCATTCCTGCCTTTTCATTCCATGCCTCTAACTGAGGATATTTTTCAAGTACACGTTTACCAGTCACAGACCATATATGCTTTCCCGTCTTCTCATTATAATAGCGTAAAGGTGCTTTCTTGAGATAACGTATTCTAGTTCTCTCACTCCAGTGCGCTTTAACATTACCATTTTTTTTATGCCCTAATGCACGTAACGCATGAGGATCAGGTTCAACACCTAATTTTCTTAATGCTTCTTCGGTAGCACTTATACGATAAATTGGCTTGCCAGTATTTTTATCTTTTGTTTTTACAACATTTAATCCCAAGTCCTTAGCTGCTTGGATAACCGGTTTATTAGATGTATAACCTGCAGTTAAATCTTTTGCATACGTTAGATTTGTCACAGCTTTGCTTAAAATAGCTAATACCTTCTCCCCATCAATACCTGTATCAAATCGCTTAGTACCGGATTCCTTACCTGCTTCATCCATAGCTTTCCTGATGTCTTCCATGACACTATCCAACTGCTCTATTTCGTCTTTACCGTTACTTTTAAAGCTCTCCAAATTGTCATGAGTCGTTTTTATAATTTCTATTGCTTTTTCTTTATTTGTTGTTGCTGTCGCTAAAGTCGGTTTATTTACGTGGCAAATGTCTAAAATACTATCAATTGTTTTATGAACTGATGATTCTTCTGATTCTAGTGCACTATGCTGTGTTTCAATCTCTGTGCTTGATTCAGTTAGGTAATCACTCTCAATAATAGCGGCTTTATCTGTATCTACGACAGTAGCAAAAGTCTCTATATGGTTGGTTATATTTACCTCTAATTCACTCCATAAATCCTGAAACAGCTTTATGGTGGTTCCATGTACATTGGTATAATAGCTTTTTGCCTTATCTGCTGCTTCTCCACTAAAGGAATCCATACTTATTATTTTTTCTAAATCAGAATTTATTTGTTCCAAAACTTCTGTAATATTACTTGAGATATTGGCTAAGTCCTTTGAAAAGCGATTAACCTCACTCATGTCCACTTTATTTCCCATTATTCAACCCTCCAAGAACTATTTATTAAGCGGACTGTTGTTCTTATTTCTTACCTAGCTGCTCGTCAGTGTCCCGCATTGTTTCTCCGACCTCTTTTAATGTTTGGATATCTTGTGTCAGGAATGACTGGTATTTATCTAAGAGTTCAATAGCTTTTACCATTTGTTCCAAATCCTTCGTAAATGGTGCTATATTTGTTTTTTCCAGTGTATAGCTTTTATGCTGGCTAAAAAGCAATGATTCTGCCGATGCCTTTAGACTGCTGACATTGGATTCAAATACTTCCATATTAATAGCTACTTCTTTCCCCATATCCTCACTCCTTCTTCATCTCTTGTCTAATCCTACCTTCCACAGTGCTTAAAGACATAGACAAGTTTTCAGCACTAGCCAGACAACTAGCACGATTCGCTTCACAGCGAACAATTTCATCATCTATTGTTTCTTTTGCTTGCTTTGTCTTTTTGACGAAGAGCTGGACTTGATCTTTGTACTCGGCATAGGCATCGAAAAAGCGGGTTTCTTCTTTGCCTTTCCAGCGTCTTACATCGATTTCGTAGGTGTCAATTTTGCCTTTATCTGCTTCCAATGCTGTTATATCTGACTGAAGACTGTTAGAAGCCTGCTGGAGGCGAGTAATTTTATCGCCCCAGCTTTGTGCTTGACTTCTTGCATCACTAATTCCATTCAAAAGGGACCGCTTGCGTGATTGCAAAATGCTCAAATTCTTACTCAAGGATAAGCTCCTCCTATTCTGGAATTTTCACTTTCACATGCTGATGATCCATGGCAACATAGCATTCGTATGGTTCTGGATATTTCTCCTGGCGGATGAATGGCTGTTTGAAAAGATCCTGATCGCCCAGGCGCATGCCGACGAGTCCGAAGATAGCTTGGCTGCGAAGATATTTAGGAACTTGTTCATAACTGATACCGATATAGTTGTAATCGCTGCAAATTATGAAATGAATGCCCGCTTTGCTGCCGCGTTCCATCATGAGAGTAGCTTCTTCAAGAGTAAGTCCGGCACGTTCCGTGAAGTCCTGCAGGTCTGCAATTTGAACAAGCCATTTTGGTTCCGATACTCCATCTGAATTTCGTTGCTTGATCTCATTTATAAGCTCATTTTTGATAGTTGAGATACCGATTGATTCAGACACATAAGCATGCATGTCTTTCCCTACGTCAGCCATATCCTGATCTGCTGTATCAATAAGCATCGTTTGATACACATCTTTCAGTAAGGTAACGTTCTTCGCGACAGATCTGATCATACGATCCAATCCATCTTTCCGATCGCTGATAACGGTCATGTGATCATATTGCGCCGGATTATAGGCAACAGGCAATACTTCTTCAAAATCAAGCCCAAGCGGCACTTTCTTCTCTTCCAATATCCGTTTGGTACGACGCTGTTCCTTGAATTCAAGGAAGTCCACAACACCTTCTGGCATCATCGGGATAGCATCCGGATAGTCTCCATCCCATACTTCGTTCATGTCTTTAGCTAGATCCTGTATCCGATCAAGGATTTCCAATGCTTCTTCCCCGTGTTCAGGCAGCATGGTCTGGAATAATGCTGGTTCCTCCATTTTCACAAGACCTCGGCCTGCGATTTCTTCAATTTCTATATCGGTGCGTCCTACAATCGATCTTGCTTCGTTGGACTCAATCAGGTACAAAGCGATTTGTGTCTTGATATTGGACAGCAAAGGCATGCGCATCGCACTTTGGCGCCCGGCACTGATAATCAGATGAATTCCGATGCTGGCACCTTCCCGGGCAATCTGTGTGATTACCTTCTCGAAATCGTCACCGAAATCACTGTCTCTGACAGACTCATAGTTATCAATCACAATACAGATATTCGGTACAGTCTCCCCGCTTGCTTTTTCGAACAAGCCTATGTTCGCCACACTGTACTGGCTCAGCTTTTGTTTACGCTGCTTCATAACCCCATTCAGCATTCGGATTAATTTGCCTACTTTCTCGACTTGATCGACGAGGAACGTATCGGCTACATGCGGCAGATTCTTTAATGGGAGTAATCCATTCGTACCAAAGTCAAGCAAATACACGTGCAAATGTTCCGGGTTATGCTGTCTCGCCAAATCCATGACAACTGTCTGTAGGAATGTCGATTTCCCGTAACCTGGACTCGCAAATACAGCAATATGTCCGTCTTTGGATAGATTTAGCGTCAATGGAATCTGCTGCTGCATTTCCGGCTGGTCGAGTAAACCAATCATCGGCTCCAAAGGCTTTTTCGGTTCTTTCCATGCATCACGGAATGAAACTGGGTGAAGTTCCGGCCCGAAAATCTTTTCTGGCAGAGGCGGCAGCCATGGGCGTGCTAAAGGTTCAATACGCTGCTGTTCTGTGTAATCCGCAATATGATCAATGATGGCATCAAGCTCTGATGGAATCTTTTCAATAGATTCCTTCTTCTCCAGTCCGCTTAAATCTTCCGTTAAAATGTCATATTGCCCCAGATCATTGATGCTGTAGATGGTAAGATCCACATGGTCTTCATCGTTTTTATCCGGAATATAGTCTGCTCCGCTCCATGCACTCTGGAACAGTTCATAGATTTCATTGTTTCCAACTTGCAAATAAGCACGGCCAGGCAGTGTGATTTCCGCTGCATCAGGTGTTTTGATAATTTCATTCGAATCGCTTGCATTCTGTACCTTCAATGCCAGCTTGAACTTGGAGTTG